>CAVXGA010000001.1:0-23492 GCA_963761195.1 uncultured Bacteroidales bacterium
GCGACTCCTGCACCTGCCTCAATACCGTCTTGTTTTCATCGGTACATTGCGGTGAATAGAAGTATACAGCTTTGTTACTGTCTTATCCTGCATAAAAAATGCCTGCGGTGTGACGTGAAGTGCAAACCCATAATTTGTTTGCTTGTTTTCCGATATTAATCATCAGCCGGAATAGATGGCAGATTAATATCCTCACTCCGCAATTCAATAAACGGGAACAAATAACTTTGATTAAATCGAAATTCTTTAAAAATTTGGATGTAAAGGTATTTTGGCTACAGCGGTATTTAATCTAATCAGACCCCAGATAGTTTCATGCTTTTTGTCTTGAAAACAGGATTTGATTTGTTGGGGGTTTATGGATCAGCTACGATTTAACCAACTCTATCGCTGATTCACACCGCATTGGCGCTATTCATGATTCTGCAATAACATTGGCTTTATTTACCTGTTCTGTCTGGTCGAATTTCATTTATCGAAGGACGATGCGGCTGTGTCTTTTAAACCACTTTTTACCGTTCACAATAATAACATGTGAATAATCTATTTATTTTCATTCAACAGCGGACTATTTTGAGAGTGTTTCGATTAAAATAGATTTGTTGAGATTGTATTTGGTAGAATTGCCTGTGATGATTATTCTGGTATTTTGCGGGAGGGCAAAACAGTAAGAGGCAGTCGAACATCCCACAATGAAAACTGTAAGCGCAATGTAGATTCCCCAGTAAGAAAAGCCTCCATGATATTCTTTTCCGTCAACCTTACTGAAGGTTCTTTTTCATAAGCCTCCATGTTTTCTGAAGAAGTTCATCCATATTTTTGAGAAAAGCGTCTTTAGTTTCAGCTGTCAGAGGCTGTTGTATTTTTATAATTTTTTAAAGTTCACGCCTTGAGATATATATAAATTCAATAATTCTGTTTGGGGGATGTGTTTTCTGAAATGCATAAAATTGTGCTATTTCCTTGTGATTAAACCTTTAAAAATATAAAGGTTTAAAACCATTCGGTAACCCGCAGGCATTTGCTGAATAAGATTTAATAAAATTTCTGGTTCAATCTTTTCATTAAATTCTTCTTCTTGTTCTTCCTGCTGAACCGCAATTTCATCGTCAATCTCAATAAATTTCATTTTATTCTTGTTAAAATGGGTTATCGCTGTATTAACCATTATTCTTCTGATCCAGCCTTCAAGTGAACCTTCATTTCTGAAATCTTTTATGTTTTTAAAAACCTTGATGAATCCATCCTGAAGAATATCTTCCGCTTCGACCAGACTTTTACCGTAGCGAAGACACACACCCAGCATACCTTTTGCAAACCTTTGGTAAAGTTGGTTTTGGGCATGTCTATTTCCTGCAATACATCCTTCAAGTATTTTTTCGTCGCCAATCATCAATTGCCATAACTTACTATCAGACTTCAAAGGATTTCATGGGTTGCCTGAAAACTAAAAATTTCATCTATTTTTCCCCAAATAACATAAAAAAACCCCGATTAACGGGGTTTACGGAATTGTTGCATCACTATTTTATAAATTTCCTGACAACCATATTTCGGTTGTCATAAAATAATTTTAGCAGGTACACCCCCCGATTTAGTTCGTAGATATCAAAATGCATTTGATTTGTTCCTGCAACAACGGTTTGATCAAATTCTTTTATCAACTTTCCGGATGCGGAATAGATGGAACAGCTCACAATTCCTGCATGAACCAAATTAAGGTCAAAGTTTACAAAATCATCAACCGGATTTGGATAGGGATTACTTACATTTCCAATCCAGTTATTTTCATCAACTGCATTCACTGTGTAATTAACGGTATAATTTCCGATTGTAAGAATTATGTTTCCCATCAAACAGGAATTCTCTTCGAGACAAACTGTTAATGGAAATGTTTCCTTGCCAGTTACCTCCGCATAAACTTTATAGGTTCCCAAGGGTAGCTGGTTAAATTCAAATGCACCGATTTCGTTTGAATGAGCACATAGAACCGGTTCATCGTTTTCATTCAATAAAAGGATTTCAACGTTGCAAGCCGGTGGGCCGTTTTCAGGTTTATTGTCAAATGCATAATAAATGGAACCGGAAATATTGCCAGGTCCTGAACCCATTTGATACATTGGAATAAGGTGAATATCATATTCAAAGTTGGATGCATTAAGTACGATTGTGTCTGCTTGTTTCCACGTGGGTTTATTGCTGTAATACGTTGTGAAGTACTGATTAAAATAAGCTGAAGATGTATCGACATCAGCTTTTACTATATAATCTCCTTCCAGCACCTGGTAAAATAAAAAATATCCCAGCGAATCGTTAAAAATGGCAGTGTCTATCAGGCTGAGGGCATTATCATCAATTTTGTAAAGATAGGCTTCACCAATATCGATTGGGAAATAACCTGAAAATACATGCCCTCCGATGTGATAATAATTCTTCAAAGAAACATTAATGACTTTTACAATCGATGATTCGTAAATTAAACCATTTGTATCCGGCTGAATATTAACAGTGAGTTTTATTTTATAAATGCCGGTATCAGCATAAACATGTACCGGATTTGTTTCTGATGAAAAGCTACCGTCACCAAAGTACCATTCTCGTGAGATTATATGATCCGAATTAGTAATATCGAAAAACTCGAATTCCGAATTGTTTTGACCCGATGGATTTCGTAAATAATAGAAATTTGCCTGGTAAATGATCGGAGGTGTTTCTACTTGAATTGTAAAGTTGGCAAAAACAATATTTTCCTCACTCCAGTAAAACCTGAAATATACAGTAGTATCATAATAATTTTCAAAATCATCATACGTGGAAATAATATAAGCACCCTTTAAATCCTTGGTATAGATCGTATCATAAAAGTATCCTTCAAAATCCGTTAAAAGCGATTTGCTGTAATTACCATGGTAATAAACAGAATCAGCAATTATATAGACTTCATGTTGCTTTAGAGGAGCACCATTCAATTCGCTGGTTAACTGACCGATGATAATAAGTTTGTTAATCTCTCCGTATCCCTGTGGAAATACTAATGTGAAACTGCTCAAAAGGATAAATAAAAGCAAACCTCCTCTTAAAAAAAGTTTTTGTATTGAGTATTTTATAATCGTATGAATTCTCATTATAACAGTTATCAAAAATTAATTAAAAATCCTGATCTTAATCCCAGGGAATAAGGGTGTTTAGCTGAAAGTTTTCCCATGTCGTAAAGTGGATTTAAATAGTATCCGAACACAGGTTCAACCGATAGTTTAAAATGGTTTCCAAGTTTATAAGTAATTCCGGCCGACAAAATAAATTTCCAGTTTGTATGAATCCTTGCTGGTGCTTCGTTGGTAATATTTAATACTTTGTCGGCATCAGAATAAGCCACTCCCGATTCTTTCTCATGAATCATTACCGATAAAGATGGGCCTCCTTTTACAAACCAGCCTATTCGTTTGTATTCTTTCCCATACCCGAGCAGAACAGGTATCTGCAGATAATAATAATAGCATTTTGCAGGTGTTATGGTATAGTGATTTACAGAATCGTAAACGTTTACAGTTTCGGTGTGGTAAATCGGGGTTACCGTGCCGCCTGTCGTATCAAAGGTTACATCGTAAACATCAGGGTACGATCCGAGATACTTATTAAAATCCACTTTATAATTTCCATCATCTGTAGACCGTGTCAAACCAATTCCGCTTTGGATTAAATAATCAGAAAATGTATAGATGGCATGAAGATCGAATGAATAACTTCGGTTATTTAAATTTACAGCAGAAGGATTATAAATAATTTCCGGTGTAAAATAAATACCAAATGACCAATTGCTATTTTTTGAGTAATCGCTTTTAATATCAGGGTTTTTTGCAATTCCTGAATTTGATGAAGAATTAAGGCCATTATTTTCAGGGTTTTCTGATTGGATTTCTGATTCAGATCCAGAAGGATTTGTTAATGAAATGCCATTTTCTGAATCAATAATGGATTCGGATTGATTATCATTTGAATTCGAATTATGACCTGGATTTGAAATATTCTTTTTTGCAACACTATTTTCTGTTACGACCAAACGGCTGGTAGTGGAAATAGCTGAACTATTATTTTCGGACAGTGAATTTAATCCGTCTGCCATTTTTGTTGTGTTCAAATTAATTTCTGATCCATCTTTGGACTCGGTGATTGATTCCGTCAATTTTTCCACCTTATCCTTATTTATTGCACGGGTAATTGATGAATTATTCAATGCGGGATTTTCTTTATTAGTAATTCCACCATTACCGAATGGATGAAAAAATAGTAACAAGGATAAAATCCCTAGCAGAAAGATAATAATTGTAATACCTGCAATACCTCCCCGGTAAAAGGGTTTAACCGGAAGTCCAACTCCTTTTTGAAGTATTGCCTTATGAATATTTTTCCAAATATAATCGGGAGGATCAAGTTCAAAATCTTTAAACTTATCCCTGAATAAATTGTCAATATTTTTATCACTCTCGCTCATAATGGCTTTCTGTTTTTAAGGTCAAGAATCTTTCGTTGTAATGCTTGTCTTGCCCTCGATAACTGTGATTTAGAAGTATTTTCTGAAATCTCAAGCAGATGGCTAATTTCCTTATGCGAATAGCCTTCAATTACATAAAGGTTAAACACCATCCGGTAACCGACTGGTAACTCATGAATCAGCAGCAGCAGTTCATCCAGCGATAATTTATCTACAATCGTTTCATCCTGATCAAAAACAATTTCTGTCCGATCAATTTCAACAAGATTTTGATGTTTGGCATTTTTTTTATAGAGGTTTATAGCTGTATTTATTATTGTTCGTCTTACCCAACCTTCCAGCGAGCCCTCCTGACGAAACGTTTTCAGGTTAATAAAAACTTTGATAAACCCTTCCTGAAGAATATCATCGGCTTCTAGCTTGCTATTGGCGAAACGAAGACACACTCCGTACATTTTGGGGGCGAATCTCCTGTAAAACTCAGCCTGCGGCTTTGCCTCGTTTTTCAAGCATCCGGTTAAAAGGTCTTCTTCAGAATACATGGATGGGCAATATAATCCTTTGCGGATCTGTTAAATCTCCTGATTGCGTAGTAAACTATTTATGACCAAATTGTCTGTTAAACCGGGTAAAAATACAAATTATTGCATTACTTGCAAATTTTACATTTTAGGAATAACCAGTCAATGCATTTCAAAGAACGTAAAAAGATAACCGTCGGTATTTCAAACTTCTAAAACAATATGAAGACAAGAGCATGATTTAAATGGTTGCATAATTGTAAACACTTGTAGCAACGCTTTTTTGGCCTGGTAAACGAGCCTTTCGAGCAATGATTCACATAAAATTCAGCTTCTGTACAAATTTGAATCTCGTAATAGTCCTCTGTTATCATACAGAATAAACACGGTTCGGCATTGTTAACAGCTTCGATATCAATGATTGATATAAACTAAATAAATGATAAATTTTCCCTGTGTTTTGAAATTATCCTTACTTTCGCCACCATAAATGATTTAAATGCACGTAAAATGAAAAAATTAAAACACCTCTTACTGGGTTCACTAATTATGGCTTTTTTTGTAAGCTGTTCTTCGGGAGGCCAGAAAAAATCAGAAACACAGGATAATACAACACAGGAATTAACTCCCATGCAGAAAAATTTACAAAAATATGTGACTGTAAAACTTACGTCAGATATTTCGAAACTTACCGATAATGAGAAACAGATGTTAAAACTGCTTTTTGATGCTTCCAAATTAATGGACGATATTTTCTGGATGCAAAATGTCGGAAATAAGGAAGAATTTCTCAACAGCATCAGTGATCCGGATACGAAAAAATTTGCAGAGATCAATTACGGCCCCTGGGATAATATGGATAATTTGAAACCTTTTATCGAAGGTTACGGTGAAAAACCTGCGGGTGCTGAATTCTATCCGCACGATATGACAAAAGAAGAATTCGAAGCATTTAATGATCCCAACAAAACAAGTCAGTATACGCTGATCAGAAGAGATGAAAATGGCGGACTAAAAACCATTTGGTATCACGAAGCTTACGCAGAACAGGTTAATAAAGCCGCTGGCTTACTGAAAGAGGCTTCAAAACTTGCTTCGGATAAGGAATTTGCAAACTATTTATCTTTGCGTGCTGATGCTCTTCTGACTGACAAATATCAGGAAAGCGATATGGCCTGGCTCGATGTTCATAACAACTCCATTGACCTCGTTATCGGCCCGATTGAGAATTACACCGATGCACTTTTTGGCTATAAAGCTGCACAGGAAGCTTATATTCTGATAAAAGATAAAGCATGGAGCGACAAGCTTGCCCATTATGCACAGTTCCTCCCCGAACTTCAGAAAGAACTTCCGGTTGATCCTGAGTACAAGCAGGAAACACCCGGTTCCGATGCTGATCTGAATGCCTATGATGTGGTTTATTATGCCGGTGATTGCAATATGGGTGGGAAAACCATCGCAATAAATCTTCCCAACGATGAACAGGTACAATTGAAAAAGGGTACACGAAAACTGCAGTTGAAGAATGCCATGAAAGCCAAATTTGACCAAATACTGGTTCCGATTGCGAAGGAATTGATCTCTCCGGACCAGGTAAGTCATATTTCTTTCGATGCTTTTTTTGCCAATACCATGTTTCATGAGGTTGCTCACGGAATGGGTATTAAAAACACAATTAACGGCAAGGGAACGGTGAGGCATGCTTTGAAGGAACAATTCTCGGCCATTGAAGAAGGGAAAGCCGATATACTGGGTCTTTACCTGGTTACAAAACTGAATGAAATGGGCGAATTTAAAGATACCGACCTGATGGATAATTATGTAACGTTTATGGCAGGTATATTCAGATCAGTGCGTTTTGGCGCTGCTGATGCCCATGGGATTGCTAACATGATACGTTTTAATTTTTTTGAGGAGAAAGGGGCATTTACAAAGAATGCCAATGGAACCTATTCCATTGATTTTGAAAAAATGAAATCAGCTTCCACAGATTTAATTCAGCTTATATTTAAAATCCAGGGAACCGGGGATTATGAAGCAGCTAAAAAGCTTACATCGGAGATGGGAAAGATCAAGCCTGATCTTCAGGCCGACATTGATAAACTTGATAACCTGGGAATACCTGTGGATATTATTTTTGAACAAGGTGCTGAAGTGCTGGGACTGACCAATTAATCTATTGTTCGGTTATGAACAGGGCATGTCACCAGGTGAACATTTCGTGTTTCTGACCCAGATGAGTAATGCAGACAGAACCTTTGTTTTCAGCGGGTTATTTTTGGTGGCATGGTGTTAGACGAGAATTATCTCTTAAACAATACGAATTGAAATATAAATTAACATTTAATCACATTAAAGAAAGATGAAAAAACTAACGTTGTTATTTGCCGGAATTTTGATTTTTACCATTCGGTCATTTTCCGTTAATCCGCCTGATGAGGGCATGTGGCTTCCGATGTTTGTTGACAGGCTTAATTACGTTGACATGCAGAAGATGGGACTGCATCTTACAGCAGATGAAATTTACAGCATTAATCATGCAAGCTTGAAAGATGCAGTGATCGGCCTTTCGAACAGCGACCAGCCCAATGGTTATTTTTGTACTGCAGAAATCGTTTCCGATCAGGGGTTGGTTTTTACCAATCACCATTGCGGATTTGATGTTATCCAGCAGCACAGTTCGCTCGAACACGATTATCTGAACGACGGATTCTGGGCGCGGAATTTAAGTGAAGAGCTCTCCAATGAAGCCCTGACCGCATCATTTTTTATCCGTATGGAAAATGTTACGGATAGTATTATCCCTTTTTTATCGGATACAATGAAAGAAAGTGCACGTTCGGCTAAGGTGAGGGAAATAAGCAAACGACTTGAAAAAGCTGAAAACAATGATGGGAAGAATTTGGTACGGGTAAAAAGCTTTTACGATGGAAATGAATATTACCTGTTTGTTTACCAGGTTTATGAAGATGTTCGATTGGTGGGGGCACCGCCATCGGCTATTGGAAAATTCGGTGGTGATACCGATAACTGGATGTGGCCTAGGCAAACCGGTGATTTTTCGATTTTTCGCGTGTATACTGCACCCGATGGTTCTCCTGCTAAAGTATTCCAAAGACAATATCCCGTTAAAGCCAAAATATTTTTTACCGGTTTCTGTAAAAGGAATTAAAAAGGATGATTTCACTATGATTTGGGGTTACCCGGGAAATACTGAACGCTATATGACATCATACGGGGTTGATTTTAACCTTCAATATTTCCAGCCGGCAATCATAAAATTATTCGGCAAGCAGCTCGAAGTTATGAAAGCTGATATGGACACGGATCACGAGGTTCAGATTAAATATGCCTCCAACTATGCTTCTATTGCAAACACCTGGAAATATTTTATCGGCCAGTCAAAAGGATTAAAAAAGCTGGATATTGTTGATCAGAAAAAAGAAATTGAAGATGCATTTATGAAATGGGTAAATGCAGATGAGGCACGAAAAGCAAAATACGGCGATGTCCTTAGCGACATAGAAAACGGTTATAAAATGATGAGTCCGATGATCAAGCCACTGATATACGATAACCTCGGACTGATGGGTCCCGATATTATTGGCTATTCGCAGGATTTTGTTCAGTTTGCTGAAGACCTGAAAAATATTAAAACCAATCCGGATGCGGTTAAACAATCAGCCGATGCACTCAGGGAGTCAGCAAAGGAGCATTTTAAAAATTACAACCCACCTACCGATATGAATATGCTTTCGGATTTATACCTGATGTATGCCGAAAATATTTCAGAGGATCAGTACCCCGAATTCTTCAAAAAAATTATTGATAAGTACAATGGTGATTTTGACAAATTTGCCGACTATGTTTTTAATAAATCCATATTCAGCAGTGAAGATAAAGTGAATGCATTTCTTGATAAACCAAACCTGAAGAAACTGGAAAAAGATCCTGCCTATGTACTGGGAGGTAAGGTAATGGAAGCCATGATGGGTGCTTCGGGCCAATACCGGCAGGCACAGTCGTCCCTGACGCATGGAAATAGGCTATTTATTGAGGGTTTACGCGAGATGAATCCGGGGAAAGTATATTATCCCGATGCCAATTCCACAATGCGATTATCATACGGACAGGTTGAAGATTATTATCCTGCTGATGCTGTTCACTACGATTACGTAACCCATCTGAAAGGGGTGATGGAAAAGGAAGACCCCACTAATGATGAATTTATTGTTCCTGCAAAGCTGAAGGAATTATACGAAGAAAAGGATTATGGCCGGTATGGTGAAGATGGAAAACTAATGACCTGTTTCCTAACGACCAACGACATTACAGGTGGCAATTCAGGAAGTCCCGTCATCAATGGAGACGGACAACTCATTGGTCTGGCATTCGACGGCAACTGGGAGGCGATGAGCTCGGATATTGCGTTTGCTCCTAAACTGCAGCGTACTATATGCGTGGATATCCGGTATGTGCTCTTTATCATCGATAAATATGCAGGTGCTACGAACCTGATTGATGAACTGAAAATCGTTCAATAGATAGAATTTAAAATAATTAAAAGGGCCGTTAAACACTCTTAACGGCCTTTTGTTTTTCCTAATGAGAGCTACATCCCATTTACAAAAACAAATAATCGATAATTATCTTTTAAGCTGAAATTCTATCTTTATCGCTATGAAAAGGGTTTGTTTTATAGCTAAGTTGCTAGAATTTCAAGTGTAATAAATTTAGCATGAAAATATTACTCACGGGCGCTACGGGATATATCGGCCAGCGGCTTTTGCCGGTGTTGCTGGAGAACAATCATGAAGTGTTTTGCTGTGTTCGAGATAAAAACCGTTTAAATGCCGGTAAATACAACGCTAAAAACCTTAATGTAATTGAAGTTGACTTTTTAAATCAGCAAACGCTTGTCAATATTCCAGATGATATTGATGCGGCTTATTACCTGATTCATTCCATGTCTACATCAAAAGGCGATTTTGAAGAACTTGAAAAAACATCGGCCCAGAATTTTAAAAATAGCATAGAAAAGACGAATGTCGGACAGGTTATTTATCTCAGTGGCATTATTAATGAAAAAACACTTTCGAAGCACCTCTCCTCGAGGAAGAAAGTTGAGGAAATCCTTGGATCGGGAACCTATGCATTGACTACATTGCGGGCAGGTATTATTGTGGGATCGGGAAGTGCATCGTTTGAAATTATCCGCGACCTGGTGGAAAAGCTGCCTGTAATGGTTGCACCACGCTGGTTGCATACACTTTCACAACCCATCGCCGTTCAGAATGTTATTGAATTCCTGTTCAAAGTGCTGAATAATCAGGAAACATTCAATAAAGATTACGATATTGGAGGTCCCGAGATACTTGATTACAAGCAAATGCTGTCGAAGTTTGCAAAAATCAGAGGCCTTAGACGAAGTATCCTCGTTGTGCCGGTTATGACACCAAAGCTCTCCTCATACTGGCTTTACTTTATCACTTCCACTTCTTATCCGCTGGCAGTAAATTTAGTCAACAGCATGAAAGTGGAGGTCATTTGCCGTCCAAATGACCTGCATACCAAGTTGGGGATTGAATTGATGGATTATGATCAAGCCATTAAAGTGGCATTTAACCGGATCGAACAAAATGAGGTAATTTCGAGCTGGAAGGATGCCCTGACAAGCAAGACACTATTTGACGGGATCACTCATCATGTGGAAGTTCCGTCAAACGGTTGCTTTATCGATAGCCGTTCTGAAAAAATTGAAGACCCTGAAAAGGTTTTGAATAAAATCTGGTCGATTGGGGGAGCTAATGGATGGTATTATGCCGATTGGCTCTGGGAATTGAGGGGCTTTATAGATAAGCTTGCCGGTGGAGTTGGGTTGCGCAGAGGCAGGAAAAATCAAACCGAAATCACAGCCGGTGAAGCCCTTGATTTTTGGAGGGTTTTACTGGCCAGCCGCGAAGAAAAAAGACTGCTGCTGTTTGCCGAAATGAAATTGCCGGGTGAAGCCTGGCTCGAATTTAAGATTGAAAATGAAAATGTGTTAAAGCAAACAGCTACATTCAGACCGCTGGGTTTATTAGGACGGTTATACTGGTACTCAATGCTCCCTTTTCATGGTTTTATTTTTAAAGGAATGATAAGAAATATAGCACACAAATGAAACGATCAAAATTAATTGCCGCCATACTTTGCATTTTGCTTCCTTTGATTGTCGGGAGCCTTTCTGGCCTTGCAACAGTGAGCAGTTTGAGCAACTGGTATGCATTTTTGAATAAACCGTCCTTCAATCCACCGGATTACCTTTTTGGACCTGTTTGGACGGTTTTGTATTTTGTAATGGGAATATCCTTATTTCTGATCTGGAAATCGCCAACCGGTAAATTTAGAAATCAATCACTTACTATTTTTATTATACAGTTACTGCTCAATTTTGCATGGAGCTTTATTTTCTTTTATTTCCGTCAAACCGGGTGGGCGTTTGTCGATATAATCATGCTTTGGTCGCTGATTGTTTATATGATTCTTATTTTTTACAAGATCAACAGGACTGCGGCGTTGATCCAGATTCCCTATTTATTGTGGGTAAGTTTTGCCAGTGTTTTAAATGCAGCCATCTGGATTTTGAATAAATAGATTTTTTTAAAAATAGAACACGGAAGACACGTATTTTACGGATTAACACTGAAAATTATGGAACTTCTGCACAAAGATGTTACGGATAAAATTTTCAAGACATTTTACAAAGTTTACAATGAACTAGGTTATGGATTTTTAGAAAAAGTTTACGAGAATGCAATGTTCATTGAATTGACTTCAATGGGTTTGTTTTGCGAAAAGCAAAGACCAATTAAAGTTTTTTATACTGGATATAAAGTGGGTGAATATTTTGCTGATATCATCGTAAATGATCTATGTGATCATTGAGTTGAAAGCAGCTGAAACATTGGTTGAAGAACATGAACTGCAACTGATTAATTACCTCAAAGCAACAGGGAAAGAAGTTGGATTACTTTTAAATTTTGGTAAAAAACCAGAATTCAAGCGAAAAATATTTACCAATGATCTAAAGAAAATAAATCCGTTCGAATCAGTTTAATCCGTGTCATCTGTGTTCCATTAAAACCAAAGTCAATATTATGGCAGTTTATACCCTTATCAAAGAACAAAAAATTCCTGCTTCTGTTACCGAAGTCTGGGACTTCATTTCAACTCCGAAAAATCTGAAGGTAATAACACCAGACTATATGGGGTTTGATATCATGACCAAAAATCTGCCTGAGAAAATGTATCCGGAAATAATCATCGCTTATGATGTAAGGCCATTTCTGGGTATTAAAATAAGATGGGTAACCGAAATCACCCATATAAAGGAGCAGGCGTATTTTGTCGATGAGCAACTGATAGGTCCATACCGATTATGGCATCCCCAGCATCATATCAAACATATTGATGGAGGTGTGCTCATGACCGATATCGTAAATTATCAGCCGCCATTTCGCTTTATTGGTAGCATTGCAAACAGTCTTATCATCAAACATCAGCTTGAAGAATTGTTTGGTACGTTCTAAAGCAATGGTGAAAGGCTTTGATTCGATATTTTTAGGAATTAACATTAATTAAGGAAGTAAACGCGGGTAATGTGTTAACTTTTTCGATAATTTTACCGATATTCGCGGCATTAAGTCAATGACACTTGATTTAAACCCTGGCGGGGTGGTTTATTGATCCTGACGAATATCTTTGGTGAAATTCTGTTTTAAATGCCTGACTAAAGAAAGGTTTTAGTGGAAAAAATCGAATCGATTATAAAATTTCAAATTTATATAATATGGCACAATCAAAACAAATTCAAATTGACAAATGGATTGAATATTGCGGCTTATTTTCTAATGGAAACAGGGGCAGGCTGCTTAACATTATCGCAATGGATTTAAAATCGGGATATCAGGTTGTGGCAGAAGGGTTACCCCTGATGGCCCTTGATTATGATCCCATAAAAAAAGGGGATGATATGATTGTTTCTCTTGGGAGGGATTCGCTTGAATTTAGCCATACCATTATGGCACCGGTTGAACTCTGGGAATATCATAATGAAAAGGGAGTGGTAACTTCTGTTGAAATCATTGATCAGAACAATAATAAACTCATTCTGTTATTCAATTAAATGTGCACAGATAATGCAGCATTCTCATTCAGGAATCACTAAGTTTCCTCCTGCGGTTATCGTTGCAGCTTTTGTCATCATCATTGCAGGAGTGATGTTTGCCGCATCCATCGTCACACCCTTTTTGCTGGCTGTCTTTATCGGTACCATTTGCATTGCCCCCATCCGTTGGCTGCGTCGATTAAAAGTGCCGAACGGGCTGGCAATCGGGCTGGTTTTTTTGGGAATCATTTCACTGTTTGTCGGATTCGGACAGATTCTTGGTGCATCCCTTTCCTCCTTTTCAGAAAACCTGCCATCTTATGAGAAAAATCTGGATGAAATAAGCAGCGACTTCCTGCAATTTATAAATGATAAGGGGATAAGTCTTTCGACAAACAAGATATCGGGTTTACTTGAACCCTCAAAAATCATGGGACTTACAGCAAAAATATTAGGACAGTTAGGCAGTTTTATGGGAAATGCACTGGTTATCTTCTTCCTGGCCCTTTTTCTTTTGATGGAAGTGGATTCGGTTTCTGATAAAATCCAAATCATCACAAAGGGAGCGTCAGATTCGGTTACATATATCAGTACCATATCCAGCAGCATCCGTCATTATTTGTCAATCAAGACGATAACCAGTCTTATGACCGGTGCCTTTATCTGGACAGGCCTTGCCATCATCGGTGTCGACTATGCCATTCTGTGGGCCTTGCTAGCTTTTCTGTTGAACTATATCCCCAATATCGGATCCATCATTGCCGGGATACCACCGGTTTTGTTTGCACTTATTCAACTGGGATTTGGGGGAATGTTTTGGACTCTGGGTCTCTTTATTGCTGTGAATATGGCGATCGGAAGCGTTGTTGAACCTAAAATGATGGGCAGGGGAATGGGTCTTTCCACCTTTGTGGTTTTTATTTCCCTAATTTTCTGGGGATTTGTCCTCGGAACGGTTGGTATGTTTCTTTCCATTCCGCTTACCATGGCCATAAAGATCATCCTTGAGCAGCATCCGTCTACGGAATGGATTGCCGTCATTCTTAGTTCGCCAGAAGAAGTGAAGGTGATGGCTGACAAGGGAAAACAAGCATCGTGATCGTTCAACATCCTCAGATATTCATTGCTCGGCCACAAGACGGAACAAATTTGCCATGTTAACGACACCAAAAAGGTGCAACACAGTTATAGCAATAATGGCGATCATTACCCAGCGCACAAAATTGGTACCCCATGCAATGGCATAATGTGAAGCGAGGTATGCACCGATTACATTCCCGATTGCATGTACAAGACCAAAATCCCAGCGAACATGGCCGTTTAAAATAAAGACAATGAGTGCAAGAGGCGTATAGAGCAGAACAATCCAAACTTTAATGGCATTCGCTTTTACCAGATCGTAACCGGCAGCCTAAAACAACACCGGCGAGAATAAAATAACCCACACCCACCTGAACAAAACCACCGTATATTCCGATCAGGAAAAAGATGAGGATTTGTAACCATGATACTTTCTTTTCCATTAAGGACTGTTGTCCTTTCAGCCATTTAGAAGGCTTTACTACAATAAAATAAACCATGACGATCATCACAATGGCCAAGGCTTTCTCGAAGATTTTTTCATTGATGTCGGTAGCGATCTGGGCACCGATAATAGCTCCGATAATCGTTGGGATAGCAAGGGCTGTTCCTTTCTTGATATCAAGCATTTTTTTTCTTCGAAATTCCGAAACTGAAGTTATATTTTGCAGGATCACAGCAATCCGGTTGGTGCCATTGGCAATGTTTGCCGGCAATCCCAAAAACATAAAAAGGGAAATGGAAATTAGGGTTCCACCACCGGCAAGAGTGTTGACAAATCCGACAAATACACCGGAAACGATCAGAAGGGTGACTTCAAACCAGGTCATATCTCAAATTTGCCTCAAATTTATAAAGAAGCCTAATGGTAAAATGATAAATCAACAAGAATTTCAAATGCTGATTCGGTATTCAATTTTGAGGAAGGTCAAAACTGTTACTTCTTAAAAATTTCTGTATATATATACGTGAACCTCTTTTGTTGTCCCCGCGATGAAGTCCCCATATTTATAGGAGATGAGTTCAGAGTCTGCATCCGCAGAACCATTGCCAAGATTGACAGCATGCACATCCACCCACACCTTGTCCTCTGAATTTCTGAGATTATAACCGGCAAGAGTCGATTCGCGGATTCCCTGTTCGTTTGTCGGACCATGAAAACTGAATTTTCCCTTGATATCTGCACCACAAGGTTCCTTATAAATCCAGAAATCCAGGTCCTGGTTGGGAATGGGTTCATTGTCTTTCGTCAATACATGAACGGTTGCCTTAATACTGACAGAAATTTCCGGCTTTACTGTTTTATCACAGGGATCATTTGAATCCTGGTCACTACAGGAAAATAGTGTTGCAGTCAAGAAAAAAAATGTTGCCAATTTTGTTAAAGAAGTAACGGTTTTCATAATCTATTCTGATTAAAAATATAGCAATGATAATTTTTATCGATCAAATGTAAAAGGTAAATCTGTATACCGAGTATTCAGAAATATATTGAAACGATTTCTGTAAATTGTGAATTAAAAAGATAGGTAAAAAGAAGAGAGCTATCCAATTTGGATAGCTCTTTCTTTAGATAAAAAAGTAATTAATTTTCGTATTCGTAACCCATGATCTGGTTGGCGTTGAATACAGGCAGTCCACCCATTTGTACCATTTTGTCGTAAATCATTCCATTGGTGCCAAACAGCAACGATTTTGCGTCGTAACCGAGCAGACGCAGATAGGCTGTAAGAAATGCACTTGTTTGACCGGTGTAGCAGTAAACCACCACCGTTTTATTGGTTGGCAATGTTTTTAAATCAGCCGACAATTTAATGGACTGTTTGGGTGTGTATTGCATAGCACCCGGAATATGTCCCGGATCGGCATAATGATTTGCAGGCCAATAATTGACAATATAATAACTTGAAAGATTATCAAAAACAACTGTATTTGAAATTGTTGCAGGTGAAAATCCTTCGGCTAACAGGGCATCAACGCGAGCTTGCAGAATTTCCTGTCCGGTCGTTTTACCGGTTGAAAGTGTGGGCATATCACCTGCAGGTCCCTTTTCGGTTGCATCGGCTGTGAACTGAGTTGTGTAAGTATTGCCATTGGCAGTAGCGTTGTTCCATTTATCTGCAAAATCGGTATTCCATGAGCACATTCCCCATTTCATCGAATACACTTTATCATAGCCCATAATTCTAAGCAAACTAGCTGCAAATCCAGCCGTCTGACCGGTGTAACATACAATTGCTACCTTGGTATAATTAGTCAGGTCGACGCCAGCAATGTGGGTCAAAATATTGCCTAAAGCAACATTGTTTGCATTTGCAATATGGCCGATAGCAAAATCAGCAACCGACCTGATATCAATAATGTATACCTGTCCGGTAAGATTCAGTGAGTGTACTTCCTCTGCCGAAATAATGGAAGGCATATCCGCGGAGTTAATATAGTCCTTGCCCAATGGAGAACTTGTTGATTCAAGATAGGTTGCCAGCACCTCGGATTCATTGATCGTTGGAGTTGGTGTTGCAGTTTCTTCTTTATCTTTACTACAAGATGCTAAAAACAGGAAAGCGAACAAAACGCTTAACCATAAAATTTTTGTGTGTTTCATACTTAGAAATTTTTAAATTGTTAGATATATTTATTGACTGATCTTTTATTTTTCCTGAAACCATGATTCGGGTAGTTTATCATCAACTGTAATTCCCGACGATGCATTTTGCTCCCAATCAAGCAAGTTATCCTGAAACAAATAAAGCTCCTTATTGATCAGAACTCCGCCTTCGTTACGGATGTGGCAATTCTCAAAGCAGGCTTTCTGGCTACCAACCTGGGTTCTGTCTGTCCATCTCAATATATTGTGAGGTGAGGTATAGTTGTATGTTGGTAAAGCATCAAAGCTCGCATATTCCGGTACCCCATATTTTTCCCAGTTATCAGGAGCTGCCAGTGTACGCCGGACCAAAGTAAGATTGAAGCCGGTTTTAATATCCGGTATTGGATTTCCTGCTATTTTAAAAGCCATGTATGACGGAATCCGGGCACCATTGCCATGAATGTGGCAACTCCCGCAATTGTTGTAAACCTGAGAATGGCATACCTGACAGTTGAAATCTCCGTAGTGCATCGAATGGTAAATGTTTTGTGCTTCCAAACCTGAATGACAATCCTCGCATTTCGGTAATTTCGAATAGGCATACCGCTGTTCAACCGGCTGTCCGTCACCATGTAATTCTTCAGCTTTGTGACAATCGACACATTTAAAACCGGATTTGGTTAAATGTACATCCGGCTGTGTTCCGGAAGCTACACCCAGAAAAGCGTGACCACCGCGTGATTCATGACAACTGACACAAATGCTAATCATATCAGGGGTCTTCGTAAATGCATGTCCTTTTGATAGTCCTCCTCCGGCTATCAGAGGTCGAACGATATGGCATTCCCCGCAGCCTGCATGACATGTTGCACAATTGGCATTATACCCTTCAATCTGATGGGCAGGTAATTGATCAAAATCTTCCGGACCGCTTAAACCGCTCCGCAACGTAACTTTACGCTTTTGCCCGGTTCCATGGTGAAGGCTGGTTGAAAAATTATCAACGATAGCCTGGTGGCAGGATGCACACTTTACATCAGCATACATTGAGGGGTGGCGGATGAAATTTCCTGAATGTGCCAATGCTTTGTCTTCTGTATTATCTGTTCCATTATGACAGCCTACACATCCGATTTGGTAGTGACTGGTAAGCTTAAAGGCTGCATAGCCTTCTCCACCCATGAAAACCCTGTCGTAAGGTTCGTAATGCGGCGCTTCACCACCGCAGCCTCCGACAGAAGCAGTTGTATCTGGTGTGTACACTTTCTGTAAGTGAGCATAATTGGTATGGCATCCTTCGCATGATGCATAACTCTTCGTCGTTTGTTCTGGCTCTGATTCGTTCTTGGAACAACCTGTTACGACGAAAGCCGAAATCGACAGGATCATCAGGAATAGCGGTGCATGTAGTTTCATTTTATTCATAAGGATAAAATATTTTTGTTGAAATGTGAATCCATTCTTTTTAATGTTATTTAATTCACAACAAAGGTTGTTGATTTGACCGATATTCCCAAAAAATATTGACAGTCATAGATACACGATTGGATTGTACTGTATCATTAAAATAACTGATCTGCGTCATGTTTTTCAGGATATTTTACTTACATTTGCCTGTTATTTGGAATTGAAAACGATGGCGAATAAAATTCAAATCAGCAGTTGTAATATTAGCAGTCATCATTGCAGGTGTTTTGAGAAACTCAATGAGGATGAAAAGAAAATTCTGGATGATAATTCGGTATTTATCAACTATAAAAAAAGGGAAATTATTTGCAAACAGGGGAGTTTTGTTTCGCATGTCATGTACGTGGAAAAAGGGCTTGCCAAAGTATTTTTGGACGATGGAGCAAATTCGCTTATCCTGAAAATAATTCCAGAAGGAAACCTGCTTGGCTTGTCATCAGTTTCTGAAGAACACAATACCTTCCAGTATTCGGCAATGGCTTATGTCGACTCAGAAGTTCGTCAAATTGACATCAATGTATTCAGGCATTTGCTCAAAGTAAACTCAGATTTTGCAAAAGAGGTAATTGATATTTTAAGTTCAAACAGTACGCAGGTTAATGGCCGGTTTTTCTGTCTGACCCATAAACAGGCCTATGGAAGATTGGCCGATATTCTGCTGTGTCTTTCTGACAGGATTTTCAAACAAACTGAATTTGATTTGCCGCTTTCTCGAAAAGATCTGGCAGAACTCTCGGGGATGAGCCCGGAAACAGTCATCCGTATGCTGAAGAAATTCAACGGTGAAGGATTGATCAGTATGGAAGGCAAGAACTTTAAAATAAATGACTACGAGCGCTTGAAACGAATCAGCGAAACAGGATAAGTTTACCCTTGTTAAATTCCTTTTAAAGAAAATTTAAACATAAATGCCCTCAAGCTGAAAAATCTGTGTTCAGGGTGCTTAACTGGTAACTTCCGTGGTTTAAAAATGTCTTAGAAATCCGTGCAAGCAACGGGTAACGTTTAAAATCAGTGAATATGTAATTCAATGTGTTGAGCGTGTGCATTCAGTATTTCATGAGCGTGTTCAACCTCTTCATCAGTCCCCTGGGCAACAACCAGAAATTTTCCTTCTTTCAGATGCTCATGATATTTCACTACTTTTTCCTTGTTGGTAAACAGCGTTGTAAGCAATGTAACGATTCCGCCCCCTACCAGTCCGAAGTCAAATCCGGCAAGGGCCCCGATCAGGGCTCCGGCGCCGAATAAAAAGCCGAATCCGGGAATAGCAAATACACCTGCACCCGTTAGCACTCCCAGTATCGGTCCGGCAACGGCACCGACACTTACTCCTACATTTGTCATTGGCTCCCGCGATTTTACCCTTAAATGATCATCTATAATTTCCGCCTGACCCATTATTGACAGTTGATTGACCGGATATCCTTTTGTCTGTAATTTTTTGATGGCCTGCAGTGCCTTATCATGCGTTTCATAAATACCAACGGTAGATTTCATAGTACCTGATTTGATTTAAATTTTTTTGAACCCTTCTTAATTTATAGGCTGTTCATTATATATATGACGTAAATACAGCCTATTTGTTGGAAAACGGGGGCTGAATTATTTATAAAAATTGTTAAATGCTGTTATTATTCACTGTAGCTATTGAACGTATTTCTTGAAACTGCCTCATTTCACCACCCACTCATGCATACCGCTGCTGTAATCTTTCTGCAACCTGATTTGCAGCCGGAGTGCATCGGTCCTGACCGGTTTGAATGTCACCTGATCGTAAACATCTTTAGTAATTGCGTATTCTGAAATGTTTTTTACAGGTTGCCACTGTTCACCCGCTTTATAAAGGATTTCCCATGAAGCCGGGACCCGGCAGCCCCCATCCGGCCCATCATCAAACCAGTAAACTTTGCATTCCGAAACAGTTTCCGGCTTCTGAAAATCGTATTGAACCCAAACCGTTGTGTCTTTTTCGGGCCACCAGTGGATATAGCCCCGCGAATGATCGTTCGAGTTTTTCGGATCGTACTGATCGGCGATGAGGTTCAAATCTTCCTTTGCACCGGATGATGATTTTTTGCTCAGGTAAGCAATGGTTGGGGCAGGGAAGGGCTCCACAGCACTTTTATCAGAAGGAAACCACACCAGCATCTCACCAGGACCCTGGTTTTCCCAGACTTCATACGGTATAGCATGGATAACCTTAAATTTACTGTCAATTGAAACACTGCCATCCAGATTCCTTCGTCCATCCCGGGCTTGAAAATCAATGACGGGAATTCCACCTAAAAGATCATTGTCAAAGGTTTCTCCAAAATCCTGGTTAATATCAGCCATGAGATGAACGACTGATGCACCGTCCTGTTCAGAAGATTCGGCACAAAACACGATGGGTCCTCTTTGCAGGGCAAATCTGCCGGCATCTTCCGTAACCTTTATGTTGGCAATCACTTTTCTTACGGGCATCGGCAAAGAAAGACCAATCTGATCGCCTTTTTTCCATTCTCTCTTAAGAACAGCATAGCCTTTTGCGAGTTTATAATTAACGGATTCTCCATTAATTTTAATCGTTACCGGTTCATCCTTATTTTCAGGAAAAGAGTAAAGATCACCCGGAACGGCTTCATTTCTTGCCCATCCGGGAATTCTGACAAGGATGGTGAAATCTGCCGTCTGTTCGGGATTCACATCGATCTGAATTTCGCCATTCCAGGGATAGTTGGATTGCTGGCTTAGTGCTACTTTTCCTGTAGATGTTTCAATTGCGGTTTTGCTCGGAATAAAAAGATTGATATAGATTTTGTCATCTTTTAAAGCATAAATATAACCCGGAACCGATGGCAGAAAGCGGGAAATATTGGATGGACAGCAGGCACAGCCGAACCAGCCTGCCGGTCATTCTGACCATTTGATTCGAGCGGATTATCGTAGAAAAACCGGTCTCCTTTCAGCGAGACACCTGAAAGCAATGCATTGTACATCACCCGTTCCATGATGTCGATGTACTTTGCATCGCCGTGAAGCAGGAACAGCCTTTCGTTAAGGAAAACCTCCGCGATGGAGGCACAGGTTTCGCAATACGCTGTCAGGTTCGGCAGGTAATAGGCAGCGGCAAAACCTTCGTTACTTGCCGTTTGACCGATACCTCCGGTGATGTACATTTTCTTCGTGACCACATTGTTCCATATCCTGTCGATGGCGTTAATATAGGCTGTATCGCCTGTGAGTGCAGCCACATCAGCCATCGCCGAATACATGTACATGGCCCGCACGGCATGCCCGACTGCTTCGGTTTGTTCGGTCACTTTTTTATTTGCCTGGTTGTATTCCCAGCCGTCCGGGCCACGAACGTCGAGAAAGAATTTGGCAAGGTCGAGGTATTTTTTTTCTCCTGTTACCCTGTAAAGTTTAACAAGACCTATTTCGATCTCCTGGTGACCGGGATAAATTTCAAGTTTTCCCCAGCCAAAAACACTGTCGATCAGGTCGGCATTTTTAAGCGCCACATCCAGAAGGCTTCGTTTGCCTGTTGCCTGGTAATATGCAACAGCAGCTTCATATAGATGCCCCATATTGTAGAGTTCGTGGCTTCCTTTTCGATATTTTCCCAGCGATGTTTGCCGGCCATTGGAAGTGCACTGTCGCCCATAATGGTGCGGTTGGTGTAAAGATAGCCGTCCTTTTCCTGGGCAAGCGCGATTTTATGGATCAATGAATCGAGGTAGGCCTCCATTTTGGGATCCGGTTTCACCATCAGCGAATAGGAAGCGCCTTCGATGATCTTGTAAACATCCGAATCGTCGAAACCATATTTCGTGCAAAATGAGCCTTTTTTTAAACCACCGGCAATTTCAAAATTTTTGATCCTGCCTGTTTCCTCGCTTTTCTGAAAGGCGATTGGAATGGTGGTGTTGATATCGGTCATGATCCGTGGCAGCCAGAAGTTGTCGGTGAGTTTTACATGTGTGAAGTTAACCGGAGTAATGGGATAATCTTTTCTGCCAGCTCCGGAGTGCAATTGGTTGTCACAAGAAACAAGAGATTCCAGTACAAAAAATACGAGAAAGAGAGGAATGATAAGAATACGTCGCATTTGTCATAAATTATAATCAACGCGTGAAATTAGTGAAAATTGATTTGCGGGTTACACGATAACTTCATGAATTTTTACTAAACATTCATTCAGCAAAAATGTTAATAAAAACATAATCAAAGAAAAACCGCAACGTATGAAAATCAGCTACTATTTACTCTTATCTGTTTCTTTGTTAACCTCATTTTGCTCGTATGCCCAATGGACCCTGGTTTCTTCTGCACCCACAGGGTACATCAATGATATTATAATCATACAAAATACATTCTACCTTGCTCATGGCAGTGCGGGCGTGTACAGATCGACAGATAATGCACAGAGCTGGGAATTGCTCGACCAGGGATTGAACACCATGCAGGCAAAGAATGTGAACCAGTTACTGGTGATGGGAGATACGATTTTTGCTGCTACCGTAGATGGTATTTACCGCTCAACAGATAATGGGAATAACTGGCAGAAAAAAAGCACCGGCATCGAGGTTGGTGGCGGTGCTTTATATGCATTTACCATGTCTGTGTACAATCACAACGGCATGTTGCTGACCGGAGCATACACAGGCATTTACCATTCGGAGGACTGGGGTGAAAGCTGGGAGGCTACAAACATTACCGGTGACCATGTTTATCCGCAGTTCTTTATAGAACATGACGGCATTTTATTCGGTGCCAGGGAGTCAATCAATACTCCCTATGGATTTCAATCGACCGATGGAGGCTTAACCTGGACCGACATGACCATCAACCTTCCTACCATATGTTTTCTCTCGGAGCCGGATAAACTCTGGTGCGGAACCATTGACGGTGTGTGGCTTTCGGAAGATGACGGCATGACCTGGGAACAGCGGAACAACGGACTTAACCTCGATCCGTACAGCGCCGGTATAATCCGGGTTGGTAACCAGTTGATTACTTCATTAAAATTCGGCGGATCGGATGTTTATCGTTCTTTCGATGATGGTTTGAACTGGGAGGACTTTGGCGGCGGACTGGGTTTTTTTACCATCATTTCCAAATTTGTATATCATGATGGAATTCTCTATGTGATTACAAGCAATGGCCTTTGGAAAAGAGAAATCGTTGCCACTGCAATAGATGAAT
>CAVXGA010000002.1:0-27707 GCA_963761195.1 uncultured Bacteroidales bacterium
GTGGGAAGGTTCCCTGAAAATGAGGATCAATGCAATGCTTACACCGAATTCAGAAAACGTTGAATATTACATAAAGAAAGGTCCTTATCAAACAGATAAATTGACAGTTAGATCTATAAAACTCTATGCCGATGGTGCATTAGGGTCAAGAGGTGCGAGGCTTATCGAACCTTATTCCGATGATCCTGGAAATATGGGCCTGTTTCTTTTTAAGGAAGATTTTTATAAAAAATATTGCCAAATAGCCTTACAGTATAATTACCAGGTAAATACACACGCTATCGGGGATAGTGCTAACCGGTTTGTACTTGAGCTGTATTCGGGATTTTTAAAAGGTAAAAACGATTTGCGTTGGCGCATCGAACATGCACAGGTTGTTGCGCCTGAAGATTTTAAATTATTCGGCGAGTATTCCATCATTCCATCGGTTCAGCCGACACATGCTACTTCTGATATGTACTGGGCCGAAGACAGATTGGGTCCCGAACGGATTAAAGGTGCATATGCTAACAAAGAATTATTGGATGAAAATGGCTGGGAACCGCTTGGCACAGATTTTCCGATCGAGAACATCAATCCTCTTTACACGTTTTATGCTGCAGTTGCAAGAAAGGACCTGAAAGGCTGGCCCGAAGGCGGATTCCAATCAGAAAATGCCCTGTCGAGAGAAGAAGCCCTTCGGGGAATGACTATTTGGGCAGCCAAAGGGAGCTTTGATGAAAAAAGGAATGGAAGCATTGAACCGGCAAATTCGCCGATTTTGTCGTGCTTGATAAGGATATTATGACTATCCCGATTGATTCTGTGCCTGATATTAAGGTCTTCAGGACGTACTCCTCTGGTATGCTTGTGTTTAAAGTTGAACAGGTTAGTTTATAATGCGAATCAAGGGTTAAAAAATTAAGTTAATAAAAGCGGCAGCCATTTTGCCAAAGACATGTACCATTAGTCCTTTTGTTGATCTTACCTTGCTTGCCTTTTGAAAATAAGTTTTTTCGATTAGCCAATTAAAAAAACTTTCAATTGGCTGGCGCACCTTTGATACTGCTGTTGAAAACAGGTCATCAGCTGCTTTGTTACGTTGTTTTTCAATTTCTGTCTGACCTTTGACTGCTTTAACCGGGGTTAACATTACTGAGTTTTTTTCATTTTCAAGTTCAGAGACCTTTGCAAGGCAGAACACATATGAACAGCATATAGTTAAAAGGTTTTATAAGTTTTTCAAGGTCAGAGTCGATAAAATTCATAGTTTTATTGTATGATCAAAAAGAACATACAAATGAGTTTTAGTCAAGCCTACGTAGAGCGTCATACACGCAAGAACACCTTTTTAAGGCAGGTCGATCAAATCATCGATTGGAATCCTTTAGAAAAAGAGATCAATAAAGTATACAAAAAAGGCCAAAGTGTTGATGGTCGGCCCTCCTACAATGGATTAATCTTATTCAAGATGATGTTGTTGGAAACCTGGTATAACCTGAGTGATCCTGGAGTAGAAGATTTGGTCAATGACAGCTTGGGAGCCATGCGGTTCTGTGGATTAACATTGGAAGATGAGGTACCGGATCACAGCACAGTAAGTCGGTTTCGGAGTGAGTTAGTAGCAAAGAAGGCCCATGACAGGCTACTCGAAAGATCAACGACCAGCTCAAACAAAAAGGGATCATGATCAAACAGGGAAGTGCCAAAGTAGATGCCAGTATAACGGATAGTCCATTGAGTCCAAAAGGAAAAACCGAGTACGAAATAGCCTCCGACCGTAAGGAAGATGATCGCAAGGACGAAGACAGGCAAAAGGAAGAAGAGCATCACGTTTCATTAAAGAAAAAGCGGCCGGGAGTAGACAGTGAAGCCCGTTGGTTAAAGAAGGCAGGCAAACTCCATTATGGCTTTAAAAAGCACATCGCCACAGATGATGACGGAATGGTTGAAGCCGTACATACAACTACGGCCAATGTGCATGATAGTAAGGGGTTGGGTCCGGTGATTAAGAAAGTGTCCAGGGCAAAGAAAAAAGCAGTATTTGCAGATAAAGGATTTAAAGTACCGGATAATGACAGTTTGTTAAAGGAGGAAGTAATAAAGAACCGGATTCAACATAAAGCATATCGAAACAAACCCCTGACTGTATGGCAGATACGGTTTAATAAGTTGATTAGCCGGGAGCGATATGTTGTAGAGCGCACGTTTGGTGGGATGAGCAGATGGTTTGGAGCGGGTATTGCCCGCTATAAGGGACTGGCAAAAACACATGGCCAACATGTCATGGAAGCCATAGCCTACAACCTAAAGCGAGCACCAGGGCTTGTAAGGGTGAAGTGTGTCCAATAGCCATAGAAAACGGAAGAATGGCCTGATTTTAAGGCTATTCGGGATAAAAAACTAAAAAAAACGATAAAATATCGGGGTTCTTACCCTATAAAAAAGTGAAAAAACAGCTCAAAAAGAGAAAATAATTTTTTGACACTATTTTGCAAAGGTCAAGTTCAGTAAAAAACTCCCTGTTATAATAAATCTTATCACCATAAAAGCATCTATCAGCAATGTTATACCAAGCCTGTTTAAAGACAGTTAGATCATTTACAGATGCTGGGGTGATAACAAGTATATCAGGGAAATGGCATTTTGTTTATCTGCCGGAATGCCAGAGCATGAAGTTTCAATCCATGATAATATATCCCTTTTGCTTGGACACCTACCCTTGTCTGCAATTTCTGTTGCAACTTTCGGTATTCTTTTGCCTGAGCAAGTGATTATCGGCATGGAATCCAAAAGACTTTGATCTAAACAACAGTCTTCTGGAATAAATTCATTTAGTAATGAAGATAAGAGCTGTTTAAAAGCTTCGGATAAACGGTTTATCCTGTTGTTAAAAGCCTGGTAACTTCCAAGGGCCGGAAACCAGGAACGAAGATACTCGTTTGCAAAGCGGTGGATCTGCTTCAATTTAAAACGTTGTTCTTCATGTATGGTGTATAGATAAATTGTCATTATTTCCTGGTCACTGAACTCTGGTTTATTATTGTTACTGAATCGTTCACAATGGTATTTTAAATCTTCATCAAATCGTTTACAGACATATAAATAAATTTCTACTAACTTTAGTGCTTTAGCCTCGGGAATCATGTTCTTAAATGTTTTGTGATTATTGCATCTAAGATATTGGTTCCCAGGCTATTAATTACATTTATTTGTTATATGTTATTGACATTCAATTGTTTATAACATTAGATTATTACAGCGTTTCAACTCTTGATTCGCATTATTAACAAATGTTAATAACTTCTGTGCAAAACGTGTGAATATTATACCTCCTAAATGCTTGACTAATGGGTTAACATTGTTGTATTTTTGTTTCTACCAAGTCAGAGATAAAAGGTTAGCTTGGAGCGTCAGGGGTTTAATACTGTAAAACCGGCAACGGAAGATCAAGAATTTACCCGGATTTATTTAGGGAGAGGCATTAGGTTGTCAACCTCAGATAGATCAGCTTTGAAATCAGGTGGTTCATACAAAGGCAACCTGTTTGCTTGGCCCCGCGAAAGTTGGGAAAAGCAAACATAAGGGAAACCCTTCAAATGATTCAGATCGCAATCTACAGGTTCTTCGGGATCTACTGATTGTGTATCAGCTTGAAAGGCCAGGAAACCGGAAGTCATTACCGCAAGGTGAAACAGATGGTTAAGGTCGGTAAATAGAATTTCACACGGAATTCCGTTTACAGATTACGTGAAGAGGTGCGATTCATAGAAAGAAAGTCGGTAACGGCAATCGGAAAGTGAATCAGGCTATAAGCCTGCAAAACCGCAAGGGATTGCAAGTAAATGGCAAACCATAATAACCGTAACTTGGCATGGATCAAATGCTACGGCAATTGAAAAATGAATGGGGATTTTATCGTCAAGATAAAATCCCCGTTGTGTTTTTAAAAGTTCAGGATATGCTAACCATAAATGCCTTCAATTCCAAAAAGCTCTGAAAACTCTTCAAATTTTTGCAATTTGTCCTCTCCGTACTTTGAAACCTTTTTACGAATAGTTTCCAGTGATTTAGGATTGGATAAATGCTTTTCAGTTTTGGAATAAAACTTATCCGCATAACAAATAAGTTTCTCTTCAATACTTATTGGAACCATGTTACGATGGGGCAGAGGAAAGCCTGACCTTATAATATCATCTACCGTCAAACCCATCCCGATATGTCGTTCACAGACAGGAGCAATTTCAAATAATCCTTCATTTTCAAGAATTTCTCTTCCCAGGTATGTATGGGCAATGTATGGGTATTCGCCATAACATCCGATTTCAGGAGCATTCGTTTTAATTATCCCAATATCATGAAGCATTCCCCCTTTAATTACAATTTGTTGATCAATGAGTAAATGTTCGTTGGCATTTGCAAGTTTGAGGCAGAGTTCAGTAACCATTACACAGTGCGTGAAATAAAATTTATAGACCAATGAGTTTGTGGGATAATATTTATTGATGATTCGCGATACATCCTCCGGAATAGTGAAAGGTAAATATGTCATCGTATATTGTTTAATGCATTAAATTTACTTAACAATAATGTTTTTTAAGCTTACGGATTGTAAAAGCAAAAATAGTTGTTATTGAGATGAAAAAAAGTAAGCTATGAAACGCGGGGACTATAAGAAAATTTTATGCTGAGTAATAATATTTCATAAATTTGCGGTGATTTGAAATGGTAAATTTGTCACGGTTTCACTTGTGAAACAAATGGAATCGTTGCATTCATCAGGTCCCATAGCTCAATTGGATAGAGCGTCTGACTACGGATCAGAAGGTTGGGGGTTCGACTCCTCCTGGGATCACTTTATAGAGCAATTGTCGATCTGACTTTGTCAAATGATAGATCGTTTAATTCGGATTGTCACTCTCCTAAATCTATTCCAATGAATCATTCAATAAGAATTATTTCTGGAAATTAGTTCTGTTTTTTTTCCTGAATTGGGAATAAGTGCTAAAAATTATTTTGATTCTTAAAAATTTTAATATTTTCAATATCTTTCACTTAACACTCAGAGTCATGGCAATTTTTATTGTGGCCTTATAATTGTTTTATACAATAAACTACATCTATTGTTTTTATTGGATTTTCACATAACTAATTTCTAAATGCGTAATTATGAATTATTAATCAAGCCATTTTATTTCCAAATTACTTACAAAAACTAAATATGTTAATGAAAAATTTTTATCTACTACTTATTGTCATCATTTCGATGAATAATGCACTATCAGCCCAGACTGTAATAACCGAAGGAGATGTTACCGGGACATGGACCCAGTCTGAAAGTCCTTTTATAGTAACGGGCAATATTTCAGTTCCCACTGGTGATTCGCTAATAATCAATCCCGGAGTGGACATTATCTTTGAAGATAATTACACGTTTCTTATTTGGGGAAAATTTAAAGCTGTAGGAGCGCTAAATGATAGTATTAAATTTACTGTTGCAGACACATCCGGCTTTTACAATAATTCTAATATTGGATGGGGCGGATTATCATTTTTTAGTTTCTCAGCTGCCAGCGAATTAAGCTATTGTATTATCGAATATAGTGCAGATCGCGGAGTATTCAGTACCGATCCCGTGAACGGAGTTACCTTATCGGATTGCATGATCCGTTTTAATAGCAATTGCGGTATTTGTGCAAGTTCAGGAAATCTGTTGGTTACAAATACGGTCATTTCGGGTAATAAGGGAAATGGTGTGGAAGTTGACGATTTCTCCGAATTCTATTTCGATAATTTTCTCATTATTGGAAATGGTGAACGAGGGATAGCAAAAAACTTTTTCAGTTTTAAATCCAATTATAAATCTAAAGTTTCAGGACAGAAAGTTTTTATAAACGGAATTGTAAGAAATAACGCAGGAGGTGGTATTTCTGTTGAGGGAGAATCATCTGTTACATTTACAAATCTCACAATCAAGAATAATGGGCCTGTTAGTCAGGGTGGAGGGGTTTTCATCGACGGAGCCAGTTATTTTGAAAATGTAACTGTTGAAAACAACGCAGCAGATAAAGGAGGGGGATTCTATTGTTCAGCAACTCCAAGTGATCAGACGATCATCACGAATTCATCTATTAGCAATAATACGGCTCAATGGAAAGGTGGCGGTGTTTATGGTGAAGTTGGAAATTTTAAAATTTTAAATAGTTCCATTTCAAACAATACGTCTTTTGATGGAGGCGGATTTTATTTGACAGGCGGAAGTGTATCCCCGAACTTTTTTGATCATCAAAAATTAGAAATGTTTAATAATCATGCCTCACACAAAGGAGGCGCCATGTATCTGTATAATCAATATTGGTTTACTCCTGTTTTTGAACGATTTACTATTGCCGGAAATACTGCGGCTGTTGCAGGAGGGGGAATATATTACAATGAAGAATATGCTGACGAAGATTCAGTTATTCTGCACAATAGCCTTGTGTGGGATAATGTTCCGAATGCGATTTCAGATAGTTTCAGCCGGGTAAAAGTAACATATTCCGATGTTGAGGGTGGCTGGACTGGAAATGGAAATTTTAACCTTGATCCATTATTTAAAGATCCATTAAACAGTGATTATCGGTTAACCTGGAATAATTTCCCAATAGTTGACAATTCCAAATCCCCTTGTATCGATGCTGGAGATCCCATGTCTCCTTTGGATCCAGATGGCACACTGACTGATCTTGGAACATTTTATTTTGACCAGATTACTCCCTGTCATCCTCATATATTATCAATTTTGGATGTTCCGAATGATCAGGGGAAAAAAGTTGTGATAAATTGGTCAAGAAGCGCTTATGATAATGTAACTGCCGGTACCATCACGCAGTATTCGATCTGGCGCCTGCAAAATTGGGCAAAAGAACCCTGGGAGCACATCGGAACCATACCGGCACATCAATTTTTAGAATATGCTTTTATAGCTCCTACCATCAGCGATTCAACCGGGTCCGGAATACCTTATTATACATTTCTAATCTCAGCTGAGACGTCTAACATAATTGTTCATTTCGATTCCGAACCAGATTCGGGTTATTCTGTCGATAACCTACCACCATTCCAATTAACAGGATTTAGCGGGGAACTGACTAACGATATGGTTGTTTTGAGTTGGGAACCTTCCAATGCAGCTGATTATGACCATTATGCACTCTATAAAAGCAGCAACCCAGATAATTTCCCTTCACTTCCATTTGTTACTGTTGAAGATACGGTTTATAGCGATTCTGATCTTTCATCCGATACGCTTTACTATTATGTAACTGCTTTTGACCACGATGGAAATGAGAGTGTACAATCAAATGTGCAGGTTGTCCCGACCGGTAAAATTCTTGATTTAAAAGTATTTCTTGAAGGTCCTTTTTACGTGAGCCAGATGATTCCCTTTTTAAATATTTCAGGTGTCATCCCGAACGAACAACCTTTTAACGGTTCACCATGGAACTACAACGGTACAGAGGCAACCGAAACAATTCCCAATCCAAATATCATTGATTGGGTCTTGCTTGAATTCAGGGATGCAGCAAGTGCAGGTGAAGCAACATCTTCAACTTCAATCGGCAGGCAGGCTGCATTTTTGTTGAATGATGGCAGCGTTGTTGGTATGGACGGTAACAGCAAGCCTAGAATTTATAAGAATTTTGATCATGATTTCTTTCTGGTTATTTATCATAGAAATCATTTGCCTGTAATGAACCAGAATTCAATGATAAATCAGGGCGGTGCGTACCAGTATGATTTCACTTCTTCACCTTCACAAGTATACGGCGCCGAAATCGCTGAGAAATATATTGGAAATAATACTTGGGGTATGATCGCCGGAGATGCTGACTCAAATGGCCAGATCGATAATAAAGATAAAAATGATTCATTGTTACCGTCGCTTAATTTATCGGGTTATCTAAGCGGGGATTTTAACATGGATGGACATGTAACAACAGCAGATAAAACATTCTGGGTTCCAAATGCAGGAACCGGATCACAATTGCCGCAATAATAGAAAGGGAATTTGAAAAAAAAGAGGGACCGATATTCAGTCCCTCTTTTTTTATTTTATCAGAATTTAATTTGGAACCTGTGAAATCTTGTTATTATTAGGTACCAAGTAATCGTTTTTATCTTTATTTGAAACCTGAATATTCATATTCAGATCGGCACCTAAATAACCTTTTTTACCGGCATCCATTTTCCATCCAGAAGGAGTTTTATCCGCTGTATTAATTATTCCGTCAACATTAATATCTCCGGCAACCATTCCCCAAACACCAGTCTCAAGCATTTTGTAACCTGTTGTACCTCCGTAAACCTGTCCGGAGCCTGTTGTAAAATCCCAGGAAACTGTACCTGCAGGTGTTATATTACCCGAACTCATAATTCCTAAATGGTTTCTACTCCAAACAACAATGTAAAGGAAATTATTGACGGTACCCGCAAATCCAGGCAATGAGGAGCCATCAAGACTTACGATGCTTCCGTCAGTTAAGAGCAATGCCGGTATCTGCGCAATCCTGGTGGCAGAAGTTGCTGCGGCTGCGCTGGTAGCATCTCTGAGTTCGATTAAAATATAATCCACTGTGCCGGTTGGGAAAGAGGTTACTGTTTGAGTTCCGCTATAAAGCCATTTTGGAGTGTTGTTTCCATAATAAGGTAGGGAAGGATTGAATGGCTGATTTAAAGGAAGCAGATTGTTGGTCAGTAAGTCGGTATTCATCATGTGCGTAGTTGCATTGTATGGTCCCTCCATGAACACCTTCAGATCGAATGAATAGCTCATAATTCCTGTGAACTGACCAGTACCTAATGTTCCCGGTGATCCAAGGTCACCTTCTGTACCAACATACGTAGGTTCACGAACTGTAGACACGATCCATTTTGTTCCATCGTTATTATCATCTGTCGGCAATCCAGCGAATATCATTGATGCTCCCGTCGGGTCCGGCCAGATTATACCTCCATCATAATTTACCCGATCAATCTCTGTAACTCCATCAGGAAGAAGCAAAACAATTTCATCATCTGCGTTTCCAATAGAAAAGTTTGTATATTGATAATTACAGGTGTAATTTCCGTTTATTAGTGGATCAGATTTATCACCAAGTACAGCATATCCGTGAGCCGGAACAATCAAAGAGGAATTGATTGTATGGCTATCTGTTCCATCATCTTTAATGATCCAGCCATTCATATCGACTACAGCATCTCCATTGTTATAGACTTCAAAATATTCTCCATTAGCATCCGTAACAGTAAAAGGATCCTGCATAATTTCACAGATGATAATATCCGGCAACGTATAAGTCAAAACATTAAATGGAGCACTTGAACCTGGGTTTAATCCTGAACTTGCATCCGTAGCAGTAATCGTAACATTTGTTCCGGCTGGAGCCATTTTCACACCCGTTAGGGTCACTTCACTTGTGCCGTTAATAATACTTCCTGCAATTGTGCTTCCGGCAACAAAAATAACATTTCCAACAGAACCGCCGTTGGTTGTGAGATTGAAGTTGACAGTAGCGGATACAACTGCCGGATTTCCTGATGCATCCTGGGATTGCACAGTAATGCTGAAAGGAAGATTTTCATAAGGATCAACTCCTCCATTTACAGAAGTTATAGCCAGCTTGGTTGCCGGATTTGAAATATTCGCGACAATGTCAGACGGAGTCCTTGGATTGATTCTGTAAAAGGGACCAGGAGGATTGGTATTCAACCAATCAACAACACCAGTTATTGATTGATAATTTTGTCCAACAATTAAGTAGGGTAATGTTACGCCAAACTGGAAATCGACATTGTCACCAATATGAAAATAATAGGTTGTTGCACCGTTTATCCAACTGCACCTGTAATTGAAATAAGTAGCATCATAAGAAAGAACAGTAAAATTCTGAATCTTTACTAATTGACTTTCCCAAGGTTCTGCAGGATTTGAATTAACTGCTATTGTTTCGTCAATATCGGAACCATTAATAAGTGATGGTCCATAGGGTGTATTGCCTGAAGAAATAATTGAAATCAGTATTGGATTCTGAAGTTCAGTTTGTCCGTTATAAACAGTTCTTGTTGCTGTAAATAAGATTTGATCCCCTACAGCAACCAATGCTGGAAAAGGATTGCTATATATCAAAGCGCCATGATATTGTCCTGCAGCATCGCTTACCCATACATTATTAAACGCATCATTTGCAGATATAATTCCTGTAAAAGTTGCCAGTTGATCATTGCCCATAACCCCGCCAGGGTTGGATGTATTGGTAAATGCTATTGGCATTATCCCGGCATAAAAACTAAAATTGGTCGAATTGGCTTCATCCAGCAAATTATCAAGTGTGATATCTGAAGCCATTGGAGAACTAGCTCCTGTGAGATGAACTAATTTCGGATTGCTGCCATCAATATCAGCTCCGGTGAACGTAATTGTTGCAGTTCCTGACAGCGTATAATCGACCGGATCTACAGAGGTGATGTCCAAATTATACACTACCTCAACTTCGGTTGTGCTAATGGAATAAGCTTTAACAATTGACGGAAATACTGCACCACCAAAGGATTGGTTGTTGTTTATATTGCCAGGAGTTGCTGTGGATGGAACTTGCCAGGTGAAATTACTGTATTGTGTCCCAGATCCTCCAAGTTGTAATGAAAGTCCGGGAGCTTCAGAACCAGTTTCTGAAACACCAATATCAACTGATAAAACTCCATCAGCAGGACCACCAACACCAGAGAAAGTACCTTCATAACTTAAAAATTGACCACTGATCAAAGTTCCCAGGTAACTCAATGCCATAGCGTCAGGAGAACCATTTTGAATCCCATTGGCAGGATAAATGTGATAATAAAAGGTAAAATTTCCTGAAGTACTGCCGACCGTAAATTGATCGAGAGTCAATGTGCCGTAAACAGTTCCATTAGAACCATTGTATAAATCAATTTGAAAATTGCTTAAGGTATAGGTACCTGCATTTTCTATCACAACCTCAATAAGTTCATTTACATCTGTACTTAAATTGTCGTAATGAATTTCATTGATCCAGGCATTTTGTGAAAAGGTTATTGTAAATGGTAGTATCATCATTGAGATGATAATTGAAATGTGTAAAAAAATCTTTTTCATGATAATTAATTTTTATTGTTTTAACTTATTATTGGTTCATTATAAAAGCATTGTAACTAAACTATTTCAAATTTTCAGGATATCAATTATCGGTTCTTTGTTCTGATTTTTTACATCGAAAAAGGATAGCAAATGTACGGATTTCCTGTTAAGAAATTGTAAAAATAGTTTTAAACAATTTTGAACAATTAGTGAACCCCAGTACGATTTAATTCGCATTATACATGTTCAGTTTCCTGAAATACTGAAGTTTGTAAGGTTTAAATAACCGATCTAATAATTGAGAATATCACAAGCCTTTTAGATATTATACCCTTACGTAACCTTCATTTTTTACTGTTTGTAGTTTTGCTTTTCCTTTTTTTATTTGAATCTGTGTAGGTTCTGTTCTGATTCTTTTTATTTTTATCTGCGATGGGGACAACCACGGAAATTATCCCGGTTTTTATGCTGTTCCACAAATAATTGACGATAAATCTATCCTTTCGTCGTTCGAAATGGATATTTCCAATGATATATTTATCCTCATTTTTAAGGTTTTTATTCCTGATCATACTATTGGCAATAATCGAAAAGACTCCTGATTTTTTATCAGAATCCTTAATCCTCATTACATCGACTTCCAGATTATTATATTGCAGGATTAAACTTCCATCCGAAACATTATCATTTGCTTTAAACTTGAATTCTGCTGACTTTATATTACCCGATTTAATAGATACAGGGAGAAGGCATTCAACCATCTGATTAAATTCAAATGCCCCAATCGACTCCATGTTTCCAGTTGCTGTTATATATTCACCAGGTCGGTCAAGGGAAATGTCGATATGTGCATTGAGTTTGCTTTTTGCCATAATTCTTCCCGTTAAATCTATTTCAAGATGGGGATTTCTCTTAATTCTATTTGTGTCGTTAGTTACATTGCAGGCAGTCATGGACATGGGGTCAAAAAAAACCTTTCCCGGCTTATCAGAATTATCAGACATCTCATAATACGCGAGCTTCCCATCTTTTATCCACACAGAATCAATGGCAATTGATCTCCTGATTTTTTTCATCAGGACTGTAATCAAAGGTTTATATTTAAAAGGTGCATCAGGTAATCTCTTATCCCTGTAAATTTCAATATCCGGCTTACGAATATCAATAGAATTAAGACTAAAGACATTTTTCGATTCCAGTTCATTCATGCTAAGACCGCTAAATATAATTTTATCTACTGAGATCGAAAACCAATCATTGTTATACTTGATTTGTCTGTTATATTCTTCTCTCGTATATTTAGGAACCAACTGGAAGTTATTAACCACCAAAGAGGTATCGCGTACATCAAACCGTATATCAGAGGTGGAAATTGTATAAAATTTCATTGGTGTGTATGAAATATACCTGCTTTTAATTTGCAGGTCCGTAAAGGTCAATGGTATCGAATGAAGAATTGTTTCGGAATTTATTTCAATACTGTCAATTAATGCGGACAAAGAATCGATTTCAAACTGTGGTTCTTTTGCATTCTTTATTACTGAATATTGAAACTTACCATTTAAGAGTTCAAAGTAGCTAATATCAAGTGAATTTATTTTGTCGGGGATGATGGGTTCAAAATTACCCGTTTCCATTTTTTTTGGAGGATTAGCATCTGGGTTACAAAGGTAGTTGACTGTAATGTTTTCTACTTTTATCTTTTCGATGAGAAGATTTTTGTTTTTTATGAATTCAATAATATTCAGGTTATTTATATGGAGTTTTGCGGTTTGAGCAAAGATCAATGATTTAATACCGCCTGCTTCAAGTAGTTTCATTGCTGTGTCTCTGGGTTCAATATTTAATTTCTTCAGAATTAAAGAAGCATTGAAAATATTCAGGTCAATATCTTCAATCGAAATGTCATACAATCGGTCAGGATTCTTATTTAGCTCTGTTCTTATCTTCCTGGTCAATAAAGGTTCGACTAATATTTTTATGCTAATGAACCCCAAAATAATAAGTATTATCAAAATAGATAGAAAAGCACTGAACCTCTTACCTGCTTTTGATTTTTTCTTTTTGCGGGGCATTTTGAAAGTTATTTGTGAATTTGGGATATATTAACAAAAGCCAATTTTTAGCATGTAAATGTACAATAAAATGTAATCTTGTTGATTGGCAAAAAATTATTGTTTAAATTGAACCCAAGGACTTACTAATTTCTGAATGCTGATTATTTTCCCTTTTGCTAAAATTTGCTGATGAGTTAATTCGGATGATTTTGTGAATAGTAGATCAGGGATTTTCAATTCTTTCATCAGGAATTTCAGAGTTGCCAAATTCCAACGTATAAAAAGCCCCTCATTTTATTGCTTCGCCTGGTTTTCGCGCAAGGATTAAAATGCCTGCAACAGCGCTCAAAAAAGATGCTGCGAATATACCCACTTTGGCAATTTGAATATACTGATCATCGGAAAAAGCAAGATCGGAGATAAAAATTGACATGGTAAACCCTATTCCCGCCAAAAACCCTAAACCATAAAGCTGTCTCCAACTCATTCCATCGGGTAATTCGGCCAGATTTAACTTTGTCATTAATTTACTGAATACACTTATGCCGATAAATTTACCCAATACCAAACCGAAAATTATTCCCAATGCAGTTGGATGAATAAATAAACTCCAGAATTCACCTTCGATGTGCACACCTGCATTGGCAAGAGCAAACAAGGGAAGAATAAAATAGGCTGAAACTGGGTGAAGGTTATGTTCCAGTTTTTGTAAGGGTGTGTGCGCTGTATCGCTTAATTGTTCGATTTCGCTGATAAGATGGGCCTGATTTTGTGTAAGCAATGAAGATTCATTTGGTCTTTCCTTTCTGAAATTATCGAGCAACTTACTCAGTTTACTGATATATTTTTCTTCCGATATTTTTGTTTTTACCGGTATTGTCAGCGCAATCAAAACACCGGCTATGGTGGCATGGACTCCCGAATAAATAAAAGATAGCCATACTCCGAGCAACCCGATAACGGCATAAAAACCGGTCCTTCTTATACCTATTCTGTTTCCGATAATCAAAATAATCAGAAAGATAGCTGCATAGATGAGTTCAGTAGTTTGGATTGCATCCGTATAAAAAATAGCAATTACCAGTATTGCACCAAGATCGTCGGCGATAGCAAGAGCAGTGAGAAAAATCTTTAAACTCACAGGCACTCTTTTACCCAGCAGGGACAACAGACCCAGGGCAAAGGCTATATCCGTAGCCATTGGTATTCCCCAGCCTTTGATTGAACCAGGATGATGCAGATTTATCAAGGCATAAATACCTGCAGGAACGATCATTCCTCCCAAAGCAGCCATTACCGGCAGACTTGCTTTCCGCAGGGTCGATAGTTCTCCTGCCAGCACTTCACGTTTGATCTCAAGTCCAATCGTAAAGAAAAATACAGCCATCAATCCGTCGTTGATCCAATAGTGCAGTGAATTCTTCAGTTCGAAATTTCCGATGGAAAAGCCAAGTTGCAATTCATGCCACAAATAGTGATAGAATTCATAATACCTTGAATTTGCCCAAATAATGGCAATGAGTGTTGCCAGAATCAGGATGATGCCCCCATGTGATTCTTCGGAAATGTAATTGCTTATGCTGAAACCGGAAACGACTTTATTATTTTCTTTACTCACTCCTTGTGTCAAATTAAAATGATCAATTTACGGCAGACAAAAATAACAAATTGGGAATTTCAGACTGGCAAACTTGCTGAAACATATAAATACCCTGTTTCCGAATCTTTAATGTTTTAAATACTCATTGCTAAATTTGTAAAAAAGGTGAATTAATAACGTTTTGGATTTGCCGTTCCAAACAAAATTGAAATCGAATTGTTTAGGTTAAAAATAAATTGAGCCCTGGCATATGCATAATGCTGTGTACAAAATTAGAGTGAATTTTTCCCTGTTTGTTTGTTTAAATCTGGGTGTTTTTCTATACCCCATGGTATTAAAAACATTACATGTTCATAAGGGAAATTTATTTTATCAAAACACTCAGAATTCATTGGATTTTACAAAAGCTGAAAAATCATGTCAGATTTGCCAGTTTGAATTTGTCAACGTGATTCTCACCAGGGCATTGCCAGCTCTTTTGCTTATCAGTCCTCTTGTTTTCATCTATTTATTATCAGAAGGAAGGGTTTGGAAAACTTCTGTTATCTACTATTCACTGAGAGCACCTCCTGTTGCCTGATTTTATTATTTATATGATTTCTGATACTTACAGAAACATTGGGCTGTGTAGTATTTAAGCACTGCAAGCCTGCATAAAATCAATTCCTTTTACGAATACAATATCAGGTTCAAGTTATGGAAAGAAAAATTATTTTATTTTGGATGATATTCGCATTATCCGGTGTTTGCCAGGCAGCTAACAACGTATTAACCAAAACATACTTAACAGGTAAAGTTACAGATAAGTCCACAGGGGAGACTTTGCCAGGTGTTAATGTTTACCTTCCGGATTTAAAAACAGGAGCGATTACTGACGCAGATGGAAACTACCGGATTGATAACTTACCCCAAACCAAAGTTCTGGTACAGGTTAGTTTTATTGGTTACAAACTAATAGCCGAGACCATCGATTTATCCGTAACCACAAAGAAGGATTTTATTCTTGAGGAGGCTGCTGTCGAGATGAGTGAAATTGTTGTTACAGGATTATCAAAAGCTGCAGAGCAAAGCCGCCAACCGTCACCAATCACGATTATGCCAATAACAGAACTATTACAAAATTCATCTTCAAATATTATTGATGCCATTGCAACCCAGCCCGGATTAAGTCAGATAACTACCGGACAGGGAATTTCCAAACCGGTTATCCGTGGCCTTGGATTTAACCGGGTTGTTGTTGTAAAAGACGGCATCCGGCAGGAGGGACAGCAATGGGGTGACGAGCATGGGATTGAAATCGATGAATTTGATGTGAACAGGGTCGAAATACTCAAAGGTCCGGCCAGCCTTGCTTACGGTTCGGATGCACTGGCCGGGGTCATTAATATGCTTGACGCACCCACATTGCCGGAGGGCAAAATTGCAGGAAGTTTCCTGACAAATTATCAAACCAACAACGGCCTCATTGGATTGTCGGCAAATGTTGCAGGCAATCGAAAAGGGTTAACATGGGATTTGCGGTTTAGTGATAAAATGGCTCATGCCTATCAAAATAAATATGATGGGTACGTTTATAATTCTGCTTTCAAAGAAAATGCTTTTGACGCCGTTATCGGCCTGCATAAATCATGGGGATATTCGCATTTGAATATGAGTGTTTATAATTTAACACCGGGAATCGTTGAAGGTGAAAGAGATAGTTTGACCGGAAAGTTCATCAGGCCTGTTGTTATAAATAATGGTTCAATTGAAAATGAAATCGTTTCAACCGGGGATATTAAATCATACAATCCATTTGTACCTTATCAAAAAATTCATCATTATAAAGCGGTTTCCAATAACAATTTTATAATCGGAAACAGCACAATAAAGGCTATCTTCGGATTTCAGCAAAACCAAAGGCAGGAATTTGCGGATGTTCTTAATACGGGTCGGTACGGACTTTATTTTTTGCTCAATACATTCAATTACGATATCCATTACTCATTGCCGGAACACAATAATTTTAATGTTTCTTTTGGTGTAAACGGGATGCAACAATCTTCATTTAACAAAGGCACCGAATATTTGGTTCCTGAATACAACCTGTTCGATTTTGGTGTGTTTGGTATTGCCAAAAAATCATTTGAGAAGCTGGATATCAGTGGTGGCTTGAGGTACGACATGCGGAATGAATTCGGGAAAGATTTGTTCCTGAATGCCAACGGGGAGAAAATTGATAATCCGGAAGTGGGGTCGTACCAAAAATTTAAGGCCTTTCATTCAACATTTACCGGGATATCCGGAAGTATTGGGGCTTCCTATCAGTTCAATGAAATTTTCCTTATGAAATTAAATTTTGCACGTGGTTACCGCGCCCCGAATATCAGTGAAATAGGTTCAAACGGAGTTCATGAAGGGACGTTGCGGTACGAATTGGGTGACCCGGATCTTAAACCTGAAAACAGCCTTCAGGTTGATTTTGCAGTTGGATTAAATACACATCATGTATCCGCCGAACTGGATCTTTTCAATAATTCGATCGATAACTATATATTTTCCAGAAAATTGAGCAGCATTGGTGGTGGAGATTCGATTACCGACGGATACAGCACGTTTAAATTTGTTTCAGGAAATGCCCGTTTGCGTGGCGGGGAAATCAGGATCGATATTCATCCCCATCCACTGGACTGGATTCATTTCGAAAATGCATTTTCATATGTTGAAGCTATACAAAAAAATCAACCCGATTCAATGCGCTATCTGCCGCTTACTCCTGCCCCCCGGTTTCAATCAGATCTTAAGTTTGATTTTAGAAAACCAGCGAATTTCTTGAGGAATGCATATGCCAAAATCGGTATTGAATACGATTTTACTCAAAATAAATTCTACTCTGCCTACAATACAGAAACCCGGACTCCCGGATATACCTTGCTAAACATGGGAATTGGATCAGATATCGTCAGCAAGTCCTATACAATTTTTTCCATTTATATCAGTGCGAACAATATCACGGACGTGGCTTATCAGAGTCACCTCAGCCGGTTGAAATATGCTGAAATAAATAATGCAACCGGACGAACGGGGGTTTTTAACATGGGCCGCAATATCAGTTTTAAATTGATTATTCCCATTCGAATCAGGAAGAGACTGTTTAAAAAATGATAAAACTATTGTTTTTTAATGCCACAAAGACACGAAAACACAAAGTTTCATCAAGAAATCTATTCATTTTCAGTACTTTGTGTTTCCTTGCGTCTTGGTGAATTAGTGGCAAAATTGATACTGTCAAATATAGAATTTTATACAGTCTCTTAAAATAATTAAAAAGCTCTCTATTTTTTCAGGACGGCTGAGAGGCTAACTCCCGACAAAAATACACGGAATGTCTGCATATTTTGTTGCCCAATTGTCACAGAAAGATTCCCGCTGCTGACCGGCATGTCTTCAATATCAGTCTCCACATGAGTTGTTCGTTTTGCAGAAGTAAGATTATCGGTAAAATCAAGGATGCATGCCGAAGAAACAGGTGCAATGTTCCAGATGCGTGCGATTATACCTCCAATTGTACCTTCCTCAGATGGTTTAAGTACCCAAAGGATGCCATTCGGATCGGAAATGGTTAAAAAGCTGTAGTAATCAGCGGGGAACGTGTTATTGGTTCCTGTGACAATTCCTGTGATAATCCTGTTTTGGTGTTCCATAGCGTGGCGCATATCGTTGAGAGGACTATAACCACTATAGTAGGGAAGGAGTGAGAAATTATTATGGAAAACGGTATTGCCGAATTGATTGTCAAATCCGGGTCCCGTTCCGGCCATCCTGCCACCGATCAAAACATTGATCTGGGATGAATTCTGATCCAGAAATTGGAGCGAGCTACTTCCCAGTTTCATAAAGGCGGCTCCGTCGTTTGATATAGAAATTCCATAGTTCGCACTACTTACATCTACAAAATGATTTAGTGTTTGCCACTCAAAACGAACGGGTTTAGCAGGGAGTGCATAATTTCCACCATTGTTTTTGTATTTTGCTGTGAGGATTGCTCCCAACTCTTCATGGTGCGTTGTCGGGTTCGGTAAATTAAAAGAAAAACTGTAGGTTCGGATGGTATTTCCAAACGTTGCATTGATGGTATTCTCAATATCGATCCGATCAATATCCCGGTAAAGAGTAATGAGGGTCGTATGCTGCAAAGGCACTGATGATATGCATTGAACAGTTGCGCTAACGGGACCATTATCCAACAAGGTCAACGTTCCTGTGCTGCTGGTTCCCTGCCCGAAATCGTTCACATAGCGGCTATTGATGCTTTGAACATATTCCTGGTTTCCGTTCAATTTATCAATCAAGCTAATGATGGCCCCTGCAGGGGTAATATTCAAAATGTAGCGGTTCGATTCAAAAATTGTATTGGTAAGGGTTGCTGTATTCGGTTCAATGCCCGATTGCTGATCCTGAATTTCATAAACGCGGTATCCAACCGTGGGTAAATCCACAGCATAAATTCTTAAATATGTAATTCCATTCCGTGTGATTATCTGATGGGGTACTTCAGAAGCACTCTGCACATCCACAATCCGGATATTGTTACTCCCATTGTATTCGTAATCGGCATAATCATTCCTTGCCCACCCCAACGGATTGAATGCAAAAAACCTTTGATTTGTTCCTGCATATTGAATTTGAGTGCTTAATAAATCGTGTGATGCAGTATAAAGGCCATCAACATAACTTTGTATATCATCAAGTAAATTAAGTTCCCAGTTACCACGATTCGTGGTACAACATCCCCCCAAACCGAAATTGTGTTCCCAATACGAACCTAATGCTACCCACGCAGCATCACGGTTGGGATCATCTGATGGATAAAAGGAGGGGTTTTTTGAAGCAACTAAGGTTGCCATAGCTTCAGCGGACCGAAGTTTTTCAACGGATCTCTTTACCTGAGCTGTTGGTTCAGCCATTGATGCACAATCCGTATCCCAGTCGTTCCCGTAAGAAACACTTTCACTTGGGAGCGAGGACGAAGGGTAGGAGCTTAAAAAGTCCTGGAAGAAATCAGTTTCGTTCGAAACATAACATTGTCGTGTAGAATTGGTGTTATTTTGCGCCGCATCCGGAAATTCGCTGGTCAATGATTGTCCGTCATCCCAGCCGTGACCAAATGCCCCGGCAACTTTATAAGGGTATTTGGTGGTGCTGCATTTGTTTGTACTTTCGGTAATTGCATTGACAGGATTTCTTGCTTCTGCATACCCTCCCAAACCTTTGTTCCCATATAAAGTACCAAAAGAATACCATTTCATAATCACCCCGGTGCTGTCGGGTCCAATATAACGGTAAATTTCATGATCGCGGTTTTGAAGTTTGTAGGTGTAGACGGGTGTGGCACAACCACACACACCTTTCCAGGAATATTTTGCCCCACATCCTTTCCATAAAGATGCGATACCCAGCGGCTGCGTTTGATTTTCCATACTCACTGCCAGATCAATGTCCAGGTCATATTGTCTTTCAATTTTTCCGGGCCAGTACATCCCACGGATAGCTGCCTCTGTGGATTGGCCTCCGTAAGTGGAGACCAGCATATTAAAGGGCATGGATATATGTCCGTCTTGAATCCGGCTGATAAGCCGATTGAACTGGGTTGCCGTCCTGTACTTTTTATAGATATAAACATAGGTGGCATTATCGCAATTAAAACGGCATTGGTAGGGTGCAGCATTGTTGATTGTCAAATCAATCTGATCGAGGTAATAATCGAGTTCATTCAGAAAATAATTTTTATACGTGAGGTCGTCTGCAGTCCAGAAATAATCGGTATGATCGTCATTAGCAATGTATATATGATTTTTATCAGGAGGAAGGGGGACGGATAAAATTGATACATTTGATCCTCTGCCGGTATTGGGCTGCCATTTCTGTGTTTTATCATTTAGCTCAACCAGTGAATTCATAGTGAAATCACCTGATAAATATCCGGAACTTCCAAATTGTGGTTGCCAAACTTCTGTTTTGTCCGTATTATCTACTCCTCCGTTTGCATTACCATCTCCTGCAATCATTCCCCAAATACCATCCTGCAATTCCTTTTGCAAATGTGAGCCCCCAAAAGCTTGAGATGCTCCTGTCGAAAAATCATAGTTATAAATCCCACCAGTATTTGTCAAAGGTACCGAAGAAATCACCGGTATATGATTGCGATGGATAACAGCTACATAAAAACCAGGTTCGTAGGCGATCGGGAACTGAATAAAACTTACCCCGTCAGTTGCAGTAATTTGCCCATTGGAGTTAAGTAATGCAGCTTGTTCTGCCAAAATAGTAAATGATGTATCCTGTGGTGTAAAATCAGGTTGCAGCAATTCTGTCAGGATCCAGTCAACGACTTCAGTTGGAAAAGAAACAACAGATTCACTGCCATTGTAATTCCAGGGGTTTGTATTATAAGGCTGAAAGTTTGGCAAAAATCCAAGCATTCTTAATTCCGGATTCATTTGGCCATTGCTATACGGTCCCTCAAGAAATACTTTTATGTTCAGGGTTGTCTGTGCTTTTGCTTCCCTTAAATTCATCGAAACACAAAAAAGTATACTTATAAAAATTAGTACAATTCTACACACTCTTAAATTTCGCATTGGTTGGTTATTTAAGTTCTTTTCTCTTGGGTTTTAATTTTAAAGAACTTTCCTAAATGACGGATTTCATTCGACTTGTCTAATTTATCATCATTGAACTTTTAAGTTGAGTTATACAGTTATTTGACCCGATTAATCCTTGGCCTTTTTGTAATTTTAATCGGATTAAATCATTATTTAAAGAGCTGATATTAATACATTAACAAAGATATGTCTGTTTATTCAAGGAAGCGTTACACAATTAAAGAAAAGAGTTACATAATTCACACATTTGAATTAAAGAATCCAACTTCAGGTAAGTAGACTTTGAATGGTTTCATAAGGGGCTTAATTTGGGAAATTGTGGCTTCATTCCCATTGAATTTTTTGGGATAAAATTTACAGTCATTTAACCCAATTGTTCAACGACAGTTTTGCAATTTTTTATGTCAATCAGTGCTAGAATGATTTAGTATGCCAAAGTCACCTCAGCCAATTGAAATATTGTGATGTAAACTATGCCGTAGTACGAATAAGAGGTTTTAAATTTAGGCTGAAATATCAACTTTAAACTTTTATACCCTGGTTATATTCAGTATTAAATGTATACTTAAAGGGCTTATCCTTTCTAATGGATGGATGTATTTAAAGGTGCATTGGGCAAGGAACCTGAAATAAATACACGGAATGTCTGCATGTTTTGCTGGCCAATAGACACAGACAAATTCCCATTGGTCACCGGCAAACTTTCAATATCGGTCTCAACATGAGTCGTACGTTTCGCTATCACAAGATTGTCAGCAAAATTAAGTGTGCATGAAGAAGCAACAGGTTCTATATTCCAGATACGGGCGATAATACCACCGTTGGCCAAACTTTCTTCGGATGGTTTAAGTGCCCAAAGGATGTCATTCGGATCGGAAATCGTTAAAAAACTGTAAAAATCTGAAGGAAAAATATTAGTGGTTCCCGTGACAATTCCTGTGACAATCCTGTTTTGATGTTCCATAGCATGATGCATGTCGTTGAGAGGGCTATAACCACTATAATAAGGACGGAGAGAGAAATTATTGTGAAATACGGTATTGCCGAATTGATTGTCAAATCCGGGTCCTGATCCTGCCATCCGGCCACCGATTAAAACGTTGATCTGCGATGAATTCTGATCGAGGAATTCAACCGAACTGCTTCCAAGTTTCATGAAGCCAGCTCCTTCATTTGAAAGAGAAATGCCATTGGAGGAATTACCCACATCCACAAAATGATTTAACGTTTGCCATTCAAAACGAACAGGTTCAGCAGGAAGAGCATAATTCCCACCATTGTTTTTGTATTTGGCAGTAAGTACTGCTCCTAATTCTTCGTGGTGAGTTACCGGGTTCGCAATATTAAACGAAAAACTATAGGTTCGAATGGTATTACCAAACGTTGCATTAATGGTATTCTCAATATCTATCCTGTCCATATCACGGTATAGGGTAATCAGAGTGGTATGCTGCAACGGAACCGATGATACACATTGTACGGTAGAACTTACATTACCATTATCAAGAAGGGTTAACGTTCCTGTAGTGCTTGTCCCCTGTCCGAAATCATTCGCATATCGGCCATTGATGCTTTGTATATATTCCTTGTTCCCGTTTAATTTATCAATCAGACTGGTAATTGCGCCTGCCGGGGTAATAATTAATTTGTAACGGGTCGATTCAAAAGTTGTGTTCGTGAGTGTTGCTGTGTTCGACCCACCAGTGCCCTGCTGGTTTTGAATTTCGTAAACACGATAGCCGACCGATGGCAGATTCATAGCAAAAATCCTCAAATAGGTAATTCCATTCCGGGTAATGATTTGGTGAGGAACTTCAGTTGCAGTTTGCACATTCATAACGCGAATGGTTGAACCGCCACTGTATTCATAATCGGCATAATCGTTTCGTGCCCAACCTAACGGATTAAACGCATAGAACCGTTGATTTGTGCCGGAATATTGAATTTGAGTGCTTAAAATATCGTGTGAAACGGTAAACAGGCTGTCAACATAGCTTTGAATATCATCAAGTAAATTCAGTTCCCAGTTACCGCGGTTAGTTGTGCAACATCCGCCCAAGCCAAAATTGTGTTCCCAATACGAGCCGAGGGCAACCCAGGCGGCTTCACGGCGGGGATCTTCAGCTGTATAAAAGGAAGGATTTTTGGATGCAATCAGCGTCGCCATCGCTTCAGCAGAACGAAGCTTTTCAACAGATCGTCTGACTTGCGCGGTAGGTTCTGCCATTGCTTCACAATCCGTATCCCAGTCATTTCCATAAGTAACGCTTTCTGTTGGTATGGTTGCTGAAGGATATGAACTTAAAAAATCCTGAAAAAAATCCGTTTCATTGGACACATAACATTGTCGTGTTGCATCGCTGTATGTTTGCGCTGCATCCGGAAAATCACTGGTAAGCAATTGGGCATCATCCCAACCCTGTCCAAAGGCAGCTACAATTTTATAGGGATATTTGGAAGTACTACATTTATTAGTGCTTTCGTTAACTGCATTAGGAAGATTTCTGGCTTCGGCATAGCCTCCAAGACCTTTATTGCCATAAGAAGTACTAAATGAATACCATTTCATAAGAACACCGGTGCTGTCGGCCCCGATGTACCGGTAAATTTCGTGGTCACGATTCTCAAGCTTGTAACCGTAAACAGGAGTTGCACAACCGCAAACACCCTTCCATGAATAGTTGGCTCCGCTTCCTTTCCAAAGAGAGGTTATCCCAAGTGGCTGGGTCTGATTTTCCATACTCACCGCCATATTTATATCGAGATTGTATTGCCTTTCAAGTTTTCCGGGCCAGTACATACCGCGGATGATGGCTTCAGTTGGTTGTCCTCCATAAGTCGAAACAAGCATATTATACGGCATGGATATATGTCCATCCTGAATCCGGCCGATGAGCCGGTTGAACTGGGTTGCTGTCCTGTACTTTTTGTATATATAAACATACATGGCATTGTCGCAATTGTACCTGTTTTGATAAGGAGAAGGGTTGGTAATGGTTGAATCTGCTAAATCCAGGTAGTAATCCAATTCATTTAAGAAAATATTTTTATACGTTAAGTCATCTGCACTCCAGAAGAGATCTGTATGGTTATCATTGGCAAGGTAAATATGGTTTTTAACCGGGGGTAAAGGATTTGAGACAATGGATACATGTAAACCTTTACCGGCATTGGGTTGCCATTTTACGGTTTTATCAATGGGGTCAACATGTGAATCCATTTTAAAATCACCTGAAAAGTAACCGATTTCACCATATTGTGGTAGCCATACATCCGTTTTGTCTGCGTTATTCACTTCGCCGTTTCCATTGCCATCTCCCGAGATCATGGCCCACAAACCCGGAAGCAATTCATCCTGAGCATTGATTCCTCCAAAAGCCTTTTGCTCACCCGTCGTAAAATCATAACTGTAAATTCCCCCTGAATTTGTCAACGGTACCGAAGAAATCACAGGTATATGATTACGATGAACAATGGCAACATAAAAACCCGCATCGTAAGTGACAGGAAATTGAACATAGCTTAAACCATCAGTACCTGTAATCTGACCGTTTGTAGTAATTATTGCTGCCTGTCTTGCCAGGATAATAAATGAAGTATCCTGGGGTGTAAAATCAGCCTGAAGGATTTCTATCAGTACCCAGTCAACTGCATTCTTTGGTAGAGGGTTAGCGGATTCATTTCCGTTATAATTCCATGGGGCTGTATTATACGGTTGATTACTGGGTACATAACCGAAAATTCTTAAAGAAGGCTGCATCAAACCATTTACAAAGGGGCCTTCAAGAAATGCTTTCAGATTAAGGTTTGTTTGTGCAGTAACTTCTTTGGTGTCAATTGTAGTAATAACAAGTAAACAGCTAAAAATAAGCAATATATGTTGCACTTTGTACAACAACATAGGTTGGTTCTTCATATCATTATTCCCTTTTTCAAAAAAAAATTACGGAATTGTAAAAATGAAAAAGTACTTTTCTATTCATCAATTCGATAATCCGGAGTTCTTTTGTGATGACTTTAACAGCAATATTGGCCTATTGTTCAAAATCAATTTTTTGATTTCTTGCATTTTTAAAAAGGCTATTATAAGTTTTTTTGAAATCAGATTTTTCAGATCGTTCTGAAAAATCGCATCATTGGGATAAGAAATCAGTAATTAGTTTCTTTTTTTAAAATGATAATTATGTCTAAAAATAAAGGTAATTTTTTATTTAAGGTCGAAATTTTAAGAAATTTTAAGAATTTTAATCATTGAATCATAATTTTGCCCTAACATGTAAAAAGTGTATCAGATAAAAATTTCCTTAACAAAAGGTAATCAAAATAATATTAAAACTAAAGGTTGATTGTATGAAAACAATAAAATTATTAAATTTAATTGCCATTCTTTTATTTCCGGTATTGTTGATATCCCAGACCGGGACAATCAGATCTGAATTAAATGAAACAGTATCTGTTAATGTTCATGTAGCTTATAAATATATTTTGCAAATTCCGGATATCGAAAATAAGGATACACTTTTACCACTGTTGATTTTTCTGCACGGATCGGGTGAACGTGGGGATAGTGTCGACATGGTCAGGGTTCACGGACCCTGGAAATTTTTGGAAGAACATCCGGGGTACCCTTTCATCATTCTGGCACCTCAATGTCCTGCAAACAGGTACTGGGATCCTGTCGCCCTTGATCTTTTGGTTGATGATATCATCAGGAAATATCCTGTCGACACGACCCGAATCTATCTTACAGGACTAAGTATGGGCGGCTACGGCACCTGGGATTTTGCTTTTTATCACCCGGACCGCTTTGCAGCAATCGCACCTGTTTGCGGATCCAGTATACAATTCAGGCTCAGGACTGTGGAAATTAAAGAAATGCCCATTTGGGTCTTTCACGGTGCGCTCGATGATGTGGTTCCCATCGCCAATTCTGTTGAACTCGTTAAACGGCTGATTGAACTTGGCAACCCGGTAAAGTTTACCGTTTATCCCTATGCCAACCATGATGCCTGGACCCAAACATACCAGAATGAGGATCTTTATAAATGGTTTCTTGAGCATCAGCGGCAGAATTGATGTTGTGCAGATAGATTTAAGGAATGGACCAGTGTGCCTGCAACTGAAGTCACATCGAAAATCTTTACGTAGAATTAGTTTATTTTTGTGTGAAATTAATGCATTAAATCCATGAAAGAATTCCTGCATACCCAGTTTTTCAGGTATGGCCTTGTTGTCGTTATTACTATTATTGGTACTTTCATCGTTACCAAAATAATGCGGGTCGCCCTTAATCGTTTTTTCAGGGCATCCTCGCATACACTGAAGGTTGATCCTACCCGGTTCAATTTTATTAAAAATGCCTTAAGTTTTCTGATTTTTCTTTTTGCGGTCGGTGTCATGTTTTATGCAATTCCCGAACTGAAAAACCTGGGTTTATCAGTGTTTGCAGGTGCAGGAATATTGGCTGCCGTTGTCGGATTTGCCTCACAGGAAGCTTTTTCGAATATCATCAGCGGTGTTTTTATCGTTATCTTTCAGCCGTTTCGCGTAAGCGATTTGGTGCAGATCGGTGAAAATTCAGGGCGTGTGGAAAACATTACACTCAGGCATACGGTGATCAGAAACTTTGAAAATAAACGGATCATTATTCCGAATTCTACCATTAATTCGGCAACCATTATCAATTTTAACATTGAGGACGATAAAATTTGCAATTACATTGATATTGGTATTAGTTACGATTCGGATATTGACAAAGCGATGAAAATCATTGAAGAAGAGTCAATGAAACATCCGAATTTTTTCGACAACCGGTCATCCCTTGAAATTGCCGAGGGCTTGAATCCTGTTATTGTCAGGGTGCTGGGTTTGGAAGATTTTAGTGTGAAACTGAGAGCCTGGGTGTGGTCAGAAGATCCGTCGAAAGGTTTTGTACTGCGAACCGACCTTTACAAATCCATTAAGGAACATTTCGATAAAGAAGGAATTGAAATCCCCTATCCATACAGAACCATCGTATTTAAAAATGACAAAGAAAAATAATATCCGACCCTATCAAAAAGTAGGACTTCCTCCGGGAACACTTGTTTATACAGGCGATCCCTCAGATCGTGAGACCAGTATGACCATTATGACCTACGATCAGGAAATGGTAAATACCTATGTGTCAAAAAATTTGGAAGAAGTAATTAATACCATGAAAAATGAGCGTGTAAACTGGATCAATTTTGATTCGTTACACAAAGTGGAACTAATAGCTTCAGCCGGAGAGCATTTTCAAATTCATCCGT
>CAVXGA010000003.1:0-75209 GCA_963761195.1 uncultured Bacteroidales bacterium
TCAGGGGGTCAACATGTGGAAAATATCCAATTTGTATGATGAAAAGTACCCCTGCCTGCATGTAGCAATAAAACGTTATCATTCATTGGAATAAAACAGACGTAAACAAAAAAATAGATGAGTATTAATCTTTAAATTACGTTGAATGAAAAATAAATTTTATTAATGACAATTGCAAATTTGATTATTGCATTAAGTTCGGTAGCTCAAGTAACGGGTAGTTTTCCCGATTCACGCGATGCAAAAGTTAATAAAACAGTCACAATAGGTACACAAACATGGATGGCTGAAAACCTTGCTTACAAATCAGACAATGGCTGTTAGGCATACAATGATAGTGTGCCTAATGTAGCAAAATACGGATATCTATACAACTGGGAAACAGCGAAAGTTGTATGCCCATCAGGTTGGCATCTGCCCACTGATGCCGAATGGACAACACTTACAACCTGTTTGGGCGGAGATAGCGTTGCCGGTGGCAAACTAAAAGAAATTGGCACAACCCATTGGACAAGCCCAAATACCGGTGCAACCAACAACAGCGGGTTTACAGCTCTTCCGGGTGGCTTTCGCGGCGTCAATGGTGCATTCCTCATTATTGGTGAAAAGGGTTACTGGTGGAGTTCTTCGGAATACTTATCTAACAGTGCCTGGAATCGGTACATACTCTATTATGGCAGCGATGTATTCAGACTTTACGGCAATAAGATCGTTGGCTGTTCTGTGCGTTGTGTGAAGGATAAATAGACTATTTGATTATTTGGAGTGAGGATCAATGCTCCATCGATTTTTTAGCAAATAAGATGACATTGAAAAGGCAGAATAACCAACGAAACGCTAACAGCAGACTACGGAACGTTGAACAGACTGTCACACTTATGAGAGGAAAACCCATCCTGCAACTAATGTTTACTTTTAAAACCGATTATGGGAATCAAGTGGAATATTTAATAAACTTTGGAAGGCTTTCCCCAAATTTTAGTCACTTATAACTTTAGTCAATTTAGTCATTTCCCTTTCCTAATTTTAGTCACTCAAAACTTTAGTCACTTTAGTCACTTCTCACTACTTTATAATCCTGTCGAGTACTTTCCTTGCGGCCTCTTTATAAACCATCAGCGAAATGATTTTCAGCCTGAAATAATCTTCGCTGATAAAACGGTATCCTCTCGGTTCGGCATCGAAACCGCCGGAACCGGAATCCTTGAGCATGAACCATGTTTTGCCTTCTTTTTCTGTATACCCGATTATGTGTAAGCAGTGGTCGTCGAAGGTGATCTTGTTATTGAGGCGGTATTCCCTTGCATCCGCATCGATGTAGCCGGATGGGATATCAAAGGAGGGGATGATACCCACTTTGGCATATTTATCATAACCGGGCTCACTGACATCGCCGCACACACAACCGAAATAGCCGTTCGCAAGTGCATCTTTGGCAAGTCCGGTGAAATCATTGAGTTTTACATTATAATAATTGTTGCTGCGCCACCAGTTATCGGGTTCGTCGAGCATACCACGCTGATCGTATGTCAACGATTCGGTCGACATAAAGTTGAAATAATCATCGGGCCGGACCTGCAAAACTTTTTCGGCATAATCCTTTGGCGTATAATTCACTTTGTCAATTGTAATGACATCAGGCGGCCTGCCCATGTAATAATCCAGAATTTGCCTGACAGTCGATACAACGACGTCTTCATTCCAGGCATTGTTTTCCTTCACCTTTTTCAGGTACGAATCCAGTTCAGCGAACATCTGCTCATGATTGTATACCTTTTGACCAAAAAGCTTACCCGAATAAGCTCCCAGAGGAACAGCACCATGAAGTTTAATCATTTCAGGAGTAGCATTTACCTCCGAGCCTTCGCCAAAAAACATATCGCCATGATGATTGACGAAATACCTTGCCTTTTCAACGTATTGCCAGTACACGAAATACATTTCCGAAAGCTTTATCTTTTGCCCGGTGATCCTGTATATTTCCGATTCGATGAAGGAAGTGGACGCAAAGCTCCAGCAGGTTCCGGTATTTCCCTGCGAAACCGGGTCGTTGTGCCAAACCTGCTTATAAAGACCGGGATCGGTCGGAAATTTCTTTCCGCTGAAATCGACCGACAGGTAGGTGTGTTTTTCTTTGGCATTTTTCTTTGCCTCGTATTCCTGGATTTTATTCAGGACCGAATCCTGGTAAAACCCGTTTTTAGCTTCTTTATAAACGGCTTTGTCTTTTGTTAATGTTTCCTGCGTGAATCCTGAACTAATGATGCAGCAGGAAATGAGAATGAATAAAATGTTTTTCATAGGAGTGAATAATTATACTGCTTAATCAAATAAAAGACTGAATTAAAGGATGCCTGTCACTATTTTTATGAACTACATCCTAATTTTGAGTAAAGATAAAAGAGTTTTTGCAACTGTAGTTTTTAACAAACATTTTAAATTGATGTGCGGATGTGAACAGAAGTACAAATTATCGGACATAATCCCTCACATAAATACCTATTTAAAACGCGTAATTGACACAAAGATAAAGTATTAGCGCTTTTGGCACAGGAATAGAATCAATCTAAATAACCATATTTAAAACATGAAAACAAAAGACTTCTTAAGCTATGAAAACACTAACGATTCTCGCGTTACTCTGCGGAATAATGTTTTGCAGTTCCGCAAACGCATACACACTTTTCAATCTGCCTCCGGCTTACTATTACAGTAGCCCCGCAGATAACTTAAATGTAGTTTTAAATCCGCTGATGTTAGCAAATATTAATAATGTTCTTTTAAATAATTCACAACCATCACATAAACCTGAAGATACCATTGTAATTGATTTGAATGAAATTGTTATTACTACAGGTTTTGAACAGCAGTCGAAGGAATGCCTGCAGAAAATGATAACGTATCCTGAATTTGCAAAGAAGCAACACCTGGAGGGTGTAGTTGCAGCAACGATTAAATTCAATGAAAACGGCGATGTTGTAGTTCTCGATTCCTTTGGCAGCGATCCACAACTCGAAGACTATGTACTGAATAAAATAAGCAGAATGCAGCCGAAAAACTGTTCGGTTAAAATGAACAAGCCCTATAATCTGCGATTTGTGTTTCGAATGTATTAAGAAAATATCTGCCCTAAATTTCTCTTCATGATCATTTTCCCCCTGCCTTTGGCGGGGGGTTTTTTTAATACTGTAAATCGTGGTATTCAATAATCCTTACTATTTTTACATGAAATAAACATGATGAATTTCACGGTATATAAATCCTCTGCCGGATCGGGCAAGACGTTTACTCTGGTTAAAGAATATCTTCGGATGGTGTTAAGAGATCCGAAAGAATTCAGGCATGTGCTGGCTATAACCTTTACCAATAAGGCTGCAAATGAGATGAAAGAAAGGATCATCACCAGCTTAAAAGAAATTGCTGAATATACTCTTCTTCCCGATTCGAAGTCCGTGAAATACATGCTCCCGGAATTAATAGAAGAAACCGGCTTAGACGCACAAAAACTTTCAGGAAATGCTCAGGTAGTCCTTAAATTAATTTTGCACCAGTATTCCGAATTTGCCATCTCCACTATCGACAGCTTTGTGCATAACATTATACGGAGTTTTGCATTCGACCTGCACCTCCCGCTTAATTTTGAAGTTGAAATTAATTCGGATGAGCTGATAAGAAAGGTTGTTGATATTCTTATCAGCCGGGTGGGCACGGATGACAATCTGACCAAAATACTTGTAAATTTTACACAAACAAAAACCCAGGAAGAAAAAAGCTGGAATATAGAACGTGACCTTAATAGTATTGCAAGTTACCTTTTAAAAGAAGACAGTCAAATTCACATTGCTAAACTTAGAGACCTTAACCTGGAAGATTTTGGAGTTATTTCAAAGCAAATAATATCAATCGTTCAAAAATTTGAAAATGCGTTAGGCGATCTGGCAAGAGAGGGTGATGCCCTTATCAGGTCGAAAGGTATTGATCAGCGGTCCTTTTACCAGGGAGCTAAAGGTATTGGTAAATACTTTGAAAATCTTGCCAATAAAAAGTTCGATAAAATTCATCCAAACTCTTACGTAATAGCTACCATTCAAAATGATCAATGGCATGGCGGAAAAGTAACAGCAGGGGAAGCTGCAGCAATTGATGAAATAAAAGAGTATCTAAGATCGGTTTTTTTAAGGATTGATGAATTCATCAAAGCAAATTACTCCCGCTATATCCTGCTTTGCGAAATAAGGAAAAACATTTATCCGCTTGCAGTTCTGAATGAAATTGGAAATGTGTTGGAAGAGTATAAAGCTGATAACAATCTTGTGCTAATTTCAGAATTCAATAAAAAAATTGCCAGTATTGTACTTCAAGAACCGGTACCGTTCATTTACGAGCGAACAGGGGAGAGGTTTCACCATTATCTTATTGATGAATTTCAGGATACATCTGTATTACAGTGGCAAAACCTACTGCCTCTGATTGATAATTCACTTTCTGAGGGAAACTTTAATATGATCGTCGGTGATGGCAAACAGGCTATTTATCGCTGGCGTAACGGTGAAGTGGCCCAGTTTGCAGTACTACCAAAAATATATAAACGAACTGATGATCCAATACAGATTTTGCGGGAAAAAAGTCTCGAAAGAAATTATTCAGAAAAAGTACTGAACAGGAATTACCGCTCAAAAAAGGAGATCATCGAATTTAACAATGATTTTTTTACAACGCTTGCAGCAAACCTTACTGAAGAGTATCAAACAATTTATAATGATCTCATCCAATTAGCGGATACTGATAATACCGGTGGTTATGTTCATCTGGAATTTCATACTGATAGCGACGATGAAACCACTTTTACTGATTTTAATTTGCTACGGATTAAAGAAACAATCAGCGAGCTTTTGAATGAAGGATTCAGATGGAAAGATATTGCGATTCTTTGCAGGAATAATAAGCAAGCAAGCCGGATAGCAGCTGATTTACTGGGAAATGAAATAAATGTTGTTTCTTCCGAATCATTGATTTTGTCAAATTCTGCAGAAGTCAGGTTGTTGGTATCGGTTGTTAAATTGCTCCTCAATCCGAATGATGATATTGCAAAAACTGAACTGATTACCTGGCTTACACAGAAAGGTCATTTGAAAAAAGACCTTCATGACAATCTGAAGGACTTTGGGATTGCAGGGGATAGCAAATTTTCTGCTGAAACGGAAATGAGTTTTTACGAGGTACTTTCTGAAAATGGTTATCCGTTGCGAAGAACTTCTCTTTTGAATTTGCAAATCTATGATCTTATGGAGGAGCTGATTCGAATTTTTGGTATGAACGGGCAACCGGATCCCTATATTCAGTTTTTCCTGGATGCGCTGCTTCAATGGTGCAGCCGCGAAAACCCCGTACTTTATGACTTGCCTGGCTGGTGGGATGAAAATAAGGAAAAGCTTTCTATTGTTGTACCACCTGGTATCGATGCGGTTCAGGTCATGACCATTCATAAATCGAAAGGACTTGAGTTTCCAGTTGTGATATTTCCCTTTGCATCTGAAAAGCTGAGAAAAACTCAGGAGAAGCTATGGATTGATCCCAATGTAAATGAAATCCGGGAATTAACGACAGCTCTTGTAAATACCTCAAAGTCGCTGGAAGAAACACAATTTGCCGGATTATATCACGAAGAAGAGAACAAATCCCTCCTTGATATCCTGAACCTTTTATATGTTGTAATGACCCGACCGTCTCACCGCATTTATATCTTTTCTGCCTCACCACCTGAAAAAAACAATGGAATCTATTCGGTTCCCGGTTTCTTTAAACAATATCTTGTTGCCAAAAATTTATGGCAAGATGAACAGACGATTTATACCTTCGGTAACCGAATGGCCAGGGGAAGCTAAACCGGAGGAGTTAAGTACGCCATTTTCTCTAAATAACTTTATTTCAAATGCCTGGCAAAGCCGCATGCTTCTAAGCTTGCAGGCACCCGAACACTGGGATGCCGAAATGCCGGATAAAAAGCAAGAATGGGGAAATCTGATACATCTTATTTTGTCGAAAATCAAATCAAATCAGGATGTGGCTCAGGTACTTGAAAAATTTCTTACAGACGGAATCATTGATCCCGATGAAAAAAATGAGATTGAGGATCAACTCATAACTTTCCTGAATCATCCTGATGTTAATCCCTGGTTCCTGCAAGGATTGAAGATCAAAACAGAAGCCGAGATCCTCCTCAAAGATGGTAAAACGTTCCGCCCTGACAGGTTGGTTTTTAACGATAACAAGGTAACTATCATTGATTTTAAAACCGGCAAGCCGGAGAAAAAACACCGTGAACAAGTTAATCGTTATTTAAAGCAACTGGAAGAAATGGATTATAAAAACATACAGGGCTTACTATTGTATTTCAGAGAACCAAATCCCGCAGAGTGGGTAAAAATTTGAGTCATCTGTTCGTATTCTGATCGATTTTCTTGACGCTATTCCAATACCGGTTGACCGATTTGACTTTTCCAGTGTAAAAACCGAAGTTTTATAATTCTTTATGTGCTTAGTCCCTTTGGATGATGGTTGTTCGATAGCATTTAATTTCCGGTTCTAAATAGGCAGAAATACATGGTATTTATTTAGAGTATTTCTAAATAGTATTATTTTTGCACAAAAAATACTTAAATTATGTTTGTCGCAATAAACTATATAAGCTGCACTGAAGAATACAAACAGCGATTTGAACAATTGTTTTCAACCCGTGCTAAAGCCATTGACAGAATGCCGGGTTTTAAATTCATGCAGGTACTAAAACCCAGCGATGAAAAAGGTGATTACCTGATTGTAAGCCACTGGGAACATGAAGATAATTTCAAAAAGTGGAGTACCTCTACTGAATTTCTGGAAGGTCACAGAAGGGGTTTTGCGGATATCGCCGAAGCCAGGAAAGCGGGCATTGAGCCTCCGGTAAAAAGCGTGTTTAAAACTTACAATGTTATTGCCGAGTAATGAAAAAATTAAAGACCTGGATGATCCGTTTTGGGTTGATCGGTTTTTTTTTCTTTTTACTAAAAGGCCTGATCTGGCTGTCCTTAATTTTTGGTATTGGCGACTGGGTATTGAAAATATTCAATTGAATGCATCCTTTGTCCTGACTTCTGACGTTTAGTGGGTAGAATTCCAGTTTTTAATAAGATGGGCAGAGGACTGCTCATGTTTTCATTTGTGGGAGACAGAAACTTGATCGTTTATTCAGTAAGGGTATCCCGGATCTAAGTTTCAGTGACGTCCGCCGCTGGCCTGTGTTTTGTGAATTTGTGTGTGTTGACTTTTTGACGATTAGTTTCTTTGTTTTTATTCAGGAAACAAGTTAGCTTGGGTTGTTTGTTGGTATAGTCTCTTTGGCTTCTCCCACAGTTGTAATCTCATATCGTTTTTGCACTCTCGATATGCTTGGCAATTTGATCGGCTACCAATGTATTGAACTACCTGTACAGCTGTGAGTTTGGTCTTGCCTTTTCTGATGGAATACACATGGAAAAATTGCGTTAGTGCGGTAAATTCGATTCCGTTTTATATCGTTGGTTTTTAATGATATAGAAAATGAATCAAATCAAAAATTCAAAAGCGTCAGAAGTCAGGAAGCGTGTTTAAAACTTACAATGTTATTGCCGAGTAATGAAAAAATTAAAGACCTGGATGATCCGTTTTGGGTTGATCGGTTTTTTTTTCTTTTTACTAAAAGGCCTGATCTGGCTGTCCTTAATTTTTGGTATTGGCGACTGGGTATTGAAAATATTCAATTGAATGCATCCTTTGTCCCATAAAATTATCTTTTATAAATCAAATGGTTGAGGTCAATACCTTCTATTCATTTAAACATGATATTCCTTTTGTCCTTCGCCTGATCTTTTCAATTCTTCCAGTTTCTTTTTGCCATAAGCCAGCCGAGTGATCAACACAAATAAAACCGGTACCATAAACACACCCATAAATGTTGCAGCCATCATCCCTCCGAGCACTGTCCAACCGATTGTTTGCCTTGCGACTGCCCCTGCTCCCTGTGCGAAAATCAATGGGGAAATACCAAAAATAAATGCCATGGATGTCATCAGAATAGGACGTAAACGTAACCTCACGGATTCAAGGACTGCTTTTATCAAATCCATTCCGTCGTCAACCCTCACTTTGGCAAATTCTACGATCAGGATTGAATTTTTAGCCGCCAGACCAATTAGGGTGATCAACCCGATTTGTGCATAAATATTGTCAGTTAATTTGGGTACAACGGTCAGTGCCAGGATGGCTCCAAAAGCACCCAAAGGAACAGCGAGCAATACAGAAAAAGGTACCGACCAGCTTTCGTAAAGTGCTGTCAGAAACAGGAAAACAAAAAGAACTGAAATGGAAAAGATCATCACTGATTTGGAACCAGCGCTTATTTCTTCCTTGCTCAGACCGGTAAATTCGTATCCGTATCCTGACGGCAGCACTTTAGCCGCAACTTCCTTCAATGCTTCGATTGCCTGTCCGCTGCTGTATCCCGGAGCAGCATCCCCATCGAATTCTGCCGAGCGATACAAATTATAATGGGAGATCAGTGGCGCACCTTCTATTACTTTATAATTAATAAGCGTACTCATCGGTATCATCGTTACCCTGGTTGTTCCTGACATAATAATTATTTAATACCGAAATATTTTTGCGGTAGGCTGTATCGGCCTGAGCTACCACCCTGAAATTCCTGTTATAAAGGGTGAAATCATTAATATAAAATCCGCCCAGAAATGTACCCAATGTATTGAAAACACTGCCTAACGATAATCCCAGTTTTTTGCTTTTCTCCCGGTCAACCTGTATGTCGTATCCCGGTGTGCTGGCTGTAAAAAAAGTATAAGCCCTTGATATTTCAGGTCGTTTGTTTGCCTCCATCATAAATTCCCTGACCACCTTTTCAAATCCCTTGATATTATCGGTACTTTCACGCTGCTGCAGTATAAAACTAAATCCACCTGTTGCTCCCAATCCCGAAATTGCAGGTGGAGCAATTACATAAATATTGGCTTCTTTTATAACAGCAAATCGTTTTTGCAATTCAGCTATAATACCATTTAACTGTTCCGATTTTTTCTTCCGTTCATCCCAGGGTTTGAACTGGCAAAAGATAGTTCCGCTGTTTGACTTACTGGAAAAAGTCACAACATTCAATCCTGCTATTCCTGCGTAGTGCCCGATACCCGGAACATCGTCAAGAATATTCATAACATTCTTCAGTACGATTTCGGTACGGGTGAATGACGAAGCTTCAGGAAGTTCAAAGGTAATAAAGAGACGTCCGTCATCTTCCGTCGGGATAAAGGAGGTCGGTTTGAATTTAAACATGATATAAGTTCCTGCAAGCACAAATACAAGAAGGATGATAATAAAGCGCGAGTAGTTTATGCTGAATTGCACACTTTTCGTGTAGGTATTCACACCCTTGTCGTAGAAGTTGTTAAAAAGAGAAAAAAACCGGTTTACACGATGATTCCCTTTCATATTTTGCCGCGGAACAAGCATCAACGAACTCAATGCCGGAGTAAGGCTGAGGGCAACAAAGGCAGATAGCAGTACAGAAAATGCAATGGTAACGGCAAATTGTTGATATAGCCTTCCCACGATTCCCGGAATAAAACCTACAGGTACAAAGACTGCCGCTAATATGAGTGCAATGGCAACAACAGGACCAGAAATGTCTCTCATAGCATGCACTGTCGCTTCCTTTGGCGTAAGGTGCTGATCGTCGATGTAATGCTGAACCGCCTCAACAACAATAATGGCATCATCGACAACAATTCCGATGGCAAGCACGAGTGCAAAAAGGGTAAGTGTATTTATGGTAAACCCCATCGGGATGAAGAAAATGAATGTTCCGATTATCGAAACGGGTATGGCAAGTATCGGTATGAGCGTTGCACGCCAGTTTTGCAGAAAAAGAAACACCACCAGCAATACGAGCAGCAGGGCAATTAAAAGGGTTTTTACGACTTCGCTGATTGAAACCTTCACCACGGATACAGTTTCGTAAGGAATCTCGTAACCGACATCAGCAGGAAATGATTTCTCCAGGGTATTCATTGAAGCCAAAATGCCATCAGCAGTTTCAATGGCATTGCTTCCAGGCGACTGAAAAATAATGAGGAATGCCGCTCGTTTTCCATCAACATAAGCACTGCCCGAATAACTGAATTTTCCCAATGCAACCTGTGCAACATCTTTCAGGTAAACCAGTGATCCATCTTCAGGCCGGGTTTTGACAATAATATTTCCAAATTCCTTTTCCGAAGTCAGCCTTCCATTTACAAAAGCCGTATATTCAAAAGTCTGCGATGATGGCTGGGGTGATGCTCCGACAACACCAGCAGCCACCTGTACATTTTGTTCCTGAACAGCAGCAATGACATCCATTGGCGTTAATCCCATCAATGCCAGTTTATCAGGATCAAGCCAGATTCGCATGCTGAAATCGTCAGCTCGGGTAAATACATCGCCTACTCCCGGAACTCTTAAAAGTGCATCCTTGATGAAAATATTTGTGTAGTTATCAATGAATTCAACACTGTGTGTTCCATGTGGAGAATAAACTGAAATTACCATCAGAATGCTTGGTGTTCTTTTCCTGATGGTTACGCCGAGATTTTTGACATCATTCGGTAATTGCGGGAAAGCAATATTTACCCTATTCTGAACATCAAGCGCGGCAATATCAACATCTGTTCCGAGGTTAAATGTCACGTTCATGCTCATCTGGCCGGTATTGGTGCTATTGGACTGAATATAGGACATTCCGGGAACCCCATTCACCTGCGACTCTATCGGTATGGCTACGGATTGTTCAACTGCTTCAGCATTGGCTCCGATGTATGTTCCCGAAACCTGAACAACAGGGGGTGTGATATCCGGATACTGGCTGACCGGTAAGTTCAATATTGCAATTATCCCTAAAATGACGATCACAATTGAAATTACAATTGCAGTTACAGGTCTTTTTATAAATGTATTGGCAATCATTTTAACCTTTTGTTATCCTGTTATTTTTTTGTAGTTGCATTATCCGGATTCTGATTTGTTATGACAGAAGAACCGTCACGGAGTTTTTGCACACCATCAAGAACAATTTGTTCGCCTGATTTTAACCCGTTTTTTACAACAATTTTTCCACCCAGATTTAGTCCGGGTTCAATTCTCCGCTGGTGGACTTTCCCACTGTCTTGAACAAATACAAAATATTCACCCATTTGCTCAATGACTGCTTTGTAAGGGATAACTAACTGCAAACCCGAACTTTGGTTTAATACTTTCACTGTGCAATTCATCCCATCTCTCAAAATCCCGTTCTGGTTTGGAAAATTAATTCTGACCCTTATTGTGCCTGTCTGCGGATCGATGGCCCTGTCAATTATGCTTATTTTCCCGGCTTCCGGATATATCGAACTGCCTGCCAATACAAGTCTGAAAGTTGAATCATTTGCTTCATTCTGATTTTCCTGAAGGTGAAGAAATCGTTCGAGATCTTTTTCATCCGCCAATACATCAACCCCAATCGGATCAATGGAAGAGATTGTATTCAAAATGGTTTGGCCTGCATTAATAAATGCTCCAAGTTTAACTTGTGATATACCGATTGTCCCTGAAAACGCTGCCGTAATTACTGCATAATCCAGATCCGATTTTGCTTTTTGAAGATTGGCCTGAGCTGCTACAAGCTGCATGTTTGCGTTCTGCAGAGCTGTTCGGGCATCATCAACAATTTGTTTGGCTATTGCATCCTGTTCTTCCAGCTTGTTATACCGTTCAGTATCGCGTTGCGCTTTTTCGAGATTTGCATTGGCGATATCCACGGACGCTTTCGCCTGATCATAATTTGCCTGATATTTTATACGATCGATTTCATAAAGCTTTTGCCCTTTTTCTATATGAGAACCTTCCTTAAAAAAAATCCCGGTAATAAATCCGCTCACTTCACTGTGCAATTCAACCTCATTAAGTGGAGTTACGGTTCCGGGATAGGTATTGTAGTAGACAACCTTTTCTGTGCCTACTGTTCCAAGGTTAACTGCAACGGGGCCACCGTAATAACCTTGTTTTCCGGATTCTCCGCAAGAGCCCATGAACAGGATAAGGCTGATTAAGCTGAATTTACTTATGTAGCTTTTGGTTCTCATTTTAATTTTCCTTTAATAATTTGTCGAAATTTTACCCAGAGCGCGTTCCACATCTATTTTACTGGACAAAACCACAAAAAGCGCATTCAGGTTATTAATTTGTGCTGATCGCAAATCCGTTTCCGAAACGATAACTTCAAGGTAGCTCTTTATCCCCTGATTGTATTGAAGCTTCACTGTATTGTACACATCTCTTGCTATATCGATGTTCTCACTGGATATGTCGTATGCTGCCAGACTGCTCTTATAAACAGCCATGGCCTGTATATATTCCGAATTGATTTGCCTTTTCAGATTGATTGTATCAAGTGATGTTTTTTCATAATCAAGTTGTGCCTTTTTTAAATCATGGCCGCGACGGCTTCCTTCAAATATAGGAAAAGACAATGTGAGCCCAATGTTTGAATTGGGAAATGGCTTGTTATACAATTCTGAAAAAAGATCGTTTTGGTAGACAATATTGTAATTGCCGTATCCTGATAAAGAAGGTAAAAACCCAAGGCGGTAATATTCGACAGCCGATTTTTTAAGCATGAGGTTTGTCTGCAGCAACTGAAATTCAATCCGGTCCTTATAACTTACAAACTGTATGGTATCGATCAATATGTCGTTCTGAAGGGCTGTGCTGTCATAGCTGAGGAACAGCGATTCGTTCTCCGGATAACCAATAAGTTCTTTCATGTAAGCCATTTTCGCCTTAATTGCTTCGTTTGCAGCAATCTTTTGTGCAGTTGCCGTATTCAAGGCAATGGTAGCCCTTTTGTAATCGATTTTGTCACTCGAACCACTTTGATATTGCGCATAAGCGTCCTTCAGACTCTGATTTAACCGGTCAATGTCTTCATTAAAAATTTTCAGTTTCTGTTGCGATAGCAGTACGCTGTAAAATGCATTACTGATTTCCACAACAAAACCAATCAGGGCATCCTGTGTAGTTTGCTCTGCCTGGCGCCTGTAATATTTTGCAGACTTTCCTGCAATGTAAACGCTGTTATCGAAAAGTGTTTGTGTGGCTGAAAACTGGATTGCTGAATTATTTTCTACACCAAAGGCATATTCCTTTTTTGGTCCTTCAGGGTTTGAGAAATCAGGAACAATCGAAACGGGTTGCTTAATATTATGTTGAAGGTATGCAGAGGAATTGATCTGGGGAAGCCAGTCAGAAAGTGCGATTCGAATGTCCTGGTTTGCCATATCTTCGTCCAGTTTTAATTGCTTGATCAGGGGTTGGTTCTTAAATGCAAAGACAATGCAATCATTCAAATTAAAAATGCCTGATTTTTCATCCGGTAGGTTCTGTCCATAAACGAACGATACCGAAAGCGAGATCAGAAGCAGCCCTGCATTTTTTACAATAGTTGCAAACCGATTCAATTCTCTCATAACATTCTATAGTTGATTACTACAGGTAATTGTTCTGGCAGATAAAGAAGTAAATTTACAAAATGATTTAAATATTTCCTTTCTTGCATATACCAATATTTTTATCCTGAAATTGGATGCCCGTTCAAACCGGCTATTTTTTCACCCGGAAATACTTATAACAAACAAAATAATCATATGTTAACTGCCGGTAATTAAAAAATGTTAAATCGAGAAATTCTGATTTTTATGTGCGATCAACTATGTATGTTTTTAACAAAGTCATTAAATAGTATCTTTGCCGCCGATATCTGCAAAACATGGACAGAAGATTTAATATCCTGTTTCTTCTTTTCCTGATTCTTCAATCAGTCAGTGCACAGGAAGAAATATCAAAACCAGTGAAATTTGATACCCTTTACATTCGGGATGTTTCCGATAAACTTTCGGTGAGGTTATACGGGATTAATAAATTCAACCGGTTCGATATTCATGATAACAATGCAGGTTATACCGTTAAATATTCGCCCAACAGTTCTGTCAACCTTGGCTTTGGAATCAATTATAAATGGTTTGGTTTAGGTGTAGCGTTTGATTTACCGTTTATCAATAATGATGATCAGAAATACGGGCATACAAACAGGTTTGATGCGCAAACCAATATTTTTACCCGAAGCCTGGCTGTTGATCTTAACCTGCAGTATTATCAGGGTTTTTATATCGAAAATCCGGAAACATATGATAAAAATTGGACCGCGGGAAATCCCTATCCTCAACGGCCTGATATTATTACCACTACACTTGGGGCCAGTTGTCTTTATATTTTTAATCATAAAAAATATTCAGCAAGAGCTGCTTTTATTCAAACCGATGTCCAGAAAAAAAGTGCAGGATCATTTATGTTGGGGGGATTCTTTTCATTATTTTCACTTGAGGGTGATTCCTCATTTATTCCCTACCAGTTAAAATCCATTTTCGATCCCGACCTTCTTTTTAATCAGCTTTATGTTTCCGACTTTGGCGTTGCCTTCGGATACACCCATACTTTTGTTATATGGAAGAGGCTTGCGCTGTCCCTAAGCCTGGCACCCGGTGTATCCTTCCAAAAATACAATGTGAGTTACTTAACTGAACGGGACAATATCAAGGGTTCCTTTGCGTCCGCAAAATTTCTTGGCAGATTCTCGTTGGTCTATAATACCCAAAAGTCATATTTCGGTTTTACGGCGACAGACGATAGTTATAATGGAAATACCGGGAAAAACCAGCAGAATTCGCTGACCTACCAAATAGGGGCCGTTCGGTTTTTTTATGGCAGAAGGTTTAATTTCAAATTATAACCTTCCGGAGATTCTTTCAATGCCTTCGTTAGTTCTGATTAATTAAGCGGTTCTTCTGATTTAGTCGACTACTTAATTTGTCACTTTAGAAAAGCTGATCAATTAACGAGATCAAAAAGTGATAATCCAGGGCAATGGTAAAAACAATACCAAAAATAGCACCCCAGAAATGCGCATTGTGACCGATATTGCTCGTACCTCTTTTAGCCATATAGGCAGCGTAGGCAAGGTATGCAATACCAAACAATGGTGCAGGTATTCCAATCGGGATAAAAAATAAAAATATTTTTCCGGCAGGGTACAGGATAATGCTTGAAAAAACCACCGATGATACAGCACCAGAAGCACCCACTGCGTTATAATAATAATCGTTTTTATGTTTCCCGAAATCAAAAAGGGTAGAAAATGCAATACCTCCGATATAAAGGAGAAAGTAATAAATATAACCCCGGATCATAAAATGATAAACAAATATTGTTTCCACAATTTGACCGAAAGAATACAGAACAAACATATTTACGAGCAAATGCATCCAGTCAGCATGAACAAACCCATAGGTCAGAAAACGATGCCACTCTTTATTGGTGTGTATAAGGTAGGCATTGAATTTCAGCCTGTCGAAAATTGCTCTGTTTCCGAAAGCAAGAAATGAAATAAGGACTGTAATGCTGATGATGACAAGTGTCATACGTTCATTTATTTACCTGTTTCGATAACGCCGGTATTGTAGTCGAGTGAAGATCCAAACATGCTGTGAGGTATCAGGTAGACCAATAAAAGAATAATGGCAGCAGCAATAGCCCAGCCACGTTTAGCCGGATCTTTCCTTAGCCGCCAAAAGGCGATAAACCAGGCAAGAAATGCCACCAGTGTTTTATTATCTGTCAGGTCACCTCCGAAAGGCCAGCCGGTCCAAAGCGCTCCGAAGGCATATTTCTGAACAACCGGCCCCAGGAATAACCCACCAATCAGCAAAAATATCAACGTATAAAGAGAATACCTGTGGGTTTTATTTCCCTTGATAAGTGCTTCAATTCCTGTTCGGGTCGAAAACAGCATGGCGAGAAACATGAGAAGGATATGAGGTAATAAAACAAATAAGGGAACCGGACCTTTAAATCTTATGACCACTGGCTTTTCTGAAAGATTATACGATTTGCCGGCATTTTCAAGCGTGACTTTGTAGACAAGTTTACCGGCTGGTGGTTGTTGAGGTAATTCGCCCGTCAGTTTATCATTATTTAGTGTCATCACAATTTTTTGCCAGACTTCATTGGTGTTGTATTTTTTATATTCAATAAAGCCGGAAATATCTCCTGTTGCGCCCTTGACTTCAATTTTTGCCGGCTTGTCACTGTCGTTGGAGGTCAGTAACTTGCTTTTCAAAACATGGCCGTTGATTTCGGCCCTTCCTTTTACCGGATATGTAGGACCTGTTACCCGCTGATAGGTTGCAATACTAAGAGTAAATATAATGGCAAATATCCACCAAACTAAAGAATTCTTCATTTTTTTAAGTAATTAGTTATAAGTTCCAAAATGACTTTTTACCATCTTTTCAATCCCAATATGGGAAGTTATATTAAACGCGCAAAAGTAGCAATTCCTTGTTTCAAATTTAATCAACTTGCTATTTTTGGCTGATTCCCGAGGTTACTTATTGCTGTGGATGTTTTGGTATACTTTTTTTTAATTGCTAACAAACTAATAAATTCGGGTTCATGAAAAATTCAATCTACTTTAATTTGCTTAAAAGCCTGTCATTATTAATCCTTATTTTTATTATGGAGCCTACTTATTCGCAACAAGCCGAAACTGGTTTATCGAAAGGCTGGTCATTGAATATAAATGCTGGTCCAAGTATTTTTTACGGAGATATTGATAATTACCGATTTTACAGATGCTTTCAGAATAATTCAGAATGGCGTTTTGCCTATGGGCTGATAGTTCAGAAGAAAGTCAGTTCACTTTTTACATTGCGCGGACAATTGCTCAACGGTGAATTATCAGGATCGAAAAGAAAAGATACATTATGGTTCGAAAACAATGTCATCGAAACGAGCATGAGTGCTACGCTGGATATGACAAACTTAATTCTTGGAGATAAAAAGCGGTTTATTTCAGTTTATGCAATGGCTGGTATTGGTTTATCCCATTGGAAAACGGTGTTGAAAGACCGGGAGACGAATCAGTTAATTGCTGGAAATGGTCATAATACCGGTAGCGGTTTATTCGGAAGGACTTTGGAGGCTGTGATTCCGTTTGGGGTTGGTGTGGATTTCAGGGTCACTGATCGATGGAAAATTAATGTTGAAGGTACTCTACGTCCGGTTAATTCCGATGTGCTTGATGGAAATGCAGGTGGCTATCCCTTCGATTTTTATAGCTATAATTTTGTAGGGGTTACGTATACTTTCAATTCTGGTAAGGCAAAGAAACCGAAATTACCATCTCAAAAAATGATTGCTGATGAGTATCCGGAAGTAACGGAAATTAATGAAATTAAACCAACTGAAGAATTGGTTGTCATCAAAGAAAAAAAGGACAGCGAAGCTAAAACGCTGGAGGATATGTTACTTGAGGAAGATGCCAGTACCGGCTTGTACGAATCACCCTGGCCGGGTGTTGAGTTTACAGTTCAGATCGCTGCTTCCAAAACCAACATAGACCCGAAAAAAATTGCTGCACAGTTTAATATAAACGGGATGGTTTCTGTTTCCGAACAGGATGGATGGTATAGGTATACGATTGGGCAATATATTAAGTATTGGAAAGCCCGCGAATACAGGAATTTCCTTTTAACACAGAACAATGTGGAAGGTGCGTTTGTAGTTGCTTACAGAGAGGGAAAACGGATAACCCTTGCGGAACTGGTTAATTTTAATTTCAATGTGGATGAAAATGCTCTGCTTGTCGAAAATCAGCGTCCGGTAGTCCCTGTGGCATTTGGTGTTCAGCTAATGGCCAGCCACGATGGGACGATATCATCAAATGTATTGCGTGAAATGTATGAAATCGATCTGGATGTTTACAAGGAATTTTCGAACGGATGGTTCCAGTATACCGCTGGTAATTTTACAACCTACCAGGATGCCGCCAAGTTGCGCAATAAGCTTAAATCGCACAGTATTCGGGATGCATTTATAGTTGGTTATAAAAATGGAAAACGAGTCGATTTGAATACCATATTACAATAGGAAAGATTACCAGTTTTATTTCCGGGCACCAATGACATTCGTTGGTGCTTTTCTTTTTTCAGCCTTTGAAATTGCGTCGTAAATCACTTGCTGTATATCTGTCCGGATGTTTAATTTTGTCAGCATTGTATTATTTGCAGTAGGATTGATCCGGTTCGACAGAAATATATAAACAAGGTTGTATTTAGGGTCGTTCCAGATATAAGTTCCGGTGAAACCCGTATGACCGTAACTCTCATCGGATACACTTTCACAGGTAGGCCCGTCTTTATGATTGCCGGGTTCAGGTTTATCAAAACCAATTCCCCGCCTGTTATTGTTGAGTGGATATTGCTGTTTGGTGAATTCCTTTACCGTATTCGAATCGATGTATCGTACGCCACCGTATTCCCCTTTTTGTAACAACATTTGCATGATAATGGCCAGATCGTTTGCATCGGAAAACAAGCCAGCATGACCTGAAACACCCCCCAACATTGCAGCTCCGGGATCGTGCACAAATCCATGAATAAGCTGCATGCGGAAATAATTATCATATTCCGTAGGTACGATGGATGATAGCTGGAAATGTTCGGAAGGATTGAAACACATGGTCTGCAATCCCAAAGGCCCATAAAAGGTTTTCCTTAAATATTCAGGAAACGATTCCCCGGTTATGGAATCTATGACTTGCTTTAATAAATAAAAGCCTAAGTCGCTGTATTTGTATTCTTTTTTGGTTAGCAATCGCGAAGTTACAATAGAATCGTACAAGGTTTTGGAATAATCATTCCGGATGTAAAGTGTATTGGTTACCAAAATAGAGTGATCCTTATCAGGTACCGTCCTATAATATTTGTGGTCCGGTTTTTTATCTTTTACAGTATAAAGGTAAAATGGAATCCATGGCCGAAGTTTTGCCTGGTGTGCCATTATTTCCCGAATTATTAAATCTTCCTTATTGGTTCCGATAAGATACGGAAGATAAGCTGAAAGCTTATAATCAATATCGATTTTCCTTTCATCACTGAGCTTCATTACAGATAATGTAGTTGCGGCCACTTTTGTGAGGGAAGCAAGGTCGTAAAGATCTGATTTTTTTACAAATTCTCCTTTTATGTAGGTATGATATCCGAAGGATTTTTGGTAAATTACCATCCCGTTTTTTGCTACAAGTATCTGGCAACCTGGAGCAGCTTTTTCCCTGATACAATCCAAAGCAATCGAATCAATCCGGGTTAGGTCCGTTGAATAGATGCCTGCTTCTTCAGGAATTGTATAACGCAAGCGTTGAGCAGAATTCACGAATAATCCTGTTTTTACAGGAAATGACGGTGATACTGAAACCGGTAACCGGCCTTTTGAAGGCAACCCACCCATAATGATTTGGGCAGCGATTTCATTGGATAGTCTGTTATCTTCATAACCCATAATGATGGCAACCGGTTTTTCAGGTTCATCAAGCAATGCAAGGCCATATGGATTGCTGAATAAAACAACAATGACTTTGGTTGAATCTGCAATTTTATCAATCAGTTTAATACTTTGACCGGTAATCCCAAAATTTTTGGTTGCATAAATATTGGTGTTGTGGATACTAACGATCACCAAATTATAGTCTTTCAGTTTTTTCCTGATTTCGCTGGATTTAGCATCTGAAAATTCTTTGTATAGGTTATAATTATCAACCTTAACGTAATTATTCAGCATTTCCTGAAACGGATTTATTTGGGGCGATCCAATTGAAAGACAGGCAATTCTTAGTGTGTCGAGTGCTTTTAACGGTAAAATCGAATCCTTGTTTTGAACGATGGTTATTGCAGATTCAAAGATTTTTCTTGAAATAAGTTCATTTTCCACACGATTGATTTGGGTATATATCGAATCTGTCTTCACTGGCTGATAATGAGCAAGACCCGCCCGGTATTTAAAGGATAAAATTTTGAGGCACCGTTCATCAATCATTTTCTCTGTAATGAATCCCGAATCGACTGCATGTTTCAATCCTGCAATGGCAGCTCCAACATCCTGAGGAAGGAGGAGGATATCATTTCCGGCCATAAATGCTTTTACTTCTATCTCACCCGGTTTGAAATGGCTTGTAACACCCTTCATGTCCAAAGCGTCGGTTATTATCAATCCTTTAAAACCAAGCTCATCTTTTAGTAATCCGCTTACTACCTTTTGACTGAGTGTTGTTGGGGTATTTGGTGTACTGTCCAAATCCGGAACGAAAAGGTGTGCCACCATCACTCCATTCAGTCCGCTGTCAATCAGTTGGTGAAAGGGGAATAATTCAATCGAATCAAGCCTTTGTTTCGAATGAGGAATAACAGGAAGTGTAAGATGTGAATCGGAACCGGTATCGCCATGTCCCGGAAAATGTTTGGCAGTAGCAATAATCCCGTTGTCCTGCAATCCTCTCATATAGGCAATCCCTTTAAGAGCGACCGAAAATTTATCTTCGCCAAACGAACGGCTGTTGATCACCGGATTTAGAGGGTTGTTATTAACGTCAACGACAGGTGCAAAATTGATGTTTACCCCAATCCTTTTTAGTTGCCTGGCGATTTCTGCGCCCATCTCATAAATCAGGTTATTGTCAGTGATGGCGCCAAGTGTCATCTGATACGGAAATGAAAAGCAACTGTCGAGGCGCATTCCAAGTCCCCATTCAGCATCCATTGCAATAAAAAGAGGTGTTTTTGAGATGCTTTGATAGCGATTCGTCAGTTTGGCTTGTTCAACAGGTCCGCCCTGAAAAAAACAAAGCCCGCCAATATGGTATGTTTTGATAATACCTTCAATGGTATTGTAATAAGCCTGATCCTTATTGGAATAAGTGCGGATCATCATCAATTGGGCAATTTTTTCTTCCAGCGAAAGTGTTGACATAACAGAATCTGCCCAGGAATAATGAATGCTGTCAGTTATTTCCATTATAGGTTCAGCAGCAAGTCCTCTGATTATACATGAGAAAAAAAAGACCGAAAAAATGCAATATAGTGTGTAGATAAATTTCATTTCTGACTTACGAATAACTAACGGCTAAATTAAAAATTGTGTTGTGCCTGAATTTCCTTCATCATTAGTATTTCCTAACAATCTTCTGTTTATATAAATATTGACACCTTAGCGAACCGGAACGATTTTCTTTTACCTTTGAACGACATAAAAATTAGATATTTTATCATTAAGGTAAAAATACCTGCGGAATTGGAAGAGTTTTTATTGTTTTAAGATCAACCAATTGGAATGCGAAATTTAATAAAATTTGTCAATCATACGTTCTTTTTGTACACGTTAATTAAAGGTTTTTATCACACTATCAACTATTACTCTTTTGAAAATTAAAAAATTATTTACCGTATTTATCTTTCTGATCATAAGCCTTGGACTGACCGGGCAAACACAGGAGGAAGAAAAACCCAAGCCACCGCCACTAACCCGTATTTTATTTGTTATGGATGCTTCACAAAGCATGTATGGTCGCTGGCAAAGTGATATGAAGATAAACATTGCCCGTAAGTTGCTAATCAATTTATTGGATAGTATTCAGGACTTAAAGAATATAGAACTTGCACTTCGTGTATATGGACACCAGTATAGCTTTCCGCCTCAGGTTTGCAATGATACACGTTTGTTGGTTCCTTTTTCGGAAAACAACATTCCAAGCATCAAGCAAAAACTTAAAACGTTGGTTCCCAAAGGTACAACGCCGATTGCGTATTCACTTGAACAGGCCGGATCGGATTTCCCTGCCTGCGATAATTGCCGTAATATCATTGTACTTATAACCGATGGTATTGAAGAATGCGACGGTGACCCCTGTGCAGTTTCAAGGTCACTGCAGAAGAAAGGAATTATCCTCAAACCATTTATTATAGGGATTGGTAAGAATTTCTCGGACGCTTTCGATTGCGTTGGAACCTATTTTGATGCATCCAATGAAAGAGATTTCAGCAAGGCTCTGAATGTCGTGATCTCACAAGCATTAAATTCAACAACAGCTCAGGTAAACTTACTGGATGAATACGGTAAGCCGACCGAAACTGACGTTGCAATGACTTTTTATGATAACTATTCCGGACTTATTAAATACGATTATATACACACGATGAATAATAAGGGAATTCCGGATACCTTGTTCATTGATCCGCTCATGGCCTACAATATCGTTGTACATACCATTCCACCAAGGGAAGTTGATAATGTCACGCTAACCCCCGGAAAACATACCATTATTGCAATAAGCACACCACAGGGTTATCTCGACCTGAAAATGGATAACAAGGACAAAACCGTCCGTGACTTGAGATGTATAGTAAGGCAAAACGGAAAAACAGTCACTTTAAACGTGCAACAGTTCGGTACGGTGGAAAAATATATCACAGGAATTTATGACCTCGAGGTGCTGTCACTTCCCAGAATTTACATTAACGACGTTGAAATCAAGCAGAGTCATACCACAACCATCGAAATACCACTGCCTGGGATTGCCGTAATTGAAAAGAAAGCCAGCGGTTATGGCGGTATATTTTTAGAAGAAAATAATGAACTGACCCTGGAGTATAATTTTCGTGACAGTGCCGGGCAACGCGAGACCATTGTGTTGCAGCCGGGTTCTTACCGCGTCATTTACCGGTCGAAATATTCGAAAAAATCGGTGTACACGGTCGAAAAAGCATTTGTCGTGGAATCGGGTAAAACAGTAAATGTGAAACTCTATCAATGATTTGTAACATATAATTTTCATTTAGTCCGAACCAATCATTTTGGTGTTTCTGCCAACTGAACCGGTTTTTTTCTTGTCTTTGTTGCAGTTTTTAGTATTTTTACGCACTCAAAAATTATCGGAAATCACGTAATGAAAAAATGGCTGTACACTGGATTGTTATTTCTTCTGTTGAAGTTGCCCCTGTGTGCACAGACCACTTATTGGTCTGAAGATTTCAATCCGGGGCAGAATTGGTTCACAGAAAGTAACTGGACCATTTACGATGGCGATATGCGATTTGAATGGACTCCTCTCATCACTGATTTCGATTGTTCATCACTTTCGCCGGTTATCAGTCTGGGTGATGATGTTTATGAGCTTCATCTGAATCAATATTTAGAGCCCTATGAATTTATGGTGACAACTGAGAAGGCCGAAATATCAATAGTTTCAGGTGGTGAGGAAACGGTGATCTGGAGCTACGACCTGATCGACGGTATCTGGGGTGAAATGAATGGTTCTCCAATTACTTTTGATCTCAATGCTTTTATCGATCAGGATATTCAGATAAAGTTCCGGACTTTTGGACCAACTACTGACGCATGGTACTACTGGGATATATTTGATGTGAGCATTTCAGCCATTCTCGATAATGACATGTCGCTGACAAGTGTTACAGGTCCGGTTTCAGTTGATGTTGCGCAAACCGGTACATGGACGGTGACCGTTAAAAATAACGGTTCACTTCCCGAATCAGATTTTACGGTAAAGCTTTTTTCGTGGAAAACAGGTGAATTGATTGCCAGTATATCGGACCCGGACATATTGGGACCGTTTGGAACAAAATCGTATGATTTTGATTGGACACCCTCTGTGACTCAGAATACGGTTCTTTATGGAGTTGTTGTGCTTGAAGGTGATCAGTTTGAATCTAACAATAGTTCAAAAGGTTTTTTTGTGAGAGTAAGTCCTGATTTGCCCGCTTCAATTTTAATTTGGGATAATGATAACAATATACCTACAATCATTGATCCGGAACAGGGTGAGCTAATTACACCCTCGGTGGCGTTGAAACATGCGCTGGATGCTGCCGGGCTCGCTTACGATTTTACAAACTATTTGCCTGACAGTTTATATAATTATGATATGATTTTTTGCACAATGGGGTGCTATTGTGTTGACTGAAGTCTTACTCCTCCTGGTTTTGTAAACGCAACAAACCAGGTAAAGCTGATGGATTACCTCGAAAACGGAGGCAGGATTTATTTTGAAAGTTTGGATCTCGGTAAAAATTATACCGGAACTGAGTTCTTTGAACTTTTTGGGATTACGTATATTGATGATGGTAGTGAACAGGAAATCATTAAAGTGAAAGGTGGCAATGATTGTTTGTCAACGGGGATGAAGATAGACTATTCGGGAGGTTATGATCCGCATTACAGTCCCGACCGCCTTGTAGCCAATGGAGGCTCATTATTGTTCAGCAGCGAAGATGGTTTTGGCAGGATGTTTTTGAATGAAAACGGAAATTATAAAATTATCGCATCTTCCATTGTAATTGGTGCACTCGCAAACAGCGATACCATTAACATGAAACCTTATCTGGTAAGTGAAATTGTAGATTATTTTATGGATTATAATCCGTCGACTACTATATCTGAAAGTTTTAGGAACCCTGCTTTCCGGAACCAGTTACCCGAATCCATTTAGCCGGGAAACTACCATCGAATATACAATACAGGAAAACGGGAGAGTAAACGTTGGTGTTTTTAATGCGGATGGACGGATGATCAGGCAACTGGTCAACAAAGAATTGACTCCCGGCGACTATTCTGTGATCTGGGATGCAACTGACGAGCAAGGTAATTTTGTTAAAAATGGTTTTTATTTTTATAAAATTACCGTTGGAAATAGCTCAAAATCTGAAAAAATGATCTTGCTGCGTTAGTGGAGGTTTTAAAATTCAATATTGTTAGCTCATAGCAACATTGCCCGGACAAGATGAAAAATATTTGCGCCGGGTTTTATTTAATTTAGAGAGGACGGGACTGGTGTCTCAGCTGGTCTTCAAAACCAGTAGCAGACGGATAAAACCGGCTGTGGCAGGTTCGATCCCTGCCCTCTCTGCTTTTTAATATTTGCTTTTGTTAACAATTTTAAACTATGGCGCCATTACAGGACGACTTAAAACTTTTGCCCGGGGTGGATAAAATCCTTAATCTGCCGCAAATAAAGGAACTTAAACAAAATTACAGCGAATCACTGGTCAAGTATGCTGTTCGAAAGACCATTGACAAATTGAGGAAGCAGGCTTTGAACAATGAGGCAATCCCTTCGGTATCTGTCATTCTTGAACAAATTCAAAAGGAATTATCTTCTCTGACGGATAAAAGTTTACGGAATGTGATCAATGCAACCGGTGTTATCATCCATACAAACCTGGGTCGCGCGCCATTCAGTGATGAACTTGTAAATGAAGCGGCAGAAATCCTGAAAGGGTATAATAACCTCGAATTTGATTTGACAAAAGGGGACAGGGGTTCCCGTAATATTCATCTTTCCTCTGTTTTGAAATATCTCACAGGCGCTGAAGATGTACTTGTGGTAAATAACAATGCTGCAGCCCTGATGCTGATCCTGCGGACATTTGCCAAGAATAAGGGAGTGATTGTCTCACGGGGCGAACTGATCGAGATCGGAGGCTCATTTCGGCTTCCTGATATTATGGCTGCTTCCGATTGCAGGATGGTGGAAGTAGGGACGACCAATAAAACCAGCATAAACGATTATGAAAAAGCCATTGATGATTCGACTGCTCTGCTGCTTAAAGCGCACAAATCAAATTATGTCATTCTTGGTTTTACAGTTGAAGCTACGTTACCTGAACTGGTTGCTTTAGGAAGGCTGAAAAATATACCGGTTGTTTACGATATGGGTTCCGGCCTTTTGCGTAAAACCGGAATTGAAATGTTAAATGATGAACCCGACGTTAGGGAAACACTTTCTCTGGGAGTCGATTTGGTTTGTTTTAGCGGAGATAAATTACTGGGGGGGGATCAGGCAGGGATTATTGCAGGGAAAAAAGAGCTGATCGCCCGTCTGAAAAAAGAACCGTTGGTCCGGGCACTCCGGATCGGAAAAACAACACTGGCATACATGCAGGCCGCTTTGTCGTATTACCTTGATGACAAGATTCTCCTTAAGAAAAATACGATCTTTCGGATGATGAATCAAAAACCTGAGGAATTGGAAAACAGGGCAAAACGTTTGCAGGAAGCTTTAACGACTTTTAATATTAATAGTTCAGTAGTCGCAAGCAAAGGACAATGCGGTGGTGGCGCCTTACCCGGAAAAGAATTCGACAGTTATGCAGTCCGGTTCGACATAAATGGAAAATCCGGTAAAAAGAAATCGGAATTTTCGGAAAAGCTTTATTACGGTTTGATGCAATGTAAAACCCCCGTTGTAGCCATCCTTCGCAAAGGCGATGTTTATTTCGATATGATGACCCTTCCCGAAGAGCAGATACCGATGCTATCCTCAATAATAGTTGAAGTTTATAGTAAAATCAATCAGAAATGAAACATTTTATTATCGGAACAGCCGGCCATGTCGATCACGGAAAAACAGCCCTGATCAAAGCACTCACAGGCATTGACTGCGATACGCACAAAGAAGAAAAGGAGCGTGGAATCACCATTAATCTGGGCTTTTCTCATTTGACCTTACCCACAGGTGAGTCTCTGGGAATTGTTGATGTTCCCGGACACAAGGATTTTATCCGCACAATGGTATCCGGTGCATTTGGGATTGATATTGTTTTGCTTGTAATAGCGGCCGACAGCGGAATTATGCCGCAGACGATTGAGCATTTTAAAATCATTGAAATGTTGGGTGTTGAGCATGGAATCATTGTTCTCAACAAGGCCGATCTGGTGGATGAGGAAATGCTGGAACTTGCACACCTTGAAATTGCAGAATTTTTAGAGAAAACCAAATTTGCAAACGCACCGGTTGTCAATGTATCCTCTTTAACAGGCAAAGGAATGGATGATTTGGTCGCCCGTATTGCTGAAATCATCCCTCATTTAAAAGAAAGGGATCATTCAGGTACGTTTCGGATGTACATCGACCGGATTTTTAATGTAAAGGGAATCGGATATGTTGTTACCGGTTCTGTGCTTGAAGGTTCCGTAAGTGCAGGAAGCGATGTTTACTTATTACCGGGTAAAGCGAAAAAGATTAAAGTCAGGAATATTGAACGACACGGTGAACCTGTGGACAGGGTATATTGCGGTGACAGAGCTGCGTTAAATCTTGCCGGATTGAAATCCGAAGATTTTGAGCGGGGTATGTTACTGGCTGAAAAACCTCTTGAAGATACTAGCCTTGTCGATGCGGCATTTACATTTTTCGATTGCAATGTTCATCTAAATTTATGGTCAACCGTATTTTTTTATACTGGTACGTTCGAGTGTTCAGCACGCATGCATCTGCTCGATAAAGACAGTCTGCAACCCGGTGAAACAGCCATTGTCCAGCTTCATCTTCATAAACCTGCGATATTAATTAATAAAGATAAATTCATCATCCGGAATTCTTCCAATGATGTCACATTGGGTGGGGGTTTCGTAGTCGATATCAATCCTCTTCATCACAAAAAAAGAACACCCAAATTAATCGGCAGCTTAATAGAACTTGTTGATGCATCCCAAAACAACGATAAATTCATTAACCTGATCAAAATTGAACTGAATAAGGAAAATACACCTGTACTGGCAAACCAAATTGCACAGCGGCTGAATAAACCGGAATTGGAAATCGTTGAAGAATGCATGAATTCCGGAGATCAATCCATACTTCTTATCAGTAAAGACGGGAAAAATGTGATGGTAAGCGAAAAAATGAACAGGGAATACCACCAAAAAGTTCTCGACGAACTTCTTTCATGGCATCAGAAAAATCCGATTCTTGAAGAAGGGCTTGATACGATTGAATTTATTGGTAAACTGGGATTTGCAAAAAATGAGGCAGGGAAAATTTACCTTGATGAATTAATAAAGCAGCTTGCAAGGGATGGATTCATTATAAAAAAAGGGAAAACCTGGGCTCATGTGCAGCATCAGGTAACTATCGATCCGCGAACGCTGGAACAACTGAACTGGCTTGATGACTATTACAAAAATGCAGGCCTTGAAGTACCTTTGGAAACAGATACAGAATCAGCAGCTCTTGCTAAAAAAATTAACAAGGACAGGCTGAAGATGCTTCAAAAATACCTTTGTCGTGAGCAAAAAATCTATTTTTTCGAACGGGATTATCTCCATCATTCCATTGTGAATAAATGCCGGACAATCCTATTGAATGATCTGAAAAATAAGGAAAAGGGAATTAATGAAAAGGAATTCCGCTTACTGATCAACGGTACAAAAAAGCTGGTTCAGGTTCTACAAGGTATTTATCTTGATGAAGGGATTATCGCTAAACGATCCTTCTTCATTGACATTACGGAAAAAGGCAAAGAAATGATTAACAAAAACTAACTGCAAACTCACAATGAAAACAATAGATGTAAAAGGCAAAAAATGTCCGATGCCTTTGATTGAAACCAAAAAAGCCCTGAAAGATTTGGGTCAGGATGAAACGCTCAAAGTGATACTCGACAGCGAAACGTCCGTTCAAAATGTAATGCGATATCTGAAGGACAATAGAATTCCTGCAGCACAACTGAAAAAAGGAAATGAATTTGAAATTAGTGTAAACAAAACAGACCGGATTTCAGAACTGACGGAAGTCGATCCGTATTGCGAAACACCTGTTCAAACCGATAAAAGTTATGTGGTGGTATTCGCCAAGGACCGCATCGGCGAAGGGGACAACGATCTGGGTTTTGTGCTTGCAGGAAGCATGCTAAATACAATTAAGGAATATGAGGTACTTCCTCAAAAAATCATTTTTCTGAACTCCGGGATCAATCTTGTATTAAAGGGAGCGCCTTCACTGGTTCATCTAACTGAGCTTGAAAAAAAAGGCGTCGATCTGATCACGTGTGGAACCTGTCTGGATTATTTTGAAAAAATGAATGAGCTTGCTGTCGGCCGCGTCACAAATATGCATGAGATTCTCGAAAGCATGTTACAGGCGGGAAAGGTGATTAGTATTTAGACGCGAGACTTTAGATGTTAGAATTGAGTACTGAGTACTGAGTACTGTGTGAACTTTGAACATTAAACGTTGAACTTAGAACATTAAACGTTGAACCTTGAACCTTGAACCTTAAACCTTAAACCTTGAACCTTGAACCTTGAACCTTGAACCTTGAACCTTGAACCTTGAACATGGCAATTAACTTATTAAATCTGGTAGAACAGGGGGGGTGTTCGGCGAAATTGCCGGCTGCTGAACTCGAAAAAGCTTTGGCCGACTTACCCAAAGTGACCAATGAAAATGTACTGGTGGATATCTGCCACCCACGATGATGCCGGAGTTTATAAAATCCGCAATGATTATGCGCTGGTTCAGACCACCGATTTTTTCCCGCCCGTTTGCTCCGATCCGTATGATTTTGGACAGGTTTCAGCCGCCAACGCGCTCAGCGATGTGTATGCCATGGGCGGGGATGTGCTTACTGCGCTGAATATTGTTCTGTTTCCTGCAACATTGCCGCTTGAGATTTTAAAGGAGATTTTGAGAGGTGTTCAGGATAAAGTTACCGAATCCGGAGGTGTAGTTATTGGCGGGCATACCATTGCCAACGATGTTCCGGTGGTGGGCTTATCGGTTACAGGCTGGGTTCATCCGGACAGGATCATTACCAATACAGGTGCTAAACCCGGCGATGTCCTCATTCTTACTAAACCGGTCGGTACAGGTGTAATCATTTCGGCAAAACGGAATGAGTTGACGGATGAGGAAACCTATCAGGCGGCAGTCATGACGATGAAGCAGCTGAATAAAGGTGCTGCCGATTTAATGAGGAAATACAAAATTAAAGGCGCTACCGATATTACCGGTTTCGGTATCCTGGGTCATGCGCTTAAAATGGCACAGGGCAGCAACGTTTCTATACGCATCAATACAGCTTCTGTTCCCTATTTGAATAATGTTCCCGGACTGATCGAGATGGGCTGTATACCCGGCGCTGCTTTCCGGAATATCGAATTTGTTGAAAACCATTGTTCTTTCGGCGGCAGCGTTGATTACAATCATAAAATGCTGGTAGTGGATGCACAAACCTCAGGCGGCATGCTGATTGCGGTTCCTTCCGGTAAAGCGGATAGCATGCTTGCCGACCTTGTAAACGCTGGTTATCCTCAAAGTGCGGTCATTGGCGAAGTAATACAAAAAAAAGAGAAAGAACTATTTGTGATTTAAGAAGAACTTCCAATATAGCAAACTTGCCCGCGGCCTTCTTGCTATAATTTACGCATTCTCAATTTTCCAGTAAATAAACAAGCTGAATTTGAATTAAATTTGTTAAGGAATTTCGACCTGAACGAATGAACATTATGTATCCATTTATGTCATTTAATCATGGAACTCGTCAACAGCACAATTATTATTTCTGAGTTTCGGAATCAATTATTCGTTATCGGAATATTCTTAAATTTTGAAATATTTGACACATGTATTTGTACCTTTATTTTTTATTATTTGGTTTTTTTATGTTTTATAACCCTAATTCTCAAACGAGTAAAGTTGAAGTTGGGAGTGCAGTTCCGGAATTTACACTTCCCGATCAGGACGGTAATTTATTTGATATAAAATCTGAGATTGGTAAAAAGAATCTCGTCATTTATTTCTATCCCAAAGACGACAGTCCGGGTTGCACTGCCGAAGCCTGCTATTTCCGCGATGAGTATGCGGCGTTCAGCGATGCCGATGCTATGGTAATTGGTATCAGTGGGCAATCTGTCGAAAGCCATAAAAAGTTTGCCGAAAAATACAACCTTAGCTTTACCTTGCTGAGCGATGAAGGAAACAAGGTACGAAAGCTTTTTGGCGTACCTGCTGATTTTTTCGGTGCTATTCCGGGAAGAGTTACCTATATCGTCGATAAATCGGGCAAAGTGGTTTTTATGTACGACTCTCAAACCCAAGCCAAAAAACATGTCGACGAGGCATTGAGAGTACTGAGGGATTTAAAATAAATTTCTTGTTTCAGCTATTGGATAATCAAGCGGGATCACTCACTAAGTGCTTTAAAGAGAATAGCTCCGACCAGTAACAGCATTGCATTCATGATTACTTTCTTTTATTCAAAGGAAAGTAAAAAAGAAATCCAAAACCCCTGAATTTTCTTTTCAAAACTATTCAACTAGATTTTTAAGATGATTTTTTACGGAATAATTCCGCTAATCTTTCGTCCTATAATCAGATAAGGGAATTAACGCTTTGATAATGGCATGCTAAAGATTATATTTAAGAATGTTATCTTCGTTTACTTAATTTTGGATCCTAAATAAACAAGGAATAAAAACCAACAAATTAACGAAATGAAAAAAATAATATGCGGCAACGAAACAGACAGAATGCCCGACATCTCTTTCAGGATCATGACGCTTATATTCAAAGTTTATGATTTTTTTAAACCCTTTGACAGACACATTGACGATTTCGGAATACAGCCTGGCTTTACTGTCGTTGATTATGGGTGCGGACCCGGAAGGCATGTACGGCGTGCTTCGGAACTGGTGGGAGAAAATGGTCGGGTGATTGCAACCGACATTCAGAGGCTGGCTGTGCAATCAGTTGAAAAACTTGTAAAAAAGCATAATCTTGTCAATGTTACGGTTGTGCAGGCAGGTAAAACAGAAAGTGCCATTCCGGATAATTCTGCCGACCTTATTTATGCCGTAGATATGTTTCATATGGTCAGCAATCCGAATGCATTTCTGAAAGAATTGACCAGGATAACAAAACCGAACGGAATTTTAATCCTCGAAGATGGTCACCAGCCACGAAAATCGACATTGATGAAAATCAGGAATTCGGGATGTTGGGAAATCACGGAAGAGAACAAGCATCATTTGCAATGCAAACCCATCAAATGACGTTCATTACTTTGTCCGGTAATGCTCAGGATAATAATTTAACAAAGGTCAATGTCACTAATCAGTGACTAAAGTTTAGAGTGACTAAAATGCTTAAAGTTAACTGCACCTGAATTTTGAAAGCAAGCCAATAAATTTTATTTTGTAACTTTCCTTATTCAAACACCGATTTTTAAATAAATTTACGTATTATCTCTATTAAAAATCTATTGGGATGCTTTCTTTAAACCATAAATACCTAAAACTTAAGTCGTTTTAAATACTGATTAGTTACAGCTCAATTATTAATTTTCTTTACATTTGAAAGGTGAATTACCAGATATTATGACAGATGATTTAACAGTTTCCAAAGCTGCCGAAGTATTAAGAAGGTCGAGGTATGCCATTGCTTTTACCGGCGCGGGTATATCGGTTGAAAGCGGTATTCCTCCTTTCAGGGGCAAGGACGGCATCTGGAGCAAGTACGATCCGGGAGCGCTCGAACTCGGTTTTTTTCACAATCATCCAAAGAAATCATGGGTCGTGATCAGGGAGTTGTTCTACGATTATTTTGGAACGGCAAAATTCAACAAAGCGCACAAAATCCTTGCTGAATTTGAGGAAAGCGGCTTGCTTAAATGCGTAATTACACAGAACATCGATAACCTTCACCAGCAGGCCGGAAATAAAGTTGTTTACGAATTTCACGGGAATTCGCAGAGACTGCTGTGCACAAGCTGTCATACGTATTACGTTCCATCGGATATCGACTTTAATTCCCTTCCTCCGCTTTGCAGGGATTGCGGGGGACTTATCAAGCCCGATTTCATTTTTTTTGGCGAAAATATCCCTGTGGATGCTTACGAGAATTCAATTAATGCTGCATCAAAGGCTGATGTGGTTATCCTGATCGGAAGTACGGGAGAAGTAATGCCTGCTGCTCAGATACCTTTCCTTGCAAGGCAGAATGGTGCTACCATCATCGAAGTAAATACTGAATTATCCAAATTTACCAATACCATAACAGATTATTTCCTTCAGGGGAAGGCCACAGATATGATGGGGCGATTAAAAGATGCTGTTTATGGTGAATAAAGAAGAATGAAAATCGAAATCCTTTACCTGCATGTTAAAGAGAATCAGTAAACATATCACTATCCTTGTTGTGTTATTATTCACGGGGCTGAACCAACCCGGAGCACAGCTTTATTATGCCCTGCCGAAAGATCAGAAATTTCAGCTTCCGGTAATCAACGAATCAAAGAAAGCCTACAAGTTTCCCTGGGCAGGAGGAATGAATTCCTGTCAGTTTGGAGAAGTGGATATGGATATGGACGGGAAAAAAGACTTGTTTGTCTTCGACCGCAATGGGAACCGTATTCTCCCCTTTTTAAATAAAGGAACAGAGGGGTCGACAGATTATGAATTTGCTCCCGAATACATCGAAAATTTTCCTGAACTGCATGATTGGGCTGAACTGGTGGATTACAATGCGGATGGCAAAGAGGATATTTTTACATACTCTTATGATTATCCGGGAATCATTGTCTATAAAAACATTTCAGTTAATCACCTTGAATTCGAGCTTGTGGTATATCCATTTCTGACATCTTACCAGGGAGGTGGTTATGTAAATATTCTCGTGACGAGTGTTGATTATCCGGCAATTACCGATATTGATAACGACGGTGACCTTGACATCCTGACATTCTGGGGGCTCGGTTCTTTTGTCGAAATGCATAAAAACCTCTCAATGGAACTTTATGGAACACCTGATTCACTGATTTATCAGAAAGTGTCGAATTGCTGGGGATACTTTGCCGAAAATGCCGAATCGAACATCATCTATCTGGATACGTGCATCGGAGGAAAAAATTGCACAATCAGCTACCTTAAAGAACAACCTGATACGATTATCGATCCCTTCAGGCACACCGGATCTACTTTTCTCGCCCTTGATCTGGATGCCGATAATGATAAGGATCTGCTCATCGGTGATGTAGATTATCCGAACCTTGTGCAACTGATCAATGGCGGTAATCCTGATTCGGCTCACATCATCAGTCAGGATACACTTTTTCCCAGCTATAATAAAGCAGTCAATTTATTTTCCATGCCGGCACCTGCTTATATCGACATTAACAATGACGGATTAAAGGATTTGCTGCTTTCTCCTTTCGATCCAAGCCTCAACAAAAATAATAACTACAGGAGCAGTTGGTTGTATTTGAACAGCGGAACCAACAACAATCCGCATTTTAATTTCGAAATGAATAATTTTTTGCAGGAGGATATGATTGACGTGGGGTCGGGAGCCTATCCCGTGTTTTTCGATTACGATAAAGATGGATTGATGGATTTGTTTGTCTCTGATTACGGGTATTACATTTACTCCTATTATGGGTATGCCAATGCACTGACTTCCGTTTACTGGTCGAATATTGCGTTATTCAGGAATACCGGAACGTTGCAGAATCCTGAATTTACGCAGATCACGCATGATTTTAACAATCTTTCCGCTCAGCATTTGACAGGAATTTATCCGGCTTTCGGTGATATTGACGGGGATACGAAGGCAGATATGATCATTGGAATGGAAGACGGTACCTTATGGTTTTATAAAAACATTGCCGGTGCAGGTCAGTCGATGGAATTTGATGAACCTGTTAAAAATTTTCAGAATATCGATGTCGGAGCTTTCAGTGCACCCCAGCTTTACGACTTGAATAACGATGGATTGCCTGACCTGATCATAGGAGAAGAAAAGGGGAATTTAAACTATTATAAAAACTCCGGAACAATTACGAATCCGGTTTTTAACCTCACAACAGATAGTTTGGGAAAAGTGAATGTGACTGACCCGCTAGTCTCCTATACCGGCTATAGTACGCCTTGTTTCTTTAAAAATAAAACAAATAAAACGGAATTGATCGTTGGCTCAGAGCATGGTAAAGTTTTCTATTATAAAAATATTGAAGGAAACCTGACAGGAAAGTTTATTAAAAATGATTCGCTGTATCTGCTGATCGATAATGCAGCATTTCCGTTACAAAACGGTATCCGGACAGGTGCAACAATCAATTGATCTCAACAATGACGGCTTTCTTGACATGATAATCGGTAATTTTTCTGGTGGTATGAATTATTACAAGGGATCAGCCGCTCCGCCTGTGATGGGAATAAATAATCCTAAACAAAATAACTTCTCCTTTTCTGTTTTTCCGAACCCGGCCAAAAATAAAATTTATCTGAAATTCTCAGCAGATGTTTTGCCTGAGCTAAAAGAAATAACCATTTTCAACCTTTATTCGCAGCAACTGATTTCAGTTAAGAAAACATTTGTAACACCTGTTTCTATTGATATAAGTTTACTGCCTCCCGGGGTTTATATCTGTAAGGTGATTAATGGGAATATAAAAAAGGATGAGAGTTATACCCGGTTTGTAATTTCCAGGTAAAAATTTTCACCTAAATTCCGCTGATCTTCGCATAATATGATCTATTTGCAGGTTATGATCCTATTGTTTACTTTAACCGCGGTGAAAAATTCCTGCCAACCGGATTATTTAAGTGAGATTTTCCGACCAGTTTTTATAATTTCGTTAGCGAATGGATTTCCTGAGGATAGATCTTGTTGTGATATTGGATGAGGTTCTATTCGTGAATCAAACTTTGACGCAAGTAACATCAATTGCACCTGAATATCAAATTTGTCAGAATCCTTTAGGTTATCGATAACAAGTGCGATATCGATATCACTCTCGGGTTTTTGAATCGTTTTAGCATAAGAACCAAATAAATACGCATTTACAAATCCGGGAGTATGATTCGCAACTGATATAATGAATTGTTTTATTATTGAATTAGTTTTTTTATCCATTGTCTGTTTGATTTGAGATTCTCAATCCACAGTGTTGTGAATTCAGGTGTGCATTTTTTCTGAAAACTCAGTTTATAATCATCGTATCTTGCATTAATATTGAATGCAGTAACCGTTATAAAAAATACTTTTTGTTCATCTGTAAGTTCGATGTCGCACATCTCAGCTAACCTCAGAAGGTTATGAATGAAAGGCGGGAATTCATTCTTCGTCTTGACATAAAAGGCTTTTAATAATTTTTCAATCATTAAATGACCTACAAATAAAGCCCAGTTATATTTTTTCTTTTCAAACATGGCCAACATAGTGTCAAAATCGTCATCGGAACCATTCTTCCAATAGCGAATAAGTTTTTCTTTATCATATCGCGACTTCACCATTCTCCAAAATTAGTATTTTATATTTCACTCTCATCTGTTGCTGGGAAAGAATTAAGCGTAATTTACAATTTGATTTCACGGGTCTATAAAATGAATTAGACTGATAAATAACCCTGAATCAACATAAATCCGCACTAATATATGATATATAATTGACTAGAAATTCGGTTTCAGTGCGTATTTCTGGTAGAAATCATCGATAACACCAACGGCTTCTTCAGCCGTATCAACAACGGAGAAAATATTCAGATCATCGGCAGCGATCTTTTTTTCTTCCAGCATTCTTTCGTTTATCCATTTCATTAAACCTTCCCAGTAATCCTTCGAAACGAGAACTATCGGAAACCTTACCAGTTTGTGGGTCTGAATAAGTGTAATGGCCTCAAACAATTCATCCAGTGTGCCAAATCCTCCTGGAAGTACAATGTACCCCTGTGAATATTTCATGAACATCACCTTGCGAACAAAGAAATGATCGAAGTTGATAAATTTATCGGTGTCGATAAACGGATTTGGAATTTGCTCGAATGGCAGCGAAATATTTAGCCCGACAGATTTACCGCGTGCAAAATGGGCGCCTTTATTGGCCGCCTCCATAATACCTGGACCACCACCGGTAATTACCCCAAAGCCTTTTTTTGTCAGTAAATAGGCGATTTCTTCAGCCAACCGATAATCCTTTGATTCTTCTTTGGTTCGGGCACTTCCAAATATGGATACACAGGGACCGATCTTGGCAAGCTTTTCAAAACCGTCTACCAGTTCCGACATAATTTTAAAAACTGCCCAGGAATCGGTCGACATGATCTCGTTCCACGTCTTGTCCTTTATTGCTTCCCTGATCAAATCCTCCTCATTCATTCCATTGATATTCATATCTCTCATATTTTAAAAGGCAAAATTAACTAAAAGCCGTGTAAAAAGTACAACAGTAAAATTTCGTAAAAGATTAGTTAAATCAAAAAAAAATTAATTTTGAACCCGATTGTACGAACATTAAAACAATTTGTTATGAGTGGAATGACTTTCGCAGAAAAGATTTTTAATGCACAGGCCGGGAGTATTGTATTTGCCAGGCCAGACATTATTTTATCGCACGATAATACAGCAAGTATAGCCAAGACTTTTGGCAAGATGGGTGGTGAGAAAATCGCCAATCCTGATCAGTTGTTAATTGTTCTGGACCATAATGCTCCCCCTACCAATGCCAAGCTGGCCAATGATTATCAATACATACGCAACCTTGTTAAGGAAAAGGAAATTCATAAGTTTCATGATGCCGGAAAAGGTATTTGCCACCAGATCATGGCCGAATATGCCAGGCCGGGAATGATCATTGTCGGTAGTGACAGTCATACCTGCACAGCGGGTGCTTTTAATGCTTTTGCAGCGGGAATTGACAGGACGGAAACGGCCGGTTTATGGAAACAGGGAGAGACCTGGTTCCGTGTGCCGGAATCAATTAAAATTACCCTGCATGGTAAATTGCCAAAAGGTGTATATTCCAAGGATCTTTCGCTTTGGATCATCGGAATGCTCGGTTCCAGCGGTGCAGATTACCGTTCAATCGAATATCATGGTGATGGTGTGAAATCGCTTACCGTCGCTGATCGCATGACGATTGCCAATCTCGCTTCCGAAATGGGTGCAAAAAATGCGGTCTTTCCAGCAGATAAAGTTCTTGACGATTATTTTGGAAATAAAGTCACAGGTGTTTGGGCTGATGAAAATGCTGTTTACGAAAAGGAAATCGAAATTAATTTAAATGAATTGTTCCCTGTAGTTGCTGCACCACATCATGTTGACAATGTGAAGGCATTATCAGAAGTGGAGGGTATAAAAATCAACCAGGCCATGATCGGTACTTGCACAAATGGTCGTATCGAAGATCTTCGCGAAGCTGCACGTGTACTGAAGGGAAAAAAACTTGCAGATGATGTGATTATGCTGGTGATACCTGCATCACGTAAAATCTACATGCAGGCTATGAAAGAAGGGTTGATCGAAACCTTTATGGAGGCCGGTGCCGATGTGCTTGCTTCATCTTGCGGGCCTTGTCTGGGAACCGGCCAGGGAATACCTGCCGACGGCATTAATGTTATCTCCACTGCAAACCGGAATTTTAAAGGCCGAATGGGTAATAAGGAAGCTAATATTTATCTGGCATCACCGGCAACAGTTGCTCACAGCGCGCTCACAGGAAAGATCACCGATCCGCGCAGAATCACTAAAAATGATAAGTTTCCTTATTCGGCGAAACAAAGTGATACGGTCGAAATAAAAAAAGATGAGGACCGTTATGAAGGCGGTATCTGGAATTACTCAGATGTAGATAACCTAAATACGGATCAAATGTTCGCAGGAAATCTTACCTATGCTGTATTAAGCTCAGAACCTGAAAAAATTATGCCTCATTTATTTAAGGGATTTGATGATACATTTGCGGAAAGGCTTGAAAACAGGTGATTTAATCATAGCCGGTGCCAATTTTGGTTGCGGCAGTTCCAGGGAGCATCCTTCAGTTGGATTGGCATTCGGAGGAGTACAAGCGATTATTTGCAAATCGGTGAACCGGATATTTTACCGTTCGTCTGTTAATCAGGGATTGCCAATTATTATTCTTCCCGATGCAGTCGATGCTTATAAACAGGGTGATCAAGTTGAAGTAAACCTTGAAAAGGGGGTTGTTAAAATAAGTGAAAAGGAATTTAGTTTTGCCCCCCTTCCCGAAAAACTCATGAACATTTTTACTTCAAAAGGGTTAGTTAACTACATTAAAGATTTTGCGTAAAAATTTAATTTTTTTTCTGCTTGATTACAATTTAATTCAATTCAGGCGTTACTATTCGCAATGAGAAAATACATTAAGGGGTTAATTTTAGTTGTTGTTCTTCTGGGTTTTTATTTTGTTCTTGCGCATTACTTTCCTAAAGATGCTGGTCGTTACCCGGTTTTTTTGATACTTTTTTTGGCAGATTATTACCTGTATTCTTCTTATAAAAAAATAATTAAATCGTGGAAAAAGCCTGTCGCTTTTTTCACCAGAACCTTGTATTGGTTGCCGGCAATCCTGATCGGAGTTCTTGTTATCGGTTCTTTTTTATTGAAAGAACAGGGTGCGAAAAGAGCATTCATCACGTTAGTTGGTGGTTTTATTTTCGTTGGATATGCATCCAAATTGATTCCCGATGGCATTGCTGATGATTGCCGACGGGATTAAATTTGTGCGTTCGCGTAAATTTAAATCTGTTTCTTCCGAGACTAAAAAAGTGGAAATGGTCGAACAAAAATCAGCAGGAGTGCATTTTTAAGGAAAGCAGGCTGATCGGTGGTGGACTGATGTCTTGGAAGCCTACTCCTCGGCATGCTAAAATGGGTTCATGATTTTAAAATCTGGAGGGAAGTTGTCCGCTTGCCTCACTTACCGGAAGCATTCAATGGATTTAAAATCGTACAGTTTTCGGATATCCACCTTGGAAGTTGGCTTATCAAAGGATGATCTCGAATATGCTGTAAGAACAATCAATGAAATGGATCCCGATATCATATTTTTTACAGGTGATCTGGTAAATTTTGCATCGGAAGAAGCTTTTGAGTTTAAGGACATACTTGCCGGATCTGAATGCAAAACACGGAGTCACATGTATATCTGGGGAATCATGACTATGGTGATTACAAGCGTTGGTCAAGTCCGGAAGCGAAAGAAAACAATATGCTGCAATTGTATGATTTTTATTCAGGTCTGGGTTGGAAATTACTCAGAAATGAAAATTATTCCCTAAAAAGGGGGGAGGATGAAATTTCAATTTTGGGAGTCGAGAACTGGGGTTCATACAAGCGATTCCAGAAATATGGCAATCTTGAAGAAGCCTTCAGGGGAAGCGAAAATGCTTCTGTCAGAATTTTGTTGTCACATGACCCATCTCATTTTGCCAGGAAGGTCAAAAATTTCCATTCAACCATTGATTTGACCTTATCCGGACACACCCATGGCGGGCAACTCGGATTTGAAATTCCCGGTTTAAGGTGGAGCCCTGTGGAGTATATGTATAAGTACTGGGCGGGTCTCTATACGGTATCAAACAAAGTTACCGGAACAACCCAGCATCTATATGTCAATCGCGGAATTGGATCTATTGGTTATCCGGGTCGGGTTGGCATCTTTCCTGAAATTACTGTCATCGAACTTATGGCTTAAGGATTAAACAGATACAAATTCCAGTTTAAAGATTTTTGCAGGATTATTTCATTCAGGATTTTCTTTTCTTCATCAGACAAATCCAGATTTTGGAAGGATTGACATCTTTTGAATCGAATATTCCCGATTTAAGTGAGATGATTTCAAAATTTGGTTCAACTGCCGAAACAACTTCTGAGGCCGTTAGTTTGGGCGGTCCGATCTCCAGGCGTCCGTCATCAACATTTCCGATGAGGGATAACCATTGCCCATCCTCGTCCAGAATTTTGTGTACGTTTTTTGCAAAAAGTCTTCTTTCATGGGTATCTCCGAACGTATGGAAACACCCTCTGTCAAAAGCGAAGTGATAAGGATTTCCCGGAACCTTTTCCGTTAAAAAATCAAGACTTGCAAAGTTAATTTCTGCCTGAGCTTCCCGGGATTTTTTCTTTGCTTTTTCAACGGCAACCGGAGCAAGGTCAATGCCCGTTACTTTAAAGTTTTGCCCGGCAAGCCATATTGCATTATCTCCGGTTCCGCAACCGATATCTATTGCTTTACAAGGATTAATCGCAAAGTTTGCAACACTTTCCAGCAAGTTTCGGTCTGGTCTGTTTAAATTCCAGGGTAAATCGCCACTAATGTATCGGTGATTAAATCGGTCTTCCATCATAATTAATAAATCGTTAACAGGATTAAAATACAAAGAAATAACAACGATAACCAGATTAAGTTTACGAGTATATAGTTAAAAATCCCTGACTCAGGATAGGCTTTTGAATTTAGAGACAAATTCATCCACTCTGGTTTCTTCGACAAGATTTCCGGCTTTTCCGTCCTTTTTAAAGTAGCTTCCGACGATCATACCATCTACAAGCGGAAAGTATTTATCAAGATTAGCAGAGGTTGCCCCACTGCCAAGAATTATCGGAATAGAAGTATTTTTTCGAACCTTCAGGATGTCTTCTGTTTTCGCTTCCGAACCTGTCAGGTCACCCGAAACAATGATAGCATCAGCCAAGCCTCTTTCGGAAAGGTCACGCGTTTCCAGTTCAATACTGCGACTGCCAAGCGGTGATGCGTGCTTTACGGCAACGTCTGCAAAAATGAGTGCATTCGAATGAAGGGTTTTTCGTAAACGCAAAGTGGTATGTGCTTTCCCTTCAATAATTCCCTGATCCGTAATTGCTGCGCCGGTATGTACATTCACTCTGATAAACTGACATTCTGCGGCTACAGCAACAGATAACGCTGCATAGGCATCGTTGCGAAGGGCATTTACCCCAACCGGTCCGTCGAATTCACGAATAATTTCCCGTGTAACTGCAGTTAATGCCGCTATTGTTTCAGCGGGTAGCTTATCCGGGTAAAACGGCATATCCCTGAAATTTTCGACGATTAACCCATCAACTTTATATTTCTTGAAAATTGCAGTTTCTGTCAGGGCCGTTTCATATACCTCTTTCATGCTGCCCGAATACCCCGGAGAGCCAGGAAGTGGCATTAAGTGGATGCAGGCTATTAGTGGTTTTGTGTTACCAAAAACAGTATTCAGATTCATCGTTTTAGGGTTTTAAACCGGATAAAAAAGAATAGATAGCTGTAAAATCCTTGTCACCGAGTCCTGCCTGCCGCGCTAACGCAAAGATTTCCTTAACTGCATTGGTTGCGGGCAAGAGCAATACCTTGTTCATAAGCTGTTATGGAAGCAAGATGAAGATCTTTGAGCAGCCACTGTAATGGAAATTCCGGAGAATAATCCCCGGTAAGAATTTTATTTTTCTTCATACTCATCATGGGAGCGGCTATGGGTGATCCTTCCATCAAATCAAAAATTTTATCTTTCGTTATACCAACAGATTCAGCAAGATGCAATCCCTCTGTGAAGGCATAAACCGATAATGCCATCACAAGATTATTCACGAGTTTTAAAGCTGCACCCTGACCATTTTCACCGGCATGAATGTATTTTCGTCCCATGGCTTTTAATAAAGGATCACAATATTTTACGATGCTTTTTTTGCCGCCTACAAGTAGAAGTAATTCGCCTTTTTCAGCGGGAACAAGGGAACCGGCAACCGGTGAATCCAGAAAATTCAATCCGAGACTTTCTGTTATCTCCGCCATTTGCTTTGAAAAAGATGGGTTTACTGTAGAACAGTCAATCCAAACGCTTCCTTTTTTCATGCCCGAAAGCAGACCGTTTTCACCAAGCGCAACTTCCTGCACGGCTTCGGGTGTTGAAAGCATCGTAATGATGAAATCCGACTCGGACGAAACTGCTGCCGGAGAATCGCACCAAATTGCATTTTTTGAGAGAAGCGGCTTTGCTTTTTCTTTTGTTCGGTTGTAAACATTCAGTGAATAACCTTTTTCAATCAGGTTGGCAGCCATTCTGCTACCCATTAGCCCCAATCCGATAAATCCAATTTTCATGATATAATTTATTTAGTGCAAAGATATTTCAATGGTGAACAGGAATCATAAAAAGGCCATTTTTAATTGGGAAAACCTGATCCCATCTCATTCATTCTTTATAAAACAAAAGGAATGATGGCTTTTCTTCCGGCAGGGTATTCCGTAAAATTTTTCAGATACCACTTGTGGTGATCCATTGCTCTTGGCAGGAGATTAATGATTGTCCAGATAAAAAAAGATAGAGAAGGCAGACACCATGTAAGAAGGGCAAACCCTCCCCATTCAATGATCTCCCCCAGAAAATTCGGACAGGAAACAAACCGGAACATTCCCCCGAAAGGAATTTTATACGTGCCGGAGTCACTTTTCCTCAGCTTGATCAAAATCCAATCGTGATACTGATTGATTGCAAAACCTGATAAAAATAAGAACACCCCTGCTATGAAACGGGGATCTCTCAGCCATATCATCGTATAATCATCGGTCAGGAATCCCATCCAGTTCCCGATAATAAAGCCATTGATTAAATTAAAAATAAAAGCAAAGAGCATGATCAGTATGGGCATTTTTTTCCCCTTGGTTTTTATCCTAAAAGGGAAGATTATTGTACGGTGAAAATAATGCAGCAACCACAGTAAAAAAAAGATGATGACAACTTGATTCTGAAGGCTCTTTCCTTTTAAAACAAGATAAGTCACTAAAAACAGGGCAGGGGATTCCATGATAAACCAACCAAGGCGATTGCCGATCATCGGGCCCCAGTTTGATTTTGCATGCCGCCCGTAAGGAGCAGTTACTCGTAAAATTACCGGAAACAACAAGATCCCGAATGCGGTCCAGCCAATGACTATGGTATAAAATATCTGATTTTCGATCATTTCAGTTTACAAATCCTTTGGTTTTAAAATAGTCAAATGTATCCATCAGAGTCTCTTCGATTGGTCGGGGATTGTATCCAAGTTCTGTTTGCGCTTTCCGGCTGGATATGAAAGGATTCGAATTTTTTAAAATTTCGAGGGCATCGCGTGTATACAGTGGATGCTCCTTTTTAAGATCGGCATAAAGTTTAATAAAAGGTAGTCCGATGTGTGCCAGAAATGACGGTGCAACAAAAGACGGTGTTTTTCGATGGCTTATTTGACTTATCATATTGGAAAGATCCTTTAAACTGATCCATTTTCCGGATAGAATATAGCGTTCACCCGGTCTTCCTTTTTCAGACGCACTGATCGCACCATCAACCACATCGCGTACATCCACCCAATCGTAGCCGCCGCCAATGAGCATCGGCAATTTGTTAGAATAAATCTTGATGAGCGCCTGTCCCAGGTAGGAAGGTTTGTTATCATAAGGACCAATGATGGCTGTAGGCGTCAGAATTACTGCCGGCAATCCTTTTGCTGCGGCTTCCAGCACCAGTTTTTCTCCTTCCTTTTTCGATTTCTCGTATATCATATGGGTGTCAGCGATCATCGGTCGGGTTTCGTCGAGTGTTTGACCCATTGGAAAAGGATCGAGCGTATGAATGCTGCTGAAATGGATAAGCCTCTTAATTTTTTGTTCATTGCAGGCAGCGATCACGTTTTTTGTCCCTTCAACATTGGTTCGGTACACAAGTTCCTTTTCCTTTTCGTCGATAGAGATTTTGGCAGCCAAATGAAATACCTGATCAGCCTGGTGGCATAGCTTGTTCAATGAGTCTTTATCCAGGACATTTCCTTCAACAATTTGAACTTCCATGTTCTTAAGATCATCCTCATCATCATGCCGAAGTACAATTACTTCAGATCCTTTCTCGATCAGTTTCCTGATGAGGCAATTTCCAACATGACCACTGGCTCCGGTTACTGCAACTTTCATGATGGAAGGAATTGATTTTTTGTTGGATAATTTTTTTTCATCAGATTGGAAATTTAGCGCCAAAATAGAATTAATTTTTCAATGTACTGAAATCGATAGTTAGAGATTTTGTGAAAGTCTGGTTTCCGAAACGGTTCGATCAGAGTCATTTTTAATGAAATGAGACTATTTTCTTTTTTGAAATAAACTTCCAAGCATACCCCAGCCACCACTACCGATCAGAAAACCGGTAGCATACCACATTCCGTCATTATTCTGTGCGTATACCGTCACATCATCACGGAAGAACATTACGATCAGGTCGATGGGTGCGATGATCCCATGCCACAAACCACTCCAAAACCCAAACGTCTGGCCATGCAGACAATCAGTAATTACTTCTTTGTTTGAGCAGGCGGAGAAAAGTACAATGCTTATTGCAATTAGACTGAGGTGAAGAACTTTAGAATAATTTTTTTTCATCATTGAATAGTATTAAATGATTCTTTAATTAACCTAATTTATTGATTTTTATTAGCAAAAGATTCCTGTTAAAACAGTGTCTGCTCCTCTAAATAGTTAGTGATTCTCCAGGTTTTGTAAGCAAATTCAAGAAAACAGACTCAAGATAACCACGAATCAGAAAACGATTTTTTATCTTGATTGTTTATTATTAATAAATAAAAAAGAACCTTTAATGTCTTTACAATCTCGATTAACTTTAGTTAGCATTAACTGTACAAAGATAAAATCCTAATTTTATAAATGACCACAATTGAAAATAAAAACCTGACCTCAAAAGAATTTATCATGGAAGGCCGGCTTTGCCATTATTATTTTTTAATCAAAAAATTAGCGCAGATTTTACTAATTTTATACCTCTGTGATATTTACGTGATAACTGCAATTTATTTTCGCATAAAATTTTACTTATGAAAAGCGTATTGATTATCGAAGACGACAGGGATATTGTTGATTTGCTTACGATACATTTAAAAGATCTTGATTGCAATGTTGAAGTAGCCTACGATGGAATCAGTGGTGAACAAAAAGCATTGAATAAAAATTATGACCTCATAATACTTGATATTATGTTGCCGGGAAAGGATGGTATCGGGATTGCTCAGAAAATGAGAGCGCTGGAGGTATTCACACCCATTATGATGCTGACAGCTCGCACAGAAGAGATTGATAAGGTGCTCGGTCTCGAATCCGGTGCTGATGATTACCTTACCAAGCCATTTGGTGTCCGGGAGTTTATTGCACGTGTCAAGGCGATTTTCAGACGGCAGGAACATTTGATTCAAAAGAAGGATACTGATGATTCAGGTCCTGTATATTTTGGTGATTTGGAAATCGATCTGGATAAACGGAAAGTATTGCTTTCTGGAGACCGTATTGAACTTACCCCAAAGGAATTTGATCTTTTGGTTTTGCTTGCTTCACATCCTGGACGAAGCTATAGCCGCGACCAGCTTTTAAACGATGTATGGGGTTACGAATTCAGTGGTTATGAGCATACTGTAAACTCACACATAAACAGGCTCCGGGCAAAGATTGAACCGGACCTTTCAAACCCAAAATTTATTCTTACAACCTGGGGAATTGGCTACCGATTTAACGACGAAATTTTAAAATCATGAATCTGAAAAATATTGGTAAAAGTTTATACTGGCGCATCAGTATCACATTTCTATTAATTTTATTGTTGCTGGCTCTGGCTTATATTTTAATAACCGCTGTGGCAGCCGATCATTATTTTAAAGAAACAACTCAACGACTGAATGCGCATGTGGCTGAAAGTATGTTGCATGAGGTAACGCCATTTGTTGATGGTAAAGTGAACGACGAAGCGCTGGGAAAGATCATGCATTCCATGATGGCTGTGAATCCCTCCCTGGAAGTCTACCTGATTGATCCGGAAGGAAAAATCCTGTCATTTGTTGTCCTTGATAAAAAAGTAAAACTGAACCGAATCAGCCTTGCACCGGTTCATGAATTTATTAATAAAAAAGGGGAAGATTATGTTTTGGGCGATGATCCAAGAAATCCAGGCAGGAAAACGATTTTCTCGGCTACTGAAGTAAAGCAGGATGGCAAATTATTGGGGTTTGTCTATATGGTATTAGCCAGCGAACAATATGATACTATTGCAGCTGCTTTGTTAAAAAGCTATTGGCTCCGGGTTGGAACAAACGCATTTATTCTTACATTGCTCGCTGCATTTACGATTGGATTGGTTCTTATCTGGCAGTTAACCAAAAACCTCCGGTTTATCATTAGTATTTTCAAACGGTTTGAAAAAGGAGACCTCAACGCACGTATTCCGGAGAAAAAAACAAAGGGTGAGCTTGCAATTCTTTCACGGACATTCAATAATATGGCTGATACGATCCTTCACAATATTGATGAATTGAAAGAGATTGACAGTCTTCGCCGTGAACTGATCGCCAATGTATCGCATGATCTGCGCAGCCCATTGGCCGTTATTCACGGATACATCGAAACCCTCATGATAAAGGAGGAAAAACTCTCCTCAGCGGAGCGTAAGAAATATTTACAAATCATACTCGATGGAAGTGAAAAACTGAAGAAATTAGTTGCTGACCTCTTTGAACTATCAAAGTTGGATGCAAATCAAATCAAACTAAAGAAAGAGAAATTCTTTATCAACGAACTTGTTGCTGATGCGGCTCAGCATTACCAGGTTTTTGCTGAAAAGAAGCACATTTCTATCAATTCTGATATCTCAAAATCTTTACCCATGGTCGAAGCAGACATCTCATTGATGGAGCGTGTTATTCAAAACCTTATGAGTAACGCTATTCAGTATACTCCTGAAAATGGTAAAGTGATGGTAAAGGTGAAAAGACTTGAACATGCTGTTGAAGTGGATGTGGAAAACACCGGCGAAGGGATAGCTGAAAACGATCTCCCGCATATTTTTGACCGGTATTATAAGGTAAGTAAAGAAAAAAGCGGCATAGAAGGAACCGGCCTTGGGCTTGCCATTGTTAAAAAGATTCTTGATTTGCATCAAATCCCGATCCATGTAAAAAGTAAAGTTGGGGAAATAACCAGTTTTTCATTTGCACTGCCTGTTAATTAATTCAGCTAACTTATTAATTTATCAAGACTGGCCTTTTTAAAGGCCATTTCTTTTTGTAGGTTAAAATGCTGATATTCCTCAATTTCCGTATTTAATAATGTTAGATAAATTTTACCCTTCCGTGATATTTGCGTGATATCCCCGGCTTAATTTTGCCAAATAAACATTTAAAAATTAATTAGTTATGAAAAAACTACTGGTAACATTAATCGTGATGCCGCTGATTATAACGACGGCATGTAAAAAGGACAATACGGATAATATGACGACGAGTCCGCAACCTAAAGATCCGAATGCTGCAACTAAAGCCTCAATCGACAGATTTAGCAGCAGTGCAGGAACATTATTTGTCAGGGATGCAACGAATGGCCTTCCCGGAGCTAATATGCCAATTGATTGCGATCAGGGACCTTTTATTACCCAGGGGTTAGCACCGAATGGCGGAGCTGTGAGGTATTATAATTTTGACGTGCAATCTCAAACGGCCGCTCCAATTTATGTATTATTTCATACAGGTGAAACAACACCGGTGGCTAACCAGCTGAACATTGTGAACGTAATTCCGGGTGATGCCGGATACAATGATTTCTGGCAGGTAAACAAAGTTACAGTGCCCGCCGATTATGTGGCGAATGTTGTAACCAGTTACCAGGAAATCGTGAATAATGGTTATGCAATTGAGCCGACCATGACTCTGGTAAACTGCCCGATCGTTCCGGAAGGCTCAACAGCTACCATGCGCTATACTTCCGGCGAATCGAATCAACTTGTTCGTGGCTGGTATAAGGGTAAAATAGTCTTTTATTTCAGCTTTTTCGAAAAAGATTTGATGGTTACCGGAACCAATATGGTACCAACAGCCGATATCCTGGTAAGCTTTAATATTAATCCTGGACAAACTGGGGGTGGCCCTCCGTCGGGATTTATGACTGAAACAGGGACGATGCAAACACACAATGTTATTGCAGCCCTGCCTGAAGATGCCGGCTATTCACCCTTCTGGGATGTGGATGTATACGACAACGCTGATTTTGGAATGGTAATGAACTGGCAAACTGCTACAAATGCCACTGTTCTGGGAACAGGAGTTGCACTGGTTAATTGTCCGGTAGTTTGGAAGCAATAAAGCTTAACTCGCTCAATGGTTCTTTATTGCTAAAGGCTGTCTGCATCGCGGACAGCCTTTTTTCTTATCCATTTTTATGAACATGAACATCCATTTGGGGGAATGGAATGTGAAGACCCTCTTTGCTAAACGTTTTATAAACTTTTTCATTCATATCAAAAAATACGGACCAATAATCCGGTGTTTTAACCCACGCTCTGACAGCAAAGTTTACCGAACTGTCTCCTAATTCAGATAATGCAACAAACAATTCCGGTTCCTTTTGGATCCTGGAATCTTCGTTGCAAAGTTTTAGGATAACCGCTTTTGCCTTATCAGCATCATCCCCGTAAGCTATGCCAAATGTCCAGTCTACTCTTCTTGTTTCCTCCGTCGAAAAATTTGTCATTGAGGTGTTGGATAATCCACCATTGGGAATGATAATGGTTTTGTTGTCCGGAGTTTTTAATATGGTGTTAAAAATCTGAATTTGATGAACACTCCCTGAATGACCCTGGGCATCTATGAAATCGCCAACTTTAAAGGGTTTGAAAATAAGGATTATGACGCCCCCGGCAAAATTCTGCAGTGTGCCGGAAAGTGCCAATCCTAAAGCCAGGCCAGCTGCTCCTAAAATAGCAATAAAGGAAGTCATCTCAACTCCTATCATGCTCAATACACTAATAACAAGGATGACTTTTAGTAGAATACTTAAAAAACTTATAAAAAATGGTTTCAGGGACGCATCGAAGTTGCGTTTGTCCATTACTTTTTCAATTCCGCGTGTCAGGAATTTAATTATCCAACCGCCAATAATCCAGATAATTAATGCCCCAATTAACTTTGGTGCATATTCAACCGAAATATCTGTTAACTTACTCAAAATTTGTTCTGTGTTCATGATCGCTATTTTTAAATACTATGAATTTTGATTGTTGTTTTGCTACTATTTGATATTACAGGTAAAGAATAATCCAGTGTAAATTATTCTTTTTTGAAGCCATGCTTTCCTAAAGAAACATGAATTAGGAAAAGTGTTCTTCATGAAAAAGCAGGATGCAAAATTAGTAAAATATCCCAATCTTGATAAATACGGATTAAACATCAATTAGTGAGTGAATTGCGTTATCTACATCATGAAGAGGAACCACGAGATTGTTTTTGAGTAAATTTGTAAAAACTATTTTATGCTAAGGATCAGAAAAATATCAAATCCGCACCTGGAAGTGAATGTTCAGGCGATGAATAAAATAAAGGAAATAATTTCGGTTCAGATACCAGATCTGAATCCAGCCAAAATTGATGAAATTTCTGCTCAATTAACGGATCCTTTAAAATATAAGTATGAGGCGAATATTTTTGTTGCTGAAGATGGTAGAAGCAACATCCGCGGTTTTGCCCTTTTTCTCTATATGCCCGATCTTCAGTTTTGCTACCTTGATTACATGGCAGTTTCGCCCGGCAAAACTTCGGGAGGTATTGGTGGTGCATTGTATGAACGGGTGAGGGAGGAAGCGGAAGCCTATGGTGCTATAGGTATTTTTTTTGAATGTCTTCCTGATGACCCACTTCTTTGTCAGGATAAGGAAAAATTCATCCAGAATAAAAAGCGCCTTGCCTTTTATGAACGATTCGGCGCCCGGCCCATCATCAATACATACTTTGAATCACCAGTAACATCTGGCGATGATTGTCCACCATACCTTGTTTTTGACGGGTTGGGTGTAAATGAAAATCTCAGTGCCGGTCATACAAAAAAAATTATTCGGGCTATTCTCGAACGGAAATACGGAGACTATTGTCCGGAAGAGTATATACAGAAAGTAACGGGCAGCGTACAAGGTGATCCGGTGCAACTAAGACCGTTTAAATACAAGAGGAAAACGGATATTACAGTGTTCAGAACAAACCTTCCTGAGAAGAAAAAAATTTTCTGGGTAATCAACGATAAACATTCCATTCATCATGTAAAGGATATTGGATATGTGGAATCGCCCGTAAGAGTTGAAAGTATCCGTAAAGAGCTGGTCAAAACCGGTTTATTCAGGCAAGGCAGGGTCATGGAATTCAGCGAAAAAATGATTTTAAAAATACACGATCCGGGGTATGTAAATTATTTTAAACGTGTCTGCAAAACGCTGCCACCGGGAAAATCGGTTTATCCTTATGTCTTCCCTATCCGTAACGGAGCACGCCCACCCAAGGAACTTTCTGTACGAGCTGGTTATTATTGCATTGATACCTTTACACCGCTGAATCAGAACGCATACCTGGCTGCCCGCTGGGGAGTTAACAGTACTCTGACTGCTGCCGAAGAAATTCTGGAAGGAACGCAGCTTGCTTATGTGTTGACCCGGCCTCCCGGCCATCATGCCGAGCGGTTTGTATTTGGCGGGTTTTGCTATTTCAATAACAATGCTATAGCAGCGGACTACATGAGCAGGTATGGAAAAATTGCTATCCTCGATATCGATTACCATCATGGAAACGGGCAGCAACAAATATTTTATGAACGCCAGGATGTACTTACAGTTTCTATTCATGGGCATCCATCATTTGCATATCCCTATTTCAGCGGGTTCAGGGAAGAACAGGGTGAAGGAAACGGTCGGGGTTATAACATTAATTTCCCGCTTCCTGAAACCCTGGATGGCGCCGGTTACCGAATAACGCTTGAAAAGGCTTTATCATCAATCCGAAAATTCGGACCAGATTACCTGATTGTTGCCCTGGGCCTTGATACAGCCAAAGACGATCCTACCGGAACCTGGACCTTAGGTGCGAAGGATTTTGAATTGAACGGCTGGTTGATCGGTCAGTTAAAATTACCAACACTTGTTATCCAGGAAGGGGGGTATAAAACACGCAGCCTTGGAACGCTTGCGAGGTATTTTTTCAACGGATTGTATAGAGGACAGACTGAATAATTGCATCCTCGTTAAACAATCCAATTCTCGTTGTTATCTATTAATTTTAATTACTCATGTGCAGTGGACGAGGGTGTTTATTGGTACTTGCGGGTTAACTAATTTTATTAGGGAGAGGCGTATTTTCTTTTGACAGGTATCCATATTTCTTCCTCCGAATCCGGGTCATCATTTTTGTATTTTTCTCCTAAAATTTCAAAATGTGGTCTGTGATCTAAAATGTAGTCAGAATTTGGCAGCCAGTTTCCGAAAATATACTGGAATGTTATGGGCCCCTTGCTCGCAGTTCCTTTATGTATAAAAACAGCATAAAGCCCTCCTGTCAATGTTATCATTTCCATTCCATCAGGAAGTGTTTCAAAGTTACTAACTTCAATAGCAGCCCACTTTTCAAATTCTGCATCGGGATTAAAATCATTAAAATTATATGTCGGGTTATACAACTGCATGGAGAACAGTTCATTTGTCAGGTTATTTTTAATCTCCTTACGACGAGGCATAAAACTTCTCCATAAATCTACTGTTTTGTTGTATGACAAGGACATTTTCATTCGTATGCCAATTAATTTTTTTTCGGTTAATGTTTCAATTCTGGGTTCCATATTAATTTAAACCGTCTATCTCAATATCATATTTGTTTAAAAGTCCGGCTATCCCTGTCAAAGAAAATTTAGCTTTTTTAATCCGGTTTATTTCCGGATCAATGGAATAATTAAAGGAAGTACGAAAGTCTGCCTTTTCAATAATCGTATGTTCAAATACTGCCATAGCCAGATCGCAGTTGTCAAACAAGGAACCTGATAAATCACATTCTGTAAAGTCCGTTTCCTGAAGTTGTGAGTTTTTGAACGTTGTCTTTTTAATTTTGGTTTGGTAAAAAGAACATTGACCGAGGTTGCATTTATCAAAATCAATTGATAAACCGAAGGCATTGCAGCTTTCAAATTGCATCCCCAGCATTTTACAATCCTTGAATTTAACAACCCGGAAAGCCGTTTTTGTCAGTTTAACCAAACTCAGGTTACAATCAACAAACTCACAAGCTGAAAAATTTATGTTTGAAAGATCAGAATTTGAAAAATCACAGTTTATAAACCAGCAGTTTTCATATTCTCCGGTTATTAGCGGACTTTGAGTAAAATCATTTTTATTAAATGTTGTCCCTTCTCTATACATTTTTCCATTGTATTAATTATTCGCGCAGCATGAGCCAAAAGTAAAGTTTTTTGTTTAGCCTTTTTGAGCTAAATGCATGACCTGTTGATGGGATTTTTATGTTGAGCCTTTTAATTTGAGACCACTGCGCATTACCAAAAAGGCAAAACATCTATAAAATACTTAAAAGGAAGGAGCCGGAATTGAGTATTTACAATATCCTATTCAACCGGCGATAAATTCCTGCCGGTTTTTTTGTTTTCATTATGAATAGAAACATCAGCAGCGGGGAGAGAAAAACTTACCGTGCTGCCTATTCCCACCTCAGTTTTTATTTCGAATTGACCCCCGAGCTTGTCGATTATTCTTTGGGCAATTGATAAACCCAGCCCAAAACCTTTAACAGGAATAATTTTTAAATCTTTGTTGTCCTGTACGCGCAAATTTTTGTCCCTCCAGCCCAGGCCGTTGTCCTGGACGAAATACTTTATTGAATTTTCGTATGATGTATAGCCTATAAAAATCACAGGTGGAATACCTCCGTATTTCAATGCATTGCTAATAAAATTGAACCATACTTCTTCTACCCAGGGTCCATACCCCAAACATACCGGCATATTTTCCTGTATAGTTATCACGGCTTTTTTTTCCTGAATCTCATTAACCAAACGGTCGAGCGCCGAGGTAATTAGTTTGTGCATGGCGATTTTTTCCATCTTTATGTCGCCCTCTTTTGTGCTTGCAAACAAAAGTAGTTCGTTAACGATCGTATTCAACTTACGGGCTGTAATTTCAATATTACCAATGTATCTTCTTTGTTCCTCAGTCAGGTTTTCATTATCTGTTTCATTGATTAGCGAACTCATCAGAATAATGCCATTGAGCGATGAATTTATTTCGTGGGCAACTGTATATGAAAAAGCATTCAGATTTTCAGCCCTGGTTTTAAGTTCATCCTCGGCCTTTTTTCGAACTGAAATATCAGTTACAAATCCTACAGCCAGATTTCCGGATTCTGTTTCCATAAAACCCAGACTGATCTCAACCGGCACTTCCGAATTGTCTTTTTTTCTTAGGTACAATTCAAGACCGATGCCTAATGGTCTTTCTCGCGGGTTTCTGAAATATGATGACAAGTGCCCCATGTGTTGCTCATGAAATCTTTCCGGGATTATCACATTAATGTTTTTACCAATTAATTCCTCGTTTTTAATTCCGGTAAGCGCCTCAAGTTTTGAATTGATGGTGACAATTGAGCCGGTATCATCAATCACAATCACACCTTCAGCAATTGCCCCGAACAATGATTGAATAGCCAGATTGTCATGAAAAATCACCGATTTACCAGCAGCATCCTCTCGGACTGAAGTCTTTTTCAATCCGCCATGGTCAATATGAATCTTTTTTTTCAGGAGCATCGTGATCGTTAAAAATAATTTTTTTAAAAAAACAGTTACTAAGCAACAAATACATAGGTTTATTAATCCCGGCTTTGATTTTTATCCGATTCCATCTATTTGCAGCTTGTTACATACAATAACGAAATATCACAACAATCTAATCTATTAACCAATAACTTTTAATAACTTTGCGGTTCAGGTTGATTGGTGATTAACGGTTAATCTGTTATCAATTGACGGTTACAGATCATTGGGACCGGCAAGTATCTCGTTATCACAATAAATAAAATATACACAACTTCTGTCTGTTGAGTTTGTTTGTCCGTTTAAACACTGGAATTAATGTTTTGTCAGTTGGATGAAATTCCTTAACATAATTTTAACAAAAAGGCATATAATAATGACAAACTGGTGTTTTTTAGAAGGAATACCTATCAAAAAGTACCTTCCTTGCTTTGTAATAAATTTTGGGAAGTTTATATGTTAGTTAAATACTAAATCTGTTAGTCCCTAATTTGATATTTATCAATACTTATTATTGTGGATACAATTGAACATAATTCTGATTTTTTGAATAAAAAACCGGCTGAAACCAGCCGCATCAGAGTTCCCAAAGGGTTACGGATTTATTACCTGCTCATCTCCGTAGTTATTTTAGTGGGAGGTATAATCTTTTTCATCACTCAGAAAAATCAGGTTACTTCTGATAAATTTGCAGAATTATCGTCTCTTGCAGAGTTGAAAGTTAGTCAGATTACGAACTATCGGGCTGAACGCTATGCTGAGGGTCATTTCCTTTATGGTAACCAGACATTTATCCAAACGTTAAAAAAATTCCTTTCCGAACCCAATGCAGAAAACAAAAGCCACCTGAACGACTGGCTCGCAACAATTCTTACCAATCATGCATACGTAGATATTAATATTATTGATCCCGTAACTGATAAAATCATTTATTCAATAAGCAACAATGGTGTTGAACATATAGGGGAACGTGTTTCAGATGCAGCAAAATGTCTGGAAACCGGTCTCATAACTTTCGGTGATTTGGAGAGGAATCCGGCTGACAGTTCTATTCATCTCGATATTTTTGTTCCTCTTATTTTGCGTACTGATACTTCTATCGAAAAAGTAGGAATAGTACAGTTTGTTATCAACCCTGAGAATGGTCTTTTCGAGATCATGCAATCGTGGCCTACGAAAAGCAAAACCGGAGAAGTTTTGGTAGTTAAAAAAGAAGGTGGCAATGTTCTCTTTCTGAATGAATTGCGATTTAGGAAACATGCCGCTATGACATTTAAACTACCCATTACTACAACTGATTTGCCTGCTGCCTGGGTCGCAGCAAAGGATATCGAAACCGTAAAAGAAGGGACGGACTACAGGAATAAGCAAGTACTTGCAGCCACAAGAAAAATTCCGGGAACAGACTGGAATATCGTCGTTAAAATCGACACAGATGAAGTTTACAGCGGATTACTGATGCGCGGCATCCTTATTTTTGGCTTGATAACTGCAATGCTGGTCGCTCTGGCTTTGGGATTTATAGCCTTTTGGAGGAACCGTGAGGCTCATTATTATAAGTCACGGTTGGTAGATCTGGATACTATCAACAAGCTCAACCGCATTTATAAATTAATGAGCAATGTTGAACAAATCATAATTAAGGCCGATAACAAAGAAAACCTACTAAAAGAAGCCTGTGAAATTATTTTTAATGATGGCGGTTATGACTTGTGCTGGATCGGGATGCTGAACCGGGAATTGGGTCATATCGAACAGATTGCACAATTCGCCACCTACGAACGCTATCTTGAAACATCAAGTTCGGCGGTTACAGGCAGATTATCAGAAGAAAAGAATGTATTCTGGCAAACAATCATCTCTGGTGGGCAATTTATTAGCAATGATATTCATAATGATCCAAACTTATCGCCTGAAAGAGAACAATTAATAAATAATAAATTAAAATCACTTGCTGCTTTCCCACTATTTCAAGATTCAACGTCGATAGGTGTCATTAAGGTATATTCAGTTAATCCCAATCACTTTTTAGAAAATGAAATTAAACTTCTAAGCGGATTGGCACTCGAATTGTCATTTGCCCTAAAAAAAATTGACGCCGAAAGGAATGAAGAATTAATAAAAAAGGAATTGATTGATAGAGAAAACAAACTGCTTTCACAAAATGAAGAACTTGCCAGCCTGAATGAAAAACGTCTCTCCGCGATTGAACGATTGAAAGAATCGAATGAAAATATTCAAAGGATTAATAAAGAACTTATCGTTGCGCGTGAAAAGGCAGAAGAATCGGATCGTCTTAAATCAACTTTCCTCGCTAATATGAGCCATGAAATCCGTACTCCGATGAACGCCATTATCGGCTTTGCGGGATTTTTGGGGAAAAGCGATCTGGCAGATAAAGATAGGGAAGAATATTCAAAAATCATCGTGGACCGGTCCGATGAATTACTTCAGATCATTAACGATATTCTTGATATTTCAAAGATCGAGTCAAAAACTCTGGTTCTTTATCCTGAAGCCTTTATCCTCGATACATTGCTCAATGATCTGAAGATTATCTATACAAACAAGCTGAACCAATCGAAAGGAAAAAATATTCGTCTTGAAAGTAAATACCCGGTGGATGGGATTCCATTTACCCTTACGACAGATTTGTTGAAATTCAGACAGATTTTTACAAACCTACTCGACAATGCACTTAAATTTACCGAGGCCGGTGAGATACAATTCGGATATTATTCTTCCGATGAAAATACACTTACCTGTTTCGTTTCTGACTCGGGTTTAGGGATTGATCCTGAATACAAAGATAAAATCTTTGAAGTTTTCAGACAGGCGGAGCCACCTCCGGAAAGGATATTCAGGGGAACTGGCCTGGGACTTGCCATTTGCAGAGGAAATGCAAAATTGCTGGGGGGTGATATCTGGGTAGAATCGGAACAGGGTAAAGGAAGCAAATTTTACTTTTCCGTAAACTATAACCAGATTGAAAGAGAAATACCTGAACAAAAGCAAGCGGAAATCAAGGACTTCCACTGGAAGGTTAAACGAATATTGATCATTGAAGACGATGAATTCAGCATCGAATATCTTAAAAAGATACTTGAAAAGTCAGAAGCAGAATTGTACATTGCACATGATGGAAAAGAAGCAAAGAAGTATTTCGAGAGACTCTATGAAATCGATCTGATACTTTTGGACATGAAACTGCCTGATACAAGCGGGCTCAACCTTGTAAAAGAAATTAAGGCAATACGAAAAAATCTGCCGGTGATTGCCCAAACCGCTTTTGCAATGGAAAATGACCGGATAAAATGCATAGAGGCGGGTTGTGATGATTACATTTCAAAGCCCTATAAACGCGACGAACTCCTGTCGATGATCACTGTTTATTTATAAACCTGCACTTTGAATTTGTTTATTTTAATCCTCAAGAAACTTTTAGCTATAAACTTCAATTCTGTTGCAAGACAGGTCATTCCCGGTTCATGCCGCTCTTTTTATAATGAATGGAAGATGAATTATCCGTCCGTTACATAAGATTATTGAGTGACATGTTCACTATTCAGAGAGATTTTGGCTCCGGCCAATAAGGTAAAGCTTACTGTGCTTCCTGCATCCTGACTGCTTTGGATTTCAATAGTACCACCCAGCTTATCAATTATCCTTCTAACGATGGGGAGACCCAATCCAAATCCTGTAATTTTTTTATCGGGATTTAGATTGTGTGAATTTTCTTTCGACGTTTTATTGATCCAGCCTGTGCCATTATCCTGCACTGAAAATTTGATCAAATTATCTTTCAGGGTATAAAAGATTCGAATCTCAGGAGGTGTACCACCATATTTGAGTGCATTACTTATTAAATTGAACCATATTTCTTCAACCCAGGGTCCGTAGCCGAGACATACAGGAATACCCTCCGTTAGTATAATCTCTGCCTTCCTTTCATCAATTTCAGCTCTTAATCTTGCGATAACTGCACGGATAATTTCGGTTGAATCGATGCGGCTTAATTCTACATCTTCTGAATGGGTTCCTGCAAAAAACAGCAATTCGTTAACAATGCTGCTTACTTTTTCAGCGCTGTCCCTGATGACTTCCAGGTGGTTGATTTGCTCATCATTTAGGTTCGTATTCAATGATTCGGTCAATAGTGAACTGAGTCCCACCACAACATTCAGCGTCGAATTTATTTCATGTGCCACCGTTTGCGAATAGGCATTCAATTCTTCATTCCTTTTCTTAAGGTTATCTTCAGCCTTTTTTCTTGCTGAAATGTCTGTAATGAAGGCCATTGCAAACCTTCCATCTTCAAGGTCGAGGTATCCGAGGCTTATTTCAACAGGGAATTCAGTTCCGTCTTTTCTTTTTAAAAAAAGATCAAGGTTAATTCCCATTGGACGCGTGGTGGGATTTCTGAAATAAGAGTATAAATGACCGGTATGTTTATGTTGAAACCGGTCAGGAATCAGTTCATTGAGGTATTTACCCTCGATTTCCTGTTTCTTAAATCCCGTCATATCTTCAAGGCGTGAATTGATCGTTACGATGCTTCCCGACTCATTGGTGACGACTATACCTTCAGCAATTGCTTCAAACAACGTATTTACAGCCACAGCGTTCAGCAGAACTTTGTCTTTTTGTACAAAGTCTTTCCCGTTGACTTGGTAATCCTGAGTAGCTGTTTGGTAATCATTCTTTTCCATATCAGTTTAGTAATTTAGGTTTTTAGTTTGCCCTTTTTTAATTTCTCTGGGCTAATCATCATCATTTTAAGCATTTATGAGTATTTTTTTCTTAAATATTCCATCCTGAATTTCTCTTTCATTCAAAACCTGTTTATATTTTTCTAAACTGAACATCATACTTACTGCTTTCCTTTTACAGACCGCCTATATAAATTGCATAAAGTAAATTGTAGTTTTAGTTTCCAAATAGCCAAAACTTTTAAAAAGCGACTAATGGAGGTTCCCCTTTATTAAAACCGGGATATAAATTTTATTCAAGGAGGTAAATTGGCAATTGTCATACCCGAAAAATGCCGTTGGATTTTTATCTGATCGAAATAAATAATGGTTTAGTTGAATAGAACCGTTAAGGAATCCCGCTATTAGTTCATACCGGGATAAATATTTAGTAAAAAATAGCTTATTCATAGTTCAGTAATAGTTTTTTCACTCATAAAACAATTTGAAAGGAGAAATTCATCTTAATCCATGTATTTAACAGAATTTTAACATTTGTGATCGGAGTTTAATTGTTTTGAGCGAAATGAAATTTTTCTCCATCCCGATCAAATTCCGTTTATTTTTGTTGAAGGTAATTAATAATCATTCATACATAAACAAAACGTGAATTCCGGTCCTGTTATAGAAGTTAAGGATGTGCATAAGTCATTTAAAACAGTTCAGGCTGTTAAAGGTATTGACTTGCGGATCGAAAAGGGTCAGTTTGTTGCGGTTTTGGGTCCTAACGGAGCCGGAAAAACAACCCTGGTTGAAATGATTGAAGGCATACAAAAACCAGATAAGGGTGAAGTTTTTGTTTTGGGGAAAAAATGGCAGGGCAATGAAGATGAACTCCACCGTGAAATAGGACTTTCGCTGCAGGAAACAAAGTTTATCGACAAGCTGAATGTCAGGGAGACGCTGAAGCTTTTTGCCAGTTTTTTCAAGCTCGAAGGCAAAAGAGTTGAGGAGGTAATTGTTTTGGCAGGTTTGGAAGATAAAGTTAAATCGTATGTGGTAAATTTATCAGGTGGACAAAGACAAAGGCTTGCATTGGGTATCGCTTTGCTCAACAAACCTAAAATTTTATTGCTGGATGAACCCACTACAGGTCTTGACCCCAATGCCCGCCAGGAAATCTGGTCAATTTTACTGGAACTTAAGGAAAAATCTGAAACTTCATTGATCCTTACTACGCACTACATGGAAGAGGCCGAACGGCTGTGCGATTATATCATCATCCTTCACAACGGAAAAATCCTGAAACAGGGAACAATCAATCAATTGCTTGAGGAGGACCGAAAGCAGGGCAAGGTCATTGAATTTTCAATAGACAATCCGACCTTGTCGGTGACTGAAAAAATGAAGGATTGCCCCTTTGATGTAAACTGGGATAACGGCAAGGAACTGGGGATGATGACGATCCAAAATATCGAAACAGAATTGCCCGAATTCCTGACATTTTTAAAAAAGTCAGGACTCAGACTCCGGAACCTTGAAAGCAGAAAAAGAACGCTCGACGATTTATTCATTTCATTGACAGGAAGACATTTGCATGAATAGGAACATCATTCATAACCAGCTGTTTTACCTTATCGGCGCTTACTTTAAGGAAATGATCCGTGAACCGGGGGTTTTGTTCTGGGGCATTGCATTTCCGATACTCATGTCGCTTGGCCTGGGAGTTGCCTTTACCAAAAAGACGGATATCGTAAGGAAAGTCGCTGTAATTGAGCAAAATAACGATTCTGTAAAATCGGATGTAAACCGCCGCATTGACACCTTTCTGCATGATTATACAACCAAAGAAAACACTTCAGGTAGTGATGCCGGTGCATATAAAATAACCATTCAGGATGATAAAATGGGAAATACAACCCTGCTATTTATGAAAATGAACTGGCAAAAAGCCATGCTGATGCTGAAGCGAGGTACCCTGAATGTTGTGCTGAATGAACAAGGCGATTCCATTTATTATCATTTTGATCCGCTTAACCCGGATGCACAGCTTACGTACCTGAAGCTAACTAAGCTATTTGGAAACCCTGATCCGGAAGCCAGTGCAGATATCGGTAACATAGAACCGCTTACGGTGACTGGGACACGCTATATCGATTTCCTTGTGCCGGGACTTATCGCCATGGGGGTGATGATGTCGTGCATGTGGGGGCTTAGTTATGGCATTATTGAAAAACGATCGAAGAAGCTGCTCAGAAGAATGGTAGCTACACCGATGAAAAAATCCTATTTTCTGATTGCGCTAATTGTTGTAAGGGTCGGGATGAACTTTATTGAGTCGGGCTTGCTGTTATTGTTCTCGTGGCTTGTTTTCGGGATCACCATTCAGGGAAATGTCGCTGCCCTGATCCTAATCTTTATTGCAGGCAACATTGCTTTTGCCGGTATTGCAGTTTTTATTTCTTCACACACATCGAATACAGAGATCGGCAATGGCTTTATCAATGCCATTGTAATGCCGATGATGGTGATTTCAGGGATTTTCTTCAGTTACCACAATTTTCCTGACTGGAGTATTGCCTTTATCCGTATGCTCCCGCTCACCATGCTGGCGGACAGCATCCGGAGCATTTTTATTGAGGGGGCAGGATACCAGCAAGTTTCATTGCCGTTCATGATTCTTACCGGCACAGGCATTGTGTTTTTTGCAACCGGTCTCCGGATATTCAAATGGTATTGAAAAGCGAATCCGCTTCATAAATCCTAGTCTTTAGCCACCCCGATCGTTCCGCAGGCTACACGCGGACCAGCATTCCCCGTTGGTTGCGTTTTAAAATCGTCTTCATTCTGGTGAACAATAATGCCCCTTCCGATAATTGATTCTTTGCCGGTAAACGATAACATCGAATCCACATACTCGAGATGGGCATTTCCGGATTCATCGGCAAAAACATTTCCCATGTCACCTTCATGACGTATTTTGTCCATCGGACCCCCATGCTGTTCCATCATCGGGTTAAAATGCCCGCCTGCTGAGGTTCCGTCAGGTGCACTGCAATCGCCGTATTCGTGAATGTGAAAGCCATGTTTACCCGGCGTCAGGCCATGCATATCCACAGTTACTTTAACGCCTCCTTTTACCTGTTCGAATTTGACAACGCCAACAGCGCTGTTTCCTTCAGTGGGATACAATACGCATATCGCCTTGTGGATTCCCGTATCCGGTCCGCCCATGTCCTGATTTTCCCTTCCTACCTGGCCCTGAAGGCTGGTGTATAATCCGGGAAGTAAAAATATAAGAACTGCCAATAATTTAGTTGTTTTCATTTTGATTAGGTGTTTAATGATTAATTTCCACTTTAAGTCTGTTGATGCTTTTATTACTCAAACACTTTGCTAACTGAAAAGTTTGGAAAGCCGGCACATGTTTGCACCGATTTAGGAAAATTTAACGATATCTGTTTACTTACCAAAGGATTATGTATGAATACCGACCCCGTATAGAGGTGCATGAATTATGGAAATGATTTGTAGATATCTTTTCTATGAGTGACAATAATAAATCGAAGCGTATTCTCAGCAATTTTTTCGAATCCAAGTCTATACTCTCCAATTCTTACCCGATAATAATACTTATAACCCGTAAGTTTTTTAACATTTGGTAAATTTGTCAAAGAATTAGCATGCTCAAATTCAATAATTACCTTTTCAATCTTGTGAAATAAAGATTTATTCCTGGTTTTTTCAAGAGATTTTTCAAATGATTTATCGAACTCAATAATCATTTGCCTTTTAATTTTGCCATAATAGATTCACGACTAACAGTATTTCCGGTTTTTACCGAATCCATTAAGGAACCTAATGCAAAATCTTCAAATTGCTCATCAGCGAGGCTCAATACATTTCCGCCGAGTTTTTTTGCGAGATCTGAAAGAATTTTATTACTCTTTTTGTCAGCCTTTATTATAATCGCTCCCATAGAATTATTTTTTTCAAAGATAAACGAAATTTTTTTTTTAGACCGATCAGTAGAGCAGTTGGCGGTCACTCATATTATAAGTGCGATAAAATCATACCCTTGCTCTGTATTCCGGCTGTGTGTATGAAAATAATTCTGTACTCTGTTGTTAATCCAAATACCACATTGGCTTTTCATTTTCTCAATCCCCAATCTCCGCCTTATAGCTTTTATATTGCCTGAAGTTACAAACTTTCGGTTACAGACGCTTCGGTGGGCTTTACGGCTCACCGGTCGTCTAATTGATCCCCACCCTGTGCTTTTTCTTTTTCTATTATTTTTTCAATGTCAGCTTGGTTTTGAGGTAAATTATTTTTCGCTATTTCCCATATCATTTCATAATCAACTCCAAAATATTCATGGGATATTAAATTTCTGAGTCCGTACATTTTCTTCCAAGGAATCTCAGGATATTTATCTTTGATTTCGGAAGGTATGTTCTTTGACACTTTTCCAATTATCTCAAAATTTCTTATAACAGCATCTACGACCATATAATTCTTTTTAAATCTTTTGAAGTCAAGGTCTCCAAGATATTCTTCAATTCTACTCATTGATTTCACCATGTCCTCTATGTACTAAATATATTCTCGCTCTATGCGTGTCATATGTATTTTACGCAGTTTAAAATAATTCGACTTAATTGTTTTTTGAGAGCTTTTTCGGAAACTAAGTCAACTTTTAAATTTAGTTTGAATTAAAAACCCACCGTCTTTGACGGTGGTAATGTTCTGTTGGCTATGCCTATATTTGCAACATGAGTAAGTACAAGAAATTGTCTCATGTAATCTATAAATGTGATTATCACATTGTGTGGGTTCCCAAATATCGTTTTCGGATTCTGACGGGCGAGATCAAGCAATTGGTTGAAGGTGATATCAGAATGTTGTGTGAGTGGAAAAAATGCGAAATACAGGAGATGAATATCCAAATTGATCACATACATATTGTCTTGTCGATTCCCCCGAAAGTTTCTGTATCGGATTTGATGGGGACATTGAAAGGGAAATTGGCAATAAAGCTTTTCAAAAGTTATCCCAAGATGAAGCAGAAACCATACTGGGGAAATCATTTTTGGGCACGGGGATATTTTGTAAGCACGGTAGGGATTGATGAAGAAGTAATCAAACGCTACGTGAAGTATCAAGAGAATGAAGAAAAACAAATAGAAAGTCAACAACAAAAGTTTGATTTTTAAAGCCCCCTATGGGGGTATATCAAAGCCACCTTCTTAGAAGGTGGATTTTTACTTCCTTTTCAAGAAATTCCTGCAGGTCAAAGAACTCCCATCCAAGGGGTTTACTGAAAGAAACTAAAATATCAATATCCGATTCTTTATTTTGCTCATCCCGCGAATAGGAACCAAAATATCCAATTCTATCGACAAAATACTTTTGACGAAGTATCGGTTTTAATTCTTTTAATTTATTTTCAATGTCAGTTTGATATTTCATACATCAAATTTACATAAATTTTTAAGTAATCTTATTTATTGTCTTTTTAGCATGGGTGGTAACTCGTTTGTATAAATTACAAAATCATACCAATGCTTTGTAATCCATCTTTGTGTATGAAAATAGTTCTGTACTCTGTTGTTAATCAAAATACCACATTGGCTCCCTATTCTCTCTTTTCCCAATCTCAGCCCCAATGCTTTTATAAGGCCAGAAGTAACAACCTTACGACTACGGGCAAGCCGGCGGACTTACAGGCTCACTGGTTTTCAACCCGACGAGCAATAGTGCATTATCAGTCCTTGATTAAGGATTCGTACGGAATTTTAAGTTTTTTATGAAGATTTCTGATCATGGATAGAGTTAGTTTTCTTTTATGATTAAAAATCTCAGAAACTCTGCTTTTATAACCAATCACTTCAGCCAAATCCTTAATACTCAAATCCATTTGTTCCATGCGAAATTTTATTGCTTCAACGGGGTCAGGAGATTCAACAGGATAATGCTCATCTTCATATTTTTCAATCAGTATACTTAGCAATTCTGCTTCATCTCCCTCCTGTGAATCAACAGGAGCATTAAATATACCATCAAGTCTTGTTAATGCTTGATTATATTCTGCTTCTGTTTTAATAACTTTTATATTCATCATTGTTAAATTTTATCAGCATCAATCATATTGTATTCACTGTGTGTCCCTATGAATCTAATAAATACCCACTTTCTTAAATAGTTTATTTTTACAATCAACCTGTATTTGTTCCCACAAATGTTAAAAATTACTCTGCTGTTTTTTAGAATACTTGCTTTAGGATATTCCGCTTTCAGTTCTGATGGTGAACTCCATTTAGCTCTTACAGCCTCTTGATACCAGGTTTTAAGCTGACCTTCTGAATCACTATGTTTTTCCCAAAATTCTCTGAGTATCTTTTAAGCAATTACTCTAACCTGATAAACTTTTATTAGACAAAGATTACATAAAAGTTACCATATTGGTAATTTTATTTTACTATCACAAATTTGCCTGAACCAATATTCCGGCCGTTTTGGATTAGTTTGTACTGATAGATTCCTTTGCTGAGTGCAGCTCTGCTAAGCATAACACTGCTTCCTGTAGTCTCTATTCTTTTAACTTCTTTACCCAAATAATCATAAATAGCAACAATGGTCGAAATGCCCGGTTTATTCTCAAATTCAAGAGTTGAAACATCAGTCACAGGATTTGGAAAAATATTGGAATATACTGACAATTGTCCGGTTGTGTTAATACCCCCGGTACAATCATTTAATACCAAATGAATATTATCAATAAGCCAGCCTTCCTGGTTTGTATTATTTTCATCACTTTTCATCGAAAACCGGATTGTTAGTGAGTCATGAAAGTAGGATTTAACTCCAATTTCCCAAATCCAATCAAAGGATGAAAAAACCCAGCCATTCGAATTTCCTGTAAAAGCAGGAATAGCACCAGTAATGGTATCCGTAACGGAGTAAAAATTAAAATTATAAGTGCCGAATTCCGGATCCGTATCAAATATGATATTCGTCCAGGTTGCGTCATCATCGTATTTTACATCAATGAAGCCGCCATCTTTATTTTGCTCGAAATCATATTTATGGATAAAGTACAATTCTCCCGTCCCCCAGCAACTATTCGGGGGCGGTAATATTTTAATTTCGAACGATGAATAATTATTGACGGGATAATCAGATACCGTGTCAGTAATTATTGCATACGGTGTAGAAAAGGCACTGTCTAAAAATGTTTTTTGCGGGATCCCGATGTGCCATACATTATCCGGCTGGATTGTGTCAATTACAGCAAGCTGGCTGTTGGTTTCAAAGTCGATGGAGGCTTCATAATTTATTTGCGAGTAGCCATTTAAGAAAAGAAAACTCAGCAATGTTAAAAAGTAAAAGTTTTTCATAATTTTATAAAGTTAAGTATTTTCTGAACCATTAACAGACAATTTACTCCTCATCCCCCGGTTTCGCCTCTTAGCTTCAGGCTGTTGTTTCTGGACTTAATAAGCCTTTTGGAAAATAACATTTATTTTTTCTATTTTGGAAATGAGGTTCAACATAAAAGAAATTGATCAGGGTAAAATTAATGATAAATAATTTTAACAACCCAAATAAAGAAGAGGATTTTTTCAGAATTCAGAATCTATTCATCCATCCGGTGTGTTTCTGCGCCAATCTGCGCAATCTGCGGAGTGATCCCTTATCAACATTTATTTTACAGGCATATTAGCTGTTGCTTTCTTTATACTAAATCTTTCTTTCCAACGAAGAAATGAGCTAAACTGGCACCAAGTAGGCCAAATAATAATCCTGCAATTGGTCCTATAAGCAAAACTTTAAAGCAAGCCTCAAAAATGTCTGCGATGACAAAAGCATGCATGTCTGTCCAACCACTTCGAATAAAATCAGGATCTCCAATATCGTGTTTTTCAATAGCCTCAAATGACCAAAATAATTGTGATAAACCATAAGTTATTACCATCAGCATACATACAACAGAACTCCAGGAAGCACCTAACATGCCCGAAACCACCTTTCGGTTATTAAGCGTTATTCGATAACCAGTGGTTGCAAATAGTAAAAATAATCCACCCATAAATATTCCGGTGGAAACTGTTTCAGCGCGGGCATTCAAGTGCCCGAAATCTTCTATTGAAATATGAACAATTTCAAGAACCCCAGCCATTATTCCAAAAAAAGTCGCAATTCTTAACGTGTTTAAAATAATAGCAGGTCTTGTAGACCACATTACAACTGCAATATAAATTAAAAGCATTACCCCGAGTTCAATAATATATGAATTGGCATTTGGCATGGTTAGTAAAGGTGGATACATAAAAGTTGCAATAATTGTCATTACAATATTTATTGCAGTTACAACTAGCAAGACAGATCTAAGAGCCCCATGAGAGAGGCAACCGGTATTGTCGTTAGTATTAATTTCGTTCATTTGATAACTAGTGAAACTCATTTTAAGTAACAGCTAACTCGTTTTTATGTTTGACAAAATCATACTATCACCGCGGACTACAGCTGTGATCGTATTAAAGTTGTCATATAACCTATTGTAAATCCAACTAATTGTTTTTGTTATTTGGCCAAAGAGGTTCACTAAATAATTATTTGGTTCGGGTAAATTATAAATAAAAAGTAATACCAACCCAAATAAAGAAGATGATTCTTTCAGAATTCAGAATCTATCCATCCAACCGGTGTGTTTCTGCGCCAATCTGAACAATCTGCGAGAGAAAAGAATTTTAAAAAGGGCACACTGATCTCGTTGATTTTCGCAGTGAAGTACTTGATAATTTGAAAATGTGTTGATTTGAAAATTTGAAAATGAAAGGTTTGCTGTTACCGCGGGCTAATAATTAAACCGATCAATCAATCACCATTCATCAATCACCCTTCCGCAATCACTATTCATCAATCACTAATCACTAATCTGCCCCCTCTTCCAGAATCTCCTTCAGATATTGCCCCGTGTAACTGGTGGGATGCACCGCAACCTCTTCCGGAGTTCCTTCACAAACAATCAATCCGCCACGGTCACCACCTTCGGGTCCAAGGTCAATGATGTGATCGGCCACTTTTATCACTTCCATGTTGTGCTCGATGACAAGCACGGTGTTACCTTTGTTAACCAGCTTTTGCAGAACCTGGAGCAGTACATTCACATCTTCAAAGTGCAGGCCTGTGGTGGGCTCGTCAAGAATATACAATGTGTTACCGGTATCGCGCTTCGACAACTCAGTCGCCAGTTTTACACGCTGAGCCTCACCACCCGAAATGGTTGTCGATTGCTGGCCAAGGGTAATGTATCCGAGGCCTACTTCCTTGATAGTCCTGATTTTTTGCGTTATGGCAGGGATGTTTTCAAAAAACTCCACGGCCTGGTCGATGGTCATGTCGAGCACATCGTTGATCGATTTTCCTTTGTAGCGTACTTCAAGTGTTTCCCGGTTATAGCGCTTGCCGTTACATTCTTCGCAAAGCACATGAACATCCGGCAAAAAATTCATCTCGATCACTTTTACGCCCGCACCGCCGCAGGTTTCGCAGCGTCCGCCTTTTACGTTAAACGAAAACCTGCCCGGCTTGTATCCCCGGATTTTCGATTCGGGTAACTGGGCATAAAGTTTCCTTATCTCGTCGAATACACCGGTGTATGTGGCGGGGTTCGAGCGGGGTGTTCGTCCGATGGGTGACTGATCGATATCAATTACTTTGTCGATGTGCTCAATACCTTTGATTGAACCGTAGGATAAAGGCTTTCGGTCGGAACGATAAAAGTGGCGGCTCAGAATAGGGTAGAGGGTTTCGTTGATCAGGGTAGATTTGCCGCTTCCGGAAACGCCTGTTATGCAGATAAATTTCCCGAGCGGGATGGAAAGATTTACATTTTTAAGGTTATTTCCGGATGCACCCGTGATTTCAATGAACTTACCATTTTCGTTCCGCCGTTTAGAAGGGATCTTTATTTTCCGCTTTCCCCGTATGTATTCGCAGGTTATGGTTTGGCAATCGACCATATCTTGCGGAGAGCCCTGGGCAACGATTTCCCCACCGTGAACACCCGCGCCCGGTCCAATATCGATTACATAATCGGCAGAAAGGATGGTTTCTTTATCATGTTCTACAACGATGACTGAATTCCCGATATCCCTCAGATTTTGTAATGAACGGATCAGCCGGAGGTTATCACGCTGATGAAGCCCGATGCTGGGTTCATCGAGAATATAAAGTACACTGGTGAGTTGTGAACCGATCTGTGTGGCCAGCCTGATGCGCTGCGATTCTCCTCCCGAAAGACTCCTGGCGGGACGGTTCAGTGCAAGATAATCAAGCCCGACGTCGAGTAAAAACCGGATGCGGTTCTTAATTTCACGGATGATCTCATGGCCAATAAGCTTTTTCTTTTCGTCGAATTTATCTTCCAGTCCGTTGACCCAGTTTTCCAAACCGATCAGGTCGAAATTAGCAACCTGTGAAATATTTTTATCGTCAATCCTGAAAAACAGGGATTCTTTTTTTAACCGCAGACCGTTGCATTCCGGACAGTCAATGACGTTCATAAAATTGTTGGCCCATTTGCGGATGCTGGTTGAGGGTGAATCGTTGAACTGGTTCGTAATAAAATTGACGATCCCTTCAAAGTTAAGGGTATAGGTAGAAGTAATGCCCAGGTATTCCTTTTTAATGTGATAGGTTTCGTTTGAACCATACAAAATCGTCGAGATGGCCTGATCCGGAATATCCTGAATGGGAGTATCAAGGGTAAACCCATATTTTTCACCGATGGCTTCCATTTGATGAAATATCCAGCTATGCTTATATTCCCCGATAGGCGCAATTCCTCCTTTTCTGATGCTTTTGGTTTTGTCGGGGAAAATTTTATGAAGGTCAACTTCGGTTATTACTCCGAGCCCATTGCATTTAGGACAGGCACCGTAAGGCGAATTGAATGAAAATGTATTGGGTTCCGGTTCATTGTAAGAAATACCGGTTGTGGGACACATCAACGCACGGCTGTAATGCCTGATTTTATTCGATTCCTGATCGAGTATGATAACAGAACCCTTACCGTTTTTCATTCCCAGCTGAACGGATTGAAGCAATCTCTTTTCCGATTCAGCATTCACTTTAATGGTATCGATCACTACTTCAATATCATGGACCTTGTATCGGTCGAGTTGCAGGCCAAACGATAATTCCTTTATTTCACCATCGATCCGTACCTTCAGAAAGCCCTGTCTGCGGAATGTTTCGAAAAGTTCCCTGTAATGGCCTTTTCGGCCTTTGACTACAGGTGCAAGAATGACAATTTTTTTGTCGCCATACGTTTCGGTGATCAGCCTGATGATCTGTGATTCAGAATACCTGACCATTCGTTCACCCGTTTCAAAAGAAAAAGCATCTGCAACACGGGCAAACAATAACCTGAGGAAATCATAGATTTCGGTAATGGTGCCAACCGTTGAACGCGGGTTTTTATTGACTGATTTTTGCTCAATGGCGATCACCGGACTGAGACCACTGATCTTATCTACATCCGGCCGCTCCAAATTCCCAATAAATTGACGGGCGTAAGCCGAAAAAGTTTCCATGTAGCGGCGCTGGCCTTCCGCATAAATGGTATCGAATGCAAGTGATGATTTTCCGCTTCCGCTCAAACCGGTTATTACAACCAGTTTGTTTCTTGGGATTTTAACATCGATGTTTTTGAGGTTATGAACACGGGCACCGTATATTTCAAGGTAATTTTCCGTATGTTATCTCACGATCTGTGTTACTGCTATGTAATTCCTGCCTCACAAAATTTAAATTGAAAAAATCGTGCAAAGATACGACGATTTCAGGTCAATTTATATCCTCCACCTGCAGCGTATCATTAAAAATCTTACCGGGATCTTTCACTTCTTTCTCAAGTTTTTTGTATTCGGGAAATCCGTCCCTCGGGATTTTGATGGTATAGACTTTGCCCGAAACATCCGGAAGATGATCGGACCGAAGCCAGGGATTAAAGTCTTTGAGAATGGAATAATTGATATTGTGTTTAAAAGAAAAAGCAACCAGATCATCGATGGATTCTTTTACTTCAATTTTTTTTGTAGGAATTACAGGATACAGATCTATTTCCCGAAGATAAAACCCATAGTTTACCGGGTGTTCATAAATACTTTTTACAGCGAGAATCCGGAAGACATAGCGGGAAGTTTCATCACTGACATATAGATCGTAATAGCTGTTGATTTTTTGCTTTTCGATAGCCGATGAAATCCTTTTCTCGCCCGCATTGTAAGCAGCGGCCACCAGTGTCCAGTTTTGGAAGGAACCATACATTGCTTTTAAATGATCACAGGCAGCAATCGTTGATTTTTCAACATTGTAGCGCTCGTCGATATCATCATTTACTTCGAGTCCGTATTGCCTTGCAGTTTTATCCAGAAATTGCCAGAATCCGGTTGCGCCTTTGGGAGATACAACATCCGACAGACCACTTTCAACAATGGCCAGGTATTTAAAATCATCCGGAATATTATATTTCCTTCAGGATCGGTTCGATAACCGGAAACCAGCGGTTTGCCCGCTTCATAAGAATGATGGTGGCAGTATGCCAATAGGTGTTAACCAATAATTCCCTGTCAAGATTTTCCCGCACATAAATCAGATTCAGAGGGGCGGGTTCGCCGGCAAAATCGATAGCTGAAGGAATGGAAGGTGAGAATATTTTATAGTTGTTACGAAAAGCCTGTTCATAATTTTTATCGGAAATTTCCTCCTTATCCGTAGAAAATATAAACAACAAACCGACCAATAAAACTGCAAATCCCAAAGCAGGAAGGAAAAATATTTTTTTCATTGATTTGTCTTCCAAAATTAAAATTTGCTATCCAAGTTACTGAAATAGGGGGCTTCCATATCTTTCTCCGAAACAATGGGATCCTCATATCCCCAATTGATATTCAATCCGGGGTCATTCCATCTTACGCTCCCTTCGGCGTTTTTATTGTAGTAATTTGTACACTTATACTGGAAAATAGTTTCGTCCTCGAGAGTCAGAAATCCATGAGCAAAGCCAGGAGGAATCCAAAGCATGGTTTTGTTCTGTCCTCCGATATTTTTTCAGCGATCCATTTTCCATAGGTGGCTGAATTTTTCCGGATATCCACAGCCACATCCAGTACAGCTCCTTTTACGACCCTGATCAGCTTTCCCTGCTCAAAGGGCGGATTTTGAAAATGGAGTCCCGCGTAAAACCCCTTTCTGCGATTTGCTTTCGTTATCCTGCACAAAGTCAAGATCAATACCTGCTTCCCTGATTTTATCCAGCCTGAACGATTCAAAAAAATAGCCACGGTCATCAGAAAAAACAAGTGGGTTTAAAGATCATCAACCCTTTTAAATCAGTGGCTATAATTTCCATAAAAATATCCTGTATAAAATTTAAAATTTATAAAACTGTTCTCTTACGAAAATTCCGTTTAAGGAATTATATATTAATCGCTTCACCATATGCGGCTGCAACAGCTTCCATTATGGCTTCCGACATGGTAGGGTGAGGATGAATGGTCTTCAGGATCTCATGACCTGTCGTTTCCAGTTTACGGGCGGCAACGGCTTCGGCAATCATTTCGGTGACATTTTCACCGATAAAATGGGCGCCAAGCCATTCTCCATATTTGGCATCAAAGATCACTTTAACAAACCCTTCCTTGTTTCCTGCAGCGCTAGCCTTCCCGGATGCTGTATAGGGGAATTTCCCCACTTTGATCTCATAACCGGCTTCCTTAGCCTGTTTTTCATTCATTCCGACCGAAGCAATCTCAGGGATCGTGTATGTGCAACTGGGAATGTTGCCATAATCAATCGGTTCCGGTTCAAGGCCGGCTATTTTCTCCACACAGCAGATCCCTTCGGCAGAAGCAACATGCGCCAGAGCCGGACCCGGCACGACATCACCGATGGCATAATAGCCTTCAATATTTGTGCGGTAATATTGATCGACAACTATTTTATCTTTATCCGTTTTTATACCCACTTCCTCCAGGCCGATTCCTTCAATATTCGATTTAATGCCTACGGCTGAAAGAACGATCTCGGCTTCGATTGTCTCTTCACCTTTTTTGGTTTTTACCTTTACCTTGCAAAGCTTGCCTTTACTGTCAACTGATTCGACAGAGGATGCCGTCATAACATTGATTTTAGCCTTTTTAAAGCTTCTCTCCAGTTGTTTGGCGACTTCTTCATCTTCGAGGGGAACTAAGGATGGCATAAATTCCACAAGTGTAACCTCTGTTCCAACCGAATTGTAAAAGAAAGCGAATTCCGATCCGATAGCTCCTGAACCGACGATGATCATCGATTTGGGTTGCTTTTCCAGGTTCATGGCCTCACGGTAACCGATCACTTTTTTACCGTCCTGCTTTATGTTAGGCAACTCCTTTGAACGGGCACCGGTTGCGATGATGATATGATCCGCATTGTAATCCGTTTTTTTCCCGTCTTCAGCAGTTACTTCGACTACCTTTCCTGTTTTAACTTTTCCTTTGCCTTTCAGCAATTCAATCTTATTTTTCTTGAACAAGAACTCAACACCCTTGCTCATGCCATTGGCAACATTCCTGCTCCGGGCTATGATGCCCTTAAAATTGGCTTTTGCCTCTCCGTTGATTTCGATTCCGTAATCCGCTGCATGTTTGATATAATTAAAAACCTGTGCACTTTTTAATAGTGCTTTTGTCGGGATGCATCCCCAGTTGAGGCAAACACCACCCAACTCTGCTTTTTCAACCACGGCTGTTTTAAAGCCAAGCTGTGAGGCACGTATAGCCGTTTCATAACCTCCCGGTCCGCTTCCAATAATGATAATATCGTATTTCATAGCGTTCTGTTTTATGAGTAAATCAGGTTGCGAAATTATGAAAAATTAATCTCTTTTATGGATGTGTGAAATTGATAGCATTCCGATATCTTTACAGATTAAATGCTTACAATAAATTGCGAAAAACATAAAATTCATTATATATTTTAAAATAATGCTATAAATCTATTATCATCTATCCGATTTTATTTGAAATATGGTTGCAAATTAATAGTTTTGCATGGCTCAATTAACAGTGAGCTAATTTATTTCAAATCACTAAATAATGAACAATACAATGAAAGAAGAAGGGAAAAAATTTTACATCGATGCTGCGAAAAGGTCGATGGAGTGGCACAAAGCCAACATCGCTGCCATGAAAAAGAAAAGATTTGATACCATTGCGGTTCATGGCATCTATTCCATGCAGGAGGCGTTGGATTTTAACCAGGGATCCATTATCGAACCAATCTATATGTCAACATCTCAGGCTTATCGCGATGCGGATGAAATGGAGGCTGCCCTTGGTTATGAAATTCCAACCTGGTGCTATTCACGAATTGCAAATCCGTCGATGTATTACCTTGAAGGCGTTCTTGCTTTGTTGGAAGGCTACGGTGCTGATATCGAAACTTCGTGCTGTGCAACGTCTTCCGGGATGGGGGCAATTCAGAGTGCAGCCGATCCTTTTCTTGTTGTCGATCCCAAAGATCCCGATGCAAAAATAAATTTTGTAGCAACCAGCCAGGTTTACGGTGGAACGTTTCAGCAATTTGCAGTACGGAAAAATAAGGAAAAAAATATTGAATGGCGTAAAGTAATTAACTCGAATAATATTGATGATTGGGCAAAACTGATTGATAAAAATACACGGTTTTTATACGGTGAAATGCCAAGCAATCCCGGTCAGGCATTTTTCGATCTGGAGAAGGTCATTGAACTGGCTCATAAGCACGGAATACCTATGATCGTTGATGCTACGGTTGCAACGCCGGCATTGATGCGGCCCCTCACATTAGGAGCTGATATCGTAGTTCAATCAATTTCCAAAACTGTGACATCCAGCGGATTTGGAATTGGAGGAGCTGTCATTGCACGTAAAAACCTCGTTTCTAAAATTGGTTCGGATGAAATGAAAGCTGATTTCGGAGGCTTATATCAAGCTTTTGCCGAACAGGGATAACGGACCGAATATTTCTCCTTTCAATGCGATCATGGCACTGAATGATGTGCGGACTATCCGCTCAAAAGTTGATCAGTTCAGTAAATCAACGATGAAAGTTGCAGAGTACCTTTCGAATCACAAACATATCGAACAGGTCGATTACCTTGGACTTGAATCGCACCCACTGCATGAACTGGCAAAGAAATATTTAGTGCTCGTCGATTCGGAGTTTGATCCCCAGTACGGTAAAAAAGTGAACCGCTATGGCCATCTGAT
>CAVXGA010000004.1:0-63787 GCA_963761195.1 uncultured Bacteroidales bacterium
CCATTATACCCATAAGCACCCTGTATATCAAAGTATTGTTTTTCCAAATTATATCCAAGTTCATTTATCGAGTTTATTAGAAAAGGATATACTGCAATATCTCCTTCTTTTTCATAAACAAAACATTTTGCCACACCATCTCCTAATTCTTCATATAATTTATAATATTCTGGGGTGTAATAAACATCCTGTTGTTCGTTGGGCAGTCTTTGAAGATACTCATTCCACTTTTCAGTATTATCGATTCCGTAAACGTTAAATGACATTATTTTATAATTGATAGCAGAATGTAAACAATTTTTTTAAGAAGGACTTCCTTTCTATTCGATTATACAAAATACTTGCCTTTATAATATACAACAGCCTCACCTTTAATTGCAATTTCTCCATTTTCATTAATACAAGTCGTAGAAAATGTAAAAATTGGTTTGTCTTCACGCACATTAATTATTTTTATTTTAGCACTGACTTCTTCTCCAATATAAATTGGTTTTATGAATTTGACTTCCTGACCAAGAAAATGGTTCCTTCGCCTGGGATTTTGGACCCAAGCAAACCACCAAATAAACTAGTAACCAGAAGCCCGGGCACAATTGGTCTTTTAAAAAAGTTTTACTTGCGTAATTATAATCATAATGTATTGGATTATTATCTCCGCAAATTTTATTATAAGAGTTAACCTCTTCTTGTGAAAATGCTTTCTTAATTTCAGCAAAATCACCAACTTTAATTTGTTTATTCATTTTGCGATAATTATCAATTTACAAATCCAAATAATCATCCAGATTATTTACACTAAAAAAATCCTTTGCGGTTAAGCTCACCATATATACATCATGATATTTCCCACTTTGATAAATATGTTCCTTCATAATTCCCTCAACTTTGAATCCTATTTTTTTATCATTTTCAATCGCAATATCATTATAAGTCAAAACCTCCGAATAGACTTTATGCAGGTTTATCTCATTAAATAAATAAGCATAGAACAAAATCGAAGCTTCCTTAAAATACCCTTTTCCTCTTCCGTTTTTATGAAAAATAATTCCAACATGGGCATTCGAATTAATATAATCAATCCTACTGGCCCCAACATAACCAATAAACTGTTTCGAATCAATTTCTTCAACGACAAGTATTATACTGGATAAAAGTCCTGCTGGGTACATTTTAGAAATCCATTCTTTTTCGCCCACAGTATTATTTGGAAAAGGCCGACCACTATAGGCTTTTAAGGCTGTAAAATCAGTTTTTATTTCACTAATATATTTAGCATCATCTTCTGTGAAAGGACGTAAAAAGATTCTTTTACTTTTATACATGATTCATTTATTAAATTGTACTTTATATTCTACACAAATTCCCTTAATAAATATCTTGTAAAGAAATATCATTAAAGTCAAATTATATTTATAATACACTACTTGGAATGTTCACCAATCGATTCGCAAACTCGTTAGCATTTTTCAAATCATCCGTCAGGCAATACTTAAACATCTGTAGTCTATTCATTAGTTGCCATGCCGGCCTTGTCATTACCTCTTTTTCATTAGAGTATTTCAGAAATTCATCTCTTTCTTTGCGGTTGCTCATCAGGATCACATTCAGCCAATAATTTGATTTCGCATGTTCTGGTTCTGTAAAAAACTTCCAGGGAGTATTTTTAAAGAATGTTTCGTACTTTTTCGCAATATCTCTTTTATTTTGTACGAATCCCGGCAACTGTTCAAGCTGGGCCAGACCCAGAGCCGCATTAATATTGGGCATACGATAATTGTAACCGATTTCATCATGGGCAAATTCCCAGGCGTGTGGCACTTTTGCCTGTGTGGTGAGGTGCTTGGCATGTTTAGCCATTTCTTCATCCTGAAACAACAACATTCCTCCACCACCAGTCGTTAAAATTTTATTTCCATTGAAACTTAATACTCCTATTTCCCCGAAAGTTCCTGTATGTTGTCCTTTATAATAGCTTCCAAGGCTTTCGGCGGCATCTTCAACGAGCGGTATATTATATATTTTACATAACTCAGCAATCTCATCTATTTTGCAGGGATGGCCGAAAGTGTGCATGGGGACGCAGGCAGAGATACGGCGGCCTGTGGTTTTGTTGATTGTCTCCGGTTTATTTGTTGAATTGTTAAATTGTTGAATTGTTGATTTGGTTAACCATTCTTTTAATGCTGAAGGTGACAGGCCCATGGTATCCATATCCACATCGAGGAAAACCGGGTGGGCATCGCAATAGGCAATGGCATTCGCAGTAGCAATAAAGGTCAGGGGCTGGGTAATTACTTCCGTGTCCCGCTCCACGCCAACCATTTTAAGGGCCAGGTGAAGGGCATTGGTGCCGTTTACGCAAACCACTGCTTTCTTTGCTCCGGTATACGCAGCCATTTTTATTTCAAATTCATCCACAAATTTACCAACACTCGAAACAAAGGTTGAATCAATGCATTCTTCGAGATACTTTTTCTCATTGCCATTAAAAACCGGTGCATGCAAAGGGATGAAACCTTCGGGCTGCCGATACAACTCACGAATAAAATCAACGGTTTCCTTAAACATTGTAAATATCGGCTTTGTAGTTTTTCAAATTATTTTGTTGAATGAACCAATCGATGGTTTCTTTCAGTCCTTCTTCAATCGAATATAAAGGTTTAAAATCAGTCAGCCGTGAAATCATCGAATTATCACCCCACAAACGAAATACTTCAGATTTTTCAGGCCGGATTCTTTGCTGATCAGTAATGATCTCAACTTTCTTATTCATGATCCGGACGATCTTTTCAACAATATCGCTCATTGAAATCTCATAATTTGATGATATATTTATTTCTTTTCCAATGCTGTTTTCACTTTCTGCCAAAGCGATGAATCCTCTGCAGGTATCTTTAACAAAGTTCATATCCCGGGTAGGAGTAAGATCACCCATTCTGATTTCCTTCTTTCCACTTGCAATCTGAGTAATAATGGTTGGAATAATTGCCCTTGCTGATTGTCTCGGTCCGTATGTATTAAATGGCCTGGCGATGGTAACCGGTAAATTAAAAGCATTAAAAAAACTCAAAGCCATAGCATCAGCTCCGATCTTGGATGCCGAATAAGGAGACTGGGGTTGTTTGGGATGTTTTTCATCGATGGGTACATATTGCGCCGTTCCGTAAACCTCTGATGTAGAGGTATGAATAACACGAATATTGCCGTTTTCTTTGGCGGCCTGACAAATATTCAGTGTGCCTTTTACATTGGTATCTATATAGCTGGCGGGGGCAACGTATGAGTAGGGAATTGCTATCAGTGCTGCCAAATGAAAAATCAGGTCAACTCCTTTTGTCACTTCCTTGCAGAAGTGAGGATCCCGGACATCTCCAGTTATAATTTCAAGATTTTTATGTTTAGGAACATCCTCTAACCAGCCCCAATTATTAAAGGAATTGTATTGTGACAAGGCTCTAACATTATACCCTTTTTCAAGTAATAATTCTGTTAAATGCGATCCAATAAAACCATCTGCACCAGTGATAAATATTTTTTTATTTTTTAATTCCATTAATACTGCAATTAATTTTTAATAGATGAAATTTTATCAATTATTTTGTCGTAATAATGTACAAGACCTACAGCACATAATATGTTAATATATGGCATAATTGGAATTTTTAATCTGGCCAATCCAACTACACCGGTTATAGCTGAAAAATATAAGATAATTAGAACAAATAAAAACACAAATTTCTCATTTTTCTTTATTAAAATCAATATTGCATATAAAGCAAAAAGGTAATTTATTAGTAGATAAATACTCAGGCCAAAGGCGATAAATAATTCTCCTAATGTTTTACTGTGGAAGAAGTCGATAATTCGTTTAAATATATTTGGTCCTTCAAATTGTGGAACATTAAGAGCCGTTGATTTTAAATGAAAAATTGAAGCTATATGGCGTGTTGCCAATCCGGCGTACATGTTGACAATACCCATTAGATGTCGTTCAGAGTATAGGATGAAATTATCTTTGATATAATTTTGAGCAATATTGTAAAATATTTGAGAGTTTTTAAAGGAATCATAAATATTTGTTGTATCATTTAACATATTTGTTGTATCAATACCTTGTTCTAAAGCCAGATTAAAAAAATTCTTGTTTACTTGCACAATTGATTTACCCGTTTTATATGCTTCTGTGGCAGCTACATTGCAAAACAGGAAGTTAGAACCTGTTTGTGACGTAAGTTTCGCTTCTCCGTACTTTGAATAATTATGAAAAAGCCATGGGGAAATTGTTATTAAAAAAATTGCTCCAAATAATGCAGAAGAGAATAGTTTTTCTTTTATTTTTAAATTGCTAATAAAAAGAATGAAAAAGATGACAACAAAAGGAAACAAATATGAAACAGGCCTTACCATTGACGAAATGCCCAAAATAAGGCCACTTAAACAAAGTTTTAATAAATTCATTTTTATTAAGCTTTTAATCAGAAAAAAGACTGAAGCTAAAAATAAGAAAACAAATAAGGTATCCGTGCCCAATGTCACAGCATATAAAGCTTGATGGATATCAATTGCAAACAGGAAAGCAGATAAAATAGCAATCTTTCGAGAAAAAATAATATTCGCAATTTTGAACACTAACAAAACAGAAATTGTACTTAGTAATATTTGAATTAATAAGATAAACCAAACACTACCTGAAGAAATGCTATAAAGCAGAGCAATAAATAGAGGATAACCAGGGGTACGGAAACCACCAAAATCTTCAAATGATTTATTAGACAAAAAAGATAATGCAAGCCGATTATAACCAATAGCATCAGTCACGATAATGGTCTTATTTACAACCTCATTTTCCCATGGTTGTAATGACACAAAAAAAACTATTCTAATTATAAATGCTATAAGAATAATTAAGAGAAGTCCTTTGGTATTAAAAAAGTGATAAATGTCATTTTTATTCATGTTAATCTAAATCTGCATTTATTTTTTAATATTGTATTTTGATTTTTCTTTGAAACAATATTTTTTGTCGTCATGATTATCTCTAGTCAAAGATTTCATATCTTGCTATTCCTATCTTTTGCAAGATATATTTTATTGAGGTTTTTAAAACCCCCATTCCATAGACAACACTTCTCGAAAAATTTATTGAAGAAGCTTCTTTGAAATATTTTGTAGGACATGTTATTTCAGCTATTTCAAAATTATGATAAAAAATTTGTACTAACATCTGATTATCAAAGACAAAATTATCTGAATTCGCACGATAATTAATCTTGCGAAGTATTTCAGCCGAAAATGCTCTGTATCCTGTATGGTACTCAGAAAGCTTTTGTCCAATCATTATGTTTTGCATAAGGGTAAGCATCCGATTGAAGAAATATTTATATTTGGGCATTCCTCCTTTTAATGCACCCTTCCCCAATATTCTTGATGCAATAGCAACTGGATATATATCCTGCACAATAATTTGTGCTAAAGAAGGAATAAGCTTTGGAGTATATTGGTAGTCAGGATGGAGCATGATTATAACATCGGCATTTAATTCCATTGCTTTATCATAACAGGTTTTCTGGTTACCACCGTAACCTTTGTTGTTCTCATGAACAATAATGTGTTTTATCCCAATCCTTTTTCCTACCTCAACAGTTTGGTCAGTACTTGCATCGTCGACAAGAATAATATCATCCACAATATCCAAGGGAATTTCAGAATATGTAGATTCAAGGGTTTCTTCTGCATTATATGCAGGAAGTACGACGATTACTTTTTTACCATTTAACATATTATTTTCTTTTGAAGTTAATTTTATTTTTTCATGAGCATATTTACTTAAGGTGGGTTCTAAAAATTCAATTTTTCATTTGTGATTCGAGAGAAATCGCAGAACCCGTTATGCGATTTTCCTAAGTCTGTATAAATATACCTTAATTCTCTCTAATTGTCACATATAAAATTTGCATTTTTCTCAATTTCCGATAAACGTTCAATGGTAAATTCATCATCAAATAATCCCTTTTTGCCTTTTGTCTTATACCCTTGTGATGACATCTTATTTTCGTGTTAAATTATAGGCAAATCTAAGCTTATTAATTTGAATAACAAAGATTTAAATTAAAGAACTCCCCTAAAATAACATTGGAAATTTTAATTAATTACTTCCTGGTTAATGTCTTTGAAAAAATTCAATAAATGGTATTGCGGGCAAAACAAACGTCATTATTCCTAAAAATTTCGTAATTTATTTAATTAAAACCAACCTAATCTTTAAATTAATTATAATGCCTTGAACCAATTACCATTCCTGCCCTGCAGAAAGTATATATTTTTTGAGGAAAAAGTATATACTTTTTGGGGAAAATATACGGACTTTTTGGTAAAAAAGTATATACTTTTTTTCCGGCCTGTCGCATATTAATTTTTTTTAGCAATTTTTTACGGCTGTTTTCAGGGGTTTTTCAGGGCTGTTTTTACAGTTTGTTTTACTGCAAATTGCAGGTGACGGACTGCTTTTCAAATTAACTAATCGGGGAGATAAACGGCAATCATTCTTTTGTATAAAAGGATGCGCATACATGAGCCGTATGCATGCGCATCGCTCAGTTTAAGCTGTTACGGCTTCGCGTGTCATTTTGAGGTTTTTAACCATGCCTGTGAGGTCGGAGCCCGGTTTGAAGCGAATATTCACTTTCTTCACCTGGGCAGCATTTACCTTTTCGGCGGTTTCAACTCCCTCGCTATTGACTGTAAGCCTCAATGTTCCGAGTTTACCCAACTCAACGATCTTGCCTTCGGCAAGCTGAAAAAGGACTTCATCGACGAGCGTTAAAATCACACCGCTGATATCACCACGGCTCATGGTGGATGAATTCGCGATACGCTTGCTGATGGTATCCAAATCAACTCTTCCCGAACTTATAGCAGAAGCATAATACTTCGGTGCTGCTGCCGGATCGAGTGGGTTCTTCCTCGAAACAGGTCTAAATGAAAGACTCATAACGAAAAGATTTGGTTAAACAATTTATTGAATTTCTCAATGCCTGGAATTGGTAACCAAGCAAGCGTCAAATATAAAAGGTGATTTTGAATTATACAACCCCTGAGGTAAAATTTAGAATGAATCTAAATAAGCTTTTGGCTATTGTGCTTTTGGCTTTTGGCTTTTCGCCCTTGTCTCAATACTTTGTACATTGTACCTATATACTCCTGTCTAATATCTGGCTATTCTTTTCCATCGCCCTTGTCCAATACTTTGTACTATTGCTTACTAAATACTCGCTGTCTAATATCTCAAACTTTATACTCAATACTTTGTACTCAATATCTCATGTCTAAGGTCTCAATTCCAGGTCGGCTTTTGGCTATTGGCTTTTGGCTTTTGGCTCTTCGCCCTTGTCGCAATACTTTGTACTCAATACTTTGTACATTGTACTAAATACTCCTGTCTAATATCTAAGGTCTAACGTCTTCCTTCACCTTATAAACTGTCAACAAAATCTGCGAATTTCAAGATGCGTTCACTGTGCCTTTTTTCAAAAAGCAGGTGTTCAAAATCACGGGCTTTTTGTGATAAATTTATTTTTGTAAGAAGCAATCTCAATGCTTCTTTTAGTTCCTGAAGGTTGTGAATTCCACAGCGGTCTGAAAGAAAGCCATAGTCGGGAGTAGTTTGTCCTAATAAAAACATGCAGTCATAAAAATCGCGTCCTTTGCTTCTCGAAAGCAAAGCTGAAACCTTCATTGCGCAGATAACTTCATCATGCGGAACAGGAAAAGAGAAGAAGAAACCGCACCCTTTTATATTCACTGCATGCCTCGGATAATCGACCTGCTGATCCTGGCATTCTATTTTTATCAGAAAACGTTCATCCTTGTATCCTGAAAGATTCAGGCCGAACAATAAGCCGGGGAAATAAATATTTCTTCTGAATGCTTTCAGCTTAACGCTTGATTTATCCCTTGGTTCTGCCTGTAGTCCGAAGCGTTGCAAATAAACCAGAATGGCGTCGGTCATTTCAATAAATTCTTCCTGTGAAAGTTTTTTGCAATCAAAATCGAGGTCTTCTGAAAAGCGGTCTATCCCCTTAATCAGCCGCAGACTGGTACCTCCGATAAATGCCATTTTTCCAATAAAGGATGTAGTTGCCAGGTAATCGAGGATTAATAGCTGTATGTATTCTTTTACCAAATACTTCTGGTTTGCCGGATTATCCCTGAGTAGCGGGGGAAAGAAATTTCTTATCTGTTCTACCCCAATCATAAACCGTATGTTTTTATTAATAACTCAACTCTTTTTCCCAACGCCCTGTTCCTGAACTTAGCCGAATATTCCTTTAATTTATCGGGGTTCAAACTTTCGTGTATAATATCCTCATCAAGACGTAATGCTTCCATTTCATCGCTGCTGTCGTAGTAAGGGTTGAGATACAGCAAATCAAGGATGGCCTTTTCAGCTTGTGCAAGAAGGATGGTATGACTTTTTGAAAAAGGTTTCAGATCATACCCGAACATCAGATCGGGTTGCACAGTTTGATAATTAAACGTTCCGACCGGATTCACAAAATTTGTTGTTTTCAGCGAAGTCACACTGCTGATTTGTACGACCGCTTCAGGAATGAGTCCGTAGAAAGCAAGAGCAGAATGAAGGCTGACATAGGAGGGCCGGTACATGCGGTTGGCAATGAAAAATTCAAAGCCGGGTTCATGCTGGTATTCCGGGAAACAATAAACTCCGTTTCGCAATCTGACCAGAAATCCTTTTTTTACCCAGCGGCCAAGATTGTTTTTATCGAATGCTGGTTGCCGTGTATAGATCTGTGCAGTTGTGAAACACACCTGGTCAAAATAGGTATTACGAAACTCCTGATAACTCATTTCATTTCTGTTTTTCAGCAAAAATACGGAGAAAGTGAAATATTTGTGCCTAATACTCGGTAACTGTGCAAAAGCATACACATATTTTGAAGTGAAGTTTTGTATTCCGTATTCCGTGCTAAATTGCCACTGTTTTTGTACTTCATACCCCACGCCTATGTCTAACGTCTCATTTCCCGGTTGGCTTTTGGCTTTTGGCTGTTGGCCTTTGGCTTTTGGCTCTTGGCCCTTGGCAGTTAATTGTTATGCGTTGATCAGTACGTTATCCTTCAAAAATTCCATTCGAGCATCTTATTTCTCAATTCCCGTTTCACAACCAACAGATTGCTTCGTCGTTCCTCCTCGCAATGACGGGTGCTGGCTGGCATTTACAAAACTTTAGGCACTTAAGGCATTCTAAGTACTTTAGGCATTTTTTATCATCGGATGCTTTTCGCCTGCGTCCGGTACCGGTTTCTGATTCCGGATCTCGTGGACAATTTCTATGCTGGGCTTAGCGTCCATCAGTCCGTAACCTTTACCGGCTATGATATTCTGGTAGCTGACCGTATGCAGGTCGGTGAAGCCGCCGCTGAACTCGATCTCCTCCCCATCAACCGTGATGGAACGATAGGTGGTTTGTCCTTTCGAGCGTACTTCTGCCGGAAGGGTATCCGCGTTGATGCTGAGAAACCACCGCACCTGCGCTTTTTTAAGCTGCAGGAACCCGGCAGCCCGGTCGTTCTCGCTTACGTGAACGATGTTTTCGCTGCAATCACCGAATATCCAGGTGAGCATATCAAAAAAATGAACGCCGATATTGGTGGCAATGCCTCCGCTTTTTTCCATATAACCCTTCCAGGAACGGTAATACCATTTACCACGTGAGGTGATATAGGTCAAATCGATGTTGTATTTTTTATCTTCCGGAGCCTTTGCGATCTTTTCTTTCAATGCCAGGATGGAAGGGTGGTGCCGTAACTGCAGGATGGTATAGATATTTTTGCCGGTTTCCTGCTCGATGATCCTGAGTGCATCCACGTTCCAGGGGTTGAGCACCAGTGGTTTCTCGCAGATGGTGTGGGCATCGTTGCGCAAGCCCATGCGGATATGGGCATCGTGAAGGTAATTGGGCGAGCAGATGCTCAGGTAATCGATCTTATCCTTACCCTTTCGCCGCAACTTATCCATGTGCCGGTCGAAACGCTCCGGCTCGGTGAAAAAGCCCGCATCCGGAAAATATGAATCGATGATACCCACACTGTCGTATAGGTCAAGTGATGCGACCAGTCTGTTGCCGGTATCTTTGATGGCTTTCATATGGCGGGGGGCAATATAGCCCGCAGCGCCGATCAATCCGAAATTGTAAATTTTGTTTTCCATATAATTAAAGTTCGATAGTCACGGTTCCAGGTTCAAAGCATGAAGTTTAAAGAGACTGTTTAAATTTCTACAAAAAATTTGACTGTATCAATTTTGCCCCTTAGTCGCTAAGACGCAAAACAAAAAAAGTTGAAAGAGATATAGATCCCCTGGTGAAACTTTGTGTTTTCGTGTCTTTGTGGCATTAAAAACAATAGCTTTATCATTTTTTAAACAGTCTCAAAGACTAAACTTTATTTCAACATAATTTTTCACTGTCAGCCAGATTTCTGAAAGCTTTAAACATTGGTTGTATAAAGTATTCAGTCCGCTGATGTAATCATCCTGATGAAGCGGGTATTCATGGGTTACCAGATTACGGGTCTCGCGTAATTCCAACCAATTTGTATTATCTGGCAGAATTTCAAGTTTTTCAAGTCTGTTCAGTACGTCAATGAAAGGCATATTATCAGTATCTTCACCCAATCCTTGCAGAATCAACACGAATACTTTCCGCCCCATCAAATCCTGCAATTTCGAAAACCGGTAAATTAACTGATCTGTAAAACTGATTTGTTCCTGCGTTAATTTTTCGTATCTATTCTGATTAAGTGGGAACAGAGAATTTAAACTGTTAAAGGCAAACATCATTCGCTGATGATGCAAGCCGGAGGCTGCCAGCGTCTCCTTTAATTTATCCGTAATTTCACTGCTTAGCATAACCGGATTGCCTGCTGCCTGATTGTTTTGAAAAAATATTCCGACCTACGGCCGTGTTTATCATAAACAATATCTATAGACTGATCCCCAAGCTGTTTTTTAACATCTGCCAGAAAAATAACTTTATTCATGCCTGTCATTTTGATTTCATCCGTTTTTATCAGCAAATCAATATCTCCGCCCTTTAACCGATCATCTGTTCGGGAACCAAATAAAAATACCTGTACATTTTTCCCAAATATTTTTTCAGCAGAGCGTTGAATGATTTTACTATATGTTTCAGATAACCGCATGGATCAAAAATAAGAAAAATATAAAGGCTTCAGGTTCAGACTTCGGTGTTTGAGGCCCGAAGATCGAAATTCTGCCTTCCCGACAGACCTATTGTTCGTGTGGGTGTTCTGCATTCTGTATTCTGAGTTCAGGTCGTTTTCTCTAAATACATTTGTACTTTATACTGAGTACTCCTTAACCAAGGTTCTCAAAATACCACTGGCATGCCATTTCGAATCCCTTCCGTGCATCGTATTTCGGATTGTATCCGAGAACATGTTTCGCCTTATCGACCGATGCCAGCGAATGAGGAATATCCCCCTGACGGTTGGGTCCATACTTAGGTTCGAATTTCAAAATTGTGTTGTCAAATTTTGCCAGGTTAGTCCGGAGTGCATCAAACAGCTCATTCAGCGTTGTATTCCCGCCAAATGCAACATTAAAGACTTCAAACAATACACCGTTTTCATTTGAAAACTCCGGTTTAAATTCAGCCATTCTTTTCAGAATGTCCTCTTTGGTAGTCAAAGCAGCCAATTCGTTAGCCTGTATCACATTGTCGATATAGGTAAAGTCGCGGCTGTAGCTACCATCGCCATTTATTACAGGTGATTCGTGGCTGATCAGTTTTTTAACCCAGAGCGGGATGACGGCAGCATAGGCGCCGTTAGGATCCTGTCTTTTTCCGAATACATTAAAATACCGCAATCCGATGGTCTCCATTTGATAGAGTTCGCTGAATACCTTGGCAAAATATTCATTCACCACTTTCGTGATGGCATAGGGACTGAGCGGCCTGCCGATTATTTCTTCAACCTTCGGCAGTTCTTTTGAATCACCATATGTCGACGAGCTGGCCGCATAAATAAATCGTTTTACTTTTTCATCTCTTGCCGCCATCAGCATGTTTAAAAAACCGTCGATATTTACTGCGTTTGTGGTAACCGGATCAGCAATCGACCGGGGTACGCTGCCCAGCGCTGCCTGATGAAAAACAAAATCGCAATCTTTCACAGCCTGCCGGCAGGTATCGGGATCCCGGATATCGCCAAGTATAAACTGAAAATTTGGATTTTTATAGAATTCTGCGATGTTTTTCTTATGACCGGTGCTCAGGTTATCAAGGCAGATGACTTCGTTGTTGTTCTTAAGAAAATACTCCACCAGGTTGGAGCCGATAAAACCTGCTCCACCGGTGATGAGGATTTTGGAATTTTTTAATGTATCTGGCATTGTGTGCGTGGGTTATTTATCGTGAAAATTGGTGCAGGGTGCATGGTATTTGGTGCGGGGTGCGGGGTGCAGGGTGCGAGGTGCAGGGTGCGAGGTGCAGGGTGCAAGGTGCAAGGTGCAAGGTGCAAGGTGCGGGCTGTTGCGCGGTGAATGAACAGGCACCCGGGTTGTTTCTATGTTCGCCAATTGTTCTCGACATATTGAATGTATTTGTTAATTTTCCCTCCCAGATTTTGATATGATTCTTTAAGTTCTTTAAAACCGGTGATGTCCGGATATAAAAGGAGTAATGTATCAAGCTGGCTGTTTACTTCATCGCAGGAAGCATGGGCAAATACAAGAAAACGAATATATTCAGCCTTATATCTTTTTCTCCCATAGCCTTCCGCAATATTATTTTTAATGCTTTTGGAAGATCTCCTGATCTGGCTTCCCTGTTCATACAATTCAAATTGTGGTAATGTGAGAGAGGCCTCATGAACTCTTATAGACAGATTGAACGCAATTTGATAAATTTCGAGGTCATTAAAGCCTGCCATAAAAAATTTTTAATTATGTAGCCCCAACCCTAACATTGCTCCAAAATAAAAACATCCACTCAACTACCCATTTCAGATTTTAAATGCTTGTCTTACAGAATATCAATTGATTTTTCCTTTAAGAATTCTTTGATCTCCTTTTCGGAAACCAGCGGAACCACAAACTCAATTGGTTCGGTATAATCAATATCCTCAAAATAACTTAATTGCGCTCTGAATAATTTTTCTGAGAACAATTGTCCAAAAATCTGATCCGCTCTGATGCAAATTTCTTTAATCGGGAAATAATTCAAAATAATGAAATAAAGGTCAACATAATCTTTCCATTTTGATCTTCGGCCAAGAGCATATGCTTTCATTGCAGCGAGTTCAATCAATTCCGGCATTCGGGCAATATCTTCAAATTGCAGGTTGGAATTTATCGGGTACGGATATTCAAAAAATGTAAATTTAACATCATTGATCGTTAAATTGAGCTGCTCATATACTCTTCGGGTAACCAAGCAGGACAAATTATGATCAGCAACCTTTTTAATAACCCGCGAAGGATTTATTCTGGAGCCCTTAAACATATCAAAATCGATCGACCTCCTGTGACCAATTTGCAAAGCAATTGCTGTTCCTCCGACAAGATAGTATTCCCGCCTAAATTCCTTTACCAGGGATAACAATCCCTTTTGGTTACTATTGAGAATGTTGGGGAACATATTTATTAAAAAATAGAGAGAAAAAGTTATAAATCTCCGGGTAATAATTTAGCTTTTTCCTACCCTTAGCATTAAAAAAAGTATTTGCTATATTTTCAATACCCATCAGATTAATCAATTCTCTTACCGATTGCAAATCACCATAATTCAGAATCGTTTCTACCAGGAATTCTTCACTTACTTCTTCCTTTTTATCTTCCGGCGTATACCAGAAAAGTGAACGATGACGGTGGATAAAGTCTTTGATTTCAGGACTGTGGTTTGATTTTTTCATGATCGTCGATTGCACTGCCATTAATTTTCACTCTTCCAGAGGATCAGCATGTCTTTTTCGTTTTGAGCGCTTAAAAAGGTTCCGGCCTCATCCCTGCCGTATACCAGGTACCGGATTCTCCTGTTAATAAAACTTTCAGTCTTTTCGATGAGCTTTACCAGGTATTCTTTGTTGATATTATCCCCGATAAAGATCAGGTCGATGATATGGTTGTCGATTCCCCTGGCAAAATCACCGGTAACATAGACTTTGTCCAGGTTCCCGAGTTTTTCAATCACCTTTTCAATGATTGAGTCGAACCCAATCTGCTTCAGTAAAATATTGTGAATATCCTTGAAAAGCGGATGATCGGTATTGGCCCTGAAATATTTCCGGTTACCGTCGACTTCGGACTTTAGTAATCCCGATTGCTCAAATTTGTTCAGTTCGAGCCGTATGGAGTTGGTCGACTCCCCGAATTCAGTTTCAAGATTGCGCAAATAGGACCTTGAATTACTGTTCAGAAAGAATTTAAGGAGCAGTTTGATACGCGTTTTTGATGTTATTAAAGTGTCGAGCATTTGCTGAAATTGTAGGAATAAAGAAATCTGTATGGGGTAACCTGTTTATATGGCTTCGCCCTGTCAGTCACAGAATAACTGTTGCCGGGGTGATGATGTAGTGCAATAAATTTGTTTTTCTAAATGCTTATGTACACTAAAACGAGTAACAAAGTTACTCAATATTTTTAAATTTATACAAATTTAAAATTTTTTTTGATACCTTGGATTCAACTCACCAGTGCGACAATTAAGCAACTAATTTACAGTCCGGAGATAAGATTTAGGGATCGTAAGGGTGATACTTTGCCCAACAGAATCGATTTCGATCCGTACTTTTTGTCTTCCCTGTATCCGGATGAGGTTACCACAGAGGCCTTTTAAAGGACCGCGATATACTTCAACCCTGTCACCGATTTCAAAATTATCATCCCGATCCGAAGCAATTTCTTCCTGGCCAATGTATTGTTTAATGGCAAGTATTTGACGGGGTGGTACCTCAACAGCTTTTCCTTCAAAGGTAATATAGCGGACAACGCCAAAGGTATTCAGCACACTGAAATATTGGTCCTTCGTGATTTGAACAAACAAATAGGAACGAAACAGGGGTTCCTCTACCCATTTCTTGCGATCACTCCACTGTTTCAGTGTCTTTACCAGGGGAAGATAGGCATCGATCCCCTGTTCTTCCAGAAACTGAAAGGCTTTTTTCTCATTCCGTGGTTTCGTGTAGACGGCGTACCAGGATTTGCTGGTGGCTGGTGGCTGGAGGCTGGTTGCTGGTGACTGGCTACTGGCTACTGGTTTCTGGTTGTCTGATTTTTGTGATTTGCTGGTCACCTGTTTTTTATTACTATGTTCTTCTGATTTTACCATGCCTGAATAAGGTTGACTTTGAAGCAAATTCTTTATACTAAATACTTTGTACTAAATACTCATTTCTCACTCAATCATTCCCACTCCCATTGTATTATGCGTTCCTTCATCAATCAGGATGATGCTTCCGGTTTGGCGGTTTTGCCGGTAACTATCAAAGAACAATGGTTTTGTGGTTCGCAGCGACACCCTTCCGATTTCATTCATTTTTAATTCATTTCCATTATCCATACGATCGAGTGTATTTACATCCACCTTGTAATTGATTTCTTTCACCATACACCTTACATCTGTGGTTGTATGCTTGAGGTAATATTTTGTTCCCGGAACCATTGGTTTTTCGTTCATCCAGCAGATCATCACATCAATATCCTGGCTTATCTGAGGGAGGTTATTCTCCTTTACGATCATATCCCCCCGGCTGATATCCAGATCATCAGACAACCGGATGGTAACCGACATCGGCGGATAGGCCTCTTCAAGGTTCTGATCATAAAAATCGATGGATTCGATCCGGGTGATAAAACCTGATGGCAAAACCATTACCTGATCACCTTTGTTAAAAACGCCTCCGGCTACTCTTCCCGCATAACCTCTGTAATCGTGATATTTGTCGGAGATCGGGCGGATCACATATTGCACCGGAAACCGGGGATCGATATGGTTCCAGTCGCTGCCAACATGAATGTTTTCGAGAATATAGCTAACGTTCCCCCTCCATACCAGGGCATATTTTTCGAATGCTCAACCACATTGTCGCCTTTTAGCGCACTGATTGGAACAAAACGGATATCTTTAACATCAAGCTTGGCCGCAAAAGCACTGAATTGTTCTTTGATTTCCTCGTACGTATCTTCCCGGTAGTCAACCAAATCCATTTTATTAATGCAAATAATAAGATGGGGAATCTGAAGCAGGGCTGATATATAAGAATGCCGGTAGGTTTGTTCGGTCACCCCATTCCGGGCGTCGATCAGAATAATGGCGGCGTTTGCCGTGGAAGCACCGGTAACCATGTTGCGTGTATATTGAACATGTCCGGGTGTATCGGCAATGATGAATTTACGCTTCGGAGTTGCAAAATAACGGTAAGCGACATCGATCGTAATTCCCTGTTCACGTTCAGCACGCAATCCGTCAGTCAGCAGAGCCAGGTTGATCTGTTCGTTTCCCTTGCGTATACTTGCCCGTTTAACGGCTTCAAGCTGATCCTCAAAAATGGACTTGCTGTCGTACAGGAGTCTCCCGATCAGGGTACTTTTACCATCATCAACACTTCCGGCCGTTGTAAACCTCAAAAGCTCCATATCAAGGTAGGCCTTACTGGAAAACTTTTCCACGGATTTATCCAATTTTCACGAATTTTTTAATTAATAAACTAATCGTTTATATTTCAAACTTGACTCACCAAAATTTATAAGCAGGCCTAATTTGAAACCAGTTGACTTTAAATAATTTAATATTTGTGATTCATGCTCGCCTGTTAATTGTGATAATGCTTTTAATTCAAGAATTATTTTATCGTAGCAAATGAAATCAGCGATGTATTTTTTTTCAAGTTTGATTCCTTTATAGTGAATTATCAATATTTTCTCCCGTTCAAAAGGGATTTGTTGTTTGGCAAACTCTATTTCAAGTGCTTCCTGATATACAGCTTCCAAAAAACCATTTCCTAATTCTTTATGAACCTCAAAGCAAGCTCCAATAATTTTATAACTTTCATCCTTATAAATCAAATCATTCATTGTATTAAACCTTATCCCGGAATCCCAATTCGAATTATTCGTGAAATTCGTGGACTAAAAATACCCCTCCTTTTTCCTGTCTTCCATGGCCGACTCGCTCCTGAGGTCATCGGCCCGGCTTCCACGTTCGGTAACCCGCGTTGCGGCTATTTCCCGAATAATATCTTCGAGGTTATCGGCTGTTGAAAGGGTTAATCCTGTACATGAAATATCACCAATGGTTCTGCACCTGACTTTGGTCCTGATCACTTTCTCCGTGTCCTTTTTCATCATGAAAGGAGCATCGGCAAACCAAACACCGTCCCTGTTAAAAACATCCCGTTCATGTGTGAAATAAAGGCTGGGTATATCGATGTGATCCAGATAAATGTACTGCCAGATATCCATTTCAGTCCAGTTACTGAGCGGGAAAACCCTGAAGTGCTCACCGATATGTTTTTTCCCATTAAAAATATTCCACAATTCGGGGCGCTGATTTTTAGGGTCCCACTGTCCGAATTCATCACGGTGTGAAAAAAAACGCTCTTTTGCTCTTGCTTTTTCCTCATCGCGACGACCTCCACCCAAAGCTGCATCGATTTTATTTTTTTCGATGGTATCGAGTAGGGTAACTGTTTGCAGTAAATTACGGCTTGCATTGAATCCTTTTTCTTCGATAGAGCGACCCTTATCAATTGCATCCTGCACCGAGCCTACGATCAATCGCGCACCCAGCTTTTCGACCAGTTCATCACGAAAAGTAAGTGTTTCCTCAAAATTGTGACCCGTATCGATATGTACAAGAGGAAATGGGATTTTTGAAGGCCAGAAGGATTTTAAAGCCAGGTGAACCATGACGATTGAATCCTTGCCACCCGAAAACAAAAGTGCCGGATTTTCAAACTGAGCCGCAACCTCCCTCATCACAAATATAGATTCCGATTCAAGTTCGCGAAGGTGGTTTATATTGTATTTTTTCATGTGCCCCTTATTTTAAAAAAACAAACGCATTAAAACCCGGATCAATTAAAGCCGGAATAAGTGATCAGCGGAAGAATAAAATCAAAAACCTGTTGTACGGATTCCTCCTCCGTTTGTACATCCGTTCTGACAACTACATCGGCATGACGGGGTATTTCAAAAGGAGAGCCAATACCTGTAAAATTCAGTATTTCCCCGCGTCTCGCTTTTGCATATAATCCTTTAGGGTCCCTCTTTTCACAAATTTCAATCGGTGCATTGGAAAAGATTTCTATAAAATTCTCATTTCCGATTATCGTACGGGCCATGTCCCGAATTTCCTCAGTAGGGCTGATAAAACAATTAATTGTAATAATGCCGCATTCAAGAAATAGCTTCGAAACCTCTGCTATTCTCCGGACATTTTCCAACCGGTCTTCTTCAGAAAAAGTCAGATTGCTATTAATTCCTGACCGGATATTATCACCATCGAGGATCTGTGATACAAATCCATGATTGTAGAGCATTGAATCAAGATGCTTTGCAATTGTCGTTTTTCCCGCTCCCGAAAGTCCGGTAATCCAAATTACCCTGGCTTTCTGATTTAACCGGTTTTCTTTTTCTTCCCGACCTACAATTTTAAATGATACAGGAAATATATTTTTATTTGCTTCAATCATTGCCTGTCCGTCGCTATTAAGTATTCTATTTTGACGTGCAAATTTAGATATTTTTTGTGAACAGATTTGAACAGATTACAACAGTAGCCATATGGTAAGCCGCGCTAACTTTCTGAAAAATTTGTGACAAAAATCTGGCAGGACAATTGGAGTAACGAAGGATTTCATCAGCGAATGACCTGCAAACGAAACAAAGATGTTCTGGAAATTAATTTCTTGTCCGGTTCAGAGGCTGTTTAAAATTCTATAAAAAATTTTACAGGTTCAATTTTGCCACTAAGTCAAAAAGACGCAAAGAAAACACAAAGAGTTGAAAATGAATAGAGCCCTTGGTGAAACTTTGTGTTTTCGTGTCTTTGTGGCATTAAAAAACAATAGTTTTATCACTTTTAAACAGTCTCTCAGATGCAGGAAGAATAATAACTTACGAATTTTTCAAAATTCGCTTAACGGTAGAATCTTTTTCCTTTTCCTTATCGTCAGAGTAATAGCCGTAGCCATAACCATAGCCATAGCCATAACCGTAACCATAACCATAGCCATAACCATAGCCATAACCATAGCCGTAACCATAAGAGCTTTTGGTGAGTTTAACGTCATTGATAAGGATGCTGACATGCTGCAGATTTCGGTTTTCGATATCCGACATGATGGAGGCAAATACTTTTTTATTGGTATAATTCTGTCTGACAATGAATAAATTGGCGTCCGTGAATTTCATCAGCAGGAATGCATCTGTTACAAGACCGACAGGAGGTGTGTCGATGATGATGTAATCATAGATTTCCTTTAACCGTTTAAATAATTCTGCCGTTTTAGCCGAAGCGATGAGTTCGGAAGGATTTGGGGGAACCGGTCCGGCCATGATAACGTCCAGATTTTCGATAGGAGAAACCTGAATAATATCTTCCAGCTTGCTTTTACTGATCAGATATGAACTGATCCCTTCCGTGTTGGTTAATCCAAAGTCTTTATAAATTTTAGGCTTGCGAAGGTCGAATCCCATGAGCAATGTCCTTTTTCCGTAAAGCGCAAAAATGGAAGCCAGGTTGATGGCACAGAATGTTTTTCCGGCGCTCACCATGTCGGACGTAATCAAAACGCATTGTTTATCGCTTCCCGGGGTAAAAAATTGAAGATTTGTACGTACCGAACGAAACGATTCGGAAATAGAGGACTTGGGTGATTCCGCCACAACAGCCTGTGTATCCTTATTGCTGTGAATAATGTGACCGATGATCGGAAACTTGGTAATGTTCTCCACATCTTTCCGCTCAATGATCTTGTCGTTAAAATAATCTTTCCCCAAAATATAAACAACAGGCAATACAATGCCCAGAATAATGGCGATCATGTAATTCAGGCTCTTTTTGGGAAAGACCGGTGATCCGCCGAGATCTCTTGCAATGTCAATAATTTCATTATCCGGTTCATTCGAAGCTTTTGTAATCTGGGCCTCCGACCGTTTTTCCTGAAGGTAATTGTACATGTCGTCGCTTAACTTGAATTTGCGTTCAATCCCTAGTAATTCGCGCTGTGTGGCGGGAAGTTTATTGATTTTCCCTTCCAGTTCTTTAATTCTGGAATCAATATCTTTGATCGAAAGATCGGAATTTGTAATGATGTTATTAATGTTTTCCTGTAAGGTGGAAACGGTAAGATCAATTTTTTTATCAATCGCCTGGACCATTGGGTTGGATGGTTTCGAATAATAGAGCATTTCCTCCTTATCGGCATAATAACCCGATAATTCGCTGGTTAGTTGTGTCATTAACGGATCGTCTATCCCCATCGAACTGGGAATGATCAATACATCCTTCAGGTTTTTATTTTGACGGATATAGGTTTGCAGCGTTTTATAGTATTTGGATTTGAGGTCAAGTTGTGCTTTATCATTTTCCAGTTCTTTCAGCTGATCAAATACCGCCGATGCCTGAACATCCAGATTCATAACCTGCTTGGTCGTTCTGAAATCCTGCAGGTTTTGCTCGGCAACATTCAGTGAATCCGAGATATGATTTAACTGGCTGTCGATAAATGCAATCGTATTTTCGGCCACCCTGTTCTTCTGATCCAGGTTACGGCGCAGGTATACTTCCGTTAGTTTATTCAGAAAATCGACGGATTTCGGAATGCTGTTCCCTTTTAAGGTGATCTTCACGATGGAAGATTCTTCCTTGATGGGTTCGATTTCGAAGGACTGAAACTGTCCGGTCAGCTTGTCGATATCGTTAAAAACAAAAAAGTAACTGGTCTCGCTGTGTATATCCTGATTGTAAAAGTCAGTCAGAACCACCTTAAAATGAAAATTGTTATTCACCAGAAATTGTCCGAATGTAAAGGTGCTGTCGATACTGATGTTAATGGTATTTGCCTTGCCGGGGTCATTAATCATTTTAAAATCCTTAAAATCGTAAAGGTTCACATCTTTCCCTTCGGCCTGCAAATTAAAATTCCGGTTGGAAAGAATGGTAAGCTTAAATTTCAAATTGACCGGCTGTGGGTAAGCAGAATCAATGACCACCTTAAACGGGCAATCTTTATACAATTCATTGGTAATGAAATTATCTTCCTGAAAATAAGCAACACCGAGGTCAAGTTCCCTTACGGCCTCATTGACCAGGGTATACGATTGCAGCTTCCCAATTTCATTTTCCACATTCTGCTGACTGTTGCTAAAACCGAAACCGATAAGGGACTGCGGGTCAACGGCTCCTTTGTCATTTTTAATTAAAACCGTCGACTGGACCTCATAAATGGGTTTTGTATATTTATTGAATAAAAAGGCTATGATGAGGGCAATAAAAACGGTAAGTATAAAAAAATACCAGTATTTATATAACTTAAATATGAGCGCTTTATAATCGAAAGATTCTTCCTGTTGTTGTTGAATTATGGTCTGAGCGTTTTCCACTTTTTGATTTATTTATTTTTTAAACAATGCAAACAATGCAAGGGCCAATGAAATAGTAGAAATTACAAGAGTATACGGGAAAGCCTGGAAGGCGAAATTTTTTCCTTTAACCGGCATTACATAGATAATATCGTCAGGCATGACGTTGAAGTATTCTGATTCCAGCACATTGTCCTTCAACAGATTTATGTGATACATTTTTGAGCTTTTATCGCTTTTACGTATCAGGACAATATCGTCCCTTTTTGCATAGGTAGTAAGGTCTCCTGCAAGACTTATCACTTCAAACAAATTGATCTTGTCCTGGTAAATTTTATACTGGCCCGGCCGGGCAACTTCACCCACAATGCTTATATTGTAATTGACAAGTTTAACAACAATGGTAATCTCGTTCAGGTATTTATTAATTTCCTCTTGTATTTTTGTTTTAGCTTCGTCAATTGTCAATCCCAAAACAAAAACTTTTCCAATAAACGGAAGGTCGACATAGCCCTCCTTATCTACCGAATAACTGCTTAAGTAAATTCCTGCATCATAATAGCTGTTTGCGGTAGCGGTACCGGATCCCATATTAAAAAACTCATATGTTTTAGCATCAAGGCTGAATACCCTTACATAAAGATTATTCCCTACCTGCAGCTTGTGTTCAACTGTTTGTGCTGTTTTATACTCTGCTTTGGTTGAATCGGCTACCGCCTGTAAATAGATCTGTTTTTTCAAGGGAACACAAGAAGAAAGGATGGTTATTATTAAAGCAAATCCTGTTAATAACCTCAAAAACGATTTTGTTTTAAGCATTAGCGTAAATACATTAATAGATAATTATCTGCATTCAATCAGGGCGCAAATGTAATGCATTTTGATAAACAGTGCAAAAAATTTTAATCCTGAAATGGTCTCTGGTATACATTTTGGTTGCAGGAACGTTTTCATTTCTTTTTCAGCCGGGTTTATCCGGATTCCTGTCAACGTCAGTTCGTTGCTTATCCGGGCAACAATTCTGTATACTAAAATTTAATGTAATTTTGGGTCCTTTACTAAATTCACTTTATGAAAGCATATATTTTCCCTGGTCAGGGCGCACAATTTCCGGGAATGGGTAAAGATCTCTATGAATTATCAACAGAGGCGAAGCGTTTGTTTGAAACCGCAAACGACATTCTCAATTTCCGCATAACGGATTTAATGTTCGGCGGTTCTGAAGAAGAACTCCGTCAGACGAAAGTTACACAGCCGGCGATTTTCATCCATTCAGTTGTTCTGGCCAACGTACTGGGCAGTAATTTCAAACCCGATATGGTTGCGGGCCATTCGCTTGGTGAATTTTCAGCATTGGTTGCAAACAACACCCTTTCGTTCGAAGACGGTCTGAAGCTGGTTTTTGCCCGTGCCATGGCCATGCAAAAAGCCTGTGAACTGGAACCGTCGACAATGGCAGCCATTTTAGGTCTGGATGATACAACGGTGGAATCTGTTCTTGCGGCAATTCCGGAAGTGGTTGTTCCTGCAAATTATAACAGTCCCGGACAACTTGTTATTTCAGGATCAATAAAAGGGATAGAAATTGCCTGTGAAAAGCTGAAGGAAGCTGGTGCAAAAAGGGCTTTGCCGTTAAAAGTGGGAGGCGCCTTTCATTCACCGCTCATGGAACCGGCACGGATAGAACTGGCTGAAGCCATAAACAGAACACTTTTTAAACGGCCGTTCTGCCCTGTCTACCAGAATGTAAATGCTAAGGCTGTTACTGATCCTGAAGAAATCAAGCAAAACCTGATTGCGCAGCTAACATCTCCGGTCAGATGGACCCAGATCGTCGAAAACATGATCGCTGACGGGGCGATAACATTCATCGAAGTCGGACCGGGCAATGTATTGCAGGGACTGGTGAAAAAAGTTAATGCAGTTGTTGAAACCTCAAGCGCCTCAATCTGATTTTGAGAACGCAGCTTTTAACTCTTTACTTGTTTCTTTTTACTTGTATCTTTTATCTTGTTGTATACTGTTGCTTATAATACTTCTGATATTCCCCCGAGGTAACATTATCGAGCCAATGCTGGTTGTTTAAATACCAATCGACAGTTTTTTCCAAACCTTCTGCAAAATCAAGTGACGGTTTCCATCCAAGTGCCTTTTGTAGTTTGGAGGAATCAATGGCATACCTGAGATCATGCCCTGCGCGGTCTTTAACATAGGTTATCAGCTTTTCGGAATCGCCTGTACCCCGGTATAACTTTTTATCCATAATCTCACAAAGTTTTTTAATCAGGTCGATGTTTTTCCACTCGTTATTTCCGCCTATGTTATACGTTTCTCCTGCGGTTCCTTTATGAAAAATAAGATCGATGGCGGCAGCGTGATCCTCTACATAAAGCCAGTCCCTCACATTTTCGCCTTTACCGTAAACGGGCAATGGCTTGTTGTTTCGTATGTTGTTGATGAACAAGGGTAAAAGTTTTTCGGGAAACTGAAATGGCCCATAATTATTCGAACAGTTTGAAATAACCACTGGCAAACCGAATGTATCGGAATAAGCCCTTACAAGATGATCGGAACTTGCCTTGGAAGCCGAATAAGGACTGTGCGGGTCATATGGGGTTTTTTCCGTAAAATAACCCACTTCGTTTAATGAACCATAAACTTCATCGGTTGAAATATGGTAGAACCGTCTGCCCTCATAGTTGTCTTTCCATGAATATTTTGCCGAATTCAACAGGTTGACGGTTCCGATAATATTGGTGTAAATGAACTCCATGGGGCTTGAGATGGAACGGTCGACATGTGACTCTGCTGCCAGATGAATAACACCGTAAAAATCATGTTCGGTAAAGAGGCGCTGAATGAATTCACCATCCACGATATCTCCTTTAACGAAAAGATAATTGGGCATCTTTTCAATATCCTTCAGGTTTTCAAGATTCCCGGCATAAGTAAGTTTATCCAGGTTGATGATCAGATAGTCGGGATATTTGTTTACAAAAAGCCTGACTACGTGTGAACCAATGAAACCTGCTCCGCCTGTTATCAATATTTTTTTCATTTGTACCTCCCCGTTTACATGTTTAACGTTATAAATTTCCGGCTTTATTCATTGCCAATTCCCAGTTCCATGCTGAAGTCATCATCTCATCCAGATTCCGTTCTGCTTTCCAGTTCAGTTCTTTATGGGCCAGGGTTGTATCCGCCCATACCTTTTCGATATCACCGGGTCTTCTTTCCACAAATCTGTAATTCAGCTTAACTCCCGATACCTTTTCGAACGATGCTATTACTTCCAGAACGGAATTTCCTTTTCCGGTTCCAAGATTAAAGGTTTCGGTTTGAGCTTTATTTTTTCCTGAGATCAGCCTGTCAATGGCCACGACATGCGCCAGTGCCAAATCGACCACGTGAATATAGTCCCGGATGGCGGTTCCATCCGGCGTATTGTAATCACGGCCAAAAACACTGAGAAATTCTCTTTTACCAATGGCTGTTTGCGTTATGAAAGGAACCAGGTTGTTGGGGGTTCCAATAGGCAATTCACCGATGAAAGAAGAATCATGAGCACCGATCGGATTAAAATACCGGAGTAAAATTGCACTTATCTTTTCAACCTGACCATTGGTCTCAATAATTTCTTCTGAAATCTGCTTTGTATGGCCATAAGGCGACCAGGCTTTTTTGATGGGCGCTTTTTCTGTTACAGGCAGTTCATCGGGCTGACCATAAACGGTGCAGGATGAGGAAAAAACAAGGTTGCTGATCCGGAATGCATTCATACCTTTTAACAGGTTAATCAGCGAAAGGATGTTGTTATGGTAATATTCCAGTGGTTTTGCGACCGATTCCCCAACAGATTTTAACGCTGCAAAATGGATCACACCGAAAAGGTCATTATTTCTTTCAAAGAAATCCAATGTTTTTTGTTCATCCCTTAAATCGATTTGCTCAAAAGCGGGTGTAATACCGGTTATTTTAGCAATGTTATCGACGACACTCAAATAGGAATTCGAAAGGTTATCAACGATTATAACCTGATAACCCTTTTGCTGAAGCTCCACAACAGTATGTGATCCGATATATCCCGTTCCCCCGGTAACAAGTATTTTCAACGTATCTTTCATTAAAGACTCCAGTAAGTCAAATCCTTTATTTTATTTCGGTATATTCCCTTTACATCAACCAGAATACCATTCTTGGTAGATAAAGACTTGAAATATTTTTCGTCCAAATCCAGGTATTCCTTATGTGAAACCGCAACAACCACAGCATTATAATCGTCAGAAATATCCTCAACAAGACCAAAGCCGTATTCCTTTTCCACCTCTTCAGAAGCTGCATGTGGATCTGTAACTTCGACTAGTATACCGTAGGTTTTCAGTTCATTAACAAGGTCGGCAACTTTGGAGTTCCGCAAATCACTTACATCTTCTTTAAATGTAACTCCCATCACCAGAACTTTTGTATTTAATATCTTCTTCCCTTTATCGATAAGCTTTTTTACAATCTGCTTGGCAATGTAGAATCCCATGGAATCATTTACGAACCGGCCTGAATTAATAACCTGCGTATGATACCTGTATTCCTTTGCTTTATAGGCCAGGTAATAAGGGTCGACGCCAATGCAATGACCGCCCACCAATCCCGGAAAAAACTTCAGAAAATTCCACTTTGTTCCGGCCGCTTCCAGTACATCGTAAGTATTTATTCCCATGCGGTTAAAAATGATGGAAAGCTCGTTCATCAGGGCGATGTTAACATCCCGCTGTGTATTTTCTATCACTTTTGCAGCCTCTGCAACTTTAATGCTCGGTGCCCGGTGAACGCCAGCCTTTACAACCAGTTCATATGTTTTTGCAATGTTGTCAAGCGAAATTTCATCACAACCAGACACAATTTTTTTAATGGTTGCAATGGTATGGTTTTTATCACCCGGATTGATCCTCTCCGGAGAGTAACCAACTTTAAAATCCTGAATGTATTTTAACCCTGACAGGTTTTCGAGTATGGGGATGCAATCTTCTTCCGTAGCTCCCGGATAAACCGTGGATTCATAAACCACATAATCGCCCTTTTTCAATATCTTACCTACCGTTCGTGTTGCAGCCAGAAGCGGTGAAAGATCAGGCATGTTGTGATTGTCGATCGGTGTGGGAACCGCAACAATATGAAAGGATGCTTTTTTTAAATCCTCGGGTTTGGATGAAAAAACGATATCACAACCATCGAATGCTTCTGAGGGCAACTCCTCGCTTGGATCCATTTTATTTTTCATCAGCTTTACGCGTTCTTCATTGATATCAAATCCGATAACGGGTATTTTTTTGGCAAATTCCAGGGCAATCGGAAGGCCAACATAGCCCAGTCCGATCAATGATAATTTGGTTTCTTTATCGATTAATCTTTGATAAATATTCATAAGGAATGATTTTAGTAAATTCGTTAATAAAAATCTTCACAACCGTAATGCAAAACTTGTACGGACTATTTTGTTACACGTTTATTTCCGGTTAAGCATATTTTTTAATGCTGTTGATTATTTTGTCCTGATCTTCATGTGAAAGATAAGGATGCATGGGAATACTGAAAATCTGAGCTGCTATCTCTTCACTTACCGGAAATTCACCGCCCTTATATCCCAGATGAGTAAAAGCATCCTGCAAATGAAGCGGTTTGGGATAATAAATGGCAGTTGGTATGCCGTCGGCTTTTAAACCCTCCATCACCTTATCCCGGTCGGGATGAAGGATGGAATACTGTGCCCACGATGAAAGATTATAATCCCTGACTACAGGCGTTTTAACTACATTTTTAAGATGCTCAGTATAACGGTTGGCTACTTTTTGGCGAAGATCGACTTCTTCGGGAAAAATTTCGGCTTTCGGCAACAGAATAGCCGCCATTAAAGTATCGATCCTGCCATTAATTCCGATCCGTACATTGTTGTATTTATCACTTCCCTGTCCATGTACCCGGATGGATGTAAGCTTATCATACATTTCCTGATCATTCGTAAAAATCATACCGCCATCACCATAAGTTCCCAAAGGCTTCGCGGGGAAAAAGCTGGTCCCTGCAATTTCCGCCAACGAACAGGCTCTTCTTCCTCTGTAAACGCCACCAAATCCCTGGGCAGCATCTTCAAGAACAAACATACCATATTTTTTGGCGATGGCATTAATTTCATCATAATCCGCAGGCTGACCAAACAAATCAACCGGAATAATACCTTTTAAACGAAGTTTTCCTTCTTTCTTCACGTTAATGATTGCCGCTTCAAGCTTTGAAGGATCCATGTTATAAGTATCCGGTTCGATATCCGAAAAAACCGTAGTCGCTCCCAGTATCTGAACGACTTCTGCTGTTGCAATAAATGTAAACGGTACTGTAAAGATTGCATCGCCGGGTTTTACATCATAAGCCATCAATGGCATGAGCAAAGCATCCGTACCGCTGGCAACACCAACGGCATATTTTACACCGACATAGGCAGCCAGTTTTTCTTCCAGTTCATTTATCTCAGGCCCCATAATGTATTTGCCATGGGCAAGCACCTTCTGGATATTGGCATCAATTTTATCTTTAATTCTCAGTTGTTGGGCATTTAAATCAATGAATTGCATGGTTTTATTATTAAAGCTGTTCTACAATATTTCCTGTTTTTCTGTAATTTCTTCCGCATTTGCTGCATGCAGCAGTTTCTTCTGATTTCTCATCAAGACTGAGTGATAGTTTTGTCCCGCAGGCACATACCCAGGCTTTGATTCGGGCCGGATTTCCAACGACCATTGCATAATCGGGGACCATTTTTGTAACAACTGCCCCGGCTCCTACAAGAGCATATTTACCGATATCATGACCACATACAATGGTGCAATTTGCTCCCAAAGAAGCGCTTTTCTTTACACGGGTTTTCAGGTAAAACTCGGATCCCCGCTGTGGAAACTCACTCCTCGGATTTAAAATATTCGTAAAAACCATCGACGGTCCGCAAAAAACATAGTCTTCAAGTTCAACACCTTCGTAAACAGAGACATTGTTCTGGATTTTAACATTATTGCCGATGGTAACATTGTTGCCAATATTTACATTTTGTCCGACCGAACAATTTTTGCCGATTTTCGAACCGGATTGAACATGCGAAAAATGCCAGATTTTTGTGCCTTCATCTATTTCAACCTTATCATCTACATAAGCACTTTCGTGCACGAAAAACTTTTTTTCCATACCTGCTTAGTTAATTATTACAACTTCATTTTTACAATTTATTAAATTTCAGGACTTTTGTTTGGCACAAAGGGTTTACACAGACAATTAAGTCGATTTTTTTATCCGGTACCTCTTCCGGTAATGCCTGTTTTTCTTATGATCTTTTTTCATGATGAAGGTCAAAGGCTTCGATTTTATTGATATAAAGCTTTGTAAAAATCAACATGCAAAGATATTTATTTCCCATAAAACACAATGCCAGAAATAAGTTCTGTAAGGATATTAACAATTGAACCATATCAACGTTTATAACCCTAAATTGTTTCAGAGCTGCTGAAAATGAACCAAAATTGAAAGAGAAAGTGTTTGATAAATGAAATCGTGCACGCCTATTTGATATCCGATGGAAAAGTCAAGCTTCTTAAATTCCTTTACCAGTTCCAGACGATAAACAGCCGGCCTGTCATTAAAAGAGACAGGATCGCTCTCATCTACAATGATCATTTTACCATGCCCGATATAACCGGAATACCCATCTACAGTCGTTATAATCTTCCAGCTGTTTATTAAGAAATCCATGCCGGCGCCAAATAGCAAGGCATCGTTTTGCCTGTTGTTCGGGATATTCATTTGCCAGGAATAAAATCCGAGCATACCGTAAAACCTAATTTTATGATCCGGTTTTTGGTTAAATACCAAATCCTTTCCGAATGACAAATCGAAAAAATAGCCGGGAGCATCGGTGTATCTTGCTTCGCTGAGTCCGGAACCGGAAGCGGTTCGGCAAGCCATCCTCAAAGCTATATCCGGAATTTTTTTATTCCGTATGAGTTGGATAATCGTACTGAAATAAAAATCGCCTGCCGAATAACCGCTTCCCTTTCTGTTTCTGGCCCGGCGCTCGATTACCGTGGCTTCATTCATTTTGTAATGTTCAACCGGAACGCCATAAAAATCAATTGCAAATTTATTCCTGACCAGAGGGATATACAGGTCCATAAAAAGATTTTGGGTTTTATCTCCTTTGCTGAAATGGCTGTCCATTTCCACTTTAAATTCAGACCTGTCTTTAACCTGTCCTTTCTGTGAATAGGGTACCGGTAAGGCATTCGGGCCAAAATAATACGGAGAGGTGATCAGGTAATTCGTCCAGGATGTAACGCCATCCCAATTGTGAACCTCATTCCACCAGGTTGCATCATCCTGTGAGCAAACATGACCAGCCAGAATAATAAATAAAGCAAAAACGGCAATTTTTTTATCAATGGTTAGTGAAATCATCAATATATGATTTTTTGAAATTTATTCGTTAAAAATACGCAACAATTTGAGCCGATCAGATATAGTTATTAGTTTTGTATGTTTTATAAACTATTTTTCAGGGCATGAAAATATTGACTTTCTTTATCATTCTCAGTTTTTTTTCAAGTCTGCAGGGCCAATCTGATGTTTCCGATTCGTCCCTGACCATACCCATGTTTTATGCTGCTTATTCGTATCAAATTCCGGGTGGCGATATGGCTGAACGGTACGGGAACAATTCAGCTATTGGAGGAGGCTTTCAAGTAAAAACACATTCCAATTGGATAGTCGGTGCAGAATTTCAATTTCTGTTTGGCAACAACATCAAAATTGCGGATCAGATCATGAACAATCTCAAAACCGAGGATGGAAATATCATCGATATGGCTGGTAATTTTGCAAGCTATTCCCTGCTCGAAAGAGGTTATTATTTATCGGCTCGTTTCGGTAAGCTTTTTCCCGTATTAAGTCCAAACCCAAACTCAGGTATTTTAGTGTCGGGAGGCTTTGGTTATCTTCAGCATAAGATTCGGATTGAAGTTTCAAACAATTCGGCGCCTCAGATTGATGGCGATTATAAACGCGGCTACGACCGCCTTGCCGGTGGCCCCTGTATAAGCGAATTCATCGGTTATCTTTATGTTGGCAACAGCAGGCTGCTGAATTTTTATGGCGGGTTCGAATTTAACCAGGCCTGGACAATTGCGAAACGGGATGTTAATTTTGATACACAGAAACCGGATGCGGTAAAAAACCGGTTTGATGTTTTATCAGGTTTCAAGATAGGATGGATAATGCCTTTGTTCAGGCGCATGCCTGAGAAAATTTATTTTCATTAAGTATCGTTACAATTTAATCCATAATCTGAAAATCTTTCATGCTATTCATTTATACTTTTTTTATCCATATTTATCATTTCCTCATTCGGATTGCTTCCCCTTTTAACCACAAAGCGGCATTGTGGATTTCGGGACGAAAAAATTTATTCAAAAAAATAGAAAATGCGATTCGTCCGGAGGATGAAATTATTTGGCTGCATGCTGCTTCACTTGGGGAATTTGAGCAGGGAAGACCTGTAATTGAAGCCTTGCGGACCAACTACCCAAAATATAAAATCCTGTTGACTTTTTTTTCGCCTTCCGGTTATGAGGTCAGGAAAGATTATAAAGGTGCTGATTACATTTTTTACCTTCCGGTTGATACGCCCAAAAATGCAAGACGTTTCATTAACCAGATGTAAACCGAAAATGGCGGTTTTTATCAAGTATGAATTCTGGTTTAATTACCTTCATGTTTTATATGAATTGGGTATTCCGGTATTTTTTATCTCTGCAATTTTTAGAGATAAGCAGCACTTTTTCAAGAGTTATGGTGGGTGGTCAAGAAAGATGCTGAAAAAGGCGACATTCTTTTTTGTACAGAATCAAAATTCGCTTGATTTGCTTGCTGCTATTTCCGTTACACAGGCGGTTATAAGCGGCGATACAAGGTTCGACAGGGTTTTTGAAATAGCGAAACAAAGCAGGAGTTTTCCGATGATCGGGCAGTTTGCCAAAGGACATAAAACCCTTCTTGCCGGTAGCACATGGCCTGCCGACGAAGCCCTGATCGAACAGCTTATTCGTCAAAACGACGGATTTAAACTTATCATCGCCCCACACGAAATACATGAAGCCAGGATAAAATCACTCATAAACAGATTCAGTTTCTCAGATATTCTGGTTTATTCCAAAGCGGAAGAGTCAGAATTTACAAACGCCAAAATTCTGATTATTGATGGTATAGGCTTTCTTTCAAGCCTTTACCGCTATTGTGATATAGCCTATATCGGAGGGGGCTTTGGAAAAGGAATTCACAACATCCTTGAAGCGGTAACTTTTGGTAAACCTGTAATATTCGGCCCCAATTATTCATCATTCAAAGAAGCTGTTGACCTTGTGAAATTAAATGGCGCATTTTCTATCACTGATAAAAAAGAGTTGATTTATACAACTGAAATGCTACTGAAAGATGATGAAAAATACACCATTAGCTCTGATATCTGCAGGAATTATGTTTTGACAAATAAAGGTGCAACGGAAAAAATCATCAAAAAATTATCGGAATATTTGTAGCGGGATAAAGTTAAACCTTTGATAATTCACAACCTGATTTCGAACCGGTCCCAGTCACGACCGAATTTAGATTTTTCCCTCAATTCATCAAGAAGTTTTTTCGATAAGGTCGTGGTCATCATACCTTGTTTGTTTGCCGGAAGCTGAACTGCAACTTTACCCATTGGATCGACAACCATCGAATCCCCCGAATGAAAAACAGAATTTCCATCCTTGCCAACCCTGTTGACCCAGATGACATAGGCCTGATTTTCAACCGCACGTGCCGGTAACAATGATTGATAAGCCTGACTTCTTATTTCAGGCCAGTTTGCCACATACAACAGAGCATCATATTCGTAGCTGCCATTCGAAAAATTATTTTTACTCCAAACCGGAAAACGAAGGTCGTAGCAGATTTGAAGATTTATTTTCCAGCCGTTTAATTCAACGATCTTTCTCTCAAGTCCTTGTGACATGGTTAAATGTTCGCCCCCCATTCTGAAAAGATGTCTTTTGTCATAGGTTTCAAATTCACCATCAGGTCTCATCCAGAAAAGCCGGTTGTAGAATTTTCCCCGATCACTGATTAATATACTTCCGGTGATGACACACCTTTTTTCTGCGGCTTTCATCATCAGCCATTTTACAGTTTCGCCCGATTCTGTTTCAGCACATTTACCCGTATTCATGGTAAAGCCGGTATTAAACATTTCGGGCAAAATGATCAGGTCGGTATCCCTGCTTACCGATGAAATTAATTTATCGAACAAAATCCTGTTTTGTCTGGCATCTTCCCAAATAAGATCAGCCTGGATCAATGTGACTTTTAAATCTTGCATAAGATATCGGCGGCTCTTTTGAGGGTTTCTTCTTTTTTAGCAAAACAAAACCGTAATACGTTATGGTCATCCTTTTCATTATAAAAAACGGAAACAGGGATGGAAGCAATTTTGTACTCTTTTGTGATTCTCGTAGCAAAATCAGTTTCCGGTTCGTCGGAAATTGCCGAATAATCAAGCAACTGGAAATAAGTCCCGAAGGATGGAATGATCTTAAACCGTGAGGCTTCAATTATCGTCTGAAAAAAGTCTCTTTTCTCCTGATAAAAATGGCTCAACCCCTCATAATTATCCTTATTCTGAAGGTGTTCAGCAATGGCATACTGAACCGGGGTGTTACACGCAAACACCATAAACTGGTGAATTTTCCTGAATTCCTCCATCAGGTTTTTTGGCGCGAGGACAAAGCCCATTTTCCAGCCTGTTGCATGAAACGTTTTACCAAATGACCCAATCACAAACGATCGTTTAATCAATTCCGGATAATGGCAAATACTTTCATGGCGGATGCCGTCGAAAATAAGATGTTCATATACTTCATCGCTCATAATGGCAATGTCGGTATTTTCGGTAAGCTTTTCCAATGCTATCAAATCTTCTGCTGATAGAACACTGCCGGTTGGATTGTGGGGTGAATTGATAATGATCAGACGGGTACGCCTGGTAATCAGTTTTTTAACTTCCTGCCAGTCGATGTGGTAGTCGGGAAGTTTCAATTTTGCATATTTTACGGTTCCTCCGTGAAATTTGATGACCGGCACATACGAATCATATGCAGGTTCAAAAACAATAACTTCATCTTCATCCCTTACAAGTGCAGCAATAACCGTGTACAAGGCCTGCGTTGCTCCGGCGGTGATGTTGATTTCTGAACCCGGGTCATAGTTAGCACTATAAATCCTTTCCACTTTCAGGGCGATCTGTTCCCTGAGCTGCGGAATTCCGGTCATGGGAGCATATTGGTTATATCCCTTTTTCATGTACTTCCTGACCAGCTCAATCAGTTTTTCAGAAATATCAAAATCCGGAAACCCCTGCGACAGGTTTATCGCCTTGTGTTCCAATGCAAGTGCCGACATCACAGCGAAAATAGAAGTCTCCTGCTTCGGCATTTTGGTAATTATCGAGCCTTTAAATAATGTCATTTTTTTTTCTGGTAAATCACCGGGTAAAATTAGTGATTAATAAACGAATTTATTTTTTCAGTATTTTTGACTGCTGAATATTAACACGAGTTGACGGACCATAACTTAAAATAAAGGGAACAGATTCCAGAAATAAAGTTACTGCAAAATTTCAGAATTATATATAAAATTAAACAGATGAAAAATATTGATAGCTATAATTTTAAAGGCAAAAAGGTACTTATCCGCGTGGATTTTAATGTACCTTTAAACGATAAATTTGAAATCACGGATACCAGCAGGATTGATGCAGCTATCCCAACCATTAAAAAGGTTCTTTCGGGTGGAGGATCTGCCATTCTGATGTCGCACTTAGGGCGACCAAAAGAAGGCCCTCAGGATAAATATTCATTAAAACACATACTCCCATACCTGTCAGGACAGCTTGGTCAGCCGGTCAGATTTGCAGACGATTGCATTGGAAATTCAGCCATAAAACTGGCCGGAGAATTAAAATCCGGTGAGGTTTTGCTTCTGGAAAACCTGAGGTTTTACAAAGAGGAGGAAAAAGGAGATGAAGCCTTCACAAAAAAACTTGCTTCGCTGGGCGATGCTTATATGAATGATGCTTTCGGAACGGCCCACCGGGCGCATGCTTCAACGACGATTCTCGCTAAATTTTTCCCAAACGACAAAATGTTTGGCTACATCATGGAAAATGAAGTTAAAAACATTGATAAGGTGCTGCATAATGCGCAGCGTCCTTTTACTGCTATTCTGGGAGGAGCTAAAGTTTCAGGGAAAATAGAAATAATCAATAACCTGCTGAGCAAAGTGGACAACCTGATCGTCGGTGGTGGGATGATGTTTACCTTTATTTCTGCTATGGGCGGCGAAATTGGCAAATCGTTGGTGGAAGATAACCTGTTGGAGCTTGCACTGCACACGGTAGAGGGCGCTAAGGAGCTGGGAATAAACCTGGTTCTTCCAACTGACGCCATTATAGCAGATAAATTTGATAACGCAGCACATAAGAAAATATCCCCTGCAAATGAAATCCCTGATGACTGGATGGGACTGGATATCGGGCCGGCCACGATTAAGAAATTCACAGAAATCATTGAACGTTCAAAAACCATTCTTTGGAATGGCCCGATGGGGGTTTTCGAAATGGAGAATTTTGCAGCAGGTACAAAAGCCATCGCCGAAGCTGTTGCCAGAGCAACACAAAAAGGAGCCTTTTCGCTCATCGGTGGTGGGGATTCGGTAGCTGCCATCACCAAATACAACCTGAAGGACAAAGTCAGCTATGTTTCTACCGGTGGAGGTGCCATGCTTGAATACATCGAAGGGAAAGAGCTGCCGGGGGTAAAAGCGATTAAGGAATAAATTAAATAAGCCTCATATAAAAAAACCCACTGCTAACAAGTCTTGTGCGGTCAGCTTCAGCGTTGGGTAATTGTACCGGGCTTGTAAATTACAACTATCAACAGTCCCCGCCTTCCCGAAGCAAGAGGGACAGGAAAGTACAAAGTACGCTGACTACAAGACTTCAAAAATTTTACCCGGTCATTTCTAACTGGGCTAAAAAGAGTATTTTTGTAATATGAATGAAAAATCACAGGAAACAGTTCGGGAAATCCGGCAATATGTGAATGATCTCGATCCTAAGGCGGAAGTTTTTTTATATGGCTCACGTGCCCGTGGTGACGAGCGGCAGGATTCGGATTGGGATATTCTTATTTTGACCGATGACAACGCAGATTTAACAGTCGAAAGAAAATTCCGGGATAAATTATATGATCTTGAATTAATGACCGGAGAATCGTTTTCGGTTTTTGTTTACTCGAAAAATGATTGGCATTCAAAACAAAGAATCACTCCATTTTATCACAACGTCATTGAGGAGGGAATAAGGTTGTGAAGCAGGATGAAAGACAAGAATACATCAAATACCGCATTGCATCGGCATATAATACCTTTGATGCTGCCAAAGTTTTAGCCGGGAACGGATTTTGGAATTCAGCCGTAAACCGGCTCTATTATTCACTTTATTATGTAGTGAATGCACTTCTTGTTTTGAACCTCATTCAAACGAAATCACATTCAGGCACAAAAAGCAAGTTCTCAGAACATTTTGTTAAAACCGGCAAGTTTGATAAAAAATACGGCAGACTTTTATCCGAGCTTTACGACTGGCGGCAACGAGGCGATTATGAAAATATTTTCGAGTATAGCCGCGAATCGGTAATGCCGTTATTTGAGCCTGTCAATGAAATGATACAACTGATTGAAGAAGAAATTAACAAAACCCTTTGATATTCTTTTATTATCGCTTTAATCCTCTCGCTGGCGAGCCTGAAACAAAGCCCCGCTGCTTTGGGTTTGCAAACCAAAGCACTTAATCAACAATAAAACTGCTCAGAAAAGTTTGCAGCCCATTAACAAAGCAATCATTTTTTCAAGCTTATTAATTAAATTTGTTAAATGGGAAAGGCACAACAAGTAACAGAATAGTCGATCAGAATGCATTGTATTTTATAACCATTGCTACAGATTGCCCGGAAATTTAAAAAAATGAAAAATACTTTGGAAATTGACTGGTATGACTGTTTAAAAGAAAAATATTTGGTTCACAAACCCAAATCAGTGGGGGATTGTAAAATGTTACTGAAGATTTTCAAATAACATTATTATCTGTGTCATTTGCCGGCTTTTTATTCTTTAGCTCTTTAAAATTAAAGTTCTCAATATTTTGCCACAGAAACGGTGCTACTTCTGCAATGGGTCCATAAAGCAGTGAGTTTTCCTTTTTTTCGGATGAAATCAGCTTATCGTTGTAATGGTTAATTACCAGCAATGCCAGACTTATCAATACAACTGCCTTGAGAACACCAAAAACAAGTCCGGCCAGCTTGTTCAAAAATCCCAGCGCGACCATATCGATAAGCTTTTCCAGCATCCTACCGATGATATAGATCATGATGACCACGATAATGAACGTGACAATAAAAGAAATAACAGAAAGATATCCGGAACTTAAATTGAAATTTCTTTCAATTATTTCTGCAGCATAATCAGAAAAGTAGAGCGCAGCATATATACCAAGAATTAATCCTACCAGGGAAGCAAGCTCGATGATCAGTCCCCGCGAAAAGCCGCGATAGGCGAACCATATGATGGGAATGATGATAATAATATCCAGTAAATTCATCGCAATCTTTTTGTCAGCTCTGTGGCAAATACAAAATCATTCAGTTCCTCATTATCGGTTGTTAAAACCTTGTGCTTGTCGCCAACCCACCAAAGTTCTCCATTATAAATAAATGACACCGTATCACCAATTTTGATGACAGAATTCATATCGTGGGTATTGACGACAGTCGTCATCTGGAATTCTTCAGTCAAATGGCTGATGAGCTCATCAATAACACCGGCTGTATGCGGATCCAGGCCTGAGTTCGGCTCATCACAAAAGAGGTATTTCGGGTTCATGGAAATTGCTCTGGCGATGGCTACCCTTTTTGTCATGCCACCACTAAGTTCAGAGGGAAATAATTTATTTACATTATCAAGGTTGACCCATTTCAAACAGAAATTTACCCGTTCTTTTTTTTCTTCCATCGTCTGATCCGTGTACATAGTGAGCGGAAACATGACATTTTCTTCCACAGTAAGTGAATCGAACAAAGCACCACCCTGAAAAAGCATACCAAGTTCTTTCCTTATATTTTTCCGTTCCCTGAACGACATGTGTGAAAAATCGCGGCCATCAAAAAAAATTTGTCCCTCATCAACCTCATACAAGCCAACCAGGCACTTCATCAAAACAGTCTTTCCGGAACCGCTCTCACCAATAATCAGATTTGTCTTGCCTTTTTCGAACCGGATTGACATATCTTTCAACACTTTATTGTCGCCGAATGATTTTGATATGTTTTTTGCTTCGATCATGAAAGTAAAAGCTGTGTAAGAACCAGATTAAATAATATGATCATGATGCTGCTCCACACAACCGCCCGGGTGCTTGCGGCACCGACTTCCAGTGCTCCACCCTTAACCATATAACCTTCATGGCCTGCAATTGTAGTTATTATTACAGCAAAGACAATGGTTTTAATGATAGCATAAACAATGGTAAACCCTTCGAATACGTCGCGTATCCCATCCAAAAAATCCTGAACTGTAAACAGAATGGTTAATTTAGCAACCAGATAACCTCCCATTATCCCAAAGGCCATGCTAAAAATAATCAATACCGGATTAATTAAAATTGCTGCGGTGACCTTGGGAAAAATAAGGTAATTGGGTGCATTAATCCCCATGATATTCAATGCATCGATTTGCTCTGTTACACGCATGGTACCGATTTCAGATGCAATCCTTGAACCTACTTTACCGGCAAGAATAAGGCTGATAATTGTGGGTGAAAACTCAAGAATAACAGATTGCCTTACCGTAAAACCAATAAGTTTAAGGGGTATGAGCGGGTTGTCGATATTGTAAGCCGTCTGAATGGCTACAACGGCACCCATAAAAACAGATATAATCGCAACAATGCCGAATGATTCAATTCCCAGAAAGTAAATTTCAGCGAGCAACTGCTTTCGGTAAACATGAAATTTATCAGGCTTACGAAATACTTTCATCATGAGCAGCAAATAGGAACCAAAGCGGCTAAACATAACGTTTTTTTACGTTTGCTAAATTAATTATAAAAAATCATTTCGGGCAATTTTTATATTTTTGGCCTTTTTAAAATTCAACCTTCTAACTATGGATTATTTAAAATTAAGCCGGTTTACAATTTTGTTGATTTTGATCTGCTTCCTTTGCGGAGCTTGCTCATCAACACGCAAATTAAAAAAGAAATGCCACGATTGCCCTGAATTCAGCCTGGAAAAACCCATTCAAAATCATCCCTGTTTGATTCATGAAAACATATAGGGATATCCTTGCAGAGTACCTTCCTGAAAATGCTGTTTCGATGGTTCTTCAATGGATTGAAAGTCACCATGTACAATTAAAGATAACCCGGAACAGGTCGACTAAATTAGGGGATTACAGACCTCCCCAGCAAAAAAAATTTCACCGGATAACGGTAAATCATGATCTCAACAAATATCATTTTCTCATCACCCTGATCCATGAATGTGCTCATCTGGTGACATGGGAGGCTCATCAGCGAAAAGTAAAGCCCCATGGAAACGAATGGAAAGCTGCTTTCAGGGAAATGATGAAGCCTTATTTAATTCAGGAGATCTTTCCGTCAGACTTGATCGTTGTTATTACTCATTATCTTAAAAATCCTTCTTCATCCTCCTCCGACACCAAATTATTAACTGCGCTGCGTAATTATGACGGGAAGACCGATTATCTGACCCTTGAGGATTTACCGCCAAATTCAGTATTCAGTATTCATAACGGGATTGTTTTTATGAAAATGGACAAGCTGAGAAAACGTTTTAAATGCCGGCGCATCGACAACAACCGTATGTATCTGGTTAGTCCGCTGATGAAAGTGACGCCCGTTCTTGACAAATCGGCTTAATCGATTTTTTCACCTGTGGAAGTGTCCTCATCATCTTCTTCAACCCTAACCCTGACACCGTCATATTTTTTTTCTATTCCGTTATCATAGTAAATACTAAGGAAAGGCGTACCGTCGAGATTGTATTTTATCCATTCACCTTCTTTCAATCCGTTTGAATAATTTCCCTCTGTTTTCTTAATTCCGTTCGGCCAGTACCAGATATGATGTCCGTCAGGGTTATCATCAACAAACTTTCCTTCAGAGCTTTTGGTTCCGTCGCTGTAATAATTTGTCCAGAGACCATTTCGCATGCCATTTAAATATTCTCCCTCCGATTTGTGATCGCCATAATTAAAAACCCATTTTCCTTCACGGTTATTCTCCACATAATCGCCTTCGGCTATCACCTGTCCGTCTTCTTCATATTCTACGCTATGGCCGTCATTCATGCCATTAAAATAACTTTCTTCGCGTTGCAGTTGTCCGGTTGGGAAATACCATGTCCAGGTACCATCTTCCTTACCATCTTTATTGTAACTACCGGTTTGCTCGAGCTTTCCGTTAGGATGATAAAATTTCCATTCACCAACCCGTTTTCCTTTATCGTATGTGCCTTCAGATTTCAAAACACCATTGGCAAAATATTCCTGCCAGTCACCGTCTCTTAAACCCGCTTCATTGGTAATTCCTTTACCTACCATAATTCCATCTTTGAATAAATAACCTGCAACTATTTTACCTTCAGGTGAATATTCCCTCCGAACACCTTCGGGAACATCTTTTTTGTAACTGGCAACAATTTTCACTTTCCCATTCGGATAATATTCTTTTTTAACATCCAGCTTTGCTAATTCAGCAACATCTTCCTGCAAAATTCCCTCGACATATTTTGAGGTTGAAACAAGATTTCCCTCGGGAGAATATTCCTTAAAATAACCATTTTTAAGGTCATTGCGGTATTCGCCTTCCTGTTTCACAGATCCGTCATCGTAAAACAATACCCATTTTCCCTGCTTTAATCCTGCTTTATCAATCCGGTTAATGTTTTCAATATCGATCGCAAATCCTTTTTTGTAATGCGTTAATTTTATAACCCTTCCATCCGAATCGGCAAAATCTTTACCAATCCCTGATTCCAGTCCATCCACAAAATTTATCTCTTTCCAAAGCTTTCCATCCGGGTAATAATAGCGTGTAAGTCCCTGCTTAACATCATTTTCAAAGTTTTCTTCTATAATTTCATCTTCATGATAGGTTTTGCGTATGCCATTCTTTTTCCCATCCTGATAAGTAATTTTCATGGAAATTTTACCTTCTTCATTATAAAAATCCCATACACTGTCGAGTTCAAAATTTTTTCTGTTCCCTTCTGATTTGATGATCCCATTTTCGTAAAAAGTTTTCCAGTAACCATCAGGTTTTCCATCCTTCATATAACCCTCGCTCGAAATCCTGCCGTTTTCATAATAAAACTTGTTGTAGCCGTTCGGGTTAATGTCCGACTGTGCCTTCAATCCGAAAAGGCAGCTTAAAAAAATAATACTTACAAAATAATTTTTCATGATTTGATCAGATTCAATTTTTGGGACAGCTCAAGCATTTTTCGGATCGGCTTTTCTGCCCGATTTATTACATCCTCCGATAGCACTATTTCCGGTGTTTCATTTTTCAGGCACAAATATACTTTTTCTAATGTATTTAATTTCATATACGGGCAATCATTGCATGCACACGTTTCATCCGAAGAAACTATGATAAATTCCTTTTGGGGTGAATTTTTTTTCATTTGATGAAGAATACCTGTTTCTGTCGCCACAATATATTTTGTAGCAGTATCTTTCATCGTAAAATTAAGCATGGCAGTTGTTGAACCAATAAAATCAGCCATTTCCAGAACAGGCGCTTTACATTCGGGATGTGCGATGAGTTTGGCATCCGGATTTTCAATTTTAAGTTTAATCACAGCCTCAGTAGACAATACGTCATGAACTTCACAGGTTCCATCCCAGAGAACCATGTTTCTTCCTGTAATGCGATTGATATAACCTCCTAAATTTTTATCCGGGGCAAATATTATTTTCTGATCCTTTGGAAATGATTCAACTAACTGAACAGCATTTCCGGAAGTGCAGATTAAATCAGACATCGTTTTTATTTCAGCCGAACAATTGATATACGAAATCACAATATGGTGAGGGTAGCGTGCTTTAAATTCTTCAAATTTTTCAGCCGGGCATGAATCAGCCAGTGAACAACCCGCTTCCAAATCAGGCAAAACAACTTTTGTTTGTGGGTTCAATATTTTTGCTGTTTCTGCCATAAAATGAACACCGGCAAAAACGATCATATTTGATTTTAACTGAGCGGCTTTTTGAGATAATGCCAGACTATCACCGATAAAATCAGCGATATCCTGTATTTGGGGGATCTGGTAAAAATGAGCCAGCAATACAGCATTTTTTTCTTTTTTAAGCTGATCTATTTTTTCAATAAGTTCGTTATCCGCCAAATTTGATACTTTTTTTTTATCCGTCCTAATTTGCATTATAGTATTAAATATTTATATAATTATTCATTATAATCATAAGCCTGTTCATAGTGTTGAAAAGATTACCCCCACTAAAGATAAAATTCAATTATTACCTATTATTAACATTTGATTAACAGTATTTATTATTGAAAGATAATGCACTATATACATTTTAACAACTTGCCAAATAATTTAATTCTTAATAAAAAAAGAGATTTATTCTGTGAAAAAAGTGTTCATTTTTTGAATGTAACTGGTAAAAAAAAAAGATAAAAGTTTAAACAGCCTAAATTTCAAACACGATTGTTAATAAGCCTAAAGCTTTTCATATTTTTATAACAAAAGTAAACAGATATAAACATTTTCAGGTTGAAAAAAATAATAAATTGATTTATAGATATCTGTAAAAATCAACAATATTTATCCCCTCTATTAAATCGTTTGTTTTTAATCATATATAGTTATTATCATTATTTTTGCTTGAGTTAACTTTTTAACATGTTCAATAAACGGCACATAATACCTATCGGATGCGATCATGGTGGATACAAAATGAAAGAGTTCCTGCTGAAAAAATTATCGGCTGACGGATATAATTTTCAGGATTTTGGAACTTTTTCAGAGGAAAGTGTAGACTATCCTGATTTTATTCATCCCGTTGCTAAATTAATAAATGATAATAAAAATGAATTCGGGGTTATTATATGCGGAAGTGGTCAGGGAGCAGCCATGACGGCCAACAAGTATCCTCATGTAAGGGCCGGTTTGTGCTGGGACATGGAACAGACAAAACTGACCCGCTTGCACAACAACGCAAATATTATAGCTTTACCCGGCAGATTTTTAGATTTTGATGCTGCCGCAGAAATGGTAAAAGTATTTTTGGATACTGGTTTTGAGGGAGGAAGACACATAAACCGGATCAATAAAATTCCGGTTTGTTAAATTGAATTAATTAACCACCCATGCACGAAATTTACGACAAATTCATCAGGGAATCTGAGATAAAAGCATTTGATCTGGAGCATCGGACCAAAATCAATTTTAATATATCCAAATACCAAACTGCCGTCGTAAAAGGAAAACAGCAATACAAGGACATTGAATTAGCAAAGAAAAGAGCATCGGCGATCAAGCATAAAGTTGTAAATAATCTTGACAAGTATCTTGTTGAATTTGCAGCAAATTTTGAAAAACATGGGGGAAAAATCATTTGGGCACAGGATAAAAAAGAGGCTGTGACTGAAATTCTGGCTGTATTGAAGAAAAATAATGTCATGCATGCAGTCAAATCAAAGTCAATGACAACCGAGGAAATCGATCTGAATGAAGCGCTGGAAAAAAACAATATCGAAAGCCTGGAGACGGATTTAGGCGAATACATTGTGCAGATTTCCGGCGAAAAGCCATACCACATCGTAACGCCTGCCATGCATAAATCGAAGGATGATGTTGCACGGCTTTTCCACGAAAAATTCAATCTTCCTACCGAAAGTACTCCGGAACAAATCACCTCTTTTGTCCGTGAAAAACTTCGTAAAAAGTTTATCAATGCTGATGTGGGCATTACAGGTTGTAATTTTCTGATCACCGACATTGGCGCGGTTTGTCTTACTGAAAATGAAGGCAATGCCCTGATGTCTGTCTCCTTTCCGAAAATTCATATTGCAGTTGCCGGGGTTGAAAAAATACTTCCGTCCCTTACGGACTTGGATTTGTTCTGGCCATTATTAGCGACTTTTGGAACCGGACAGAATATTACGGTTTATAATTCGATCATCTCCGGGCCCCGTCAGGAAGGTGAAACAGACGGACCGGAAAAGATGTTCCTTGTACTTCTTGAAAACAACCGGAGCGAAATTCTGAGTCATGAAAAACAGCGAATTGCCTTGAGCTGCATTCGTTGCGGTGCATGCCTGAATGCCTGTCCGGTTTATAAAAACATTGGCGGACACACATACAACGCAACCTACAGCGGACCTATCGGTTCGGTAATTACTCCTCACCTGTTGGGAATGGATAATTATAAGCACCTGAGTTTTGCCTCTTCACTGTGTGGTAATTGCTCCGAGGTTTGCCCCGTAAAAATTCCTCTGCATGAATTGCTGCTTTACAACCGTAGCGAATCGGTAAAAGCAGGATTTACCAAACTTTCGGAAAAATATTTGATGAAAGGAATGGAAAGTATGCTCACCAAAAGAAGCAGAATGGATAAAGTAAATGCCAAAATGAAAAATTTGGGAATGAAATTGTTCTTAAAGAAAGCATGGGGGCCACGACGGGATTTACCAAAATTTGCCAAAAAATCATTCCGGCAATTGTGGGTTGAAGAGAAGATGAAAAACCACTAGAATTACTTTCTGATAATTATTCCCTTTCACTTGTATTAATAACAGGCTATTTAAAAAGAATCCGAAAGTTAATTTCAGTACATAAGATTCATGTATATTGAAACTTGACAGGTTTGCGAAAGCAAAGCTGATTATAACGCCTTATTGCCCGATTAAATTTTCGAAAACCTGAATTCCGGCGGTATAAATTCATAATTTTTTTAAGCCTGTTTGAAACATTTTGATCCTCATTTGTTAATCATTACATATTTAAAATTCCAAGTCGGGTTGTGAGTAATTATTTAAATGGATAATCTGTCAACGGGTTGGAGCAATAATAAAAAGGATATAAAATGCGCTTACATGAGCAATACAGGGCTGTCAGATTTGCATCGGAACAGATGTGTTTACCTCTGAAAACTGAGGACTACATGCTCCAGCCTGCTTTTTTTGCAAGTCCGCCAAAATGGAACCTGGGGCATACGTCCTGGTTTTTCGAAGAAATGATCCTTACCAAATTCATGAAGGATTATAAACCGTTTCATCCTCAATTCGGTTATATTTTTAATTCCTATTACAATTCTGTGGGAACTCGTTTAAGCCGCAATCAGAGGGGAGTTCTTAGCCGTCCAACTGTGGAGGAAGTGGTTCAGTATCGCAGGTATGTAGATGAGCAGATGGAGATGTTTTTCAAAACGGAAGATTTAAGTAAAAATGCTGAAGACCTTGTCATACTTGGAATGAATCATGAACAACAGCACCAGGAACTGTTCTTTACCGATTTGAAATACGCATTCAGTCTTAATCCGCTTTATCCGGTTTATTCGGATAAAGTTTATTGCGAAACGAAAGAGGAGCAACCTCTGAAAATGATTAGCATGGATGCAGGTATTTACACCATTGGATTCGATGGCTCAGGGTTTTGTTTTGATAATGAACGTACCCGGCACAGTGTCTACCTTCAGCCTTATACCATTAGCAATAAATTAGTGACAAACGGCGATTACCTTGAATTTATCAATGATGGGGGCTATGATCGGGCAGATTTTTGGCATGACGAGGCGCTGGCCTGGCTGAAGGAGAATCAGATTAGCAAGCCTCTTTACTGGCAAAAAGTTAAAAACGAATGGTATCAATATACGCTGGCAGGTTTACGAAAAATTGACCCGCAACATATCCTCACACACATCACTTATTACGAAGCCTTTGCCTTTGCCCAATGGAAAGGAATGCGCCTTCCTACTGAATTCGAATGGGAAGCCGCTGCCGGTCAATTTACATGGGGATTAAGGTGGGAGTGGACCGAAAGCGCTTATCTTCCCTATCCGGGATATTTAAAAGCAGAGGGTGCTGTGGGCGAATACAACGGTAAATTCATGGTGAACCAAAAAGTACTTCGCGGAGGCTCTGTGGTAACACCTGAAGGACACAGCCGAAAAACTTACCGTAATTTTTTCCACCCGCACATGGGATGGCAGTTTAATGGAATCAGATTAGCAAAATAAAACACAATGGAAACAACACTTCAACTTACTGAACTGGCTATAGATGTTACAATCGGACTTTCCTCAAATCCGAAATACCTCGACTCAAAATATTTTTATGATGCTAGAGGTAGTGCCATTTTTCAGAAAATTATGCACATGCCGGAGTATTATCTCACCGGTTGCGAAGAAGAGATTTTCAGACAGCAGAAGCACCTGATTTATCGCGAATTTTCAGAAAATAATCAGTTGTTTGATGTTGTGGAGTTAGGTGCAGGTGATGGAATAAAAACCCGGATACTTCTCGATTATTTTCTGCAACAAAAGGCAGGTTTACGGTATTTTCCTGTTGACATTTCTGAAGATGCCGTTACCAATATAATCGTTGATCTCGAGAAGGAGTTACCGATGTTGGAGGTTTCCGGAAAAGTAGGCGATTATTTTAGACTGATGGAAGAATTGAGCACCATTAACCAAACGGATAAAGTTTTGCTGTTTCTTGGATCAAACATAGGAAATTACAGCGAGCAGCAATCCGTTGCTTTCTTTGAACAATTGAATGCTGTGATGAATCCGGATGATAAATTGTTTATTGGTTTCGATCTTAAAAAAGATCCTGAGGTGATTATCAAAGCCTACAACGACCCGCACGGTTATACCGCATCTTTCAATCTGAATCTGCTTAGAAGGATCAATGATGAACTCGGTGGCAACTTTGAACTACTTAAATTCAAACATTACGAGATTTACGATCCACAAACAGGCACAGCCAAAAGTTATCTTGTGAGCCAGGAAAAACAAGCAGTTTACATTCGTGCCATAGACAAAACAATTTATTTTGAAAAATGGGAACCCGTTTTTATGGAAATGTCGCAAAAGTACGATCTGCAGATGATCAGCACTTTAGCCAATACTTCAGGATTTGAGATAATAAGAAATTTTACCGATTCCCGTCAATATTTTATAAACTCATTATGGAAACCAAAGCAATAACCAATTTCCGACTTTGTTTACAGATTTATTAGACAGATATTTTTTTACCGCTGTTTAAATTATCTTTGTATCCTATATTCTTCAGATGAAGTTTTTAAGCAGATATAAAATTTATAATTAACGCGGAACTTTCCAGGGCAGTTCTGACTTTAATCCCGAACAGGAACAAAACGAAATACCATTTGTTTTGCATTTATAACAAGAAGGTAAGTTCAGCTGCATAGTTCTATAAATTAAATTTTCAAATGTTACATATTCAGGAACAAATAGAAAATCAACCCAAAGATTTATTGTACAATAAAAAAGCATTCATTCAGATTTTGGAAAAGTTTAAAGCCAGTATGAAGCGTGCTTTTCATGAAGAGCATGAAATCGACCGGTTTTGCAGTACAAGAGGAATACCGTCGGGTGTGCTAAAGGAATTGATGTCGGAAAATCCACTTGCTCTTTGTATTCCGGAAAAATATGGTGGATTTGGTGGCAATGTGAAGGAAAATATCGCTTTTATCTCCACGGCATCTTACGAATCGCTTAGCTTATCCCTGACCTTAGGGATCAATAATGGCCTTTTCATTCAACCTGTCGCAAAATATGGCCATAAAAATGCACAAGATAAAGTTTTCAATCAGTTCCTTAACGAAAATTGCATGGGTGGTTTAATGATTACTGAACCAGCTGTAGGTAGTGATGCGCTGAGCATGCAGACATCCTACTCAGAACGGAATGGATTTTTTCACCTTCAGGGAAAGAAACATTGGGCCGGACTTACCGGTATGGCTGATTTCTGGATACTTACGGCACGTAAAAAAACAGGTCCCGGCAACCTGGGTCGCGATATTGATATGTTTATATGTGACGTAGATGCGCCCCGACAAAAGATCATTGTTGAAGAATATTTTGAGAGCCTGGGACTCTATCAAATCCCTTACGGCAGAAACCATATTGATGTATATATTCCTGAAGAACAAAGACTTGTTCCACATTCGACCGGAATACAGATGTTACTCGATGTGCTTCACCGCAGCAGGTTTCAGTTTCCCGGTATGGGGCTCGGCTTTATCAAACGAATTTTGGACGAGGCTATCAGGCATTCAAAGTCAAGGCAGGTGGGTAATAAAGGTCTGTTTAGTTACGATCAGGTTCAGCACCGCCTTTCGCGACTGCAGGCCAATTTCACGATTTGTTCGGCTTTTTGCCTGAAATCGGGAGAGATCGCCGGAACGGAAAATGATTTGTCTTCACTCGGTCTGCTGGCAAATATCATTAAGAGTGTTACTTCTGATATCATGCAGGAATCAGCTCAGTCGCTGCTTCAACTTTTCGGGGCTAAAGGGTATAAATTAAACAGTATTGCAGGTCGATCCGTAGTTGATAGCCGCCCTTTCCAGATTTTTGAAGGATCAAATGATATTCTTTACCGGCAGATTGCAGATTCGGCATTGAAACTGATGAAAACAGAAAAAGTAAAAAACTTCTGCCGGTTTTTAAAGGGATTTACCACACGGGCAGCAGATCGGATTAAAGAGCTGGTGAGCTTTGATTTGGAACCTGAAATTTCGCAACGCAAGCTTGTTGAATTCGGACAGGTCATAAGCAGGATCGTTTCGATGGATCTTGTTCTTTACCTTGAAGAGAAAGGATTCAGAAAAGACTTAGTCGAAAATACACTGGTTGGACTAAAGCAGGAAATCTCTGCACTTTTAAATACCTTTCATTTTGATAATCGCACAAAAGTTGTTGTTGAATACGAAGAAGATAGTTACTGGCTCGATCTTTCATATTAACTCAGGGTTGTATTCCCCACTGCTTGCAGCGATTTTACAGGCCAAAGAATTCAAATTAGTACCTCAATGTTCTGCATTGATGTGGTTTATTATTTTAAAATTAATTAAGTTTGACGGATCAAATTTTCATTCGCCGTCATGAAAAAATACCTCCTTATTCTCGTTGGAATTCTCTTAATTAACCAATTTCTTTTGTAGTTGCGAAAATGAAAAAGCGATAAAATGGCAGCCGGCCAAAGGTCATTTAGCTACCAAATGGGCTGCTGAGGTTTCTCCTGATAATTCCTGGCCAGAATACCCACGTCCGCAAATGGTAAGAAAAGAATGGATTAACCTGAATGGACTGTGGGATTATGCCATTCTTGCAAAAGATAGCACAGCCGTTAATTTCCAGGGAAAAATCCTTGTTCCTTTTCCTGTTGAATCTGCATTATCGGGTGTCATGAAAAAAGTGGGAAAAGAAAACCGGGTTTGGTATAAAAGAGAAATCGAAATTTCAGCCAAATGGAAAAATAGCAGAACCCTTTTGCATTTTGAAGCAGTTGACTGGCAAACCAATGTCCTGATTGATGGAAAAGATATTGGCTGGCATAAAGGCGGTTACGATCCATTTACCTTTGATATTACAAATTTTGTTCTGGACGGGAAAAAACATGATTTGGAGGTTATTGTTTGGGATCCAACGGATGACGGGTTTCAGCCAAGAGGAAAACAGGTAAATGATCCGGGCGGGATCTTTTATACTTCCACAACAGGTATCTGGCAGACTGTATGGATGGAACCGGTTCCGGAAAGTTATATTTCTGATTTTTCAATTAATACTAATAGTGATAAATCCGAAGTAGAAATAAATCCCAAATTCGAAAATTCAAATTCTAATGATTCGGTTCAATTGACCATTTCAACGGATGAAAGGGAGATAATAAATAGAAAATTTGGGTATAAGGATGCCATCAATTTAATAATTCCTAACCCGGTTCTCTGGTCGCCCGATCATCCTTTTTTGTATGATCTGAAAATTCAACTTATAAGGAATAATAAAGTTCTGGATGAGGTGAAATCGTATTTCGGGATGCGTAAAATTTCCATTCAGAAAGATGAAAATGGATTTAACCGACTGGCTCTGAACAATGAAATCCTCTTTCAAAACGGACCGCTCGATCAGGGTTTCTGGCCGGATGGAATTTATACTCCACCAACTGATGAAGCCATGCGTTACGATATTGAAATGACGAAAAAAATGGGGTTCAATATGCTTCGGAAACATGTAAAGGTCGAAAACAGAAGGTTTTATTACTGGTGTGATAAGGTGGGAATATTGGTTTGGCAGGATATGCCAAGTGCAAACGGATATGTATCTCCTGGTAGCAAAGATTTAAACCCTACGCAGGAACACAAAGATCAGTTCGAGCTGGAACTTACCCGGATGATACAAACTCATTATAACCATCCCTCCATTGTCATGTGGGTTCCGTTCAATGAAGGCTGGGGGCAATACGACACCAAACGAATTGTAGATTTAATTTATTCTCAGGATTCGTCTCGGCTGGTGGATAATGCAACGGGCTGGGAAGACAGAAATTGCGGAGATGTTATCGATATTCATCATTATCCCGAACCCCGTTGCCCTGAACCTGAAGTGAACAGAGCATCCGTGCTCGGCGAATTCGGTGGACTCGGCTTTTATGTTGAAGGACATACCTGGCAAAAGGAAAACTGGGGATATGAAAAAATGCAAAACCTGGATGAATTGCTGGTAAAATACGAAGATTTTTACAGGGAAATTTTCCGGCTGCGTGATAAGAATGGACTGGCTGCCTGTGTTTATACACAAACAACGGATGTGGAAACGGAAACCAACGGACTGATGACTTACGACCGGGATCGTGTAAAAATGGGTACTGAAAACATCCTGAATGCCCATCTGGGCATTGTTCCTCCGAGGCTTGAATCTCCGTTCAGGGAATTCATCAGCGATTATTCCATTGAATTGAATCCACCTGATGCTGAGGCTGTTATTTATTTTACGCTGGATGGTAAAGAACCGGATTCTGCATCGTCAGTTTATTCGGGTCCGGTAAAGGTAAATGCAACCACAAATGTGAAAGCGATGAGTCGCTGGCCTGACGGAAAACAAAGCCGTGTAATTTCGTATGAATTAACAAAAGTTGAACCACAGCCGGCAACATACGTCAGGGTTACCCCGGGTCTGAAGGTGAATTATTATGAAGGTAACTGGGAAAAGCTACCGGATTTTGATCAATTGACACCTGCAAAAAATGGTATTGTTGATAAACCGGACCTTGCCTTTGCAAATGCTGAAGAGTTGTTCGGGTTGACCTTTCAGGGTTTTATTGAAGCCCCTAAAACAGGAGTTTACATCCTTTACCTTTCCTCGGATGACGGTGCCAAAATTTACCTCGATGATCATCAGCTTATTGATTACGACGGCATTCACGGTGCGGGTGAACGAAAGTCATCTGTTGCGCTGGAACAAGGGTTGCATTCATTCAGACTGATTTATTTTCAGCGTTATGGTGGCCGCGGACTGGAACTTGACTGGCAGGGACCCGACATCAAAAAGCAAGAGATTTCGGACTATTACTTTAAAAACAATTAAAAACAGATATTATGAAGAGGTTATTTTATCTTTCAGTTTTGGCTTTACTATTTGGCTGTAAAGCTCCTGAACCACCTGAAAACCCTGTTATTGCATTTAACCCGCAATGGAAATTCATCACCGGAGACAGCGCTGTTTACAAAAACCCGTCGTTTAATGATTCAGCATGGGCCGATATTGATATGAATAAGATTTGGGAGGAGCAGGGTTATGATCCTTATGATGGCTATGCCTGGTTCCGTACGAAAATTATAATCCCCTCATCACTCAGGGATAAATCATTTTTAAAAGACAGCCTTCGTATCTTTCTTGGGAAGATCAACAACTTTGATCAGAGTTTCCTTAATGGCAAGATCCTCGGTGTAAATGGAAAAAATATGCCGGCTGATGCTGTGTTGGATACATCCTTTATTCATGCTCCCTCCAATTATTGGGATCTGGAGCGCCGCTATACCCTTGCAGCAGATGATCCGAGAATTTTATGGGATAAAGAAAATGTTTTCGCTGTGCGCGTTTATGACGAAGGTGGTCAGGGTGGGATGTACACCGGTAATCAGGAGTTGAGCATGACCAGTGTGAAGGAATATCTGAAATTCGATAACGGCAGTAAACCATTCGAATTTGAAGGACAAAATTTGAAAAAATCATTTGCAGTTACCAACCGGTCAGCCAGTCTCACCTTGCAGGGAAATTTCACAATCGATGCCCAGGGTAAACTGGATAGTAGTTCTCTTTATCATATAAATGAGCGTTTGATTTTGAAACCTCATGAATCAAAAACGTATGAAATTTCTTTGAAACAATTGGATCAATCAGCACTTATCACCTATGATTTTAAATTTGATGGTGCCAACCAATCCCTTGTTGTAAAAGAAGAAAGCCCCTACATCCTGACACCCGAAATTTCGGATTCTCCAAAGATCAATGGTCCGGATGTTTACGGTGCCCGACCGGGAAATCCATTTCTGTTTGCTGTTCCGGCCTCCGGTAAACGGCCCCTGGCATACATAGCTGAAGGGATGCCACAAGGGTTAAACCTGAATGAGAAAACAGGAATTATCACTGGCTCTGTTAGTAAAAAGGGTTCGTACGATGTATTGTTAAAAGTAAAAAGTAGTTTGGGAGAAGATCAGAAAACACTTCATATCATGATTGGTGATCAAATTGCCCTCACTCCTCCGCTCGGCTGGAATAGCTGGAATTGCTGGGGTTTATCTGTGGATACCGAAAAAGCAATTGCAAGTGCAAAGATGTTTAAGCAAAAAGGCCTTTCCGATCATGGCTGGGCCAATATCAATCTGGATGACGGCTGGGAAATTCCTAAAGATCAGGAACCAAAACGTGATCCTTCCGGAAACATCCTCACCAATGAAAAATTTCCGGATATGAAGGCCCTGGGTGACAGCATTCACAGCCTGGGATTAAAGTTTGGGATTTACAGTTCACCGGGGCCTTTAACGTGCGGCGGATATACGGCTTCGTACCAGCATGAGATGCAGGATGCGCAGTCGTATGCGAAATGGGGCGTCGATTACCTCAAATATGACTGGTGTTCGTACGATCAAATCGCCAAAGATCATTCGCTTCCTGAATTGAAAAAGCCTTATTTCCTGATGCGGGATTGTCTGAATAAGGTCAATCGGGATATCGTTTACAGCCTTTGCCAGTACGGTATGGGTAACGTGTGGGAGTGGGGAGCTGAAGTTGGCGGCAACTTGTGGAGGACTACCGGTGATATTACCGATACTTGGGAAAGTCTTAGCGAAATCGGGTTCAATCAGGTGGATGATGCATCTTTTGCCGGACCCGGCCATTGGAATGATCCGGATATGCTGGTCGTTGGCTGGGTTGGTTGGGGACCAAGTCTGCATCCCTCCCGCCTGACTCCCGACGAACAATATACCCATATCAGTTTATGGAGCCTGCTTTCAGCGCCGATGCTCATCGGCTGTGATTTGGAACGGCTGGATGCATTTACATTGAATTTGCTGACCAATGATGAAGTGCTGGCCATTGACCAGGATCTGTTGGGCAAGCAGGCTACACCCGTGATAAAAACCCCAACTATTCAAGTGTGGGTGAAAGAACTTGCCGATGGTAATAAAGCCGTCGGAATCTTTAATTTGGGAGACAAGACAGAAAAGTATAGCCTGGATTTGAATAAAGCCGGCATTACCGGTGAATGTGTAATCCATGATCTCTGGAGGCAAAAAGACATGGGTACTTTCAAAGGCACCTATGAGTCAATGATTCCTTCACATGGGGTGGTTTTGGTAAAGCTGAATCATTAATTTGGTAAAGTTTTTATTCCTGCAAATTTTAAGTTATGAAAAACGTAATCATCACCGGTGCTACCGGAATGGTCGGTAAGGGCGTCCTGCTCGAATGTCTTGATCATGAAGCCATTGGAGAGGTATTGGCGGTTGGCAGAAATGCTACAGAAGTTAAGCATCCAAAACTGAAAGAATTGATCCATAAAGATTTCACCGATTTTTCCGAAGTCCGGAATCAACTTTCAGGTTACGATGCCTGTTTCTTCTGCCTGGGAATAAGTGCCGCCGGATTAAATGAGGAACAGTATAAAAAGATCACCTACGATTATACGCTTTCTCTGGCCAGAACACTCGTTGAACTAAATCCGCAAATGACCTTCACGTATGTTTCCGGGCAGGGCACCGACTCCACCGAAAAAGGCCGGATGATGTGGGCCCAGGTGAAAGGGCAAACAGAAAATGATCTTTTAAATCTTGGATTCAAAGATGCATACATGTTCCGGCCTGGTGCCATCATTCCGATGCGCGGCATTAAATCCCGAACGAAAGCTTACCAGTTCATGTATGATTATTTTATGTGGCTGGTGAAGCGAATCAAAGTTCTTTCACCCAATTCGGTGGTAACTACTACTCAGATTGGCTTAGCGATGATCAATGTGATGTTGAAGGGGTATGAGAAAAAGATTTTGGGGCCGAAGGATATTCTGGTTTTGTCAAATAAATAAAAATCTATTTCCATTTGACTTTCATACTTTGGATGAAATGTACCAATGATGATAAAAGGATTTGGAGCTCTTAAATGGTTTAACAAGGTTGTTCCAAGATAAAAATACAGATCCTTGGTTTTCGCAAAGTCATCCCAATATTTCTTTTTTACGTCTTCACATGCTGCATTTTCATCCCCATCGTGTTTTTCTAAGCATTTCCAATAAAGTACGCCCAGTTCCCAGTCTTCATTCATCATTTTGCAACTTCTTCCATTTTTATCTTCAAAAACATAACTGAATTTATAGGGAAGTTTGCGAACAACTTCAAACCGTCTCTTTTCGTCAAAAAGATTGTGTTGCTGCAGGACTGCTTTTTGTTTTTGGCTCCATTCCCTTTCTACCGGTTCCCATACAAAAGCTTTTATAACTGTAGGTTTAAATACAGCCAAGGATGTGCGTTTCCCATCAGTTTTTGCTTCTTCAATTAAAACGGTTATATCGGAATAAACTTTTTGAAGGACCACTTTCTTCCTTGCCTTCCAATTATGTTCGGTTCCAAGTTTATCATGAACAATAATTACATCCTCAGATTCAATATTGGCTGGCCGGAAACTTTCCGGCCTGAAATCACTGGTGTTTTTAACTAAATCCATTTCAACCCAGAAATATTTACGGTATTGTTTTTCGTAATCGAGTTTACGAAATGGGACAGGATAAATTCTTAGAAAATTCCCTTCTTCATCAAAGCCTGCAGTACAAACCAATTCTTCATATTTTGAAGAAATAGAAGGATATGTTTTAACGGTAATCAGGATTTTCTTTTTGGCCATTTAAAGATGTTTAACCGGAAACTCGTTTTGCATTGCATGGATTTTATTTGCAACCCGCGTACGGTGACATTGTTGGGGAGAAGCTTCATAGCAGGTAAGGGCAATGCGCTTATAATTCTTCATAATATCGACTATAAGATTTAATGCCTGGATTTGCCCTGAAAGAATTGAATTTTCGTAATCAACAAATAATTTATCATAATCACTTTGGGTATTCAAATGTTTTCTTTTATCAGATTCTATTCCAAGTTCAGGTAGATGCAAATATTTAATTTTTACCGTATCACAGGCAGTTTGTAAGGTTTTTTTTGAAAAACCATATTTCCTGCTTAACGGATTTTTCCTTACGTCAATCAAAATCTTAATATTATTTTGAATCAAAACATTGATATAAGACTCCAGGCTTCTGCCTTCATAACCGATCGTGCAAATTATTGTATGTTCATCAACTGATTTAAATCTTTCAATAACTTCCAATTCCTTTTCGGAAAGATAATTTTGAGCAATTTCACTATTAATGGCAAAATAGGGGTAATTTAAGTAAACGTATCTTATCAAATCTCTGGTAGAAGTATTGTCAAATTTCATTTTAAGCTTTGTGAGATTTCTTTTGTCGGTACTTGTTAGAGTATCAGAAAAATTTCCATTGGAGATTTTAAGCTTCCAGTTTTTACTATTTTCAAGGTATCCCTCCTGAACAAGCTTATTTTTTTCTGCCATTGCCTGGAATGAAAAGCATCCGAATTTATAGGGTAAAAAATCAAAACTTCTATTATCCTGTCCTTCGGTATAAAGAAAAAGTAATTTTTGGAAATCAGTTGCAGGGATATTTCCACCAAATGCTTCTGTTAAAGCGAGTAATATTTTTTTACGGTATACCATTTTTTTAGCCTTAACAAAAGTACAGTATTGTACCTTATAACGAAAGCCTAAACGTTTCATTTGTTGAACCAAATGTGAAAATTATTTTTTTAATCCTTTTACATAAGAATTAGATTTTTAACACCGATAATAAACGATTCGGTGGTGAACACGACGCAGATTGGGCGGGCGATGATCAAGGTGATGTTGAAAGGGTATGAGAAGATGGTCTTGGGACCGAAGGATATTCTGGTTCTGGCAAACAAATAAACCAAAATCCTGGTATTTGCAAAATCATAAATCAGGAATGTAATTCCAATTATGGGCGTAAAATTTGGAATAGCCCACAGTAAACAGTCCGGTAGATGGTAAGTATTTGCGGGGACTCTGAAGACGTCCTGGATAAACCGGTACTGCATAAGATTGTCCTTTCAAATGATATAAACATTAAAGATCTGGGAGAAGGGGTGAAAGCAATGCCTGCAGTTCAATTTTTAACCTGAAAAAAACTATGAGGAGCAAAAATATGATCTTAGCTCCTCATAATTAATATAAAACGGTTTATTCTTCTTTTATTAAGTGTTCTGGTTTTATTCTTTCACCAGCTTATATCGTTGTGTCTCTTTTTGTGTGCTCACTTCAAGAATATAAATCCCCGCATCAGCATTCAACTCAAACTGATATTGAGGACCTGTGATGTTTTCCTGGTGGTAAATCCGGCTACCGCTCAGGCTGTAAACGTTGATGGAAACATCCGTTAGATCTTTGAGGTCAACCGTTATTTGTCCCTTGCTGGGATTGGGGTAAATCCTGGTAGCATTATTTTGTGACAGCTTGTTTTCATCTACCCCAACAGTAAATCCATTCTCATTATAAACGGCCAATCCGCCACCTTGGGTTCCAATCCATTTCGATCCGTTTTCATCAAAAGCTATTGACCTGATATCATTTGAAGGTAATTCGGAATTTGAAGTATTGTAAGTTGTCCAGTTGGTTCCGTCAAATTTAACCAGCCCCTCGTCGTAAGTGCCGATCCATTTCCATCCGTTGTCCTGAATTGCAATGGCATTGACATTTTCGGAAGGTAAACCCGAATTCGAAGTACTGTATGATGTCCAGTTGATTCCATCAAATTTTCCCAATCCAAATCCAAACCAGCTAGAGCCCCCACACCAGATGTCTCCGTTTTCATCAATAACTAATAGCCACGAAGATAATGCATCATAATTGGTCCAGTTTGTTCCATCGTATTTAGAAAGGTAATAATAATCATACCCAAACCATGGGGGGTTATTTGGGTCAAACACCCAATAATCTGACCCAATCCACAACGATCCATTATCATCTATTGCTATTGAAGTGACAGCTCCATCAGGTATGCCTGAATTTGAAGAATTGTATGTTGTCCAGGTTGTTCCATCAAATTTCGCCAGTCCAACACCAGTCCCAATCCATTTTACACCATCTCCATCAATGGCTATGGTATAGATAAAATTATTGGGTAAGCCTGAATTTGAAGAATTGTATATTGTACAGTTGGTTCCGTCAAATTTTACCAATCCGTAATACTTGGCCCCAAACCACAACACTCCATCCTGGTCAATGGCTATGTTACTGCTCATATCACTATCAGGCAAACCGGAATTTGAGGTATTGTAAACTGTCCAGTTGGTCCCATCAAATTTAGCCAGTCCATCGTCGGTACCAATCCACTTTGTTCCGTCTTCGTCAATTACTACTCGACCAAGGTTGTTAGATGGTAACCCGGAATTTGAAGTATTAAAAATTTGCCATTGTGGGTCCTGGGCATAATTAGCTGTTGAAAAGAGAAGGATTAGAACTCCCAAAAAGATTTTTCTCATGAAAGATTTGCCGGCTGTCTGAGTTATCAGGCTGTTGCCGAAAGTTTGTTTTAAAGTTTTCATTGTAGTAAATTTTAAGTTCATTTTTAAGATCGTTTTTTGATAAGCACAAGGGAAGTGAATCCCCTGTGCTCATAGTGATTTGGTTATTTATTTCCGTACAATCAGTTTTTCCCTGCTTGCTGATTGGTTGGAGATGATCTCCATGATATAAATCCCGTTTTCCAGCCCTGAAATATCCAGCGGATTGGCCGGATTCAGGGCATGCAGTACCTGCTGACCAACCTGGTTGAAAATATTCACTTCAGAGATGGAAGTTCCGTTCTTGTTATCCATATAAAACTGCCGGGTGGCCGGGTTGGGATAGATCGTAAAATCATCCGCTTTTTGTTCCTGTATTCCGGTGAATATTTCATCTGCAAAAAGGATATTATCCAAATACGTATTATCACCATCCGTATCCCAGGCAAAAATGGGTGAATTATCCCCCACATCATTCACGTAATTCTTGCTTTGAAAACAAAACTCAAAAGCGGTGCCTGCCCATTGACTCAGGTCAAAACTATACGTTTCCCAGGGATCATCGGTATAGGTCTCAGGATGAAATTGATCCCATATTTGTTCACCATTGACCAACATGCGCATACTGGAGAGAAATTCGGTGGAATCGCTTCCGAAGAGGAACATGTACATTGCAGAATGTGTTTGTTTCAGGTCGAAAGTCAGGGTCACATGTTCCCAGTCCGTTGCATCCACACAAAAGCAGATTTCGGAGATCAACTCAGGCTGGGTATCAAAATTCAATGAGGGATTTTCCGGAACAGTTTTTAGGTTAACTTCGGTTGCACCCATTAAAAATCCGTAGTCTCCGGTATGTCTCGCGGCAGTGTCGATTTCTGCCCTGGCATAGGCGCCGGTATTTGTATAAAAGTAAGCCGGATCAGCAATTAAGTCTTCAAAATCCATGGTATTTCCGTCATAATCATATTTACGCTCCACAGGGTAAGCCTCAATGCTGTTATTAACATTGATGGCATCCTGGGCATAATTGATCCAGACGCTCAACTCATGGGCGACTGCAATTTCCGGAATACTGAGGGGGGTAGAAAAACTGTAATTCATGGTATCCCCTTCGTTCAAATCCTGGTCAAGTACCCATGTTTCAACCACAGGAGTTTCGGAGTCCCACTGATAGGACATTTCAATGGAAGTTCCCGCCGGGATCATGTCGGTGCAACCCGGGGCATTATAGACAACCTCCACTTCAACGGTTGCCTCATCATCCAGATCGCAGTCGTTCACCGGGCTGACGATCGATTGTAGTGCCAGGTCGCGGGTATAGGTATCCGAGCCCACACCTACGGCATACCATGCATGGATCAACTGTTCCACTTCGTTGGAACACTCACCGAAAAGATCGATGGCGGCCTGGATGGTGGCCTGTCTCGAATCGTAAAAATTAGCAGTTGATGGTATATACACGGTAGCAGCCCGGTAAAAAATATCTGTTGCATTTTCAATGCCAATGGAATCAACACTATAGGTATCCCCATAGTCATTGGTGCCACTTCCGCCCTCACTCAACAAGTAAAAACAATAATCCTGTACGGCGGCATTGGTGTGGACAATTGCAGTCAGGCTGCCATTGAAAAGCCAGTAATTTCCCTGGTATGTATCCGGATAATGGGTTCCAACCGGACTTAATGATCCATTGGGATCCGACATATCGTATTTGGTGGGATCCGTTGTTCCAAACAACCAGTCGAACATGCCGGGAACTGCCCAATATTCTGCGGCTGTACCCATGATATCACTGTAAGATTCATTTAAGGCCCCGGTTTCGCCGTAAGGATAAAATCCGACAGTATACCCGGTTACGCCATGTGTAAATTCATGGCCGATCAGGTCAATAAGCGGTTGAGCACCAGTGCCAATGTTTGTGGCAATTCCGCTAAAAAGAGAACCCGTCATGGCAGGCGGTCCAAAATTGATGTTGGTGACCATTTTAGCTCCATTCCCATCAAATGAGTTCAGTCCGTATTTGTTCAGATAGAAATCATAAACCTGTTCAGTAGCCCATTGTGCGTCTGTGGCACCGGGTACATTGTCATAGAGGTTGATGAGTTGAGCGTTGTCCCATGAAAAACCGCTGTTCATATTATGCGTCTCTATGCCTCCGCCCCTTGTGCAATCCATTAACCGGGCGGTATCCGGCGCCACCGAATCAACGATGATCGTTTGCGGGCCATAATATAAGGTATTGACTTCAACCGGGGTGTCGCAGTTTTGTATGCCATCTCCCGAATTTGAGATTTTAGCATTGACGACTTCCTGCTGTGCAAAAAGTGTTGTCGAAAATGCACTTATTAAAAGTGCTGTGTAAAGTGTTTTCATAATCGTATGTATTTTAATGATTTGACTGCTTGATTTCTGCCGGTAAAATTACTGCCGTGGAGAGAATTTGGCTAACGCAGAGGTTACCAATCTTATCGCGGAGGTTACATTTTGGGGTGAAATAGTTACCTTTACTAACGCGGAGGTTACATTTTGGTATATTTGTGCTGAAATCAGGATTGATATATATTTTTTCTAAATGCCAACGACAAAAATGTTTAACCGCTAATTTCTGCTAATGACACGCTAACTTTCGCGAAAATTCGCGGGAAATAAATTGGCGAAAATTCGCGGAGAAACACTATTAAAGGGAATTACTTAAACTCCGATGGTGTTACCCCGTATTTCTCCTTAAAGATCTTTGCGAAGTTCGACAGGCTTGAAATGCCGATTTCATAAGATACCTCAGTCACATTCAATTCACCCTGCTTTAAAAGCTCGGCGGCTTTCATCAGGCGAACCTCCCGGATCAGATCACTGGCGGAATGATCGGTGAGGCTTTTCAATTTACGGTGCAACTGCACACGGCTCATGGCCATTTCTCCGGCAAGCATCTCCACGCTGAATTCCGGGTTCGACATTTGCTCCCGGATCACAGCAGTAGCCTTTTCGAGAAACTGCTCATCCAGTTTTGTGTTCAGTTTACTGGATGACTGTTGGATCAGTTCCGTTTGTGCAGGATCTCCGATATGCTGTGAAAGCATACGGCTCAGTCTTTTCCTTTGCTCGATCAGGTTTTTGATCCTAACAAGCAGTTCATCCGTATCAAAAGGTTTGGTCAGGAAATCGTCTGCTCCCAACTCAAGGCCTTCTATCTTACTTTCCTTTGAAGCTTTTGCCGTAAGCAAAATGATGGGAATATGGCTGGTTCGTCCATCGGTTTTTAATAACCGGGTCATTTCGTTACCATCAACAATGGGCATCATCAGGTCGCTCACGATCAGGTCGGGAACATACTCAATGGCCTTTGCAGCGCCTTCTTTGCCGTTGGCTGCCTCGATGATATTGTACAAACCGGCCATGTAGCTTTTTATATACGTTCTCATGTCCGTGTTGTTTTCAACGATCAAAACCAGGGGTAAACTGTCATCGACGGGAGCCTCAGATTTTATCGGTTCTTCGCGGATGTTCTGAAATTCTTCGTCCAGCATTTTATCTTCAAAAATATCATCATCGGTGATAGGTTCAAAGACTTCATCAATTTTCAGGTGATCTTTTCCCGCGGGAAGCACAATGATGAAGCTGGTTCCTATGCCCAATTCGCTTTCTGCTGTAATGGTTCCATGATGCAGTTCAACGAGTTCTTTGGTGAGCGCCAGCCCGATACCCGATCCGATACTGGATTTCATTTGATTTTCATCTACCTGGTAAAACCGGTCGAATATGCGGGCCATTTTTTCCCGCTTGATCCCAATGCCTGTATCAGAAAACTTGATCAGGACGCCCCCGTTTTCCATTGGGGATGTTGAATTTTCGTCTTTTACGGCCGGATTGATGGGTGTGATTCTGACTTTGATCTTGCCTCCCCTTTCGGTAAATTTAAAGGCGTTCGAAAGTAAATTGTTGGCGATTTTTTCATATTTGATCGCATCGAGGTAAACGATGTATTCCTCCGCATCGCTTTCAAATTCCATACTGACATCTTTGTTCTCGGCCAGGGAATGGAAGGATTGTAAATACAATTTCGTAAGTTTTACAATATTTACCGGACGGGCATTCAGCTTCATGGTTCCCGATTCCAGTTTCGACAGACTCAGCAACTGGTTGATCAGGGTTTGAAGTCGGCGGGCATTCCGTTTAATCAGGTTGAGTTCTTCCTTTTCATCTTTATTTTTATTCCTTCCGATAATTTTATCCAGAGGGCCCAGGATAAGGGTAAGCGGTGTCCTGAATTCGTGTGAAATATTGGAATAAAATTTATTTTTTTCTGCATCCAGTTCTGCATGCTTTTCCGATTCGATCAGGCTAATTTCAAGGTTCTGTTTATAATGCAACCGGTTCAGCTCATAACGCCGCAACAGGTAGATCATCCAAATAAAAATGAAAATGTAAAACAGAATGGCCCAGGTTGTCGCCCAGTAAGGCTGATGAATGATCACCCCAAGGCTGGCACCCTGTTCGTTCCAGTAACCGTCGTTATTACTGGCTTTTACCCGGAAGGTATAATGACCCGGGCTCATGTTGGTATACCTTGCAAAGCGCCTGTCATCGGTGTAATTCCAGTCTTCATCATAGCCTTCAAGCATGTAGGCGTATTGGTTCTTTTTTGAATTGAGATAATTCAGCGCCACAAAATCGAAACTGAACTCATTTTCATCATGTTTCAAATCAATGGATTTCAGATTTGACAGGGGCTTGTCGAAATGCTTCTTTTTATCGAACAAATAAAATCCGGTGATATAAACAGGCGGAATGTAGGTATTGTCCTTTATACTATCGGGATGGAATACATTAAACCCTTTAAACCCGCCGAAATACATCCAGCCGTTTTTGTCCTTATAGGCACTTCCTTCAGCAAATTCATTGGCGATCAGGCCGTCTCCGGTATTAAAATCTTTGAACTTTCCGGTTGCGGGATTATATTTGGTCAGTCCTCCGAAAGCCTTGCTGATCCATATGTTTCCGTGATCATCCATGCACATGCCGCTGATGGCCTCTTGCTGCCGACCGTTGCTATCGGTTATAGCGGTGAAAGTCCCGTCCATGATATTCATTCTATCCAGACCCTTATTGGTACCAAGCCAAAGATGATTATTGTTGTCCTCCAGGATGGCCCGGATATTTTCATCGTTGATGCTTTTCGGATCCCTGGGATCAGGTTTATAGGTAATGAAAGAAGTATCCTTTCTGACCAGTTTTTTAAGATATTTACCTCCAAACCAGACGTTGTACTGACTGTCCTCATAAATGGCCTGGATAGAGTTCGCCCCTAAGCTTGTGGAATCATCGGGGTCATGTGTATAATGGATGAATTTTTCCGTCTCACGGTCAAAAATATTCAGTCCCAGTTTAGTTCCTACCCAGACATACCCCAAAACCGCTATTCCCAATTTGAAAATGCGACCAAGCCCGGGCTCGGCGCCGACTGAAGTCGGCGGCTCGCCGGTGTTGCTCGCTTCACGCGGTGCGCCAAATGAAATTCTGTGTTTCCCATTCCCCATTCCGCATTCCGTTCTACCATCGCTCACAGATCGACTTACCCTGCATGAACAACTGTAGGTAATCCCGTCCGCCTGCTTTCGAGTCCGTGCCGGACATATTGAACCCCCCGAACGGCTGCACATCGACCAGGGCGCCGGTGCATTTGCGGTTGAGGTACAGGTTGCCCACGTGGAACTCGTGACGCGCCGTTCAAGGCGCATGCGGTCGCGCGAGTAGAGTGCCCCGGT
>CAVXGA010000005.1:0-58572 GCA_963761195.1 uncultured Bacteroidales bacterium
CTGATTGCGGAATACTATTCCAGGGGGTGTTCCTACCTTTAAAAACAAGGGCTTTCACACCCAATCATCCTCAATACAGTGACTACCATTCGGTGTTCCTACCTTTCAAAACAAGGGCTTTCACACCGAAGAGCTTGGATTGTAGTTGATGCTCCGGTGTGTTCCTACCTTTCAAAACAAGGGCTTTCACACCTTTTCTAATGCCTCTGAAACAGTCTTTGGTGGTGTTCCTACCTTTCAAAACAAGGGCTTTCACACCAACTATTCTATAACTGATCAGGGAGCAGTCGGTGTTCCTACCTTTCAAAACAAGGGCTTTCACACCATAGATTATATAAATTATTGCTATAAATGCATTTAAATAATTGAAACATGAAAATTATTGGGTTTGTGTGTAATCTTTTTTGACTTTTTTTGTGAAATTTAAAATCCTGCAAATTTCATCATCCTCTTCCAACTGCTGATAGCTCCATCCTTCGGGAATTTCGGCATGAAACGCCGAATTTCGCAATTTAACAAGTTTCGTTCCAAGGGAATTATTCAAACCTGCCAACCCGCATACGTCCCTGAATTTTATGTGTTCAAAACCACTGCCACCGGTGTTCTTCTTTCCAAATTCTGTTTTTTCGCGTTCACCGATTTTCTCCAGTATTCCTTTTTCCCAGTTCAGAATAAAAAAGGACCAGTAAACAGACTGGGTGAAAACACGCTGTATCTCTTTGTAAATTTCATCGTAGGGAATTCTGTACCCCTCTTTTGCGAAGACAACTCCTACTTCCGCCTTTTTCTCCGTTGTATCGAAACGAAGCAATAGTTGGGCAACAGCACGGGCAATTACCGGTTTGCTTTCGATCAGCAGGTAATCATCGAGCTGGTGGAATTTCAGGCCAATGAAAACTTTTCCGGTTCCCGGAATATTCAATTTCATCGGTATTTCGGTTTGCCTCAGGTTTCGAACCTTCAGATCAGCGCCTTTAATAATTTGTGATTTGACAATGTCCTTTATTGCCGGATTTAACTTATCGAGATATTGTTTAGCCATATACCAAATAAGGGCATCTTTAGCAAGAACATCATCCATACTGCCGGTCAGTTTTTTTGATATTTTTTTACTTTCAGGTTCAGGAACAAAACCGGCTAAATAACGATGGAAGGCATAATGGCTGGTATGGAGAGGTGCGGTCATCAACGGATTTTTTCTGATTTTTTGTGAGAGGCTGAACAAAGCCAGATCGGTTTGATCGGCATAGTAAACTTTAATGGGTAAAATCGGATGGATATCGAATGGAATCTCTTTATTGAACTTAAGATTTTCATCTTTCATTTTGCTGATGCCGAGCTTGCTTAGTACGTCAGAAAGAGAATTATCATTCATTTTGCGGATATCTGTTTTCCACCTTATCAACAAATCAATTGTTGTGTTACAGGTATTTAACAGAAGTTCATCAAGATCTGCAGATCGTTTTAGCAAAGTCCTTATTTCAGAGGGCATATGCGGAACAATTTCCCGGATCAGGAAGCCATACCTGTTGTCGGATCCCAGCTCGCTATCTCTACGAATATTTTCGAGGCTGTAATGATAGACGCTCATTCGCTGGTATTCATCCTTTCTAAGGAACTTGAATTTATTATCGGCGGGATAATGCCAGTTGAAAAATTTATAACATCTCATGATCTGCCTGTTTTTTCCAGCCCGGTTAAGTTTCAATTTACCATTTGTAGCCGATCCGATTATATCAATAATGTAATCGATCCTTTTTATTGCACTTTCGACCAATATGCTTCTAATTTCAGTATTTTCTGGCTTACTGCCAAATGAAACTTTATATGAACGAGGAAGTTCATTTTTACCCAGAAATTTCAATTCCGGCAATTCTTTGGTTTTATCCGAATTTTTAATGGTTTCCAGATCGTAAATTAAATAAGAAAGGAAAGGATTAATGTCTTTATTATCCGTGCAAGCGATCAACAGATTTCTGACAGCACGATAACCAAGCCCGAATTTGAATTCAGGATGCTTTGCATCCCTGACAACAACCTGATCGACATTTAAAGCAAGGCGGTAACCTTCGGGTATATTCCTGCTAAAGATCAGGTTGCGCTTGTTGACGAGTTTGGTGACTTTTTTGATTTGCCCGTATATCCACTCTTCTTTATCGACCTCCTTTGGCTCGAAACTTTCGAACATCCATTCCCAGCCTGGTGTTTTATCGAAATCAATCAGGTAATTAACGGCAAATTCAACAAAACGATCACTTGATCGCGGTTTACGATCTTCCTCAAATGAAAAATCATAATAATTGACCTCGATCGGGGATTCAAGCAAAAGAGATTTAAAATTTTCAAGACTTTCCTGATATTTTCCATTATCCCTTTTTTCAATATGATCTAGCCAAACTGCCATTTTTGTTTTCAGCTTCATACCCGATCTTAGTTTATACCGATAGTATTCATCCAGTACCTGAGTGCGAGTCAATTTGCCCAATTCATTATCAGCATGACGATAATCTTCACTTTCCAACAAATCCAGCAATGTTCTGCGCTCTTTAGCAAACTGATCAAGTTTTTCAAGGATATGATTGCCGTTATCATTTTCCCTTATGCTGTCGATAATCAATTTTAGGAAATCGTGGGGTGCAATCTGAATATAGTAGCTTTTATATTGAAATTCAAGAAAACTGATAAATTCATTTTCAATCGTATTGCCCTCTTTATCCTTTTTCCCTTTTCGAATGTGAGCTTTTGATAATTCATTGAGAAATTTATTTTCATTGCACCAGGAAATTATATCACTTTCATCGGCTACTTTATGACCGTTTTTTAGAAACAAGGGGAAAAGACCGGTGTCGTTGCTTTCGGACGGAATATCATTCAGATATGTGATAAGCTTGAAAGTCTGACGTGCGGCCAATACTTCATGCCGTTCTTCATCAGGCATCGTCTGCAGGATATATTCCTCAAAACCATAATAATGTCTCGATGCACCGTCACGATGTGTATATGTACGATAAATTTTATGTTTTATCTGGTACTCCGGTTTATCATTTCTTTTATAACCCTTTAGCGTTTGCAGGAAACGAGCCATTTCGCCGGTGGTAAGGAAAAAACTCAGAAAAAATATCTTACCTTCCCTTGTAATATAGTATTTACCTTCAACCAGATTGAAAAAAAAGCTTTTATTCTTGTTTGTACATTGCTTCTTTAAAGTTCTGCTGTCAATATAATCCGACAGATAGATGTCGGTTTCTTTCTTCATTGATAATGACTGGGACATTGCTGCATGATTGTGTAATTCTTCAATGAAAAAAGCGAGGTCCTGCGGAAAAATAAGGACTGTATTATCGTGCCAGATATGCGACTGGAAATTTCTGATTTCGTTAATTCTGAACATCATTTCGCGGATCAAATGAATGTCGGTGCCTGTAAGTTCATAGCCTGATGAATTTTTATCAAAGGCATAACCTTTCCATAAATAATTGCGTAGCTTAGAGTATGCGGTTTGAGGCAGGATGTCTTTATTTTGCCTGATATTATTCAGCCAGCCTGTAAAAACAGCTTCAAGTTTTGATTTGTCTTTTTCATAACTGTTCCCAAGTAAAAAATTAATGAAGCCCGCAATCCTGAAATAAGCAATATTATAGAATACCGCTAATTCAGCTGATTTGCCACCTGTAAAAAGATCACTTTTGGTTAAAGTTTTTTTGAAGGGCTTGTCATATTTGACAAAAGCCTTCTTAGCACTTGATTGATTTTTCATTATACTAATGTTTTAAGTTTATGTTAAGAGATAAAAAGACTGAATACACTTTTGAAAACATAAGTTTTTTTCTTCTGCGAGCCAACATAGCGGATAATATAAAGAATAAAAGGCTAACAATGAAAGACCAATTTAAGGATATTTGTAAAATATTAGGACTTTTCCATCCAAAAATCAGGATAAACAGAAAGAGAATGGATAGACTATTCCAGATTGCTGCGGCAGATCTGAAAAATGTGTACTGTCCCATAAGTACGGCTACTAAATCCGATTTTTGAGTGATTTGCAAGTAATTATAAACTGAATCAAAGAATTCACCGCTCAAACGGGGATCAATCTCTTTATTCTTTCCATTGTCCTTATAAAAATCAGCATGAAAAATGTTTTTATTATAGGTGTTTAATAATTCAGCATTCGAAGGATGGCTTTTAAGGTAATCTGTCCAAAAAAATTTTGGAATATAAATTCTTTCCAGAACTTTACCAGTTGCATTTATCAGATGACCAAAAAAATAAGCAATAAATATTAATGGTATAATTAAAAAAAGGGAATTTGATCTATAAAAGTTTTCATCAAATTCCCCTAAATCCCAATAATTTCCAAAGAACCACCAAATAACGGTAATGAAAAATCCTCCGGGAATAAGAAAAGTAATGAAGTCGAAAAATGAAAATTTACCTGAATCCATAATTGAAAATTTAAGTTATTTGAAATTAAACAAAGAATTGGTCCATTCTATATTAATTTTGAAGTAAAAATATGGAGAATAAGTAAAAATTTAGAATGCATTTACTATCGCCGTTCCCGCAAGTCTCATAGCCATGGCTTGTGCGGTTTCGCGGCTTGTGTGTATTGGTCATTATACTCTTTTCTGGTTCACTCCAGCAAATATATAAACTTCCCCCTCAATTCCATCAAACAGGAGAACTTTTTTATTACCATTGTTTAACAAGGGTTGAATGCGTAAATGCTTAAATTGGGGTTAAGTCGTCCGTTAAAGGTTATCCGTTTATCGTTAAATCCAAAAGCAAGCGCTTGGCAGATCCGGCAATTCCGGCATAGATTGCAGCCTGTTTCCCGGAACAGGCTTTCCGTCGTTGATACAACCGGTCCGTTGCTTCGGATTGACTTTATTAACGTTAAAAACACCGGTGCAGCGCGCTGCAGTCACATTATTAAATCGATAATGTCGATGCAGCGCGTTGCAGGTATATTATTTATGTTAAAAATGTCGATGCAGCGCGTTGCAGGCATATTATTTACGTTAAAAATGTCGGTGCAGTGCGTTGCAGGCATATTATCTACGTTAAAAATGTCGATGCAGCGCGTTGCAGGCATATTATTTACGTTAAAAATGTCGGTGCAGTGCGTTGCAGGCATATTATTTACGTTAAAAATGTCGATGCAGCGCGTTGCAGGCATATTATTTACGTTAAAAATGTCGATGCAGCGCGTTGCAGGCATATTATCTACGTTAAAAATGTCGGTGCAGCGCATTGCGGGCAGTCTGTTTGCCAATTGACGGGGGTTTTAACATACGGAAATCTGAATATATAAATAAACCACACCCCACTGGCTCATTCTATGGTAAAATCCAAACAAATTTATTAAAAGTTGAGGAGCAGGACCAGCAAAACCGGACATCGGATTATCTTACCGGGTGGCCAGGTTATTTTTCAATGCCGGTTTTATTTTCTGCTTTTGCTGATCGGTTACAATCATTGAATTCCTGATCAGCGGGGATGATGGATCTGTCAGCATGTTGAACAAGGCTGTATTTTTAATTGTAATTCCGCTGGTATCGGCGAAATAAACTGAATTTGTCATGGCGATCTTTCCCGAAACGAGCGTGTCCAATCCTGCAATTAACCCGGTGATCGAATCCGAACGGAAGAGTTCCCTGTAATACGGATCGACGGGCAGCCTGCTATCAATGCTTTCGAGAAAACGGTTGATGAATTCCTTTTTCTTTGTTTGCGACAAAATATACTGAACCCGGTTTTTCACTTCCATTGCATTCGTATCGAGGCCGAGATATCTAAGGCAGCAATGCATGGAATCGTTTTTGAGAAATTCAAAAATATCGTCGAACTGCGGATTGAAACTGCAATAGTATTCCTGGAGCCGCTTTTTCATTGCGAATTTATACATGCCCGAATCGATAGCGCTGATATGGATAAACAGTGAATCGAGCGTTAACATCTCACCGGCTGACAACGTCGAATCTCCAAGAAATTCAGTCGATACGGAAGCAAATTCTGAATAGGGCAAATTTCCGGGAACGGTTTTCAGCTTCTTCAGTTGCCCAATAAATTTATCCAGATCGTTCAGTTGCAGTTTAAAATCGTTGTACCATCCCGTATCAATTTGCCTGCTATCGTTCAGTATCAAACCGTCGAGCATGAGTGCTTCTTGGTGGTCAACAACAGAATCCTTCCCGATATCCGACAACAGGTATGCATATTTATCACGCGTAAAGATCACCTGTTTAATTTCTTTGTCGAGCAAAAGGGAGAAAAGGTATTTCAGGCTCTCCGCTGCATTAACTTTAGCCTGGTTAATGATACCGGCTTCGATGGCTTGTTTTCTGAGCTTTTGCTTGCAGGCGATCTTTACTTTGGTCGATTCTTCGAGCGGGTCCTTGATGCGTCCGGTGGCGACGATCAGTTCAAAGCCTTTGATCTTCTTTTCGGGTATGAACCAGGGATTGATGTCGCAATCGAGAATTTCCGGATCAAAATCCCTGAAATAAATGATACCGGAAGTTGCATCGTACCAGAAATTGCGTTCCTCGAAACTCTGAAAATTAATTCCGGCTTTCACCCATCCCCTGCCGACATAAATTATTTCCTTACGCACTTTTTCTCCGCTCAGGCTGTCTTCACGCTGCCCGGCATAGGCTACATCGAAGGTTGTGAAAATTTTTTGAACAGGATCTTTGTCATCGAAGTATTTTGTCAGGGTTTTGGGTTCTTCTGAGAACAAATGCCACAATACAGCACCTTCCTGATCGCTTTCTTTTTCCAGTTGAAAATATTCGGATAAGTTACCGAGTAATGTATTGTATAGATAGTTTGATACAACATCCGGAAATTCATTATCAAATTTACGGCCTATGTTACCGGATTTGACCCTGCTTTTTAATGAAAATAATTTCTTCCTGAGCGAATCATCCTTTTCCTTTAACACCATTACGGAGGAAATCAGATCGTTGAAAAGATCTTTCGCATCCATCTTTACCTGGTCTTCATTAAAATCGTGGATTTTCGAATCTTTCAATGATTCAACCACTTCTCCGTAATACTCTGCCGTAATGAGCTGCCCGATCTCTTTAACGCTCCGCAAGGTGACCGGTGTATCCTTTAATTTCGGAGAACTGTTAAAGAAATTAAGCGGATCCCAAAGAGCGAATACCACAATCAGTCCGGCGATGATCAATCCGTCGAGAATGGATTTAATATTTTTTATGATAAAGCCGAATATCATTCCTGTTCAGTTGTATCGGGGTTAATTTCAGTGAGTAATTCACCTTTTTTAAAATCGATGTAAATCTCCTCGTAGCCTAAATTCTTAAGCAAACTTTCCATTAATAACCGTGTTTTTTCTTCGGTAGTCTTTACCAAACCCAGGTATTTCAGATTATTACGGATATCAATTTCCGCTTTACGGTAAAGGTCATCGTAATCTTCAATATTAAATTTTACAAGGAATTTTTCCCTTTTCACCGACTCATCCACCCTGTATTTTTCAATCGGATACGAAAAATTAAGAACCTCTACAGCCGGCAGATTAAGCGTAATCCGTTTTCCTTCTATTTTAATATCATCTTCCTGTAATTTATTCAGGTCGATGCCGGTTTTGACCGTTGCCTGGGTATAAGCAAGAAAAGCAGCCTGGTTCAGGCGGATGATTCCAAGAAACCGTTTATCCTTTGTCGCAAACACAATTTTATCAAGGGTAAACTCAACAGTGGCAAGCTTGGAAGCAGATTTTATTTTGCTTACAACAATAGCCCTGTGACTTTCCTGACAAGAAAAGGTGAAGCTGATAAGGAATAGTATAATCAGTTTCCGGCTAAGCATTTTCACTGATCGTTAAAGAAAACTTGTCGGGCATATGCTTGTACAATTCGGCCATGGTCTTCCGGCTGTTTGTTACATCGGCAAGCCCGTCGGCGTTGATATCCGTGTGATTGTCACCGACCAGAATAGCACCTTCCGTTTGGGTATAGTAATTCCCGGCATGAATTAAAATGAAGGACCGGTCCGGAACATTCAACAGATGAAAATGATTGTTGTATTTTTCGGAAAAACGTTTAACAACATCAAAGGTTCCTTCGGCGATACAACTAATTGTCTGCTGATTGTTTTTCCAGGAAAGCTCAAGAGTTTTGCAACTATAAACGAGAATTTGACCATCAAAAACATTCATTTCACCTAAAACCTGCTTGTCATTTGACTTGTACCCGGCCTCCCGTTTCAAAATGGCAGTAACATTAACATTTAACGATTTCTGGTATTGATTATAGCTTTTTTCAAGTTTTACATCGTATTGATTCGTAGCATACCCCGGACCGTTATACGCTTTTGCAAAGCTCTGCCAGTCTTTTACCCGCAGGTATTCGGTTAATGGTTTTTTATTGAATGTTTTATTTGTGCAAAAGCTGAAGAATGCATCCAGGTGATTGGATTCGGAAATTTTATGTGCATCCACAAATTCATCAACCGTTTTATAGCCAGCCAGATTATAATTCTCGCCCATGATCTGAAACTTGCCCCATGAAGCCGCCATCAGGGCAGAATCATGATCAATAAGCAGGGCTTTGCCGAGGCGGTCGTATTCCGCAACACCGCCTTTATAGTATTGTTTTGTCCATTTTGAATACAGGATATCGGGGTGGTCATTTGCATATTTTTCCGGTCCAAAGTCGATCTTTCCTTCTTTTTGTTTTTGTAGGAGTAACCTCCAGAATACATGTCCTTCAAAAAGAATTTTGGGTCTGCCGTCATCCAGGAAACCGCTTTTCCCTGATTCGACCGCCACTACAGCCATCAAAGCAGCCGGTTCAATCGTATTTTCTTCCGCTTTTTTTACAATGTCATCATTTGTAAGTAATGTTGACGTCGCTTCTTTTATGACAGTCGAGGGTATTTCAACATCCTGCTTTTGCGGTTGTGACGGATGAAAGGAAGTAAATGCTACTTTTAAGTCGGATGAACGTATTGTGACCTGAAACCGGAGTTTCCTGCACACCGGAAACATGGGTCATTTCCTGCACTTCCGGTGAAGAGCTGCTTGTTGATAGTTCGGTATCATCATTTTGAACCGTATCGCTTTTTTGAAGTTCACTGCTCCCTGGTTGATTGTATCGTTTTTGAATGATCCCCGGGCTGCTTCCTTTTAGAATCTGAAGTGAATGCGTACCAAAATAGAAAGCAATCATCATCAGAAATGCCGTTTTGAAAAATTCAAAATTGTCGTAGATAAAGCTGTTACCTTCAAAAATCTGGCTGTTTCCCATAGAGAACATGAAGAGGCTCAATCCCCCGACCATCAGCGTAAGGGCAAGAGTCCCCCTGATGGTACCTCCCGGAAGTCCCATACTTTGATTTCCATAAGGATTTTCCATAGGATGGGCCGGTTCGCGCATATTACTGGTATCTACGCCTAATTCCCTTAATTCCTGAATTTTTTTTCGGCCTTCTTTTATCCTGACCCAGTCTTCGTTGGTAAGGCCAAGGTTGATATTATAGAAATAAATAGCCCAGGAATAATAACCCACCAGTATTCCCACCCAAAGAAGGATAAGGTCGAGAGCGACAATGTTGAAAAGCGAAATACCGTCCAGTATTCCCTTTACTGTATTAAAGAAGAACAGAAGAAATATTCCCGCTTCTACAACGGTCATAGCACCAATGAAAAGGATGTTGGACCATTTTTTCTTTTTCAGAACATCTGCTAAATTACTCATGTGCGTTATAGTTTATAATAACCGGTCTTGATACCAGTTTTCGTTATAAATTTGAATACGAATCGGATCACCCTCATTAATCCGGGTGTATAATTCCTGATAAAGTTTTTGATAAATCTGCTCAGAACCGCTTAAAACGGCTTTAATGTCAGTTGCAATCATAGAGTTTAACAGAATAATCCCCTCAACAGTTTTGCTGTCTGTTCCTCCTGAATGAATGTAATTATTTTGTGAATTATTACCGGTTTTTTTTAACTGAAGATGGAACCTGAACCAGGGAAATTTTTGCCGGTAAGCAGTCGTCATGGGCGTTTCATTAAGATCTAATCCTATCGGGTATTCCCCGGCAGCAATCCGGGGTGCCACCTCGACTGTCTTCCTCGGTACTCGTTTCTTCAAGCGTATAACAATAAAAGCCCTTTTTGTAATACAGCATGCCAAAGGTTAAATCACCGTCATCCAGATATCTTAAAAGAGAAAGATCCGATTTGCCATCTGAAACCGGTAATGGCTGGGCATCCGGAACTGTTTTCTCCTTTTGTTCCGTCGTTTTTGCTCCAAACCAATCCTGTAATTTTTGAATGAAACTTTGTGAATATCCAACGATAACCCCGATAAGTCCAACGAACCAAAGCCATGTATTTTTGATGAAGTCAGGCTTGTAAATGAATAATACGACAGCTAATGCAACAACGACTATGGATACTATGATAATTATTCTTTTCATGCCTCTCAAAACTTTTGACTTTTTTCCCTAAGTTAAATTCCGGCCTTGATTTATCATTTAGTAAAAAATATATAATGCGTAATTAAAGTATGTTGTTACTTATCAGTGACTAAAGTTTAGAGTGACTAAAATGCCTAAAGTTAACTGCCCCTGAATTTTGAAAAAGAACCAATAAATTTCATTTTGTAACTTTTCTAATTCGACTACTGATCTTTAAATAAATTCACGTTTTATCTCTATTAAAAATCTATTTTGACGTTTTCTTTAAACTTTAAATACTTAAAACTTAAGGCATTTTAAGTACTGATTAGTTACAGCACGGTAATAAGCGTATAGTTTAACAAATTTTAACACAATTGGTTTTCAGAAGTGAAAAAATCCGCCAAATATTAACTTATTTATGGATATGACTGAGAAATTGGTAAGGTAAGAATTTAAGAAAAGGAGAAAAGAAGGTGTGGTTGAAATTATTTATCAGCTTCGCTATGATCATTTTGATTAACGATTATGCCTGATTCGCCAACCACAAAACCTTTTGAATTTTTACCGGTGCTAATGATATTTTTCCCTGCACAAGCTGATAAACCCTGCCACTTGCAATTGATCTTCCGGCAATGGTTCAACCCGTTGATCTGTATGCCCCAGCACTCATCAGAGGAAAGCATGGATGTTTTTACTAATTTCATTAAAAAAAATAAAGGTTAAATCCGCAGGTAAAATTACAGAATACAACAATTCCTTAAACGCATTTTTAATTTTTATTCCTGTAGATACTAATCGGGAATTTGTATTTTAGCAGCAACATTTTGCTATTACCCAAAGATATGGAGGTGCTTTTTAATAAAATATTTTTGCTCCACAACATCGATAGTTCTTACGAAGGGGCTTACAGGTTGAAAAAATTTCCTGAATTTTATGAGGACACGGAATTAAATGGTGAACAATATATTACGCTGGTTCACAGTGAGGAATATAAAAATAAAATAAAGGAAGCCTGTATGAAGAGTGAAATGATTGCTGAAGTTAAACTTTCCCCTTCAAGTTATCAGGCTGCTTTAATAGCTGTAGGATTAACCGTTAAAGCATCAGAGCAGGGAGATTTTGCTTTGGTTCGTCCGCCGGGTCATCATGCTGCAAGAGATAAAGCCTCCGGGTTTTGTTTATTTAACAATGTGGCGATTGCAACACAAAAGCTTGTAAATGAAGGAAAAAGAGTTTTTATTTTTGATTTTGATGGCCACCACGGCGATGGCACACAAACGATTTTTTATGAATCAGACAGGGTTTATTATTGTTCACTTCACCAAACTTTTACATTTCCCTTTACCGGACTACCTTCTGAAACCGGCACTGGCCCCGGAACAGGTTATACATTAAACTTTCCTTTGCTTGCAGGTTCAGGCGATACCGAATTTTTAAATGCATTGGATAAGGCAATAGTTCAGGCTCATAAATTTGAGCCCGACGTAGTCGCTGTTTCTGCCGGATTTGATGCCTACCATAAGGATCGCATGCTCGGGCTCAACGTTTCGCTTAAAGCTTATTATGAGTGCGGTTTCAGATTGGGAAGGTCGTTTAAAAATATTTTTGCGGTACTCGAAGGTGGCTACCACGATGATTTAAAAGATTGCGTTGATAATTTTATCGAAGGAATTAAAGTTGGATCGCGACCGCAGCGCAATATGTTTGATTACGAAATGTCGATTGGTTAATAATAAATTGTTCCGGGCTTTATGGTGAAATTTTTATTTTTGAAATCAGACTAGTGTAAACCCTGAAATAGATTTTAGTTGATCTATTATTTTGATTCCGGAAAACAAAAATTTTAAATACACTTTTTCTTTACTAAACATAGCACAAAATCTTATGAAATTATCACTTGTCGCCCTCTCCATCTTTCTTTTCAATATCCCATTCGGATACTGGCGGGCCAATGTAAAAAAGTTTTCTTTGCAATGGGCGCTGGCTATCCATATTCCGGTACCCATCATTATTGCAGAGCGAATTTTTAGTGGGATCGGATTTGCATGGATCACTTATCCTGTACTGGTTTTTGCATTCTTTTTCGGACAGTTTTTAGGTGTTAAACTGTATCATTTCTTAAAAGACAAAAAGCACTACAGTGTGTCTTCGTGTTTAATTTTGGATTGTTACCGGAATTGTTTGTCTTAATTATAATCCCAGAAAAATTATACCAAAACCACTCAAAAGTATTACTGCACCTGCAAGGGCATGGGTGTATCTTTCAATTTTGCCCAAGGGCAAAAAGTTTATTCCAAATGTGGCAAGTAAGACAATAGACAACATGGTTGAAATTGTTATTAACGAAAAAATAACGCTCACCATGATCATTCCTGATGTGCTATGCTCAGCTGCGGGATACATAAGCAATGGAATAAGTGGTTCACAGGGACCGAGAACAAATATCGTAAAAAGAATCCAGGGTGTGATGTTTTGTTTATGCACATGATTGTGACTGTCGCTATGGTTGTGATCGTGTGAATGCATGGTGCCATCTTCATGAAAATGTGCATGCTTATGGGGCTTATTGAGAACGGCGCTTCTTATCCCCCATAGAAAATAGCCAAACCCGAAGATAACAAAAGCCCAGGCTGCAACATTACCCCGATACCCCTCAAACAATTCGAGCTTCCAGACTGCAATTCCAAAAGCAATTCCGACAAGGCCAAGAACGATGGAACTGCCTACATGTCCGATTCCGCATGCTATGGTCACCCATGTTGTTTTAAACATTGACCATTTTCGGGCTTTTGCCATAAAAATAAAGGGGACATAATGATCGGGTCCAAAAAGAGTATGCAAAAAGCCAATGGATGCTGCGGTAGCAGTCAATATCCAGATTTCCTTTGTCATCGTTTTATTCTTTTGAAGACATTACTAATTCGCCATGTTTTACGCCTTTTATGGCAATTAATTTATTAGCCAGGTCTTTCAGTTCAGATGAAGATCCTTTAACAGCAATCGTTTCCAGACAATTGTGATCATCCAGATGGACATGCTGAACGGATAAGATCAAATGGTGAAAATCATGCTGAATATCTGTCGATTTATTTTGTAATTCACGTTTATGATGATCGTAAACAATAACGATAGCCCCGGCTACTTCACGATTATCTTGCCATTCATCTTCAATTGAATATTTTTTGATCAGATATCGTATGGCCTGCGAGCGGTTCGGAAATTGATTTTTATTCACCAATCGGTCAAGTTCTGAAAGGAATTCATCTTCCAGGGAAACCCCAAATCGTTTTACCCGCATAATGGCACTTATTTATATTTCGTGTTACAAAAATATCCATTTAATCGAAAGTTGAATGACAGAATAAAATTTTAAACGAAATTTATTATCAATCTAAATAGTTATTTTTGCGCAAATGAAAGATACCTTTCGTTATTTTCTGAAACTATCCTACAATGGAGCCAATTACAATGGATGGCAACTGCAGAAAAATGCCCCTTCCGTGCAGGCAGAAATTAACCAGGCATTAGTTACAATTTTTAAAGAAGCGATTAATGTTGTCGGATGTGGCAGAACAGATACCGGAGTTCATGCGGTAAAATTTTACGCGCATTTTGACGTGAAACAGGAAATTTTACTTTCTGACAGAGTCAATATCCTTACAAAATTAAATGGCTGCTTACCAAAGGACATTGCCATTTCAGAACTTCTTGCGGTTAATCCAGATGCCCATGCCCGTTTTGATGCAATTTCAAGAACCTATGAGTACCGGATATGTAGAGTTAAAGATCCATTTTATACAGATTCTGCCTATTACTTTTACGGTGAGCTTGATGTAGCCCTTATGAACAAAGGTGCCACCATCCTGAAAGAATACACCGACTTCACATCATTTTCAAAGGTAAAGACTGACGTAAAAACCTATAACTGTAAAATTACACACGCTGTTTGGAAAGAAAGTCCGAATTTACTTGTGTTCCAAATAACCGCTGATCGCTTTTTAAGGAACATGGTCAGAGCTATTGTGGGCACACTGCTTGACCTCGGACGTCATAAAATTTCAGAGGATGACCTTCGACATATCATATTAAGTAAAAATCGGTCAAATGCCGGATACTCGGTACCCGCAAAAGGACTTTACCTTACAGATATTGTTTATCCGGATCGTATTTTTGACCAGCCTTAGTTTTCAACAAGCATATCGGTTGTAGCAATCTTTTTTTACAATAATTTAGATTTGTTAAAAATATAACAGGTATTTGGCTGATAAAAAATATTATTTTATACATTTGTCTGTTATTTTATTCACAATATTTTAAAAGCAACATGAAAAACCTGCCTGAAAAAACAGTTGAAAGGCTCAGCCAGTACAGAAGAAGTTTGAACAATGAAATCTCAAACGGGAAATCGCATATATTTTCACACGAAATTGCCAATTTATTGCATATCACTCCCGTGCAGGTTCGAAGAGATATTATGCTCATCGGCTATTCAGGTACGTTGAGAAAAGGATACAATATTCAGGAAATGGTTAACCTGATCGGAACCATCATTGATACGGACGAAGGTCAGCGGGTAGCTGTAGTTGGAATGGGTAACCTTGGCAAAGCCTTTATCCACTACATTTATGAAAAAAGAACCAAAATTGATATTGTTGCTGCTTTTGATATTAATCCCGACAAGATCAACAAGACGTACGCAAATGTTTACTGCCATCACTTTGATGACCTTGTCGAAATTGTTAAAAAAGAACGTATTAATATTGGTATTATAGCAACTCCTCCCGAAGTAGCTCCCATGATCGCGATTAAATTGATTGAGGCCGGAGCAACCGGGATTCTTAACTATACACCAAAACCACTAAGCGTTCCCAATGGTATTTATCTTGAAGAATACGACATGATCACTTCACTTGAAAAGGTGGCATATTTTGTTAAAGAAAGGGAATAAAGAAATATCCTTTATGTACAAAGCGGGACTTCAATAACTACCTCCCCTTTTTCGCATGAACCATTCCGCGGTTAAAAGAAGAATAATTCCGATGAGTAAGAACGGGAAATTCAGGATTTCCGAATACCTTTTTTGTGAGTAAATAATAGGTTTTATGTCTTCTCTTGATGTAATCTTATCTGCCAGTTCATCTATCTGATCCGGGTAAATCATTTCACCGCCCTTTTTCGCAGCCAGGTTATAAAGCAGATTGTGATTGGCAATTGTATTTATTTTTTCAATATTAAGCGCCGACACGATGAATTCACCATTATCTGTTAAAATTTTATCTCCGACTTTAACCCGCGCAGAATATTTATAATTATCAACGGGCAGGTTTCCTGCATTTAGATGATATGCGTTCGAAGTTTTGTCGAATACAAACGGAAAGTCTTTACCATTGCTATTGGTAATGATAATATTCACCTCCGGTTCATTGATCAGCTCATAGCTTTCATTGTACACTTCTGCATCAAATTCTATATTATCGTTTTCGTTGAAATTATTTTTACAATAAACCCTGAAGAAACTTTTATCAACACGCAATGATAAAAACTGGATGCTTTTATTAATAATCTCATCAAAGGCATCAAAATTGCCTTCATTTTCAAAATCTTTGAGTCTCCATTTCCAAAGGCCTGTTCCGTTGATGACGCCGGTTTTTGAATCAGTCGTCTGGTTAAAAAGATACAAAGGATACGTGGTTTCTACTGAGCCTATTTTTTCATAAAAAAGGCTGCTTGCTGAAGGCATGAGAACATGATTTCCATATGGACTGATCAGTGGAGGAAATTGATGCATCGCCCTAACCGTATTATCTGATAAAGTAAACAGACTGAATTCTTTATTTAAAACCGGTAAGGCTTCATTGTATATAATTCCGTCTCCTGTAATCGATAAGCCGCTTTTAAGATTATTAAAGAGCGGAAGGCTGGTCTGACTGCTGATGATATACAAAACAGGTAATTTTTTCTCTTCGATTTTATCAAGGATCGGTTTGATACTATTTGTGATGGATGGAAGTCCATGCAGAATAATGAGATTATACGTTGCGATCGGTTTATCGAAGTCAGAAACCACAAAATCCTCTACTTCATAATTCCGGTTAGAAAGTATAGCTTGCTTGATCGCGGAAATATCAGGATTAGGAGAATTGGCAAGCATAAGTATTTTTTGCCTTCCTTCAAGCACATCTACAAAAATGTCCTGCGAATTATTCGAAGTTGTGATCTCTCCCGCAATGGAAGAAAGTTTTATCCGGTATCGCTGCACCCCGATTTCTTTAGCTTCAAGATGCAATTTGACAGTTTCAAAATAATTGTCATTCGTGAAATTTATCTGCTTCCTGAATAAGACAGCACCGCCTTTTGAAATCGTTAATTCAGAATTTAAACCGGTGCATTTTTGCCCGTTAACGATGACCTCGATCGGAAATTCATTTCCATAATAGGCAATTCGGTTGTAATTGACTTTTGAAAGAATAACATCTTTTCTAACATTTGTATCTCCAAGTGCAATTGTATATACCGGGAAATTAAAACCCGAACCAGAGAAAAGCGGGTTCAGCCCTTTGTTATAAATTCCATCAGAAGCAATAATCAATGCTCCGACGTTACGATTGGAATACCGATCCTGAATATCGCCAAATAGCTGTGAAAAGTCTGTTTGCTTATCGTCAAAATTAAAATCTGCTCCTTCAGTTAGTTTATCACCAAAAGAATACGTACTCACTTTATATTCGGAACTCAATTTCCCAAGTAAATTATTTACCTGCTTTTTATACTCGTTTTGAAAATAGCTTGAATCGGCACCATTAACGATGGATTGTGAATTATCCTGTGCAAAAATAATAACCGGTTTTTCGGTATATCGTGATGTGGTTTTAAGAAGGGGGTTCAATAAAAGAAAAGCGATGACACTGACCACTGCGGCTCTCAAAACGGCCATCGGCCATTTAAGAACTAAAGGGAAATCATTTTTCGAATCTTTATAATAAAGAACCGAAGCATACGCCGCTCCTCCAAGCAAACAAATCACAACCAGCCATACCGGGTATTCAGTTACCAAATTAAAGTTCAATCTTTCTCAAATTTAATCCGACAATGGAATCAATAAATTTTAACGACGTAATGTTATTCTTATTTCAAAACCTGCAAACCCGAAATACCATTGAATGAGTGAGTGCTGAATATTATGGCTAATAATTCAAGCTGGAACAGAAATCTTCTCCTGAAATCATTTATGTATTCATTCCGCCGCAAACACTTATAACCTGTCCGGTTACGTAAGATGATAAGCCGGAAGCAAGAAACAATGCAATATTAGCAACATCTTCAGGAGTGCCACCTCGCTTTAAAGGAATTTTCGCTTCCCAGCCCTTCCGAACTTCCTCCGGAAGTTTTTCCGTCATTTCAGTAATGATAAATCCCGGAGCTATTGCATTGCATCGGATATTACGCGAGCCCAGTTCCTGTGCAATGGATTTTGTAAAACCGATCAATCCTGCTTTGGAAGCTGAGTAATTGGATTGTCCCGCATTTCCATTTATCCCAACTACAGAACTCATGTTGATGATGGATCCATCGCGCTGTTTGATCATCACCCGCTGAACAGCTTTGGTAAGATTAAAAACTGATTTCAGGTTTACTTTCATAATGATGTCCCAGTCAGCCTCAGTCATCCGGAGTAATAGATTGTCCCGGGTTATTCCGGCATTGTTAACAAGTACATCGATTTTCCCAAAATCTTTTAGTATTTCTTCGATCAGGGTTTCTCCGGCGTCAAATGAACTTGCATCCGATGCATACCCTTTACCCTTTGTCCCCAAGCTCACAATTTCTTTTTCAAGACTTTCAGCAAGTTCATCATAATACAAATCAGAAAAAGCAACATTGGCTCCTTCGGCAGCAAATTTAAGTGCTATGGCTCTCCCAATTCCTCGCGAAGCACCTGTAATAACAGCGGTTTTTCCTTTTAATAAATCCATCTTTTAATGTAGGTTAATTTTCGCCAAAGATACAATTAATCTGAAAAGATCAATGGTGACAGGAAAGTTGTAAACCAGAACCGGTTATAGGTTTCGCAATTATTATTGACCTTCCTTATCCAAACTATCATCTCTGAATTCTTTCGAAAGTCTGTATAAAATCTGCTTTTCATCAATTTCAGCTTCAATGATATCAAGAGCCAGAAAGTTGATCAGGATGTTTTCAGCTTCAAATCTGGAAATACCAGTCATCTTTTTCAATCCGGAAAAAGTTATGAATTCATGGCTTTCTAAATATTCAAGAAGAAATTTTTCGTTGTCAGAATAATTAATGTATGTCCCCCGGTCGCCGTATTTCCTTTTCCAGGCATTTACAATAATTTTATTTGCCAGGATATTCTTATCGTTTACCCGTATGTAGGCCCGCCATTTCCCATCCTCATTCTCTACCATGTAAGGTTTATTTATGCCCGAAGGAATTTTGATCTCCAACACTTTTTTTCCTTCAATTGTCCATTCATGGCTTGTAAATTCAACGGGAGGACTGCAATATAAATTTACAGCGTTATTTGCCATATATTTTTCTTCTTCAGCCCGGATACCGGCAATTGTTCCATTATCCTTCACACCGATCAGAAGTTTTCCACCATCTGCGTTTGCAAAAGCGACAAATGTTCGGGCAATTTTACGCGAATCAGAGATTTCGAATTTAAAATCAACCCGCTGGTTTTCTCCCCCTGCAATAAGCCGTTGAATGTATTGGGATTTCATTTCAGGGGGCAAAATTAATTTATATAATGATAATTACAGTATGGGAATGACTGGGAAATTTGTAAATCACCCTACACTATTTAATCATCAGCAGACTCGACTTGCTGGTTTAATTCGAAGGAATCAGAATTTTAACTTTAGAAAAAGTTGCTTAATATAAATCAATTTATTATTCAGGAACCTGACCAGTTTTGGAAGTATTGGATAACATCAGGTCATCTTTATCCGGGTTATTCACCTGCGCATCCATTGAAAAATCGGTATCAATGTAGCCTTTTTTACCTGCAAAGTTTGCCCATTGCGTTTTGTCTGAAAGATCGATCAACCCGTCATGGTTACTATCCCCTGCCACCATTCCCCAAACACCACCCGAAATATTTTTATAGCCGGCATTTCCACCGAAAACTTTGCTTTCTGATGTTGAAAAATCATAGGCATATGTCCCACCTGAAGCGATAACCCCATTGGCAGACATGATACCCAAATGATTGCGATGCCATATTATAACGAATAATTGCTGCGAGAATGAATTATTGAATTGAAGAATGGATGAGCCATCAGTCCCAACAACCAAACCGTCTTTTAATAAAAACGCAGCCTGTCTGGCAATTCTTGTTGCTGGTGTTGCAGTGCCGGCACTTGCTGCGTCCCGAAGTTCAATCAGCACCCAGTCAACGATGTCGGGATTGGGAATTACTGAAACGACCTCCGAACCGCTATAATTCCAGGGAGCAGTATTATATGGCTGTAGCAAAGGTATAACTCCAGCCGAATTGAGCGATGTACTCATTTCTGAAGTTGAAAATGGCCCTTCAAGAAAGACGAGCAGGTCCAGATTGATCCCTGAAATAGCAATCCCCTCTAAAGGTTGCTGAAAACCCTGAGTAAGGATATACCCTCCGTTATTAAAGGTTTCCGTGGCAATTTCTCCCAATGTCCAGCTTAAACTCACACCGGTTCCTGTTGAATAATCACCTGCCGTTGCAATAACAGTCGGGCTTAGCGATTGTGCATGAATAGTACTGTAGGCCAGTGCACATACAACTGTAAAAATCTTTTTCATTTTTTAACTTGTTAGGTTTTTTTAGGCTGCGTAAAAATAATAAATTTTAATCGTAAAATCAAGATACAGGAATTACAAAAATCGATCTTATAGCAATTTCATTTATCATAATATCGAAATAAATTCTATCTTTACTTTCCAAAATTATTAACACGTGCCAGGTTGGAGACAACAGATCAAAGATTATTTTTCCTTTAGTAAAACGGAGCGAAGAGGAATCGTTGTATTGCTTGGTTTTATTATACTACTTGTAGCAATTTATGTGCTAATACCCTACATGGTCTCATACGAAAAAATTGATTTTTCTGAATTTCAAAAGGAGGTAACAGAATTTGAAAATGCACTGAACACAACATCAGATTCTTTAAGGGAAACCACCCAATTTGGTCGAACAGACCAGAAAGTGAATCACCTCACACCGTTTATGTTTGATCCAAATGGTTTGCCTTTTGAACAATGGAAGCAAATGGGTTTCAGCGACAGACAGATCAAAATTATCAAAAATTATGAATCGAAGGGTGGCAGGTTCAGGAAAAAGGAGGACCTGGCAAAAATATATGGCATAAGTGCTGAAGAGTATAGCATCATGGAGCCTTTTATACAAATTGATGCCACACAATTTAAAAAAGAAAATAATGCAATCTCCGAACTGAAATTAAATCCTTTTACCTTTGACCCGAACACAATCACCGAAGCAGAATTAAAGAAAATGGGATTAAGGGAACACCTTATTCAAACTCTCGTAAATTATCGTAACAAAGGCGGCAGATTTACCCGGGCAGATGACCTTAGTAAAATCTATGGCATAAAACCCGATGAATTTGCATTGCTTGAACCCTGGGTACAAATAAATATAGATTCACTGTCTGTTTCCCAAAAAAGCAGATGTTAAAAGTCCGGATATCATCATTGAACTGAATACAGCGGATACTCTGGATCTGCAACAGCTAAAGGGCATAGGGCCATCTTTTGCAAGGCGAATTATTAGTTACCGTGATAAGCTGGGGGGATTTTATAAAAAAGAACAACTGATGGAAGTATATGGGATGGATAGCACACGGTATACAGGAATACTGAATTATGTATCTGTGAACACTGAATTGATAAAAAAAATAAACATCAACACATCCACTATTAAAGATTTGATGCATCATCCATATATTGAATTTTATACGGCAAAATCGATTTTGCTGCATAAAGATGAAATTGGAAAATATTCCGATATTTCCCAGTTGAAAGATGCAAAACTGATTTATAACGACCTCTATCAAAAGTTAATAGTGTATTTAACAGTTGAATAAGCAGAGATTAAAATGACCACAATATTTAATATGAAATTGAATACATTTGTTCTGATGATTTTTTTACTGGTTTTGGGGGAATTCTCAGTTTCACAAGATTCTCTTTCGGGAAGCGTAGCTTTTCAGGATAACAGAGCAAAAGTGGATCAATTAAATAAAATGTGTACAGAACTTTGGTACAACAATCGCAAACTGGCTCTTGAGTATGCCGAACAAGCATTACGACTGGCAGATACGCTTAACTATTGGCATGGAAAGGGAGTAGCACTGAAGAACATAGGAAATATCAATCTTTTTAAAGGTTCATACAATGAAGCAAAGTCCAACTACAATAATGCGATAAAAGCATTTGACCTTATCAATGACGTCGAAGGTGTTTCGAATTGCAACAACAATATCGGCATGGTACTCGAGCGGATGGGAAATTATGAACAGGCACTTACTTATTATAAAAAATCATTGCTTTACGAACTCAGCGTCGATAATATTTCAGGATTGGCGACATCATACCACAACATTGGCAACATTTATTTTTACCTGGGCGATTACAAAAAAAGTCTTGAGGAGTACAATAAATCTTTAGAAAATTTCGAGAAAGCCGGTGACCAGGAAAATAAAGGAATGCAATTGATAAACATAGCCGCTGTTTATGAAACCCAGGAGATGTATGACCAGGCAATCAGTCTTAATAAGAAAGCACTTATGCAGTCGCGCAAAATCATGAATAAATACATCGAATCAACTGCATTGAATAACCTGGGCTCTAATTATTTAAAGAAAGAAGAATTTACCCATTCTTTCGAATACCTGACAGAGGCTTTATCCATCCGAACAGATATAGAAGACAAAAGCGGTATGTCTTCCACACTCAAACTAATTGGCAACCTATACGAACGGCAAAAGTCACTTGATAAAGCAATTGATTACTATTTCCAGTCGCTAAAGATCAGTGAGGAAATAGAAGATAAGCGAGCTATTGCTGAATCCTTCAGCCTGATTGGCGAAAACTTGATGGCTAAAGGAATTTATAAAGAAGCTATTGATTATTTTCATCAAAGCCTTGAAATATCGAAGGAGATAAAAGCCAAAGCCGAAATTCTTGAAAATTACAATCAACTCGTCGTAGTTTATGCTTCAACCGGAGAATTCGATAGTGCATCAATCTATATTAATTTATTTGCCGAGCTCAGAGATTCTCTGTCAATAAATGTTTCCAAACCTGCCAATCATGCCCTGAAAAAAGATATTCCCGAAACTGAAAGACTTGCAATAAACATTCGCAGGTATAAAATTGCACTTATCATTTCAAGCTCAATTATTATGATCATGATGGTCATCGTAATCGTACTTCGAAAAAAATAAATACAAAGCCATTCTTCTTATCAGATAGCACATTACTGTGCAGAAAAATTCCCTCATTTTGGCTGTAAAGATTAATCAGTGTTGAACAAATCTCCATAATGAAACCTATTATTTCGAAAATTAATTTGCACAGGAATTGATGTTGGGTAATCTGTTTTCATCCGGTTTTCCTGTAAATAGCTTGTAAAAGGCTGTAAATTCCTGAATTCTTTTTCCAATCCGTAAATTAACCCTATCTTTGCAGCCGATTTCAAAATTCTATTAAATATCGACATCTATTATTCTCCAGTTTATTTTCAATGCGGATAAGCTTTTCACAAGGTTCCGTCAAAATTTCACGAAGAAGTTCAGGGTCGATCAACTTTTATTATTAAAATGATGACATTTGAAGAACTGGGTTTGAACCCGGAACTGCTGAAAGCGGTTCACGATCTTGAATTTATAAACCCCACCCCCATTCAGGAAAAAGTAATTCCTGTATTGTTAAACACAACCAGCGACCTGATTGGTCAGGCACAAACCGGCACGGGTAAAACAGCCGCCTACGGTCTGCCGTTAATTCAGCGTTCCGACCAAACATCCAATCAGATACAGGCATTGGTGTTATGCCCAACGCGTGAGCTTTGCATGCAAATAACAGGAGATTTACAGTTGTATTCAAAGTATACCGACCGATTCAATACAGTAGCCGTGTATGGTGGGGCAAGTATCGAAAACCAGATCAAAGCACTGAAAAAAGGATGCCAGATCGTTGTAGGAACACCAGGAAGAGTACTGGATATGATCGGAAGAAAAGTTTTGAAAATTTCCGATATCAAATGGCTTGTACTTGATGAGGCGGACGAAATGCTGAACATGGGATTTAAAGAGGACCTCGACACCATTCTTGCCGAGGCGCCTGCAGAGAGGCAAACGCTGCTATTTTCAGCAACAATGCCACATGAGATCAGGGAAATTGCCCATAAGTATATGAAATCAGCAGAAGAAATTTCGATGGGTAAAAAGAATGAAAGCACTGAAAATGTAAAGCATGAATATTACATCGTTCATGCAAAGGACCGCTATGAAGCCCTGAAACGACTGGCTGATATTAATCCTAAGATTTACGGCATTGTATTTTGTCGCACACGGAACGAAACAAAAATCATCGCAGAAAAACTGATCAGCGATGGATACAATGCGGATGCGCTGCATGGCGATCTTTCGCAGGGACAGCGCGACCAGGTGATGAACCGGTTCCGGACAAAACACTTGCAGATATTGGTGGCAACCGATGTGGCTGCCCGTGGGCTCGATGTCACTGACCTCACCCATATCATCAATTATGATTTGCCCGATGAACGTGAAATATATATCCACCGTTCCGGAAGAACAGGAAGAGCCGGTAAAAGCGGAATCTGCATCTCGATAATCCATTTAAAAGAAACCGGGAAAATAAAGGACCTTGAAAGACTGACCGGAAAGAAATTTGAACGGAAAATGGTACCCGGCGGCAGAGAAATATGCGAAAAACAGCTCTTTAACCTGGTTGATAAAGTGGAAAATATAGAAGTGAATGACGAACAAATCGACCAGTACCTGCCGGTGATCTATAAAAAGCTTGAATGGCTGGGACGCGAAGATCTGATCAAACATTTTGTGTCGGTTGAGTTTAACAGCTTCCTTTCCTACTATGAGAAAGCAAATGATCTGAATGTAACCAAAAATGAACGCCCGGAAAGGGAAACTTTTAAACGGGGCGGCGGTAAAGCGTTTTCACGGTTTTTTATCAGCGTTGGCTCCAAAAGCAACCTGACAGTTCCCCGTTTGATAGGACTTATCAATGATTACACGAAGACACGTGATATCGAGATCGGCAAAATCGAGATTATGAAAAAGTTTGCCTTTTTTGAAATCGAACAACAATATGAGAAGCTGATCCTCAATGCATTTAAAAATGCAAAGTACGAGGGGGCTCATGTAGCTGTGGAGCTGTCGATACCGGATACAAAATCATCAGATTCTCGTGATTACAGAGGAAAAAGACCAGAGAAAAGCAGTTTCAGGGAAAGAAGGGACGACAAGAAAAAATCAGGTAAACGCAAACGTGTGGATTGGGGCAAACGTTAACCGGCAAGTGAAAAACTGATCCGACCCACTGCAAAATGATATGATTTCACCTCTGATGAACAATTTGGTTTTTGCAAAAGAAATGGCTTGTCTGTCGATATGTTGAGCTATTCCAATTATAAATTTTATATTCCATCAGGTTTATTTTTATAGCCTATCCGGTAAGGAATAAATAATACAAATATTTCCTTTTACCCCTCTCCTTTAGCCGGACAGTCATATGATTAAGGTGACTGATCTGAATATGCCCAATCAGAATTTCTATCATTATTGTAATTTTGTGGCCGTATGAGATGGCTATACGTTAAATTTATTGTAATTAACCTTATTGCATTTGGGATAACTTGTTCCGGGGCTGCACAGGTCAATACTGAAAAATTCAGAAAATATTCGACAAAAAAAGGATTCCTGTTCAATACAACTTTTCGTTTTGGTTACAGTGCGGGTAATTCCGATTATATTTCTTTTGACGGTACAGCTCGTCTTGATTATAATGGAAAAGTGAATAACGCCTTTGTTGTGGCAAATTACGATTATAAAGAATCCAGCTCAGAAAAGATTGTGAATAAAGGATTTGTGCATCTCAGAGGCATTCATCCTTTCAATGATATTCTTTCGGGTGAAGGATTTCTTCAGCAGGAATTCGATGAGTTTATTCTGTTAAAAGACCGAAAGTTAGCCGGAACCGGTGTCCGTATTAAAATTATGGATTTTAATTCGAAAGCGGACACGCTGTCAGGACTGCGTTCGCATTTAGGACTTGGGCTAATGTATGAACATGAAATTTATGGTCTTCCGGATGATGAAGAAATAAAAAAAGAAACGTTCCGAATGACATCATACCTTACAATTGACTGGAAGCTTACACAAAGGATAAGCTTTTGGGCCATTGGTTATTACCAGCCAAATGTAAGCCAGATTCAGGATTTCAGGGGAATTCTTGATACCGGAATAGAGATTTGGATGATTGGTAAACTTTATTTTAGTATTGATTTTAGTTACCGGTATAATAATGAACCGGTAGGAGATGTAAAGAAATACGATCTTCTTTTCAAAAATGGATTAAGACTTACGATACCCTGACAAAACAATGACTACTCGAAAGATGGTTTCCAGTCTATTACGGTTGCATTGAGACGAGGGGATGAACTCAATTGAACAGTTGTGGAAGAGTAAACAACCTGTGGTTCCGATTTGTAATCGTTAGCCGGTTTGTAAGCACGACCCTGACCTTTAACCTCTATTAATAATTTCAGGTATGAAGCTAGGGAAAACCCCGGACACAAATTTCGCCAGAAAACATCGGGGAATTTACCCTCTGCCTTCAGAGCTACCAACAGCATGATTCAATGTTAGTTTAAACAATAACTCCTGTTCGTGGTTGTATTGATGCACTTGAAAGGAAAAAACAAACATTTCGGTTCAGACAAGGTGTAAATATTCAATTTATTTCAAATCTGTTATTCTAAGTTTAAGCGATGAAAAAAATCATTTTACTAAGTTTTCAACTGGTAAGCCTGGGGTTCTTATTTGCACAAAATCCGGGTACTGACGCGGTACAATACAATCCCCATGATTTTTATTTACCCGTTTTTGATCCGCCTGCCGGGAACACCTATCGCTCTGCAAGTGGAGCTCCGGGACCGATGTACTGGCAAAACAGCGCCGACTACTTAATCCATGCCACACTGAGCGAGAAGGATACTACCATCACGGGTGATGTCGCAATCACCTATACGAATAATAGTCCTGATAATCTGGATTATTTATGGCTGCAACTGGATCAGAACCTTTTTAATTCGGCATCTCGGGGTGCGAAAGCAACACCAGTGGATGGGGACCGGTTCGATGCCAATGGTTTTGAAGGCGGATTCAATATCGGCAGTGTAATGGTAACCTATGACGGAAAAACATATCCCCTGCAACCGGTGATCACCGATACACGGATGCAACTGCGGTTGAAGAACCTGCTGCTGCCTAAAGGGGATAAAATCGAATTAAATATAACATACAGTTTTAAAATCCCCGCCCATGGCGCCGACCGTTTGGGAAGGCTGTACACGAAAGATGGAGTCATTTATGAGATAGCACAATGGTATCCCCGCATGTGTGTATATGATGATATTGAAGGCTGGAATACGCTGCCTTATTTGGGCCTTGGAGAATTTTACTGTGATTATGGCGATTTTGATTATTATATTACAGCACCATCGGAGATGATTGTTTATGGTTCGGGCGACCTGCAAAATGCGTCTGAGGTTTTAACTGCCGAAGAAATAAAAAGGCTCGGAATGGCTGCAAACAGTGATAAAACAGTGACTATAATCAGTAAAAATGAAATTGGCGATCCTGCCATGCGTCCTTCAGAAAAAGGAAATCTGACCTGGCATTTTACCATGAAGAACACAAGGGATGTAGCCTGGGCCGCTTCGAAAGCAATGATATGGGATGCAGCAAAAATAAATCTGCCTTCAGGACGTAATGCCATCGCCATGTCGGCTTATCCAAAGGAGTGCATGGGCGATACTGCATGGTCAAGAGCTACAGAATATCTGAAAGCCAGTATTGAAATCTATTCAAAAGATTTCTTTGAATATCCCTGGAACAACGCAGTCAGCATTGCAGGAATAGTAACGGGAATGGAATATCCCGGAATAATTTTCAATGATTACAGAGAAAAAAAAGGTCCTTTATGGTTTTTAATAGCGCACGAAATAGGTCATAACTGGTACCCGATGATTGTTGGCTCCAACGAGCGAAGGTACATGTGGCAGGATGAAGGGCTTAATACGTTTATTAATTACCAAGCTACCGCGATCTTTAACAACGGTGAATATGCTGATGATGACACGTTGTACAATCCGGATTACTGGTCGATGCTCAATGTAAATAAATTACCTTACGAACATAATCCACTGATGCTATTGCCAGATGCCATGGGAGAGAAAAAGTTTTTTATTTATTATGGCAAAACGGCTTATGGTTTGAATGTGCTGCGCAATGTTGTTGTTGGGAAAGACAGGTTCGATTATGCGTTCAGGAAATATACGGAAGACTGGGCTTATAAACATCCGACTCCTTATGATTTCTTTAATTGCATGAATAATGCCTGTGGTGAAGATTTAAACTGGTTTTGGAAAGAATGGTTTTTTACCGATTGGACGCTTGACCAGGCAATCACTGGCGTAGAATATATTAGCAACAATCCATCAAATGGGGCATTGATTACCATTGAAAATAAAGGTAAAATGACAATGCCTGTTCTTGTACTAATCGTACAAAGTAATGGACAAGCCGGAAGTGTTCAACTTCCGGTTGAAATATGGCAGCACGGAGGAACCTGGACTTTCAAATATGCTTCAACAAGTAAAATTAGCCTGGTAATTCTTGATCCTGAAAATGTTTTGCCGGATGTAAACCGCGGAAATAATAGTTGGAAACAAAAATAAAAATGAATCGTTTTTATGATGACTACAAAAAACCTTGAATCATACCAAAAAGGCTTTCTTGATGTCGGTGACGGACATAGCCTCTATTTTGAATTGTATGGAAATCCGAAAGGTATCCCGGTAATTTTTCTTCACGGTGGTCCGGGTTCGGGATTTTCTGACAAGGACAAAACTTTTTTCGATAAAAGAAGATACAATGTCCTCCTTTTTGATCAGCGGGGTTCTTCGAAAAGTACACCTTTTGGTTCAATCAAGAATAACACTACCCAGAATTTGGTGGCTGATATAAATAAGTTGTTGAATTATTTGAACTTCGACAAAGTTTATGTTTTTGGAGGCTCCTGGGGAAGTACGCTTGCTCTGGTGTATTCCATTTATCATCCGCAACGAGTGCTGGGTTTAATTTTAAGAGGAATTTGGCTTGCTAACAGATATGCTATCGACCATTATATCGGTGGGGGTATCAAAGAGTACTTTCCCCGATGTATGGGAAAGGTTTGGGAAATTGGTGCCAGAAGGTGAAGACCCTGCAAAATATTACTTAAAACAAATGCTATCAGCCGATAAAGAAATCAGCGACAAATATGCCTACGAATGGGCTTATTACGAAATGTCGTTTTATACCATCCGGAAAATTTCCGGAGTCGATGAAATCCTGAACACATTTTCCTATAAATCAATGGCAATTATGGAAGCCCATTTTATTGCCAATAATTGTTTTTTACCCGAAAATTTCATTTTGGATAATATTGATAAAATCAAAAATATTAAAACGACCATTGTCCATGGCAGGTTCGATTTCATTTGCACACCGGTTCAGGCTTTCCGGCTTCACGATGCTTTAAATAATTCAAAATTGAATATCATGAATGCCGGACATTCCGGTTATGACCCTGAAAATTTCAAAGCATTAAAGAGGGAGCTCAGGAGAATAACCGCATGATTTCCAAAGCCAACAATTAATCTGACTATTTTGCATGAACTTGGTTCAACCCATTTGGTACAGTTGGATAAATTCATTTTCATTAATTTTACAAATGATAATGACAATTCGATGAAAGCTATATTTACCTTTCTGTTCATCTTTCAAGCCTATGTAGGTATTTATTCGCAGCAAATATCCGATACCTCCTTCCACCCCCAAATTTCTCATCCTGCCTATGATTTAGGTAAGGGACCGATAGTTTTTATTGATGAAGGTCATCATAATTTTCATACCAAAGATGGGCGCTATCTTTCCTTTGCCAGGTCACTTGAACAGGATGGATATACTGTTGAAAGTTTCACCGGGGCTTTTGAAAAAGAGAAGCTTGATAAAGGAAAGATTCTCGTTATTTCAAATGCACTGAATGAGTTGAATACTCAAAACTGGTATCTTCCAACACCTTCTGCATTCACAGAAGATGAAATCAAGACGCTAAAAGATTGGGTTAACCAGGGAGGCATTCTTATTCCTTATCGCCGACCATCTGCCTTTTGCCGGGGCTGCCCATGACCTGGCAGCAGTTTTCGGATTCGAATTTACAAATGGATTTGTGCGTGATACAACATCGCAGGGACCAGATTTTTTCAGTCGTGAAGCAGGAACATTGATTGATAACATCATCACCAATGGCAGGACATCAAATGAAAAGGTAAACGAAATAGTTACATTTACAGGTCAGGGTTTCCGGATTCCTACCAATGCCACCCCCATTCTTGTTTTTGATGAAAAGCACGTCAATCTTTTGCCCGATACAGCCTGGGTCTTCAATAAAGAAACACCGGTTTATAATGCGAAAGGCTTATGTCAGGGGGCCTTTATGAAGTATGGCAAAGGCAGGATTGTCGTCTTTGGCGAAGCAGCCATGTTTTCAGCCCAACTGGCTGGACCAAATCAGGTCAGGGTCGGGATGAACAGTGACTATGCTCCTGAAAATTATCAATTATTGCTGAATATCATGCACTGGATTGACGGTAAATTGGATTAAATCATATGGAAATGTCATACTGGATAATCTTCCTTCAAATATCCGGTAGACCAGATCTCACGAATTGCTTTCCTTATACATCTGTTCAATCTATGAATCTTATCCAGTAAGTCTGGATTCAGAGTTGATTTTTAAAATATTTTTGAATTGGTTTCTATGTTTTTAATAGTTTTACCACTTTAGTTCTAACATGCTGTCAATTTAAAGTAATAATACCTATGAAGTCATATTCCATTAATGAAATCAATGAAATTATAAAAGGGGAATTGGTTGGCCATACCACTCAGCAAATTGAAGGACCGGAACAGCTTGAAAGAGCCGGCATCAATCACATTACCTTTATCGGGAGCCGAAAATATTTAAGGCTTTGGGAAACATCAAAAGCCTGTGCAGCCATTGTTGATGAAAAACTGCAAATTGAACCCGGAGAAAATCGTGCCTTGATCAGGGTGAAAAATGCAGATTTGGCAATGGCTAAATTATTGGAAGTTTTCGATCCGGGACCTCCACAATTTGAAATCGAAATTCATCCCACTGCCGTTATCCATGAAACTACGGTTCTGGGTAAAGATTGTAAAATTGGTACTCATTGCTATATTGGAAAAAATGTTGTTCTGGGTGACGGTGTTGTTTTGTATCCCAATGTTACTATTCTTGATGAGACAAAAATCGGCAAAGGAACCATTATCTGGCCGGGAACCGTCATTCGAGAGCGATGTGTAATCGGGAATTTTTGCATATTTCATATCAATGTAAGCATTGGTGCCGATGGTTTCGGTTACCGGCCGAGTGAAGACGGCATGGGATTGGTCAAAATTCCTCAGATAGGTAACGTGGTAATAGGAAACGGTGTTGAGATCGGGGCCAACTCTTGTGTCGATCGTGGCAAGTTTAGCTCAACAATACTTGGAGATGGATGTAAAATTGATAACCTTGTCCAGATTGCGCACAATTGCATTTTGGGCCGGTCGTGTATCATGGCTGGAAACAGTGGCCTTGCCGGGTCTGTTACCCTGGGTGACGGTGTTATTATTGGTGGAAGCGCATCCATAAAAGATCATATAACCATCCATTCAGGTGCCATTGTGGGAGCAGGCTCCGGTGTTATGAATGATGTACCTCCCGGTAAAACGGTGTTGGGTTATCCTGCCTGTGATTCCAGAGATATGCTCAAGCAATGGGTAGCTATTCGTAAGCTTGTTTAATTTTCAACTTTTCTTCCAGGATTGCTGCTTCATCAAATCAGGGCTCCTTTTAGATGAAAGGAATCTCTGGTTGGTCGAATGGAATTTCCATTTGACAGTTTTGTGCGAGGTTTTTTATCTTTTCAGTTGATAAGGAATTAATTAGCCAGACTATAAAACCATTATTGTTTTATCTATGTCCTTCACCATTATTGTGACATTCGACTCATTTATTTTAATCATAGTTGTTGTTCTTCAAGAAAATTATTATTTGTTCCAATTATCCAAATACAACCCTTGACCGGTGAAATGGTTCAGAAGGAAAAAGCATGATAAAAGCACTTAGCAGTCTTCAATTTCAACTAATATGAACTTTCCGTATAATCCCTGGGCCAAATTACATATTGAAATTAGCAGCTATAATCTTTAGATCGAATCGAAAGTTTAATTGGAATATTTACAATAAATTTGGACCAATAAATAAAATTGAATTAAAAATTGTAATTCATATGCATGAAACCTTACATATTGACAGTTTGGACAAGCGTATCCTGACGATACTTTTAAAAAATGCACGGGAACCTTTCCTCGAGATCGCCCGAAAGTGCAATGTATCTGGAGCCGCCATTCATCAGCGGGTAAATAAGATGATGGAAGAAGGGGTAATCACGGGATCGCAGTTTAATCTCAGCATCAAGAAACTGGGTTACAGCACCTGCGCCTTTGTGGGAATACAGGTAAACCTTGTAAAAGAAACCACCCATGAAGAAGTGTTCAAAAAAATAACTGAAATACCTGAAATTGTGGAATGTCATCATATAACCGGAAAGTATTCACTGCTGGTAAAAATTTATACCCACAACAATGAACACCTAAAAAAAATCCTGGTCGAAAAAATACAAGCTATTCGTGAAATTACGAGTACAGAAACATTTATCTCACTTGAAGAAGGATTTACAAGACAGTTGCCGGTAGAACGATAAACTTCTGCCGGTCAGATGGTTTACCGGAAACATTTGATTATACATTCTCACCCGGATTTCCGGATTTGCAAATTGATATCTTCCAAAAAGCCTGCTAATGCTGACAAAATTTTTGATTTCTTGCATAAATATTTCTTCATTATCGTTATATTACTTTTATCTTTATGCCTCTTTAGTGATATGTACGTACACAGCAGGATAAAAAGCAAATTGCATTCGATTTTAGTTATCGTTCTATTTACCCTTTCGGGATTACTGAAATCGCAGGATGGAGCAGGAATAGCGGATAAGGTTTATGGTTTGGATCCGACGCTTTATAACGGGAAAAAATACACGTATTTCCTTCCTGCAAGTACCGGCAGCCACCAATACCTTTTTTCTCCGGATTATGTTTCAGGCAGTGTGACCATCAATGGTAAAACGTATGAAGGCATTCTGTTGAATTATGATATCTACAATCAGCAACTCCTTCTGAAATTTGCTGATGAAACAGGTGCTATGAATATCCTTGAAGTATCCGGGGCCTGGCTGGAGAGTTTCCTTATTGGAACTACCGGATTCGAATACCTTGATATCGGAAAAGGCCCCCGGATTTACCAGGTACTGGGAAGCGGCCCTGTCAGAGCAAACAATTGAGGTAATTAGTAATTGATTTATAAAGATTGAATTCGGCTTGTGCATAGCTTCCAATTAATATCTTATTTTTGGCACAATTATTATTAATTATACTTCTCTGAAATCAAAAACAAAAGTTAAAATCAATTTGCCATGAAAACAAAATCAATTCTTATCAGCTTAACAATGCTGGTTGCATTTCTGCAGGTCATCAGGTCACAGGATCTCATCATTCTGAAATCGCATGACACCATTTCATGCAAAATCAAAGAAATCGGAACCGATGACATCAAATATTCTTTGCCCGACTATCCATCGGATGTGAACTTTTCAATCGAAAAAGATAAAGTGCAGAAAGTCGTTTTTTCAAATGGGAAGGAGATGTCATTTCAGCAGGAAATGTCGAACCCGGAAAATTACATTGACAATAAAAAGAATGCCATCAAAGTCGATTTTATCTCTCCCATAACCGGAAATACAACACTGGGTTACGAGCGGAGTATTAAACCCGGGCAAAGTATGGAAGCCGCACTCGGCATAATCGGGCTGGGTAAAACAAGTAATGATATTAACCCCGCAGGAGTTTTTATGAAATTCGGAATAAAATTTATCAAAACGCCGGATTTCTATATGCGTGGGATGCGCTATTCCCACATCCTGAAAGGCGGGTATATAAAGCCTGAAATTGCCGTGTCCGTTTATTCAAGAGATTATACTACCTACGATTATAATTATATCTTTCCATACTCTTCAACCACAACAAGGACCAGTGGCAGTGTTGTTTCTGGTGCTGTATTGCTCAATATTGGCAAGCAATGGATTTTTGACAATTCATTCCTCGTCGATTTTTATGGCGGAGTTGGTTACGGTTTTCAAAACGGTAAATACGACGGTGGTTATCAATACGGGTATTTAATTATTGCTGAAGATGTACCGCTCACCTTTTCTGCAGGTCTTAAAATTGGATTTTTGTTTTAAATAATTTCAACTGACATTTTCAGAAAGTTTTATCCTTTTATTCGTGCAATCCGTGGACAAAAAACCTGGCAGTAAGATTATATTCCCCTCAAAAACGCAACTTTCCCGACTGGAGTATGTATAAACTACCTATCGAATAAAGGTCGGTAATTTCACAAAAAAGAAATTGAGATAAGCAAAGGCAATATTCATTCACTTGAAAATTGCCAAAAAAAATTGGCGAAGCACCGCTGCCCCGCCAATCAATACTGCTAAAAACCGTATTATATCTCAATTTCTTTTTTTCTTATCATCTTCAAATTCCCTCATTTTCAAATCAACACATCACCACATCACCACATCATCCCATCGCTTATTCATTTTTAAAATCAGCAGAAATATCATTAGGCTCCCTTCTGCGCTGCTCACCATTTCAAAAGTCAACATTTTAACAATTTTCCCGGCTCACCAATTCACTCCGACACCAATACCTTGAACCCGATTTTTCTTCCATTTTCAAATTCCCTCATTTTCAAATCACCACGTCATCACATCACCACATCAACACATCATCAAATCACCACTTCAATAAATTAACTCCCCCAAAAATGGCTCAAGCGTCCGCTTGTACCAATCATTCATAATTCTTGCTCTTAACTAATCCATTTTCAAATTCCCTCATTTTCAAATTATTCTCATCATCACATCACCACATCATCAAATCACCACTTCAATAAATTAACTCCCCCAAAAATGGCTCAAGCGTCCGCTTGTACCAATCATTAATAATTCTTGCCTCTTATTTCATCCATTTTCAAATTCCCTCATTTTCAAATTATTCTCATCCTCACATCACCACATCCTCAAATCATCACATCAACACATCATCAAATCATCCCATCATCCCCCGCCTCCGCAGGACAGCCCGCCCTCGCAGACTGTCCCGCTTTAGCACGGTCATCTTCCTTATAAACTTTTCTCCTCCATCCTTTCCAGTTCAATTTCCACTTCGGCCGTTTCACCGATTACGGAAACCACATTCAGGATAGCCTTATAACCCTCTTTTTCACACCGAAGGGTATACTCTCCCGGACTCTTGAAAGTAAGAGGAAACGTTCCGTCGATGCCGGTGATCACCCCTATCGTTGTACCGACGACGGCTACACTCACACCAGCAAGCGGCAATCCGCTCTCGAAATCAATTATTCTGCCGTTGATCGTATATTCAAGATCCTTCTTGCTCTTACCATAATCAACAATGATACGGGCATTCATATACCGTTTGTAAGTCTCCTTATCGCTGTCTTTTAGCATCGATACAAGTTTATCCATCGGTGCCAATGCACTGGTTGCTTCCTTAAAAGCATCTTGCAGTGCTGCCGTTGCATACTTCCTGTTCATGATACCTTCCCGCGGTGCGGAAACATTCGTCGAATAATCGCCGATAGCTGTTTGCTGCGCATCCAGCATATCTTGTGTTATACCGAAATCGGCAACATTCGTAAGTTCGTTAGAAGCCTTGTCATGAACCACCTGGCAAATAGCCCTGAGGTCATCGTCAGTACTTTTGTTTAATTCTGATTCGGAATAATTGATTTCCTCTTCCAGTTCATAAAGATAATTAATGGTGGTATAGGCCACCATTCTGCGGATAATGCCCATAGTCTTACTGATAAGATCTGAGGCGCTCGAATTTTTTAAATCCGTTTTCCCCTTGAAGTCAAGCAATTGCTCCTCGGTCAAACGTTGGATACTTTTTATCGCATTCGTAAAGAGTGTGATAAAATCGGTGAAATTGGGCAATAAGTCCAGTACTGCTGCTAGATCGGCATAAACTAGCTTCACCGCTAAAAACATGGAAAGCCGATTTTTTTGCTTTCGAGTCATAACATTTTAAATTTTGTTAATAATTTAATTAAGGTATTTAAGCGGTTTATTAGCAAGTAATACCACTTTTAACGCCGGCAGTTTTATAAGGTTTCAAAAAGATTTAATTTTTTTTATCCGTCCGCAACGACTACCCCAGCCTTATCCTCCTTGCAACGAGCCGACAGAATAGTATAACATGAGAAATGCAAACTATAATAAATCCCTCTTTAATATTAATGCCCTTTAGGATATTCAGGCACCAAAATAGGATAAGTTTTTATATTTGCTGGAAAGACCCCCAAAATAATTCATGAAACGATTAATCGAATTTATTAAATTTACCAAAGCCACAAGTCACGCCTTCGTGCAGGCTTACGTTGGAAGACTTTCGGGAGCGGGGGAAAGTTTTGAATTTATTTGATTGGTAAAGTGTTAGGCGTATTAAAAAAGTTATTGTATTTAATTATTCTAATTCAAGTTGCTTTTGTTCGTTTTCATCCTCATTTGTTCCAGGCAATTCTAAAGCCTTTACAGACTGAATGGCATTACCTGCTATCCCTTTAATGGATCCATACATATCAATGGTGTTGATAATTACCTTCTCAATTTGTTTTTCCCGTTCTTTCCAAATGCGTTGCATAGAACGCTTTTCACTTTCCAATGCAGTTTTCAATGAGGAAAATCCTTCAACAATGGCTTCAACCTGCATTCTGAAATTGTTACTTGTCAGGTAATCATACAACATATGCATTTTATCGCCTTTGTTTTCCTGAGAAGCCACGGCCAGGCTTAACTGAATAATCGACTCCCTCAAGACAGCGCAAAGCCCTTTGAATTCTTCATAGCTACAAATCCAGACTACCATCTTTAATTCCCATGCGGTCAAAATCCGAAGGCATGGCTTCCGTTACCAGAACTCCAATATCTGCTCCCTTTTCTCGCATGTCGGCTTTGAATTTTTCAATCCAGCTTGGTTGATAATCTTTAGTACGCTTGCTCTCGTAGTAAATTTTCCCGCAATTTTGACGATTTCTGGTATTTACAATCTGAATGCAATCTCCGCCCCTCGCTCCTTTTTTAATTTCTTCAATAGAATCCAAAGGGAACTGAGAAGCCAACCATTCTTCTATTGCCAACTCCTGAGCCTCGCCTTGCATCTGCATTGAACCTTGTTCTTGCTTGCGTTTCATTTCTTCAGTTAGCCTTTTCTGTGCTTCTAATTGCATCTGCATTTCTCTGAAACGCAATTCGTTTTTTGCTTCCTCAGATTTTCTGATTTTTTCTTTTTCTGAAATAAGCGTTTCATTTAGTTTCTTTTGGGCTTCTGCCTCAACAGCTTCTTTTAATTCAGATTTTTCTCGTTTGAGTTTCTCAATTTCGGCTTTGGTTCTGTTTAGCTCTTTAATTTGTTCCGATTTTTCATTCAGTTCCTTTTGTAAAGAATTAAATTGTTCTGATTGTTCTTCAAGAAGTTTAACTTTTAACGATTCTTCCATCGGCTTTTTTCCTCTTTCAGCTTTTTGTCAAAACGTTCCTGGAACATTTCATTTTCCTGCTTTTTCTTCTGTTCAAAATCAAATTTTTCCTGCTTTAACTTTTCTTGCTCTGCCTCGTATTTCTTTTTTTCTTCTGCAATTTGAGCCTGATACTTTTGGTTAATCTCATCTTCTAATTGATGGGCAAGAATATCCTGTACATCTATTGATGTGCCGCAGTTTGGGCATTTTATCTGGTTTTGATTTTTCATAATTAATTGCTTTCAACAATTAACATTGATTTATTGGATTAAACTATTTGTATTGTTCATACTGAAATCCAGCTTTTTTTACTAATTTATCAAGTGTCGATCCATAAGACGGTCTACCTTCACTTTTACTAATACATTCTTTGTTCATTATTCTATGAAAAATTTCAAACGGTACATTTAAATATTTATAACCTGAACCATTTTTTTTGAATTCAACAAAGAGATCATTGCCCGAGTGAGCAATTCTTTCAATAGTGCTAGAATCGAATCCAACTTCTTGCCAATTTAAATTATTCATATAACCTCCGTTTTATTATTTATGCATCCATCTTTCAATTGTGCTTCTATAACTGAACTTTTTATTTCTTTCTTCTTTCCAAATACTAATTCTCTTATCAAAATTTATGTTTTTAACTGATTCCAATAAAGGAATTTTAACTTTCATTGGAATTTTCATTGATTCTCCAATAACAAAAGCATCTCCATTACCAAGTGAAGGGAGAGATTTAAGGAACATTGAAAAGTTATTTGGAGCAAAACTTATAACTTTTGATTGATCATCACTATTGGTCAATCTAAGTGCAATAAATGTGCTAACTTGTGAAATAATAGTATTGGGTATTTCAACAGGTCTCTGAGAAATTATCATAGCTCCAATTCCAAATTTTCTGCCTTCTTTCATTATTCTTTCAACTGCTTTTTGAGAGAAACTATTCTGTGTCCCTGAATTTAGATATTTATGTGCTTCCTCAAAGCATATTAATAGAGGCCTACCTTCAAAATGTTTCTTAATTTTCAATGAATAATAAATTATATCGAATAGCAAATTAGAAATGATTCCAATAACAACATCAATTATATTATATGGAATTCCACTCAAATTTAGAATAGTAATTTGTTTTTCATTTTCAGTCCAACTTGAAATCAAATCTTCAATATTTTTTGTCCCTTTAATAAATTCATCATCTCCAAACATAAATCTAAAATCATCATTACTAATAATATTTAAAATATTATCAGAAATATTTCTGAAATATGTTTCATTTGATTTATATGGTGCAGTTCTGTCTGTTGTGTAAACTTTAAATTGAGGTTTTTCTAGAACTTCTGCGTTGCCTTTTAATTCTTTACCTTTTTTATCAACTTCATATGAATAGTTTGGAGGTTCTCTACTAACATCTTTGTAAGTCCCGTAACCTCTGCTGTAAAATTCTAACCAAATATCTTTAATATTAAATGGAATAGGTGAATTTATATCTATGTCATTAATTTTAATTTTATCCTTTAATTCACTGCTTAAAATATATTGCCTTTTCATTTGAAGAATTCTATCACGAAATACATCAGTTGCTGAAGACAATACATTACCTGATTGAAGTCCGAATAATTTACAGAGAATCTCGAAGTCTAACATCCAGTAGGGAATAATAAATTTTTTGTCTTCACTATATACTGAATATTCATTCGCATCTTCTTCAAGATAATTCATGTATTCACCATGAATATCAATAATTACTGTCCTAGAACTTGGATATTCGGAAACAATGTTTTTAAGAAGATAAGCAACAGTATTTGATTTGCCGCTACCAGTACTTCCGACAACAAATGAATGCTTTAAAACAAAATCATTTAAATTTAAATATACGGGAAGGCTGGAAGAGAAATAATTACCACCAATTTTAATGGGAAATATTCCATCTGATTTGAAAATAATATTTATATCATCTTCATCAATAATATATACTGAGTCATCAATGCTTGGAGAAATTCGAGAACCACTTTCAAATTCTCCTGCTACTGTTTTATAACCAAGCAAAGAGACATAAATAACCTTTTTATTAATTGTAATTTCTCCAGATTGCATAAAAGTAGAAAAAGACTCAACAACGCAATATAGATAGGATAAACCATTAATAATTTTCACAAAACTCCCAACCTGTCCTATTCTATGTAAATTTCCTTTATGAATAATGTTGTAATTATTAAGTTCACTACTTACTTCAACAATTATTCGTTCAGAATTTACTTCAATTACATTTCCTATTTTACCACTAATAAATTCTTTTTCCATCATTTTTTGGTCTCTTTATTGACTTCTGATTTTTTTTGATTTACCAAGGAATCTAAAATAGTAACGAAATTATTAAAGTCACCTACGTTTTTCTCGCATTTAAACTCACTTTCTGCTTTATTTATGTATTTCTTTTTTTCGGTATAAATTGAAAAATTAGGATATATTCCGAGAACTTTAATTCCTTTATTAAAAGTAATTTCACTATATGCAAATGCGAAAACTGATAGCCGAGTATTATTATTTAAACCATTAATTATAATATCATTAACATGGTCATCACCAAACGAATAACCAAGAATAATAAGGACTTTTTCATTTTCTAACAAATATTTACGAAATCGATCTAAGTATGAAATAAACGGTGCTTTTCTTGATGAAATATATTTATCCATTGATGGATAAATTAATAGATTCTCGTACTCATTATTTGTGTTATTTTCAATAAATATTTTTTCTTCAGTTGATTTTTTAAAGTTTAATGACCCATGCAATTTCCATAATTTAGTCCAACTTTTTTTAATATACAATCCTGAAAAATCATCCACTGAATCAGATATGAAAAAAGGTTTTACATTTCCAATAAATCCAGTGAAATAAGGCAAGCTAACTTCTTCTAATGCTCTTTCCAATAGTAAGTCATAGTTCAATGTGAAGATTTCCTTTTCATATTCCCGATTTATAAAATTTAACCAAATGACCAGACTACATAATTTATCAAATTTTACTTCTATTGAAAGTTTTTCAAATATTGTTTTTTTTATATCTGTTTCAATTGTTTTAATTTCTTTTAATGATAGCTCATTGACTTTTTTATCATTTTGTATTAATGATTTTAACTGCTGCGCTTTATTAAGGATCGTCTCAACATTATCTTCATCATTCAGTAATTCTGTAAAACTAATATTAGTAATTACTTTTCGAACATATTTGGTTAAATCATCTACATTTGGTAAGCCACATGCTTTTGATACCCCAGCACCCATTAATAAACCCACTTGTTTGGGTGTTGCCAAAATTTCTAATAAATTTTCCATAATGTTATCTTAAAACTATAATTCCTTTAATATTTTAATTATGTTCCTCCACAATTTTAATTTCTTCCTCCGTCAACCCATACAGTTCATAAACCATTTTGTCAATTTCTGCATCAACCCTGGTTATTTCAGCTTTTAAATTTTGGGCCTTTTGTTTTTGCTCGTTAAAGTATTGCATCCATTCTGTTTCTTCAGAAAGACTGAGTTGTACTTTGGTTTTTTTTAGTTCCTTCAGAAAATCTTTAAACTCTAATTCGTGCCAGTTTTGTAATTTGGTTGTGAATTTTTCAATTTCAAATTTGGATTGTAACAAAGAAATAAGTGTGTTGACTAATTTTTGTTGCTCAGCAGTCTTGTCAATCATTGTATTTACAAGGGCGGTTAATTCAACAGAATTAGTAATTTCAGGAATTGGTATTTGTCCAAAGTATTTCCAAATTAATTGACAACCATTTTGTATTTGAGTACAATATTTTGTGATTAGCCACCAACCCATTTTTGAATTTAAAACACCAAGCAATGCTTTATTTTCGGTGGGAATTATCCACATAGAATTATTGCAATACAGACTTTGCTCATCATAAATAAAACAAGGTTTTACTTGAAACGTTTGATACATGATTTTGGGTTTCTTGTATAAATTCAAATAACTCTCAGATGGGTTGTTGTCAAGTTCTAACCAGTGATGCTGTCCTGTAAATGGCTTTTCAAGTGTTTCTTTAATTCCTCTACATTGCCCTCTCTTTTTGAGTTTATCTTCATACTGAATTAAATGTTTGTAAATAGCAGGGTAATCTCTTTCAATAAATTTATAGCTACCGTAACCTGCAAGAATAATACTATCCAAGTCATTCTCATTTGGTCTGCCATACCTGGTTAAGTCTCTACCTCTTAATATTGATCCTATTATTTTTTCTGAATTTGAATCTCGATTTACAAGTTCTCTTTTTTTCTCTTCATCAATCAAAAAAGCCTCAGTTAAACCAAATTTAATTCCGTAGTTCGCTTCACCATTTATAAACTCTTTCAATGATTTAAACTTAACATTAAGCTTATTTAACAGTTGTTGATTTTCTCCGGAAGAAATAACCCAAGTATCACCATTAAAATCGTTGCTTTTAAAAACTTCTGCAGTGTTTTCTACATTCCTTTCAAAATCTAAAACTCCTGATTCTTTTAATAAAGAAGCAAGAAAGATTTCATTGGGGTTGTTTTGTCTTGCTATGAAAATAACAGGATATGTAGTAGCGCCCTCAAAGATTTGAATATCTCCAAAATCAATCAATTGATCCAGTTGTTTTGTTAAGAAGAACTCTCTAAGTTTTTGTCCATAACCAGCTTGCAGCCATTTGTTTGGCATTATGTAGGAAATTGTTCCGTTTTCTTTTAAGATGCTGAATCCTTTTTCTACAAACAACACATATAAATCACCTCGTTTATCAAAAGTTTTATAGTTCAACTTTTCTAGTGATTGAGAGACCTCTTTTATAGTTTCAAGTTTCACATAAGGCGGATTTCCAATCACCACATCAAACCCATATTTTTTAAATCCTTTGCTGCCGGGTTTATAAGAATAAGATGGTTCCTGCATTTCATCCAGATATGCTTTGTCACCTGGTTCTGCCTCTTCCTTATCGACACCGGTTTTTGGTTTGCGATAATGTTTAAATACCTGCGGAAATTGCTCAAACCAGTTAAAAGCTTTGTCTCCCGCTACTGCCGGATCGTCAATCAGAGAATTGCCACATTTGATGTTGGCAGAGAGCGTGGAGAGCTTCCTTCCTTTGCGGGCGGTACGCAGCCACAGGGAGAGCCGGGCAATATCAACGCTTTCGTCGTTGATGTCGACACCGTACAGGTTTTTTTCGAGGATGGTGTTTTCGATGTCGGTGAGGACCAAAGGCGAATTGTGATATTTGGCGGTCAGCTCATCGAGATATTGATGCTCATTTATGAGGAATTCAAGTGCCTGGTTTAGGAAGGCACCGGAACCGCAGGCTGGATCGCAAATGGTAAGTTCCAGCAGCCACTTCCGGTAGGCTTCGAGGTTTCCGATTCGCTTGCGGCTGCGTCGCTTTACATCGGTATAAAATTCGTCGGCGATCTCAAGCTCAGCCTTTTTTTCGTCGCATAACCTTCCAACGGTATGGTCGACAATATATTTTGTAATGTATTTAGGTGTGTAGAAGATGCCTTCTTTTTTGCGGCGGGATTTGTTTTTCTCAACATTCTCTCCTCTCAAGCAGGCTTCTATATTTTCAATCTCAGAAAGCGAATGCTCAAAAATGTGACCCAGGATATTGACATCGATTTCGGTGTCGTAGTCGTATTTGCTTAGCTTCAGGGTGTAATCGTGAAGCATGTCATCACTGACCTTTATATTATCGAGGGTTTCATCAGGCAGAAAAAGGCCTCCGTTGTAAGGGCTGATGTCGTCGTCGGGCTTCTTTCCTTTCCTGCCTGTATTCATGTATCCAAAGTATTGCCTGAAAATATCGTACAGGGGCTTGTAGGCATCCTCATCTTTCAGTATCTGCCATCGGTCGATGATGCGGGCAATCGAATTGGGCGGCAGCAATCCTTTGTCTTCGGCAAAAAAGATGAAGAGAAAACGGTCGAGCAGCTTTTGGGTTTTCTTAAATAACAGAAGCTTGTCTTCTGCAGGATTCAGGGATATGATATCATCAAAAAGGGATGCTCTGAACCTGGAATAATCATCGTATAATTTTTTGGTAATATTTTCTTCCTGTACTACCGAATCATTCTTTATCCTGAGCGGAATATCACTAAAGATGCTGTTTCGTGAAAGGCAAAGCCACAACAGACCAAACTGTCCATAGCTTAAGCCGAACAGATCGAATTCGAGGTATTCGACTGCATTCTGAATGTAAAAACGAAGCTTCGCAAAATTTGAAGTAATTACATAATTACAATTGAGATGGTGGCTTTTGTAACCGAAGGCCTGGTTTTCGACGGTATTGAGGTCGGTGGTGGTAGTGGATTTTAGCTCGATGACAGCGATGGCATTTCCGTCCTTCAGGATAGCGCCATCCGTTTTCCGGCTGTTGCCGATGTTTTTGAGTTCGGTGGTAAGGTCGAAGCTGGGTTTTGGATTGAGCGTATAGCCTAAAATGTTTTCGAAGAGTGCAGTAAGAAACCCTTCCTGATATTGTTCTTCTTTTGCATTGCGGATGTTTTCCTTGATTTGAGGATTGCTGAAATATGATTGAAACGCGGCAAATCTTTCTTCCAGCAATGCCTTATCGAGTTCGTTTAAGTATTTTTTCTCAACTGATTTTTGGAATAAACTCATTGGCTGAAGTTATTCTTTCTTTAAAAATTTGATGTGTCTAAATTAGTGTTTTTTATTTTGCAAGAGGATGTTGATTTGAAAATTTGCTTGAAAGATTCATCTCGATATGAAAATGTCTCACGGTAATTCTCCTTAACCAAAATGGTGCAGGTGCATACACCTGCTTGTGCCAATCATTCATAATTCTTACCCTCAATGGCAAGTCTTGTGCGAGGGATGTAGGGCGGTAGACTTGTGCCCGGTAAAACCATCATTCATATTGAAAATATTTTTTTTTTGATTTAAGCGTTCTGTATATAAATTTCAAATACTGTCGATGAGAAAACAAAGCACAAGTCAACAGGGCACAAGGCTGGCACACAAGGCTTGCGCCAGAGTGAGGAGAATAATGGTATACAAACATTCATTAGATCTGCAAAGTGAGGTAGTGAAAAGAAAACAAAAAACAATTTAAATCGGTCCGGCGGCTGTGGGCGATATGGGCAAAACGTCAGCGGGCATTATAACAGACGACCCAACGAAAGAAGGAACCTGTCTCAACAATGATTTTGACTAAGATAACGACTGAAAACAAAATATGAGAAAAGTAATTGCAGCAATAAATATGACAATTGACGGGTTTTGCGACCATACGGCAGGAATTCCGGACGAAGAAATTCACCGTCACTATCAAGCGTTGTTGAATGACGGAGACGTAATTTTATATGGCAGAACAACTTATCAGCTTATGGAGTTTTGGCGAACACTGTTAGAGAATCCTTCTGAAGAAAAATCAATGAATGACTTTGCTTTGGCTATAGACAAAATTCAAAAGATTGTTTTTTCAAACACCCTGAAGAATGTTGAATGGAACAGCGCAAAGCTGGCGGAAAAAGACCTCGTAAAAACGGTTTTAGAACTCAAACAGCAATCAGGCAAAAACATTTTTGTTGGCAGTCGCAGTTTAATCATCCAGCTAATGAACCTTAATTTGATTGATGAATACCAACTTTGTATTCACCCTGTTGTTGCAGGAAGCGGTTTGCCATTATTTGAAAATATAACCGACAGGACTATTCTTAAACTCATTAAGACTAAAATTTTTAGTGGTGGGCAAGTAATTCTTTACTATGAGCCACAAACGAAAGAACAATGACCCGCTAACGCAATGTATAAACCATAAGTGTGGCGTGGGTTTGCGAAGGTTTTCCCTCTTGCCAGGTTCTCGTTTCGGTTGACAGGAAACTGCTTCGAAATCCCTTGCGGTTCATACACTCAACGTTATTGTGCGTAAGCTTATATTTATTTTACAACGGTTTTAGTTTTCATGGAAATTGTAAAAACGAGAATTTGATGCCTTTTAAAATGATTAAATTTCAAAAGCTGTATTGACAGGTATAAACATTAAAAAGCAGGATGAATTAATATGAAGTTAAAGATTTTGGTTTTCCTTTTTTACATTTTTGAATTTTCTGGTTTTACCCAGCCGGTAATGAAAAATCCCGGATTGCCTGATAGAGAATCCTTTGTTATCCATGAATTTTTAGATGCAGAGACTGGCTATATCACTTCAAAGATCAATCTCAGACTTGAAGAAAAGGATAATATGAAATACTATGCTATTGTTATTGATGAAGGGGGATTGTACAGAAATGAAATAAATATCAGGTATTCTGATCTTACCACCATTTCTGAAAAAAGTGTTGACTTGAAAGACAACAGGCTTGTCAAGTATTTCATGAAAACAGATGACACGGTACACTTTTATTATGCGGAAAAGGGTATTGATAAGATTTATAAAACTGATGAAACCAATATCTATTCTCCTCTGGCATATATCATTTCTTTCAGTGGATTCCCTTTTAAAACCGGCAATCGTGTTTCATTTAAAACATATATGTATATGTATGGCGGTGTGTTAAACATGAACCTTGAACAAACTGGTGTAAAAACCGTCACCGTCAAAGCGGGAACTTTCAAATGCAATGTACTTGAGCTTTCAGTAGGGGGCTGGCAATCTTTGTTTTCCTCCGAAAAATATTATTTCTATTTTTCAGTAGATCCCCCACACCGGTTTATTAAATTTGAAGAAAATGTTGACGGTAAATGGATGCCTGACGAACTGGTTAGTTATTCGGAATGATTGTATAAACAAAAGTTGCCGGAAGGAATTGTAAAAAGAGGGATAAAATCTGCTGATGAACTGAAAAATTTGATTTTACCACGATGATTAAAAGCGAAGCCCCCGCTGATTTGGGGTTGCAATCCAAATCTTCAATAACCAATGAAGCAGGTTTTACCTGCAAATAAAATTGGCAGCACAACGACACGCATACAACAGATAACGATTAGCCCCCATTCACGCATTCTTTCATTCAATCATTCTTTCACTGCTCAACCCTCTCAAAATCCTAAATCCTCTTTTCTAAATACTTTGTACTAAGTACTAAGTACTAAGTACTAAAAAAGGACCCCTTGGTGAAACTTTGTGTTTTCGTGTCTTTGTGGCATTAAAAAAATAGTTTTATAATTTTTCAAACAATCGCTAAATACTAAAGTCTAAGAGACAGTTTAAAATTCTGTAAAAAATTTGACAGGATCAATTTTGCCACTAAATCACTAAGACACAAAGAAAAGCACAAAGAGTTGAAAATGAATAGCCGCCCTGGTGAACCCATTCTCTCATTCTCTCATTCTATCATTCAATCATTCTTTCACTGCTCAACCCTCTCAAAATCCTAAATCCTCTTTTCTAAATACTTTGTACTAAGTACTAAATACTAAAAAAGGACCCCACCTTCCGGCAGGTTCCCCCCATTAAAAACTTTAGTAAAACAAACAAATTACTTATTCTATGATTCTACCGGTTCAGGGACCATAAAGCTGTATTCGCCTTCATTTGCCTCATCGGGGTTATGCACCATTAGGAAGAGGTTGCCGTTGGCACCCAGTTCCGAAGCATATGCATCCGCTTCTTCACCCGGCAGCAGTTCGAGTGCAGAGCACGCTAAAGGGTCGTCGGGAAGCATGGCTGAATAAAATCCTGCCCGGTGTGATGAACCATTATTATCATTACAATAAAACGATTTCAATCAGTCACAATAATCTTCCACACTGCTGTATAAATAATCTTATGCTTCAATCACTTGGGATAGACTGTAGGCTATGTCACGGATTGGATTAAAAAAAGTCTATAAACAATTCATGTCAAAATTATCGAAATGCAAAAATTATTGATTACATTTACAACATGAAACTTACTAATTAACCATTAAAAACAAGCCCTTTGAAATCAATTTTTACTTTTTTCTTCGGATTACTGATTTCACTGTTTGGGATGAGCCAGGGTGAAGGTTTTCGCAATTCAGACCAATCACAAGAAAAAATAATCAGAAGAAGCGACGGTTATATTTATAATATCGTCAACGATCAGTTTTATTTCCATACGAATTTTCCGGATGTAAACGGAAACGGCGAACTTGAATACAATATAAAAGCCCTGAACAATTTTGATGATGCGTTTTCAAATAAAATAAATACCAATCTTTATACTTATGCGGATATTTATATGAACAAAAAACGATTTGTTCCTTCAAAACCATCCTACAATTACGAAGATAATTATATTTATGTCGGTAACTACGGCAGCGCCACCGCCACAAAAATCAAAGCCTTCGATGAATCGCTGACCTTCCGTCCCGGCTGGAAATGGATTTCCTTCCCAAGAATGGAAAGGTACAAGGATGAAACTTTCGATGCTGTTACCTTACTAAGCAGAATAAAACCGTGGGATGGACAAACTCCTGAAAATCTTTATATGGAATATAAACCTGCAAATGTTAATCAGTCAATTTCATATAATAACGTTACCTTATGGGATCCTAATAGTACATTGATAGAATTAAAATCAACCCAGGGCTATAAGTTGAAATATGAAGGGCCAACAGACCTTGCTTCTATTCGTTTAGAAGGCGCAAAAGAAGATTATGATGCTTCGGTTGATTTGATTTCCGGTGAAAACTGGGTCGGATATTTTATCGATCATTCGATGTATCCGGAAGATTGTTTGCCTGCAGATTTGATGAACGGCCCCCTTATTCAGATACAAACCCAGTACTGGACTATGACAAAGATTCCCAGCATTCCGCCGGTTTGGATATGTTCCCAAAAAAGATCCCCTTTTAAATACGGAGATTTGGTTGTATTGAAACTGGCACAAAATCAATCATATCCTGATTTTCAATGGCAGAATACGGGAATGAATATGCAGGATGTTGAAATTCCAAAAACAAGCTATTTCACATTTGAAGAAAAAGCTGACTACCTTCCCTTTTATATTGAAACGGATTCATTATCCGATATTCAGGAAATAGCTGTTTTAGCCGATGGAGAAATAAAAGGCGCAGCAGTCAGGGAGTCGGGAGATACGATTGTCGAAGTGAACGGTTATTTGCAGGGTGTTTCACCGGGAGCAGTGATCGAATTCGAAACGTATAACGGCTACAAAAGCGAACCGGTTGAAAAAGGAAATTATGTGGTGATCGACCATCAGCGGAAGATTCGCGAAAAGCGGAATATCTTTGCCGGTGAAAAGGCAATGTATTATCATGTATCGCTGAAAAGCAACGAAGTTTATGAACTGCCTCCTGAAATCGGCCTGGTCACCTGCCAGCCGAATCCTTTCGGAAAGAACACAACCTTTACTTTCCGGATCAATGAAAAAAGCAGCATCAGCATCCAAATCTATGACTTACAGGGAAATCCTGTGAAAACACTGATCAATAGCAATTACCCCGAAGGTTATTACAATCTGACCTGGAATGGTGATAATGATTCGGGAAACCGTATTGCTCCCGGAGTCTATTTTTACAGGGTGAGTACCGGGAACAGGACTGTGCAGACGAACAAGATTGTGATGATAAAATAACTTACATTGAGAAAAACTAAAATAGACAGACGTCATTGCGATCCCGCTTTTTCAGCGGGAGAAGCAATCCGCCAGCTACAAGGGCGGCCTTTCATCTTTAGCGGATTGCTTCGTCAGCTTACGCACAGACCACTGCTGTTTCCTCGCAATGACGTTCTAGTTTTATTATCACTGCTTTTATTCTCGCTTTTCGCTCATGCAACCATTATCACAGTCAAACAAAATGGCACAGGTAATTTTACCACCATCCAGGCAGGTATTAATGCAGCATCGAACGGCGATACGGTACTTGTCTGGCCGGGAACTTATTTCGAAAATATCAATTACAACAGCAAAAGCATTACTGTGGCTAGTCTTTACCTTACAACAGGGATTCAGAATTATATCAACACAACTGTCATTGACGGTTCGAGTAATGGCAGTTGTGTTGTTATTTCAAATTGTACCGGAAACAATACAACCATTTGCGGATTTACATTACAACATGGGTCAGGAAGTACTTCTTTACAGGCAGGAGGTGGAATATACATAAGTTTAAGTCATTTAAATGTAATGAATTGTATCATTACTGAATGTAAATGTATTATGGGTGGAGGGATTGTGTGTAATAATTCTTTTGTCATTTTATCAGGAACCATTATTAAAAATAATTTTGCTTATTATCATACTGGTGGTCTCATTATAGCTAATAATTCAGCATTTACGTTTGATACAATAAAAAAAAATTCAATTTATCAGAATTATGGTCCCATGGGTTGCGATATTTCCAGAACAGGTTCTTTAGTTGAACAAAAAATAATTTTGGATACAGGTACTGTACTTGTTCCTGATAATTATTTCTATTTTTCTCATGATGCGAATGGCAATCCTCTTAATAATTTGACTTGGGGAATCGAACATGGGAAAATTGATCAAGTCAATGCTGATTTATATGTGAGTGTTAACGGAAGCAATGAAAACACAGGATTAACTTCTTTTGATCCATTAAAAACCATTGCTTTTGCAATGAGTAAAATTGTTTCCGACTCAATCAATCCAAAAACAATACACCTCGACTCAGGTACTTTTTCTCATTCAACCAATGACGAGATTTTCCCGATATGCCAGCGAAGTTATGTTTCATTGGTCGGTTCAGGCGCAGAAATTACAATTATCGATGCAGGATTATCATATCCGTTATATTATAGTAAAGATTGGTACAAAAAATTCTACTCTCAGCAATATAGGTTTTATAAGAGGATATGATAATAACCAGTACACGATAGGGGTGATTGGTGGACTTGTTGTAGTTGATAATACAAATGTAATTTTTATGGACAATTATATTTCTGATACAAAAGGATATACTTGTTCTGCAATGATAGCCAATAAAACAGAAATGATCATGTCCGGTTCAAAAGTATTTAATAATTCTGCGGATTCCCTCTCGTACTGGCTAATGTTAAAGAAATTCCGAAAAAAATAGTAATAAAAAACTCTGAAATTTTCAATAATGAACCAGGAGTAAACCCCGATTTTGGAAGGGGCAGTGCGATCGAATATTTGGGAACATACTCATATCCTCAAGCTACCAATGGGAAGTTCATTAATGTATTGATAAATGAAAATACTTACACCGGGGAGAATGGGGAAAACTTTGGTATTAGCGGTATTACTTGTACCACCAATGTTCATCTTGATTTAATAAATACGACAGTAGCAAACAATATTGTTACTAATCCTGTACCTTCCGGCCAGGTATATGCAACCGAAGGCGCCGAGATCAATTTTTACAACAGCATCGTTTACGGCACTGAAGATTATGAAATCTTCCTCGGCGACGGAACGCCGACATCGGATATTGCAACGATAAACATCTCCAATACCGATGTAAAAGGAGGCGAAGAAAACATCCAGAATTGGAACAACATCCATATCCTCAACTGGCTCGACGGCAACATCGACGAAAACCCCCAATGGACCGGCAGCGGGGAATTTCCTTACAGCCTGCAACCCGGTTCTCCGTGCATCAATGCCGGTACACCCATGTATGAAGAAGGAATGGATTATCCGTATATCAAAGAAGAAGGCGAAAAGTATGTGCTTTACATGCTTGGAGGAGATACGGTTACTTTGCCTGCAACCGACCTGGCAGGCAATCCCCGGATCTCCGGCGGCAGGATCGATATGGGAGCGTATGAGTGGCAGGACACGACGACTGGAATACCTAATGCAGAATACCGAATGAAGAAGGCAGAACTGGTGGTTTACCCGAATCCGTTTAAGTCGAATGTATTTGTAAGTTTTTCGACTGAACAGGAATATGAGGTGTTGCTTGAAGTGATTGATATGAAAGGCAAGGTCATCCGGACTATCGCCTCCAATCGTTTTCCGGCAGGGGATTACCGGTTGGTGTGGGACGGGAAGGATGATTCGGGATTTGAAATAAAAACCGGTACTTATTTGGTTTGCCTCTACCAGGATGAAAAGCTGGCGGGGTGTAAAAAAGTGATGAAGAAACAATAATTGGAAAGAAAGCTACCAGTTCATCAATTTGACTTTGCAATCCAAAATTTCAATAACCAATGAAGCACGTTTTACCTGCAAATAAAATTGGCAGTACAACGACACGCATACAACAGATAACGATTAGCCCCCATTCACGCATTTTCTCATTCTCTTATTCAATCATTCTTTCACTGCTCAACCCTAAACTCGGCATAGTCTCCTGACTAAGCCGGGTGAGGTCAAAATCTTCAGATTTACTCATTACCTCCCCCAAAAATGGCTCAAGAGTTCGCTTGTGCCAATCATTCATAATACTTGCCCCTAAACTCGGCATAGTCTCCTGACTAAGCCGGGTGAGGTCAAAATCTTCAGATTTACTCATTACCTCTCCCAAAAATGGCTCAAGAGTTCGCTTGTGCCAATCATTAATAATTCTTACCCCATCACTCATCCATTTTCAAATTCCCTAATTTTCAAATTATTCTCATCATCAAATCATCACATCATCAAACACTTCACCATTTCAAAAGTCAACATTTTATCAATTTTCCCGGCTCACCGATTCACCCCGCGCTGCACTTTCAAGTTTTTAATCCATCTTCAAATTCCCTATTTTCATAATTATTCTCATCTTCGAATCATCAAATCATCCAAATCACCATTTCAAAAGTCAACATTTTATCCATTTTCCCGGCTACCATTCACCATAATTCACTTAACCCCATCTTTAATCCATTTTCAAATTCCCTAATTTTCAAATTATTCTCATCATCAATCATCAAATCACCATTTCAAAAGTCAACATTTTATCAATTTTCCCGGCTCGCCGATTCACCCCGTCACCTCCACATTGAACCCGATTTTTAATCCATTTTCAAATTCCCTAATTTTCAAATTCCATCATTAAAAAACAGTCTCCCCCTTTCCCTCGAATTCGTTCCGGATGCCCGTGATACATCGTCAGATGCAAATGATACACTATCACCTGTCAATGATACGAAGACAGAGGCTAATGATACGAAGACAGATGCCAATGATACGGTGACAGATGCCTATGATGCGGTGACAGATCCTTATGATATCCCGCCACATGTCAGTGAAGCACCGCCAGATGCAAATGATACCCCGCCACCTGTCAATGAGGCACCGGCAGATGCGAATGATATGCCTCCACCTGCCAATGAGGCAGCAACAGACGCTGATGATACGCTGTCAGATGCAGATGACGATCATTCAGACCGATAAATGTCATGCAATTCAGTTTCACAAACTCCGCTTTTGCGATAACGGAAAGTATACGGTAGCGACAATACTGATTCAGGCTAAAAACATGCTCCTTCTGCATCATAAAATGATAAATCGGAGTGCCGTAAACCATTTCTATACTTCTTAGCTGGCCCCTCATACTCCATTAACATGCAAAAGAAGATGCTTACAGGTCAACACATTATATATCATGAATCATTATCCCGTCAAATTTGTTAATTTTATTCGGTCTTTATTGAAAAGGTATTTTTCGAACGGTTGAAGTCGTATGAAAGTCAAATCTGATTGAAGTCATTTCTTACATTACCGCCGTACAGCTTTTTATTCTCGGGCTTGTACTGATCTCGAACCGGAGAAAACCGGCTGTTATCAGCAACAGCATCCTGGCTTTGTTCATGTTTTCAAACGGACTGCTCATTGCCTGGTTCATTCTAGAAACTTATATAACGATTCCATTACCTTCGGTTGACTTTTTTTACTTCTTCCTTGCCCCCCTGCTTTATTTGTATACCAAATCACTTACCACGCAGGGGTTTGAACACCACGGCAGGATATTGCTGCATTTCATTCCGGGCTGTGTAACATTTTTTTACACATTCGTCGGTGCTATCATCATCAATACAGTTCCGATCGATCCAGTTCATTTACTAAAATGGCAAACAGGTGAATCCTTTGTATTTTCTGTTCTTTTACACCTTCAAAATGGAATTTATCTTGCTGCAGCCTTTGTCGTCTTATTCCGCTACCGGAGGAATCTGAAAAACACCTTCTCAGCGATTGAAAAAATAAATCTTACCTGGCTGCTCTTCGTTCTCTCAGCATTTATGCTGATGTGGCTGGTTGATCTGTGTCATTTTCTGCTATATTTGAACCATTCGCTGAATGGAGTAACCAGCCACTTCCTGGTTTTTATTTCGTTGCTGATCAATTTTATTTTCGCCAATGCAGCAGTGTACAAGGGACTGAACCATCCGCAGTTGCTGACGCTGGTAAAAGAGCCCGGACGGAATTACAAATCAGGGTTATCCGAGGAAGAATGTATAGTTCAGGCTCAGCAACTTCAGCGGTTCATGGAGGATAAAAAACCCTACCTTGAACCCTCCCTTTCTATCAAAGACCTTTCGGATCAGGTAGGCATCCACCCGAAATACCTTTCGCAGATTATCAATTCACAATTCAAGCAGAATTTTTTTGATTTCATTAATCATTATCGTATCCATGAAGCCAAAAACATGATGGACGACCGGTCGAAGCAACATGCCACCATCCTTGAAATACTTTATGATGCGGGGTTCAACTCCAAGTCGGCTTTTAACAGTGCCTTCAAAAAAAACACCGACATTACACCAACCGAATATAAAAAGAGTATTCCTTCGGCTTCCTGATTTTTCGCAAACCGATTTCCCGTTAATTTTTTGTTAAATCAAGTCCTGATTCCTGAATCAGGTCGATTTTGGTTTTTTGGCAGGTTTACTTTGCAGCCTCTTAAATCACTAAAATATAAACGTATGAAAACTTTGAATAGAAAACGAATTTTCGATAATCTGTTGAACAGTTACAATTTGACCATTATGATTTTTCTTTTTCAACTACTGATTAGTATTCAAACAAAATGCCAGGTGATCCATGTTCCGGCTGATCAGCCCTCCATCCAGGCAGCCATCGATGCTGCTGCACAGGGTGACACGGTATTGGTTTCGGAAGGGGAATATTTCGAGAACATCAGCTTCAGGAACAAGAATCTCATTGTTTGCAGCGAATATGCAACGAACGGTGGTATTGAACACATATACAATACAATTATCAATGGTAGTTATCCGATAAATCAGGATACGGCAAGTTGCGTGATAATAGCAGGAGGACAGGATTCGACTACAGTCTTGCAAGGATTTACTCTTACAGGAGGGTTGGGAACCTTGTGGGAAGATGAGCACGGACCGGGATATTTTTACACCGAAGGCGGCGGTATTTTGATCCAGTATTCAGCCCCGACGATTAAAAACAACATCATAACCAGCAATATGGCTATCAATGTTCCGGCGGGCGCAACCAGTGCAGGAGGCGGTGCAATACGCTGCGGTGATGGCAATCCGAAAATCCTTAACAACCTGATCACCAATAACGAGGGTAAATATGGCGCCGGACTGGTTCTGAACTATTCGGGAGCCGTGATCAAAAACAATATTTTTGCCTACAACACAGGAGGCGAGAACTACGGTGGTGGCGGTTTGTGGTGCCTTTCGAATGGTGCGGAACCGGTGATCATTGAAAACAATACAGTCGTTTACAACCATTCTGCATTGGGAGGTGGTGGCATCCGGTTATGGTCTTGTATCGCAGAGCTTAAAAACAATATTTTCTGGGGAAATACAGCAACCACCAATCCGCAGATACAAGGAAATACAGGTATAGTAACATACAACTGTATCGAAGGTGGCTGGACTGGTGAAGGAAATATCGGTATCGAACCTGAATTTACCGGAAACAACTTTCTGCTGAATATTACTTCTCCCTGCATCGATTCGGGTGACCCAAATATTATTTACAATGATCCCGAAGATCCGGACAATCCGGGAAATGCATTGTTTCCGGCACAAGGAGGTCTGACAAATGACATGGGTGCTACCGGTGGACAAATGAGCATGGAGATTCCCGATATACTCACCAATACTAATCAGGGACTTCAGCCTTACGCGGCTCGGATTACAGTTTTTCCAAACCCGATAACACAGGATAGTTTTACAATTCGTGCTTATAGTGAAATGTCAGGCAATATAATTGATATAATTATAGCTGATGTTTCCGGAAGGACTGTGATTAACAACAAATTAATGTTATCCGGTAATCACGTTTCGCAAAATATCTCTGGTTTGCAACATGGAATTTATTTATTAAAAGTTGAACTTGAAGGATTACCTGTTTACAGTCAAAAAATAGTAGTTGTCAGATAATTCAGGTTCTCAGGTAAGATGCTCCGTTGATATCTACAACACAACCCGTCATGTATTCGGTTCCCGGTGATGCAAGATAAAGAATGGTTTGGGCGATTTCTTCGGGTTTAGCGATCCGCTTTAACGGGCTTTGATTTATAATGTCGCTGGCCCTCTCCCCGACCATTGCTCCGGCAGCCATATCGGTTTCCACAAATCCGGGTGCAACGGTGTAAACATAAATCTTATATTTTGCAAACGCTTTGGCGAAGGACTGCCCGAACGAATTCAACCCGGCTTTGCTGGCTCCGTAAGCGGGTGCATCCGGTTCGCCTCGAAATGCGCCGCGAGATGAAACATTGACGATCCTGCAACCCCCTTTATCTTTCATCAATTTAGCCACCAGAAAAGAAAGATTTGCGGTGCCTGTTAGATTGGTGCGAATCGTTTTCTCCCACGATTTCTGCCAGTCTTCATAACTCAGAGACAAAACATCAAACTCTTCGAATACTCCGGCATTGTTTACCAGAACATCAATACGTCCGTACTTTTTAAAGCATTTTTCACTCATTTGCTGAACCTGTTCAGGTATGGAAAGGTCAGCCTGAACCATCATGTGATCGCCTTTATTTAGCGAAGCCAGTACTTTTTGCGCAGCATCTGAGTTTTTATGAAAATGAACAATGACATTCCCGCCGGATTTAGCAAACATCATTGCAGTTGCTTTGCCAATTCCGCGCGAAGCACCTGTTACTAAAATTGTTTTCCTGTTGAAATCGAAATTCATAGCAGCGAAATTTTTCTTAACTGATCACCTTCACCCCACTGTTTGAGGTAAAGGTTTTATACGTTTTTGAATAATGAGGATTTGTGGAAAATTCCTTTTCCATAAAATTATAAATCTCGTCCTGCAGGTTTACAGGGCAAAAAGCAATAACCGATGAACCGCCGCCGCTGATCGTGCAGCCGTAAGCGCCCATATCGATCACTTTTTTCTTGATCTCCCAGTAGCCGGGAATTGCGGAACCTCTGACAGGCTCATGGATATAATCTACTGAAATGGCTTTACCGAATTCTTCCAGATCTTTTGTATGTATAGCATGAATGACCCGTGAACAACGAGCCATCTGTTCCTTCAGTTTTTCCTGCCCAATTTCATAAGTAATAAAGCCTCTTGTCGTTCGCTGGCTTTTGCGGATGGCAGAGAGAACCACAGGTATTTCAGGTAGATCAAGCTTCAGCACATCAATCGGATGATAACTTTTTACCAGCACGAAGCCACCCAAAATAGCGGCCGAAACATTGTCGGCATGGGGCGATCCGCCGGAAGCCACCTCCCCTTTCCGGGCAAAATCGATCAGCTCATTATCCGACAGATTTAAATTGAGCAACTTGTTCAGACCAAAAATAGTTGCAGCAGCCGAAGCACCGGTTGTTCCCATTCCACCACCCGAACACATATGCTTGATGATGCGGATTGTAAGGCCTGTATTAATTTTTAATGTATCCAACAATTCCATCGCTGCGAGACCGGCTGTATTATCCGTTGGATTGGTAGGGATATTCTGGGAATCGTTTAAAATCTCAATGATAATCTTACCGGAATCATTCAATTCAAGTTCAATTTCATCATAAGGTTCTTTTAAAGCCAGGGCGAAAATATCGTAACCCGGACCGACATTGGCACTGGTGGCAGGTGCATGGATCCTTACCGAATTCATATCAGCTTCCTTTCCTTAAGGATATTCTCAAGTAGTTTGGTTTTTGAATCACTCAAAGGAGTTAATGGAGGACGTAAAGTCCCATTGATTATGTTCATCATTTCGAGCGCTTTTTTTGCTGCCATTGGGTTTGATTCGAACCGGCAGGCTTCAAACAGAAGATAATAATCGTTGTGCAATTTCCGTGCTTCCTCATGGTTACCAGCCAACGCAAAATTGATCATTTTACCCATCACATCCGGAACAACATTACCCGCAACCGAGAAAGATCCTGCTCCGCCAAAAGCAACTGTCGGATAAGCTGTTGTGTCTTTACCAGTAAAAACAAGAAAATCATCTTTAGCTGTCAGGAATAAAATCTTGGCCAGGTGATCAATCTCTTTTTTGCCATCTTTAGTGGCTATGATGTTGGGATGTTTGGCAAGTTCAGCGGTCATTTCAGGTGTAAGCTCCACACCCGTGCGGCCTTTCGAGCTATGAAGGATAATTGGAACAGGCGAAGCATCAGCAAGCTGCTCATAATATTTTACCAGAGCCGTTGGAACCGGAAGTACCATGAAGGGTGAGAAAGCAACAACATAATCCGCTCCCAGATCAGCATACATCTTTGCCCTGTCGATGGATGCCTGCGTACCTGCCAGGCAAACATCCGGAAGGATTGCTTTTTTACCCTTTGCCTCTTCCACAACAATTTCGACCAGTCTTTTTACTTCAGCATTGGTCATCAGAGTATTTTCACCTGTGACCCCCAGCGGAGCGATACCCGCAATATCCGAATCTACCTGCCTTCTGACAAGTTTGCGTAAAGCTTCTTCATCGAGGGAATAATCTTTTTTAAACGGAGTGATCAGTAACGTATACGCGCCTTTTTTCATTTGTTTGATTTTTTGCAAAAATAAGGGAATATGTTTTTGAAGATCACACCAACAGAAATTCTTCGTCATTAATTCCTTTATTTTTTCTTGCTTTTTTATATTTTTATACTTATTATTGTTGCACGATAATGCTAGCCATTCCAAAATGTTAATTAAAGCTATAGGAGAAAAATCTT
>CAVXGA010000006.1:0-82872 GCA_963761195.1 uncultured Bacteroidales bacterium
TGAAAAACTGATAGCTTTAAAGGTGAAGAGAAGTGAGAATAATAGTATATGGTTACAAATTTGTGTGATTGGTAATCGAATTTATTTTATTATATTTAGTTGTTGTAATTCGTATAACGTTGGTATATAATAAAAGAGAAAACAATTCTTCAATATAAAAAGCCTTTTTTCTTACTGTGTTAATGTATGTTTTTCTTTTATAAAACCCACATAAATGTGATACAATATATATGGATATAATTACACCTAATGTAATTTTAAAATTAACAAATGCTATAACCCCAATCAATATGGAAATAAGTAGTAGAATAAACCTAAAAAGAAAATACGGAGAACTAGAGAAAAACCCAAACCAAATCACCGGTAAACCCAATAGAAAAAAATAGTTCAAAGTTATTTCAGTAGTAATTATTAGGCCAATTATGATTAAAATTGGTACAATATCAAATGTTTTCCTAATTATTTTCTCAATTGGAGAAGCAATCATGTTAAAAAGGAATTGTTCGTAATAACCTGGTGTTAATAAAAAATTTGCATTTCCTTTTTTAAATTCAGAGTGAAAATCATTAAAATCCTCAAAATTAAATTTATCATCTTTAGCAAGTTTTTTTGGTAGGTGAATTGAAGTATAGAAATCTTTTTTTATAATAAATGCTACAACACGGTTTCTTATACCTTCCATATCAAAAATGTATTTTTCATTCATAATTGTTTCTTTTAAGATTGTAAACCAATAATAACAATTACATAAAGAATCCACTTTAGGTTCCTTAATTTCATATTAATTTTGCTGCGTTTGATTTCAGTTTAAGTAGGTAAAATTTTATTTAATGTTATAACCATAAGGTTCGTAACATTCAGGATTACCTTCTATCATATCAATTTTTTTTCGAATTTGGGATTTCTCGTCGTTATCAACATGAACCATAATATGAGTAGCACCTTTTTCAATTACGCAACCTTCTTTTATTAATTTATCTGTTTCCTCTTTTATATTACCGTTACCAATAAAGACTATTTCCCAATTTTCTAATTCCCCTTTATAACGAGAAAACAAATAAATACCTTCCAATTCATATGGTATTTCATCTCCTAACGGAAAATTCAGAAGAGAATACTTTTCTCCGCTTGCACCTACTGCTTTTATTGTTTGAATATAAAGAGCCATTTCTTAAAGTTTAAGGTAAAATTAGCCATAACTCATTGCGAAAAGCAAATATTTAATGTAGAATTTTTCAGATTTCAAAAATTTTATAAGAGAATTGAAGATTTTCTGCACTAATCTGCGGGGTTAATTGCCTCAAGTTATAAACTTGGGGGGCGGTGGGGTAAAACCCGCTGCAACAACTATTAAAGATTTGTGTCGTAAACCCAAATCAGGGAGGGCTATCACTGGCTCTTAGTGCATGTTAAATATTATCAACACCAATTAGTTCTCTAAATCTGGTTGCCAAGGACGATCTTATTTTTGATAATCTATCTTGAGATTCTTTTTCAAGTTTTAACCATTTAGTAAATGCTGTTTCACCTTTTGTTTTCATTTCAAGTAAATAGTTCCTGTCTTCTATTTGTTGATTCGATTGTACCTTAACACTCAAGGATTCATTAATAAATGATTTACAAATATTTAGTGCATCTTGAATCTGATCACAAAGGCTAATTGGAAAGTAAATTTTATTATTCTCAAAGGTCGATTTGGTTCTTTCTAAAAACTCCTCTGCCATTACTTCTCGTTCATTGCTTTGATGCCATTCAGGCCCTTGTAAGGTCGTAGTGACGTGATTAATTAGCTTCTCAAGTTGTGTGAAATCATTAAAAAGAATTTTGATTATTTCAGCCCTTTCGTTGTGAAGTTTACTAAATTTTATTTGATGTTCGAAGTTGATTCTTTCAAGTTCATTTTGAAATTCTATAGCTTTCATCTCTAATTCATTCTTGAATGAGTCTACTTTAAGCTTTAAGTAGTGCTCAAAGATCCTTTTCCCAGTAAAAGCAATTAAACCAGTAATAGTAACCGCAGAAATTCCAAATTCTGCTATGGTCTTTAATATATCGTTCATTGTTTTCCTTTAATATGTGCTAACTCGTTTATATGTATGACAAAATCATACTATCACCACGGACTATAGCTGTGTTCGTATTAAAGTTGTCATATAATCTATTGTAAATCCAACTAATCGTTTTTACTATTTGGGCCAAGAGGTTCAATAAATAATTATTTGGTTCGGGTAAAATTATAAATAAAAAGTTATACCAACCCAAATAAAGAAGAGGATTTTTTCAGAATTCAGAATCTACTCATCCATCCGGTGTGTTTCTGCGCCAATCTGCGCAATCTGCGGGAGAAAAGAATTTTAAAAAGGGCACGATGATTTCGCTGATTTTCGCAGAGAAGTACTTGATAATTTGAAAATGTGCCGATTTGAAAATTTGAAAATGCCAGGTTCCCCAATCTATTCCTTGTTTGTAACGAGGACAACTGTTGGGGTCATCCACATCGGTCAATGATCCATAAAAATCACTGGTAAGAACTGTTTAAATCCTATTTCTTCAATTTTTCCAGCACATCTTCCGGCACTTTCTTATCCTGTTTAAATTGTTCGATCTCATCTTCCGATAGTATCCCTTTTTTCACAAGAAAATTTTCGTAGCGATTGTTAAAGTCCCTGTTGAATTTTGCCGAATCTTTTTTCGGATTCATTTTAGCGAGGGTCATTCCGTCTGTTTCAATTCGTTCGAGCGTATCGCGGCTGAACTCTGTTATAAATACCATTTTATCCTGCAGCCAGGCAATTTTTGCAATCCGGTTCAACCCCTTTTTCCGCCGGTCGACATTGGAATACAAGCTGTCCTTTTTCAGAACATATTTGTAAGCCGGGGCTATGCCGTATTTGCCGTTATACGTCACGTAGGTGCTATCCGAAAAATAGGCTTCGTTGTAATTGCCCCTGCCATCCAAAAAGCACCAGTTGCCTTTCAGTTTATTTTCCGAATTCCTTACCGATCCCTGCTTCGGGCTGCAGGCGACAACAAAAACAAACAGATAAACAAGATATTTTTTCATGCGGATTAAATTAATGCATTGTATACGATTTCGATGGGATGGAGGGCTGTCCGCCCGGTGCCATCCTTTATCTGATGACGACAGCTTGTGCCGGGAGCAGCAATGATCTCTTCGTCCGTTGATTTTCGGACTTCAGGGAATAAAACCAGTTCACCCACCTTCATGGATAGCTCGTAATGTTCCTTTTCAAAGCCAAACGAACCAGCCATTCCGCAACAGCCTGATTTAATTTCAACAACCTTGTAATTTTCGGGCAGGGAAAGCATTTTTTTTGTTGTGGCCGTTGAAGCAATTGATTTTTGCTGGCAATGACCATGCAGTTTGATGTGCTTTTCTTCTTTTGTAAAGAGGGCAGAAGGAATATTCCCCTTGTCAATTTCCGCGGAAATAAATTCATCGAACATGAATGCAGATTTGCCTAATTCGATGGCGGCTTTTTTCAGATCTGCGTCGACAAGATCGGGATACTCATCCCTGAAAGTCAATATACCCGAAGGCTCTATGCCGATAAGCGGAGTTTCGGGTGTGATAGTATCTTTTAATCGCGAAACATTTTCATTGGCGATCTTTTTTGCCTTCCGCAACAGACCTTTTGAAATGAACGTGCGGCCGCTTATGGTATGTTTGGCAACCTCAACTTTATAACCTAGCCGGGTAAGCAATTTTACTGCTTTTATCCCGATTTCGGTATCATTGTAATTGGTAAATTCATCAACGAACAAATAAATCCTTCCCTTTTCGCCACCGCTAAAATTATTTTTTTTCAGCCAGTCCGAAAGTGTTGTTTTATAAAGCAAAGGAATGGTTCGTGCGGGAGCAAAGCCAATAAATTTTTTAAGCAATGAGGACGTAAAATTATTTGAAAGAATAAAGTTGGTAACAAAAGGAATAATCGATCCCAGTTTGTTTATCCGGCTGATGTAGGCGATGACTTTTGCGCGAAGGGGAATTCCGTTGGCGTCGTAATAATGCTGCAAGAAATTCGGCTTTCAGTTTTGCCATGTCCACACTCGACGGGCATTCGGATTTGCATCCTTTGCACGAAAGGCAAAGATCGAGAATGTCATAAATTTCTTTGTGATTAAAGGGATCATCTTTCCCCGGTTGTGAAATAAATTCGCGTAAGGTATTGGCACGGGCACGGGTTGTTGTATTTTCATCTTTTGTAGCCTGGTAACTGGGGCACATTGTCCCGCCCATGATCTCAGACTTCCGGCAGTCGCCCGATCCGTTGCATTTTTCAACCGCTCTCAAAAAACCCTGCTCTTCTGAGAAATCAAAAATCGTTTGAATCTCTTTGGTTTCCGTTCCGGCTTCATACCGGAGCGAAGTGTTCATTTTTGGCGTATCGACAATTTTGCCGGGATTAAAAATGCCTTCCGGATCCCAGGTTTGTTTTATTTGCTTTAACAAGGCATAATTTTTATCCCCAATCATCAGGGGGATAAACTCGCCCCGCAGGCGACCGTCGCCATGCTCGCCGCTAAGGGATCCGCGGTATTTTTTGACAATTTTGGCTGTTTCCAATGCCACCGTATGAAAACGCTCGACATCTTTCGGGTCCTTCAGATTGAGAACAGGCCGAAGATGCAATTCCCCGGTTGCGATGTGGGCATAAAACACACAATTCAGGTCCAGTTTCCTGAGCATTTCCCTGAATTCAGTCATGTATTGAGGCAGCAACTGCGGATTTACAGCAGTATCTTCAATCACAGCAACCGGTTTGGCATCACCCGGAATATTTGAAAGCAAGCCAAGCCCGGCTTTGCGCAATGCCCAGACTTTCGAAATGTCCGACCCAAAAAGCACAGGGAAATGATATCCATAGCCCGACCGCCGCATTTCTTTTTCCATTTCAGAAGCCGATATTTCAACCTCCTCTTTTGTCGCACATGCAAATTCAACGATCAGCAATGCAGCCGGATCATCTTTCAGAAAGAACCTGTTTTTCCGCTGCTCAATATTGTGTTTGGTTTGCTCCAGAACCACATCGTCCATTAACTCCACTGCAACCGGTCCGTGTTTAAGGGCGATGATATTTCCCAGGAAAGCATCCTCAAGGGATTTGCAATGAACACAAACCAGCCCCTTTACTGGAGGAGGAAGCGGGACAAGATTCAGCTTGATTTCGGTAATAAAACACAATGTTCCTTCGGATCCGGCTATCAGTTTTGAAAAGTTGAACTTTTCCGGCGATGCGCTGAAAGGTTCTGTTTCCAACAGGATATCAATTGCGTAACCCGTATTTCTGCGCTCCAGGGATTTGTCGGGATATTGTTTTCTGATTTCGTCCTGATTTCCGGTATCTGATAATAGGGACCGAATTGTACGATAAAGCGAACCCTCCATCGTTTGGAGCTGACACTTTTCTGAGAATTGTTCCCGCGTTAAAGGACCGAACTCAGTATCTGATCCATCACTAAGGATGGCTTTCAAAGAGATAACGTGATTGCGGGTGCTGCCATACACAAGTGAGTGAGCGCCGCAAGCGTTGTTGCCAACCATTCCACCGATCATGCAGCGGTTTGAAGTGGAGGTTTCCGGCCCAAAGAATAATCCTGTTGGTTCCAGAACTTTATTCAGCTCATCCAAAACTACGCCCGGTTCAACCCTCACCCACCTTTCTTTTTCATTGATTTCCAAAATGCGGGTCAAATATTTTGAAACATCAGCGACGATTCCACCTCCTACAACCTGGCCGGCAAGCGAAGTGCCCGCCGTACGCGGGATTATGGATGCTTTATGGTCCCTGGCAAATGTGATGAGTTTTCGAATATCCTCATTATTTCCCGGTCGCGTAACGGCAACCGGAATTTGCCGATAAGCAGATGCATCGGTGGCATACAAAAGACGGTTCGGAAGATCGGTAAAAATATCTCCTTTAAATTCCTTTTGTAATGATTTTAAAGCGGCTGCTAAATTGGAATATGCCAAATTTTCTTCCATACTATCCCGGTTGTGTTCGCAAAGGTAGAAAAAACAGGCAGATCAAGGTGTATGATTTTTCTTAACCCGTTATTCCGGCTTTTTATAAAAATCGGTGCTTTCGAAGATTTTATCGGCTGATTTTGCAATGAACCCACCATACAGATTTCCGTCCTTATCTTCATATCTGCGTGCAAATTCATAATAGCAGGAAGGAATATTATGGGTTCCTTCTACGAATTTCACAGGTAAAATCCCGGCTTTTGTACTGGATTGTTCGAGAAGTTCCTGCGGAGTTCCTTTTATTTCGCCTCCGGAGTCGTTTAACAGGAACCCATTCTCTTTAAGGAATGTATTTACTTTTTGAATTGTGTCGAATTTCTTTAGTGCATTGATGCTTACTGTGAAATGGTTGGCCCTGAATCCATAAACATAAACCCAGGCAGCATATTCCGATTCTTCCCTGAGCTTTTGGTAAACTTCCCATGAAGGGGTTCCCCAACGGTTTCCCGAATGCACCAGTTCTTCTGAATTCAGCATTTTTTCCGGGATTTTATCGATTAATGCTCTCACCGTTCTCTGCAGATAATCACTAAACTCACCCAGTTTAAGCTGACTGATAAATATCCGGGGGGCATTTTTAAATGGCTTCAGTTCAAAATGCCGTGCATAAAGGTGCTTTTGCGTGAATTCATATTCCCCTCTGTATTCATAACCGGCTTGTAAAAAGGGTTTAGCCAGAACATCAATGCTGATCCTCGGGTCTTCAAACGTCCGAAAAGCAATGTGATCGTTAACCACATTTTCTCCTTCTTTTAAGAATAAATTATACACCTTTTTCACTTCAGGATTGTAGGTCAGGTAATCCTGCCACAGAATATCAAACAAATGCCGGGCTTTTTCCATAAATGATGGTTTAAAAAAATAAATTCAATAATTGATTTGGATTTATATCAGAATCAGCATTTAAAGAAGAAAATAGTTTTAAAAGCGTCTCTTCTTCATGCGGTTGATTCAGTATTTTCATTTTAACAAGATTCATTAGCTTTTGTTTGTCGGGGGGGCCGGAAATTAAAAATTCAGTAATCATCCCATTTTTAACGGATACCCGTGACTTAATTATTTCTTTCCCAATGTTAACCGAATTCTCAAGTTCATAGTTGGGAGAATAGCCAAAATTCCATTTCCAGGTAGCATATTTTTCACTGACAAGTTGCTGAATGGCGGCCACATCAAGAGTTGTCAGTGAATAAACTTGTGAATCTTTATTCGTGCTTAATACATGTTGGATTACCATTCCCATAAAATCGGAAAGAGCGAGTGGTTCCTTCAAAAAACCAGAAATATTTGTTACTTCACTTCTCACGGATTTAATCGCTCTGTCAATAAATTTTCCTGGATCAGCTTTCAGTGCTTTGTTTAAGAATCCAAGATCTGATGAAAAAAGAAGTGTTCCGTGGTGAAGGACTTTGTTTTTATAGATGTGTTCCGCATTGCCTGAAATTTTTAATCCCTTAGCCCTGATATCATTTTTCCCTTCAAAGCTTGCCGGAACACCGATCCGGTTAAGGATTTCAATGATTGGTTCTGTAAATTTCCTGTAATCGACAAGCTTTTCTTTCTCCCCTTTAGCTATGAAGGTAAAGTTTATATTTCCGAGGTCCTGAAAAACGGTTCCTCCACCTGTAATTCTTCTGACGACAGGAATGTTATGCTTTTTTACAAAAGGGTAGTTGATTTCTGACAGGGTATTCTGGTGTTTACCCACAATGATAGAGGGCTCATTCCGCCATATCATAAAGCAATCATCAGCGATCGATTTAAGCAAATATTCTTCAGCAGCGATATTGAAATAGGGATCGGTTTGGGGCCTTTCAACAATCAACATGAAAACACAGAATTAGTTCCTGCAAAAATAGACTATTTCATAAAGGGAGATAAACGTGGCAGGTATAAAAAAAGAATAGGGGAAAGTTCCCCTATTCAAGTCATAGCATTAGTGTTAAGTGGTGAGAGGTATTATTTAGTTTCTACTACGGCATACTTCGAAACCTTCCAGAATTCCTCGGGATGGTCTATCACCATGTATGCAATCTGTCCATTGTCTTCCACCCATTCATAGGAGCCCTCGGGATGTGTAGTGATTAATTTGGCCTTTTTTGAATGAACCGGAATAGTAGTAGTTTGTGTAATATCGATTTTTTCGAAATTTTGCTGATCAAGATTGTCACTCAGTGTAACATTCGAACCGATTGTTAAAATTCCGCCTTCTTTGGTAACAATGCCTTTTTCTTTCAGGTCTTTGTAATTGCCATAAGCGATATACCCTTTGTTCAGTTCGGCCTGTTTGCTGTTAATTACATTCGTTTGCACGGTTACAACACTATCCATTTGGCCTACCCTTTGGTTCAGTTGAGACAATTGGATATCTTTTTGTGCTAATTCGTCTTTCAATCCTTCCATACTTATATCACGCTGATTGATGGCCTCGCTGAGCATTGTGATCTTTTCATTCAGTCCGGCAATTTCAATTCCTGAATTTTTAAGCTTCTTGTTTAATTCGGCAATCCGTTGTTTGTTTTGATCAAGCAATGAGTTAACCAGTTTTATATCGTCAATGATTGCTTGTTTTTTATCTTTTGTAAACTCCGGGTTTTTTGATTTTGCGTCCAGAATATTTTCCTGTTCTTTAATATAACTGAGGTCCTTTTCGATCAGATTAAAGGTGGTTACATATTCATTAACGATGGAATCACGTTCATGAAGTTTAAGAGCAAGAACGTCACTTCTGTTTGTTTCAATTTTTAATTGTGCTTCCTGGGTTTGCTGAATGTCGTTGAAATAAACAGCAAGGGCAACAATAAGCGCTACACCAAGAAGTGATAAGCCGATGATTAAAATGTTGGTCCGTTTCATTTGTTTTATCTCCTATATATTGGTTATTTAAATTTTATTTCTCAGTTTTTACATTGCCATTCTCAAATTGCCTTTTGTTTCGTGTGTCCATTGTATCGATTTAGCATTTTAAAAATGAATATTGAAACCTTTGAGGATGAACAGAATAAACGCGATGATTTGCCTGTTCAAAGTCTTTTTCAATTTCTATTTCGATTGATTTCAACCTGTCAAATAACATATGACCCAGTGTGTGCAAATGATGTACCATCCGATACCCGAATCGTTAATCAGCTGTATGTCAATCTATTTAAATATATTTAATGATAAATGCCGGTCAATTTGATAAGGAATTTTGCAAATTGACAAGATTTCAGTCAGAAATTAAAAGGAAAGGCTTTTTAGTTGCGGACCAGGGTTATTCTGATTTCCCTTCTTTTAGCATACGGTAGATTGTCGAGACACTGATATCCAATTGTTCAGCAACTTTCTGGTAATTATTATTGCTCTTTTTCAGGACGGCTGAAATAATTCGCCTGTTATATTCACGAAGACTGAGTTGTTCCCCCATAACTTCAGGAAGCGGATCATCCGAGCCAAATATCAGGTCGGCCGCTTCAATTTTATTACTGTTCGACATGGCTGTGGCGAGTTCGACAACAGATTTCAGTTCTCTCACATTGCCCGGAAATGTATAGCTCAATAATTTCCGTTGAGCCATCTCTGATAGGGATTTCGGTTCAAGGTCATTTTCGCTGCAAAAATCTGAGATGAAATATTTTGCCAGCAACAGGCTATCTTTATCCCGTTCGCGTAATGGAGGAAGTTCGATGGTCAAGCCAAGCAACCTGTAATAAAGATCTTTCCGAAATGCGCCTTTTTTCACTTCGCTTTTCAGGTCCTTATTTGTAGCCACAATAATTCTGCAGTCGGTTTTTATTGGTTCATTGCTTCCTATTCTGTTAATTTCTTTTTCCTGTATGGCCCGAAGTAATTTAACCTGGAAATTTTGATTGATCTCACCTATTTCGTCGAGAAAAAGAGTTCCGCCATTTGCTTCTTCAAACTTACCGATTTGTCTGTAACTGGCTCCGGTAAAAGATCCTTTTTCGTGTCCGAACATCTCGCTTTCAATCAGTTCGGAAGGGACAGCAGCAACATTTACCGGAACAAAGTTGTTTTCCTTCCGTTTTGAATTATAATGAATGGCTTTGGCCACCAATTCTTTTCCTGTTCCCGTTTCTCCTGTTATCGTAACCGAAATATTAGTTTCACAGGCTTTTTTAATTAATTCAAATATCTTTTTAATAGCTTCACTTTCGCCTATGATTGCATTTTGGAAACTGTACTTTTTTTGTATTTCTTTTCTCAGAACCGTGATCTCTTTTTTCAGCCCAACGCCATTGCGGATATTTTGAATTGTATTCAGCAGACGTTCCTTAATATCTTTAGATTTCACAATATAGTCATAAGCCCCGTACTTTAAAAGATCGACAACCGTATCGATATCATTTTGCTCCGAAATTAAAACGACCTGAATCTCAGGATTGATCTCTTTGACCTGTTTTAACACCTCTAACCCGCTGATATCAGGCAGCCGGAAATCGAGGGTAATAACATCAGGGGATTCGTGCAAATTATCGATGCAAGATTGACCATCGTAGAAATTCCGGATTTCATAATCAGGATTAAGACTAAGTGTATGGACAAGTAAACGATTGTACCAATCGTCGTCTTCAACAACAAAAATTTTAAATGGCTTTTCCCCGATTATCATTTCAATTGTACTAAGGCCTTCATTTGTTCTGCAAAGATACTGGAATGTTCATCATTTTGAACCTTATTCTATATTGGCAAGATGACTTTCGATTTGCTGCTTTACCTCCCCGAATTCACCCCGGATAGCATCAAGATTTTCTCCGATCATACTAAATGATGTGTTTTCATCCGCCATTTTTTCTATTTTTTTCAAACCTGTAACCAGGGCTCTCGCCCCGATATGCCGGCATGGAGAAACCATTTTGTGGGCAATGTCGCTTATTTGTTTTCTGCTTTCATTTTTAACGGCAGATACAAGATTTTGATAACCCACCTCAAACGATTCAATAAACTTTTCAAGCATTTCCTTTACAAATGCTTTATCCTGATCAGCAAAACGATACAATTCCTCCAGGTCAACATGATTGGAACTCTCAGTTTCCTGCCGAATCTGACCGGAAGATTCATTCTTTTGAAATGCTCTATCTGGTTTTAAAACAGATTTAAGAGTTAGCAGCAGTTGTTCTTCTGTAAAGGGTTTGGGAATATAACCGTTAATACCCTGCATCAAATATTTTTGCTGGTCTTCCTTCGAAATAGTAATGGCAGTGGATAGAATAATAGCAACTTCCTCCATTTTCAAGCCGAGGTTTTCACGTACAAATTTAGCAACCTCAAAGCCATCCATACCAGGCATTCTGACATCCACGAACAAGACATCAAAATGGTTAGATTTTATTTTCTCAAGTGCTTCAAGCCCATTACCTGCCTCTGAACAGGTAAGGTTCCATTTTTCAAAAATTGAAATCATTAATTTCCGGTTATAGATTTCATCATCCACACACAGTACTTTCAAATTCTTCAGATTTTCAGGTAATTCAAGTTGCCCGGATTTGAATTTATCGATTTTGCTTTCATCGCCTGTCTGGTATGGAATCGTGCAGGTAAATGATGTTCCTTTATTTTTTTCACTTTTTACTTTTATCGTGCCTTGCTGGAGATCAATAAGTTGTTTAACAATAGACAGCCCGAGTCCTGTTCCGCCATACATTCTGGAAGTGCTTTTTTCTGCCTGCGTAAAATCCTGGAATATCACATCAAGATGTTCAGCATCTATGCCAATACCCGTATCTTCAACCAGTATGTTCATGTTGAAATGATCCTCATTAATTTTATCAGCATTTACAACAAATCTTATCTGGCCATTATGAGTAAATTTAATGGCATTACCGACAAGATTGATTAAAATTTGTTTTAATCGTAGCGGATCACCATACAAAACCGGAGGAAGATTTTGATCCGATTCATACGTTAGCGAATTTCCGTTTTCATTAGCTACAGCTGTGAATAACAAATAAACTTCTTCCAAAACATCTAAAATCCTAAAATGTATCGGCTCAAGCTTCATTTTTCCTGATTGCAGTTTTGAAAAATCAAGAATATCTCCAATGATCCTTACCAGATGATCGGATGAAGATTTAATGATGCGCAGCGTACTTTCCAAATTTTTTTCAAGCGGATTTTTAAGAATCTGATCCAAAAAGCCAGAAATAATACTCATTGGAGTCCGCAGTTCATGACTGACATTGGCAATGAATCGTTCTTTTGTTTTGGCCAGATTTTCGGCTTCCTGCCTGGAGGCCACCAAAGCGCGCTGATAAGCCCGTGATCTGCGAAGGTATCTCGATAAGACAAAAATAACCAGCAAGGCAGAAATTGTTCCGGATACTGCTATCCAGCCAATCCACCGATAGGTTTCCCGGGCTAGTTTATCTGCTTCACCGGCTTTCAATTTTAGTTTCAGGCTTTCTTCATCCTCCATTTTTTTGATCAGGTTATATAATTGCTCAGTGATCTGGCTGTTGGTTCCGGCGAGTTGCTTCTCCTTTTCCCTGATACGGTTACTTTGTAACTGTCCTTCCGATTTCATTTGCTGAATACCTGAAATCATTTCCCCCTCATCGATATCAACCTTCTTCTTCCGTTGAAATATTTTTTTAAAGATGCTCCGGTTCTTTCGCAGGCTGTCATTTTCAACTTTAGATTCCAGCTTTTTTGACAGTGTATCTAAATATTGGTCGGCAACTTTTGAATTATATAAGGAAAGTATTTCATCCCAAACCTGTATTTTTTTTTCAATTAAATCACTGATGGTGTCAATATTTTGCTGGAATTTCGGATTGTCTTTTCCGGCTTCCTTTAACGCATTAATGTCATTATCTATATTTTCAAGGAAATCTTTATAAGGTTTCAAATCCTTTTCATCTTTAGAGTAAGTATAAACCCTGAAACTCTGCTCGCCTTTTTCAAGATTTGTGGCAATGGACTTTATCAGGTTTAGTTTTTGATTCTGACCGGTCTCATTGCGAATAGATGAAACAATGGAAGAAATACTTTTGTAGGACAAATAACCGGAAGCCAGCACCAGTAAAACACTGATGGCGACCAGAAATCCGACTATTAGTTCAATATAGCTTTTACGCATGTAATATTTTTCCGGAATGCTACAACTTAATTTGTATTACAAGATGCCTCTTACAAATAAATAACCTGAAGTTGGCGTATTATAATTCCTTATTAACGTAATTGAAAGGGATGTTGTTATTTTTATTTTCAACAACCTTGCAAAAATCCTTTTTCTATTTGTGTGAAAGACAACAAAATAAGACCGGTTATTTGTTTAAAATTTATCGGTAAAATTAAATTTATTAACTCCATGTAATTATTGTTGTTGATTATATTTGATCCCTAAAATTCTTTTTACAAATGGAACCGTCTGATAGTATAAATTTTTTGGGGGAAGATCATGAAAATTACTTTAATTCAGTAGCACCTCCGCTTATTCAAACCAGCAACTTTTGTTATTCCACTGTGCAGGAAATGCAGGTTGCGCTGAAGAATGAATTCGATATTCCGGTTTATAGTCGGGGTAGCAATCCGACTGTGGGAATTTTAAGGAAAAAATTGGCAGCTCTGGAGACAGCAGATGATTGTCTTGTAACCGCAAGCGGTTGTGCCGCTATATCCTCTGCTATCATGGCGAATGTAGAATCAGGTGATCACATTATATGTGTTGCTAAACCCTACAGTTGGACAAATTATCTTCTTTCGGAAATTTTACCTCGCTTTAATGTGCGGACAACATTTGTTGACGGGAGTGACATTGAAAATATTATAAACGTCTGCATACCCGAAACAAAGCTGATATACCTTGAATCACCCAATTCATGGACCTTTGAGATTCAGGATCTGTCAGCCGTTGCGACCTTTGCAAAAAAGAAAGGACTATTAACAATTGCTGATAACAGCTACAATACACCGCTTCATCAAAATCCGATTGAAAAGGGGATTGATATTGTGGTTCACTCAGCTTCTAAATATTTAGCCGGACACAGTGATGTAGTGGCAGGTATTATTTGCAGTAATAGCATAATGATCCGGAAAATCTTCCAGTCAGCCTATATGACCTTTGGCGGGATCATCTCTCCCTTTGATGCATGGCTGATTTTACGAGGGCTGAGAACCCTTGAACTCCGGCTTGAAAAGAGTACGCAAAATGCCGTTGAACTAATCAAAGCCATTGAAAATCATCCAAAAATTGATAGGATTATTTATCCCTTTCATCATTCATTCCCTCAATTAGAACTGGCAAAAAAACAGATGAAATCAGGGTCGGGTTTATTTACTGTGATTTTTAAAAATGTCGAGAATAAATCGATTGAATTATTTTGTGAATCTTTGAACTATTTCAGGCTGGCTGTTTCATGGGGCGGACATGAATCACTTGTTTTTCCCGCACTTGCAACCTTTGGGCCGGCATCAGAAATGAAGTCTCATTTACCCGCTAATATGGTTAGGTTTTATGCAGGACTTGAGAATTCAGAAATGTTAATTAAGGATATCTTAAAATCGTTGGAGAAAATATAAGTGAAATTATGAAGAGCCTCTCATGGGACTCGAACCCACGACCTGCTCATTACGAATGAGCTGCTCTACCAGCTGAGCTAAAGAGGCATTTTTAATTTTTAGATTGTTCTCCTCGTGGAATCGTACATAGCGATAAAATAAAGAACAAATTTCAAATACAACAATTTTACGAGTCTCTTTAATGTCGGGGTGGGGAGATTCGAACTCCCGACCTCTTCGTCCCGAACGAAGCGTCCCGCCAACGGCGGGACTACACCCCAGTTATTAATTTTTTTAAGGCATTTCCACCTTTATAGCTTTTCAGCACTTTTTCCCTCTTCAGCGCCTCTGATTGTGTATTATATTCTTCAATATAAACCAAATGAAATGGTATCCTGTTTCTGGTAGATCGCTGTCTCCCGGAATTATGAAATAAAAGTCTTTTTTGGAAATCAGTCGAGTATCCGATATAAAAACGATTATCCTTTTCACTCCGGAGAACATATACATAATGCATATTTCCCAATGTTTGAAAGAACATTTAAAGTGTCGGGGTGGGGAGATTCGAACTCCCGACCTCTTCGTCCCGAACGAAGCGCGCTAACCGGGCTGCGCTACACCCCGAAAAACAGGCGGCAAATTTAGTTATTCTAAGATTAAATCGGAAAAATATTTGAAAATAACTTTAAAATGGCTGACCTCCTTTAAATCCTTCGACTGTTTTAATTGAAATTGATTCAATTTAGCGTGAAAAAATATTTTTATTAAAATAATTCCTAAATTTGCGCATGCTAAAAATTTCACAGTCATGGTAAATAACATTATCAAAGTTGCATTATTAGTCGTTATTCTAGTATTAGGTTATTTCATTGTTGAAAGTATCATGAGCCCGGTAAGGTTTAAAAAGGCTGTTGATGACAGAAGCAAAGCTGTCATACAAAATCTTATTGATATTCGTACGGCCGAAATGACTTATAAGCATGTTAACGGAAAATACACTGCAAGTTTTGACACTTTGATCGAATTTCTTAAAGTCGGACAGATTCCCGTTGTTAAAATTATCCCGGATCCGAAAGACACGACTTATACCAGAACCATTCGTGATACTATTGGCTTTATCCCTGTTATCGATTCCTTATTTGGCAAACGTCAGAATTTTGATGTGAACCGGATCAAATATGTTCCTTTTTCTGAAAATTCTGTTTTTAACCTTGATGCAGGCATTGTTGATAAAGGTGGTGTTGCTGTGAATGTTTTTCAGGCTGAAGCACTCTACAAAACATTCCTTAAGGGATTAGATAATCAAATGGTAGTAAATCTTATCGCAACCAGAGATCAGCTTGAAAAGTATCCGGGATTGAAAGTTGGCTCTATGACAGAAGCCTCTACAGACGGAAACTGGGAATAAACCAAAAGGTCTGATGTCTGACCAAATTAAGCTGCTTGTTAAAAAGTATGATGAAGCTTTAAAAAAAGCTGAATCAGAATCCTATAATTTATCCATCCAGTTGTCAATGGACGGTATTGCTTTCTGTATATTCGACAGAAGATTAAATAAATTTCAATCGATAGAAGTTGGGTCATTTGAAACGATATTGAAAAATGAAGGCTTTAGTGAATTTTTACATAAAGTAGTTAATGAAAATGAATGGCTCTCTCTCCGCTATCATTCCATATCGATCATTTATGAATGTAAAAAATCAACCTTAATTCCTGTTCCGCTTTTTACTGAAAATGAGAAAGAAACCTATTCGGAATTTAATTTCAAGCTGGATGAGAATAGCCATATCAATTATGAAAAACTTTCAAACCTCGATGCGGTTATTTTATATGAAATACCCGACCAAATAATGGAAACATTTAAAACTTTGTTCCCTTCTCACCGATTAATTTCACAGCCTGGGGTATTAATTGAAAGTTTACTGATCCTGAATAAAAACTTACCCGCACAAAAAAAGTTTTTTGTAAATGTCAGAAATTCAGCACTTGATATTTTGATTATCGATAAACGGCAACTTTTGTATTTTAATTCATTCGAATATAAGTCAATAGAAGATTTTATCTATTTCGTGATCTTTGTCCTTGATCAGCTTCAAATCAATCCGGAAGAAGTCGATCTGGTTCTTTCAGGCTCGATTGATAAAAATTCGGAATTGTTTGAAATTCTCTACAAGTATGTTCGAAATATTCGGTTTCAGACACTACCCGATACGTTTAACTACAGTTATGTATTTAATGAGGTTCCTGCTCATTATTATTTCAATCTTATAAGTCAAAGTCTGTGCGAATAATAAGCGGTAAAAATAAAGGCAGAAAAATAATTGCACCCATCCATTTGCAGGTTCGGCCAACAACAGATTTTGCCAAAGAAAGCCTGTTTAATATCATTCAGAATTACTTAAATATTCAGGAAATTGATGTTCTAGATCTTTTTGCAGGAACAGGAAACATTTCCTATGAATTCGCTTCAAGAGGAAGCCATACAGTTACATCGGTTGATAAGAACATTAGCAGCATCCATTTTATCCGACAAACAGCGGAAAAGCTGAATTTCAAAAATCTGTCTGTTATTAATTCCGATTGTTTTCGCTTTTTAAACTATACAAAAAAAAAGTGGGATATAATTTTTGCAGATCCTCCATACGACATGGAAAACATAGAAGAAATTTACAGGATTATTTTTGACCGTAGTTTGCTCAATATCAATGGGCAATTCATCCTTGAACACAAAAAATCACTGGATTTTTCAAATTTCCCGGGGTTTGTTGAACACCGTAATTATGGAGCAGTTAATTTCAGTTTTTTTGGCGAAACCGGCACAAAATAAAAAAGTTTAGCTCAGTTTTTGATTTTCTATAAATATTATCTACTTTTGCGCTCCTTTTAAATATTAGTATTTACTTAAAAATTTTAAATTAAAAAATTATGTTGAACCAGTATGAAACCGTTTTCATTATGACTCCCGTTTTGTCTGATGAACAGATGAAGGAAACGGTAAAAAAATTCAGAGATTATTTGGTCGATAAAAAGGCTGAAATTGTTCTCGACAACAACTGGGGTATGCGAAAGCTTGCCTATCCGATTCAAAAAAAATCAACAGGTTTTTATCACCTGTTCGAATTTAAAGTTGATACTTCGGTTATCAAAGATCTTGAAATCACTTTTAAACGTGATGAACGTGTTATTCGCTTTCTGACTGTCAAACTCGACAAACATGCAATTGCTTATAACGAAAAGAAACGTAGAAAGGCGAAAGAAGAACAAAAAGTTGAAGCTTAATTATTAACTTTAAAGGATACGAAAATGGCACAGGAAAATTCAGAAATAAAATATTTGACCCCCATCGCGGTTGATACCAAAAGGAAAAAGTATTGCCGGTTTAGAAAAAGCAAGATTAAATATATCGATTACAAAGACGCAGATTTTTTGTTAAAGTTTGTAAACGAACAAGGCAAGATTTTACCGCGCCGAATTACCGGTACTTCTACCAAATACCAGAAAAAAGTTGCACAGGCTGTTAAACGCGCCAGGCATTTATCGTTAATGCCTTATGTTGGTGATTTATTAAAATAAGGAGGACGAAATGGAAGTAATATTGAAACAGGATATTCACAAACTTGGATATACCAATGATGTCGTTAAGGTGAAAGCCGGATACGCAAGAAATTTTCTGATTCCAAAAGGACTGGCAATTGCTGCTACGGAAACAAATAGGAAAGTTTTAACTGAAAACCTCAAACAAAAGTCTTTTAAGGAAGAAAAGGTTAAAAAAGAGGCCGAAACGCTTGCTAAAGCATTGAAAGGCATTACTGTCAAAATTGGAGCAAAAGCTGCAGAAACAGGAAAAATTTTCGGATCGGTCAATAACATTCAGATTGCTGACGCAATCAAAGAACAGTTCCATTACGATATCGACAGGAAAAAAATAATTGTTGATGGAGAGCATATTAAGGAACTTGGAACCTATTCTGCTGAAGTGAGTCTTCATAAAGAAGTTAAAGTAAACATAAATTTTGAAGTGTTTGCTGAATAAGCGAGTAATTTACGATTGAGAAAAACCCGGAAGAACTCCGGGTTTTTCATTTCAGGTTGATTTGAGGGGAAGGATTATTCAGCATTATATGTTGAATTTGATTTTTAAGTGTAGAACTGGAGTTGGTTTTTTTCTCATCGAAGCATTTTATTTTAGTCTTTCAATTAGCATTTTATTTTTATGCTGATCAATCGGATTCTGCCTTGTATATGAAGAAGCGGTAATTAGTTTTATCAAAAGGACTAACACAAATGTATATAAAATTAATGTATAACCGGAATTTTACCAGTAATCGAAAACCTCTCGCAGATACCGCAGATTATCGCAGAATTTAATTTTCTGCGTTTTCAGCGAAATCTGCGAGAAACAAACAGATTATTTTTTCATTTTGTACGAATCTGGCATAAAAGCGGATTATCAATAAAATTAAATAAAAAAATGATTTATAATAGCATTTTGTACATTTCATCTCTCTGTCCTCTTCGATTAAATTTTATATCCCGGTTTATGGCGAATCAGGAATCTCTTTCTTTCACTTGCTTATTTTCTTTTAAAATAGTTGCCTGATTTTCCCATGTGAAATTGATAGCCTATTATTAAAAAAACACGGCAGAAGACCACTAAAAAAAATTGGTGATAAACCACTGGTTTCAAAAAAAGTTCTTCCTTCTAATTCTAAGTAATTGGTTAATTTTGTGAAATACATGTAGTTAAATGTTATCAAAAAAAGACTCGAAATTTATTACTTCACTGAAAATCAGTAAATACAGAACGATTAATCAGAAATTTATCGCCGAAGGGCCTAAACTTGTGACCGAATTTCTGCATAGTTCTTTCCACATCGAAAAAATATTTGCCGTTCCGGAATGGATCAAAGTAAATCAAAAATCAATTTCGAAAGGTACTGATATAATCGAAGTTTCTGAAGATGAACTTCATCGCATCAGTGGTTTAAAAACACCGAATCAGGTTGTTGCCGTTATAAGGATTCCTTCCTCTGGAGAAAATAAATTACCCGACTTTACATCGGGTCTAACTTTAATGCTCGATGAAATCAAAGATCCGGGAAATATGGGAACGATCATTCGCACAGCTGACTGGTTTGGTATTCAGCAAATTATCTGCTCTGAAAACGCTGTTGACATTTATAATCCAAAAGTCGTTCAAAGTACAATGGGTTCGTTAACAAGAGTCGAGGTATATTATACTGATCTTGGAAAATTACTTGAAAGCTTACCTCACCAAATAAAAGTTTACGGAGCATGTGCTCGAAGGTGAAGACTTTCGTTCAATTAATTTTGAACCGAATGGCATTCTGTTAATAGGAAATGAAGCAAGAGGTATTTCACAAAATCTGATCCCTTTTATCACTCACCGGATCACAATACCGTTTTATCCTCAGAAAAGAGATAGAATCCCTGAATCTTTAAACGCTTCCATCGCAACCGCAATTCTTTGCTCAGAATTCAGAAAAGAGAAGTAGAGAATTAAAATTTGATTTCTTCACGCAAACATTTATCTCTACTTTTGCGTTCCATTGGCAGAATAGTTAGTAAAATGATATTAAAATTATTGGTTGTTGCGGTCATTATTGTTGGTGTTGCCATTGCTGGTATAGCTATTAAAATGTTTCTTCAGAAAGATGGGCAATTCTCCAAAACCTGCAGTACTATTGACGGGGAAGAAGGTGAAAAAGCTGGTTGTGTTTGCGGTGACGGCAATCCGGAAAGTTGTGTTTATTACGAACAACATCACGGAGTGCTTAAGGATTAATGATTGTGGTCAGGATACCGATCTAACTATTTTCAGTAACCAGTGATATACTCTTGAAAAGGCAGAATCTGTCTAATTTGTTTATTCCATTTCCTCAGCAATCAAAGGCTTCATTCCCGGTGTAAAATACGTTGCCATATTTCCGTCCCCATCCGAAAATATAAAATAAGCCTCCAGTCCTTTATAACCAGTAAGAAACTTTTTTGACGAATCCAATCCCAAAACCATAAAAGCAGTTGCATAGGCGTCAGCCGTAACACAATCAGGAGCAAGAACTGAAACGCTAAGAAGCGAATGTTGTACCGGGTAACCGGTTTTAGGATCAATGGTATGTGAATACCGCACTCCGTTTTTAATGTAAAATTTACGGTAACTACCCGATGTAGATAATGCCATGTCGTGCAAATTCAGAATCGCTTTCAATCCTTCACCGTAAGTAGCATTATCTTTTGGCCTTTCAATCCCTACCTTCCAGATCTCACCCTTCGGCTTTTCACCTTTTCCCAATACTTCCCCACCAATATCAATTAAATAATCCGATATTCCCCTGCTTTCTAAAAATTTCCCGACGATATCAACTGCATATCCCTGGGCTATTGCATCAAAATCAAATTGTATACGGGGATCTTTTTTAATAACTTTTGAACCTTCAATTTTGACTTTATCAAATCCCACCAGAGGGAGCAGGCTATCCACCACGTGCTGATCGACACTCATACTATCAGTAAATCCGAATCCCCAGGCATTGACAAGTGGACCGACAGTAGGATCAAAAGCTCCATCGGTTTTCTTGTAAACTTCTTTTGACAAGCGGAACAATTCCCTGAATGTACTATCCGTCATCACCGAAGAATCATTTTTATTTATCCGGGATATAATTGAAAGAGGTTCCCACAATGAAACGGATTGATCAAAGGATTTTAACAATGAGTCAACCTCATTCTGATAACTTTTACCATCTTCATTATAATAGGTAATTACATAGTAAGTGCCCTGGGTTTCGCCGGTAAATTTCACAGGGATCTGTTCTTTTTTAGAACGGCATGACCCGGCAACAAGCGAAAGAGCCAGAAAAATTAAAACTCTGTATCTCATATTAATTTAACTAAAAAAAGAAGAATAAATGTGGTACCATCAATCCGGAAAAAATTTTAACCCCCAAAATCGTCGAAGGCGATCATTTCCTGTGGTACGCCAAGGTCGTCCAGCATTTTTTGTACGGCATCATTCATCATGGGCGGTCCGCAGAGATAATATTCAATCTCTTCCGGTTCCGGATGATTTTTCAGATAATTATCATAAATCACCTGATGGATGAACCCGACATATCCATCCCAATTGTCTTCAGGCAGTGGTTCGGATAAGCCAATATGAAATTCGAAATTTTGAAAATTCTTTTCAATGGCTTCGAACTGTTCAGTATAGAATAATTCACGAAGCGAGCGACCTCCGTACCAAAAAGTAGCTTTACGATCGGTTTTTTTTGTTTGGAACAAATCAAAAATATGCGAACGCATGGGAGCCATCCCTGCTCCGCCACCGATAAACATCATTTCGCGCCGTGTATCTTTAATAAAAAATTCGCCGTATGGACCTGAAATCATGACCTTATCACCAGGTTTTCTTGAAAACACATACGATGAACAAATACCCGGATTGACGTTCATAAAGGCATTTTTCGAACGATCCCAAGGCGGCGTCGCTATACGAATATTAAGCATGACAATGTTCCCTTCGGCAGGATGATTGGCCATTGAATAAGCACGAAAGATCGGTTCTGGGTTTTTCATTTTCAGGTTCCACATTTTGAATTTGTCCCAATCACCACGGTATTTTTCATCAATAAAAATATCTTTGCTAAAATCGACCTCACATTTTGGAACATCAATCTGAATATATCCCCCCGATTTGAAGTCCAGCCTTTCACCTTCCGGAAGTTTCACAACAAACTCCTTGATAAAGGTGGCCACGTTCCTATTTGAAACAACTTCACATTCCCATTTTTTAATTCCGAAAATTTCGGCAGGAACCTCTATTTTCATATCTTGCCTAACCTTCACCTGACAGCCTAAACGCCAGTTGTTTAATTGCTCTTTTCGGGTAAAATATCCCGTTTCAGTAGGCAAAATAGAACCTCCTCCTTCTATAACCCGGCATTTGCACATCGCGCATGTTCCTCCTCCTCCACAAGCCGAGGGCAAAAATATTTTCTGATTGGCTAATGTTGAAAGAAGGCTGGAACCACCATTCACAGTGATATCGCGTTCATCGTTTATAGTAATATTAACCGGACCAGAAGGAGCCAATTTAGCTTTTGCAACAAGCAACATGACGACAAGTAGCAAAATCACGATAAGGAATACTCCGGTGGCGATTAATATCAGGCTAAAAATTCCCATGTCTATTCGTTATTATTGTTGATCAGATTTTAATTCCCATAAAACTCATAAAAGCGATGGCCATAAGGCCTGTCAGGATAAACGAAATTCCAAGTCCGCGCAACGGTGGAGGAATATGCGAATACCTGATTTTTTCCTTGATTGCAGCGATAGCCGTAATTGCCAGAAACCATCCAACCCCTGAACCTGCGGCATATACAGCTACTTCACTAATCGATTCGTATTCACGTTCCTGAACGAACAATGCAACACCCAATATTGCACAGTTTACGGCAATCAAAGGGAGAAAAATACCCAGCGCATTATAAAGCGGAGGTGAAAATTTTTCAACAAACATCTCTACCAATTGAACCATAGCAGCAATCACTCCTATGAAAATGAGGAAGCTGAGGTAACTGAGATCGAGTTCGGCAAATGATGGGGAAAGCCATGCTAATGCTCCCTGCTTGAGCACAAACGTATCAATCAGCCAGTTTATCGGTGCTGTAATTATCAATACAAAAATAACTGCAATTCCTAATCCAACGGAGGTCTTAACTGTTTTTGAAACAGCAAGGTATGAACACATGCCTAAAAAATAGGCAAAGATCATGTTATCAATAAATATTGACCTGACAAATAAATTAAATAGATTTTCCATTTGAAGTTCTCCTGTCTGATTAAGATTTATCAACCAATTCACGATTTCTGCTACGCTGCAGCCAAATAATCACACCGATCACGATCAATGCCATTGGCGGCAAAATCATTAAGCCATTGTTGACATAACCTGCTTTAAAGGCCGCTTCCGGGACGACCGAAAATCCGTAAATTTTTCCTGAGCCTAATAGTTCACGGAAAAACCCGACTGTTACCAAAATAGCTCCATAACCTAACCCATTTCCAATGCCATCCAGAAATGACGGCCAGGGTTTATTCGCCATTGCATAGGCTTCCAAACGACCCATCAGGATGCAATTGGTGATGATCAACCCAACAAAAACCGAAAGTTTTTTACTTACATCGTAAACAAAAGCTTTCAGCACCTGGTCGACAATAATAACCAAAGCCGCTACAACAACCAGCTGAACGATAATTCGAATTCTGGAAGGTATCGTATCCCTCACCGATGAAATGATCAGGTTTGAGAATGCAGTTACAACAGTAACAGATAACGCCATTACAAGCGCAGGCTTTAACTGCACGGTAACGGCCAGTGCCGAACAAATACCCAACACCTGAACAGTGATCGGATTATTCAGGTTGACCGGGTTTTTTAATAGCTTTATATTTTTAGCCGAGAACAATGGTTCCCTTTCCTTTATGCTGCTGCTCATATATTCCCTTTATTTTTAAAATAAACCTCATAACTTGCTAAACAATCTTTAAGCATCTTTTCAAGTCCTTTGCTTGTAATGGTGCCTCCTGAAATGGCGTCGACAGCATGGATATCTCCCTTGGGCGCCCCGCCTTTATCAACATTAACAGAGGTAAAATTGCCCTGCTGATCAAAAATCTGTTTTCCGTCGAATTGTTTTTGAAACTCTTCGGTTGCTATTTCTGCTCCAAGACCCGGAGTTTCACCCTTATGATCGAAGGTTACACCGTAAATCGTATTAAAATCATCCGTCAAAGCTACATATCCCCAAATAGGTCCCCATAATCCTTTGCCACGAACCGGAACAATGAAATATTTTCCGCCATTGTCGAGTGTTGCTATAAAAACAGGTAGGTTTTGCTGATCAGCCGGTTTTTTCAATTCAACAGACATATCGACTTTAAAACCATCAACGCCCGGTACAATTTTGCCTTCTTTATTCAAAACGATGACCTTCGTAATGTACTTTTTATATGTAGCAATTGCTTCTTTTGCCGGAACATGGATACGAACAGACGCAAGGATATTCTGCATTTTCTCAATCCGGATGTTATCCTCTTGTCTGGGCTTCAAGCCCATGGCGACAAAAGTGAGTGAGACCGCCACCAGCACGACCATGATGGAAGAATAAATGATTATATATTTATTGCTGTGCATTTGATTGAATTTTATTTTTACTTAACTGCAGGTTTCATTCGCTTGAGCCTTTTGCTGATGTTTGCCTGAATTACATAATGATCGATAAGCGGTGCAAACGTATTCATAAGTAAAATAGCAAGCATCATTCCTTCGGGATAAGCCGGATTGAATACCCGGATCATGATTGCAAACATACCCACAAGAATTCCGTAAATCCATTTACCACGATTGGTCTGGGCCGAAGTCACAGGGTCGGTAGCCATAAAGACCATCCCGAATAAAAATCCGCCCATCATAATTTGCGTGATGGGATCGATTTTCATATAATCATTGGCACCAACCAGGTTAAAAATCAAAGCCATAAAGAGTCCGCCAAAAGTAGCCGAAAGCATCACTCTCCAGCTTCCAACACCGGTAAAAAGCAAAATAACAGCTCCGATCAGGATGGCGATTTTGGATGTTTCGCCAATCGATCCGGGAATTGTTCCGATTATCATATCCCATAAGTGTGGCAACTTATCGAACATCCCCAGCCCTGCATTTCCCAGGGGAGTTGCCCCTGAAAATCCATCCACCACAGGCATTCCTTTTGTCAGGCCATATATCCAGACTTTATCTCCTGAAATATAAGCCGGATACGCAAAAAATAAAAATGCCCGTGTAAGTAATGCCGGATTAAAGATATTCATTCCGGTTCCTCCAAAGGCCTCTTTACCGATGACTACGGCAAAAATTGTAGCTACTGCTAACATCCACAGTGGAATCGTCACAGGGACGATCAGAGGGATAAGCATTCCGGTTACCAGGAATCCTTCGTTCACTTCATGTCCGCGATACTGGGCAAAAATAAATTCCACCGCAAGACCTGACACGTACGAAACAATAATAATTGGTAATACTTTTAAAAATCCGAACCAGAAATTTTGTCCAATTCCTGCATGTTCTCCGATAGCCAGATGATATTGGTAGCCCACATTCCACATTCCGAAAAGCAAAGCCGGCATAAGCGCAATGATCACCACACTCATGGTGCGTTTCATATCCAGCGCATCGCGGATGTGGCTTCCTTTGAAAGTAACGGTATTGGGAACGAATAGAAACGTTTCGATCGCATCAAAAGTAGAGTGAAGTTTTTCAAACCTTCCCCCTTTTTCGAATTGAGGTTTAATTTTATCAATGTATTTTCTAATTGACTTCATTTATATGGGTTCAAAGTTTCAAGTTCAATATATCAAGTTATTTAAATGACAACCTTAAGAATAAATAGGGTAAATGATCAAGCCATTTCAGTTCTTATAAAATCGAGCCCTTCCCTGACAATAGCCTGCATTTCTGTCTTCGAGGCGTCGATGAATTCACACAACGCAAAATCTTCTTCATCAACCTCATAAATACCAAGATTTTCCATCAGGTCGATATCCCGGATCAAAATGGCTTTCAGCAATTGCATCGGATAGATGTCCATGGGAAAAACTTTTTCATATTCACCGGTAAGTACAAACGCACGATGGGCCCCATTCAGGTTAGTATCCAGCACATACTTTTTGCCGGGCATTAGCCACGATACAAACGTTCTTGAAAAGCTGAATTTATTCAGTCGGGGCATGGCCCACCCAAAAAATTCATAATAATTTCCTTCCGGGATAACCGTTACCTGTGTGTCGTAAAAACCCAGGTAGCCATCGCGGTCAATTTTCGTCCCCTTTAACACGTTGCCACTGATACACCTTATATTGGAGGATTTCAGATTATCTTTGACCAGCGGAAGGATCGAAGTTCCTGATATGACTTTGTAATACTGGGGTTTTAATACCTCTGAACCTGCAAGCCCAATGATCATGGATGCATCATACTTGCCTACCAGAAACAATCGACCAATAATAACCACGGAGGCCGGGTTCAGGAACCAAACAACATCGCCTTTATTTATCGGATCGATATGATGAATCTGTATGCCGACATTTCCAACAGGATGAGGTCCGGTAAAACGATTGATCTCAACACCCTGAGCATTTAGGTATGCTTGCGAATGAGTACTGTTTTCCCTTATATTCAAATGAACCTTACCCGTTGTTAATTTTTTTAATGCTTCCAGTCCCGCTTTAAATGCTGGAACCTCTTTTTCAATTATAAAATCAAGGTCGGGAGCAAGCGGAGCCGATTCAAATGCAGATATAAAAATCGCTTTTGGATTGTGATCAGGATTTGCAATAACGGTGTAAGGACGCTGACGGATATAAGGCCAGACACCTGATTTCAGAAGTTTCTCTGTGATTTGTTCCCGCGTCAGGGATTTTGGATCAGAAGCACCAAACGATTCGTATTCGTTTTTACCATTTGCCTGTATCCTGATTTCAAGAATTTTCCGTTTTGCGCCCCTGTATATTTCAGTTATTGTTCCGCTGACCGGTGAAGTATAAATGATATTCTCCCTGTATTTGTCAAAAAATATAGGGCTTCCGGCTTTGACTTCGTCACCCTCCTTGATTAATAATTTAGGGAAAACGCTGATAAAGTCCGGAGGTTTAACCGCATACTTATCGCCGGCGACTTCAGATATTCTTTTTTCAGCCTCTCCCTCAAGTTTGATATCCAGTCCCCGCTTGATCTTTATAACTTCTGACATGTCAAATTGTTAAAGTAAATGTACCCGTTCCTCATTTTGTTAGATGCGGGCAAATTTATAAAATACTCAGATATAGCAAATATTTAAACAATGAAATATTTAAATTTTATGAACTATTGAAATATGACAAACTATTGATCGTAAAGCTTACGGTTACAATTATTCGTATTCTGGTTGAAAAAAACAGAAAGGGCGAAGCTTGAAAATTCAGAAGATTGATTAACTTTTATGCAGTGCTGTTGAGGAAAGTTAATTAGAAATTTCTCTTTCCCATTCAGGTTTCGTTGGATTAACTACATTTACCAAGACACATGTGAGTACTATGATTCGTACAACTTGAAATTTTTTCACTGTTTTTGCCTCTAACGGTTTAAATTCATGAATAGAAGAATAAATATTTTGAAGATTTTTCCTTTTCAAATTATAGTGTTAATTTTGATGCGTACAATAATTGAATATTAAAGTTGCTCTATTTATTGTCAAATTTAATTATCTTAATTGCTTATCCCTTATGAAAAAATTTACTATTGTCCTTGTTGCCCTTATTGCATTTTTAGGATTGCATCTGAATGCCCAGGTTTTGTTAAACCTGAAAGTATTCCTTGAAGGAGCCTTTAACGGCACGTCAATGAATACGACTCTCAATACCGAGAATCTTATTCCGCTGAACCAGCCATACAATAGTGTGCCCTGGAGTTACTCCGGGACTGAATCAGTAAGCTCAGTTCCGGATGCAGCTATTGTGGACTGGGTGCTTGTCGAATTAAGAGAAACAACCGGTGATGCGTCCACAGCCACACCGGATAAAAAGATTAACCGCCAGGCCGCCTTCCTTGAGGCAGATGGCAGTATTGTCGGGATCGATGGCAGCAGTATGATCGGTTATAGTGGAACAATTACAGCTAATCTCTTTGTGATAATCTGGCACAGGAACCATCTTGCTGTCATGTCATCTGCTCCGCTTACCAATGCTAGTGGAGTTTATTCCTGGGATTTTACCAATCTGTTGAGTAAAGCTTATCTTGACGGACAAAAACAAATCGGAACAGGTGTTTTTGGAATGATGGGAGGTGACAGCGATGCGAACAAAAAAGTTGAAACAGCAGACAAATATCCGGGATGGAATACAAATGCCGGCGCTTTGGGATATATTCCTGTCGATCTGAACCTTGATTCACAGGTTAATAATGCTGATAAAAATAATGTCTGGGAACCCAATCTTGGCGCAGTATCACAAATCCCATCAATCATTCCTTTTGTCTGCGGTGACAGTTTTGTTGATCCCCGTGACGACCAATCCTATACTTCGGTTCAAATATCCAGCCAGTGCTGGATGGCAGAAAATTTAAACATTGGAACCGTAATCCCTGGCGCCACAACAATGACAAACAACAGCATTATTGAAAAATACTGCTATAATGATAGTACACAATATTGTGATATGTACGGCGGCCTTTACCAATGGAATGAAATGATGCAGTACTCAACCGTTGCGGGAACACAGGGTATTTGCCCATCAGGCTGGCATATTCCTACCGATCCGGAATGGTGCACGCTTACTCAATTTATTGACCCGACTGTAAACTGCACTGCAACCTGGAGCGGAACGGATGTAGGAACCAAAATGAAAAGCGAGACCGGATGGGATAACGATGGCAATGGAACCAATGATTTCGGATTTACTGCACTTCCAGCCGGATACCTCGATAATTACAACAATTTTAACGATGAAGGTAGTTACACCTATATGTGGTCCTCCACACAAGGCAGTTCGACTTTTGCGTGGTACCGGATCCTTTATGATATGGGAACTTCCATCGGTCGTGTCAATCAAACCAAGCTTTACGGTTTCAGTGTCAGGTGTGTCAAAAATTAAACCAACACAGTCTGTAAATCTGATTTTTTTATAGAATGCATTGAATGACGCAAAGTCATCTGATGAATAAAATGCGATATATCCTCAGTCACGGCTATTCAAGGTGGATGATATTGCAGAAGAAAATAATCCAAAAGCAACCTGTCAGGTTTTTCCAACCTGACAGGTTTTTAAATTTTTACCAGCCTTTCTCCCTGTTGGTGTTGTCACCAACAGGCCAAACAATAAAACACCTCACCACATGATCAGCCTGATGACAACACCAACCTGATAACATACTGATCGAAAAACTTTATCTTTGCTCTTTCTCAATATTCATCCATGGAAGAAATAAAAAAGAGAATAAAACAATTATCCGGTGAATTCTATCCTGAAATAGTGGAGATCAGACAAAGAATCCATGCTTTGCCGGAACTTGCCTTCGAAGAACATGAAACAGCCGGTCTGATCGGCAGTTTTTTAGCCGGGGCAGGAATTGAGTACAAAAGCGGCATAGCAAAAACAGGTATTGTGGGGATGATTAGAGGGAAAACCCCAGGGAAAAAAGTAATTGCCCTCCGGGCCGATATGGATGCTTTGCCCATCAATGAACTGAATGATGTTCCGTATAAATCGAAAATAGCCGGGAAAATGCATGCCTGCGGCCATGATGTACATTCGGCCTGCTTGCTGGGAGCCGCTAAAATACTTAAAACGATTGCAAATGAATTCCAAGGAACGGTAAAATTTATCTTTCAGCCTTCGGAAGAAAAATATCCCGGTGGTGCGAAAGTGATGATCGAAGAAGGAGTTTTACAAAATCCCAGTGTGGATTTTATTTTTGGTCAGCACGTTTATCCCGATCTAGATGCCGGTAAAATCGGTTTGAGAAGCGGAAAATATATGGCTTCGACAGATGAGATTTTTATAACCATAAAAGGCAAAGGCGGACACGGTGCTACGCCTCATAAAAACATCGATCCGGTACTGATCGCATCTCACATTATCGTTGCCTTACAGCAGATCATCAGCAGAAATCTGAATCCTGTTGAAACTTCTGTTTTAACCTTCGGTCGTGTAATCGCCGACGGCAGGACCAATATTACTCCCGATGAAGTAAAGATGGAAGGCATCATGCGCACGTTCGACGAAGGATGGCGGGCAGAAATGAAAGGAAAGATCGTTAAAATGGCTCAATCCATTGCTGAAGGCATGGGGGCTAAATGCGATGTTGTTTTTGATCCGGGATACCCGGTACTTTACAACAATCCTGAATTAACAGATCGGGCAAAAAATTTTGCTATCGAATACCTGGGTTCTGAAAATGTCGCTGACCTTGAAATGAGAACTACGGCAGAGGATTTTGCTTACTTCGCCAAAGAAATTCCGGGTTGTTTTTACCGACTGGGAGTTCGAAATGAAAAAAAAGGAATTACATCAAATCTTCATTCAGCAACTTTCAATGTTGACGAAAAAAGTCTTGAAACCGGAATGGGATTGATGGCCTGGATGGCGGTGAGGGAATTGATGAATGAATGAATTGTTGAATTGTTGAATTACTGAATTATTGTATTGTTGTCCGGAGGACTCTTTCATAGTATGAATGTTTTATAAAAAATCAAAATGAAAAGTTACCTGAGAAATATGACAAGGAATTTTTTAAGTTCATCCCGTTACAGGGTTATTCATTTCATGATTGTAATTTCCGGCTTGTTTATTTTCCTTTATCCTGAAGACATTCTTTCACAGACTACAGATTCAATAAACTCTTCAGATTCGATAAATTATTTTGAGAAATGCAATACGATTTACAAATCTTCCATTAAAACCGTTCTTTTTCACAGAGATGGCTGGGATATGTCTCCACCATTGTTAAATTTCGGTACTGACGAAAAACTCAGGCTGTCATTTGACGATCTGGATGGTGATTATAAAAATTTCACCTACACCATTACACATTGCGATGCAAACTGGAAACCTTCGGCTATCCGGCAGGATGAATACATCGATGGTTATTTTGAAGAATCCATCCGTGACTATTCTTTTTCAATTAATACCATTCTGCCTTATACGCATTACGTATTGGTGTTTCCGACGGAAGATCTCATACCTAAAATACCCGGAAATTATATTCTGACCGTTTATAATGAAGACCCTGACAGCATTTTTTTTACACGGCGCTTTATGCTGGTCGATCAGAAAGTACGGATCACAGGGCGTGTTCATCAGGCCACACAGCTTGAAGAAAAGAATTATAAACAGGAAGTCGATTTCAGCATAAATGCAAACGGTTACCGGATCATCAATCCTTATCAGGACCTGAAAGTCGTACGATTATTCAAAATGGTCAGATGGGACAATGCCATCACCAACTTACAGCCCAAAATGGTTATTGGAGATAAGTACGATTATGATTATGATAAAGAAAATGTTTTTGACGGAGGAAATGAGTTCAGGGCATTCGATATAAAAACACTGAGGTCTAATTCGGAAAACGTAGCAAAAATTGTATATGCAGGCGATGGTTACCAGGTTTACCTTCGGGATGATGAAAAAAGAACATTCCAGGTTTATAAAACGGAGAAGGATATTGACGGACAAATGAAAATAAAAACGGATGACCGGAGCGATTCAGAAACTCAGGCTGAATACGTTTCTGTTCATTTTTTTCTTTCCTATCCCGCTCCCATGATAGATGCCGACATGTTTATTCTTGGTCAGTTAACTGACTGGCAGCTTTCTGATGCAAGTAAAATGGATTACAACTACAAGATGAAACGATACGAAAAGATCTTACTTTTAAAACAAGGTTATTACAATTATCAGTATGTTCTTCGTTATCATGGGCAGTCTGCAGGTGATGCAACTTTTATTGAAGGGAATCATGCTGAAACCGAAAACACCTACACTGTTTTTGTTTACAATCGTGAATTCGGTGGAGATTTCGATGTATTGATAGGTGTCGATTATTTAAGTTCCATGCCAACAAAATAAGGATGCCGGTTTAATATCCAGTTAAATCTCTTTTTTCTAAAATGTTTTAAAATTAAATCTGTAGAGTTTTTCAGTTTAACTTTGCGTAAAATTGTGTTACTAGAAATTAAATAGCTAAATTTACTCTCGGCAATCATCTAAAATAACGTAAATTCATTAAAATCAAAACACTATGAGCGATTTATTTTCAAAACTAAATGAAGCCCGACAAAAAATTGAAGAAGCTAAAAAGAAGCTGAATTACATTGTGGTTGAAGTGGAAGCGCTGAACGGTGATGTTAAAGTAAAGGCGAATGCCAATAAAGTTATTACAGGAATTGATATTTCTGAAAACTTCCTGAAAAGCATGCCTAAAACCGTGGTCGAAAAAACGGTAATGAACACCATTAACAAAGCACTTGAAGAGGCTGCTCAAAAAGGTGAAACAGAAATGAAAGAAATAACCAAAGGCATGCTTCCCAATTTCCCGGGATTAATTTAATCGTTACCGATATTAAATTCATCAATTCGGGTGGGATTAAAAAATCCATAACCTAATCTCTTGATTATAGGTAATTTGATATCGATAGCATGGATCGCATCATTTTTCAATTATGATTCTAAACAACGACCTTCGTATTTTACAAAGAACCCTTCAGAAAATTTAAGTAAATATGAAAAGGAGAATAGCTAAAATGGAAGCGAGGTCGAAATACTGATATGAGGTACTTAATAATGTCAACCCTGTTACATATAGAATTTCTATAATTAATCCTTCATTCAACAATAACAGATAGTTCCTTATGGCAAGCGACTGGAAAGAGAGACTCGGCATTGTATACAGCACCAATCCTGATTTTAACTATCAGAACGATAAAGAGGAAGAACCCGAAACCTTATCTGCTTCGCAGCAAAAACTTGTTGTGATTCTTGATAAAAAACAACGGAAAGGCAAGATTGTGACACTTGTTAAAGGGTTTATCGGAAAATCAGAAGATTTAAAAGAACTGGGAAAGTTACTTAAAACAAAATGCGGCTCTGGTGGCACGATCAAAGATGGTGACATTATAATTCAGGGAGTTTTTAGAAATAAAGTAGTTGAAATACTGAATTCTGCAGGATATAAAGTTAAATAAGATTATTGTAAAATTATCGGACAAAAAAATTCCCGGCTGAACCGGGAATTGCAAAAATAAGGTCAAAGTCAGCATTTATCCACATTTCGAATAACCGCATTCCTTGCAAACCAGACAACCTTCTTTATACATCAGTGAGCCTTCGGAATGACATTCAGGGCAACTGCTTTTCTGATCGACGGTTCCATCCGGAATGAATTTTTTCAAGGTTCTGACAACTCCATTTTTCCAGGTATTGATCGATTCATTATCAAGGGTAAGGTTTTCAACCAGGTTAATGGCATAAGGCAGCGGCATGCCATGACGCAAAATCCCTGAAATCAATTTGGCATAGTTCCAGAATTCTTTATTAAATGATCTTGAAAGTGCAGGTATCGTAATCGTATACCCGGCTTTATCTTCAAATTGAAAATCGTACCGTGCCGGTTCGCCCTTTTCGGCTTTGTTTTTTATCACCCAACCGCGGTTGACGTAAGGAGGTAAATAAAACTCATCCGCTTTACCGGTAAAAATTTCATAGGGCTTATTGTTCAACAATCCAACAACAGCAATCCATTTGTCATAATCATTTTGAAACCTGACGACATCGGCTTCAAGTACTTTAGGCCTGACGGGCGCTTTTGTTTCTTTAAATTCGTTGGTGTCTTCAACCTTTTTTTCATTGGTAATCAGCACTCCATCGCGCGAACCATCCCTGTAAATGGTTATTCCTTTGCAACCGCTTTCCCACGCGGTCCGGTATACATTACTTACCATTTCCTCGTTAACATCTTTCGGTAGATTTACTGTAACACTTATGGAATGATCGACCCACTTTTGTACTGCCCCCTGCATTTTTACTTTTTCTAACCAATCAACATCGTTGGAGGTGGCTTTATAATAGGGCGATTTTTGTATAATGGGCTGCAACTCTTCATCCGAATAGGATTTTACTTTATCAATATCATACCCATTTACCTCAAGCCAGGTAATGAATTTCGGATGAAAAACATTGTATTCTTCCCAGGCATCACCAATGTCATCCACAAACGTTACATTTACGTCCCGATCGCTTGGATTTACTTTCCTCCTTCTTCGGTACGAAATCATATAAACCGGCTCAATGCCGGATGTTGTCTGCGTACAGATACTAACACTTCCGGTTGGAGCGATGGTAAGCATTGCAATATTTCTTCTGCCAACCCGCGTCATTTTTTCATACACCTGCGGGGCGTTTTCCTTTAAGCGAAGTATGAAGGGATTATTTTTTTCCTTCTCAATATCAAATACAGGAAAGTGGCCTCTATCTTCTGCAAGATTCACTGACGAACGATACGCCTCCACAGCCAGAAGTTTGTGAACTTCCACTGAAAAGTCAGTGGTTTCTTTTGTTCCATAGCGGCTGCCCAAAGCAGCTATCATATCGCCTTCAGCCGTAATACCAATACCTGTCCGCCTTCCCTGCAAAGCTTTTTCACGGATATTTTCCCATAATTTTTTTTCAATATTTTTTATTTCCGGGTCTTCAGGATCAGCTATTATTTTCGCCAGGATACCATCTATCTTTTCTATCTCCAGATCAATAATATCGTCCATGATCCGCTGTGCATAATGAACATGTTTGGTAAAAAGTTCGGAATTAAAGCTGGCATCCTGCGTAAATGGATTATCAACATAACTGTAAAGGTTCAATGCCAGAAGCCGACAGCTATCGTATGGACATAAGGGGATTTCACCGCAGGGATTGGTCGAAACCGTTTTAAACCCGTGTTCAGCATAACAATCCGGAATGGCTTCACGCGAAATGGTATCCCAGAAAAGTATACCCGGTTCAGCTGATGACCATGCATTGTGAATGATCTTTTCCCAAAGCTTTCGGGCATCGATTTCTTTCGCATACAATGGGTTTGCTGCATTAATAGGGTATTGCTGTTTATAGGGCTTATTCTCAATAACGGCCCGCATAAATTCATCGTCAATTTTAACCGAAACATTTGCCCCCGTCACTTTTCCTTTTTCCATTTTTGCGTCAATAAATTTCTCGGCATCCGGGTGTTTTATTGAAATGGACAACATCAGGGCACCACGACGTCCGTCCTGGGCAACTTCGCGTGTGGAATTTGAATACCTTTCCATAAATGGAACAATTCCTGTTGAGGTCAATGCACTGTTTTTAACAGGACTGCCTTCGGGGCGAATGTGGCTGAGATCGTGTCCGACACCTCCCCTTCGTTTCATCAGTTGAACCTGTTCCTGATCGATCTTCAGGATACCACCATACGAATCTGAATTTCCTTTATTCCCAATTACAAAGCAATTTGACAATGAAGATATCTGAAAATCATTTCCAATACCGGCCATTGGCCCTCCCTGAGGGACAATATATTTAAAATCCTTAAGGAGGCTATAAATTACTTCTTCACTCACTGGATTAGGGTATTTTTTCTCAATTCGGGCAATTTCCGAAGCAAGCCGGTGATGCATATCATCAGGAGTCAATTCATACAGTTTCCCCTGGCTATCTTTTAATGCATACTTATTCATCCAGACATTCCCGGCTAACTCATCACCATTAAAATATTCTGTTGCCTTCTTTCGAGCTAATTCCGTAGAATATTCTTTTAGTTCCGTCCTTTGCGAGGGTTTCACTTTTTCCAATAAGGCCCCAGTAACTTTCAGTTCCATTGAAATGGAATCATCAGGAACCGAAGGGCGTTGCCTGTTTTGCAGGATTTTCTCATAATTGTCTGATGTTTTTATAACCCCTTGTTTGTCCTCTACGTTGGGAAAAAGACTATCGCTCATCTTAGTTAAAATTTTTCTGGTGATTTGAAAGTTGTAAAATGCTGATCCCGTGAAATATAAATAACTGCTGTCCTTAAAATTTTGATCAGCCAAGATACGATGAATCAGAAGCGGAAGGCAAATGCATTTATAAACACCTCATTGTTGAAAAATTCTTATTGACTTGAATTCAAAAACACTAAACGATAAATTAGGTATTTATTAACAATTTATTCATAACTAATTCCACCAAAACGTGATCGCTATTAATCTATGCCAAACCATTGTCAAATCTCTGTTAACTGCAAATAAACACAGATCTGTTCAGGTTTCGCTACTAAATTATTTTCAATTTTCAAGAAATAATTTTTGAATAATTATTCTTGATTCCTGAATAGATAAACAAGTAACCGAAAGTATCAATTTTATGATTAAAATTGAATATCGAAAGGAATTTTAATTCTGATTAAAAATAAAGATAATGGAACACCAGTCCTTGTTCTTTATTATATTCAAATGCAGGGCAGGGTATTTTTACAAAGTTGAAGCCATTGAAAATAAATTTGAGAAAATGCGATTTCGTCTTTATTTTCGTAAGATCTACATCAAAGGATAAAAAATATTGGCGGTATCTTTCATAATCAGGATAGGCAATCACTTCATCTTCAGGGGTATTGGAACGGGGCTCAATCATGCCTTCAGCACCGTACCCAAATGCAACATTAAACCAGCCTGGAAATTTTGATTGCTTTGGCAGAAACGATTTTACATTGCATGAAAGCCAATAGGACTGACCATTATAATCTTTCAGCATCCGTTCTAGGGATGTCCTTCCCAATTGGTCAGGATTGTATTGTGGATAATCGGTCGGGTGATAGGACCATTTCAAAACCAGCCGTTGCTCATCCCAGCCTAATTGCTGACCAATAAATAAAGCCGTTCCGGCAGTATTCGCTAAAACATCACCTGCCGATGCACCCCACTCTGCCGAGAATCCGTCAAGGGCCTCTATGATGGTTAAAAAAAGAAAACCTGCTGATCCACCGATCCAGATCGATTTTTTCCTTTCCATGCCTGTCCATCGGTACATCTCATATCCAAATTTGCCAAAGTAAGCAGAAGTTGTTGCATGGCCGACCTTATCCATTTGGAGCCATTCATCATTATCGTTGATCCAGTGAAACGCCGATTGCGGATAATCTTTGTACCAGGCTTGATACAATATGGTTAATGCAGAAGCATAAACTAAACTCTGACCACCGATAACATAGCCAAGTCTTTTTTTATTTAAAGAGTCAGGATAACTTTTTACAAAGTACGGGCTGTTTTGAGCTTGTAAATGAAAAGCAGGAATTAAAAATGCTAAGAAAAATATTGAAACAGAAAGAATGTTAAACTTTACAGACAGACAGTTTGGATATCTCTGAAAGCTGCAAATTTTGTTAATCAATCGGAAAAGCATCCTGCAATCTGTCATTTTTTTATATTCATCCTGTCGAGAGCATCCCTGTACTTAATCGCATTAGCAATATGTTGTTCATTCGTAGAAGAGAAAACATGGTATCCTGAAAAATCGTCCTTTGCACAAAAAAACAAATAATTATTATTTTCCCGGTTAAGAACAGCATCGATGGAAGAAATTGAAGGAATGCAAATAGGACCAGGAGGAAGCCCCAGATGTTGATAGGTATTGTATGGCGAATCGATCTCCTTCTGTGCATTGAGAACTCTTTTGATATTGTAATCTCCCCATGCAAAAATAACAGTCGGATCGGCCTGTAACCTCCAGTTATATTTCAGCCGGTTAAGGTAAACACCTGCAATGGCAGGCTTTTCATCATCTTTATTCGTCTCCTTTTCAATAATGGATGCAAGTATACTAACCTCGACAGCATTGAGTCCCACCTGGTCTGCTTTCTGCCGGCGGGCATTGTTCCAAAACTTATTGTACTCCGTATACATCCTGTCCATAAAATCCCTTGCCGAAATATTCCAGTACACTTCATAGGTATTAGGGATAAACATCGCAAGAATTGTTTGAGGATTAAACCCAAATATTTTTAAATAGGTAGAATCGTTTAACAGATTGGCGATCTCTGCGGAATCGGGTTCGATCTGAACATCAATCCTTTGTGCCAGTTCATCTCGTGTGCGGATATTATTAAAAATAACTTTTACGGGTGTTTGCTTTCCGGATCGAAGAAGGTTGATCAATTCATCATTATTCATCCCGTTTTTTATGATATACCTTCCGGGATGAATATTCCCAGGTAAGTTCTTTTTTTTTGCCAGTAATTCAAATGTATACCGATTGATGATGACTCCCCTGCTGTACAGCTTGTTTTTGAGATTTTCATAATCTGAGCCGGTCGGAATATAAATCGAAACCTCTTTCTCATTTTTAACCCAGGTATTGGGTTTTAAAACGATTTTATAAAATTGATATGCTAAAATAACAGCAGCAACAATTAATATAAAAATTGAGTAGAGAACAAAACGGGAAAATTTCGATCTCTTTTTAGCTCTGCCACGGCTATATCTTGGATGATATGATGTCACTGTTAAATTCTTTAATTATAATTAATTAAACTTATTCGATTTTCTCTTTATTATTTTAAAATATAAAAGTAACTCAATTAAACATTTAATAATTGTAACATATATTCATCGGTCCACCTATTTTTGATACGAATCCAGTCCTTTTTTGTTCCGATAATAATAAATCCATGTTTTTGAAACAACTTAAGGCTGACTTGATTATCTGTAATAATATTGCAGTACAACTGATGTAAATGAAGGTTTTCAAAACAATAATCGATGACAAGAGCCAACGATTCAGAGGCATATCCTTTATTCCGCTCATTTTCAGAAATCATGATCCCGATTCCTGCCCGGCCGTTCACCGGATCAAAATCAAACAAATCGATGCTGCCAATGGTTATTGCTTTCTTATCGTCAACATTTTTGTCGATCATAAGCCTCAGCTGCCGGTTCGTAAAAATGTCCTGCTGAGCGGTGATGATAAATTGCTCAAGGTCGAACCGCGAAAAAGGAGCGACAGTGTTACTTAAGTGCCATTGCGTTTCATCATTTTCCCATGTGTACAGGATATCCACATCTTCAGGTTCGGGCGCCCGTAAAATGACATGTTTGCCTTTTAACATCTACTTGAATTTATGAATTATTGATTCGATCACTGCTAATTTTTTATTTAACATTTGGTCATTTTTTGCTTCGACAAGAAGCCTCAGATAAGGCTCTGTGTTTGATGGCCTGATATTGAACCACCAATCTTTAAATTCAATCCGGTAACCATCAAAATCATAAAAAGCAGCTGGTTTTTCTTTTTGCGTAAAATATTCTTTCAGTGCCAAAATAGCGCTTTTTTTATCTTCAATTTTAAAATTAATCTCCCCTGAATTTGAATAGTTTCGAATATCACCGATGATTTCTGAAAAACGTATTCCACGCTTTTTAAATTTACTGATAATCCGTAAAACAAGCAGGGATGCCAATATTCCTGAGTCCGAATAATAAAAATCCCTGAAATAATAATGACCGGCAAGCTCACCTCCGTAAATTCCGTCGATTTCCCTTAATTTTACAGATGCGTAAGCCCTTCCGACACGCCACATATACATTTTAGCATCAAATTTTTCGATGTATTCGGCTACAGATTTTGACGTACGGATATCCTGAAGAACGTTCCCGGTCAATCCCTTTTCCTCGAAAAAATAATGAGCCAGCAAAGCAATGATCAGATCTGGTGGAATAAAATTTCCTTTTTCATCAACAAACATAACACGGTCAGCATCTCCATCGTAAATTACACCTATATCTGACTTCTCCGATTTTACCTTTTCCTGCAATTGTTTTACATTTTCAGGTTCCAGAGGATTGGGATCATGACCCGGAAATGTTCCGTCAGGTTTATCGTTGATAAAAACAGGTAATTCTTTAAACAAGTCTTTGACAAATATTCCTGCCATGCCATTCGAACAGTCAATTGCAATATGTAAGTTCGAAAGATCAACCAGATAATTTTTAAGAAATTTAATGTAATCCTGTTTCACCTCGAAGTCATATACTTTACCTTTTTTATGAGTTAAAGACCTTGGGATATATTGTGCCATTCTATATTCAAGCTCCTTTAAACCTGAATCATATCCTACCGGCAGTGCATTGGTTCTGGATATTTTCATCCCGTTGTATTCCTTCGGATTATGCGATGCCGTAATCATCACCGAAGCATCGAATCCGAAACGGGCGGTAGACCAGTATATGAAAGGTGTTGTCGCAAGACCCGCATCATATACATCAGATCCGCTATTTGTTATTCCATCGCATAGAACATTAAAAATTTCGGGGGAGGAAATGCGCATATCCCTTCCGATGAGCACTTTGTTCGTGTGAAGAATTTCCGGTAACGTCAATCCAATTTTGTAAACATCCTCTTTATTGAATTCTTCATTGTAAATTCCACGAATATCATAAGCATGAAATGCCTTCATCCTCCACCCATTTAAGATTTATAATTCCTGATAATGTATACCTCATAGTCTCCAAGGTACTTAAAACCATAGTTTTTGTAAAGCGTCAAAGCTTTTGTATTTTTCTGATGCACTTCAAGTTTTATTTGCATTCCGCTTGATCGTGCAAAATTCAGTGATTCCTTTAAAAGAAGTTTGGAATATCCCTTACCCTGATCAACGGGCCGGATTCCAAAATGGTGAAGATAAATCCGCCTCCCATCACTGGTGAGCCAGGAAGTTCCGATGATTTCCCGCGTGGATGTATTTTCAAGGATAAGAAGCTTACCTCCGTATTTTAGTGTTTTTTCAATTACTTTTTCGTCGTCTCCCCTTTCTATTCCTCCCATACCTGTGGCGCTCCAAAGTTTTTCAACCCGACTGAAATCTCCCTTTCGATAATCCCTGATTAGCAATTCTGTTGTCATCCTGATCAAATATCGATAATTCCATCAAATACCTTAACTGCAGGGCCTTCAAGAAAGATATCCGTGAATCGGCCTTTATTTTTGTTGAACCGTACCAACAAATCACCCCCGTCGGTTTTGACTTTAATTTTTCCGGGTGATGTGTTCGTAAAAACTGCCGTTGCTATTGATGCAGCTGTGACACCGGTTCCACATGACAACGTAATATTTTCCACGCCCCGTTCAAAAGATCTCACAATGATGTGGTCATTTTTTATCTCTACGAAATTTACGTTGATCCCATCAGGTTGAAATTGCTCGTCCCATCTTATTTTCTTTCCTTCGGTAAAAACTTCAGTCAGTTCAACATTCTCAACAAATTTAATACAATGGGGTGATCCTGTATTAATGATATAATTACCTTCCCTTATTTCAACATTTTCAACATCCTTCATTTTGAGTGAAACAAATGTTTCTCTGGCTGATTCTGAAAGAATTTTAGATTCATGAACACCATCAATAGCCATAAACCGGGCATTCTGATCAATAAGACCAATTGCTTTTGCAAATGCAGTGATACATCGGCCACCATTGCCACACATAGAACCTTCTCCTCCATCGGAATTGAAATACTTCATTTCAAAATCATATTTTTCTGAAGAAAAGAGAAACATGAGTCCGTCTGCTCCAATTCCAAACTGTCGGTGGCAGAGGAAAGCAATTTTTTTTTCCTGAAGCACAATGTTGCCATTTCTGTTATCAATCAGAATGAAGTCGTTGCCGGTGCCATGATACTTGGTAAAGCTAATTTGCATTTTTTATGACATTATGACGTAAGATCGTTAAAAAGTCGAATTTTACAATTAAAATTATGTATCGAAACTTTCACAAAATTAACAATCCTGACATTTTAGCTGCTTTAATTACGAAAAAATCTCTTAACATATTTTAACTAACCCCTGATAATACTGGTACTTGAGCACCGTTTGTTAGGTACAATTTATGAAAATAATAGATTGATTTTTAAAAATATCTAGGCATTAAATTTGCCTTCGGGTACAAACAAAACATATTACTAAATGTTATATAAACGATAAAGTTATGAAAAGATTTGTTAGTTATTTTTTAGCGGCTATTTTAGGAGGTTTAATCTTTGCAGGAGCATATCAGTTATTCGATAAAAAGGATTACCGTGGTGGCTCTGCCTCTGCTGATGAAAAGATGGGTGTGGTTCAGGCGAATTATACACCCCATATGCCGGTCACAGGACCTGATTTCGTTGATGCTGCATCAAAAACAGTTCACGCAGTCGTTCATATAAAAGCCGAACTCAATCAAAAGAATCAAATGTATTTTAATTTTTTCAATGATTTCTTTGGGGCACCTAACAATTCGTACAATGCTCCTGTTATGGCTTCAGGTTCGGGTGTTATTATTTCGGATGATGGCTATATTGTGACCAATAATCACGTTGTACAGGAAGCCAAAAAACTGGAAGTTACTTTAAATGATAACAGAACATTTGATGCTGAAATAGTTGGAACAGACCCATCAACTGATCTTGCACTGATCAAAATTAAAGCGAATAATCTACCTTATCTTGTATATGGTAATTCGGATGACGTGCAGGTAGGCGAATGGGTGCTGGCAGTGGGAAATCCGTTTAATCTTACTTCTACTGTTACTGCTGGCATTGTGAGTGCAAAAGCCAGAGATATAAATATTCTCGGTGATGTTTCTGGAATTGAGTCCTTTATCCAGACGGATGCTGTTGTAAACAGGGGTAATAGTGGCGGAGCTCTGGTGAACACAAAAGGAGAACTCGTTGGTATTAACGCGGCCATTGCATCAAATACAGGTTCTTATACCGGTTATTCATTTGCAATACCGGTAAATATCGTGAAAAAAGTGATGGAAGATTTCATGAACTATGGTGAAGTCCAAAGGGCATACCTCGGTGTTTCGTTCAGGGAAATTGACAGCCAGTTTGCCAGTGAAAAGAACCTTAAGGATGTTAAAGGTGTTTATATCGTCGAGGTTCTTGATAATGGTGCGGCGGCAGATGCAGGAATAAAGGAGGGGGACGTGATCGTGAAAGTGGATAATACCGTAGTTAACTCCAAATCAGCGTTACTTGAAACAATCGGAACCAAAAGACCCGGTGACAAAGTTACCGTTTATGTATTGCGAAATGGAGAACCAATGGAATTCACGGTAACATTAAAAAACAGAAGTGGCAGTACAGCCGTTGTGAAAACGGACGATATTAAATTACTCGGAGGAACCTTTGCGCCCATTACCGATAAAGAAAAATCATCACTTAATATTGATCATGGACTTAAAAGTTACCGGTCTGGAAAGTGGTAAATTGAAAAGTTCCGGGGTAAAGGAAGGTTTTATTGTTATGTATATTGATAAGGAATCTGTCAATACGGTTGACGACCTGAAAGATCTTCTCGAAGGGAAAAGTGGTGGAACTTTAATCGAAGGAATATATCCCAATGGCGAAAGGGCTTACTATGGTATCGGTATGTAAATACCGATACCCATGACAACTATTAAAAGCTTTGAAATGTCAATTAACCCATAGTTACTTTTGATTATTTATTCGTCTAAAGCAATAACGGATTGTGTATTAGTGTTTGATATTTTAAATTCAGATATATATTATACCAAATATTTTTGGAGAAAAAAATAATTCCTCGTATATTTGATAACTTTTTCGTCATCTCGTTAAGAGATTGACAATCAACCAAGTAAGATTTAACAAAATAAAAATGAGACAACTTAAAATTACAAAATCGATCACAAATCGTGAAACTGCTTCTCTTGATAAATACCTTCAGGATATTGGAAAAGAGGAATTAATAACGGCTGATGAAGAGGTACAGTTAGCCCAAAAGGTAAAACAAGGCGACCAGTTAGCACTTGAGAAATTGGTTAAAGCCAATCTCCGGTTTGTTGTATCCGTTGCAAAACAATACCAAAACCAGGGATTGAGTCTGCCGGATTTAATTAATGAAGGAAATCTTGGATTAATTAAGGCGGCCAAACGATTCGATGAAACAAGGGGATTTAAGTTTATCTCGTATGCCGTGTGGTGGATTCGTCAATCAATTTTACAGGCTTTAGCTGAACAATCGAGAATTATCAGATTACCTCTTAACCAGGTTGGATCCTTGAATAAAATCAAAAAAGCCACTTCAAAGCTGGAACAGGAATTTGAACGCATGCCCTCGGCGGAAGAAATTGCAGAAAAACTTGAAATGCCGGATTACAAAATCGACGCGGCGAAAAAGATCACAACACGGTATATTTCGATGGATGCACCTTTAACACAGGACGATGAAACTAAATTTCTGGATGTCTTTGTTTCGGAGGATACTCCGCATACCGATGATATGCTGATGAGAGAATCGCTTGCAAGAGAAATACAGCGTTCGCTCGCCACCCTTACAAAAAAAGAAAGGGATGTGATTAACCTTTATTACGGAATTGGTATGCCTCACGGCCTAACGTTAGAAGAAATTGGAGCCAAATTTGACCTGACAAGAGAAAGAGTCAGACAAATTAAGGAAAAAGCCATCAGAAGATTAAAACATACTTCACGGAGCAAACTTTTAAAATCCTATCTGGGGCAATAAACCCGGTATAAAAATTGAAAAGGGATTATTACTTTTTTTTGTAATAATCCCTTTTTCTTTTAATTTTGAACCCAATTAAATTAATTCATTATTAACCTGAGTTGATAAAATCATCAAAATATGGATAATAAAAACTTTAATTCCAGGGAATCAGCATTGTATGAAGATTCATTGAAGAAATGGTGCGACGACGAAAAAGCCGGGTTCGAATTTATCAATGTATTGGGCAAGCTTTTTTATGATAAATCAATCGAATTGATTTTCTTTCGTAGTCAGTTAATTGACAGAAGCTCCAGCGTAATTCTTCATAAACATTCATATTCCCTCACTGTAATAGGCAAACAACTTGTCATCCAGGATTCCCTCCTATTGGCAAAAGCCATCAGCGAACTGGAAATTTCGCATGCGAAAATTGATATCGGGCGTTTAAACCAGGAATGGACGGATGAAAAAACAACTTTTAACAATGATCCAAAAAAATTTGTCCAAAACAAATTGAATCATATCATCGGTAAAAAGCCAAGCTTTGATAAACCCACTGATGTTGTTTTGTATGGGTTTGGCAGGATCGGCAGATTATTGCTTCGGGAGCTCATCATTCAGGGAAACGGTTTACATTTGCGCCCAAGGGCTGTTGTTACCCGTAAAGTTACACCGGAGGATGTTGCCAAACGTGCTTCCCTGGCTCGTCACGATTCTGTTCATGGTCCTTTCAGGGGAAATGTCATCGAGGATGTTGAAAAAAAGACAATTTACATGAATGGTCATATCATCCAGATGATTGAAGGTTCGAATCCCGAAGACATTGATTACGAAGCTTATGGTATTCACAATGCGTTATTGATAGATAATACAGGTACATTCACAACACGTGAAGGACTTAGCAGGCACCTGAAAGCCAAAGGAATTGAGAAAGTCATTTTAACAGCCCCGGCAAAAGGGGATATACCAAATATTGTATACGGTGTAAACCATGAGGATTATATTCCTGATTCCGACACAATCTTTTCGGCTGCATCTTGTACCACCAATGCAATTGTTCCTGCTCTCAGTGTAATTGAATCATCGCTGGGTATTGAAAAGGGTCATATTGAAACCATTCATGCCTATACCAACGATCAGAACCTACTTGACAATTACCACAGGAAACCGAGAAGAGGCCGCGCTGCACCTTTAAATATGGTTATAACTTCAACAGGAGCCGGATCAGCAGCTGCAAAAGCAATCCCAAGTCTGAAAGGAAAGCTTACTGCAAATGCAGTCAGAGTGCCTACTCCAAATGTTTCACTCGCCATTTTATCGTTGGTTGTGAACCAGCCCACAACACGGGAAGATGTTATTGAATTATTGAGGCATGCTGCATTAAGAGGAAAGTTTGTTGAACAAATACGGTTTTCTGCTTCCAACGAATCTGTTTCTTCAGATTTTATCGGTGACCCGGTTGCAGGTATTTTCGACAGCCCATCCACACAGGTTTCTGCCGATGGAAAGTCATTGCAGATTTATATCTGGTACGACAATGAGTTTGGCTATACCATGCAGGTTATCAGGCTTTCAAGATATCTTGCTAAAGTTGAAGGGCATACGTATTATTAAAATAACAGATTATTATTTTTCGAAAATGGGCTAATCCTTTGATTGCCCATTTTTTTATTTCATTATAAACAGTTTCCACAATTAATCGGATATTTGCAGTGTATTCAAAAAAAGTACCCATGAGTCGCACGAAATATATATTTGTAGTTGGAGGTGTTGCATCTTCGCTGGGAAAAGGGATCATTTCATCTTCTCTGGCAAAACTCCTTCAGTCAAGAGGATTCTCGGTTGCCATTCAAAAACTTGATCCCTACATCAATGTTGATCCCGGAACTTTAAATCCTTATGAACACGGTGAATGCTATGTAACCGAAGATGGCGCAGAAACCGACCTTGATCTTGGTCATTATGAACGGTTTTCAAATGTTCCGACCTCTCAGGCAAACAACGTTACAACAGGTAAAATTTATCAAACGGTGATCGACAAAGAACGGAAAGGGGATTACCTCGGTCATACCGTTCAGGTAATTCCGCATATTACAGATGAAATCAAAAGAAGAATCAAGCTTTTGGGAGATACAGGGAAATATGACTTTGTGATAACTGAAATCGGAGGAACAGTTGGTGATATTGAATCGCTTCCCTATATTGAAACAGTCCGTCAGATGCGGTGGGAAATGGGAAGGGATTGTGCCGTAATCCATCTTACGCTTGTTCCCTATTTATCTGCAGCCGGGGAATTAAAAACCAAACCCACGCAGCATTCTGTTAAAACATTGCTTGAATCAGGTGTTCAGCCGGATATCATTGTTTGCCGAACCGAAAGACCTCTGAATTCAAACCTTCGTGAAAAGATTGCCTTGTTTTGCAATGTCGATCCATCATCTGTCATAGAATCCATTGATGCCAAATCCATTTACGAAGTGCCTATTTTAATGCGTGAAGAAAATCTGGATAGTGAAATTCTCCGTAAAACAATGATGCCTCAGGATAACCAGCCTGATCTTCAAAAGTGGGAGGAATTTTTGTATAAGCTCAACAATCCGAAGGGCGAAGTGAATATTGCCCTGGTAGGTAAATATGTTGAACTAAAAGATGCCTACAAATCAATAACTGAATCATTTGTTCATGCCGGAGCTGAAAATGAATGCAAGGTAAATCTCAAGATGATCCATTCCGAGCATATTACGCAGGCCAATGTAGCGGAATACCTGTCAACTATGCATGGGGTTCTTGTCGCACCAGGATTCGGTGAAAGAGGAGTTGAGGGAAAAATCACAGCGATTAAGTATGTGAGGGAAAATAAAATTCCATTTTTCGGTATTTGTCTCGGTATGCAATGTGCTGTCATCGAATTCGGAAGAAGTATCCTTGGTTACAAGAGTGCACACTCCACCGAAATGAACAAAGACACCAAATACCCTGTTATCGACCTGATGGAAGAGCAAAAGAAAATTAAAGGACTTGGCGGAACGATGCGATTGGGTAAATTTCCCTGCCAGCTTAAAAAAGGCAGCCATTTGTATTCTATTTATGAGGCATTGAATATTTCGGAGCGTCATCGCCATCGTTATGAATTTAACAACGATTACCTTGAAGAATATGAAAATGCCGGTATGATGGCAGCAGGGATCAATCCCAGCGAAAATCTCGTGGAAATCATTGAATTGAAAGATCATCCCTGGTTCATTGGCGTTCAGTTTCATCCCGAATACAAAAGTACTGTCGCAAAACCTCATCCCTTATTTGTTGACTTTGTTAAAGCGACGCAGGATTATAAAAAGTCGTTAGAAAAATAATTTACAATGAAAAAAATAATTGTCTTCGTCATACTTCTTGTGACGTTTATTGCATGTGATAAAACAAACAATATACTTGATACAAGCCTTACAGAAACTGAGGTAATCGAAGGATTAAAAAGCGCTCTGACTGTGGGGACCGATACGGCTGTTTCAATAGTATCTCAAGTAAATGGTTATTTTCTTGACAATATCATTAAAATCTATCTTCCGCCAGATGCAGATATTATCGTGCAAAATGCCAGCAACCCATTATTGCAGGCCATTGGAATAAATGCATTGATCGACGACGTCATTCTCAGGATGAACCGTGCGGCAGAAGATGCTGCAAAGGAAGCAACACCTATTTTTCTGGATGCGATTACTTCAATAACGATTCAGGATGCATTTTCTATTCTGAATGGAGCAGATACGGCTGCAACCCATTATCTGCGCGAAAAAACCTACACGAATCTAAAAAACGCTTTTCAACCAAAAATTACTGTTTCTCTTGCAAAACCTTTGGTTGGAGGCATTTCAGCAAGTGATGCATGGACAACGCTTACCACAGCCTATAACCAGGTAGCCCAATTCATTCCGGGCTGGAATCAGGTGAATACGCAACTCGATGATTATACAACACGAAAAGCTTTAGACGGACTTTTTATAAAGGTTGGAGATGAAGAGAAAGACATCCGTACCGATCCGGTGGCCCGGGTAAATGATATTTTAAAACGGGTTTTTGGACCCTGAAAAACATGCACCTAATCCTTTCAAATATTCGGAAGGAGGATTTAGCACCTTATATCAACCTATTCAATCCCTGAAAAATATTTCATAAACTGAACCCGCTCATAGGCAGCGGGATTCATAGTTTTCTTAAAGCTCATTTTTCCAATAAAGTCCATAGTAGCTTTAAAGTTATGCTTATCCATCCAATTATTTAAAAATCCAGTCATTTGGGGAATAACAGCAGGACCTTTTTTATAAACAACAGAAGCAATCTGAACAGCTTTGGCTCCTGCCAGTAATTGTTTCACAACCCCGGTTCCGTCATGTATTCCGGTTGAAGCCGCCAAATCGCAATGCAACCGGTCAGAAAGCATGGCAATCCATCTGAGCGATGTTGAAATTTCTTCCGGCGTACTGAAAACATTTGTTGATGTGACTTCAAATTTTTCAATATCAATATCAGGTGAAAAATACCTGTTGAAAAGAACCAAACCTTTAATTCCTGTCCATGAAAGTTTCAATGCAAACTTGGTCAACCCTGAGAAATGGTGACTGATTTTAAGTGCAACCGGAATCGAAACTTCCCTCACAATTGCCATCGCAATATCAAAATAAACCTGTTCATTTTGTTCCCCATCCCGGTGAGGGTCGGAAGGGAGAATAAAAATATTAAGCTCAAGTGCATCGGCACCGGCTTCTTCTATTTTCCGGGCAAAAGAAATCCATTCATACGGCGAAATACAATTGATGCTTGCGATAACGGGGATGGATACTTTTTTCTTGCAATCCCTGATCAGACTGATGTACTCAGCAACACTGTTGTCTTTCGTATAATTACTGATATAATCTTCTGCTTCAGGGTATGAATAGGAAGATTCGCTCTGCACAACGTTTTTCCCGATCTGAAATTTAATCTGCTCTTCGAATAACGATTTGAGAACAACTGCCCCTGCACCCTGTTTTTCAATTTCAATAACTTTACCTACCGAATCAGTTAATCCTGAACTCCCTATAATAACCGGGTTTCTGAGTTCCAGTCCCAGGTATGTCGTATGTAAATCAGCCATAACACTTAATTTTATTCCGGATAATTAATATTTACCGAACAAATTTAGATATACATTTTAAATAAGTTTTAAAAAACCTCATTTTTTTACCTAATAATTTTCGTATTAATTTATCTTAAAAAAACAATATATTTTTTCAGTATCCGTATGTTGTATCAGCGCAGGTTTATTGATCGGTATCATAAAGTCCGGATTCGTGGAAATTAAACGGATCCGGATTGAGATGTGGTTGTTTTCAATCAAACCTTTTAATAGTGAGAATTCAATTGAACCTGTAATGGGGTATTCAGGAATTGGATAGTAAATTTAATTAATTTTGCCCCTTAAATTTTTTTGGATATGTGGATACTTCTGAAAAAAGAAGTAAGTAGTTTTTTTAATTCGTTATTAGGGTACATCGTAATTGCCGTTTTTTTACTGGTCAACGGCTTATTCCTTTGGGTTTTTTCAATCGATTCAAACATACTTGATTACGGATATGCCAGTCTTGACGGACTTTTTCTGATGGCTCCTTTCGTTTTTTTGTTTCTTATACCGGCAGTTACCATGCGTTTTTTCGCCGAAGAGAAAAAAAGCGGTACCATTGAACTGCTCATGACACGGCCACTGACTGATCTGCAGGTTATTCTTTCAAAATATTTTGCAGGACTTTTAATCGTTTTCATATCGCTGATCCCTTCGCTCATCTATTTTTATTCTGTTTATCAGCTTGGATTTCCCAAGGGCAATATGGATACCGGCGGTACCTGGGGATCATACATCGGACTGCTTTTTTTAGGAGCTTCTTTTGTCGCCATCGGACTTTTTGCTTCCTCCATTACCGATAATCAAATCATCTCGTTTATAGTGGCCGTATTGCTTTGCGGATTTATATACATGGGTTTCGAATTTATCTATAACCTTGCGTTGTTCGGCAAAATCGATTTGTTTATCAAATCACTTGGAATCAGTGCACATTACTCGTCCATGAGCCGCGGAGTGATAGACACACGAGACGTATTGTATTTTTTAAGCCTGATCGCTCTTTTTATTCTGATGACGAAGATTTCGATCGAAAGCAGGAAATGGTAATGAAAGACTTACTATTGATTAACTAAGAATTATTTGAAGTTTAATTGGAAAACAAAAAGAAAGACATAAAACGTAACAATATTATCCAGCTTATTCTGGGTATTCTCATCATCGTCCTCCTGAACGTAATTGGATACTATGTTTATACCCGGTTCGACCTGACTTCGGAAAAAAGATATACCCTGTCACAACCAACAAAAAAATTGCTTAAAAACCTTGATGATATTGTTTATTTTGAAATATATCTTGAGGGTGATTTCCCTGCCGGGTTCAAGCGGCTAAAAAGAGAAACAAAGGAAATGCTTGACCAGTTCAGGGCTTATTCCGACAATATTCAGTACGAATTTATCAATCCTTCTTCCAGTTCCGACCCGCAGGAACGGAATGATGTTTATAAGCGGCTTGTCGAACGCGGGCTCAATCCCACCGATCTCCAGGTAAAGACGAACGAAGGATCGAGCCAGCAAACCATTTTTCCGGGAGCTATTGTTTCGTACAAAGGCAGGGAGGTCCCCATTGAACTTCTGATCAACCAAATGGGCGTTACACCTGAAAATGTGCTGAATAATTCCATTCAAAATCTTGAATTTAATCTTGCCAGCGCTATCCGGCGGCTTACGGTGGCCACTAAACCGAAAGTAGCTTTCATCGAAGGCCATGGTGAATTGAATAATCTTGAAACAGCTGATATCACAATGGCATTAAGTGAGTATTACCAGGTCGAACGGGTTTCGATTGACGGCAAGCTCAACAGCCTTACCGAACGGAAAGCCATTGATTCATTAAAAACCGGCATCAGGAATAAATTCGACGCTATTATCATTGCCAAACCCGATTCAGCTTTTAGTGAAAAAGATAAATTCATTGTCGATCAGTTTATCATGCGCGGAGGTCGGGTGTTATGGCTTATCGACCCGGTATTTGCGAGCATGGACAGCATCCAGTTTTCAGATGCCACCATCGGAATCATTAACACTATAAATCTTGAAGATCAGTTGTTCAATTATGGTGTTCGCTTAAATACAGATCTGGTGATGGATTTGAATGCCCTGCCAATTCCTGTTAAAACAGGTGAATCGGGCGGTGCGCCGCAAATTGAATTTTTTCCGTGGTATTATTTTCCCGTTCTGAACCCAACAAGCGATCATCCGATCGTTAAAAACCTGAATGCCATTAAAACAGAATTTATCAGCAGTATTGATACACTTGAGACAAAAGGCATTAAAAAAACAATTCTCCTGGCTTCTTCTCAGTATTCAAGAACTGTCAATACCCCGGTTTTGATCAGCCTTGATATTTTAAAAAAAGAACCTGACAAACGACTTTATAACAAGCCGCATATTCCGGTTGCAGCATTGCTTGAAGGTTCTTTCAAATCTCTTTATGCAAACCGTGTACCTCCCGAAATCAGGGACAGTAAAGACATTGGATTTATTCCTTCAATCGAAAATAACAAAATGATCGTCATGGCCGACGGCGATGTCATTAAAAACCAGCTTCGTATTGTGAACGGAAAAACCGTACCCTATCCGTTGGGCTACGATCGTTATACCAAACAAACCTTCGGTAATAAGGAGTTTATCCTCAATGCCATGAATTACCTTGTGGACGAAAATGGGTTGATATCCATCCGGTCGCGTGAATTAAAGTTGCGTCTGCTCGACCGAACGCGGATCAATGAGCACAAACTGTTCTGGCAGGTTTTTAATACAGTGGGGCCTGTGGTTATTGTGTTGATTTTCGGACTGATCATGTACCTGATCCGCAAAAGAAAATATGCCTAAAATCGATTATTCATGAAAAGGAAAAATATTATTATATTCATTGTAACATTGCTATTGCTTATCGTTGCCTTGTTCCTGGTTTTTAACAACAGAGACGAAACATACAGAGGCAGGTTGAAAGATTTTGCCGTAAAGGATACAGCAAGCATCACAAAAGTTTTTTTGGCTGATAAAAATAATCACACCCTTTTGCTTGAAAGAAAAGCTGACGGAAGCTGGCTTTTAAACGAAAAATACAAAGCCCGGAGTTCTGGGGTTAACCTGTTATTTGAAACGTTTAAAAACCTGGCGACCCGTTATCCTGTTCCCAATAAAGCGCATAATTCTGTGATCTCTCAATTGGCTGCCCGATCTGTAAAAGTTGAGATTTATCAGAATGTTTACCGAATCAATTTATTCAACAGAATTCGCTTGTTTCAGCATGTTAAGCTCACAAAAACGTATTTTGTCGGCGGCCCCACTCCGGATAACCAGGGCACATTCATGCTGATGGAAGGGTCAGAAATTCCATTTGTTGTCCAGTTGTTAGGATTCAGAGGATTTGTGGGACCCCGATATTCCACAATGGAACAGGACTGGAGAGATCATACCGTTTTCCGGGCAAGGCTTTCGGATATTAAATCAGTAATCATGGAAATGCCCTTGGATCCGGAAAATTCCTTCAGGGTTGATAAAGATGAAAATAACCTCACCCTTGAAAAGCTTTCTCCAAAACAAATCGTTCCCAGTTTCGATACACTGAAGCTTTTAAATTTTCTTACCTCCTTTGCTGATCTTCGTTACGAATCCCTTCTTAACGATATCGACTCAACCCGTAAGGATTCCATCTCTCATTCCATCCCAAAAAATATACTTACCGTAATCGACACAAAAGGTGATAGCACTACCATAGTGACGTTCAATAAACCCAACGACAGCAAAGCATTCGACATGGAAGGCAACCTTTATATTTATGATAAAGACAGGCTTTATGCGCTGGTGAATGATAAGAGGGATTTTGTACTGATACAGTATTTCGTTTTCGACAAGGTTTTGAAGCCCCTTTCCTACTTTTTACCAGACAAATAATTTCCAACTTCAAGCATCGAATCTTGAACTTTGAACCTTGAGCTTTTCTTCGTGGAGCATACCGGATTCGAACCGGTGGCCTCTGCAGTGCGATTGCAGCGCTCTACCAACTGAGCTAATACCCCTTTTCGCCACCAAAATTACATAAACTCTACGAATGCAGAAAAAATTTGCATTTATAAAGTTATAAGCCGATATAGCTATAATCGATAACAAATTTAAATTGCCTGCTCAGTACTTTGACGTTAGTCGGGAAGACCTTTTTATCCAACTCTTTGTTAAATTCAAATCAGACTCAACCAGTGAAATTGGTTCATGCCAGCTAACAAATGATCAGATGATTTCAGCCCGCTATCCTGGCGTTCAATTTCAGGTGTTTAAATAAATCCAGTTTTAAAACAAATCGTATCCTGTCTTTGAATGATCCGTTTATTGATTGAATATTTCCGGAAACCAGCAAAGGAATATAAATTTCAAAAAAGTTCCATATACCTGCCTTTAAACCAACTTCATAAAAAAATGGAGATTTATGGTTTGAGCCGCTACTGTGATCGTCCAATAGAAAGTTGGCAAAGGGTTTTATTGGAATCCGACCAACTTTACCTGGCAGATTGCTTGTGAAGGATAAAGAAATAAGCCAATGGCTATATCCAAGACTATCGTTATGGGGTGATACCAGATCCCCTTCCGATAAGGTCATTTGTCTTGAAAAAAAAGTTGTCGGAAACTCACTAAAGCGATCAGGATACGTGCCCTGGTAAAGATATTGTTCACGACCGCCCCTGCCACTTGCAGCAAGATTATAAAAAGGAACATTTGAAATATTTTTCAGCATTGCCCCTCCAAACAACCGAATATCCAGGCCACTATTCTTTACATTATAGCTATATTTATAATTAAACTCCACCGATGTTTTCTGAAAAGACTTATTGAATTCAAATGAAGTCAGCAGGTTGAATGGATTGATTAAACCTGTATTTTCCAGTAGATATCCAAACTGCAGATAAGAATTTAAAGTTGCCTTCTCCGGAAGTTCTATCTGAAAAAGGTCTGATGCTGCAATGTAGTATCCGTATATCTTTTGTTTTAAAGGATTATTTAATTTCATAGTTCTGAAATATAAGTCAATTCCAGCCATTACTTTGTAATAGTTTTGATCACCCGGAGCACCAAATTGTGTTCCTTCCAGTTTAATACTTGCCATCCTGATGAAATTCAAATAGGGAATGATATTGTATGAAATTCGGCCATATCCGGCGAGGCCGGAATTCTTAAATGCATAGAAAGGCATGACAAAATATTCTAGTGGTTTGGGTATAAGGAATCCGTTATGTAATGCGACACCTATCATAAAACCATTTTCTCTGGTCCAGTCAATAGCTGGAATATACATAACCGATCGTTTATCGGGGTCTTCAATGGTAAAATAGAACTGGGTTTGGATGGGATCCGATTTACGGAAGGCACCTGCAATCCGTATGTTATTATTGAGTCTGAATAATTCGGGCATTATATGTTTGGGATCGATTTTTATTTCAGAATAATTACCCTGCGGAATATCAATCCATCTCTCGTCCACAAATCCATCGACCCACTTCTCAAAACAGATTGAATCGCCATTCATGCCGCAAATCAACAATGGGGAAGCCAGTTCTCCGTCATTTTTTACGAGCAGTTGCTGGTGTTCGAAACGAACAATTTTATAGTCAAGCCGTTTGGTTGTACCTATGAAATCACTAAAAAACCAGGTTAAGTCTTTACCCGTATGGGATTCGAATAAACTGCGAAGATCATTGGGTTGTGGATGCCTGAATTTCCATTTGCTATAATAATCATGCATTGTGGAATCAAATAATGAATCTCCAAGATAAGCTCTCAGATAATTGAAGCCCAGTGCTGCTTTGTAATAAACAATAATGTCGTAATTCAAATAGGTGTAATCCGTAGCCGCCAGGTTTATTGATTGTTCATTATTCATTCGGGCCTGAACAAGCCATTCAAGTTCATCCATTCGCTGTACCGGCATCTTTTCTATATGAAAGAACTTTGCCAGTTTCCGGTTTTTAAAATAGACCTCCCAAAGCTTCTTTCCGGGATATTTCTCCATCATAAGCCGATCCTCGTAAGCGCTGGTAATACCTTCATCCATAAATGGGAACCTGCGTTCGTTGGTTCCAAGCGCGCTGTAGAACCAGTTATGACCTGTTTCATGAATAATGACGTCATCCAGAGAGTAGGCGTCCTCTGTTTGCCCAATCACTGTAATGCCAGGATATTCCATCCCGGAACCGGCACTCAGAGCGCTTTGTACCACAGTAAAATTGTTGTAGGGATAATCGCCAATCCAGTTTGAAAAATTCCATATCGCATCATTTACATAGTGTAAGGCATCTTTCCAAAGATCTGCCTGCTGATTGGTAAACATAACCCAGGTAGTAACCTCCTTGCCGGATTGGGGAAGTTTAACTTTCCCTTTTAAAACATGGAATCGTTTATCGGCAAACCATGCGAAGTCATGTATTTTATTCTCAGTGTACCGTATGGTTTTCATTTGTTCGGAGGAAGGTGGAAATTCGGAATCTTCTTTATTTAAAGTTTTTTTCCAGGTAGTGTCGGCAGCGAGTTTATCAAGCATTTCCAATTCACTGTCATTTTGCAGGTTTCCAGTTGCTCCCACAATATAATTTGCTGGTAGTGTTATACTAACATCAAAACTTCCAAATTCCGAATAAAACTCACCCTGATCAAGGTATGGCATTTGATGCCAGCCAGACCTGTCGTATACTGCTGGTTTTGGAAACCATTGAGAAATTTGATAGGATTCCCCGATATGTCCTAACCGTGAAGTCACCCCCAATGGGATCTTTACTCGAAAGGGGGTGGTTATGTCTATTGTGTCACCGGGCTTCATTGGCACATTAAGCATAATTTGGCAAATATCGGGTAAGTCCGGCATCAAATTCCATTGAACACCCCTACCTGCTATCTTAAAATCCAATGAATCAATATATCCTGTCAATTCCGGATCTTTGAACAATCTTTCTTTCCCTTTCAAACTGAATATCTGTCTGGCTAATTCGGTGTTATCACTTGAATAGGCATTCGGCCACAGGTGAAAAAATAAAAATCGGAGTGTGTCGGGCGATTTATTGATGTACTCAACTGATTCGAAGGCATTTAATTCGTGACACTTATCATTCAGTGTTACGTGAATTTTATAATTGACCTCCTGTTGAAAATATTCCTGTGATGATGCCTCCGGAAAAGGGTCTAAAATCCTCAGACAAAAGAGCAGTATTTGCTTTAAAACAAATATACGGAAAAGTATCCTCACATTATTCAAAACCATGTTTTTGATTACATTCCAAAAGGATAAATACAATTTGCATGAATACCTTCATTCGAAGCAAAAAGGAAATCTGACAAGACTCCATCAGCCAGTTTTCCACTACTAATTTTCTCGGATTCATCATTTCGTCTTTAATACTGTAACGTAGAAAGATTTGAATATACGATTCTGAGTTTTATGGTACGCTGTTACCCAAAATAATTCTGCGAATTATTGCAATTGCAATAACGCGCAGAATATGTACTACGCTTCAGGAATTAAAACCAGGAAATCCTTTGAACCATTCGATAGTTATACCGAATGCTCCGGGTTATTAACGAAAGGCAAGTGATCAAACCAAAAGGATTATCAGGATGATGATAAGAATAAGGGTGCCCGCACCAATATAGACATATCCACCGTTATGCCTGACATTTTCTTTAATTCCCTTAAGTTCTTTTCTCAGTTCGCGCTTTTCTTTCACTGTCATGTTCGATTTATCCATATCCCGTATTTCTTCAACACGTTTTGTTAAGCGACTTACCTCATCTTTTGATAATTTATATTCCTTTTTTGCCGGAACAGCAGGGTCTTCTTTTGCACTTTTCGAATCCGAATTTGTTGCAAATACAATTGATGCACTCAACGAAAAAATCATTAAGAGCACAACAAAAAGAGTTTTTTTCATTTTCTTACAAATTAAAATTGTTTACTAAATTATAAGCAACAAAATTAGTTGGTGAAGATCTTTAATATGTTACACAATAATTAAAATCATTTACATAATTCACACATTCAGATGACAGTTCTGGTAAAGTAAAGACATTTAAATCCGGTGATTCGTCAAATCATAGGTTTGTACCTGGTTCTCCGCTTAATTCTAAATTACTAATTCCAGCTATAAACCAGCACGACTTTTCATAGTAAACACTGCTGCATAAGACTTAAGGCTGAAGAGAATGTGGTGGCATTTTTTAATAACCAGGGAAGGCTATTAATCTTCTGCTTAAATGCCAATAGTTAGCAATCGATCTTTAATACAATTATACATTGTTAAAGCTTCTGGATAAAGATAATCAAAATGCCCTAAATTTAAAATCGGATGAATATCCTTAAAATTTACACCTTGAATTATTCATGAAATATCAAAAGGGACGCTGTATAACCAGAATGAAATTCTAATTTGTTTTCAAAAAACAGGAGGCAGAAGGCTGGCAATGAAATTCCTTATCCAGCCAATTATTTTTCATCAGCGTGCTTGTTTCCTTTACTGTAGATTGTAATTCCTATCCTCTGAATATGATCAATGAAATCAGGATTATCAATGGTCTCAAAATGCACGATGTCAATCTTTTGAAGGATATCCAGTTCTTCAAGTCGAATATTCATTTCAAGCATGTCATCAAAGGTGAGGGTTTCTCCGAATAAGGCTATATCGATGTCAGAACCCTCTCTGTAACTGTTTTTAGCTCTTGAACCAAACAATGCTGCTTTTTCCACTTTAGGTTTGTCCCGGAAAACATTTATTATACTTTCCAATTCTGATATAGTGAGTCCGTATTTCATTCGTTAAATAAACTGCCCTGCTTGTTGCTTTGTTCCTCTTCCAGTCTTAAAGCTAAATTTTTCAATAAGGAGTAGTAGCTTTCAATAATATTTTTTGCAATTTCTTTTGCCGTTTCTGAATTATACGTGTGGGAAGATAATTCTCTTGATTTTTTCATTTTCTTCCATGTTTCACCCTCCTTCAGATATCCGTCCTGAAATGCTTGTTCTATCACAGGATTGGGTCCGGCTATATCTAAATAGCCTTTTTCCCGCATCAAATCCTGTAGTGTTTTCCACGCTAATTCGTACGTAAACTCAAACCGCTGAATTAAGCCCTCTTTTTCTAATTCCGAAAGTTCATCTGCTGAACCATGTTCTGCAGCTTCACCCAGTTTTGCTAGTGCTTTTTTAAAATTTGAGAAACGCTGTTCCCACCTTATATCTTTATTTTCCATATTTCTATATTGTAATCTTAAAAGACTTTTAGCAATATTCTGATTGAATACATCGGAATGGTAAAGATAACAAGTTCTTTTAATTCCTTATTAAAGGTCGCAAAATTTGTTTATTTATAATTATCTCAATCAATTCGTCATTATCAGGTCGTTTTTAATATTGTTAGGCACATAGTTAAAGCATTATATGCTAGGCATATTGAAATCTAAAATGAAAATTATAAACTCTACCTCCCCATCGCCAGCCACATCCCGCCAAAGTAAGGGATTAGCCATACCAGCCAGACAAATAGACTGTACCGGTGAAAGCGTTTTCGCAACAGTTCACTTCCCTTCCTGATCACATGCGTTGCCCAGATGGCATGGGCCAGCATCAGCCAAAGGGCGATCTGCCCTGTTAAGGTATGAGGATCAAGTAAATTGAACGGTCCCCTGGCAAGTCGGTGCATCGCCAACGTTCCCAGAACATCAAAGGTAAATCCCATCCAAAACATAATCACATGCCAGGATTTGAGATACCTCGCAACCCGTTCCGACCATATTCCAAGCGAATAAAAAACCAGTGCAAGCGTGATCAGTATTGATGAAAGTATAACCATTTGAATACGGTTATTATATTATTTTTTAAAATTATGTTGATTCAACAATTCTCCAAAGGAATCCTCCTGAAAGCAATTCAGCAATTCTCCAATTCCAAAATTCATAAATTCCAGATTAAACCGGATCCACATCGATCAATACCCTCACTGATTTAAACCCCGGCTCTCCCCTGAAAATATCGAGGATGCTGAGGATTTCCCTTTTGTGTTCATTAAGATTTTCATCTTTCTCAAGCTTAATGAGGATATTTTTAATGTAGAGGTTTTTGATTTTCGAAACCAGCGGGTATTCAGGACCTAAAATGCGGTTCTGCAGCTTGTCGCGCAGAAGATGTGCCAGCTCGCGTGCCGCTTCATTCAATATACGCGCATCCTTATGTTTCATACTCAAATTGATCAGTCTGTAAAAAGGCGGGTACTTGAAATTTCTGCGTTCTAATAACTGACTCTGGTACATTGAAAGGTAATTGTTATCGATTACATCCCTGATAACGGAATGATATGGGTTGTAAGCCTGTATAATGACCTTCCCGCGTTTGTTTTTTCGACCAGCCCTGCCGCTCACTTGCGCCATGAGTTGGAAGCTTCGCTCATACGACCGGAAATCGGGATAGCTGATCATGTTGTCGGCATTGAGAATACCAACCACACTTACATTATCGAAATCGAGTCCTTTTGTAACCATTTGTGTTCCCACTAAAACATCAATCCTTTGCTCTTCAAAATCATTGATGATAGTCTGGTAGGCATGTTTTGTCCGTGTACTGTCGAGGTCCATCCGCTGTATCCGGATATCCGGGTAAAGAAGAGAAAGTTCGTCTTCCACTTTTTCCGTTCCAAAGCCCTGCATGCGCAGGTGGGTACTGCCGCAGGAATCACATCGCTCAGGCACCCTCCGTGAATAGCCACAGTAATGGCAACGGAGCTGGTTATTTTGTTTGTGATAGATCAGCGTTACATCACAATTTTTGCATTCCGGCATCCATCCGCAGGTATCACATTCAAGGCGTAATGAAAACCCCCTGCGGTTTTGAAACAGAATAACCTGCTCATGATTTTTCAGCGCTTCATCAACATGTTCGAGCAGGAAGGAAGAAAAATGCGATTTCATGGTCTTTTGCCGGGTTTCCTTTTTGATATCCGCCACCATAACCTCCGGCAACTGAATTTCTCCATAGCGTTTGCTTAGCTCAACCAGCTTATATTTTCCAATCCTGGTGTTGAAATAGCTTTCGAGGGAAGGTGTGGCCGAACCCAGCAGCACCCTGGCATGATGCAGGGAGGCAAGATAAACGGCAGCATCGCGGGCATTGTAACGGGGTGCCGGGTCGAACTGCTTGTAGGAATAGTCATGTTCTTCGTCTACGATCACGAGGCCGAGGTTGCTGTAAGGCAAAAACAGCGCCGAACGCGGCCCCAATATCACCTGGTAATTCGTTTTATTTGGGGAAGAGTTCAGCACACTGTTCCATATCTCAACCCGTTCGTTTTCGCTGTATTTCGAATGATAAACACCCACTTTATTCCCGAAGAATTTGCGCAGACGGTTGATGATCTGTGTTGTGAGTGCAATTTCAGGAAGCAGGTAGAGAACCTGTTTGCCCTGTTCAAGAGTCTCGTTGATCAGCTTGATGTAAATTTCGGTCTTACCGCTTGAAGTAACACCATGAAACAGAACGGTATTATTGGCAGTGAATCCTGACTGTATTTCTGCGAGTGCATCCTGCTGATAGGTGTTCAAAAGGATATCACCGGGTTCTGAAAAGGATGCAAACTCTTCGAGCCTGCTGATGGTTTTGCTTTGGGTTTCAAATACATTTTTATTGATGAGTATATTGACAGCAGAAGCGGCATTTTTAATCCGTTTGTTCAGATCCGAAAGCTTTACATCTTTCATTTTCCCCTGGCCATAATCCGACAGACTTACATAAGCCATCAAAACTTCAAGTTGTTTAAAAGCCCTTTTTTCAAGCTGATTGAATAACGCCTGCATCTTTTGCTCATCCTTATAGTTTTCAGAAAGCCTGACATAGGTTTCTTTTTTGGGGACATACCGGTCGTGAAGCTCTTCCTCCATTAAAATCATTCCTTTATCGATAAGACTTTTGATGAATGGGATTACTTTTTTCCGCTCGATAATATTTTCAATTTCAGTAAGGGATAATTTTTTATGAATATCGAGGGCTTCAACAACCAGGAATTCTTTTTCATTCAAGTAATCGACAGCAATTTTAAAATCCGGGTTCAGAACGACCTTCGATTCGCTGGCCAGCTTAAATGCCGACGGAATGGCAACATTCATAACCTCACCGGGTTCAGCCATATAATAACCGGCCAGCCACTGCCAGAACCGGTATTGTATATCGTTCATCACCGGTTCTGTATCCAAAATGGAAAGCAGGTACTTTACCGAATAGTTTTTGGGAACATTTGTATGGATATTAACCACTATTGCCGTATAAATCTTTTTCTTTCCGAACTGAACAACAACACGTTTCCATTTGCTTATCTTGTTGTTTAGCTCAAAAGGTACCCGGTAGGTAAACAATCCAGGTACCGGAAGGGGTAAAAGTACGTCGGCAAATAAGGTTGTCCGTTCCATTACGGAAAAATTAAGAAGATAAAATCAGGGCCATTTCAAGCATATCTTTTTGCAGACTTTTGTTATGTTTTATTGCCTTTTCAAAAGGGGTAAAGGCGATGGCATTGTTGATGACTCCAACCATTAAACCTCGTTTTCCTTCAATGAGCGCATTAACGGCTGCATAACCTACGCGGCTTGCAAGTATCCTGTCGTTGGCAGTGGGTGATCCTCCCCGCTGAATATGACCCAAAATAGTGACCCGTGTATCGTAATGATCGTATTTCTCTTTAACCTGCCTTGCCACTTCAATGGCTCCACCCAGTTCATCACCTTCTGCAACAATAATGATCCCGGACTTTTTATTTCTCCTGAACCCTTTATCAAGAATTTCAATGAGTTCATCAATATAGGTCACCGTTTCAGGAACCAGAATATCTTCAGCACCGCTTGCAATACCGCTTTGCAGGGCGATAAAGCCGGCATCACGTCCCATTACTTCAATAAAAAATAAACGATCGTGTGAGTCCGCTGTATCCCTGATTTTATCTACTGCTTCAATTACAGTATTGACAGCTGTGTCGTATCCGATGGTATGATCGGTGCCGTAAAGGTCGTTATCAATTGTTCCCGGTGTTCCGATAATCGGGAAATCATGTTCATAAATAAAAATATCCGCCCCTGTAAATGTACCGTTGCCGCCGATTACGACCAAACCGTCAAGCCTGTGTTTTTTGATATTTTCGTAAGCTTTCTGCCTTCCTTCCGATGTAAAAAATTCCATGCTTCTGGCAGTTTTTAGGATGGTACCTCCACGCTGTATAATGTTCGAAACAGAATGGCTTTCAAGCCTGACGAACGGTTCATTGATGAGGCCGTTATAGCCCTCTTTGACGCCGAAAATTTCCAGTCCGCGGTAAATACCTGTCCGTACCACAGCCCTTATACAGGCATTCATTCCAGGAGCATCACCACCGGAAGTCAGCACTCCTATTCTTTTTATCTTTTTCATTTCATTCAACAGATTTTAAAACAATTGCTTTTCTTTATGGCAAACAAATTAACCCCGAACCTGACAATACATTATATCTTTGGTCAATTTGAGACAATTTGTTATAAGAAAATAATCAGGCGCATTAAATTCGTTTTCTGCGGATTTTAGCTGTCCCCTGATTTTTCACAATATCAACAGTTAAATCCCTTTCTGCAGGTTCTTCTTCCACCATTTCATTTGCCCGATTAAAATTGTCTTGATCTTTTAAGTCCTGCAATTTATCTTCAGTATTTTGATGTTCTTCTGCAACCATATTTTTGTATTGGTCCTTCTTGCTTCCTTCATACATTTGGAATTTTGCGAATCTGCATTCCAGTGGACCATTGTAAATAATGATATTGCGCGATGGCCTTAATCCTACAAATTTTAATGCTTGTAAATGCGAACTGATGATCCAGGCAGTGTATCCATGATATTTTTGCTTTAATGTATCGCCAATTCCTTTATAAAGCCCGATAATATCCTGAATTTTTATGCGCTCACCATAGGGTGGATTCATGATCAGAACGCCTCCTCCTGCTGGTGGTTCAGTATCAGCAAAGAAACCAGTTTTAAGTGTAATTGCATCATCGAGCCCAGCAGATTCTACATTTTCGTGGGCCGTTGTCAATATCCGGCCCGACCAGTCAGATCCCGTGATCGTTCCACTGAATTCTTTTATTTTCTCCTGTGCTTCCTTTTTTATCTCTGCCCAGAGTTCCGGATCAAAATCTTCCCAGTGTTTAAACGTATATTCTTCCCTGAATGAACCGGGAGGTATATTTTTAGCATACAGAGCCGCTTCGATGGGAATAGTGCCGGAACCGCACATCGGATCGATGAAATTACTGCTGCCGTCCCAACCGCTCAATTGAACAAGTCCGGCAGCGAGGACTTCATTCATGGGTGCAGGACCGGTTGCTTTGCGGTAGCCCCTCTTGTGCAGCGAATCGCCGGAACTATCTATAGAAACAGTACATTCATTTTTAAAGATGCGCACATTGACTGTTAAATCCGGGTTTTCAAGATTCACATTCGGACGTTTGCCAAATTTTTGCCTGAAATGATCAGCTATGGCATCTTTGGTTTTTAATGCCATGTATTTCGAATGGGTAATATTGGAATACGTTGTAACCCCATCGACTGAAAATGTCCCTTTTACATCCAGGTATTTTGGCCAGTCGATATCGAAAACTTTCCTGTAAAGCTGATCTTCATTGAGTGCCTGAAAAACGCTGATGGGTTTGAGAATACGAAGGGCTGTATGGCATAAATAGTTGGCTTTGTAAAGCACCCTTTTATCTCCAAAAAACTCAACACCTCTGTTCAGCCGTTTGACCGATGATGCACCCAGTTCTGTCAGTTCATTAGCCAGTATCTCTTCAAGCCCGGTAATGGTTTTGGCGATCATCCTGAAATTTGCATCCTGCTCTTCCATCACAATTTATTATGCCTGCAAAGGTATGAATATTGAACCAGTTTATTTTGCATATTTGCATCCTAATTTTACCGAAAGGATTATGACACTAAAGGAAGCACAACATCAGGTTGATGCAGTGGATCAGAACAACGGGCGTCCGTTATTTCAGCGAACTTACCAATATGGCTATCCTCACCGAAGAAGTTGGTGAAGTGGCACGGATCATTGCCAGAAAATACGGTGATCAGTCTTTTAAGGATTCCGATAAAACAGTTGATCTGGCTGATGAATTTGCTGATGTATTGTGGGTGTTGATCTGCCTGGCAAACCAAACAGGTGTTGATCTGACAAAGGCATTTGAGCAAAACATGAAGAAAAAAACTGTCAGGGATGCACTTAGGCACAAGGGAAATAATAAATTGAAAAGATAAATGAATGAAAGTGAAGTAGTGCTGACGAGTATTAACCCAAAAAAGAGATCAATTTAATTAATCATCGTCAGTAAATTGCAAAGAAAAAAGTAATTTTATTGATTAAATGTTTTTTAAATGATATTAACCAAATAGTTTAGTTATGATTTTCTCCTGGTTTATCCGTCATCAGTTTAAAGAAATGCGCCGTTCTTCCATCTGGCAAAAGAGCGTAGCCTTAAACATCATCCTCGGGTTTTTGTTATCAATTATCTTACTGGAACTATTTTTTGTCGGTCTTTTTATTGATAAAATACTTGAAGAAGTTGTCCCTGACAAGGATCCCATCGTGGTTTTTAATGGACTCATTCTTTATTACCTTGGATTTGAATTTTTTCTGCGGTTCTTTCTGCAATCCTTGCCCACGCTGAACATCGAAACTTACCTGCACCTCCCCATCCGGAAAACTGCCATCGTTCATTATGTCTCGGCAAAGTCAATTGCTGTGGTGGGAAATTACCTGTCGTGGCTTGTTTTTTTCCCGTTTGCATTCAAAGTTATTGTGCCTGCTTATTCGTTGTCCATTGCCTGGGTTTGGATTGGAACGATGATACTGCTTGTATTCAGCAACAATTTTCTGGCTACATACATCAAAAGGCAACTCACGGGAAAACCTTCTATTGTTGGATTCTTCGGGCTTTTTTTGATAGTCGTCATTTTGCTTGATTATTTCAAACTGATCTCCTTGTCAGCTTTTTCTTCTTTTATTTTCGGATCCGTCATTAATCACCCGGTTTTGATTATTTTTCCGGTCATCCTTTTAATACTAACCTATTCATTGAATTTTTTCTTTCTGAAATCGAGGTTGTACCCTGAAGAAGTGATCCTGAAAAAGAAGCAAAAAATTGATTCGCTTTCAAACATAAAATATTTGAAAACACTCGGACTCACCGGAGAACTGCTTTCACTGGACCTCCGGCTGATCTGGCGGCATAAACGAACCCGGTCGATTGTTTACATGGCGCCTTTATTCCTGGGATACGGATTTTTCTTTTATCCGAATAAGATCTACCACGATATGTCGGGGATGCTGATTTTTGTCGGTGTTTTCATGACAGGCGGGATGATGCTCAATTACCTGAATTATTGTTTCGGTTACGAAAGCAATTATTTTGATAACATCCTTGCAAATTATAAAGATTTTGAGCGGTACATCCGTTCGAAATACATCTTTGCCGTTTCCATAACTTCCGTATGCTATGTGCTCACCACACCTTATGTATTATTCGGGACAGATATATTGCTGATCAATACCATGACGTATTTGTACAACCTGGGGTTTCTGTCGTTTGTTCTGTTCTATTTTGCGACTTTCACCACGAAAAGATTGGATTTGAGCAAAGGTGCTACATTTAACTATCAGGGACTGGGAGCCACGCACTGGCTGGCCATGCTGCCTGCTTTTCTGCTGCCGGTAATCATTTACCTTCCTTTTAGCTGGGCTGGTATTCCACGGGCCGGATTTCTTTTTATAGGTGCTCTCGGACTCATTGGTTTATTATTCTATAAATCGATGCTGAATATCATTTATAAGCAGTTTATGAAACGAAAATATTTAATGGCCGAAGGGTTCAGAGAATAGCTCATAAAGAGCTGTCGTAAATAAAGCGAATAGTGAACTTTAATAAATTGACATAAATAATTTATAGTATGATCGACGTTAAAAATCTGACAAAAATTTACAGCGGTGTTACGGTTCTTGATATACCCGAATTGCACATTGAGGGTGGTGAAAGCTTCGGACTGGTTGGAAACAACGGGGCAGGTAAGACCACTTTTTTCCGGTTGATCCTCGATCTGATCAGAGCGAATTCAGGCGATGTTCTTTCAAAAAATGTAAGCGTTCGCAAATCGAACGACTGGAAGTATTATACCGGTTCTTACCTCGATCAGCGCTTCCTGATTGACTTTCTTACACCAGAGGAATATTTCGACTTTTTAAGCAATGTACACGGACTGTCAAAAGGCGATCTGGAAAAGTTTTATCTTGAATTCAGTGAATTTTTTAATGATGAAATTCTGGGAAAGAAAAAATATATCCGCGATCTGTCGAAAGGGAACCAGCAAAAAATCGGTATTGCAGCCGCATTAATGGCCAAACCGGAAGTTCTTGTTCTGGATGAGCCGTTCAATGGACTTGACCCTTCCACGCAAATTCGTTTAAAAAATCTTCTGAATACGCTGAAGAAAGAAAAGAACATCACCATGCTTATTTCAAGCCACGACCTGAAACACGTTACGGAAGTCTGTAATCGTATCGCCGTCCTCGAAAAGGGAAAGATCATTCACGACCTGAAGTCGGGTGAAAATATTTTAAAGGAACTCGAAACTTATTTTGCAGTGTGAGGTTTTCCCCATTAGCTCCCTTAGCCCCGGCCTTAAGGCCGGGGCTAAGGGAGCCGAAGATTATAAACCATAAAAATTGACTACTTTTTATCAGGAACAATTTCTTTTCGCAATATCTTAACGATTTCTTTTCGCAGCCTGTTTCTTTCGGATCAAAATCTGTTTTTTAATTTCGGAATAGTTCGTTAATTTATTTCCTTTTTTAGTCTTTAAAAACTGTGTTAAAAATAGGATCGAGTTATGCAAATCGTGCCAGTGGCCAATCAGTTGCTCAACCTCTTTTAATCGTGCAGCCGAAATATCCAGGATTTTTTTTTGCCCGATAAGTTGCGTTAGAAGGTCGTACAGATAATATATTTGCTTAATTACAGTCCTGTTCTGGTGAACACGGCTATTGGAAACAGGCTGTGCATTTATCTCAACCAGGCGGGTGAGATTTTTTGTCAGAAATTTCCTGGCTTTATTACTTACCTTTTTATCATCAATAGCATTAATCGCCTTAAAAATTTTACGGTCAGCAAAGATGACATCCAAACTGGAAAACGATTTTAAATGCCCGATAAACTTTTTAACTTCACTTTTCTCTCTTTTTTTAAGGTAGTCTTTATATTCGGGATAGGCTTTTTTTAAACTCAGTTCATTTTCAGTAACAAGCAGTTGTTCGATTTGTATCTCTCTGATAATACCAACCTGTTTAAAAAGGGTCCGTAACTCAGCAATGTACTTTTTTGTTTTGAACTTATCTTCCGACAGGTAACCGATGAGATGAAATAATGCCCTGAGCCGTTTGGTGCTTGTGCGCATCTTATGGATCGATTCAGGATTGAAATTTTCAATGGCCTGCTTAAAGTTTTCTTCAAATATCGATTTGTGTTCGAGGTAATAATTGCTGATTAATTCAGTCATAAAATTTGGATTAGCACAAAAATATATATTAAAATCGGAGAAATCAGATTTCCTTCTTTAAGATTATATTAATTTTTATTTATTCTACATTTGTCAAATCATAATCCTGATACATGAAATCCATTTGTACAATCATATTTTTATTTATTTTAACCCTCTCCGTATTTGCACAGGATTTCCACATATCCGGACGGGTTGTCGACGCTGACACTCGTCAATCACTGCCTTTTGTAAATATTGTGATCAACGATGGTACACGAGGCGGAACGACCGATATCGATGGTAAGTTTTCCTTCGGTTCTTCGGAAGAAATAAAATCGCTTTCACTTAGTTATGTCGGTTATGAACCTTTGGTTTTTATTCCTGAAGGGAAAGAAAACCTTCTCATAAAGCTAAAAAGTTCTTCGTATCAGCTTCCTGAATACGTTGTATTCCCGACCGAAAATCCCGCCAACAGGATCATCAACAATGCCATTGCCAACCGCGACATCAACGATCCTGAAAAATTACCCGCCTTTTCATACACAAGCTATGATAAAATGATCTTTACCATCGAAATGGATTCGCTTCCCATGATCGATACCCTGGAAATCGATACGACAAAAGATTCGTTCCGGAATTTCCTGAAGGATCATAACATTTTTATGATGGAAACGGTTTCGGAAAGAAATTACATGTCACCGGACAAAAATTATGAGCATGTCATCGCCACCAAAATATCCGGGTTTAAAGATCCTATTTTTGTTTTCCTGTTATCGCAAATGCAATCGAATTCATTTTACTACGACCGCATCAGCATCTCCGATAAAAATTACATCAATCCCATCAGCAAAGGAAGTACATCAAAATATTTCTTCCTGCTGCAGGACACAATTTACCCATATCCGGGCGATTCGGTATTTGTGATCTCATTCAGACCCCGGATCAATACCAATTTCGACGGACTAAAAGGAGTGATCTCCATCAATTCAAATAAATGGGCCATTCAGAATGTGATGGCCGAACCGGCAAAAAGAGAAGGTGCTTTCACCATGCGCATTCAGCAGATGTATGAATACATTGATGACAGGCAATGGTTCCCGGTACAACTGAATACAGAAGTTTTGCTGAATAACGTCAGGGTCAGCGATAGCAGTGTTTCTATTTCAACCGGTCTTCCCGATTCACTGAAGATGCAAATTCCTTTTGGAAAAGGAACAAGTTATATCCGCGATATCAACCTCAATCCCGATCTGCACAAAAGGGACTTCGGAAATGTGGAAGTGGAGGTTGATCCAAATGCCACACATCGTAATCCGGATTTCTGGCTCGGGTACCGGGTCGATTCACTCACCGATAAAGAAAAAAACACCTATCACTATATTGACAGCATCGGAAAGGAGGCCAATCTCGACCGGATGGCAAAAACGTTCGAAAGCCTGATGACAGGAAAAATTCCCTGGGGTTATGTTGACCTCGATATTAACCGTTTTCTGAATTACAACGATTATGAGGGTTTTACCGTAGGCCTTGGCCTTCATACCAACGACCGGATCTCACAGACATTTAAAGTGGGGGGATTTGTGCGGTATGGCTTCAGTGACAAAGTCTTTAAATATGGCGGCGACCTGGGTATCGTTATTAGCCACACTGCCGACCTGGGACTGAGGCTGATGTACATGAAAGATGTTACGGAAACTGGTGGTGTACCATATTTCGATGACGAGCCCAAACTGTCGAACCCGGAATACTTCAGGGATTTTCTGATTTCTCGGATGGACAAAACGGAAATGTACCGGGCTTCCGTCGGGTTCAGAACATTAAAATTCTTGAATGTTGACCTGAGCCTGGCAAAAGTCAGGAAGGAAGTAACAAACGATTACCGCTATGCTGTAAGCAGCGAATCGGTGAATGTTCTTTTCGACCGCTTTGATTTTACTGATGTCGGCATTGGGTTCCGCTATGCCTACGGTGAAAAATTCATTAAAAACATGCGGAAGAAGATTTCGCTCGGCACCAAATACCCTATTTTCTGGTTTGTGTATACACGCGGAATCAGTGGTTTTTTGAATGGGGATTATGATTACAACCGCTATGATGTGAAAATCGAAAAATCATTTTATACCAATTATTTCGGAAAAACATCCCTGAAGCTGGCTGCCGGCTATGTGGATTCGGATATCCCTTATACCGACCTCTACAATGGCAATGGAGCGTATCGGGTCTTTACGCTTTTTGCCCCCAACAGCTTTGCAACCATGCGCATGAATGAGTTTCTTTCGAACAAGTATGTCGCCTTTTTTTTTACGCACGATTTCGGCAAGCTGCTCTACCAGTCAAAACACTTTAAGCCCGAATTTGCCGTGGCTACCAATGTCGGGTTCGGGTGGCTCGATTTTACGAAAAGCAATACCAATATCGAATACAACACCATGGAAAAAGGCTACTACGAATCGGGCATCCTCATCAACAACCTGCTGAACCTGCGGATTTACTCCCTCGGAATAGGCGGCTTTTACAGGTACGGTCCTTACGGCTTCAAATACGGATGGGATAATGTAGGTGCGAAGTTTACGCTGAAGTTCGGGTTTTAAGGATGTGCTTAGGTTTTAATGGAAGAATTTGAAAATGGATTAGTTGCGAATGCACGAATTGGTTAAAAGCTAAGAGGCGTTGATGATGATTTTTTGAGACGCACGATTAATGAATCTAAAGATTTTGGCTTCACCCGCTTAGTCTGGATGTAGGTGTATCTGGCCGAATTTTGAGTACGCTCATACTTTATTGCAATTCATAATTAGGTGGTTTTCTGCCATTTTAATTTTTAGTGGTTTCCCGCGATATTTTTCAAAATTTGAGATATTCAATTCGCAAATTCTGTTTTACCACAAATTATTGTTAATGTATCTATCATTAATAAGCGGCATTAAATAAAATTCCGTGAATTATTTTAATCGATAGTAATCATAATCTTATGGGCTAAAAAAAATGAAAAATTGCAAATCTCAATACAGTCTTTTGCATTTTTTACAAATTCAATTTGCCAATTTATCAGGATTCGTATTTTTTACTACAAAATATACAGGCAAAACGATCAATTGTCAATTTTCCCAAAATCAGAAAATCAACAGAGGCAAAATCCATTTTGATATCGCTTAATTGTGAATTAATTTTACTTCAATTAGTAATTCTGCTATTGACAAAAAACATAGAAGATTCTATACATAAGCGTTAACAAAACAATATCTATGATTACTAAAAACAAAAAGCTATGAATGCAAACTCAAAACAAACCAGCCTGCAATTAGTAAGGGCACTAAGAATATTATTCACTGTCGCTGTTCTGTCATTCATTCTTATTTTTCTTTTCGTCCTACTCTATGATCTTTTGGGCATGTCTGAGTCGTCGCTATTAAGAAATTGTTGTTGCAGTCATACTCCTTTATATAAATTAAGATCAATTCATGTAATTATTAACTCATCAACTAAAATTCAATTATTATGAAAAAGCTATTCTTTTTTATCATGTTATTCATTGTTTGTGCAATTCGGTACTTATTGGCTCAAACAATAGAGAATTTTGAATCCATTCCGTTAAATGTGATGTTGTCAGGCTCTGATGATCAGAGCACAATGACTATTGTAGCAAACCCTGATCCGAGCGGCATCAACACGAGTGCAACTGTTGTTAAATTCGTTCGTGACAAAGATGGCCTTGCGTGGACAGGCTTTTGGTCAAATTTGCTGGTTCCGCTCGATTTGACCGATAACAAGTTTATACATGTCAAGGTTTGGAAACCCCGGATCAGTCCGCTTCATTTTAAAATTCAGTCTGGTCCCTCAGCAAATGAAGAAATTGAGAGCGTGTATCCTCAAATCCTAACGAATGAGTGGGAGGATATTGTTTTTGATTTCTCTGATAAAACAGGGTTATGGAATGTAATTTCATTCATGCCTGATTTTATGGATCCTGTTAATCTTACCGATGATATCATTATTTATTTTGATGATATTATTTTAAACAATGACCCTAATGGAACTACAGCAGCGAATATCATAGAGGATTTTGAGTTCATCCCGTTGAACCTGATGGTTAATAATCCAATAACCGACCTCAGCACGATGACCCTTGTGTCCAACCCGGATATAAGCCTCAATAATCCCAGTGCGACGGTGATTGAATTCCTGCGCGACAAGGATGGTTATCCCTGGTGTGGCTTCTGGTCTCCAACACCCATTGACCTGACCGACAACAAATATGTTCATGTTAAAGTCTGGAAACCGAGAATCAGCCCGCTTCATTTCAAAGTTATCGGGGGACCTTCCGCAGATGAAGAAGTTGAGAGTATGTATTCGCAAACCATTACAAATCAGTGGGAGGATATTGTTTTTGATTTTTCAGACAAAACAGGGATATGGACTATGATCTCTTTTATGCCTGATTTCGAAGACCCCCTAACACTGACAGATGATATAACCATCTATTTCGATGATATTTTGATAAGCAATGACTCAACTCCGATCGGCAGTCCTTATGTTACATTTAACGTTGACATGACCGGTGCTGTCGGATATCCGAATGTAATTCCTTTTGATCCGTCAATACATGAGGTATACCTTTCTGGCGATTTAGCCGGTTTTTGGCCGGAACCAGGTTCGGATTCGACGTTGAAACTCAGCACCACTGACCAGGTTCATTATACTATTTCACTTCCCGTTAACAATGTACAACACATTTCGTTCAAATACTTCTTTGCTGCTCCCGGCGAAGTAACATGGAATGATGGGGAATGGACAGGCGATCCTAACCGTCATCATATTATTACTGGTGACACAATTTTAGATCAGGTCTGGGGTGACACGCCTGCCCTTGTTACTTTTTTTGTGGACATGTCTACCGCTGATCCGTTTAATCCGGAAACGGATGATGTTTATATGGCCGGTGAATTGTTAAGTAATTGGAATGAACCCGGGACTATTCCTGATTACAAAATGGAACCTTTTGCCGGAAATCCTATGATTTATACCCTGTCGTTAACACTCTATAAGGAAGATCATGATTATAAATATTTCAGGGTAATTAACGATATCCCAAGCTGGGAAAACAGCGAATGGCCTGGTGAACCCTTTCGTACCGTTTCAGTCACTTTTCAAATGGCTGTATTTGATGTTTGGGGATTAACTACCGGTATTTATGATAATAAAGGAGGTCCTATAAACTTTTACCCGAATCCGGTTAACGATCGGTTAATTATTGACGATCTGGTCAATGTAAACAGGATAGAAATATTTAATGTGTCAGGAGCGAGAATTCAGTCATTAGAAAATATTTCCGGTAAATCGATCGTCATCAATACTTCCGGCCTGACAAAAGGTTTGTACATCCTGACGATATCTTCCAAAAACGGTGTTCAAACAACAAAATTCATTAAATGATTTCATATTTAAAAACAGAATATTATTTACAAATAAAATTAAGGAGGTTAAAGTCATGAAAAAACATTTTTTAAAATTTATGTTGAAGTCATCATTGCCACTGCTGATTTCCATTCCTTTATTTTCACAAAACAATTCCATCACCCTCACTTTCTCAGGTGATAATAACGGAACTGTCGTCGATCTCGAAAGCGTTTGGATAAAAAACCTAACGCAAAATTGCGACACCACCTTGTATTCACCTTCGTTGTTGCTAGTAATTGATACGCTGACAACCGGTATAGCAACCAGGAATTTCGAAGCAGAAACTTTTTTCGTCTCGCAAAATTATCCCAATCCTTTTGCCGGGCAGACTTCATTTGAAGTTTGTATCCCTGAAAAAAGTCCAGTCGATTTCGTGATTTATAATCTGATCGGACAGCGAAAATTTTCATTCTCTCATGTTCAGAACAAAGGAACTGCAACGTATCGGTTTGTTTCCGGATCAGAGAATATCTACCTTGTTATGGTATATTACAAAGATCAAAAGCAGGCAATACGGATGATTTCTTCAAGAAACGAACAAAATTCAGTCTGCGGATTGACCTGCATTTCTGAAAAAGATGATAGTAAATTTAAATCCGTATCCGTCAAAAGTGGTTTTGATTTCAACCCCGGCGATCAGTTGCTTTTGGTTGGTTATGCCAATGATGAGGAGTCCGGTTTGCTTGATTCACCCAGCAACAATACGGATTATCTCTTTCAGTTTGCAACGAACATCCCTTGTCCGGGTGTTGATTCCTTATATTATGATGGGCAGTGGTATCATACCATCCAGATTTACAGTCAGTGCTGGATGAAGGAGAACCTGAATGCGGGGACGATGATAAATTCAGCATCGCCGCAAACAAATAATAATATCATCGAAAAATACTGTATGTCAGATCTTCAATACGGCTGTGAAGTGTTTGGTGGTATTTATTTCTGGGATGAAATGATGCAATATACAGAAGAATCCGGAGGTCAGGGTATCTGCCCCACAGGATGGCATGTACCCACAGATCAGGAATGGCAGATTCTTGAGGGATCGGTTGATAGCCAATATGGAATAGGTGATAATACCTGGTTCTACGGTGGCTGGAGAGGTACAGATGCCGGTGGTAACCTGAAACAAGCCGGTAATACCTGGTGGCAACCACCCAATACCGGAGCTACAGATGCATTTGGATTTTGTGCACTTCCAGCCGGATACTTTGTTCAAAACACTTTTTGGGGACCTGAGTATAAAACTTATATCTGGAGTTCAAGTTATCCAACCCATTATTTCCGGAATATGGATTTCGATAAGGCTTTTATCGCCAGAGGTTCAGCAGGTTCTGACGCCGCAATCTCAGTTCGCTGTCTGAAAAATGAATTATTTAAAGACCAGGTCGCTTACTGGAATTTCGAAAACAATGCCAATGATCAGGTTGGAAATTATAACCCCTCCCTTGATGGTATTGTGGATCTTACTTACGAAGATTCATACAAACCCGGTGCAGGTCAATGTGCCTTTTTTAACGGAACAACAACAATCGTAGAAATCCCTGACGGGGATCAACTGATTAATACGTCCGATTTCACTTTGTCATTTTGGGTAAAGGCCAACTCAATAGGACATGTAGGTGAAAATGGTGAACCCAAAGGACATTTTGTAATGGGTCTTGCAGCGTTCTTTGGTTTTCAGTTTGAAATTTCTGCCGATTATTCCTGGTGTAAATTGGCTGCTTCCTATGAACTTGCGGATGGCACAACAGCATCAGAAGATTTATGGTTTGCAGGCGATGGATTAACAGGTTCAAACGGAGGATGGCAAGGCTGGACTTTTTGTAAGGACCTAACGAATCTAGGGGGAGTGCAGGCCCTTCTCATGGACACCTGGGCTCACGTGGTTTGTACTTATAACAGCCAGACCAAGGAAGGGATTATGTATATAAACGGTGAAATAATGAAAGCACAGGATTTTGACCTATGGCCCGATGGTGATCCGAAACAAGGTGTAGTCGGACTAAAATACGGAGGTGTTGAACCTCTGGTTTATCCAATGCTTGCGTTTGGGTTTATTCAGTCGAGAGAAGGAACATTATGGGCAAATGAACCCTGGGGAAATTATTTCCTTCCTACATCCAATCATTTTGGAGGATGGCTCGATAATGTCAGGATTTATCATATTGCACTTACCGAAGGTGAAGTAATGATATTGCATGACCAGGAAAAACCTTGAATTCTCAGTTATCCAGTAAATTAAAATCACTAAAAACAAGAAAATATGAAAGCAACAGCTAAAAAACAAAGAATCAAATGGTACATGGCGCTGATGTATTCTATGCTGACAGCCATTGCATCCATCATATGGGTCATTTTATTCCAGATAATTTTCAGTATACTGGGTATCTATATTTTCAATAATACTTCGGTTTTACTGTTCCTGTTCTATTTCCTCTTTACAGCGACTGGTTGCTATCTGATTTGCAGATATTATCCAAGAGCCTGGTGGTTCACACCTGTAATTAGTAATTTATTAAGTATTGAATGGATTTTAGAGCAGCCCACCTTACTTTGGTTGTACCTGTTGCTAGGCGGTGGATGGTTATTCACTTTTGCCGTGTCCTGGTACGGCGGGTTGAAAGGCAGAAAGTTTATAGCGCTGAAACAGGTGGCCTTAAAATTGTTAATGATAACTGGGATATTCCTCTCTTTCAGCCATTGTAACCATGAAAACAATTCCACCCGGCCAGGGGAGTTGGGAACGTTAATCGATAGCCGTGACAGTAGAACTTACCAAACAATAAAAATCGGAGAACAATGGATAATGGCGGAGAATTTTGCATATAAACCCGAAAATGGCAATTATTGGCTTTGTGAAAGCAATACGAATAATAATGCCAGTTTGGGTTATTTGTATGACTGGAGAACTGCCAGGCAAATCGCACCTGAAGGCTGGCATTTACCATCACTGAACGAATGGAGAACCCTGATCAGAACTTTGAAAAGTGATTCGCTCAGTATATTCGATCAATTCATTGATATCAGAGCTTATGGTATGCAAACCCGCGCTGCAGGATTATTCTCTTATGCTGATCAAGAATTCGAAGGACTGAATAAAATAACGGCTTTCTGGTGCTCGACCACCAGCATGGATGGTCCTTATATGATCGTTGTAGATTTTGATCACCGGAATGTATACCATCGGTCCTATATTAATCCAGATGATGGGAAAAGTGTGAGATACTTTAAAAACAGATAAAAACCCTGCAATACTAAGGTTAAAAGAATTTCAACAAATAAAACATTAAAAATCATGACAATCAAACTACTATTCTGGACTCTGAATATCCTCTCTATTCTATCGATTTTTTTCTTAATGGTATTCTCAATTGATTGTTTCGAACCCGAAGTGCCGCCCAGACAAGCGCTGCTTTGTTTTCTGATCCACAACATCCCGGCATGGATCTTAATTGTCGCATTCTTCGTTGCCCAGAAAAGTGAAATGGATGGCGGTGTTGTTTTTATTACCCTGTTAATGGCAATGGGAATGATCTTCAATAGCTTTACAACAAATCCCACTTCACAGATTGTTATTTTCTCCTTTGCCGTGTTATGGGTATTATTTATTCCACATGATTATTTGTCAAAAAAAGCCAAAGCTCAACCTTAAAATCTTAAAGACATGAAACCATTTATTACCATTTCAACAGTCCATGGACCATTGTATTTCTCGCTCTTTTACCTGATGGCAGTAATGACTTGTATAGTATTTGCTCTTATTGAAGGTTATCGGAGAAAATATCCCATGGTTCAATGGTTACTGATTATATCTTCAGGGGTAACATTCCTGATCGTAGGAACCAAGATCTTCAGTTATTCCTTCAATGATTTACATAGATTTTTAACTGATTTCTATCTGCCTAATAACGGACGAAAGACAATTTTAGGAGGAATTGTGGGATTATTTTTTGGAATCGGAATTGCCCGGTTGGTACTCAAATTTAAATATCCAATCCTTGATACAATTGCAATTGCATTGCCCATTTCGATGGCAATACAAAAAATGGGTTGTTTGATGACGGGGTGCTGTTATGGGAAACCATGCCAACTGCCCTGGGCAATCACTTATTCTGAACATGGGATTCCCTATCATTCACAACTTGTAAATGGATTGATAGAACCTGGAAGGATCATTTCACATGCTGTCCATCCGACTCAGGTATATGCTATAATTGCCTATTTGCTTATTGCTCTGATCGTTTTGAAAACCAAAAATAAATTTCAGGTTTCGGGGAACCGATTATTTTTTGCTATTGCTTTATTCGCCGGATACCGCTTTTTTGAGGAATTCCTTCGCGATCCGAATGCCGGTTTTTTTGCTCCTAAATTTTACTTTGGAATCAGCTTGCTTCAATGGATAATTGCAGGAATCACAATAGGTTTATTTTTGATTATTTTCACTCGCGAACGGTATTCTAAGTACCCAACGTGTCATGAAAACAAAATCAAATCAAAGGTTTTAAGCACCGCTGCCTTTTATATTATTTTATTATTTACGGTCAGATTCATTATTCACTGGCTTACAGCCTTTGAAATATTAATGATCCTTTTAATATTTATTCCTACAACGATAGCTGTATGCTGGGCAATTTATGAAAAGCTTACAGTTCCGGGTTACCGATATATGACCATTTCAATCTTATTTCTTGGAATGATTTTGATGAGCCAGACAATGCCAGATAAATTGGATATCACCAATGACGATCAAAAGATGACATTTTCTACATTAAGTGCTGGTGCCGTGACGGGTGTTTTTTCAAATATTACTACCATGAGAATCGGTGATGGTTGTACAGGATATCATGAAATAGATTTTTTATATAAACACAATTACACGGGTGGTGGATTGGGCTTCACTCAAACATGGAAGAACGGGGAATATTTCTACCATAAGTTTAATTTCAATTCCAATTTTGTTCGGGATAATTTTAAATTGCAAGATTCAGATCAAAAAAATTCAAATATATACATTGAATTAAATCCAGGTTATGAGATAAATTGGAAAATGATTGGTATCGGATTTGGCCTTCATCTTGGGGATTTTAGATATAATAATAGAGTTGTGGATAAATATGACTTTAATTCATCTGATGTGGATGAAGGTGGAATTAAACAATATTTTATTTACCCACAGGTTCTGTTACGAATTGGACCAAAAGAATACTTCTACATCGAAGATAAATTGACGAATTGTTTCCCGGCAAGTTCACCTATGCCATTTAATCAAATCGGTATAGGCTCCGGACTGGGGAAGTTAGAAAAGCATTCAATAGGAATAGGCCTGGCTGACCACTGCATGTATGTTTCGGGAACAATTGCTGTGAATCGTCATTGGTTATTAGAAGCTTTTTATATGGATAATTTCAATTCGGGATTTGACGCTAAAAAGGGTATTGCGATCAGCACGCATTACCGGTTCGGTTTTGAATCAAGAGAGTAATATAATAGTTGCTGTGTTTTTGAAAAATTAAAGCTATGCCGGTTAATTATTTATTTCGGAGTTTCTGCGTGCCATTTGTTATCATTTTTAACAAAATCAACTGGCGATTTAAAAGGTCATACCAAATCAAAAAGAATATCTTTAAAAATATTAAATCCATTCTCAAACCAGGTATGGTAATTCTTACACATAAAAATTATGAATTGACCAATCTATTTATCCGGGGACACTGGAAACATGCAGCTATTGTAATTTCAAAAACCCATTTGGTTGAAGCTAACCGAAATGGAGTTGAGAAGTTAAGTATCGAGGAGTCCTTAACCTCTGTCGATGATTTTATCCTACTGGAGCCTGCTTTTTGCGGCTTAAAGTCGATGAAACTGGCATCTGATTTTGCAAAACGTGTTATAGGCTTACCCTATAATTTTCAATTTATCACAACAAAGAATTCATTTTACTGCAGCGAATTAATTTATAAAGCCTATCAAATGTCAGATGAAAATTTTCGTAAATTTATACCCAAGCTAATTTCAAAACAAAATAAAATCATTAGTCCAAACAATTTATTTGAATGGAGTGAAATGTGGAAAATTGCATATTACAAAGGTCATGCTTAAATATTAATTAATAATTTTAAAGATAAAATTATGAAAAAATCAACAAAAATTACCAATCAAACACACTGTAATAATGGGATTAAAAATGGCTTGCTAAAGCTTATTTCATGGATCACCCTTATTGCCTTTTTAAACCTTGTTCAGGGATGCATGAATTATTTTAAGGTTAAAGTAAAAATCCACCTTCTAAGAAGGTGGCTTTGATATACCCCCATAGGGGGCTTTAAAAATCAAACTTTTGTTGTTGACTTTCTATTTGTTTTTCTTCATTCTCTTGATACTTCACGTAGCGTTTGATTACTTCTTCATCAATCCCTACCGTGCTTACAAAATATCCCCGTGCCCAAAAATGATTTCCCCAGTATGGTTTCTGCTTCATCTTGGGATAACTTTTGAAAAGCTTTATTGCCAATTTCCCTTTCAATGTCCCCATCAAATCCGATACAGAAACTTTCGGGGGAATCGACAAGACAATATGTATGTGATCAATTTGGATATTCATCTCCTGTATTTCGCATTTTTTCCACTCACACAACATTCTGATATCACCTTCAACCAATTGCTTGATCTCGCCCGTCAGAATCCGAAAACGATATTTGGGAACCCACACAATGTGATAATCACATTTATAGATTACATGAGACAATTTCTTGTACTTACTCATGTTGCAAATATAGGCATAGCCAACAGAACATTACCACCGTCAAAGACGGTGGGTTTTTAATTCAAACTAAAGACGAATCCAACATCAGAAAAGATTCTGGAATTAAAAGATTATAAAAAGCAAAAGGGTTACCAAACTATGTATAATTACTTTATTGTACACAATGGAACCAATGATTATTACATTACAATAAATGATATTAAAACAGATAGTATTTTTGGCCAAATAGGCATATTGCCTGAAGTTCATAAAAAATACTTCCATGACGACTTAAAGCAGAACAAACCTTACAGGTATAAATCGAAAGACGATATGATACTAAATGAAGTCATTATTTATGCCTCAAATATTTCAATAAAAAGTAATTCGCAAATCGCAATACCTTTAAACGCTATTGATAAAATCGAAATTATTGATAAGGACTCAGGAACAACAACTGCTTCCTGGGTGCTTGGTGGTATTGGTGTAACAGTGGCGGTTTTAGGGATTATTGCAATAATAGTGGCTCTTACAAAAGAATCATGTCCCTACATTTATTCCAGCAACGGAGATCATTTTGTACTCGAGGGCGAATCATTCGGCGGTGCAATTTATCCATCAATGGAAAGAGACGACTATATGCCATTGTCAAAAATTTCACCATTCGATGGAAAGTACCTTACAAAAATCTCGAATGAATTGAAGGAACGGCAATTCACAAATCTTGCAGAACTGATCGTTACCAATCATCCTGAACACACCGCAGTTCTTACCGACAAAACAGGTAAAATTTTTACACTTGGAAACATACAGCTCCCTGCTTCAGCCATTTCTAACACCGGAAACAGTTATAAAAAAGAACTTAACGAACGTGATAATAATTTTTATCTGTTCAATGATTATTCCGCAGAGAGTGACTTTAATTCAATTATTCTCAAATTTAAAAAACCCGCTGAAAACAAATCTGCTGACACTGCAAAACTTTTACTGAATGCCAAAAATTCGTTTTGGTTAGATTATATCTACCAGGAATTTTCATCAATGTTCGGGAATAAATACGAACGGTTTACCGAACACAGAAATCAAATGCCTCCAGAAGATAACCTGAGATGGGGAATTTTCTTTTCTTATGCAATCAGGTCATATGGGGAAAAGCATTTTGCAATGTTTGATTTAGGTAATAAAGTTGATTCCTAGCTTTCGGAGAAACTCCCGGTTTGTGTTTTTCCCTTTTTCTCAAGTCTTTTAATGAGGTAATAATTAATAACTCCGATAATTACCAATCCAAATAAAAAAACAGGATAGGAAGTCTTCCAGTTTGAAGGACCTGTAATCATAGACCATTCTGACATCCCCCCTATTCCGGCAAGCAGAGTGAGCGGCATAAAAACGGTTGTAATAAGGGTAAGACGTTTCACGGATATATTTGTATCATTCGACATCCTTGTCATCAGGTTGTTGAGAAGGGAAGTATATAATTCCATAAGACTGGTTACAATCTCACGGTATGTCTCGGTCATTTCAAAAAATTTTGTCAGATGATCATATATATCCCTGTAATGGAACATAGCTTTTTCATTTATAAAAGGACAGTCCATCCTGCAGATTTTTACCAGGATCTCCCGTTCATGGAAGAGACTTTTTCTGAGATTAAGGAGGTATTTTCTCAGACGCATCAGCCCGGCGGGACTGAAAGAGGACGGATGATCCAGTACCTCCTCCTCTGCCGTCTGAAGTTCATCCTCAAGAGCATCAAGCGCCTGGAACTTCTGATCGACCAGATAATCAATAACTATATGCATGAGAAAAGCCGGACCATTCTTTGCATGAACCACATCGTTTGTTACTACTCTTTCAATATCCTTCAACGGTCTCCTCGAATCTGATTTATTCCCGCTGACTGTAATCAGAAAATTCTCTCCGATAAACAGGTTAATCTCATCAATATGAAGTGCTTTTTCGGAATAATCCAAAGAATTGAAAATAATAAAACTATTATTCGGGAAATGTTCTATTTTTGGAACCTGCTGCTCATCCAGGCAGTCCTCCACCGACAACGGATGAATGCCTATTGTACCGACAAGGTCTGTAAGATCCTTTTTTTCGGGTTTATAATAATTTAACCATATAAAGCCCCCCTCACCTGATGCTTCAAGGGCATCTCCAACTGACCCTACACTATAAAATAATCCTGTTTTGGAAAAATGATAGAATCTGGATTCAGACATATGATTTGTTTTTTTAAATGAAACCTGTCCAATGAAGGATCCAAATTACAATAAAAAAT
>CAVXGA010000007.1:0-378193 GCA_963761195.1 uncultured Bacteroidales bacterium
TTATCCGGCGCTGAAGGCAGGACTTAAGGAAAGGCCTTCCGCTTACGACGATCAGGCGTAGTAAGCAAACCACCTTATGCTGCGCCGGGGGGAAACTTCCGGGGTGGTGAACGATAAGGAAAAGCGGTAGCAAAGATTGCCGCAGGTATGAGTGACAGAGCTGAATAGATTGAACCGGCGACCGATACCTCGATAGCGGATAAGAATATGCTGAAAGTGAGGGGTCACGTTTTCCCTCACGAGCAGGGTGTAACATGCAACCTGATATACTGGCTACATGGCATCCGGGGCAAAGCCGGCAGGAATGTCACACAGGCGTTTGTATGGAACAAGGGAAGTCACCATCGACCAGTCAAACCAAAGAAGGGGAAACTGGCGTACAGGGATGGAACGAGATGGTGGCGGCGGACTGATCCGTAGTAGTAATGAAAGCTGTCGAAAGATAGAAAGAGCGAAGGGGTCAGCATGTTCAGTTTCAAAGTAAACAACAACTTGTAAAAGAGGATGATTGATTATCAAGAAACGAAATCACAGCCAATAACCAGGCTACAGGTATGGGAAGCTTACCGGAAAGTAAGACGGAACAAAGGAGGTATGGGATTAGATGGTATGAATTGGGATGAACTGGACAGAACCAGAAAATTCCAACTATATAAACTATGGAACCGCCTGAGTTCAGGGAGTTACTTTCCCCCACCGGTCAAAGAAGTCAGTATAAAGAAGAAAGGAGGAGGGAAAAGGAAGCTTGGTATACCCACCCTATTAGACCGGATAGCACAGGAAGTTATTCGGCGGCACCTCGATAGGATCGTAGAACCACATTTTCACGAAAGTTCATACGGCTATCGCAGGGGGCGGAATGCACATCAGGCTGTTCGGACAGCCACAAAACAATCCTTACAGCACAACTGGGCAATAGACCTTGACATAAAAGGGTTTTTCGATAACATTGACCATGAACTGCTGAAGAAAGCCGTAACTCATTATTGCAAAGACAACTGGGTGTTAATGTATATAGAGAGATGGCTAAACGCCGGAATATTACAGGAAGACGGGCAACAAACAGACAGGCAGACAGGCACGCCACAGGGTGGGGTGATAAGCCCGCTTTTGGCCAACATCTTCCTGCACGTAGTATTCGACAAATGGATGGAAAAGAACCATCCTGAAAAGCCCTTCGAACGATATGCAGACGACATCATAGTACACTGCAAAACTGAGAAGCAGGCAAAGTTTGTAAAAGCGATCATTGAAAAGCGAATGAACGCGTGCAAACTGCAACTGCATCCGGAGAAGACCAAAATAGTACACTTCAGGGGAGCAAGCCAAAAGAAATATCCACGAAGTCTGGATTTTCTGGGCTTTACTCTGAGGATACAAATGGTCAAAACAAAGGCAGGGTTAAAGCTCATGACAACAAGCGTAATAAGCAGAAAATCCAAAAGCAGTGCACTGGCAAAGTTCCGGTCGATGAAAATCCACAAGATGCGCATCAGCATTGAGGGAGTATCGACCATACTCAGGCCGGTGATACGCGGGATTATCAACTATTACTGCAAATTCTGGACTGGGCACACCATTGGTTTGTGGCATCAACTGAACATCCGGTTGATTAAATGGGTAAAATGGGAGAAGAATTTAGTATCAGGGCAGCCATCAGATGGTTGAAGGAAAAGTACAAAAGTCGCCCGGATCTTTTCCCGCACTGGTCATTGGTACATCCATGATATGCGTATCTTTGTGATGAGAACATGAAGAGCCGTATGAATTGAGAGGTTCACGTACGGTTCTGTGAGAACCCGGGGGTGAAATTCCCCTGGGTGACTCGACGAGGGCCAATTTGAAAAATAATCATGGAATTAGAAGAGCTTATTCTTAAGATATCCGAATCGGCAGGTAAAGCAAGAGAAGTATTTGCTGAAATAAAACTGAGGATTCAATATACATTTAATAAATCTCCAGAAGTTTTCTATAACATTTCAAAATATGGGTGGTACATAGATAGTTTACTTACTCCAGCAGAAACTTTTGATTTAAACGATTTATTAAATGAAGGCAAAATTGCTGATGTTGATGAATTCTTTATGAACTATTACGAGAATCAACTTAAAGAAATACAAATAAGTATCCAATCTAATTTTCCGAAAAGAATTGAATTAATTAAAGAGGCTTTTACTAACTATAAGGAAGGTCGCTATTATTCCTCAATTCTAATATTACTTTCTCAAATTGATGGTTTCTGTTTTGATAAATATGAGAAACTTTATTTCAAAAATAAAAAGAATACAATAATACCAGAAGTCGAAGAAAAGCTAAGAGAAAAAAGCAATTCAATAATGGAATCATTTTTAGCACCGATTGAGAAAGCAACACTTATAAACGAACATACAAGTAAATTAGAAAATTATCCAAATAGATTAAATAGGCACCTAATAATGCATGGGATGAGTATTGATTATGGAACTAAGCTTAATAACCTAAAAGTGATTTCACTTGCAAACTTTTTCAATGAACTACTAAATAAGTTATTATAAACTGGCCACACACACTAGCGCCATTCTGACCCTAAGCCATTTGCGTAGAGACTCCTGCCAAAGCTATTCATAGCTAACTCCTTCTCTTTCCATTCCATCTGTTTTTTTTCAAAAATTTTCATTTTTTCATCATTCGTTTCATTTTTTTCCTAATTTTATCCCCACTAAATCAACAACCATTACATTGTAATTCGCTCAATCCACTGCCACGGCTCATTTTGCTCTTAATTTTCCAATACAAACAAATAGTTTATTCATTTTATTTATTAACCATTTAAAATCCATTTATTATGACAGATTTACAAGAAAACAAATTGAATGCCTACGGCGCTGTCGATGAGGTTTTCGCCCTAAACAATGCGGTTTGGTCCCCCAACGTAAAATTCGCCCCCGCTGCCGCAAGTTTGTAACTTGTGGCTTTAATATGTCAACATCAGAACTTCTCCACCCAATTTTACTAAATCCTCCCTTCCCAACCCCAAAATTCTTCACAATTATGGCATTTCAATGTGCAAGAGGGGCATAATTGGCAACGAGAACGGGTCTCTTGCGTACAAGAGGGGCATAATTGGCAACAAAAACGGGACTCTTGCATACAAGAGGAGCATAATTGGCAACAAAAACGGCCTTCTTGCATGCAAGAGGGGCATTCTCACGAAAAATAATGGGTCTCTTGCAGTATAAAACAAAGCATTTACCGGCATTTTCCGCATCCTGTTCATCCTCAAAACACATCCGTTCGCGCTGTCTCACCCCCTGTTCGGCGAAGGCTCCGCCTTAGCCGGATATATCCTGTCAGGCTGCAGTCTGAAAACATTTTCCCCACCCCCGCAAGTTTCTAACTCATGTCTTCCCCCGTACCCACAACTGTTCCAAAGGAGCACTTAGGGGAACAAATAAGCAAGGTTTGTAAATTTGCATGCCAGCCATAAAACAAGAATTATGAGCCGAACCTATAAATTTACAGGAAAGAAACCTACAAGTCGTACTTACGCCAATGCCATAGCTGGAAAAATTGCGGGTGCGGGGCAAAAGGTAAAAGTCCCTGATTTACTGCTGTCCCTATCTATATCATAATCCATCGCTTTCTCTTCGCTTTCTTGAACAAAATAGGGTTTTAAAGGTTTGATTGGTATCACCCGGATTGATGTTAACCCGGCTTATAAGGATCAATAAACTCTAATACAATAGCGATGAAAAAAATAGGAATCATAGGAACCGGAGTCGTAGGACAAACCCTTGCAGCAAAGCTTACCTCACTGGACTACGAAGTAATGATCGGAACAAGAAATGTTAAAGATACACTTTCAAAAGACCAGAAAGATAATTATGGCCGTCCGCCTTTCAAAGAATGGTATAAAGATAACCCGACGGTGAAATTAGGAACATTCGATGAAGCAGCCGCTTTCGGCGAATTTATTATCAATGCCACCAACGGAAAGGGAGCTTTGCCAGCATTAAAGCTTGCCGGAGTGAAAAACCTTTCCGGAAAAGTATTGCTCGACATTTCAAATCCCCTGGATTTTTCGAAAGGGCATGCCGCCATCACTTACGGTTTGCAATACCGATTCACTTGGCGAGCAAATTCAGCGCGAATTTCCCGATGCGAACGTTGTAAAAAGCCTGAATACCATGAATGCTTGGATAATGGTGAATCCGGGCATGATCCCCGGCGATCATACGGTTTTTATTAGCGGCAACGAAGCTGAAGCTAAAGAAGAAGTGAAAAATATACTTTCAGCATTCGGATGGAAACGTACAAATATACTCGATCTGGGTGATATTACCACGGCACGCGGAGCTGAAATGGTCCTGCCGATATGGGCCATGATTTTGGGTACGTTAAAAAACCCGGCTTTTAATTTTCATATAGCAATTGGTAGCCTGCCTTCCAGTTAAAAGCAGGCAGTGAACCTGATTTTGTTAAATGACAGATTCCATTGATAATATGAAGGGCGTATTGAAAAAGTCAATGAATTTTTGTATTTTCGTTTTTCATTTTAATCCGGTTTCATACTTATAAACAACTGAAACCGATACGAAATCAAATATAAACTAAAACAAACCAACCATGTTAAAAGACTTTACTGAAAATCAAACCGTAGCTCCCCTTGTTCAGAAAGCACTGCAAATCAAATCCTCCGGGAAGCGTTTTTCGGATATGCAGGATGCTGAAGGCAATCAATACGTCGACCTTGTGCAGGAAGGCGGAGGTGTACTGGGCATCGCCCTTGTAGGGTATACCTATATTCTCGAACACGCCGGTATCCGGTTCATGAGCCTGGCAGGCACATCTGCCGGAGCCATTAACACGATGATGGTCGCCGGTCTGGCAAGGATCGGAGAACCTGTCTCTGAAAAAATACTCAACCTGCTGAGCAACAAAAACCTTTTTGATCTTGTGGATGGTGACAAGGCCGTGAAAAAGCTTATTCAAAAAGCCATCGATAAGGAAAAAGGGATCGGATGGACGCTTGCTTTCAATGCGATTAAAATTTACAACATCCTCAAGAAAAAGCTTGGGATCAACCCCGGGAGCAATTTCGAGGATTGGATCACAGCGGAATTGAAAAAGGCGGGTGTCGCAACGTTAAAGGATTTGAATGAACTCCGGAAGCAATTGCCAATCGGATTGAAGAATGTTCTGGATAAATCCAAGAGTGATGTAACAGCAAAAGTGGCCATTATAACTTCAGAAATCACAACGCATACAAAGGCCGAATTTCCAAGAATGGCTGAATTGTACTGGAAGGATGTTTTGTCTATTCCGCCGGCTAAATTCGTAAGGGCATCCATGTCGATCCCATTCTTTTTCGAACCTTTTGAATTAATCGGTTTGCCTGATGCAGGTGTTGCCGGACATCCGAAATGGGATCAATATGCTAAATACTCAGGTCCTGTGCCTGATTCAGTTAAAGTTTGTCGATGGTGGTTTGCTGTCGAACTTCCCGATCGATGTATTTCATCGCAAAGATGATCAGGTTCCGCGTATGCCAACCTTTGGAGTAAGACTGAGCACGTATCGGGATGATTTCAGCAAAACTTCTTCTGTTATGGGTATGAGCGCTGCCATGATCAGTACGATGCGGCAAATCCATGATTATGATTTCCTGTTGCGAAATCCTGATTTCAGCAAACTGATCTGCCGGATTGATGCGGATCAAACTTTTAACTGGCTCAATTTTAATATGAGCCCGGCTGACCAAATCGCACTTTTCAATCTGGGAGCGAAAAAAGCGATGGATTTTATTGAAACCTTCAATTGGGAAGAATATAAAGATATCAGAAAAGCTTTATTGCAAGCTAAATAGGGTTAATTTCTGAGCGAATCGCAAGTGTTTTTTATTGTTATTCTTCCGGTTGAGGAACCCGGGATCAACTTCATTCCTGATATTCAGGGGTTAGTTACATAGACGGTTTTGATATTCACGAATTCGAGAATTCCATGGGCTGACAACTCCCTGCCAAAACCAGAACGTTTGGTTCCTCCAAAAGGTAGCCTCGGATCTGATTTGACGAGGGCATTGATAAAAACAGAGCCATCTTCGATACGCGGAATCAATTCGTCGGCTTTTTTCATGTCACGTGTAAAAATAGAAACGCCCAGCCCAAATGCAGACTGGTTGGATAATGCAATGGCCTCATCAGTATCTTTAGCGACAATAACAGATGCCACCGGCCCGAAAACTTCTTCATCAAACACCGGCATTCCGGGTTTTACATTGATTACGATGGTGGGTTCAAAAAATGCATCTTTTCGTTTTCCTCCAAGGATAATCTCTGCACCTTTTTTTACAGAATCGTTAACTTGTTTTTCAACTCCTTTGGCCTGGGCAATACTTGCCAGCGGACCAAGTTCTGTCGTTTCATCAAGCGGATCGCCGGTTTTAATCTTTTTGAAGCTTACGGTTAATTCCTCAATAAACATATCCGCAATTTTTTCATGCACTATAAAACGTTTCGCTGCAATACAGCTTTGACCTGCGTTCTGCAGCCGGGCTTTGGTGCCAACTTCAACAGCTTTTTGCAGATCGGCATCTTCCAGAACGATGAATGCATTATTGCCTCCCAGTTCAAGCAAGGATTTTTTAATTAATTTTCCTGCTGTTGCAGCCACATTTGACCCGGCAGCCTCACTACCAGTAAGCGATACAGCTTTAATTGTTTTGTTTTCAAGAACTGCTTTCACCTGATCCGAACGAATCACGAGTGTTTGAAAAATACCTTCCGGAAAGCCGGCTAGCAGAAAGATCTTCCTCAATTTTCAAAGCGCATCCCTGTACATTCGATGCATGTTTTAGTAACCCCACATTCCCGGCCATAATAGTCGGGGCAGCAAAGCGGAAAACCTGCCAGAACGGGAAATTCCAGGGCATAACAGCCAGAATAACTCCCAATGGATCGTAACGGATATAGCTTTGATCGGCATCAGTTGCTATCGGTTGAGGTTTGAGGAATTTGGATGCATTATCAGCAAAATATTCGCAAACCCAGGCACATTTTTCAATTTCGGCCTTTGATTCTGTGATCGGTTTACCCATTTCAAGGGTCATCAACTGCGCCAATTCATCCCGTTCATTTCTAAGAACAGAAGCACAACCGTGCATCAATTCAGCACGGCGATTAAAATTCGTTTTTTGCCAATTTTCAAATGCTTTATCTGCTTTATCAATCGCATCTTTGATTTCATTTTCACTGAGCGGAGTGTAAGTTTTAATCACTTCACCGGTATATGGATTAATGCTTTGCATTGTATTTTCGTATTAAGACAAATATGATTTATTTTTCTTTGTCAATTACTAATTCAAATTAAGAGAACCATAATCTAATGTCTTGTAAAATTAACAAATCCGGTGTCACAAATTCCTTTACAGTGATAACAAAACAAAATTTCTGTGGACTACAAATCAGCCTAAAAATAATATGGACGGTTCTACATATTAGGAAATTTTAACATTTTCATTGCAATTATTATTGTAATATTGACCGCTTAAACAAAAAGGTCAAAGAGTAGGACATAGGTTTTATTATAACACTGAGAATCCGATATAGTTGAAATGGTAAAGATTATTCATAAAGGCAACAATGTGGTTAAACTTGACAGCATTCTCGAAACTGCCCAGAAAAGATTTGGTCTTTACGGACTCGAAAAAGTAACAATGAAGGAAATTGCCGCCGACCTGAACATGACCAAGGGGTCGCTTTATTATTATTTCCCTGATAAGGTGCATCTTTATAAGGCTGTTGTGCAGAGAGAACTGGATGAATTTATAGAAAAAATTAGTCTGCGAATCAACGAACTTGACAATCCTGAGCAAATGATTCAGGAGTATGTGTCGGTCAGGCTGGAATACTTCAAAAAATTTATGAACCTGAGCAGGTTCAGGCTTGATGCACTGTCAGGGATTCAGTCGGTTTTGGGAGATTTTTGGGTGCAGTCGCAAAATAGAGAAGCTGCCATCATCACATCCATTTTACAAAAGGGAAATGAAAGTAGTCAATTCCATGTTGACAACCCTCAGGAAATGGCCATGTTTTTCCTCGATATTTTAAAAGGTCTGAGGATCATGCTGATGAAAAACAAGCAAATGTTCTATCTTAATGATGAAGAATATAATTTATTGGTTGGCAAAGCCGAAATGTTTACACAACTCTTTATCAGGGGAGTCAGATAAATCGTGGTGAAGATTTGAATAAGATAAGAAAACTTAATAAGAAATAATACTGAATTTGTTTATGGAAAAAGTTGCTGGACAGACAAAAAAAAGAAAGGGACTCCGGGTATACCTGCCTGTTACTCTGGTGATCTTAATTGTACTCACCCTTGTATTTTTCTGGTACAAGGAATATTCGAAATACATTTCGACGGATGATGCATATATTGATGCGGATAAAGTATCGGTGAGCTCTAAAATACTGGGCCGGATCGTAAAACTTTATGCTGATGAAGGTGATACAGTTGAAAAAAACATGCTACTGGCTGAAATTGACAGCACCGATCTGGTAGCTCAGAGAAATCAGGCAATGGCCATGGAGCAGCAGGCAGTTGCCGCAAAAATGCAGGCAGAAGCCAAGTACAAGTTTGATGCGGAGAGCATAAAATTGCTGGAAATAAATCTTGACAAGGCACAGGATGATTATAACAGGGCTCAGGAGCAGTTTACCGGGAATGTGATTTCACAGGAGCAATATGATCATCTGAAAAAAGCTTACCAATCGGCACAGGCCCAGCTTGATGCATCCAAAACCCAGCTTGAAGTTTCGAAAGCACAAATCTCAAGTGCAGCAGCAGCCGTTGAAAGTGCAGATGCACAGATCAATGTTGTGCAAACCCAATTAAAAAATACACGCTTATATGCACCAGCTGATGGCGTGATTGCAAGGCGGTGGCTTTTACCGGGCGATATTGCCCAGCCGGGCCAGTCCATTTTTACCATGTACACCAGTGCAAGCCTCTGGGTGCTCGTTAACCTTGAAGAGACCAAGTTGCATGGTGTAAACGATGGACAGGAAGCCAAATTCACGGTCGACGCATTTCCGGATGTGACTTTTTACGGAAAAGTTTTTTATATCGGATCAAACACAGCTTCGCAGTTTTCGCTGATACCACCCAACAATGCCTCAGGAAATTTTACAAAAGTCACGCAAAGGGTTCCTTTAAAGATTTCTATCGACCACACAGATAGTGAAAGCAATGTCAGCAAGTATCATTTGCTTGCGGGAATGTCGGTTATTGTAAAGATCATCAAATAAGATCATGCGCAAAGTTCGTCCGTTACATCGGTTCAGGAGATTACTGAGAAAAAGAGATTCTATTTTTCATCCCCGCCAAAATACCTATAAATGGTGGGTTCTGGCCAATGTAATGATCGGAACATTTATGGCTGTGCTTGATGCAACCATTGTTAACGTGGCCCTGCCCAAGATCATGGCATCGTTCGGTGCAGGAATCGATAAAATTGAATGGGTACTCACCGCTTATATGCTTGCTATGGCCGTGGTTCTGGCTGCTTCAGCATGGTTTGCCGACCGTTTTGGTTATAAGCGAATGTACTTTCTTGGATTGATGTTATTTACTTTCGGATCATTCATGTGCGGTTTCTCTCACAATGAGAATATGCTTATACTCTCCCGAATAATACAGGGACTTGGTGCCGGAGCTATTCAGCCTATTGGTATGGCCATTGTTACCCGTGAGTTCCCTACCAGTCAAAGGGGAATTGCCCTGGGATTCTGGACCGTTGCGGCTGCTGCCTCAGCTTCTTTTGGTCCGCTTATCGGAGGTTACCTGGTTGATAATTTCAGTTGGCAATTGATTTTTGATATTAATGTTCCGATAGGAATTATCGGGCTGTTCGTAACGGTCATTATCCAGAAAGAATATGTAAATAAACAGGCCCGGAAATTTGACATTATCGGATTTGTTTCAGCCAGCATATTTTTACCACTCACACTTTATGCGCTTAGTGAGGGAAATGCAACAACCAATTCAGCCGGATGGCATGCCCCTTATGTCCTTTTATCATTTGCTGTTGCGGCCATTTGTTTTGCCATTTTCCTTACTGTAGAATTAACGGTTAAAGAGCCCCTGATCGATCTTCGCTTGTTTTCGTTTCACAATTTTGCCATCAGCAACATGATCATGCTGATGTTTGGCGTAGGTATGTTCGGCAGTATATTTTTATTGCCGCTCTATCTTCAGAATTCATTGGGTTATACGGCATTGCAGGCCGGTGCGGTATTTTTGCCCATTGGTATTTTACAGGGAGCCATTTCGCCGGTTGCAGGAATAATTGGTGATAAAACCAATCTGAAAATACCCATCGTACTGGGAATAATTCTGTTATCCCTGAGTTTTTACATGAATAGTTATCTTTCGTATCTTACAGAACACTGGTACATCATGTTTGCGCTATACCTTACGCGGACTAGGCATGGGGCTTATGTTTGCGCCGTTAAGTGCAATTTCCCTGCTCGAGATTCCCCGCGAAAAAATGGCCCAGGCATCCGGTCTTATTAATGTTGTGCGCCAGCTTGGAGGGAGTTTTGGTGTGGCACTCTTATCAACCATCCTTGCGGTTAGGGTCAATTTTCATGCGCAAATGTTTGGAGGCGCCATAGAATCAGGGTCACAGATTTTCAGAAATACAACAGCGCATCTGACAGGTATATACAGCAGGCAGCAGGAAGTTCAATGGCTGTGGCACAAAAGCAGGGAATGACAGTACTCATGTCGCATGTTAGCAGCCAGGCATTTATTCAAGGTATCGACGATGATTTCTTAATTGCTGCAATTATAACAATAGCTGGTATTATCCCGGTACTTTGGCTTAAAGGAAGAAGAAATAAAAAACCAATTGAAAAATCACTAAATAATGAATAGTTCAAAAATAAAAATTGGTCTCGTGATTCTGGTTTCAGTAGGAATGATGCACTCTTTCATTGCAAGGAGCCAGGATCAACTGACAATTTCGGAACCGGTATTTACAGGAGATTCCCTGTCGATCACACAGGTGATCAGCCAGGTAATTAAAAATTACCCAACGGTGAAAGAGGCTGAAGAAGCGCTGAATGCAGCGGATGCAAAGATCGGACTTGCCCGGTCGGGATACTATCCCTATTTAAGCGCTGATGCATCCTTTACGCGCTTAGGTCCTGTTTCTTCGATTTCCATTCCTGAACTTGGCTCATTTGATTTATATCCGGCCAATAATTATAGTGCGGCAATCGACTACAGGCATACCATTTTTGATTTTGGCAAAACTTCCAGTACGGTCGACCTGGCAAAAGAAAGCAAAGTCCTCAGTGAATTATCGGTCGATGATGTTAAGCAGAAACTTTCGATCACAGCCATGTCAACATTTTATACCATAGCTTTCCTGCAAAAAGCCATACTAATTAAAGATGACGAATTAAAGGCACTTTATGAACACCTCCAGTTCGTGCAGAAAAAGAAGGAAACCGGTTCGGCAACGCAGTATGAGATTCTCAGTACAAAGGTCAAAATATCTGGTGTCGAAAGCCAGAAAGTTGATCTCCAAACTGCCTTTAACGTACAATTGTCCATTCTGAATAATTTGCTTGGCCTGCCTGAAAATACGGATCAGCGGGTGAGTTATAATCTGGAGATCAGTCTGCCTGATGTTCCTGATGATTCGCTGATGAACTACGCTGTATCACACCGCGACGAGATGAAAATAGCGCTACAGAAATCGACCCTTGCCCAGATGAACTATAAGGTGGTTAAATCTCAAACAAATCCTGCGGTGGGATTATATGCCTCGGGAGGCTGGAAAAATGGATACTTCCCCGAGATGGATAAATTCACAGCCAACTATGCTGCAGGAGTCGGATTAAACATCCCCATTTTTGATGCAAACCGTAAAAAATACAACCTGTTGCAAGCCAATTCGCAGATACAATCACTCGATTACCAGACAGACCTGACTAAAAGAAATATTTCGGACGACCTTGTAAGAAATGAAACCCGGCTAAAAGCCACTGCACAGAAAGTTGACCAGTACCAATTGCAGCTTGCACAGGCTCAGGAAGCCTATGACCTGGCAAAGACAAACTTTAAAGCTGGTGCTATCACCAACCTCGACCTGCTCGATGCCTCAACCTCTGTTTCGGAAAGTGAACTGTTGTTGCTGAAGTCAAGGATCGATTACGTGGTAAGCATTTACGGTCTGAAGGCTTCGCTCGGACAGAAGCTGTACTAATGCGTTCAAGGTTCAAAGTTTCAAGTCCCAGGATCCAGGTTAATAATTAAAATTCAGGGGATTAAGTAAACACCCAGTCTTTTATTGCAGGAATTTATTTATTCTGTTCACTAATAGTACCAGCTAATAAAATCCAACTTCAGTGGATAAATATTCAACTATCATACAGCACCGGTCTTAAGGCCGGCGCTGCCCGCATTTGCCTGCTAACCATTAAAACTTAAGCCCTGGATTTTCGAATGGTAGATTTGCACTGCAGAAGAAGTTAAATTTTTAAAAGGAATTATTCTTTGCTTTCCGGTTCGGTATGAATATGGACATCACATTGCTTAATGGCATCACAGATCATTTTTTCGACTTTGTGCGTAATGCTGTGAGCCTGCTCAATCGAAAGATCAGGGCGGACATGGATATTCATCTCAATAAATGTCGTTGCCCCGGAAGTCCTGATCTTAACATCGTGGTACTTTGTGATCTCATCAACAGTTTTCATGATCCTATCGATCTTTTCCACGGTATTATCCGGCGTGCGGTCGAGCAATGCATCAATCGCTTTTTTGCCAAGGCGATATGAAACGTAGATGACAATTAAAGCAACAACAAGTGCTGCGACTGAATCAGCAAAGAATAATCCGAACTGCGCACAGATAAGCCCAAGCAATACTACCGTTGAACTCCAGATATCGGTGGAAAAATGAAGGGCGTCAGCTTCAAGTGCCTGACTGTTGTACTTTTTGGCCACCTTGTACAGCGCTCTTGAACGGGTAAAATCAATGATGATGGAAGCCACAACAACAACATAACTCCAGATAGTGACATCGATTTCGGTTTTCCCGGTGGTTAACCGGTTCACCCCTTCATAAATGATCCACACGCAGGTGATTAAAAGCAGTAAAGTTTCGACGAGAGCCGAAAGATTTTCTATCTTTCCGTGGCCGAAATTATGTTCTTTATCCGGAGGCTTATCCGAAACTCTGACAGAAAAATAAGTAATGATGGCAGCGATAAGATCAAGTCCAGAATGCAATGCCTCGGATAAAATGCCGAGGCTACCTGTAACCAGTCCAATGAACAATTTGAACCCGGTTAAAAATACCGCAGCTAAAACAGAAAGGAAGGCTACTTTTTTTTTCTCCTGGTTCATGATGCAGCAAAGTTACAAAACAATATGTTCTGGGTTATCAAGATTATATTTGTTGAGTACTTTTAATAGAATCCTAAAAGAAAATCACTTCTGTACGAGGCAATAAATTCTGGTTGATGAATTTCCTTCCTTATTCCTAATGATAAATTCAAGAAGGTTTAAAACATTTTACTTCTCTTCGTATAGCTTTCAACTTTGTTGTTTCAGAATAAAATAAAGACAGGTTAACTGATTTGTCAAGGGAGCAATAATCGAGCATATCGAATATTATTGTCAGAGAAAATTGTTTAATCCGATCAATTGATACGTTTTTCTCTGCCTGCCCATTCTTTATTCCTGAGAATGTATTTTTGTACTTTACCGGTTGATGTCTTGGGAAGGTCCCCAATTTCGACAGCCGCAGGGCATTTAAAATGTGCGATTTGTGTTCGGCAAAACTGCATGATCTCTTCTTCCGTAGCATAGGCTCCTTTTTTCAACGTGACGAAAGCTTTAGGGCGTTCACCCCATTTTTCATCGGGAATGGCAATGACCGCGCACTCTAACACAGCTGGATGCCGCACAACAGCTTGTTCAACTTCAATGGTGGAAATGTTTTCACCTCCCGAAATAATAATATCCTTTAACCGGTCGCGTAATTCAATATAACCATCGGGATGCCAAACAGCGAGGTCGCCTGAATGAAACCAGCCTCCAAAAAACGCTTTGTCAGTTGCGTCAGGCTGAAGAAAATATTCTTTCATCACATTGTTTCCATGCATTACAACTTCACCTATTGATTTACCATCGCGGGGAACATCTTCCATGTTTTCATCAATTACTCTCACAAGATCTGCAGTAACATATCCCTGTCCCTGCCTTGCTCTTAGCCTTGCCTGCTCTTCCTGCGAACTATTGTCCCATTCCTGATGCCATTCACAAACTGTAATAGGTCCATAGGTTTCCGTAAGTCCGTAAACGTGGACCGGCATGAAATTCAACGCTTTGATCTTCTCTAAAAGGGTAGGAGAGGGTGGGGCACCGGCTATTGTTACCGTTACGGGATGATCTAATTTAGAAGCAGCAGGATGGTTCACAAGCATTACCTGTATCGTTGGTGCTCCGTTAAAGTGGGTCACACTTTCCTTTCTTATTAAATCCCAGATCATATCCGGCTCGGGTTTGCGAAGACATACATGTGTTCCTGAAACAGCCGTTACTGCCCACGTAAAGCACCAACCGTTGCAGTGAAACATTGGTAATGTCCATAAATAGACACTTTCGGTATTAAGCCCGGTTTCAATGACTTCTCCCAAAGCATTGAGATAACTGCCGCGGTGTGTATAAACTACTCCTTTCGGGCGGCCAGTTGTGCCTGAAGTATAATTCAGCGCAATGGGTTCCTCTTCGTCTTCAAGAGGCATGTTAACAGGTTCAGGAAATCCTTTTGAAAGAAATTCCTCGTACGGATCATCCGGTTCACCGGAATCATCCACCCGGATAATATTGATTCCGGAAGTTTTTAACGGTTCAACTGACGGTAACAGTTCGGCATCGGCAAAAAGTATTTTTGATCCCGAGTGTTCAAGGATGTATCCGATTTCTTCCGAATTTAACCGGGTATTGATGCAGACCAGTACACCTCCGGCAGCCGGCACGGCATAATGTGCTTCAAGAAGCGCAGGGATGTTCGGACATAAAAAAGCCACCCGCTCATGCTTTTGCAAACCCAGACTCCTGAGCCTTGATGATAACCGGTTCACCCGTTCCTCAAAAATTTTATAGGAGTATCTGCGGTTCTGATGAATAATTGCAGTTTTGTCGGGAAATATGTAAGCGCTTCTTCTTAAAAAACTAACCGGGCTTAATTCGGTGCGGTAAACAGCCTTTGATTTCTTTGGATCCATAGAAATAAAATAAAAAATTGCTATTCGTATTTGTTAGAATTTTGAATAACGCAACAAAGACGAATTACCCGTAAAAATATGGAATTGAACGATTGTTACAAAAGAAAATAAGAAATTTTATTCGAGTAATAGTTTATGATCCTGAAATTGCAGGAATTATTATTCCTCAAGCAATAATTTTTTATAGTGTTTGAGTGCGTTATGCTGATCCTTCGTGAGGCTTGGGTATGCAAGTTTCAGACTTCCCATTTTCTGAATAATGATTTCAGATATCAGGAGCCGGGCAAACCATTTATGATCAGCCGGAATAATAAACCAGGGTGCAAATTTAGTGGAAGTACCAGCGATGGCCTCCTGATAGCACGTTTGGTAAACATCCCAGAAACCACGTTCTTTTATATCGCTCTCAGAAAATTTCCAGTTTTTTGATGCGTCGTCAATCCGGGAGATCAACCGGTTCTTTTGCTCCTCCTTCGAAACATTCAGAAAAAGTTTTACCGGAATGATTCCATTTTCGAATAAATAGCTTTCATAATCCCTGATCTGGCGGTAACGGTTTTCCCAGATTTTGTCTGTAATAAATTCGGATGGAATTTGTTGTTTTTTAAGGAGATCGTGAACTTTTACAACCAGCACTTCCTCATAGTAAGAACGATTAAAAATACCGATCCTTCCCCTTTCGGGTAAATATTTGTTGGCTCTCCACAGGTAATCATGGTCGAGTTCCTCTGCAGAAGGCAATTTGAAACTGTGAACCTGTGTCCCTTGTGGATTCAGCCCTGACATCACATGCTTGATGGCCCCGTCTTTTCCTGCAGTATCCATCGCCTGGATGATAATGAGAATAGCATATTTGTCCTGAGCATATAATTTATCCTGCAATTCTGCCATCGTTTTGATGTTTTTTTTCAGGTCTTTGCCGGCATCTTTTTTGGATTTGAGCAAGGCTGTGTCATCAGTCCGATAATCGGTAAGTTTAAAGGAACCGCTTCCTTCGTATCTATAGTTTGAAAGATCGAGATTTCCCATTTTCCGGCTCTTTAATATTTTAATGATTAAGCAGGATTAGTTTTTGTCTTTTGACAATACTGCCGTTCTTTAAAAGTGTTAACGAATAAATACCCGTTTTCTGTGTGTCCAGAGAAAAAGTAATTGGGAATGATTTGATTGTATTTCTGTAGACCATTTCTCCAAACATGTTTGTAATTTCGACTACCAGATCAGGAATATTTAGGTTTGAATTAATGGTTATTTCCCCGCTGGTGGGATTTGGAAAAATTGAAAAATCTTCGACTAATTCATTATCAGGGGAGAACCCGGTAATTGATGACAGGTGAATGATCCGAATGGCGTGGTTATTATAATCAACGACGTACATTCTGTGAAGATCATAATCGATAACAGTACCCCGCGGGAAATTAAACTGGGCCAGTGAATCAATACCATCAAGAAAACCTGTTTCTCCGGAACCTGCAAAAGTACTTACATTGCTTGCTGTATCGATTTTACGGACTCGCTGGTTGACGCCATCGCCAACAAAAATATTCCCGTTTGTTGCCATGTAAACAGCAGTTGGGGTATTGAATCGTGCTTCCGTACCCGGACCATCCTGAAATCCGCCGCTGTTTGGCCCTGAGGACCCGCTTCCGGCAACTGTTGAAACAACGCGATTTGCATCGATCTTGCGGATACGGTGGTTATATGCATCCGCAACAAAGATAGTATTGGCAGTATCGATCGATAATTCACAGGGTGTGTAAAACCGTGCGGAAGTATCGTTGCCATCTAGATACGCTCCGACACTTTGTACTCCGATTGTTGAACCTCCTCCAGCCCATGTAGTCACTGTTCCGCTTGTTGAAATCCTTCGAATCCTGTGGTTCCAGCTATCTCCGATATAAATGTTACCTGTATCGTCAAGACAAATTCCGCGGGGATAATTAAATTTCGCCTGAAGTGCCGGACCATCGAGCAGACCAGCCTGTCCATTGCCCGCCAGGGTTGTCACCATCATATCCGTTGTAATTTTCCGAATGCGCTGATTCAGAAAATCCGAAACGTACATATTTTCCTCAGCATCGAGACATATATTGATGGGCTGGTTGAATTCAGCCTGGCTGGCTTCCCCATCAAGATATCCGGCAACCCCCGTACCGGCATAGGTAGATACAATTCCATCATTACTGATTTCCCGGATGCAATTGTTATATGCATCTGCAATAAATAAATTTCCTTCCGGGTCGATACAAATTCCAAACGGATGACTGAAGCTCGCGATACTCGTATCGCCATTAACAAAACCCGGACTACCGGTTCCTGCATAGGTCGTGACATAATTTTGAGAATGTACTGCTGACGCGAAAATTATCGTTAAAATGAATACCCTGAAAAAAGAGATTAATAGTGGGTTTAGTTTATAGGTAAAATGTTTGTCCTTCATAATTTTAAAATTATTGACTCATAAAAATACTATAAAAATTAGCAAATCCAGTGGTGGAATTCTACTTATTCAATACAACAAGAAACTTAATTTAAAGGTTTTGTATATGAAAGTATTTAATAGACTACTTTTGCCCACCCTTTTCAAAAGGGATATCAAAACAGGAATATGCAGAATATCAGAAATATTGCAATCATAGCGCACGTGGATCATGGTAAGACAACGATGGTCGACCGGATCTTACATCAGGTAAAATTATTCAGGGAGAATCAGGAGGTGGATGACCTGATCCTTGATTCAAACGAATTGGAACGGGAGCGTGGAATTACTATTTTGTCGAAGAATGTTTCTGTAAGATATAAAGGTGTTAAAATAAATATTATTGATACTCCGGGTCACTCTGATTTTGGTGGAGAAGTTGAGCGTGTACTGAATATGGCTGATGGCGTATTGCTACTGGTAGATGCATTTGAAGGGCCGATGCCGCAAACACGGTTCGTTTTACAAAAGGCACTTGCTCTTGGATTAAAGCCAATTGTTGTCATCAATAAAGTTGATAAACCAAATTGTTCTCCGGATGAAGTGCACGAGGCTGTATTTGAACTGATGTATAGCCTCGATGCCAATGAAGATCAGTTGAATTTCCCCACGGTATACGGTTCATCTAAACAAGGTTGGATGTCGGACGACTGGAGAAATCAGACTGATGATGTTAGCTACCTATTGGATGCGATACTTGAGCACATTCCTGCACCGCTTTTAATTCCTGGTAATCTCCAGCTGCAGATCAGTTCGCTGGATTATTCTTCCTATATGGGCCGTATTGCGGTAGGACGTATATTAAGAGGAAAGATTAAAGCAGGTATGCAAGTCTCACTGGTTAAAGCCGATGGTAGAATTTTACGCTCCGTTATAAAAGAACTGTATCTTTTTGAAGGGCTTGGAAAGGAAAAGGTGAAATGGGAAGTCGAAACTGGCGAAATATGTGCAGTTCTTGGACCTGAAGATTTTGATATCGGGGATACTATTGCTGATCTTGAAAATCCTGAGGGCTTGAAACCACTTCGTGTGGATGAGCCGACAATGAGCATGGTTTTTACCATTAATACCTCGCCTTTTTTTGGTAAGGAGGGAATATATGTGACTTCACGGCACCTGCGCGAAAGACTTTTTAAGGAAACGGAAAAAAATCTTGCATTACGGGTAGAAGAATCGAATTCTCCGGATAAGTTGCTGGTATTTGGCAGGGGGATTTTGCATCTTTCCATATTGGTTGAAACTATGCGCCGTGAGGGATACGAATTTCAACTTGGGCAGCCACATGTGATTATCAAAGAAATCAATGGAAAGAAAAATGAACCGGTCGAAATGTTAACAGTGCATGTTCCCGAAGCATTTTCGGGTAAGGTTATTGAAATTGTTAGCCGGCGAAAGGGAGAGATGATCAGTATGGAAACAAAAAGGGACCGCATTGTACTGGAATTTAATATTCCTGCCCGGGGACTGATTGGATTAACGAATGCTGTTTTAACGGCTACAGAAGGGGAGGCGGTTCTGGCTCACCGGTTTATTGGATTCGAACCCTGGAAAGGCGAAATGCAGAGCAGGAGGAATGGTTCTCTTATTGCTATGGAAACAGGAACAGCCATTGCTTATTCCATCGATAAATTGCAGGATAGAGGCAGGTTCTTCATCGAACCGAATGATCCGATATATGCCGGTCAGGTAATTGGAGAAAATACGCGTCAGGACGATATTGTGGTGAATGTGATCAAGACAAAAAAGCTCAGTAATATGCGTGCTTCGGGTTCGGACGATAAAACAATGATTGTTCCGGCCATTAAATTCTCGCTTGAGGAAGCCATGGAATATATAAAAGACGACGAATATGTTGAAGTAACACCTAAATCCATCCGCATCCGTAAAATCATGCTTGGTGAATTGGAACGCAAAAGAAGCAAAAAAATATAAAGCTAAAAAGGAGTTGTTAATGAAGTGAAGCTGTAAATTTAAAATTACTATTTGCAATCCTCGCTCTATTTCTTAAAGGATGATTGGCAAAACTTGGGATATAGTAGGTTAACCCAACATTCAGAAATGAATAATAATCATTGTCCTTGTGATTAATATAGCCATCAAGCCTGTCGTTCTGGCATTGCCGCAAACTAAGGCTTGCCGAAATACTTAAATTACTTCCAATGATATAATGTACACCACCACCCGCAAAAACGACAAATTCAGGTGTCTTAACGGCATACGTCGTAGTGGTTATTATTTCTTCAACATTTTTTTCGGAAGTCGTTGTAAACAGAAATTGTCCTATTCCGGCATAGCCCAATATTCCAAACTTATGATCCCTGCTATTGTTGATAAGATTGATGAAGTTTATTCGAAATTGCAAATTGTATTCGATCAGTTCGGTGGTGAATGAGAAATTATCTTTGGTTCCTTTCATGTTTCCAGCTAATAATTGTCCTGAAATACCATAGATATTATTGATGTATTTGGAAATAATCATGCTGTAACCTGAACCACTTTCTTTTACCAGCTTACCTCGTATGTCCTTATCATACCTGCTTAAATCTCCAAAATAAGAAACATAACCATAATTCATTGTAACTGCCCATCTTTCCCAGATTCCGATTTTTCGGCTACCTTCCCAATTTTGTGAATTAACTGATTGCGAGTTTATCATGGCTACTATCATGACCGAAATTACCACATAAATTATAGTACCTTTTATTGAATCCATGATTTTAATTTAGAGGAAATCCTCCCATTATTGGAATAATTTCCCATTTTGTCCCTCCTTTTTTTCTCCCATTCTCATTAAACTGTTTGATTTTAGTAGTATTTAATGAATTTTACAATAAACCAGCGATACTAAAATTGCAATTCCCCTGCCAAGCAATGATTTTTTCTAATAATTTTCAATAAAAACCGACTTGAAATTTATTTACTGAAAAACGAATAGGGGATGTGATTTTTTTCAATTCCAGGGGGGAAGAATGCGCTATAGAAAATTCCCCAAAAGAAAACATAAAAATTCAGCTTTAGAAATAAACATGAAAACCGAATTTACATTTATACCTTTTTCTAATTGGGTAAAAGTACCTGCAGAAAGTTAATATTTGACAGAAACCAAAATAGAAACAGCTCCTGACTTCTAATATGGAAAACATTTCATTAACGTGAACTTCTACACTGCAAAATTATAAACAATATCCTAAGCTCTTGAATGTAAGGCAATCCTGTTTCCTTCGGAATCGATGAAAATCGCCATATATCCAATATCTTCAGTGATTAGTTTCTTAGGCATGAGAACTCTTCCCCCTTCTTTTTTCACTTGCTCCAAATCTTCATCAAGATTGCCGCTAGGTGTAGTAAAATAAATAAGCACACCTTCATCTGAAGGTTTGTAATACTGTGACTCAAAAACGAGGGAACCGGGAGAACCAGGAGCATCCTCAAATGAGGGAAACCAGGCCATAATGAGGGACCCCATCTCCTGCCGCTTTAGTTTTACGTTAAAAACGGTTTCGTAAAATTTAATGGCTCTGTCCATTTTGGTTACCGGAATCTCGAACCAGCCGACGATGTTGTGTTGTGTTGCCATTCGTGTGATTGATTTGATATAAAAAAATTGATGGATATTTAATTGTTATAAATTTAGCTTTGATTTTCAAATAACGATAAATCAACGGATTTGTTGAAATAGTTGATTGTTGCAGTAACTCTTCAAATAAAACTAGTAGTAAAGGATAAAAATTCCCCTTCTGTTTTCGATTGTTGACATTTGTCCGGATTTCACTTAAAGATTTCTATATAATTTTTAATATCTGATTAAACATAACTTAATTAAGGTTGTTTATTTCTTAATATTAATTTAAACATAATTACCATGAAAAAAAATTTCCTATTTTTATTTGTAATAATTTTCTTAGTTTTCAATCTATATCCCAGTCAGGGCAATGCCACAGTTTGGGTGATAAATGTTCAGAGTTTTAATTTTACTCCATCATCGCTGCCCGATGTACATGTTGGGGATACAGTGCGTTGGGTTTGGGTGAATGGTAACCATACTACTACATCCACTACCATTCCTGAAGGAGCTTCGTCATGGGATCATCCAATGAATTCTACCTCAACTCAATTTGATTATATCCCTGAAATAACGGGTACTTATGACTATAAATGCACATTTCATGAGGCAATGGGGATGATAGGTTCGTTTACAGTTATGAGTGGCGTTGGAATTGCAAAAACTCAGATGGACCTGCAAGTACAGATTTCCCCGAACCCGTTTATAAATAATCTCACCATCCGATTCTCGGAAGGTACGAATTATCGGATACAGGAAATTCATTTTTATGATCTATCCGGGAAACTAATTAGTAAATTTTTGAATCCGGAAATAAATTTAGACGGATCCACCAGTTTAAGTCCCGGAAATCTTGAGAAGGGAATTTATTTTCTTGAAATTGTTGATGAGACAGGTAAAATTTATATGCAGAGAGTTATTAAAAAATAATTTGCAATAAACAAATCTGTAATTGGCGATCCATCCTAACTGAAAAAATACGAATAAAAGAAACCGGTTGATTATCCGGTTCTCTTTTTTATAAGTTTTAAGAGTATTTCCTGCGTCACCCAAATACTTATTGGCAGCGATAAATTCCTTTAAGAGTAGGCAATAAATAACCTTGTTTGAAAATTTCCGTAGATTCTTATAATAATATAAATACTAATCATTATGTTTGCATTCACAAAAAAATGATCATGAAAATAAAATTTTTACTATTTGCAATTTTATTCATTGCATTAAATTCGTTTATCTTTTCTGCAGAGGTCGGTATTGCTGCCGCACGTACCATAGCAGCAAAAGTTTACTTTGAAAAGGCAACAAATTTTTCAAAGGAGATTTCATTTAAAGATGTCCGGATTAACGATATTTTCACCAAAAGCGATAAAAGCACTGATTTTTATTTTGTGTTCACTTTTGAAACAGGGGGTTTTGTCATTGTATCTGCTGAAGATGTTTTGCCACCTGTGTTGGGCTATTCAATTGAAAGTCCTTATTCTGATACAGATCAACCGGATTCGTATAAAAATTTTATGCAATCATACTGTGATGCTGTTGAATTTATAAGAGAAAATGATATCAAACAAGCAGAGGAAACTCAGCAATTATGGAATTACTATAAAAGTTATAACCCTGAAGAGCAGCTTAAAAGCCCATCATCCAAATCGGTTGATCCTCTGCTCTCAAGTCTTTGGGATCAGGGTGGAACGTATAACCTTTTGTGTCCTGCTGATCCTTCAGGTCCGGGCGGTCATGTATATGCCGGATGTGTGGCCACAGCCATGGCCCAGGTAATGTACTACTGGAGATATCCGATCCATGGATCAGGCTCGCACAGTTACAACTATCCCCCATATGGTACGCTCTCAGCCAATTTTGGAGCTACAACCTATGAATGGGGTGGTATGCAGAATTCAATCGACCATGGAAATCCAAACCCAATTGCGCTGCTTCAGTATCATTGTGGTGTTGCTGTCGATATGATGTATGGCCCTGATGGTTCCGGAGCTTATAGTAATGACGTTCCCCCGGCACTTAAAAACTATTTCGGCTATTCAAACGATTGCTTTTTTTCCTGGAAAGATGATCATTCAAACACCGAATGGTCAAATATGCTAAAAGAAAATCTCGATGAGAGTTGGCCAATGTACTATTCAGGATTCAGTTCGGCCGGTGGTCATGCTTTTGTTTGTGATGGATACCAGGATGATTATTTTCATTTTAATTTTGGATGGAGCGGAAGTTCGAATGGCTATTACACCTTATTATCAGTAAATGGATTCAATAGCGGACAGGGTGCGGTTTTTGATACATATCCTGCAGCAAATTATCCATATTATTGTACTGGTGATCATTTATTGACTGTTAAAAGCGGCTCTTTTGAAGATGGTAGCGGACCAGTTGATGAATACGAAAATAATGTTACCTGCTCCTGGCTGATATCTCCCCAGACTTCTGAAGATTCGATCAGCAGTATCGTTCTTAAATTTGTGTACTTTGAAACAGAGATCAATGACATTGTAACAGTTTATGATGGGGCTACTACGCAGGATAACATTCTTGCGCAGTTTTCAGGAGATCAGCTACCTGATCCGGTAACAGCAAACGGAAACCAGATGCTTGTAGTTTTTACATCAAACAGTACGGGAACAGCAAAAGGATGGCTCGGGCAATATACGGCATACTCACCTGATTTTTGTAAAGGCGTTGTTACGCTGGAAGATCCGCAGGGCGTTTTATCTGACGGAAGCGGGAATTTTAACTATCAGAATAATTCGGGTTGTATGTGGAAGATCATACCTACAGACGCACAAGCCGTAACTACTAAACTTTACTTCTTTTGATACTGAAAACGCAGTCGACTGGGTTCGAATTTACGACCTGGATTCGCAGGAATTATTGGCAGATTATTCCGGTACATTCACTACTTCTAATTTGCCGGGTCCTGTTACTTCACCGAGTGGTAAAATGTTTATTGTATTTTTTACCAATTCAATGACAACCAAACAGGGCTGGAGTGCTACCTATTCAATTGGTATAACAGGAATTGAGAACAATCACGACATTTCGGACCGGTTCAGGATTTATCCCAATCCGGTTAAGGATAAATTGATACTTCATTTTGTTTCGGAACAAAACAATCCCGTTGAATTTCGCATGATGAACCTGACTGGCCAAATGCTGTTGAAAGAGACATTTTCTTCTGTGGCTATTGGAAATACGAAGGAAATCAAACTCGATGGTTACCAGCCAGGTATCTATTTAGTTCAGCTTACGGATCGTAACGAGACTTATACACAGCGAATCGTTGTGGAATAATACCCTTTGCAAAGTTGGATAGTACTCCCTTATACCTATTATCATTTATGAGAAATATGAAATATTTAGGCAAGGGAAAAATTATTTACAGAATTAAAACAACCATTTGATTCATTTTAATTCAGGAAGATCATTTTTTCTTCTCACAAACCAGGACAGATGATGCGAACATTAGGATGGATCAGGGAGGTTGTTACAAGGGTCATTGATTGGATCTATATCCCGTTTAAAAACCTTGTTCCTGTTGAAACTTTCCGTTATGCAGTGACCGGAGGGCTGAACACCTGTCTGGACATTATTTTATATTTTATTTGTTACAATTTTGTACTTGATAAACAGATCGTTACTATTGGTTTTGTTTCTGTAAGTCCATATATCGCAGCCTTTTTATTTGTATTTCCTATAACTTTTTCAACCGGATTTCTATTGGCGAAATATATTACATTCACCGCATCTGTCATACGGGGAAGGGTTCAATTGACAAGGTATATGCTTACTGTGGCGGGATCCATTTTACTGAATTACCTTCTCTTGAAATTTTTTGTTGAATTTCTTTTAATCTGGCCTACAATTTCAAAGATGCTGACAACTGTCATTGTAGTTATCTATAGTTATATTGTACAGCGTTATTTCACGTTCAAAACCGGCAATTTGATAGCAGGTGGGAATGCTCAATAATTGCCTGTTTCCAGAAATCTTTAGTTTAAATGCGGGCAAAGTCTGAATTTATATTTAAGGGTCTGAATTTCATACAACGGTGACCGGAATTGCGTGTGCATAGAATTTGATTGATTTCCCTGTAAACCACCGGCTCCATTACCACCCATTTGTTGATAGTCATACGAATTGTTCATTCCATTTTCAGGTGATCTTTGTTCACTATCGTCCCTATCCTTTTCTTTGGTTTCGGGTTTATCAAGTGCATTTATTGTTACAAGCAAAGCAATGTCCTGATTAGCCAAAAGATTGAGCTTAAAATCTTTGTCGAATAATTCAATTAAAGGAATACGGAATTCACAGTTCATCAGGTCGCCTTTATCCCAATTGATTTTATATGCAATACTTTTTTGGTTTTTATCATCAATCGTTCCATTGGTTAAGCTAAAACCTGTTGCTACTGCCTGTTTATCACTTAATAAAAAATTTTGTTTTAAAAGAAAGGATTCGCCTGATTGGACTGATTTTTTTGTTAAATCATTGGTGCTGTTTTCAGGTAAAGGAAAACTTATTGTGGCAGTTCGCTTGGGTTTTGTTTTCGTCTTCAGTGTTACATCCATTCCGGCTCGTATGATTTTCATCTGCATCATTCTGTCGGCCACCTGAAAGCAGAAGTAAAGGTTTACACTGTCATTGGTTATCCCGTACCTCATTTTTGTATCTTCATTGTAATAGCGGAGATTATTTTTCCAGTCTGTAGAAAAGCCATCAACAGCAATTGTATCAGATTGCCATTTTATGGTATTTTCGAAATTTGAGCTATTCCATAAATAGAAGGTAGGATTAACAATCCGACCAAAAATAATTTTATTCTGTTTTGACGTAAAAAGAGGATACACTGGAATTTCACATTTATCCGTTCAGTTATCTGCATTATCAATTATTTTTTTCATAAAAGTAATATATATCGTACTACTGCGAAGTAAATAATATTCACAATTTAGGTACATATTCTGAGCGCCTGATTATGATTGATCATGACCGATTATTATTAAATTTATTAAAAGTAAAATAGTTTAAATGATGACAAATCATTTCTGCTAATAAATAATTTTGTTAATTGTCAAAAATTAAATTTTACATTTGCATATATAAAGAACATCTTATTTAATAACCATTAATTCACTAATTAAATTTATTCATTATGAAAAAAATCAGGCTTATTCTAAGTGCAACATTTGTGTGTTTGGTAATAAATGTAATCAATGCGCAAACAGAACAAGGTAATTTTCTTATCGGAGCAAAAAGTGACATGAACTTACTTTTTGGCAGTTCAAAAAATGAAGTTACTAATCAGGGACAAACTGTTTCATCTGATGGTCCCAAGACGACTAATTTCAACATCAGTCCCACAATTGGTTATTTTTTTATTGATGGCTTGGCCGGTGGTCTTTACATTAATTTCGAAATGAACAATTCAAAGGATAAATATACTATCCCTGTTGGAGGTACAGTAGATTTAAAAGACAATATTACCACCATTACGGCAGGTCCCTTTGTTCGATATTATTTTGCTTTGGACAAAGTAAAACCATTTTTGGAAGGGAAGGTTGGCTTTGGATCAATGAAAGAAAAATATGATAGTTATAATAATAATGCAGTCACATCAAATGATTATAAATATAATCTTTTTAACTGGGGATTGGGTGCCGGTGCTGCTTACTTTATCACAGATAATATTTCGATAGATGCTATGCTGGGATACAACCAAACTTCCTCAAAATATAAGGAAAATGATAATGAATATAAAACTACTATGAATTCGTTTGGATTAAATGTAGGTTTTACGATTTTTTATTACCCTAGTAATAAAATTTTATTTAATATCTCTGAAAAAAGCCGGTACTTGATGTTCCGGCTTTTTTCATTAATCAAAAATAGGGGTCAAGGTGTTCGCTTTAATTCTTTTTCACTAATTTCGAACTTGATTTTACTTTAACCGTATCATAACAAGTTTTTAATTTCTTAATATTTGATTTAATATACGGCTGATGAGTCAAAAGAGGTTACGGTTTATTGATTCCGGAAGGGGTGTGGCAATGATTTTTGTTTGCCTTTCCCATTTTTCGGAAGCTTACTTTCAGGCTACGAATAAAATTGCCCTGATGGAAATTAGCTGTAAAATTTCCATGATTGCGTCACCTACGTTTATGATCATTACCGGAATGATGCTGGGTTATCTTTACACTGTGAAAGGACAGGATTTCTCGTGCACCCGCAGAATTCTCATCGATCGAGGACTTTTTTTGATAACAATTGCTCATATCATTATCCAAATTACCTTTCTCCCCCTTATTGACAAATTTGGTTCATCATACATGACTACCTTTGTGACGGACGCCATCGGGATTAGTATGATTATAGGTACATTGCTGATCAGTAAGCTTTCAAAATACTACAGACTCATGCTGGCGGCTCTCATTTTTTCAATAAGCTGGTTTTTTGTTTATATCGGAAAGCCTGATAATTATTTCCTGTCTATCCTGTATGAAATCTGTTTTGGTTCAGTGTATCAAAAAAGTTTTTTTGATACCTTCCCACTGGTTCAGTGGCTTGCAATTTATCTTGTCGGAACTGTTCTGGGAGAAGTAGTTGCAAAATATCAGTTGTCGAACCGGCTGGACAAAGTATTTCCTTTGTTTATGAAAATTGGTTCAATAGGGATGATAATCGCTTTAGTATTTTACTTTGTAAGGGGCCATTTGATATCCGAGGGTTTTTATAGCGATTTTTTGCATATAACTCAAAAAAATCCTCCCGGCATAATTTACTTCGCTTTTTATGGTAGCATTGGCATATTTATACTGGCTTTACTCGAAAGAATTATTGCAATGGACTGGTTCAATTCAATAATTTATCGGTTTGAGCTGATCGGCAGAACTTCCCTGTTTGTCTTTGTTTTGCAATATTTTATGTACTTTTTTATTTTGGTTTTAATCGATCCTCCCTTTACGGTTTTCTGGCCGGTCTTATTTTTAATTACCATTTATATCGTAATGGTTGCATCAAAATTCTGGTATCATAAAAAGTACAATCGCTTTATCACAGTTTTAAATATTTTTAAATTTTTTCGTGTGAGTAAGCAAATCTAATATTTGAGGATGGTTCAATTACCAGCAAGTTTTAAAATAACATCTGCATTAGAAATAACCTCAGTACCGAGTGCTGAAAGAAAAAAGGTTAACGGAAGGCACACAGAAAGATCATCGCTATTCGGAGTAATATCATTTACCTCATATACATAACTACTGATGATGCCGATGCCTGTCCCGTCAGATGTAAATGCCAGTCCTCCACTCATTCCCTTGTTGGCCATATTATCGATAAGGTAAACCAATCGCCCTTCATAGCCGGGCAGCTCTTTTGTGGCTACGGATAATATCCCCTTTTTTAGGATGTCAATAAATAAATTCTCATTCATCCACCGATAACCAAACAAATAAATATCCTGTCCCCAATCGGGCTCACCGATTAACTTAACAATCGAAAGCCCCGGTGATTGATAATTATCAGGCAATTTTTCGTCAGGGCTCAAGGCACTGGGCAAAACCACAATGGCTGCATCCAGTTCCTTATCTGTCCAGATGACATACTTTTTGGTTATGTTGTCCGCTTTATACATTTTACCATTTTCATCAAAAACATCAATAGTAGCAAATGCACCATTCAGTTCAAAGAGTTCGCTCACAACATGATTTGCTGTAGCTATAAAATAGAGATTCTTGTTTTTTACAGCCGTCTTGATAACGACTCCACAACCCAGTGATATATTTTGCCCTCCTGAAAGTGATTGCTGAAATATTTTAATCGCACATACGCTTCGTTGTGCCTTTCGAATGATCTCATTTGATGGTGTTTGCTGCGTGATTGCTGAAACAAAAGTAAAAAGGAATACAACAGTAAAGTAGGTTTTTAATTTCATGGTTGTTAGTTTATAAATTGTTACAGTTAATAATTGCCAAAATAATTTAAATGTTGCAAGCGTAACGACATAAATAGCTGTAATAATATAAACAATCGATCCATTAGGAAAGTTGAAATTTTTTTTAATGCACGCACTGGTTTCGATTTTCATTGGAATAATTTTTTTTTGTAATTTGCGCCCGATTTCAAGCAGTTAATTTAATAAACAAATTTAATTACAGATGAAGCTAAAAATAGTATTTTTTGCAGGATTACTGGTAGTCTTTACGATGGCTTGCCAGAATAGGACAGAACCAAATTTACCTCCGAATATGCATAAAGTTGTCATTAATCAGGTTCTCCAGGCAACCAACTATACCTATTTAGAGGTTAAGGAAAATGGAGAAACTCAATGGATCGCAGTTAGTAAAATGCCAGTAACCGAAGGTGCTACGATGTATTATGAGGACGGAATGGAAATGAATAATTTTGAAAGTAAGGACCTCAACCGGACTTTTGAAAAAATATATTTTGTTCAGAAAATTAGTGATCAGCCGATAGAATCGGAACCGCAAATGCCTGCAAATATGGGCAATATGCAACCAAGTAAACCGGTTATTAAGAGAATGGATGCTGAAGTTGATAAGGCGGACGGGGGTATCACCATTGCCGAACTTTATGCCAACAAGGCTTCTTATGAGGGAAAAATTGTTAAGATCAGAGGCCAGATTACTAAATACAATGAAGGAATACTCGGTAAAAACTGGGCACACATTCAGGATGGAACTGAAGACAACAATAATTTCGATCTCACCGTAACAACTCAGGATGAGGTAAAACCTGCAGATGTTGTCATTTTTGAAGGAACAATAGGTTTGAACAAGGACTTCGGCTCTGGTTATTCCTATGACGTGATTATGGAGGATGCTAAAAAAGTAGATAAGTAAATCAAATTGCTTTTTAAAAAACAGAAAAGCCTGATTGATTTAATCAGGCTTTTTCTTTGGTGCTTTGTCAAATAGTTTCAAAAACGCTTTAGGAACCGGAGTTTCAAACCGCATCACTGTATTTGTGACGGGATGCCTGAACGACAGGATATAAGCATGAAGCCCGAGCCTGCGAATAGGATTTTGTGTGGCTCCGTATTTTTTATCCCCAATGATGCTGTGACCAATATCTTTCATATGCACCCGTATCTGATTTTTACGGCCGGTTTCAAGGTTTACAATGAGCATTGAAAAGTCGTCGTTTTTCTTAATTACCTTGTAATGAGTGATCGCTTTTTGTCCTCTGTCAGGATTTTGGTTTGAATAAACGATCAATGCCTTACTTTCATGCAAATATGAAATGATGGTGTCTTCGGATTTTTCAACAGCCCCTTCTGTAATCGCAAGATACGTGCGTTCCTGTATGGTTTCGTTCCAAACTTCCTGCAAATCGGCTTGAATCTTTTTGCTCTTTGCAAAAATCATGACCCCTGAAGTTTCTCTGTCGAGCCGGTGAACAACAAAAATTCTGTTTGCCTGATTTTCCTTTTTAATATGATCACTCAGAATGCTGTATGCGGTCAGTTCTTTTTCTTTGTCGGTTGCTATGGATAGCAGCCCTGCTTCCTTTTCAATTACGATCAGAAACGGATCCTCAAATAATATCTGTAAACCATGGTACCTGATTACTTCGGGAATCTTACTCCGGGAAATGACAACCTCGTTTCCGGGCTGCAGTTCGTAGTTGAATTGCGTAATAAACCGATGATTGACGGAAACCTGGCGATGCGAAAGAAGCGACTTTATTGTAGTACGGCTTTTATCAGGCATCCGTTTTATAAGAAATGAGAGCAGTTCCGCAGGTTCATTAACTGGAAGAATTATGTTTTTCCCGCTGGTTTCTGATTTTACTCTATCTTTTGAATACTTTCGCATTTCACCTGGATTCTGAAAAAGTTAATATTTGTGGTAAAAGTAAAAATTTTCATTGTGTGGTAATTGCTATTCGTCAAGTTAATAATTTTGGAACCTGGTCTATATAAATTTTCTGATTATGGGAAGAGCATTTGAATACCGCAGAGCTTCGAAAGAAAAGCGTTGGGACAAAATGTCGAAATTGTTTCCAAAGTTGTCAAAAACAATTACAATGGCGGCCAAGGATGGCGGAATGGACCCAGACATGAATCCCAAACTGCGAACAGCAATCCAAAACGCAAAGGCACAGAATATGCCAAAGGATAATATCGAGGCTGCTATCAAGCGATCTTTGGGAAAGGAAGCTGAAGACTACACAGAAATCAATTATGAAGGGAAAGGCCCTCATGGTGTGCTGGTTTTCGTTGAGTGTGCTACCGATAATACTACGCGTACCGTAGCAAATGTCAAGTCCTATTTCAATAAAAACGGAGGAAGTATGGTCCCCGGTGGTTCGCTTGAGTTTATGTTTGCCAGAAAAGCGGTTTTTGAATTCGAAATCGTGCCGGAAATTAATATCGAGGAACTGGAACTTGAACTGATCGACTTTGGGCTGGAAGAGATAGCAGTTGAAGATGATATTGCATACGCATATGCCAATTATACCGACTTCGGCATTTTGTCAAAAGTGTTTGAAGAGAAGAGGATTAAAATTATAAAGGCTGGTTTGCAGCGTATACCTACATCACCGGTCGAATTTACAGAAGAAGAACTCGAAGACATTGAAAAATTACTTGACAAAATAGAAGACGATGAAGATGTGCAGGCCGTTTATACCAATATCGCCTGACCGGATATTTTATTTTTATGAAAAGAATCCTTAAAATTTGAGTCTTTTATTGCTGCAATTTTAAACAAGGATCCGAGAGCCATTATTTTGGTTAATTCGTTAACGAGTAGATGAAATCTTGAAATATTCCATTTGCCACAATCTTTTTCATTAATCTTTGTTTTCATTTCAAATAATTCGATTAGCTTTGAGAGCCTATAATTAAACCTATAAGCAATGTTTAGCATTGACAGATGGGAAGAGATTTTCAGCACCATCAGGAAGAATAAGCTTCGAACCTTTCTGACGGGATTCAGTGTGGCGTGGGGAATTTTTATGCTTATCATTCTGCTTGGTTCCGGACGTGGTCTTGAAAACGGGGTTCGTGACCAGTTTAAATCATCCGCCGTAAATACGCTTTGGATATGGGGAGGTGAAACTACTTTGCCGTATAAGGGTCTGAAACCTGGCAGGGATATTTCTTTCGAAAATACAGATTACAACCTGATTAAAAACTCCGTAAAAGGAATTGAATACATTGCCGGGAGAACGATGTTGTGGGGCGATAACAGCATCTCTTACAAAAATGAGTACGGTATCTTCAGTATTCGCAGCGTTCACCCGGATTATGGGATCATTGAAGGGGTAAAGCTTCTTGAAGGCCGGTATATCAATCCCTGGGATATAGAACAAAACCTAAAGGTCGTAACCATTGGTGTTGCTGTAAAGGATGCCTTGTTCAAACAGGATAGTGCATTGGGGCAATATATCAATCTAAAAGGCATTCCATTCAGGGTGGTCGGGATTTTTGAAGACGACGATGGCCACCAGGATAATCAGCGGGCCGTTTACATTCCTATTACAACAGCCCAAAAGGTGTTTGTTGGTCGCGAAAATGTTCAAACAATGGCTGTTACCGTCAAGTCCAGAGATATTGATGACAGCAAAAGGATGGAAGACCAGATACGGACCCGTTTGGCTCAGCGGCTTAGGTTTGACAAAGATGATAAACAAGCCATGTTTATCTGGAACGGTGTTGAAGAATATAAGAAGTTTCAGGATTTGTTTGCTGCCATCCGTATTTTTATCTGGATCATCGGCATCGGAACAATCATCGCCGGAATTGTCGGCGTAAGCAACATTATGATGATATCCGTAAAAGAACGGACCAAGGAAATTGGGATCCGAAAATCGCTCGGTGCAACGCCGGTATCCATCATTTTGCTGATCCTTCAGGAATCTGTATTTATAACCGGATTTGCAGGATACATTGGACTGGTCCTTGGAGTTGGTTTGCTGGAGGTTATATCTCCGCATATCCAAACCGAATTTTTCAGAAACCCCGAGGCAAATCTAACAGTCGCTATCAGTGCCACCATTGTGCTCGTAATTGCAGGAATGGTGGCGGGGTATATTCCTGCACGAAAGGCATCTGCCATTAAGCCGGTAGAAGCACTCAGGGATGAATAATTGATTTTTTGACAGTTTTTAAATGCATTTGATTAAATCAAAACAGGATGTTCGACCGTGACCGCTGGCAGGAAATATTTCATACACTGAAAAAGAATAAGCTCCGTACATTCATGACGGCTTTCGGTGTGTTCTGGGGTATTTTTATGCTCATCATCATGCTGGGTTCGGGAGCCGGACTTAAAAATGGTGTTACCTCCGGAATGGGCAGTTTTGCAACGAACAGTGTATTTATATGGCCTCAGCAAACAACCATGCCTTACAAAGGTTTGCCGCGCGGCCGAAGATTTCATTTCAAGAACGACGACATAAAAGCATTGAGGGACAATATCCCCGAAATCAAATTTCTGGCCCCAAAAATACAGGGGTGGTCATCTGGAAATGGCAACAACAATACTATTCGTGGCAGCAAAACAGGTGCTTTTTCCATCATGGGTGAATATCCGGAATGGGACAGCATTGACCCAATGCAGATGCTCAAGGGTCGTTTTATCAATCGAATCGATATCGATGAAAAACGGAAAGTGGCTGTGATCGGTACACGAGTGGAGGAAATCCTATTCAAAAAAGATGAGGACCCGATAGGGCAGTATATCCAGATACAGGGGGTCTATTTCCAGGTTGTAGGTGTATTTAAACCACTGAACACCAATATCAATTTAGGTGGTGAAAAAGAGCAAAGCATTTTCATGCCCTTTACGACGCTTCAAAAAACATATAGCTATGGTGATTATGCGGGATGGTTTTCCATCACCTCAAAAAACCATATAGCGGCGTCTGTTGTGGAAGAGAAAGCACTGAAACTTTTGGCCCGAAGACATACAATAAGTCCGGAGGACAAAGATGCGATGGGTCATTTTAACCTGGAAACAGAATATAAAAAAATGCGGGGATTGTTTAGCGGTATTAATGGACTGATCTGGATCGTAGGTATCGGTACATTGCTGGCAGGCGTGATCGGTATCAGCAACATTATGCTGGTGATTGTAAAAGAGCGGACAAAGGAAATCGGTATACAACGTGCCATCGGTGCTTCTCCGGTTAGTATCATGACCCAGATTATCACCGAATCGGTCTTCCTGACTTCGCTAGCCGGTTATATCGGACTTGTAATCGGTGTGGCACTGGTAGAAGGGATCAACTATGCACTCATTAAATTCGGAGTTGAAAATGAAATGTTCAAGCATCCCGAAGTCGATTTTGAAATGGCATTAAGAGCCCTCATCATCCTGGTTATATCCGGTGCCCTTGCAGGACTAATCCCAGCCCGCAGAGCCATTCGTATCAAACCTATCGATGCACTGAGGGACGAAGGGTAATGCTATTATTTAACTCTTTTAATGTTTTCAATATAAGTCTCAATGTTTGGCATGTATGAATACCCGTTATTTACTGCGTTTATTCAATTCCTTGCTTATCCCCGCGTATAAAAACGTTATGCCAATAATCTGTATTAGATGAAACAACCCGTTATGATCGATGATCCAGATCAGTCTGATCTGCAAGGTTTGTATCGATTGAATGACGGCTGCTATTACCGAAAACAAAATTCCGAAAGCCATCCATGAAGCACCTATCATTTTTCGCTCTGGAAGACAGATAGAAGATAGGCTACAAGGGCAAACAGCATTGCTACTCCTTCGTAAATAATAAAAATGAAAAAAGAACCCGGGATCACAACAGTGATCACAAAAAACAATACTGCAACAAATATGAGAACAGGAAATATATTATGCGGCATCCTGAATTCCTTCAGATCATAAATTACACCTGCTGTAAAAAAAGCCACAGCGAGTCCCAGCGAAAGGTTGATCGGAAGCCAGATGAGGTAATTGGTTTGCTCCGTCATCTGAAATCCGTGCGCGATGGACCCGAGTATAGCCCCGAAAGCGATCAGTACAAATGACGTAAACCAAATCCTTCCTTTAAGAGGATCACTGTTTCTTCCCGTTTTTCGAATGGCCAGTGCAAGAATAAATACAGCCAACGCGAGCATTACATCCGTGATGGCTGTTGTTTGTTCCGCCGGAATCGGTATAAAATGCATATTAAAGCAACTCAAATTTATCAGTGCCTTCTATACGTTCCAGTTCCACACCTGCTTTCGATTTTAAATAGGGGATAATGGCCGGATCATAATTGGCGATCACATTTACCTCGAAGATCATGCTGTTGGCAGAATCATCTGCATATTCCTCTGTTTCGGTACCCGACATGAACCGCCAGCCGCTGTCGTTTTCCTCATCGGGTTTTTCACGGTACATATATCCTATTTTTTCACCATCAATAGTGATTTTATCGGATGCTATGCAGGAACCCATTGGAGGGATGAGGTCTTTAATTTCGCCCGGTTTAAGCTTGAATTTGTACGTGTTCATGATGTTGTTTGATTATCTGTTAATCCAAAATTATTTTCAGTATGTAAATGTAGGTAATATTTCCGGTATAGAATTCAACTGGAAGGAAATACAAAGGAAATAGTGCTTAATGCTATTCCTTGAACTAAACCACAACTGAACAATACACAGTTTTTGGCGTTACACTTTTAATGGAAATTTATATCCCATTAAAAATTTATGCGTTCGCACACCGTTATATAATAAAATGAAATTTTCTCAAACGCTTCAAAATCCGAAGCAAACAAAACCTGATCGTTCCTGGATTGAAATAGTCAGTAAATACAACCGGCCCGATCTTCGAAAGAGTATCTGGCAAATCATTAATTCTGTAATTCCCTACCTGATCTTGTGGGTACTTATGATTTACAGCATTCGCATTTCATATTGGATTACGCTGGCATTATCCATTGCCGCAGCGGGATTTTTAGTACGGATATTTATCATCTTTCACGATTGCGGACATCAATCCTACTTTAAATCAAAGAAACTGAATAATATCACAGGGATCATCCTTGGCATGTTTACATTTACTCCTTATTATAAATGGCATCATTCGCACCAGTTGCATCACGAAACAGTGGGTAATCTTGATAGCAGGGGTTACGGAGATGTGTGGACACTGACTGTAACGGAATATTTGAACCTGCCGAGAATAAAGAGATTCTATTACAAATTGTACCGCCATCCGCTACTCATGTTTGGAATTGGATCCTTCCTTTCTATGACGATCTTCAGCCGTTTTACCACCAAAAATATGAATGAGAAAGATCGCAAAAGCATCCATTTCACCAATATCGTACTATTTTTTGTTGTTCTTGGTTTGAGCCTGCTCATTGGTTTGAAAACATTCTTTCTGATCCAGTTACCTGTAATCTTTATTGGAGCGGCCTCCGGTGTTTGGCTTTTTTATTTGCAACACCAGTATGAGGATGTAATCTGGTGTAATAAAGATGAATGGGATTATAAAAAAATGGCCCTGGAGGGAAGCTCATTTTATAAATTACCACGGATTTTACAATGGTTTACAGGTAATATCGGATTTCATCACATTCATCATTTAAGTCCAAGGATTCCGAGTTATAACCTGCCGAAATGCCACAGGGAAAATTCGTTGTTTTCTAAAATAAAACCCGTTACATTCTTTTCCGGTTTTAAATCGCTTAAGCTCAGATTATGGGATGAAAAGGCCGGCAGGATGATTAGTTTCAGAAAGCTAAAATATTGGATTTCATAGGAAATTGTTAATGCACCGTTTTTTATCTCTTTCTTTTTCCCGGTCTGAAATTCCGGTTTGAATCGCTTTTTCGATAGCTATTTGGCTTATATTCAGGTGCCGGACCGAACTGTGCACCTACCGCCATTTTTGGAACCGGTTTTTCCAGGAGTTCTTCGATTTTGCCGAATTTTTGCTGTTCCTTTTCATTTACGAATGTAATTGCCATACCTTCGGCCTGTGCCCTTGCCGTCCGGCCAATTCGGTGAATATAGTCTTCGCCGTCGTTGGGAACATCGTAGTTGATGATCAGATCAATGTCTTCGATATCGATTCCCCTGGCGACAATATCCGTTGCAACCAAAATATTTACATCCCTGTTTTTAAAATCCTGTAGTACTTTTTCCCTTGTTTTTTGTTCCAGGTCCGAGTGGATTTCTTCTACAGAGAGGCCAGCTCTTTTAAGTTCCTTGCTTAATTGTTTTGTATTGCTTTTTGTTGAGCAAAAAATGATGATGCTTCGTAATCGTTTGGGCTGAAGCAAGCTTAGCACCAGCGGTATTTTTTGAGATTCATAAACCACATAGGCTGCCTGTAGCACTTTGTCAACGGGCTTGGAAATAGCAATGTTTATTTCTTCAGGGTCATGAAGCACTTTTCGGGCCAGTTCTCTTATCTTTACCGGCATGGTTGCGGCAAACAGCAAGTTCTGCCTTTTTTGGGGAAGGAACGAAATGATTTTCATGATGTCATCGAAAAAACCCATATCGAGCATGCGGTCTGCTTCGTCTAAAACCAAAAACTGGAGCTCTCTGACCTTTACATAACCCATGTTCAGATGAGCGATCAATCTTCCGGGTGTACCGATGATCACATCAGCTCCCTGCGACAGAGCTTGTTTTTCCTGCGTAAATGTTGTCCCGTCGCTGCCTCCATAAACAGCAATAGAACTAACCTGCGTGTAGTAGGAAAATCCCTGCATCTGCTGATCTATCTGAACAGCGAGCTCCCGGGTCGGAACAATTACCAAAGCTTTGATCTGTTCGTCCTTTTTAACCTGCAGGATTTTGTGAATGATGGGAAGAAGGAAGGCAGCCGTTTTACCTGTTCCGGTTTGTGCCGAAGCGATAATATCTTTTCCGGCTAATACAAAAGGAATGGCTTTTTCCTGAACCGGTGTTGCATTTTTAAAACCAATTATTTCGATTCCTTCAATAATTAAAGGATCAAAACCAAATTCTGTAAAGTCCAATGATGTGAGTTTTTAGGTATTTGCGATTTTAAAATTTATCAAAAATAATGGCTCTAAATTAATAAAATTTCACGTTCGGGGAATATTCCGTTCATCATTTAAAATTCATCAACAAAATGTATTTAAATTTCTTTATCCTTTTACAGAAGCGAGTTATGTGCCTATAATGCATCTAAACATTCGCTTGTGCGTATGAGTATGATCGTTTAATACATCTTCATGAAAATCAGGCTTTCTGAAGAATATTTTAATTCAAGGTAAAAAATATCCAAAAGAATTCGATTTGAACCGGATTTTATTATTTTTGCCTTGCTCAATCAGCATTTACTTTGAGGAAAATCATTTCTGTCATATTGCTTGCAATCTTTATCATAAACCTGGAAGGGAGTTATATATTATTTCGGTTCCAGCAACTTTCAATTCAAAAAGAAATCAGAGAAAAAATACGATGCTGCATCGATGAGGATTCATTGACAATAGTTGCCGTATCCTGCTCAAATTTGCAGCAGATTCAATGGATAAGGATCAATAGTGAGTTTTATTACCAGGGCAATATGTATGACGTTATTAAAACCCGAACAAAGGGCGATCAAACCTATTTTTACTGCCTTGATGATAAAAAAGAAAATCGATTAATTACTGAATACACGAAGAAATGTAATGAAAATGACAAGTCTAAAAAAACATTTCATAAAGTTCCGGATACTAATTTTTTAGTTGCTTTTTTTTCGTTAAATGTTCCTCCACCTGTAAATCTGAAATCATTATTTAATCCTGTTTATACTTATAAATCAAGGATCAATGATATTTTAAGTCCACCGCCAAAACAAACCTTTCTCGTTTAGTTCTCTTTCGAAGCAAGCGGACAGAAGTATCTAAATGCGACTGTCCGATCATTTATTTAATTTATTCTGATAAATTAAGCATGGAAAGTATCCAATTAATTCTATTTAAAAACCATTAAAATATATAACGTGAAAGCAAAAATCTTTTTCACCATTATTATTCTGAGCATAAGTTTTCTGGTATCTGCTCAGGATACTTTGAATCCCCAGAACCTGGAAGAAGTTGTGATTTCAGCAAATCGTTTACCCATGACGCTTAAACAAAGTCCGTCGGCAATAACATTAGTAGGTTACAGGGTATTATCAACAATGCCTCGCTCAGTCGCTGCAGAAGAGGCTTTGCGATTGGTGCCTGGCGTCCGCATCGATAACCAGCATGATGGCGAGCGTGTTCACATGTCGATCCGCGGTCAGGGTATTTTAACAGAACGCGGGCTTCGTGGTATTGGCGTTTTACTCGATGGACTGCCTCTGAATGACCCTTCCGGTTTTGTTCCGGATCTTTACGATGTAGACTGGGCAACGCTTAAAAATATAGAAGTACTTCGCGGACCTGTTGCCAGCCTTTATGGTGGCAGCGGTGCAGCGGGCCTATTAAATATAACAACAGAAAATGGAGGGGCAAAACCCATTGGAGGTGAGCTGAGCCTTACTCTTGGTTCGAACGGATTTATGAAATCCCTGGTTCAGCTCGACGGTTCTAAAGAAAATATCGATTATCGTCTTAGCTATTCACGGACCGATGGGGACGGGTACCGTGACCATCAGGCTTTTTGGGGTAACAAGCTCTATGAAAAAATCAATTTTCATCCGGATAAAAAACTTTTGATAACACAGATTTATTCGCATATCGATTATTTTCAGCAAAACCCGGAAGGACTGAATCTGCAGCAGTTTGATAATCTGCGGCAGGCCAATCCCGATGCTCGTCCGTTTAATGAGTATCAGAAGACAAACAGAACTACCTTTGGTCTGGTAGGTAATTACAAGTTCAATGAGATGCACGATGTTCAGGTGACTTCCTATTTGCATAGCTGGAATTATAAAGAGACCAGCAACAAAGCTGCCGAGTACCGCAACTATACCGTTCCAGGATTGAACGCACAGTATAATATCCACTTAGGTAAGGAAAAGATCAAAAACAACTTCAGCGTGGGTACAGATTTAAAATGGCAGAACATCAGCATGTATAAGTTGCAAAGCGGAAGTGATCCGAACCGGGTTGAAAGCATTGATGAAACAAACATCGAGCTGGATACTCTGCTAGCCAATCAATTGATTTCGCAGAGCAGCATCGGAGCTTATTTTCTATATAAACTTGAAGTTGGAAAATTCAGCCTGATGGGAAATATCCGCTACGACGAAATGAATAATGAATTGACTGACAAACTTTCGGGTATGACGACAAAAACATCCAAAGATTTTTCACAGGTATCGGCACGCATCGGAGCCAGCTATTCATTTTCCAATGCTATCATTGCCTTTGCCGACTGGAGTCAGGGATTCATGCCACCTTCGACTGAAGAATTAGCAAGTAATCCAGAGGGTTACAGTGGTTTTAATACGCATCTTGTCCCAGCCACTTCCGGTTGTTTCGAAATCGGTTTGCGCGGTATCCTTGCCGATAAGCTCTATTATGAAATAACCGGATTTACAATGCAGACCGAAAATGATTTTTTCAGGTTCAAGCAATCGGGCAGAGGCAATCAGGAGGTATTTTATGGAAATGCAGGCAACAGCACACGCAATGGAATCGAGACCTATATTTCATACCAGGTATTGAAGAACCTTTCTGTTCAGGCTGCATATACGTATGCTGATTACCAGTACACTTCAGCCACAGTTGATCCTGTTTATACAGATACTGCTTACGTGCTTACAACACCACCGGCAGAAGGACAATGGTTGCCGAATTCACCCAGGCACCAGCTGTATGCCGAAGTTCAGTATACGATCAATAAAAACTTTATGGTAGGTTTATCTACCGAGTTTCAGTCTAAATGGGCCATTTATACGGATGCAAAAGCCTACAACGGAGATCTCGACCCTGCAATTTATCAGAATTGGCAGGATGGTTTCAACCTCTATCATGCACGAATTGCTTATAACTGGAAACTGTGGAGTCTGAAAGGTGAACTGAGTCTGTATGTTCGTAATTTGACTGGTGAAACTTACATGGCATTTACCGAACCCGACCCAGATGGGAATTCCTATCAGCCGGGTCCAAAGACCGAAATTTTTGGTGCTCTGAAAATCCGGTTTTAACAGGATGACCGACAATGGCCTTTAGCGCAGAGTTACTGGCCATTGTTGTTTTTTATTTTTCGGGAAAATTACTTTTTTCTTCAAACCGGAAAGCATTCATCATTTTATGAAAGATTTCCGTGTTTTCATAAATGCCTTTGAAATTTTCCGAACCCGGCCCGAAGGTAAAAATGGGAACCATGACTCCTGTATGGTCTTTGGTGAGAAAACCGCAATTTACTTTTCCTTCGGCAATATTCCCGCCAAGAATCCCCAGTCCTCCCGTTTCATGATCGGCAGTAATAATCACCAGGGTCTTTCCGTCTTTTTCCGCAAAATCAAGAACTTTTCCAACCACACGGTCAAAATCGAGCATTTCGTTTACGACATAATCTGCGTCGTTATCATGTCCTCCCCAGTCGATCTGAGACCCCTCGATCATGAGGAAAAATCCTTTTTTATTTTGATTGAGCATATCGATCGCTTTTTGGGAAGCGTCCGGCAGCATATTACCCCGGCCATCAGAATATTTCGGAGGAGAATCCTTAAAAACCAGTCCCGCTAATTTTCCGCTTGTAATGTTCTTTAATCCGGCCGTATCGTAAACTAACTGATAGCCTTTATCCCTGAGTTGCATTGTTAAATCCTGGTGGTCTTTCCGGTCGTTGAAATTATTCAGTCCTCCGCCAATAAACACATCGATATCCGATTTCAGGAAATCTGTGGCGATATCCTCATAATTGTTTCTGTTGGGCTGATGGCTGATGAATGCCGCAGGTGTAGCATGTGTGATGGTGCTTGTAACAACCAGTCCGGTTGCTTTGCCGTTTTCTTCTGCGTATTCAAGAATGGTTTCCCTTGGAATCGTATCCTTATCAACTCCGATTGCATGATCGTAGGTTTTATACCCTGTCGAGATTGCGGTTCCGCCAGCTCCTGAATCAGTAATGAAATCATTTGCGGAATATGTTTTGGAAAACCCGATATCCTTACACCGTTCCATATTCAGATGCCCTTTATTGGCCGTCATTCCGGCATAGATTTGTGAAAGCCCCATCCCGTCGCCAATCAGTAAAATAATATTTTTGGCCTTTTTATAGTGTTCTCCTTTGTGCGATTTATTTTGAGCAGAAATGGAAACTGTAAGTAGGGCTAAAACTAAAAGGATTCCTGTTTTTTTCATTTCTTAAGTTCCAGTATTAAAATCGATTTTGGTGGAAGTGTAAAAGCATTTAAATAATTAATCCTTTCACCTGTTATTACGTTTATTCCGTATTTGTAACCATTCATGCACTCAGCAAAAGGTTCTGCCTTAATAGCTTTTATTTGATTCTTGCTATTATTGAACGCTACCATCACACATTCATTCGTAGTATAGCGAAAATAAGTGTAGGTTTCATCCTGGGGTACAAAATGTTTAAGGTTTCCCTTAAGGATTGCTTCTTTGTTCCTGCGCCATTTCAATAGCTTTTGCAAATAATTATAGGCTTCGCTTTGCTGCTTTGTTCTGCCCTGTGGTGTGAATGCATTAAGCGTATCACCAGGCCAGCCGCCCGGAAAATCGGTACGTGTCAATCCGTCGCCATCCTTTTTATCCCCTGTTTTTAATAGTTCTGTTCCATAGAAAATTACTGGCATACCCCGCATTGTCAGAAGGCAGCCAATTCCCATTTTCCATTTTTTAAAATCTCCCTGAACCGAAGTAATATATCGTGAAAGGTCGTGGTTGTCAACGAATATTGCATTTACTTCCGGATGAGGATATAAAAAATCCTGTGCAAGAACATCGTAAATCCCTGCCAGTCCTTCTGTCCAGCTATCTTTATCAACAAAAGCTTTTTCGAGTGCATAGTACATGGGGAAATCTGTCACTACCGGTATATTTGAGTTATACCCATCCCTGTTAAAAGCATCTTTTTGGAAATAAGCCGTAATCGCTTCCTGTTGCAACCATGCTTCTCCAACAATATTAAAATCAGGGTATTCTGTAAAAATTCGTTTAGCCCAGGCAGAAACGAAATCCTTGTAAGAATAGGGTTGGGTATCTAACCGGATACCATCGATGCCTGAATATTCAATCCACCAGATCGTATTCTGAATAAGATATTTGGCGACCAATTTATTTTGCTGATTGAAGTCGGCCATGTGCTTATCGAACCAACCTTCGAGCATACGGTCGCGGTCAAAATCAGATGCATGCGGATCGGTGATTGTTGCAGCTCTGAAATTGGAAGCCGTGTACTCCGGAAAAGAATGAATCCAATCCTCAGAAGGTATATCCTGAATAAGCCAGTTGTATATGCTGCTGTGATTCAGGATAACATCCATAATGATTTTTAACCCTGCAGCATGTGTTTTTTTTACCAGGTTTACATAATCATCGTTCGAACCGAAGCGGGGATCAATTTTATAGAAGTCCGTTATGGCATATCCATGGTAAGAATATTCCGGATCGTTATTTTCGACCAGCGGTGTGCACCACAAGGTTGTAACACCCAGATTCCGTATATAATCCAGGTGGTTGATGATCCCCTCGATGTCGCCGCCATGCCTGCCGTTCGGGTTTTTTCTGTCAGCTTTTTCGAGCATCCCCGGCATATTGTCATTAGAAGGATTGCCGTTTGAAAACCGGTCGGGCATGAGCAGGTAAATAACATCCGTTTTGCCGAAACCTGATCGAAAAGAAGATTGCGGATCGCGCTTTTTTATTTCATAGGGATAATGAATGATTATTTTGCCGCTTTGTCTGAACGCTATGTCGATAGTACCGGGTAGCGTTTCCTGTCCGATCGTCAGATCGATGAAAAGATAATCAGGATTGTTAACTTTAATCACATTCACAATACGTATTCCGGGGTAATTAATTTCAGGGGAAGTTTCTGAAATTCCTGAACCATAAACCAATAATTGAACATCCGTATTCACCATACCCGTCCACCAGAAGGGTGGTTCCACCCTGTTGATTTTTATTTCATCTGCGAAGGTGAAGGAAGATATAAAAGTAAGAAGGATGATCAAAAATCTTGTTTTCATTTGGCTGATTTAATGCCCGGCAAAAATAATATTTATCCGGCAGAATTAAATAAAGCAGAACATAAGTTGTAAAATAAATGAAGGATTTATTATCACTCCGGCACCTGACATCCCATCCCCATATTAGGTTTCCAGCCATCATTCTTGTCTTTATTATCCACCTGTCCGTCGAGGTTATAATCGCCCATGAAATAGCCCGAATTTCCCGATTGCATGCTCCAGACAGATGTTTTATCCAAAGAACTGATCTGCCCGTCACAATTACCGTCACCTGAAACAAGGCCCCATATACCCGATGCCAGTTGTTTATAGCCGAGGGTTCCGCCCAGGACTTTATCCGATCCTGTTGTAAAGTCATAGGAATAAGAACCACTTGAAAGAATCAGCGGATATGCGGAGATCACCCCGATATGATTTTTATGGAAGAGCGCCACAAATAAGTTATTGGTAACAGATGCCGGAAAAGAACAATGGAGAGCTTCCATCAGTTCCGACAATTGAACCGTCAGTCAGCATTATCCCAGCTTTCCGTGCGATCCGTGTCGCAGAACCCGCATTTTCTGCACTTGTTGCATCACGAAGATCAACTAAAATCCAGTCGACCATATTGGCAGGAATTGAAAAAAGGCTTTCTGATCCGCTGTAATTCCATGGAGCCATATTGAAATGGCTGAATGAGCGGAATGCAACTGCCCTGCATGGCCATCATTCCCGAACCATTGAACGGACCATCCAAAAAGGCATTTAGTGAAACTGTGAACCCGCTGCTCACATTCATGGTACATGGAATCACGATCGTTCCTTCATCCGCATCGTTGCTACTCAACGTAATCTGGCCAGTATAAACACCTTCACTCAGGCCCGTTGCATCAAAGCCAACCACCGGATTCTGGTTATTTCCCTGTGAAATCGTTCCTGAAGCCGGACTGATGGACAACCACTGGTTTACACCTTCAACAATGACTGTGTAATCTTCCACTTCGCCATACGTAGTTGTCCCGCACGAACTCCCGCAATCATCGCCTGAATATTTTATACGGATACGCATACGGGCAGAACCGGAAAATGCATCCTGTGGAACCGTAATTGCATACGTTCCCTGTCCGCTGTTACTATAAGCACAAACCACGTTTTCACCGGCATCGGTAAAATCCTGGTTTTGGTTCCAATCAATCCAGACCCCCAGGTCATCGGTAGAATAAACAGTACCGTTTGTAACGGTAATGTTGTAAGTTTCACCTGCAGTAACTGTGGTCGATATGGAAGTATAATCGGAATACTGACTGCAGGATGAAGCATTGTTAATGGTATTGAAAACAACATTGCTGATATACTCATCGCAGCCACCGCTAGCTGTGCAATAGGCCGCAGTACCTTTATACTTGGCATCGATGTTTGTAGAGGCATTCCAGGTGAGGTTCATGTTACCCGAATTGCTGATGAGAAGCGGCAATGAAGAAACCTCATCCGGTGCTACCGTGACATTGAACACCAGCGGATCGACCGAAATTTCAGGAGCAAGAATGGTGGAAGGCGGGAAGACGATGTAATCGACCCATGCACAATCCGAACCCGAACTAACCGAACCATCCTTGGAATAGGACCATTTAAAGGTATGCTGACCGGCAGTGACAGCGAAGCTGGCCTGGGTCCAGGCTACCTCACCCGACCATTGGTTCTGCTGAACCCCGTCGATGTAAAAATGCAGGTAATCATAAGACGATTCGGAAGAAACCTTATAGAAGAACGAGATGTACGCGGCTGTATTCACCAGCAGCATCACACTCAGATCAGAAACCTGGCTGTGTGTAATCGTCCCCGACTTAGAAGTATAAAAACCCTCATATTGTCCGGTAGAAGCTATGGTCCAGTTTCCGTTACCGCTGAACGTCCAGGGGAAGCGTGTAAAATCACCCGTCTCCCAGTCTTCGAGCACCAGGCCCACACTCTGATAATAGGTATGAGCAAAGCCATAATTTCCGGCATCGACATTCATGGCCAGATCGACCGATTGGCCTATTGGCGTAGAAGCATCGCAGGAAATATTAAAAACTGCATTGGCACTGTTTCCGGCAGCGATCTGTCCCAGCGAAGCCGAACCTGAATTAACCGTTATGTAAGGTGAAGCCGACGAAAGCGAAGCCGAAGCAGCAGGAGAGAGGCTGTGACCGTTGTTTTCAACGACGGCAGTAATCGTGGCTGTTTCCCCCGGATCGAGGCGGCCGTTGCCGTTTCCGCCGACTGCATCGTCGATTGCAAGTGAAATGGTGGGCTCGAGAAAGGGTGCATTTAATATAATATTAAAGGATGAATTCCATGTATCTGTTCCGTCGGTGATTTCAAGATCAAATGTGGCCGAATGTTGATCGGGAATATTTCCTGAAACCTGGATTGTAAAGGCATTGTTCTGAAGCGATGTACTTCCCGAAGTTATCGCCGGCCAGGAATGAACTGCATTTGTAACTGAAACATAAATATCGGAAGTAGATAGGCTTGCATTAATATTTGTAGCTGTTGAATTACCCAAATTTTTTAGTGTAACATTCAGTGCAACTTCTTCGCCGTATTCCGCCAGTCCATTATTATTCCCACCATTGTCATCAATAACAAAGCTGTCAAGAAGTACATAAGGGCCTTCAGGTGATGCAACCACCACTGTACTGATAAAAGGTTGTCCGTTTTGCCTTGTGATCACGATATCTGCAGTTCCAGGGACTGTTATGGGTATAAGATTTATTTCAGCAACACCTGATCCATCAGCAACAGCAGTCCCGTAAAGAACTCCATCTTTAGATATAGCAACATATGCATAGGGATTGGTATTTATTGTAAATGAAGTTGATCCTAACGGCATTAACCCGGTATAAGTTGCGGTAGTGACAGGTGGTTGAGAAAAATAGATCATCAGCGAAGGATCACCCATTAAATGATAAATTTCCCAGTAATAGGTGATCATGCTTGATCCGGCTTGTGTAACGGCGAGATCCCCAGCCGAAGGCATTTGTCCCTGTGTTACATACCATTGAGCCAAAGGTTCTCCCTGGTCGTGAAATGTCCTGTCATAAGCACCTAGATTTGCTGCATGATAAACCGGATTAACAGTAACTGTTTCAAATCCAACTCCCCACCAGAAATCCTCATCCCAGTAGGTACTATTTGATCCCCCGACATAACCTACGGCTCCTTTATTTGCAGTGTTCAGCATTTTTTCAGCGAAACAATCATTTACATCAAATTCGGTTGAAAGACAGCAATTACCAACCATCAGACAATATTTATGTGCATTTGAGAGTCCTGCAATATCACCGATTGAAAAACTTGGATCGGCCCATCCGTTTGAACTGCAGTGAGCGGTATAATTTGCATACGCAACGCCGTCACTGACATTTTGATGAATGTTTGTTGCATAATTGGCTCCCCCAGGTTCGGGCTGAAGATAAGTGTGTGACAATAGTCCATGAGCAGAATTGAAATAATAGGTAGTTCCATAATTAATTTGTCCGTTCCCATGAAGCTGCCCGTAAGTGGCGTCCGCTCCTGCAACCATTACGGCTTCATCAAGGAATGAAGGATCAGGCATCAAATATTGCTCATATTCAAGGGTTTTATCAATTTGCGGCTGTAATTCTGCAACACTTTCTGCTGAAAACCTTCCATAATAGCAATCAGGATAGATATCTCCGGAACCATCATACGTACAATAATAAAGATCGGTGACATGACTTCCTGCTGTCCCGCTGAATGCAGGTATTTGTGCAACATCACCAACAAAAAGTACGAAGCTTTGCGCATTATAACCAGCAGGCGGATTTGTGTAAAAATTCTGCAAATACGTCTTAATTGAGGTAGTCGTTGTTCCGACCAATGGATCATTTGTATAAGCCTGAACAACATTGAATCCTTTTTTTATTTTCCATTGGATAAAAGGTTGTAAAGTAGTTTCAAACATAGGATCTGAAATAATGATATACGTAACCGGTTCGTCCAGAATAAGCTCGTCAGTTATTTCCTGTTTGTAGTTTGCGATAAGCGCATAATTGCTTTGCAAGTATGGTGAAAACAACGCTTTTTTCTCATCAATGGTTTTTTGAACATCGCCATCGGTAAAAATAATTTCTGCCTCCAGACTAGTACATACTTCAATTTTATTTTGAACAGGATTGTACCGAATGGGTGCAATTTCAAGTCGTGCAAGATTTACCCCTCGCATTTTACCCAGATAATTTATCGTTATCAATTCTGAACCGGAATAACCGTCGGTTAGATAAACGGCCTGGTTCATTATAAATTCCAGGTTTTCCGGATTGTCAATGCTTTTGGATACTGTCGGTTGTGAAGGAAAAACTTTGTCCGTGATATTAAAATCTGCAAGATTAAATTCCTGGTACTCTGCATTGAGGATTTTAATCCGGAAACCAGCTCCTTCAGGGACTTCTATTAATTTTTTTAAAACAGGAATCTGCGGTTCTCCGTTTATCATAGAGGACCCATAAGCGGGAACTCCCAACTGAACAAAAATACCTGCCTTAGTTTTGACTGAAATGGAATTCAATTCAACAAGCGAATTCGATATTCGTAAACCTGAATAATCACTTTTAAGAATCGTGAATTTTGTCTCTTTTCCGGGGATAAGTTTAATGTTTTCCGAAAATGCTGATTGAGCCGTAATAATGGCAATTACCAAAGTTAGAAATTTGTATTTTTTCATAAATGTATTTTTTTGATTGACCTGATTAATTGAATCTAATTCTGAAATCCACTTCTATTTGCCAAAAATATAGAATAAATATATTTGTTTGATTTAGAATTGATTTAAATTAAGGTTCAAAACGTTAAATATTATCCGAGCTATAAAGTCAATTCAACCTTATTTTGGATATCCTGGGATTTATCCGATTGATCAACTAATTAATTTCTACTTTTGCCGCTGTTTTTGGAATCATCAAAATTCAGTTTATGGCATTAATCCATTCATTTGAAGTAAGTGGCAACAAACTTTTTCGTTATCGTGGGCAAATACCCCTGCTGCTTTTTATTGCGGTTGTGCCGGTTATTTATTTAACCGATTTGTCTGGAATAAATAAAACTACACAATTGGGTATCACTCTATTTTCATTCTGATAAGTTTAACAGGATTTTTTAATCCGTGCTGTAGCGATCGGAACTACGCCCATAGGGACTTCAGGAAGGAATACAAAGGAGCAGATTGCAGAATCACTGAATGTAACCGGAATTTATTCACTTCTTCGTCATCCGCTTTATCTGGGCAATTATTTAATGTGGATCGGGATCGTGATATTTACTTTTAATTTTTATTTTGTCATTATCGTATCACTCGGTTTCTGGCTCTATTACGAACGAATCATGTTTGCTGAGGAACGGTTTCTGGAGCGGAAATTTGGTAATGATTATCTGGAATGGTCAAAAAAGGTTCCCGCGTTTATCCCTGATTTCAAAATATACATCAGGGGTTTGGTCCCATTTTCAGCGAAAAGTGTTCTACGCCGCGAATATTCAGGGTTTATGGCAACAGTATTCAGTTTCGCATTTGTTGATCATTTAAGGTATTATTTTGAGAATGGATCGTTTTCATATGCTCGTTTATCAACCTATTTTCTAATTTCCGCTGCAATTATCACCCTGATATTACGAACCCTGAAGCACAATACGCAGCTTTTAGCAGAGCAAGGAAGATCGTAGCATATTGAAAATTTAAAGCCTGGCAATAATCATAAAAGCGACAATGAAAGGGAACCAATTTTATATATACCTTATTGCGATTTTATCCATGCTTTTTTGGGGAATGTCATTTGTTTGGTCGAAAATCGTATTCAACTATTATCAGCCCGTTACTACAGTTTTTCTCCGTCTTGTAATATCAACAATACTTATGTTTGGTGGTATATTCCTTTTCGGTAAATGGCGGAAAATAAAAAAAGAGGACTACCGGCTTTTTCTGATATCAGCATTATTTAATCCCTTCCTTTATTTTCTCGGAGAAAGTTACGGATTAAAGCTTTCCTCTTCTACTTTAAGTGCCGTCGTTATTGCAACCATCCCACTATTTAGTCCGCTAGCGGCCTATTATTTTATCCATGAAAAATTGAGTGCGTTAAATGTCGCAGGTCTGTTATTGTCATTTGCAGGAATTTTAACGATGATCTTCAACAGCGATTTCTCTTTAAATGCCTCACCATTTGGTATATTATTTTTACTTTCTGCAGTTGCGTCTGCAATCATCTATTCGGTTTTTCTAAAAAAACTTAGTGTAAAATATTCTGCATTAATGATCATTGCTGTACAAAACCTTATTGGTTCGTTTTATTTTATGCCATTTTTTTTCTTGTTTGAATTTAAAATGTTTATGAATGTGGTACCGAATTTTGAACTGCTGAGTTCACTGATTGCATTAGCGGTCCTTTGTTCTTCAGTGGCGTTCGTTTTTTTTACAAAGGCTACTCGCGAAATCGGCATCAGCCGTACAAATGTTTTTGCAAACTTAATCCCGGTGTTTACCGGAATATTTTCTTATTTTATTCTTGCTGAACAATTTAATTTACAAAAAATAACGGGAATGATGATCGTGATTATAGGCTTGTTTTTAACACAAATAAAAAAAGCTCCTGCGATCATTCCTTATGGTTAAAAACTTTATAATGTTTACGTATGAATATAATTGTGCTTGGTTGCGGATTGGTTGGAGGACCAATGGCAGAGGACCTTTCAAAAGATGAAAAGTTTACTGTAACAGTTGCTGATAATAATAAAAACGCACTTGAAAGAATTCTGCAGAGAGCTGATGTTTCTGTGGTTCAAGCGGATCTTTCTAATCCTCTTAATGTGAAATCCCTTGTTCATCCGTTCGATTTTGTGGTAAATGCTGTACCCGGATTTATAGGTTTTCAAACACTGAAAGCAATTCTTGAATCAAAGAAAAATGTCGTTGATATTGCCTTTTTTCCAGAAGATTTATTTGATCTGGATGAACTTGCTAAACAAAACGATGTAATAGCTATCTCTGATATAGGTGTTGCTCCGGGCATGAGCAATGTGTTGATTGGCTATGCTGATCATTTGCTGGATAAAACGGAAAAAGCAGTTATTTATGTAGGAGGACTTCCAAAAATTAGGGAGTGGCCTTATGAGTACAAAGCCGTTTTTTCACCGATTGATGTTATAGAAGAGTATACACGACCGGCAAGGTATATTGAGAATGGTAAGGAAGTTATCAAACCTGCATTGAGCGATCCTGAATTATTAAATTTTGATGGAATCGGTACGTTGGAAGCCTTTAATAGTGATGGACTCAGAAGTCTTGCCAAAACAATAGATGCGCCGTTTATGATCGAAAAAACGTTGCGGTACCCGGGTCATATTGCAATTATGAAAGTGTTGCGCGAAACAGGATTTTTTGACAAGGAAAAAATTGAGATTAACGGAGCCCAAATCAGCCCGATGGAATTCACTGCCAAACTTTTGTTCCCTAAATGGAAATTAAAAGAGGGAGAAGCAGATATTACCATAATGAAAGTTATAATCGAAGGGATGAAAAATGGCAAAAAGCTGCGCTATACTTATGATCTATTCGATACGTATGATCCTGAAACTAAAGTGCATTCAATGGCAAGAACGACAGGTTACACGGCAACCATGGCTCTTCGGATGATTGCCGGGGGTTTGTACACGCGAAAAGGTGTTTCAGCACCTGAATTTATCGGCCAGCACCCTCAATGTGTTCAATTCATGCTTGAGGGATTAAAAAAGAGGGGTGTACTCTACAGGGAAACCATTGTTGAGATTTAATTCGCTGAAATTTTTCAAAAATTTATATTCCAAGAAACAACCGTCTGCGATTGTTTTCAGGAAAACCTAATTCTTTCAGCAGTTGTGCCGTTTTATTTATATCATAATCAACATATCTTACTTCAAGGCTAAGTTCTCCAGTATCATAAATAACGTACTTCGCCGCATTATTTCCATCTCTTGGCTGGCCGACACTTCCTGCATTAATGATGTATCTATGGTCTTGTGAAAGAAAATACTTTTCCTTTTTCAATTGAACAGATTTAATACTTGTTCCGCTGTCTTCGTAAAGATTGAGCATGTGGGTATGTCCGACAAATGCTATGGGTTCGGCGAACGACCTAAAAGTAAGATTTAATTCAGATTTGGATAAAGAAGAAATGTAAACTGAAATTTTGATCTGGAGGGCTGCCATGGGTAAATAGCAAATCTTTAAAATGCATCTTCGAGCTAAGTGCTGATAAATAAAGTTGCGATTTTCCTGATAATAAGCTTTTTGTCAGAGTTAAGGATTCTTTTGCATTGATATTCATTTGTTTGAACGTCTCAGTATTAAATAAAGCAGCTTCGTGGTTACCCATTGTTGAAAGTATGTTTTTCTCCTGCAACAGATTAATGGTTTCTTCAGGTAATGGTCCATAACCGATAATATCTCCAAGACAAAACACTTTTTTTATATGCATTGTCTCCAGGTCAAAGATAACATTTCTTAAGGCTTCGTAATTACTATGTATATCACTGATAATGCCTATTTTCATTAAGCATTCGAATTAATTTGCATGAGTACGCAAGTTTTTTAACGAGGGAGAAGAAAAATAATTCAATTCATTTCTGTTTATGAAAATTATTTACCTCTGAAAACCGTTAACTTATTAATAGCGACCTTATCCTGATTAAATCTTGATTAAAGAGGTAATATTAAGTATTTTTGTCAAGTGGTCGATAGTAAAACAATAGAAATAAAAATCATAATGAAATTAAATATATGAACTCAAAAAATCTACAAACAGTATTTAATCTGCGGTTTTTTCTTGTGTTCTCCTTATTTGTTCTTTTTTGTACTCTATCTGTTCAGGCAAAGAAATTAAATGTATATCTTTCTTATTCTGCTTTTTCGGCACCTGAAACCGGCCCTTACATTGAAACATATATATCCGTAGTCGGGAAATCTGTCAATTTTGTTAAAAATTCCAACGATAAGTTTCAGGCTACCATTCAGGTAATCGTTCTTTTCAGGAATGGCGATGAAATTGTAAATTACGACAAATATGAGCTATTTAGTCCAGAACTTGATGATACACTGAATGTTAATTTCAATTTTGTTGATCAGCAAAGGTACTTGCTGCCAAATGGAAACTACGATTTTGATATTCAAATCTGGGATAAAAACAATGACATTAAACCATACGTCAGCCTTGAACCTCTTGTTATCGATTTTCCTGCAGATAAAGTTACCGTAAGCGGGATTCAGCTTGTAGACTCCTACACACAGACAGATGAAAGTACCATTTTGACAAAAAATGGTTATGATATTATTCCTTATATCAATAATTTTTATCCGGAAAATATAAACAAGATTACCTTTTATTCCGAGGTGTATAATACAGATAAAATTTTAGGACCTGATCAAAAGTTTTTGCTCTGTTGCTACTTACAGTCAGTCGATAAAAGCAGCCCGTTATCAAAATTTGTACTTTATAAAAAAGCAGTCAGTTCGCCGGTAAATGTTGTTTTCAATGAGTTTGATATTACAAATCTTGAATCAGGTAATTATTTCATTGTAATCGAAGCCCGGGATCAGAAAAATTCTCTCCTGGGTCTGAACCGGATATTCTTTCAGCGGAGTAACCCAAGAATCCAGTTGAATTTAGAGGATATTTCGGGGGACAAGATAACCAATTCTTTTGCAGGCAAAATAAACAATATTGATACGCTTATTCGGTATATATCCTATCTGGATCCCATATCGTCAGAGCAAGAGCGATATTTTGCAAGAGCACATCTTAAGAGTTCAGATATCACAACCCTTCAGAAATTTTTTTACAATTTTTGGATAAGCAGGAATAATCTGGAACCTGAAAAAGCATGGTTAAACTATTTATCGGAAGTTAACAAGGTGAATTATGCTTATTCAACACAAATACAGGAAGGTTTTGGTACCGACCGGGGCAGAGTATATTTGAAGTATGGTCAGCCCAATGCAATTTCGGAGAGCTATAATGAACCAGCAACTTATCCTTACGAAATCTGGCATTATTATCAACTCGAAAACGGGCAGCGAAACAAAAAGTTCATATTTTATACACGCGATATTGTGACCAACGATTTTACACTTCTTCATTCTGATGTAACGGGAGAAATTTCTAATTACCGCTGGCAATACGTCCTTTACCAGAGAGTTGACGCCGGATTTAATATTGATCAGGGAGTACAACCCGATAACTGGGGTGGAAATTCCAAAAAATATTTTGACTTACCCAGATAATTTAATAATTGTCGGCTGCATCTTTCCTTTTTTGGTTTATTGAACTAATCATATCACTCCATTGATTCTGGCTATCGTGTAAATTTAATTAGATTTAAAAAATCCTGAAGAAATATTTTATTCATCTTTTTACTTATTTAATGTTTATCAACAAGTATCTCCTTGAATTATTCCTTATAAAATAGGGGTTAAAATAATTCTATTTTTGTGGCAAAAAATTAGATAGTGGTTTTCAGCAGCAGTTTATTCCTTTTATATTTTCTCCCGGGATTCCTGATTATTTATTTCCTGCTGGGTAAACGGCTGAAGAATATTTTTTCGCTGCTGGCAAGCATTTTCTTTTATGCCTGGGGAGCTCCTGAGTTTATTTTTGTTGTTATTGCCTCCATCGTTGTTGACTTTTATCTTGTTAAGCTGATCAGTACATCTGCTGGAAACCGAAAGAGGTTATTCATGGTTCTTTCAATTATTGTGAATATCGGGCTGCTGGTCTATTTTAAATATGCAAATTTCCTTGTCGATAACGTCAACGGACTTTTGTCTGTGGCAGGCTTTCACGGCATTAAATGGACGGCTGTAGCATTACCCATCGGTATTTCATTCTTTACGTTTCAGAAACAGACCTATTCGGTCGATGTTTACCGCGGGGTTCATAAGCCTCTGAAAAAGGTGACCGATTATGCCCTTTATATCCTCATGTTCCCGCAACTCATTGCAGGACCTATCGTGCGTTTTAATGAGATCGCCGACCAGATTGAGGACAGGCGATGGAACGAAAACGACAACAACCGTCTGACCGGTTTTTTCCGGTTCAGTATCGGGCTGGGTAAAAAAGTACTGATCGCCAACGTACTTGGCGAACAGGTGGATTTAATATTTGGCAGCGGTCAGTTTGATTTCAATACCTCCACAGCCTGGATTGTGATTGTGGCCTATGCCTTTCAAATTTATTTCGATTTCTCCGGTTATTCGGATATGGCCATCGGTATCGGACGCATGATCGGGTTCAACTTTCCCGAGAATTTCAACAATCCGTATATATCACAAAGCATCAGTGAATTCTGGCGTCGCTGGCACATGACTTTGGGGCGCTTCATGCGCGATTACCTGTATATTCCGCTGGGTGGCAACAGAGTGAGCACATCGCGCCTGTATTTTAACCTGTGGGTTGTTTTCCTGATCTCGGGTTTGTGGCATGGGGCTGCCTGGAATTTTGTGATCTGGGGTGCTTTTCATGGCTTCTTCCTGGTGACTGACAAATTGTTTTTGCTGAAGGTGTATAAACGGATCGGAAAGATTCCGAGCATTACGGCTACGTTCATCATTACGTTGATTGGCTGGGTACTTTTCAGGGCTGAAAATTTGCACTCCGCGGGAGCGTATCTGGGTAAAATGTTCGCATTTGATTTTTCGGCGGACCAGGTCTTTTTCGACAGGAAATTTTATTTTATCATGATCGCCGCAGTTTTCTTTTCTTTTTGGGGAGGAATAACCCGGATTGAAAAGTGGCAGGAACGCCTGTTTGAACAAGGGAAAAGTCTGGGCGCTATCCTGTTTATGCTGCTGATCGCTGTTGTTTTGTGTATTGTCTGTTTAGGATCAATAACATCCTCGGGCTTCAACCCGTTTATTTATTTCAGATTTTAAGGAATGAAAATAATTAATAAAATATTGACTATTATTCTTATAACCTTATTAACTCTTCCTGGGATTCAATATTTTACACATATTGTTTATGTTAAGCCTCTTAATGGTGTTGTTATACCAACAGATAAGCCGGTTTTAACTTTTAAAAGCTATTTTTCCGGTGAATTTCAAGACAGCTTTACAGATTACTTTAATAAAAATTGTGGATTCCGAGCTTTTTTTGTCCAGGTTTTCAATCAACTTGATTTTTCTTTATTTAAAATTTCGCATGGAGACGGAGTAGTCGTGGGGAAGAGAAATTATTTGTTTGAAAGATGGTACATCAATGAATACATGGGATTTGATTTTATCGGGAAAGAGAAAATCGATAAAAATGTACAGAAACTGTCGGCAATACGAAAATTCCTAAATGATTATTCAGCCAAACTACTTGTGGTACTTGCTCCGGGAAAACCTTATTATTATCCTGAATACTTGCCAGATAACCACAAACCCAGGCGAAAACAGAGAAATTATGATTTTTACAAAGCTGCCCTTCAATCTTCTGATGTTCCTTATTTTGATATCAATGAATGGTTTATTAATGCAAAAAATAATGCTATTGCACCTTTATTTCCAAAGACCGGCACTCACTGGAGTATTTATGGAGGTAAACTGGCTGGTGATTCGCTGATAAAATTGTCGGGAAAGGTACTTCATAGACCGATGAATCAAATTCATTTTGGAAATATTGAACTAACAAGTAAACCTCAAAATACAGATAATGACCTGGAAAAGATTTCCAATCTTTTATTTCGCATCAGCGAACCTGAGTTAGCATATCCTACTGTGATTAATGAAGAGACTATTGCGAAAAATAATCGACCTTCAGTTATTGTAATTGGCGACAGTTTCTTCTGGACAATCTATGACAATACACTGGATCGGTCATTCAGCTCAATTCAGTATTGGTATTATTTTAATTCGATCTTTCCTTTAAGAGATAATAAGCAATTTACCACAGATAGCATTGACATTTTAAATGAACTGGTCAATACTGATCTGGTAATTCTAATGACATCTACTGCCGGACTTTTTAAAATGGGATATGGATTTATTGATAAGGTATATAGCCTAATTCGTCAGGAAGATTCCCTAAAAGCTGAAGCTATCACCAGATACCGGGAAAAAATAGTTAATTCTCCTGCTTATTTGAAACTCGTCAAAGATAAAGCATCGGCACGTAAAATACCATTAGATTCAATGATTACCATTGATGCACATTATCTTGCCAACCAGAAATTGAAAATGCAGGCACGTTGAGCTTTTATAAAAAAACGATGTCCTCCTTTTTGGTAGTTTTTTCACAATAATGACACTGTAATCTCAAATCCAATTTGTCAATTACACTGAAACGGGTGGGTATGTTTTCGTGATTGGTAATGCAATTCGGGTTAATGCATTTCACAATTTTATGAATGTTATTGGGAATTTCGACTTTTGCCTTATAGACTACAGTATAATCTTTTATAACAATCAGAGTCGCAGACGGTGCAACAAGGGCAATCTTATTTATCTCCTCACTTTCAAAATATTTATTATTAACCTTTATAATACCTTTCTTCCCCAACTTCGCACTATCGAGGTTGGTGCCTATCATAATCTGGTTTGGAATTTTGTTCAGGTTCAGTATCTTGATGACTTGAAAAACTGTTTGAGGCGGGATATGATCGATCACCGTACCGTTTTCAATTGCTGATACCTTTAATTCTTTTCGTTTATCCTCTGTTGCCATTTTTTTAGCCATTTTTATAAAATTGAGCACTTATTAAACTTCAGCACCTAATATGGAAGCGAGGAGGGCCTGCCTCACATAAACTCCATTTTTTGCCTGTTGAAAATAATAGGCTTTCGGATTATCATCCACATCTTCGTTAATTTCATTAACCCGCGGTAAGGGATGCAAAACACGAAGATTCTTTTTTGCAGTATCAAGCATTTCATTCTTCAATACATAAGCGTTTTTAACTCGTTCGTATTCCAGCGGATCAGCAAACCGTTCCTGCTGAATACGTGTCATATAAAGAATGTCAACCTTTGGTATAACCTCATCCATTTCAGTATATTGAAAATACTCCAGATTCTTTTCCTTGATATACCGTTTAACCGCACTCGGCAACTTCAATTCTTCTGGCGAAACAAAATGAAAAGTAGTATTAAAGTCTGTCAATGCAATTACCAGGGAATGTACTGTCCGACCATATTTTAAATCACCGACAAAAGCGATCTGAAGGTCATCTAATTTTTTTTGGGTTTTGCGTATGCTGTAAAGATCGAGAAGGCACTGGGTGGGATGTTGGTTCGAACCATCACCTGCATTAATGATCGGGACCGGCGAAACTTCGCTGGCATACCTGGCGCTGCCTTCCCTGGGATGCCGCATTACGATCACATCAGAATAATTACTTACGGTAAGAATAGTATCTTTTAAGGATTCTCCTTTCTTTACGCTGGATGTCGCCGCATCACTGAATCCTATAACTCTTGCCCCAAGACGGTTTGCAGCAGATTCAAAACTCAGGCGTGTTCGTGTTGATGGTTCAAAAAATAATGTGGCAACTACAAAATTTTCGAGTATTTTAAGGTTTGGATTTGCTTCAAATTTTTCAGCCAGGTTCAGAACTTTGTCATATTCTTCCTTGCTTATATCATGGATGGAAACAAAGCTTTTATTCTTCATAACGACTTTTGTTTAAAATGGTTTGTAAAATTATCCAAAAATCAGTCAACGATGATTATTGTTGATTTTTTGTTAAAAAAAGGGCGGCTTTTAAAAGCCGCCTTAACTATTGGTTGTTATTTTTTTAATCTGTATTTTATTACGAAATCTCCAATAATTTCCTCGAAATCAGGATACCCAATTTCCTGTAAATCGTAATAAACACGAGTATTGGGTTTATTAATTTTGATTAGCCGGTTAAGATCGATGGGAGTACCAATAACAATTGAATCACATTTCGTATTATCAATGGTTTTTTCCAGATCCTTTAGTTGCTGATCACTATAACCCATTGCTGGCAGTAACGTACCAATATTAGGGTAAATTCTGAATGTTTCGGATAATTTACCAACCGTAAATGGTCTTGGGTCTACCAGTTCAGCTGCACCGAATTTCCGCGCTGCCACCGTTCCGGCACCAATTTTCATTTCGCCATGCGTAAGAGTTGGTCCATCTTCAATAACAAGTACCCTTTTGCCTTTGATGATTTTCGGATCATCCACTTTTATGGGTGATGCACCATCTACAACAATTGCATTGGGGGCGACCTTGGCAATACTTTCTCTAACAATTTGAATGCCCTCCGGAGATGCACTATCCATTTTGTTGATGACAACAACATCAGCCAGCCTGAGCGTAACTTCACCGGGATAGTAAGATAATTCATGGCCGGGACGGTGCGGATCGACAACTGTAATATTCAGATCCGGTCTATAAAACGGGAAATCATTATTTCCTCCATCCCACAAAACCACATCGCAACCATCCGGATCATTTTCGGCAGCCCTTAAGATAGCTTCGTAGTCAACACCGGCATAAATTACATTACCGCGAACAACATGGGGTTCATATTCCTCCATTTCTTCAATGGTACATTTATGCTTATGGAGATCTTCGACGGTAGCAAAGCGCTGAACTTTCTGGGCAACAAGATCACCATAAGGCATCGGATGACGAATTGCGACTACCTTAATACCCAGTTTCATTAAATACTCAATAATTTTCCTGGAAGTCTGACTTTTTCCACAGCCTGTTCTTACAGCACCCACTGCAATAAGAGGTTTAGTGCTCTTTATCATGGTGTCGTTGGGACCTAACAATATGAAGTTAGCACCTGCAGCATTTACAATAGCACTCACTGACATTACCCTGTGATAGGGCACATCGCTGTAAGAAAAAACGCAGTCGTTGACGTTTAAATCTTTAATTAATCTGGGTAAGTCTTCTTCTGCAAAAATCGGGATACCGTCCGGGTACAAATCACCGGCAAGTTGAGCCGGATATTTTCGTCCGTCGATATCAGGAATTTGGGCAGCAGTAAATGCCACCACCTTGTAATTTTCATTTCCACGATAAACTGTATTGAAGTTGTGGAAATCCCTTCCTGCAGCACCGATAATAATTACATTTTTCCTCATAATTATTACCTTTTTTTAATATTAAACAAATAGTTTTGACTTAAAAACTGCTCTAAAACTGTTGCAAAGGTATATTTTTAAAATTCCCATCCAAATTTAACCTCTAAAAAATATATACAATTTTAAACTATTTTTGCCGAAACCATTTTTGATATGATTGTTGAGCAAATAGCTGAATTTACTGTAGTTGCAGTTGAAAAATTGTATGGCAACAGAATTGATGTCAGCCAGGTTCAGGTTGAAAAAACCAACAATGAATATAAGGGTGATTATACGGTGGTGGTTTTTCCCTTGCTGAAATATTCAAGAAAATCCCCATCCGAGACAGGAGCACAAATCGGACAGTTTCTGGTTGAGAATTTAAAGGAAATAGTATCTTTTGAAGTTATTAAGGGATTTTTAAATCTTATGATTGATGATAAATACTGGATCAATTTTTTTATCAGCAATTTGAATAATGAAAACTTCGGAACCAGTATTTTAAAAGATAGCGTACCATACATTGTTGAGTATTCATCACCAAATACAAATAAACCACTTCATTTGGGTCACATCCGGAATAATCTTTTAGGCCATTCAATTTCTGAGATTTTGAAAGCAAGCGGCAAAAACGTTGTGAAGATTAACCTGATTAATGACCGTGGAATTCATATCTGCAAATCGATGCTGGCCTGGATCAAATGGGGAAACGGAGAAACACCGGCATCTTCAAAAACCAAGGGTGACCACATGATAGGAAAATATTATGTACTGTTTGATAAAAAACACCGTGAGCAAATTGCAGATTTGAAAAAAAATGGAATTTCAGAGGAGGATGCCTTCAACCAGGCACCTCTTATGAAAGAAGCTCAGGAAATGCTGCAAAAATGGGAGAAAGCTGATAGTGAAGTTCTATCAACCTGGCGATTGATGAATAGTTGGGCTTACGAGGGTTTTAATCAGACATATAAGCGACTGGGTGTCGACTTCGATGCAACCAACTATGAATCGGAGATTTACCTGCAGGGAAAGAAAATTGTTGAGGAAGGTATTGAAAAAGGTGTGTTCTTTCGTAAGGAAGATGGCTCTTTTTGGGTGGATCTCAAAGATGCAGGGCTTGATGAAAAATTACTTCTTAGAAGCGATGGCACATCGGTTTATATTACACAGGATATTGGTGTGGCCCAGCAACGATACGATCAATATCATCCGCAGGTATTGCTTTATATCGTGGGAAACGAGCAAATCTATCATTTCGATGTTCTTAAAGAAGTTTTAAAGAAATTGGGAAGAAACTGGTTTGATGTTATCCATCATCTTTCTTATGGAATGGTTGACTTACCGGAAGGACGCATGAAATCACGCGAAGGAACCGTTGTCGATGCCGATGATCTGATGGATGAAATGTTTGAAACAGCAAAGAAAACAACTGAAGAGCTTGGGAAAGCTGAGGAATTTGATCCGGACGAAGCAAAAAGGTTATATGAAAAACTTGGACTTGGAGCCTTGAAATATTATATTCTTAAAGTGGATCCGCGAAAAAATATGCTTTTTAATCCGGAAGATTCAATCGATTTTAATGGAAATACAGGACCCTTTATTCAATATACATATGCGCGTATCCAATCCATATTTAGAAAAGCCGGCAAATCACCTGAAGAATTTGTCAAAGATCTTGTGGTGGATCATATTGGCTTATTGGAGGATGAAAAAAAGATCATCCGGCTAATTTCGGATTTCCCCCGGGCTGTTTCACAGGCTGCCGAAAACCTAAGTCCGGCTATTATGGCCAATTATTGTTACGAACTTGTTAAAACCTATAATCATTATTATCAGGATACCCCCATTTTAATGAGGGTTGAGCCGGAAATTGCCAATTTTAGGGTTGTTTTAAGCTGGTTTACCGGAAAAATAATAAAAAGATCGACAGGCTTACTGGGCATTGACGTTCCTGAACGGATGTAAACCAACTGAACAAAATAAACAGTTTAGCCTTAGAATCAATGACCCTGAATAATTAAGTCTTTTTTATCGCAAATGTTGAATTCCGGTTGCAACGTCACATGATCAATCTCAAATTTCTCATGTAAAATGAACCTGATTTTTTCGAGAATTTCATTAACCTTTTGAAGCGAAACATTTTCGTGCAAATCAACATGAGCTTCAAAATGAATTTGTTTGTCATTTAATTGCCAGACATGTACATGATGAATATTTAAAACTTCGGGCAGGCTGCAAATGCTTGAACTGATATTTTCAAGAATAATGTTAGAGGGCGTAAAGAGCATTAAGACATTGACACTTTTCAGTAATATGTTAACAGCCATATAAATAAGGTAAATTGCAATAAGGAAGGTCAACACACTATCGATCCAGTATATATTAAAATAGTACATAAGCAGACCCCCTACAAGAACAGCGACCGATGTAAACATATCGGATAACAAATGAACATAGGCTGATTTAATATTGATGTTTTCATGGGCATCAGCATGTAGAATTTTCGCACTTATCCAGTTTACGACAATTCCCAAAACTGACATCGAAATCACCCAAACAGAGGTAATCGGTCTAATGTTAGTTAATCTGGTGATCGCTTCATAACCCAAAAAAACAGATATTATAATCAGGATCAATGAATTGATAAATGCAGCAATAATTTCAGCTCGTTTATAACCGAAAGTTTTTGTTACAGTTTGTCTTTTTACCGAGATTAGTGATGCAAAAAGTGATACAGAAAGTGCAATTACGTCACTTAAATTATGAAGTGCATCGGATAGTAACGATAAACTGCCTGAAATTAAGCCTCCTAAAATCTGTGAACCGGTAATAAAAAAGTTAAAAAAAATCGCAACTATTAATTTACGGTTTCTATTTTCCCCCATTTTTGTATAATTATGGTTATTTGATTTATCATTTTACGTTTAATATTATTAAAATCGGTAATATTACTTACAGTAAACATTTTGCAAAATCCGCAAAATATATTTGTCATTTTATGTAACAAAACATCGAATTTTATTGTTTAATATGAGTAATACTAATTCATAAACACAAAATATTTGAGAAATTATTAAACAAATTAAGTGATTATTATTAAGTTAGCATTAAAGTATTTTGTACATTTGTTAGTCTAGAGAGTGTTGCATTAAAAATATATATAATTTAAAAATCAAATATTATGAGAAAATTACTTTTACTTTCAATGTTTACCATAATTATGAGTTCAATTACATTCGCTTTGAACCATAGTGGAACTATTTCATCAAATCAAGCGTGGTTTGTTGGTGATAATCCCCATATAATTACCGGTAATCTTACACTTGCTGATGGGGTTACACTTTTAATACAACCGGGGTGTATCATTAAATTCAATGGGAATTACCGGTTTACTGTTAAGGGAATCTTATCTGCAAACGGTACATCCGCTGCTCATATTGTTTTCACCTCAAATCAAGCTACCCCTGCAAAAGGAGACTGGCGGTTCATTTATTTCCTTAATCCTGACTTAGGAAGTATAATGAATTACTGTGATGTAAGTTATGGCGGTTCAGTGGGTACCAGAGGAATGATCAATTTTAAAGATGAACAAAACGGCTTGATAATTACGAATTGCTCGCTTACTAATAGTGGGTCGTATGGTTTTGAGTACAGAAATGATGTTGCTGATCCGAATATTTCAATCTGTACCATTCAAAATTGTAATAAATACCCTATTTATACTTATGCTGACCGTGTTAGGAATCTTACCGGGTCAATGATAATTACTGGTAATACGCCCAATGCGATTTATGTTAGACCACAAGCATTGAATACAGGAACCTGGTCAAATTTTAATGTTCCTTATATTTTAGCCGGAAGTATTACAATTGATAGTGCAAAGGTTCTTACAATTGATGCTGGAAATGTTTTAAAATTTAACGGAAATAATTTGTTGACAGTTCTTGGTAAATTGGTTGCAAACGGAAACAGTATTCAGCATATCGTTTTTACATCAAATCAGGCTGTTCCTGCAAAAGGAGATTGGCAATATATTTATTTTAATGACCCTGATTCAGGTAGTATATTGAATTATTGTGATATCAGTTATGGTGGTTCTGTTGCCACAACAAGGGGAATGGTTAGTTTCAGGAATGCTTCAAGCGGACTGATAGTATCAAATTGTTCCCTTAATAACAGTGGATCATATGGATTTTATTACGTAAACAATGCTGCTGACCCGGGTATATCAGATTGCTCAATTCAAAATTGTGATGACTACCCGATTTACACATCTGCTGACAGGGTTAAGGATCTTACTGGTTCGATGGTAATCAGCTGGAAACACTCCGAATGCTATTTATGTTAGAACTCAAACTATCCATACAGGAACATGGTCATATTTTGGAGTTCCCTATATAATTGGGGGATCTCTTACAGTTGCTAATGCAGAAACACTTACAATAAATCCGGGTAATATTTTAAAATTTGACGCAGATTATACAATGACAGTTGCAGGCCAATTAGTAGCGAGTGGAACCAGTACCCAGCACATTGTATTTACATCAAATCAATCTTCACCCGGTAATGGGGATTGGGACCGAATTTATTTCAGTGGTGCGGATGCAGGCACAATATTAAACTATTGTGATATATCTTATGGTGGATTAACAACTTCCGGAATTGATATCAGCAATTCAGGAACCAACGTTTCATTGTTAAACACTACTGTTCAAAATAGTGCAAGTTATGGAATTTACATTCGTAATGGAAGTTCACCCTCGATAATTAATTGTTCGATTATCAATAATGGGGGGATCGGAGTTTATATTGGGGGTGCCAATTCAGCTTCTTTCGGTACAAATGCTGCTGAATGGAATGATATCTATGGTAATGGTTCTTATGGGTTAAGAAATGGTACTTTAAATATCTCTGCAAAGTATATCTATTGGGGAACAGAAGCATGTGGTGATGTTCCTGATCAGATTTATGATAAATCCGATCAGGCCAGCCTCGGAATTGTTGATTATTTCCCATGGCTGGATATGGGAAATGGACTTCCCTCATTTGCTACTTCCTGGACAGGGGCAGCCAATACTTTGTGGAATGATGATGCAAACTGGGATCATAATGCACCTTGTAAAATGATTGACGCAACCATTCCAAAAGAACCATCGAATCAACCCAATGTTATTTCCAATGAAGAATGTAATAATCTCACTCTTGAAGGTGGATCTGAATTAACTGTATTTTCGGGTTCTACACTTAAGGTCAATGGAAATTTAATGATGGAGGCTAATGCCAATGGTACTGCCTCATTATTGGAATCAGGTGGATTTAGTGTTGTTGGAAGTACAACAGATCAATTTTATGTAACAGCAGACAGATGGCATTATTTTTCTTCTCCAATGACCAATCAGATAGCAAACGTTTTCTATGACATGTATCTGTATGATTATAGTGAAGCTACCGATTTATGGAATAATATTGTCGATGAAAATACGCCACTCAATGTCGGAACAGGTTATAAAGTATGGTCATATTCACCAACTCCAGGAACAAAGTCGGTAAATTTTGAAAATGGAACGTTAAATTCAGGAACCTATTTCCTTCCTGTTACACACGTTGGTAATGGCTGGAATATGGTAGGAAACCCCTATCCTTCAGCTATTGATTGGGATAACTCAGGATGGATAAAAAGTGGAATTGATGCAACAGTATATGTTTGGGATGGTGTTCAATATATTACTTGGAATGGGACCACGGGAGATTTAACGGATGGCGTTATTCCTGCAATGCAGGGATTCTTTGTTAAGGCAACTTCTGCAACTCCTGCATTAGCAGTTTCCAATTCTTCAAGGACACACGGTGTCGACCCATACAAAAGCCATAATGTAGATAATTTATTGGTGTTGAAAATAAACGGGAATGGCTTTGCCGATAGAACGTATATTAACTTTAATAAAGATGCAACACCAGGCTTTGATAGTGACTTCGACGGATATAAGTTATTGGGATTGCCGGAAGCACCGCAATTATATTCTATTCTTGGTGATGAAATGCTAAGGGTTAATGTTTTACCTGAAATTACTTCTGCCTTAACTATTCCATTGGGATTGCAGGTAACTGCTCCAACAGAATATACAATTACTGCATCAGGTTTGGAAAGCTTTACAAATGGAGCCTCTGTTTATCTTGAGGATTTAAAAGAAGGTGTGTTGATTGATTTAGCTAAGCAGGCTGATTATACTTTCATGGCCGGACCTTTAGACGATGCAGCAAGATTTATTCTTCATTTTGGTACGGTGGGAATGGAAGATCATCCAACTGTTGTGCAAAATAGTGATGTTCAAATCTATTCTTACGACAACAGTGTTTATATAAAAAATAACAGTGGATCAGACATTAGCGGTACTGTTATGATTTATAATATCATGGGTCAGGAAATTCAAAATTCGATTTTACACAATTCGCCTATCAATAAAATTGATTTGTACACGAAACCAGGATATTATGTTGTAAAGGTACTTGCCAATACGGGGGCATATTCTGAAAAAGTATTTATCAAATAATCTTCAACTTAACATTTAAAAAAAGGATGTTCCTAAGGAGCATCCTTTTTTTTATCTATGATGAGCATTCGCTGTGTTGAAGTTTTAGCTGAATTTTTAATTACCGGGAATTGAAATTTACTTTCTCAGCTTTATCTTTTGATCAGGGTACAATGTTGCATCTTTTCGAAGCGTATTGTATTTGCAAAGCTTTTTAAGCTTTACAGCGTAGATTTGAGATATATCACGAAGTGTCTGGCCAGGAACCACAATATGAAACGGTTTATCACCTTTATTTTTCTTGGCTTCAACATAAATAACCTGACCTTCGGTAATGGGGTACCGCTTTTTCAGGTCGTTGTATTTGTAAACCTGCCAGGTATAAATTTTGAGATCTTTTGCAATTTTCTCCGGGTTATCCTCTTTTTCTGCATAAATAAATTTTATACCCTTATTGCTAAATATTTTACGTTTAGTATCAGTGACCTTGACAAAGGATTCTTCAGCCACTGTAAGTTCAGGATAGGATTTTGAATTGTTTTTTAATGCCAGTTCACGGTTCCGCTTTACCTGTTCAGCATCGTAAAACCTGTCGTACTGAAAGAGTTCAAACTCTTCAATAATATTTATTAAAAGCTGAGGATATTTAGGATTGGTAGCATACCCAGCCTCTTTCAGTCCTTTTGCCCAGCCTTTATAATCGGTAATTTCCAGGTTGAATAAAGAAGCGTACCTGTCACGGGTGGCTAAAAAAACTGAATGGTCCTTGAATGACTCAAAGGGGTCACTATATTTTCTAAAGCACTCATCTTCTAAATCGTCATCCATATGAAAAGATGGCCCATTCCAATCCTCGTGGCATTTGATACCGAAGTGGTTATTGGCTTTTTTTGCAAGCGTACTGTTCCCATTTGCCGACTCCAGTATTCCCTGAGCAAGGGTAATACTTGATGGAATTCCGTAAGTGTTCATTTCCTTAATAGCAATATCTTTATAAAGCTTGATATATGCTTCTTTTGTCATCTTATCTGCCGGCAGTTGGGCTTTAAGGCCAAAGACCGGAAATAGAAAAAGTATTGTAAAAGCAGGAAAAAACCACTTCATAAACCCGGAATTCAAATGTTCAGCAAAGTTTAGTAATTGTAAGCTGTTAACGCTTGCTTCCAGAAAATATTTTTAAACAGGAAAGTGTTAATTGGAATTATTTAAATTGTTTGTTTTTAGGAATATTACAAATAAATCAAAACGATCAAATGCCTTTATTCCATTTTAATGAATTGGAATGATGTAATAAACATCAATTTTTATGTGCCATTAATACTTCAATCTCGCTGACTTCACGCGGAATAGTTACCATCAGATCAACCGGTTCATCATCCACTAAAATATTGTTTTCAATCCGTATGCCAATCCCTTCTTCTTTAATGTATATTCCTGGTTCGATAGTCAGTACCATTCCTTTTTTAAAAGGTTCGTATTTACTGCCCACATCATGAACATCAAGGCCAATGAAATGAGTTACACCATGCATGAGGTATTTAGAATACAAGGGCTGATCTGTATCCTGATTTTTTAAATCCTGTTGAGAAAACAGACCGAGGTCTATCATTTCAATTTCCATTAATTTCCATACTTGTTTATTAATTTTATCGATCGTGTTACCCGGGACGAACAGCTTAATTGCCTCTTTTTGCACCCTTAAAACGGCCTCATAGCATGCTTTCTGGCGGGGCGAAAATTTACCGTTTACAGGAATTGTCCGGGTACAGTCCGCCGCATAATTCCCATATTCTGCACCGAAGTCCATTAAAAGCAGATCGCCATCCTCACACTGATCGGAATTTTTAATGTAATGTAAGGTTAGTGCATTTTTTCCGGTTCCGATGATCGGTTGATACGCGTGGCCTTTGGCACCTAATCGGGTAAATTCGTAGGAAATCTCAGCCTCAATTTCATATTCTTTCATTCCTGTCTTAGTTATCTCTAAAACTCTTCTGAAGGCCGACTCCGTTATATAGCAAGCCTGATTGATAAGCTCAATTTCTTCCTTTTGTTTGATGAGCCTTTGTTTTGTTAAAAGAGGGGCCAGTCTTTCAAATTGATGCCCAGGAAATTGTTCCTTCAGATAAATCACCTGGCGATTATCACGATAAACCAGTTCGGGAATGTATTTAAGATATTCGTTGTTATTAAAATAAATGATTTCTGTGTTTAATACTAAATCCCTTACGGTCAGCTCAAAGTCTTCCAGCCACTTCACCGTCATGACTCCTGAAATTTCGCGGATTTCTTCTTTTGTATATTTATGGCCTGTCCAGGTTTCTATGTTTTCGTCCGGTTTTATGGTAAAAATAACTTCCCTCAATTTCTCGTCAGGATGCTGGGGGCAAAGGGTAAGAATGCATTTTTCCTGTTCGAGCCCTGTTAAATAAAATAAATCAGAGTTTTGCCGGTATGGAAAGTTCTGGTCTCCGTTTCGCATCACCTCATCATTCGAATTCAAAATTGCAACAGACAACGGTTTCATGTTTTTAATTAATCTTGCCCTGTTTCCGATAAAGAACTGACGGTCAATAGTTATTCTTTTCATGGTGTAACTCTTTAAATTTAATTTTTTTTATTTGTTTTCTTACGCTGATGAAGAAACCATTTAAGATTTTCAAGTCAGAAAACTACAACTCATTGTTGAATCATGACTATTTATATTCTCTAAAAATTAATACAAATATGCATAAATTAACTATTAAGAACTAAATAAAAACATATTTTTGCTTTTGTGATTTTATCACATTTACTTTCAAAATATCTATTGCTAATAAACAAGACAAATTAAATAATTATGGGTAATTCAATCGTACAATCATCGCTTACAAAAAAGTTTGTGATGTCATTTGCCGGTTTGTTTTTGATTACATTCCTTTTTGTGCATTTGGCTATAAATCTGCTTGTGCTTTTGCCAACGACAAGTTCCTTCAATATCGCAGCACATTTTATGGGAACAAATATTTTTATAAAGGTTTTTGAGGTTGTTTTGTTTGGCGGAATTATCATCCATGTTATTTATGGCCTCATTCTTCAAATTCAAAACTGGATGGCACGTCCTATTCGTTACAAAGTTGAAGGCTGGTCACACACATCTCCATTTTCCAAGTTTATGATCCATACGGCGGTAATTATTTTTATATTTCTTATTTATCATCTCATGGATTTTTATGTTGAAACAAAGTTTCTGGGTGAGGTAAATGATGTTGTAATCGATGGTAAAACCTATCATGACCTTGCTGCCAAGGTAATTGCAGAGTTTAAATTAACATGGGTCGTAATTGGTTATGTAGTATCATTCTTAATTCTCGGGTTTCACCTTCATCACGGATTCGACTCTGCATTTCAGTCATTGGGTCTCAATCATAGCAAATATACACCCCTCATTAAAAAACTGAGCACCATTATTTCCATTGTTCTTACAGCAGGATTTATCGTTATTCCTCTGATCGTTTATTTTGGCAATTATTAATTTCAGAAAAAATCAATATCCGATATGACTACTTTAAATTCAAAAATACCTGAAGGGCCCTTAGCTGAAAAATGGACCAAGTACAAAGCTGAAGCAAAACTTGTTAATCCTGCCAATAAAGCCAAACTCGATATTATTATGATTGGGACGGGACTTTCAGGCTCAGCAGCGGCATCTTCATTGGGTGAACTGGGATATAATGTAAAATCCTTTTGTTTTCAGGACACCCCACGCCGGGCACATTCAGTTGCAGCCCAGGGAGGAATCAATGCCTCTAAAAATTATAAAAACGATGGCGACAGTGATTACCGCCTTTTTTATGATATGATTAAAGGGGGCGATTACCGTGCACGTGAGGCAAATGTTTACCGTGCAGCCGAAGTGAGTAATGCAACCATCGATCAGTTGACGGCTCAGGGCGTCCCTTTTGCCCGTGAATATGGTGGAACTCTTGATAACCGTTCATTTGGTGGCGTTCAGGTTTCACGTACATTTTACGCCAAAGGGCAAACCGGGCAACAATGCTTGCTTGGTGCATTTTCAGGATTGATCCGTCAGATTAAAAAGGGTAAGGTAACTGTATTTCCCCGCAGGGATATTCTTGATATTGTTGTTGTCGATGGAAAGGCCAGAGGTATTATTACCCGGAATCTTGTAACAGGTGAAATTGAAAGGCATTCTGGACATGCTGTTGTCCTGGCAACAGGCGGCTACGGTACGATTTACTACCTTTCAACTCTGGCACTGAATTCAAATGCAACGGCTGCCTGGGCTGCTTATAAAAAAGGTGCTTTTTTTGGAAATCCAAGCTTTGTACAGATACATCCATCGAGTATTCCGGTTTTAAATGATTACCAGGCAAAACTAACCCTGATGTCAGAATCACTGCGAAATGATGGAAGGATTTGGGTTCCAAAACAAAAAGGAGATAAACGTCGTGCCAATGATATTCCTGAGGATGAACGGGATTATTACCTCGAAAGAAGATACCCGGCTTATGGTAACCTGGTTCCAAGAGATGTGGGCTCAAGAGCTGCCAAAGAAAGGTGCGATGCCGGTTATGGCGTTGGAGAAACCGGACTGGCTGTTAATCTTGACTTTAAAGATGCAATTGCCAAACAGGGTAAAAAAGCAATCGAAGACAAGTACGGTAATCTTTTCGAAATGTACGAGAAAATCACGGGAATCAATCCGTATAAAGAGCCGATGCGTATCTACCCGGCAGGGCATTATACAATGGGTGGATTATGGGTGGATTACGAACTGATGACTACAATTACCGGTTTATTTGCCATTGGTGAATCCAATTTTTCTGATCATGGCGCTAACCGTCTTGGGGCCAGTTCACTGATGCAATGTGCAGGCGACGGTTACTTCATCATTCCTTATACTATTGGCAATTATTTAGCCGGCGAAATCAGAACACCAAGAATCGCTAAAGATTTGCCCGAATTTATTGAAGCGGAAAAATCAGCAAAATTGAAAATTGAAAAGTTGCTGGCTGTTAATGGTACGCAAACGGTTACTTCATTTCATAAAAGGCTTGGTAAAATCATGTGGGACTATTGCGGAATGACGCGAAACGAAGAAGGATTAAAAACAGCCCTAACCATGATAGATGATCTTCAAAAAGAATTCTGGAAGGACGTTAAGGTTCCGGGAACAAATGGTGAGTTGAATCAGGAGCTTGAAAAAGCAGGGAGAGTGGCCGATTTCTTTGAGCTTGGTAAATTAATGGTCCTTGATGCCTTGAACCGCAAGGAATCGTGTGGTGCTCATTTTCGTGAAGAAAGTCAGACGGAAGGCGGTGAGGCCAAACGCGATGATGCAAATTATTCCTATGTGGCTGCCTGGGAGTTTAAGGGAGAAAATCAAACTCCCCAGTTGCACAAGGAAGAACTGAAGTTCGAGAATGTTGAGCTGAAGATCAGGGATTATAAATAATTGATGTAAAGTTTTTGAAAAAAATAATGCTATGAAAATAAAACTTAAAATCTGGCGGCAGGAAAATGCAAAAGCCAAAGGAAATTTCGTCGATTATACAATGGATGATGTTTCGCCGGAAATGTCTTTCCTTGAAATGCTGGATGCGCTAAATACCAAGCTGATAAAAGACGGGAAAATTCCTGTAGCATTTGAGCATGATTGCCGCGAAGGAATTTGCGGAAGCTGCAGTCTTTATATTAATGGAAGACCACACGGACCTGAAGAAAGATCGACAACCTGTGAACTTCACATGCGTTCGTTCAAAGAAGGACAAACAATTGTTGTTGAACCCTGGCGAGCCAAAGCCTTTCCTGTTGTGCGGGATCTTATTTGCGACCGTAGTGCCTTTGATGAAATCCTTCAGGAAGGGGGTTATATTTCAATTGATGCAGGAAGTGCACAGGATGCCAATAGCATTTTAATTAAAAAAGTTAATGCTGATGAAGCTTTCGATTCAGCGGTATGCATTGGGTGCGGTGCATGTGTGGCAGCCTGTAAGAATGCCTCGGCTATGTTATTCGTATCAGCCAAGGTTTCCCAACTTGCTTTGCTGCCGCAGGGCAGGGTGGAAGCCAAAGAACGGGTTCAGGCAATGGTCATGAAAATGGATGCGCTTGGTTTTGGCAACTGCACCAATACCTATGCCTGCGAGGCTGTCTGTCCGAAAGGAATTAAGGTGACCAATATAGCCCGAATGAACCGTGAGTTTTTTACTGCTAAGGTTTGTGCACAAAAAGTTTAATAAATTTCATAGTTATTTACAAAAGCCATTTTCATTGTCCGGAAATGGCTTTTTTTATTCGTGAGACTCAAATTTCAAAAATGAAATGCATTGAAATTTGTAACTCGAACAATCCCGACGAAGTCGGAGGGTATAATACACTGCCTCTCTGGGCCGGAATAAGAGTCCAGGTCCCCGATAAACGGGATTTCGCAAGTTCATTGCCATGAGGTTCATACCTGTGATTGGGATTTCCTGAACACGAAAATTCATTCGATTTCAGGAGGTTTGCGCTGTTCCTTTTTTACTCCCTGCTGACGCTTGATTTCCATCCTCTTTACTTTCGATGCTTTTGAGGGAATAGTAGGTTTTCTTTTTTTCGGATGAATGAACGCCCTGGTCATTAATTCATAAAACTTTGCAATGGCTATTTCTTTATTCTTAACCTGAGAGCGACTTTCCTGCGATACAATAATCAGTTCGCCATCTTTATTGATCCGGTTCTTTAGCTTTTTAATGATCAAATCTTTCTGGTCTTCAGTCAGTAATTTTGAATCTCGTATGTTAAACCTTAGTTCGATCCGTGTGCTCACTTTATTCACATGCTGACCGCCAGGACCACTGCTTCTTGATGCCGTGATTTCGAATTCCTGCTCAAAAGGAATTGCCGTTATATCGATAGGGTGGTTATCAGCCAAAGGATTTATTTATTTCTGCAAATTTAGTATGATTCAAAGAAATGAAAACGAGATTGATTAAAACTGGTTTGTAACTCTATTTCTATCTGTCCCGGCTTATTTTATTTTTACTTTTGCAAAATGGTAATCAATAGGTCATTAAAGGCATTCCCACGAACTTTCTGGGTAGCTAACAGCATGGAGCTATTTGAGCGCTGGGCCTATTATGGAATGTTTACCGTACTTTCGGTTTACCTTACCGATCCGATATCGAAAGGCGGACTTGGGTTTAGCCAGGAGCAACGAGGCGTAATGCAGGCTGTGGTAACAGGTGTTTTGTACCTTCTGCCAATATTGGGCGGAGCCATTGCCGACAGGTTTGGCTACCGGAAAGTTTTGCTTGCTGCTTTTGTTACACTCTCATCAGGTTATTTTGCAATGGGACATTTTCATGCTTATGCCCCTGTTTTTATGGCTTTTCTTATTGTGGCTGTCGGCGGGGCAATTTTCAAGCCGATTATTGTTGCCACAGTCTCCAAAACTGCTCCCAAAGGCTCTGAAACACTTGGCTTTGGAATTTTTTACATGATTGTGAACATCGGTGGATTTATCGGTCCATGGGCAGCTTCGAAAATGCGCGACATCGACTGGTCGCTGGTTTTTATCATGTGCTCACTGGTGATCATTATCAACCTGATTCTGCTGTTCTTTTATCATGAACCTGCCAAAGAGGAGCAAAAAGCGGAACCGCTTAAAGTTACTCTTTCGAATCTATTTAAAAATACAGTAATTGTCCTGAAAGACGGCAAGTTTCTTCTTTTCCTGACCATCATCGTGGGCTTCTGGATCATGTATATGCAATTGTTTTTTACAGTTCCTGTTTATATCACGCAATGGGTCGACACCTCTGTTGTTTATAATCACCTCGGATTTTTAAAGCCTGCCTTTGGGTTTGTTGATAATGGGACTGGAATTGTCAGGCCCGAAATGATGATCAATGTACCTGCTTTTACTATTATTGTTTTCCAGGTTATCATATCGAGCCTACTGACAAATGTCAAACCCATCAGGTCAATTACGGTGGGAATTGTAGTTGTTGCACTGGCGGTTTACCAGTTATATTTCTTTACCAATGGATGGCTGTTACTGATGTGTCTTGTCCTATTTTCTTTTGGCGAAATGGCCAGTTCTCCAAGGATACAGGAGTACGTGAGCAAAATTGCACCTAAAGAAAAAGTCGCCCTGTATATGGGATATAGCTTTCTGCCTTTGGCAGCCGGCAACCTGATCGGGGGTTTATTATCAGGAAAATTGTATGCCACCATGTCGGATAAATTTACATTTCTCAGAGATTACCTTGTTAACCAGGGAATTGAAAGTAAGATGCAAATAGCCGGGACGGATAACGGGGTCCTATTTACCCAAAGCATGGAAAAATTGCATCTCTCAACAGCGCAGCTAAACAACTTACTTTATAGCCAGTATCATCCTGGTAATATCTGGCTTGTTTTCGGAAGCATCGGAATTGTAACCGCCGGATTACTTTTCCTTTATAACCGGTTTATCCTTTCTGCCGGGAAATCCGGGATTATGCAAAATGATTGAAAATGAAAGAATTTTTTAGGAGAAAGTAAGATTCGAAAATCTACCAGGTAAAAATATCTTCTTTTTTCAGCGGACGCTTATCCTGCAACCACTTAAACCCTTTTAAAATTGTATCCTCCATCGAAAGCTGACCCGGCGGATACATATGGGCATCCACTTCTTTAATGGGAGAAATGATCTGAACTTCACTGTTTGAAAGATAAATCGCCATATCGCTCGATGATGTCTTGTTGATACCGATCAATGAACCGTTATCCTCCCTAACATAAAATACTGATTCAGCGTTACCGAACAATTTTATTTTCACCAATTGATTGTCTTTAAAATATCCGGTCATTCGTTTACCCTTAACCTGGTTAAACGTGTTTTTACTGATGGTATCATCAATCGAAATGATGAATGCGGAATTAATAAGTGCAAGAGTATCTATTCTATTATCCGCAATGGCAATTCTTATCGTATCAGCACTCATTTGGTTTTTTTCTGACCACAATACGGGTGACTTATAAAGAAATATTGTTGAATCGCCGAAATCATAGACTAGCGAATCACTCATCCCTTGTAAATCCTTGCGGAAAAATTTTGCATGATGATATCCCAAAACAAACTTTACATTCTGCGCTGTGTCGAATCGTATCCACAGGGTATCGGAGTGCAGGAATAATGAATCTTTTTTGTCGATCATTATTGCCTCCGCATTGTTGGTTATATACCCGAAACCGTCTTTTTTTCTGAATTCCCCGAATTGTCCTCTGATAAGCATATCCTGAACGGTATCGGAAAGAGAAACATTGCTAACGGCTTTACCATAATCGAGAATACGGTCGTAGTAGAGACTATCGCCTTTTAGCTTTTGCTCGTTGGTGATTATGTAAGCATTTTTCTCAAAGCGCGATTTATCGGTTTTGGTGTCGTACCATCCCCGTTCGCAATAAATCAGGTTTTCATCACTGGTGATCGTTGTAGGTCCATAGAAATAGCTGATTTCCGAATCGGTATGGTACTCCATGGTATCCGTATTCATGATGTATTTCGGATTTACCAGTACCACGCTGTCTTTAAAATAGGCTTCGCGCGGATCGGTATAATAATACCCTTTCAAACTGGTGAGCTCGTTATCCTTGTCCTTTATTTTCCCTCCGGTTGTGTAATAGGCTATCTTACTGATCCGGTTATACCAAAGATGTTCGGTGGTCAGTGTCGCCTTCGGATCTTCAAGCCTGACTTGATAATGCAATTCTGCAATTTTCTCATTGCCGTTATAATTAAGCAGATCGCTGTATATATTCAGGGTATCCGAAACTTTTATACGTACATTCCCGAATCCGTCGAAACTATTGGTAAGCTCATAGAAATAGGCAGAATCGCAATACAAGATGCTGCTGTCCTGTTTCAGGATGACATTGCCGATGAGCCGCTGCACTTTATCACCCAGTCGTTTATCGTACCTCATATTATCCGTCTTGATAATTTTGACTTTCGTGGGTTTCTGGGCAAAAACAACTGAGAAACTTAAGATAAGGCAGGCAATCGAAATAAGTTTACTATATTTTATTATTTGAATCGTCATAAACAATAGCCAACGCTGAAGTGCATTATTTTATTGAACACAGAGCCTGGTAAGCGAAAACTTTAATTATCGTTAATCAAGGGTTGTAAAAGTAGTAAAATTCAGGATTCTGTTTTAAAGCACACAACGATTAAAGGAACAGAAATTATTAGGGGGAATGCTTTCATCAGTATTCTAACTGGAACAGAAGTGATTGTAAGCGGAGGTATAATTAGTTGCCTCTTTTTATTCGGTAATTTTCATAATATGGGATTGCCCCCTTGTGCAAGCATAAACGTCTACAATATCATTATTGAATTAATCCCGGCAGCGCGGGCCTTAACAGTAGCCCCGGCCTTAAGGCCGGGGCTACGTATGGGTTACCCTCCAACCAATAATATTACAACATTGATTTTAGAACTGCTGACTTTTACTCCATCGAAACCCAAAATCCGCATTAGAAAATGCGAATTTTGCCTAACGTCCCCGGCTGGCAAGTCTGAAACAAGACCTGTGTTATAAGACTCGTAACTTTGAAAAAAAAGAAGTACTTGCCTCCTGAAAACAAAAAAAGCAACAGTGTTCACTGCTGCTTCTCTCAATTCATTTGCTTTTCTTATGCCTCTGCCTTCGGCCCGCCAAAATTCAGGGGGAAATGTTCAGCATCGGGAACTATGATCTCTCCGTGAAGCGATTCAAATTTAGATATGTTATCTTTTAATGCTTTGTACAAGCGTTTGGCGTGCTGGGGCGTAAGGATGATCCGCGATTTTACTTTTGCTTTCGGTGTACCCGGCATCATTTTAATAAAATCAACGATAAATTCCGAATGCGAATGCGTAATAATCGCAAGGTTCGAATAAATACCCTCAGCGATTTCATCCGATAATTCGATGTTAATCTGGTTTTTTTGATTTGCGTCGGCCATAGCCATTAATTTTAAAGTTTACTAAAATAAGCAGGGCTTTTATACCCTGCTTATGTGGTTTTAATCTTCTTTTGCTGCCATCAGTGCTTCATATTCTTCCTTCGAACCAACAATCAGGTTTTCATAATCCCTGAGTCCGGTTCCGGCAGGAATTAAATGTCCAACGATCACATTTTCTTTCAATCCCATTAAATCATCTGTTTTGGCATTGATAGAAGCCTGCGTAAGAACCTTGGTTGTTTCCTGGAATGAAGCCGCAGAAATCCAGCTGTTGGTCTGCAACGATGCTTTTGTAATTCCCTGCAATACCTGACGGGCTGTAGCAGGTTTGGCATCCATTGCTTCGATCAGTGCTTTATCTTTCCTTTTTAACTGCGAATTTTCTTCTCGTAGTTTCCGTGCACTTACGATCATCCCTTCCTTATAAACCTGCGAATTACCGGCATTCGTGATGACTTTTTTGCCGAATATTTCATCGTTTTCATCCTGAAAATCGATTTTATTGACCAATTCACCTTCGAGGAACTTAGTATCTCCCGGATCTTCAACTTCTACCTTTCGCATCATCTGTCGAACGATTACCTCAAAATGCTTGTCGTTAATTTTAACTCCCTGAAGACGGTAAACTTCCTGAATTTCGTTCACGATATATTCCTGTACTTTCATCGGACCCTTGATGGCAAGGATATCTGATGGAGTCATTGCACCTTCCGACAAAGGAGTCCCGGCTTTAACATAATCGTTTTCCTGAGCAAGAATTTGCTTTGAAGTTGGAATGAGGTATTTCTTCTCCTCACCCGTCTTAGAGGTTATGATCACTTCACGGTTTCCACGTTTAAGTTTTTTCGCAAAAGAAACAACACCATCAATTTCAGAAACCATTGCAGGTTCGGAAGGATTTCTTGCTTCGAACAATTCGGTAACTCTGGGCAAACCACCCGTGATGTCACCAGATTTACCGATAGCCCTTGGTATTTTAACCAGGATGTCTCCTGCTTTGATTTTGTCTCCATCCGTCACCACGATGTGAGCGCCAACCGGAATATCATAGTTCCGCATTTCTTCACCGTTGCTGTCAAGTATCCTGATAGCGGGGTTTTTCGCCTTCTGCCGGCTTTCGATAACCACTTTATCGTGATAACCGGTTTGTTCGTCTGATTCGACCCGGAATGTAACACCTTCGATAATACTGTCGAAACTAATTTTTCCGGCAAATTCTGAAAGAATGACGGCATTATAGGGATCCCAATCAGCAATGATCTGACCTTTCTTTACTTCTGATTTTTCTTTGAAGTAAAGTTTAGCGCCATACGGAATGTTTCCTGACATTAAAACAATGCTGGTATTTGCATCAATGATTCGCATTTCTGCTGAACGACCGATAACAATGTTGTATTTATTTTTATCCGAATCCTGATATTCAACAGATCGGAGTTCATCAATTTCAATGATTCCGTCGTATTTTGCTTCAATTTTTGAAGATATGGCAATATTAGATGCGGTACCTCCCACGTGGAATGTACGCAGGGTTAAGCTGTGTACCAGGTTCCCCGATTGATTGTGCGGCAATTACCCCAACAGCTTCACCTCTCTGAACCATACGTCCTGTGGCGAGGTTACGTCCATAACATTTTGAACACACACCCCGTTTCGATTCGCAAGTAAGTACCGAACGGATTTCCACTTCTTCAATTGGTGAATTTTCAATTATCTCTGCAATATCTTCGGTAAGCTCTTCACCTGCTGAAATAATCAGTTTCCCTGAATTCGGATGATAGATATCATGCAAAGATGTCACGGCCAAGGATCCGGTCATAAAGTGTTTCGACTATTTCTTCATTTTTCTTTAACGCTGTAGTCTGCAATCCTCTAAGTGTACCACAGTCTTTTTCAGAAATCACAACATCCTGAGCTACATCTACAAGACGACGCGTGAGGTAACCTGCATCAGCAGTTTTTAAAGCGGTATCGGCCAAACCTTTACGGGCACCGTGTGTGGAAATAAAGTATTCAAGAACCGATAACCCTTCCTTAAAATTTGAAAGAATCGGGTTTTCAATGATTTCACCTCCGGTTGCACCTGATTTTTGCGGTTTTGCCATCAATCCCCTCATCCCGGATAACTGACGAATCTGTTCTTTGGAACCCCTCGCACCCGAATCAAGCATCATGTAGATGGCATTAAAGCCCTGCTTATCCTTTGCAAGGTTCTGCATCAAGGTTGTCGTTAGTTTCGAATTGGTATGTGTCCAGATGTCGATGATCTGGTTGTATCGCTCATTGTTTGTAATAAACCCCATGTTGTAATTACTCAACACTTCTTCAACTTCTAAATTTGCCTTCCGAATCAGTTCATCTTTAATTTCAGGTATAACCACATCACCAAGATTAAATGACAAGCCTCCCTTGAAAGCCATCGTGAACCCCAGATCTTTAATGTCATCAAGGAATTTGGAAGTTTTGGCTGTCCCGGTTTTTTTCAAAACATCACCGATAATATCCCGGAGAGCTTTCTTCGTCATAACTGGTTAAGATATCCCATTTCCTCAGGGACAACCCGATTAAAAAGTATCCGGCCAACAGTGTTTCAATAATCTTATCTACAGGTTTATCATTTTCTACGTCTTTAACTTTACATTTAATAATGGCATGCAGATCAACTTTCTTTTCATTATAGGCAATGATAACTTCTTCAGGGCCATAGAATATGTTACCTTCACCTTTGACGTCATGCTCTGCAACTGATTTCCTGGCTTTGGTCATATAATAAAGACCAAGAACCATATCCTGAGAAGGAACAGTGATAGGTGCACCGTTTGCAGGGTTCAAAATATTATGTGAAGCAAGCATAAGGATTTGAGCCTCCAGAATGGCCGCATTGCCAAGAGGAACATGAACAGCCATCTGGTCACCGTCGAAGTCGGCATTAAAAGCCGTACAAACCAATGGGTGCAACTGAATGGCTTTACCTTCAATCAGTTTTGGCTGGAAAGCCTGGATACCCAGGCGGTGAAGGGTAGGAGCACGGTTTAGCATAACGGGATGTCCTTTTAATATATTTTCGAGAATATCCCAAACAACGGGGTCTTTTCTGTCAACAATCTTTTTTGCAGATTTAACAGTTTTTACAATTCCCCTTTCGAGCATTTTACGAATGATAAAGGGCTTGAAAAGTTCAGAGGCCATTTCCTTTGGTAATCCGCATTCATTCAATTTGAGATCGGGGCCAACAACAATTACCGAACTTCCGGAATAGTCTACACTTTTACCGAGTAAATTCTGACGGAAACGTCCTTGTTTTCCTTTTAAGCTATCGCTCAATGATTTTAAAGCACGGTTCGATTCTGTTTTAACTGCATTCGATTTCCTCGAATTATCAAACAAAGAATCAACAGCTTCCTGAAGCATACGTTTTTCATTACGCATGATTACGTCAGGAGCTTTTATTTCGATAAGCCTTTTAAGCCGGTTATTCCGGATAATCACTCTGCGGTAGAGGTCGTTCAGATCGGACGTGGCAAAACTGCCACCATCAAGTGGCACCAGAGGACTGAAGTTCGGGAGGAATAACCGGAACAACTTTTACAATCATCCATTCAGGACGGTTGTCAATTCTGCCTTGTCCGTCGCGAAATGCTTCAAAAACCTGAAGCCTTTTCAGCGCTTCCAATTTTCTTTGTTGAGAGGTTTCGGTATTTGCTTTGTGACGCAACTCATAGGAAAGTTTATCCAGATCGAGCCTTGCCAAAAGGTCATGAATTGCCTCAGCACCCATTTTTGCAATGAACTTCTTCGGATCGGTGTCATCCAGATATTGATTGTCAGGAGGAAGTTTTTCGACAATATCAAAATATTCCTCTTCAGTAAGAAAATCAAGATAATTCAAATCAGTACCATCCGGCATTTTTGCAGGGCCCGGATTTATAACCACATATCTTTCATAATAAATGATCGTATCAAGCTTTTTGGTTTGTAACCCAAGTAAAGCACCAATTTTATTCGGTAATGATCTGAAGAACCATATGTGGGCAACCGGCACAACAAGATGGATATGACCCATCCGTTCCCTTCTTACTTTCTTTTCGGTAACTTCAACTCCGCATCTGTCGCAAACGATTCCTTTATAACGAATCCGTTTATATTTACCGCAATGACATTCCCAGTCCTTTACAGGGCCAAAAATCCTTTCACAAAACAAACCATCTCTTTCCGGTTTGTATGTCCGGTAATTGATCGTTTCAGGCTTTGTAACCTCTCCATGTGAACGTTCGAGAACCAGCTCAGGAGAAGCTAAACTTATAGTAATTTTTGAAAATTCACCGGGAATTTTTTCGTCTTTTCTGAAAGCCATATTTTAGTTGTATAATAATCAGTTGAATAGAAAATTAATTGTGTATATTGAATACTACTTATCAAACGTAATATTCAATCCAAGACCCCTCAATTCATGTACAAGTACATTGAATGATTCAGGTACATTAGGTTTAGGCATGTTATCACCTTTTACGATTGACTCATACGCTTTGGCACGGCCAATTACATCATCCGATTTTACAGTGAGTACTTCCTGCAAAATATTGGCAGCTCCAAATGCTTCAAGGGCCCAGACTTCCATTTCCCCAAACCGCTGTCCGCCAAATTGGGCTTTACCCCCGAGAGGTTGCTGGGTAATTAGTGAATAAGGACCAATTGAACGGGCATGCATCTTATCATCAACCATATGATGCAGCTTGAGCATATAAATATAACCTACGGTAGCTGGTTGATCAAATCGTTCACCGGTTCCTCCGTCGTAAAGGTAAATCATCCCATTATTGGGGAGATCTGCTTTCACCAGATAATCGTTAATTTCGTCAACGGTAGCACCATCAAAAATCGGCGATGAAAACTTAAGCCCGAGCCTTTTACCAGCCCAACCAAGAATGGTTTCATATATCTGTCCAAGATTCATACGCGATGGCACACCCAGTGGGTTAAGGACAATATCAACAGGTGTTCCGTCTTCAAGAAATGGCATGTCTTCTTCGCGAACGATTTTTGCTACAATCCCTTTATTACCATGACGTCCGGCCATTTTATCACCTACCGTAAGCTTCCGTTTTTTTGCAATAAATACTTTTGCCATCTGAACAATACCATTGGGAAGATCATCGCCAACACTGGCAACAAATTTTTTACGGTTATAAACACCAAGGATTTCCTTATATTTAATAGTATAGTTATTGATCAATTCCTTGATCAGATCATTTTTACCTTTATCGGTAGTCCATTTACCCGGGTTAACATTCAAATAATCAATTGCCTGAAGCATTTTATTGGTAAATTTGGCTCCTTTAGGGATCAATGCTTCTTTAAATTTATTCGTAACCCCCTGGGAAGTCTTACCACTGATCAGAACCATTAATTTATCAACCAGTTTTTCCTTCAGAGCTTCTGCATTACTTGCATATTCGTCCTCAAGGCTTTTAATGACATCCTTCTCTTTGTTTTTTGCCTTACGGTCCTTGATAGCCCTTGAAAACAGCATTTTTTCAATAACAATACCTTTCATTGATGGAGGTGCTTTAAGTGAAGCATCCTTCACATCACCTGCTTTGTCACCGAAAATAGCCCGTAAAAGCTTTTCTTCGGGTGTCGGATCCGATTCTCCTTTTGGAGTAATTTTACCAATCAGGATATCTCCCTCTTTAACTTCGGCACCTATACGTATAATCCCATTTTCATCAAGGTCTTTAGTAGCCTCTGAGCTGATATTCGGGATGTCAGCTGTAAGCTCCTCGATACCGCGTTTGGTATCCCGCACTTCAAGCGTAAACTCTTCAATATGCACGGAGGTAAAGATATCTTCCTTAACTACCCGTTCCGAAATCACGATTGCATCTTCAAAGTTATAACCTTTCCATGGCATAAAGGCAACCATCAGGTTTCTTCCTAAAGCAAGTTCCCCTTGTTTTGTAGCATAGCCTTCACACAGAACCTGTCCCTTTTTTACTTTATCGCCCTTACGAACAATGGGACGTAAATTAATTGATGTATTCTGATTGGTACGCTTAAACTTTGTGAGATTATAGGTTCTGGCATCATCTTCAAAACTAACCAGCTTTTCTTCTTCCTGTCTTGAATACCGTATTCTGATTTCGTTAGCGTCGACATACTCAACTACACCGTTTCCTTCAGCATTAATCAAAACCCTTGAATCACGAGCTACAAATCCTTCTATGCCTGTCCCTACAATCGGGCTTTCTGCGTTGAGCAATGGAACTGCCTGCCGCATCATGTTTGATCCCATCAATGCACGGTTTGCATCGTCGTGTTCAAGAAATGGGATCAAAGAAGCTGCAATCGAAGCAATCTGATTTGGTGCAATGTCGATTAAATTAACATCTGTTTTTGCAGTTATTGGATAATCAGCATGATACCTTACTTTAACCTTATCATTCTTGAATGAGCCATCTTCATTCAGTAATGTATTGGCCTGGGCGATAATTTTATCCTCCTCTTCTTCAGCACTGAGGTAAATTGGTTCTTCTTCCAGATTTACCTTTCCTTCAATCACTTTTTTATACGGGGTTTCGATAAAACCAAGCTTATTAATGGTGGCATATACACAAAGTGATGAAATCAATCCGATATTAGGACCTTCCGGTGTTTCGATTGTACAAAGTCTTCCATAATGAGTATAATGCACATCACGGACTTCAAATCCGGCTCTTTCTCTCGACAGACCACCCGGACCCAGAGCTGAAATCCTTCTTTTATGGGTAAGCTCTGACAACGGGTTGGTTTGATCCATGAATTGAGACAACTGGTTGGTTCCAAAAAACGAGTTTATAACAGATGACAATGTTTTTGCATTAATCAGATCAGTTGGCGTGAACACCTCATTATCCCTCACATTCATTCTTTCACGAATGGTTCTGGCCATACGGGCAAGTCCAACACCAAACTGCGCATACAATTGCTCACCAACTGTTCTGACTCTACGATTGCTAAGGTGATCGATATCATCAACATCAGTTTTGGAATTAACCAATTCAATGAGGTATTTAATAATATCGATAATATCTTCTTTGGTAAGGACCTTAATATCAGGGCTTACATTCAACCCCAGCTTTTTATTGATCCTGTACCTTCCAACATCACCCAAATCGTACCTTTTATCAGAGAAAAACAATTTGTCAATAATGCCCCGCGCTGTTTCTTCATCCGGAGGTTCTGCATTCCTCAACTGGCGGTATATAAACTCAACCGCTTCTTTCTCCGAATTAGCAGTATCTTTTTGCAGCGTATTGAAAATTATTGAATAATCAGTCGCCGATGTTTCATCCCTGTGAAGTAATATTGTCTTCACTCCGGAATCTACAATTTCGTCAAGATGATGATTTTCAAGAACTGTTTCACGATCAATAATTACTTCTGTACGTTCAATTGAAACGACTTCTCCTGTATCTTCATCCACAAAATCTTCGATCCATGAGCGAACCACTCTTGCAGCCAGTCTTCGGCCAACTATTTTCTTTAATCCTGTTTTACTGACCTTAAATTCTTCTGCTAAATTGAATATTTCGAGAATGTCCCGATCGCTTTCATAGCCAATAGCCCTTAACAAAGTCGTAACAGGTAATTTCTTTTTTCTGTCGATGTAAGCATACATCACATTATTAATGTCGGTGGTAAATTCCATCCATGAACCTTTGAAAGGAATAATCCTGGCTGAATAAAGCGTTGTTCCGTTAGCATGCTTATGCTGACCGAAAAATACACCCGGAGATCTGTGTAATTGAGATACAACAACTCTTTCAGCTCCATTGATTATGAAAGTCCCTTTAGGTGACATGTACGGGATCATTCCCAGGTAAACATCCTGAATAATGGTCTCAAAATCTTCATGTTCAGGATCAGTACAATATAATTTTAATTTTGCCTTTAACGGAACGCTGTATGAAAGTCCTCTTTCAATGCATTCGTCGATGGAATATCTCGGGGGATCGATAAAATAATCCAGAAATTCAAGAACAAAGTTATTCCTTGCATCTGTTATCGGAAAATTTTCACTGAACACTTTAAATAATCCCTCATTCATCCGGTTATCTGGATTGGTTTCAAGCTGAAAAAAATCCTGAAAAGATTTTAGCTGAATGTCAAGAAAATCCGGATAAGGAAATTTAATTTTGGTTGCACCGAAATCAATTCGGTTATATTCATTGGTAGTAGCCAAGGGTATAATATTTTAAAGGTTTAAACTATTTCAAAAAACAAGAATATCAAAAATAGGAATTAGACCACGCTGTTTTTAATGCCATCGTAGCCTAACTCCTGCAGTTGCGCACCACAAATATCCCTATTTAACCTCAACCTCTGCTCCAGCTTCTTCTAATTGTTTGCTAAGTGCTTCAGCTTCATCTTTAGAAATGCCTTCTTTTATTGCCTTAGGGGCCGCATCAACCAATTCTTTTGCTTCTTTTAATCCCAGACTGGTCAATTCTTTTACAAGTTTAACTACAGCAAGTTTTGATTGACCAGCAGCTTTCAGAATAACATCAAAGGATGTCTGCTCTTCAACTGCACTTTCTGCGGCGGCTACGGGACCTGCAACTGCAACAGCTGCAGCAGCGGGTTCAATTCCATATTCGCTTTTTAAAATTTGTGCTAATTCATTTACTTCTTTAACAGTTAAGTTAACTAATTGTTCTGCAAATGCTTTTAAGTCTGCCATTTTATTTCGATTTTATAATTTTAATAATTAAGTAACAATAATAATTAATTTGCTTTTTCAGCAATTGTTTTAAGTATTCCTGTCAGTTTCTGACCACCTGATTGTAAACCTGATATAACATTTTTAGCCGGTGATTGCAACAAAGCAATAAGGTCGGCTATTAGTTCATTCTTCGACTTGACATGAAGAAGAAATTCAAGCTGGTCATCACCAAGGTATGAAACTTCCTCTACAAAAGCACCTTTTAATGAAGGTCTGCTTGAGGCTTTCCTGAATTCCTTGATAAGCTGGGCAGGTACATTTCCCCCTTCAGCAAACATCAATGAAGTAGGTCCATTCAATGCTTTGTAAAGTTCTTCGAGGTTTTTATCTGATTTCTCCATTGCTCTTTTGAGCAGTGTGTTTTTAACAACGGTCAACTTGATATTCTTTTTGAAGCAAAGTCTCCGTAAATTACTTGTATCTTCCGCATTCAAATTTGAAGTATCGGCAAGATAAATCGTATTGTTGGAATTAATTTGCTCAACAAGAGAATCAATAAGTTGATTTTTTTCCTCTTTTCTCATTGTAATGTTCTTTTACCTTATATTCTGTTGTTAAATTACAGTAATTGATTTAGGCTCGATTTGAACGCCCGGACTCATCGTACTCGACAAATAGATACTCTTAATATAAGTACCTTTAGAAGCAGTTGGTTTGAGTTTCACGATCATTTGAACCAGTTCTTTTGCATTGTCCAGAATTTGTTCCTTCTCAAAAGAAACTTTCGCGACCGATGCATGAACGATACCGGTTTTATCGACTTTGAAATCAATTTTACCTGCTTTTACATCCAGGACAGCTTTTCCGATTTCCATTGTTACCGTACCACTTTTGGGGTTCGGCATTAAACCACGGGGACCCAATATCCGGCCAAGTGCTCCGACTTTTGCCATCACATTTGGCATCGTTATTACGACATCAACATCGGTCCATCCGCCTTTAATTTTTTGGATATAATCGTCAAGCCCAACATAATCAGCTCCTGCAGCTTTAGCTTCTTCTTCTTTATCAGGCGTGCATAATACTAAAACTCTTACGGTTTTTCCAGTGCCATGCGGGAGTGCAACAGTTCCGCGTACCATTTGATTGGCTTTCCTTGGATCGACTCCAAGCCGAATATCCAGATCAACGGAGGCATCGAATTTTGTATACGTAACATTTTTAATAATACTTACGGCATCTGAAATCGAATAAGATAAACTCTTATCGAATTTTGCTAAAGCGTCTTTTCTTTTCTTAGTTATTTTGGTCATTTTACCCTTTTTTATAAATAACGCTGCATATTAATTTACTCCAGTTCAATTTTCAACAATTGGTGCATCACCTTTTATTTTAATACCCATGCTTCTTGCTGTTCCTGCGACCATTTTCATAGCCGATTCTATCGTGAAAGCATTTAAATCAGGCATTTTACTTTCGGCAATGAATTTCACCTGGTCCCAGGATATAGTAGCAATTTTATTCCTGTTCGACTCAGCTGATCCTTTCTGAACTTTAGCAGCCTGCAGTAACTGCACGGCCACAGGTGGAGTCTTAATAATAAAATCAAAGGATTTGTCCCTGTATACAGTAATAATTACGGGAAGTACTTGTCCCGCTTTTTCCTGTGTACGTGCATTAAATTGCTTGCAAAATTCCATAATATTTACTCCTTTGGCACCTAATGCAGGTCCCACGGGTGGTGATGGATTTGCAGCTCCTCCTTTGATTTGCAATTTGATTAATCCACTTACTTCTTTAGCCATTTTAAATTTCTACTTTAATTAATTGTAACGTATTGCGTAACAGCTTTATATAATCTTAACAGCTCACTCTGTTGATTATTCTTTTTCAACTTGCATAAAACTCAGTTCAAGGGGTGTTTTTCGGCCAAAAATTTTAACCATAACCTTCAGCTTTTTCTTTTCTTCATTTATTTCTTCTATAATCCCGCTAAAACTGTTAAACGGCCCATCGATAACAGTAACCGTTTCTCCTACAATAAAAGGCACATTAACTTCTTCGCCCTGTTCTGCCAATTCATCTACTTTTCCCAATATCCGGTTGACTTCCGATTGACGCATCGGAATCGGTTCACCTTTAGTTCCTAAGAATCCGATTACACCGGGAATATTTTTAACAATATGAGGAATTTCACCAACTAAGATTGCTTCAATAAGCACATAGCCAGGATAAAGATTCCGTTCTTTACTGATCTTTTTGCCATTCCTTACCTGATACACTTTTTCAATAGGAATCAAAACCTTCGAAACATAATCCTGCATGTTCAAGCGATTGATTTCGCTTTCAAGATATTGTTTAACCTTTTTTTCGTTCCCACTGATAGCCCGGACAACGTACCATTTTTTTATTTGCTCATTCATCCTCTAAAGTCTGATAATAGTAAAAGTGACATTGGTTGTTAATTCATTTCGAGAAACTAAAAATTATCATAAAACAACCTTAAGAGATTCTGGAATGAAAAATCCATCATATAAACGATTATCGCAATGATGAGTGTCGCAACCGAAACTACCAAAGCACTGTTTTGAAGTTCGCTCCATGTTGGCCAGGAAACCTTATGAACAAGTTCATCATAACTTTCCTTAACGTAACTTTGTATCTTAAATTTTGCCATTGAATTTCGAATTTAGCACGGGTGGTAGGACTCGAACCCACGACTCCTGGTTTTGGAGACCAGAGCTCTACCAACTGAGCTACACCCGTATCTTAATTGTTTAAAGAACGATTTTTTATTTGCACAGAAAGGTATCCGGCATAATTGCAAGATACCTTTGTATTTACCACAGTGAATTTGATTATTCAAGGATTTCTGTTACCTGACCTGCTCCAACTGTTCTGCCACCTTCACGTATTGCAAATCTCAGGTTTTTGTTCATAGCTATTTCAGCAATTAATTTAACTTCAATCGTTAAATTATCTCCCGGCATAACCATTTCAACTCCCTTTGGCAATATAATTTCTCCAGTTACATCCGTAGTCCTGAAATAAAATTGCGGTCTGTAATTATTATGAAATGGAGTATGTCTTCCACCTTCTTCCTTTTTCAGAATATACACTTCAGCGTTGAAGCGTGTATGAGGAGTAATTGAACCTGGTTTGGCAATTACCATTCCTCTGAAAATTTCTTTTTTATCCACACCACGAAGCAATAATCCAGCGTTATCACCAGCTTCACCTCTGTCAAGAATTTTTCTGAACATTTCAACTCCGGTACAAACTGTTTTCAACTTTTCAGCACTCAATCCAATAATTTCTAAAGGTTCACCAACTTTAACAACGCCTGATTCAATTCTGCCTGTTGCTACTGTTCCTCTACCTGTAATGGAGAAAACATCCTCAACCGGCATCAGGAATGGTTTATCAATATCACGCTTTGGTAAAGGTATCCAGGTATCACAAGCGTCCAACAATTCCCATATTTTTTCCACCCATTTTGGCTCTTTATTCAGGGCACCAAGTGCTGATCCTCTGATTACAGGACAATTGTCACCATCAAATTCATAAAAGTCAACAGTTCTCTGATTTCCATTTCGACAAGATCAAGAAGTTCTTCGTCATCAACCATGTCTACTTTGCTCATAAAAACTACGATCTTTGGAACACCTACCTGGCGAGCAAGCAAAATGTGTTCACGGGTTTGAGGCATAGGACCGTCAGTTGCTGCAACAACCAGTATAGCTCCATCCATCTGGGCCGCACCAGTTACCATGTTTTTTACATAATCCGCATGACCAGGACAGTCAACGTGAGCATAATGCCTTTTTGCAGTTGAATATTCAACATGAGCGGTATTAATTGTAATACCTCTTTCTTTTTCTTCAGGTGCAGCATCAATTTCATCAAATGATTTGTATGAAGCCAGACCTTTATCCTGAAGATTAAGCGTGATAGCTGCCGTTAATGTTGTTTTGCCATGGTCAACGTGACCAATAGTACCGATATTAACGTGAGGTTTCGAACGATCGAAGTTTTCTTTTGCCATGTTAATTATTATTTAAATGTATTTACAAATTAAAATTATCTTTCGGTTAATTAATTTGAGCCATTGACGAGATTTGAACTCGTGACCCCTTCCTTACCAAGGAAGTGCTCTACCCCTGAGCTACAATGGCTTAATTGAGCGGGAGACCGGGCTCGAACCGGCCACCTACAGCTTGGAAGGCTGTCGCTCTACCAAATGAGCTACTCCCGCAATAAAAAGTTTATAGTTCCAGTTTAGAGCGTAAAGTTGATTATTTGTTTATTTACCTAATATATTATATAGTATAACCAAACAAATTTATAGTTTGTGGGGAGAGGAGGATTCGAACCTCCGAAGGCTTAGCCAACAGATTTACAGTCTGCCCCATTTGACCGCTCTGGTATCTCCCCTACAACTTTATATCAATATTTAAAAGAACGAGCCAATGGAGGGATTCGAACCCCCGACCGGCTGATTACAAATCAGCTGCTCTGGCCAGCTGAGCTACATTGGCAAATGGTTGTTATCTATAAAAAAACAGTCCTTTAAAAAAGGACTGCAAAAGTATAAAACATATTATTAATTATCAAAGAAAAATAAAAATAATTTTTCAGTGGTTTTTTATTTTGTTTTTATGCTTTAGAAGTTGGCGTCTTAATGCTTCCAAAGCCGTATCAGTTGCTTCTTCGAATGTTTTACATTGCTTTTTGGCATAAAGATCATTTCCACGAATTATAAGTCGGATCTCTGCAATTTTGTTTTCTGGCGCTTCAGTGTTCTCAACCTTCAATATTACTTCACTGCTAATTACTCCTTCATACATTTGCGTTAATCTTTCCACTTTTTCGTTGATAAATGCCTGTAATTTTCTATCGGCCTTAAAATGTACAGAATTAATGTTAACTGTCATCGTAAACTCCTTTCGTTTTATGCCCTTGGATGAGCTTGTTTGTATATTGTTTTAAGCTTTTCTATTGTATTATGTGTGTAAATTTGTGTGGCAGCTAAATTGGCATGACCCAAAATATCTTTTATCGAGTTTAGGTCGGCTCCATTATTTAGCATATGTGTGGCGAAAGTATGTCTTAACACATGCGGGCTTTTTTTTGTTAATGTAGAAACTTTACTAAGATACATATTTACTACCCGATAAGCAAGTTTCTTGTATATTCTTTTTCCTTTTTTTGTTACGAAAAAAAATCCTTTTTGTTCTTCTAAAGTTTGAATTACTTCTGCGCGTTTTTCTTGATAAATTAAAATTGAATTCTTCAGTAAATTAGAAAACGGAATTAACCGTTCTTTATTTCTTTTACCCAATACCTTAAATTGTAAATTATAGATATCAACATCAGTATCCTTAAGGTTTACCAATTCAGACAATCGCATCCCGGTAAAATAAAATATCTCAATAATGAGCTTATTTCTGATATCAGTAAAGTTCTCACCAAAATATGTGTCATCAAGCAAGATATCCATATTGTCGCTACCAACAAATTCCGGTAATCTTTTATTTATTTTAGGGGATGTTATTTTTGCCAGGGGACTTTCTGAAACAAAATTTTCCCTGAGTAAATATTTGTAATAAGATTTTAATGAGGAAAGCTTTCTGTTTATTGACTTTGAGCTGATTTTTTCATTAACGAGACTAACCATCCAAGATCGTATAATTTGATGATCAATTTTACTTATTTCATTTATATTATATTGCTCGGTTACGAATTTAAAAAATTGTTCTAAATCTTTATGATAAGCCAGTAATGTATGATCCGAATATCTTTTTTCAAATTTAAGGTAGGAAATAAAATTTTCTATATACATAAAAAAGAAGAATTCTCTGTTTCAAAATTAGAATAATTTAATTGAAACAGAAAATTCTTTATGTTAAAAACTCGTTAATTTTGGTAATTAACCTTCCTCCTGCTCTCTTAAAGTTTGAATATAAATAGCCTTCAACCTTTCTTCTCGCTTCAATACAGAAGGTTTAGTGAATTTCTGTCTTTCCCGTAATTCTTTAACAACTCCGGTTTTTTCAAATTTTCTTTTGTATTTTTTTAAAGCCCTGTCGATGCTCTCGCCTTCCTTTACTGGTATTATTATCATTTTACTACTTTTATTTTGAAATGGGCCGCAAAATTATTAACAATATTTCGTAAAAACAAAATTAAATGAAATACTTTTAAAAGTTTCGCCAAAATGGAATTTCTGGTTTACGGTTACAATAAGTATAAAGTGCCCTGAAGTTTTTTTGAGCAATCCGTATCTTATTTTGAATCTGACAATACTTATCTCCATTGAACAACATCATTGAACCGATATAATTTCAATTTTGTTTAATTTCGTGACTTCAAATAAAAATCAATGAAAAAATTCCTGTCATACCTGAGAAACCATTACTCCGAAATATCAAAAATTTTACTTTTTTCATTGAGCGTTGTAATTCTCGTCCTTATTTTCCCGAAAGAAGGTAAATTTAAATACGAATTTAACAAGGGAAAGCCCTGGATGCATGAAGACCTGATCGCTCCTTTTGACTTTGCCATTTTGAAATCAAACCAGGAATTACAGCAGGACCAGAAGATTGCCCTAAGCGATATGAAATTCTGTTTTACCAAAAACCCCGAACTTTCCTCTGCGAAACGTAGCGATCTCATTACCGAATTTGATAAATTCTGGCAATCTAAATACAGGGATAAACCCGATAATCTTAAAAGAAAGGAAGGTTTGCTGAATGATTGTTTAATGGCATTTGATTCGATTATGCACAGAGGTATTATCGAAATGATTCCACAGATAGAAAATAAAGGAACAGATTTTAAAATTATTGTCATCACAAATAACATTGCTGAAGAACAAATGCTGGAGAATTTATTTACCATTCACACCGCTGATGCTTATATCCGGCAGGAGCTGGCAAAGATAAACCCCCCGGAAAAAAACGTATTAACAACGATGATCGAGAATGAGCTGGTTCAAAACATTCGGTATGATGCTGATAGAACAGAACGGGAAAAGCAGGAAATTCTTGAAAAAATTTCGTTGACGAGAGGAATGATCCAATCCGGAGAAAGGATCATTTCAAGAGGAGAATTGGTCACTAACGATAAATTTCAGGAGTTGGAGTCACTGCGAAGAGATTATGAAACCAAGTTAGGTTCATCGTTTAAGTATGCCGGTATATTATCGGGACAAATTATCCTGCTCGCAGTTACTATGATTTCGCTCTATTTGTTCCTCTACTTTTTCCGAAAGGAAGTTTTTGCTGAAGATAAAAAGATCATTCTGATCCTGATCCTGATTTTATCGATGGTGTTGATCATGAGTCTTGTCGTAAAATTCCAGCCTGAATATATTTATGTTGTTCCTGTTTGCCTGATCCCAATAATTGTAGGAATATTCACGGATTCACGGCTTGCTTTATTTACACATTTAATAACAATCATCAGTACCGGACTGATCGTACCGAATAGCTATGAATTTGTTTTTCTACAACTGTTTGCCGGAATTGTTACCATTCTTACGATTGCAAAGTTTGAACGACGCTCACAATTCTTCCTGACTTCATTCATGATTTTTATCACCTATTCGGTAATCTATACCGGTATGACATTGATAAAGGAAGGCAGCCTGGAGGATATGAATTATATCTATTTTGCGTACTTCGGTGCCAGTGCAGTTTTGACTCTTTTTTCATATCCGGTGATTTTTATTTTTGAAAAATTGTTCGGATTTATCACTGATGTCACACTTCTTGAATTATCGAATACAAATAATAAGCTTCTTCGTGAACTTGCTTTAAAAGCACCCGGTACATTTCAGCATTCAATGCAAATGGCTAATCTTGCTGAAGAAGCTGTTTTTGAAATCGGGGGTAATCCGCTGTTAGTCAGAACCGGTGCAATGTACCACGATATCGGAAAAATAAACGATCCCCTCTTTTTTATCGAAAATCAAATCACAGGATTAAATCCTCATGACGAATTAACATACGAAGAAAGTGCTTCCATTATCATCGATCATGTAACGGCAGGGGTCGAAAAAGCAAAAAAATACAACCTTCCTGAACAGATTATCGATTTTATCCGTACGCATCATGGAACACGAAGAACAGAATATTTTTATACGCTTGCAAAAAAAGAAAGCCCCGACGAACAGGTTGATGAGAAAATTTTCACCTATCATGGTCCGGAACCTTTTTCAAAAGAAACGGCCGTCCTTATGATGGCTGATACTGTTGAAGCTGTATCGCGCACGCTCAAAAAACCGGATGAAGTTGCCATCAGTGATTTTGTGGAACAGGCTATAAACAAGCAAATGGCAAATCATCAGTTCGACAATGCAGATATTACCCTTCGTGATATCAGTAAGATCAAAAAAGTATTTAAGAAAAAGCTAATGAATATTTATCATCTGCGGATTGAATACCCGGATTAGGAATGGTGAAAATGTTAAAAATTAAACCGTAGTCTTTTTTGCTTAGCAATCGTATTAAATGACGGAAATCTGAAGAGTTCTTTTTAATTCTCGACTGTTTTTTTATAGAATTCTACAAGTTTCACTACTTCCATGGCTTCTTTCACGTCGTGAACCCTAAGGATATTTGCTCCATTTAAAAGTGCCAGGGTATTCAAAACGGTGGTTCCGTTTAATGCTTCATCAGGTTTCTTATGCAGTACTTTATTTATCATTGATTTTCTGGAAATACCTGCCAGAAGGGGGAATCCTGATTCCTTAAATAAATTCAGGTGCCGGAGAATTTCATAATTATGGTCGACCGTTTTACCAAAACCAAATCCGGGATCAAGAATAATATTCGTTGATTTGCCTGATTTTTCCAGCTTCGTTAGTTGCTTTTTAAAAAATGCGTCAATTTCTTCAATTACATTCGTATATACCGGGTTAACCTGCATGTTTTTTGGAGTTCCTTTGATGTGCATCATAATATACGGAACCCTGAGTCTGCCAACTGTTTCGAACATTTGGTTATCAAAAGTCCCTCCGGAGATATCGTTGATGATGTGAGCGCCTTCATTGATTGCTGCTTCTGCAATGCTACTCCGGTAGGTATCGACAGAAATAATGGTTTCCGGAAATTTAGGTTTAATCCACCTTAATGCTTTAAGAAATCGCGCCAGTTCCTCTTCTTTTACTATTTCATCAGCACCGGGACGGGTTGAAACGGCTCCGATATCGATAATGGCTGCACCTTCTTTCACCATCTTTTCAAACTGATTCAGCATTGCTTTTTCTGTAGAAAAGTTTCCACCATCATAAAATGAGTCGTGTGAAATATTAAGAATCCCCATCACAGCAGGTGATGCAAGGTTTAATTTAGTACCATTTATTTCAAGGTAAAGGAGTCGCTGATTTTGTGTATCTTTATCGCTTATTTCCATTGCATAAAGGTGATAAAACTCAGAACGAAATTACGACAATTATTAAAAGCGCTCGAATATCATATCGGATTGCCAATTTTTAAAATGGGATTATCATTGCAAAATAATTAACATTAATTTTGAGCCCTCAGCGATTTTATCAGTATTGATATGACAAAGACATCAGATCAGTTTGAAATAGCCATTTCGGAATGCAGGGAAGTTTATGTGAAAAAAATGCAGGATTACGGTAGTGCATGGCGTATTCTGCGAACCCCGTCGCTTACTGACCAAATCTATATCAAAGCCAACCGTATCCGGAGTATCGAAGAAAAAGGTATTCAAAAAGTGAGCGAAGGAATTAAACCTGAGTTCATAGGGATCGTAAATTATTCGGTGATGGCACTGATTCAGCTTGAGCTTGGAACGATTGAGAAAACAGAAATGGCCAAAGAAACAGCTGTCACATTGTATGATAAGTATATTTATAGTGCTAAATCGCTGATGGAAGATAAAAATCATGATTACGGAGAAGCGTGGAGAAACATGCGCATTTCATCGCTGACCGATATTATTTTAATGAAGCTTTTACGCATTAAGCAAATCGAAAATAACCAGGGCAAGACCTTCGTTTCGGAAGGGGTAGATGCTAATTATTACGATATCATTAATTATTCAATGTTTGCTTTGATAAAACTAAATGAAGGTAGAATGGATCAATCCTGATCCTGTCTGAATTTTAATATGAATGAAGAGATAAACAAAACGTCAATTATACTTAGCTGGGTCATTTTAATAATGATCCTCGTTTCAGGTTACCTTGTTTCAGTTTTCGAGGGACTCAACCTGTTTTTCCTTATGCTATTAATCGTTGAGATTGTTGGCGTTATTCTTTATTTCAGAAATTTTACCCGGATGCAATTCCACATCAGCAGGATTGTAATAGGGTGTCTGTTTATTTTTTCGGGATTTGTAAAGGGTGTCGATCCTGTGGGTACCGATTACCGGATTGTAGATTATTTTGTAGCGTTTGGAACAGATTGGGCAATTCCATTAGCAATGCCCTTATCGGTTATACTTAATGCTGCTGAGTTTATACTGGGCGTTATGCTGCTGCTGAATATTCGAATGAAACTGACATCCTGGACGGTTTTGATCATGATGGTGTTTTTTACGTTTATCACACTGAACGATGCCTTCAATAATCCTGTTCCTGATTGTGGTTGTTTCGGCAGCGCACTCCTTGTCTCAAACTGGCAAACTATTTACAAAAACCTTGTTATCGATGCATTGCTGCTGATTGTGTTTTTCTCGCGTAAACGAATTCCTCCCTGGTTTGGCATGAAATCGGAATTGGCGATTTTCGTAATATTTCTTACGGGTTTTATTTATTTTCAAATCTATAACATCCGGCATTTACCGGTTATTGATTTTCGTGACTGGAAAATCGGAAACAGTGTTGTGCATGACGCACCATTGCCGGTTAAATATTATGTAACTTATCGTAATAAGAGTACAGGTGAAATAAAAGAGTATTTGTCTCCCGATTATCCATATAACGATTCTTCATGGATGAAACAGTGGGAATTTGTCAGTCAGCGTATTGAAGATCCGAATCCCAAAAGGAGTGGATTGATAATAGAAGATAGTGAGAAAACAGATGTAACTCAGCAGATCCTTGAAAACCATGATTGGCAGTTTATACTAATCTCCTATGACCTTTCCAAAGCAAATCTTAAAAATATTCAGCGGATTCGGAATTTCATAACAAAATGCGATAGCAGCGGAATTGCGTTTGCACTCATCACGGCAAGCCTGCCTGAAACTGCGCAGAAATTTTTAGCAGACCAGCAGCTTGAAACAGAAGCATATTTTGCCGATGATATCATGTTAATGTCAATGATACGGTCAAATCCGGGATTAATATTATTGAAGAACGGAGTGGTCAGAGACAAATGGCATTACAATGATTTTCCTGATTTTACTGAGTTCCGGGAGAAGTACCTCAAGGAATCCGGAGTTCAACTTCCCGGTACCTCCAAACCATGATTCACATACCATAAAACCCTGATCATTTAATTAATGGTTGAATGTTGAAAATTAAATAATAAGTTTTATACCTGAACCTGGGATCAAGGTCGTTATACCTATAATTTTGGCAAGATGGATGTAAATCTGCTCGTTTCAATTAAATAATTTATAAAGTATGAGATCAAAAATAGTAGCCGGAAACTGGAAAATGAACAAAATGTTTGACGAGGCTGACGACCTTATTCACAGCCTGGCAGAATTTATACGGAATACTCCACTGAACAATACGGCCGTGATACTTTGCCCGCCATTTGTTTATCTGGAACTTGCAACCGACCTCGCACAGGACACTGACCTTTTGGTTGGAGCACAAAATATTAGCAATTCCGAATCAGGAGCCTATACCGGTGAAATATCGGCCGCCATGCTTGATTCAATGGATGTGGATTATTGCATAATCGGGCATTCGGAAAGAAGAAAATATTTCAACGAGAGCAACGAAATGCTTGCTCAAAAAGTGAACATGGCATTAAAGTATAACATTTCGCCAATTTTCTGTTGTGGCGAGCTATTGCCTGAGCGTGAGGCAGAGAAACATTTTGATGTGGTGAAAAAGCAGCTAAATGAATCGGTTTTTCATCTTACTAAAAGCGATTTTAAAAATATTGTTATCGCATATGAACCCGTATGGGCTATCGGAACAGGTGTGAATGCAACTTCCGCACAGGCACAGGAGATGCACAGTTATATCCGCAATTTGATCAAGGAAAAATACGACAGTTCAATTGCTGAAAATACATCCATTCTTTACGGTGGTAGCTGCAATCCGAAAAATGCTGCCGAGCTATTTGCCAATCCTGATGTGGATGGGGGCCTCATCGGTGGTGCATCCCTTGACCCGGATGAATTTATTAAAATTATTCAATCAATATAATTTAACACGATAAAACTCAGGTGAAACGTTTAACCTTAGTCACTTATTGATGGATTACACAGAAGTGACATTTAGCTTCAAAAATGAATCATCTACGGGAATGGATATATTACCTGCCTATTTATCAGAAATTGGATACGAAAGTTTCGTGGAAGCTGGTGATAAATTGAAGGCGTACATTCCTTCCGGATTATTTCAAAAAGGTGATTTATCCAAATTGATTGGTAGTTTACCCCGTAATCTTCAGTTCACATATATTGCAAATAAAATTAAAAGTAAAAACTGGAATGAAGTTTGGGAAAACAATTTTGAACCCGTTATATTAAAAGATTCGGTTTATGTGCGGGCTCCTTTTCATGAATCGAAAAAGGACATAAAATATACAATCATAATCGAACCTAAAATGTCATTTGGAACAGCCCATCACGAAACAACTTCAATGCTACTTGAGATGATGCTTGAGGAAAGCATGACTGGTAAATCGGTTTTGGATATGGGTTGCGGCACCGGGATTCTTGCTATTTTTGCTGAAATGCTTGGCGCTTCAGAAATTGCAGCAATCGACAATGATGAATGGGCCTATATGAACACGATGGAAAACGTTGTGAAAAATAAATGCAAAAAGATCAGCGTTCAATTAGGCGATGTGGAATTGATCGGAGGATTGCAATTTGACATTATTCTGGCTAATATCAACAAAAATGTTATAATTACTGATATGCCGGTTTATGCTGAGCATTTAAAAAAAGGGGGTGTGATTTTATTTAGCGGTTTCTATAGCGAGGATTTAGCTCAGATTGAAACTTCAGCAAAAATAGCAGGATTAATATCCGGAAAAATAAAGACTAAAAATAACTGGATCGCTGCCCGGTTTGTCAAATCATAGAACTGACAGTAATGAGAAAACTTCGGATTGTTTTTACTCATATCATTCTTTTGCTTTCTATAACAAGTCTTTCGGGGCAGAATTTCAAGGAATTTTCGAATGAATCGGAAGAATTCCTTAATCAGCTTAACAGTTTATTTTCCAATATCAGTTTAAAAGAAAACAAGGATGCAAGTGAACGGATGATGAAAAAATTCACCGGGTTCTGGAACACAGGTGTATTTACAAAAGAAACAAAAGAAAATATCCGGGAAATTTGCAATCTGATGTTAAAAAGGCGGTTAAAGCCATATCCTTATTACTATTACTACCTGGCGTGTGTTGGGGGAATGATGGAAATGGATCAGTCCGCAGAAAGCTATAAAGCATGGAATAATAGCGTAATTGATCTGATAAATGATAAGCGAAGTACCAAACCTATTTCTTCTTTTTTAATCACTACCTATAATTTATTGTATGAAAATATTCTTTACAGTTCAAACGCAACAACATGGAAATCTGGTTCAGGGAATTATACTTTCATGTTTGATACAGTTCCCGTAGTTGTTTTTGACATCCTCAACCTGACTTGTTATGCCAATAAGGACAGTTCAATTATTTATGATACCAAAGGTCTTTTTTACCCCTTAACTTCGACATGGATCGGGAAAAAAGGTAAAGTTAACTGGGTACGTGCCGGATTTGGCCCTGATGATGTGTATGCATTTCTCGATAACTACCAGATCTATTTAGGATTTTCAAAGTATACGGCAGATTCGGTTCAATTCTATCATAAAAAATATTGGAGTAAACCTCTGCTTGGATCTTTTGAGGAAAAAGTACTGGCCAATGCCACCGAGGAAAAAGCGTCTTATCCCCGATTTCATTCCTATAATGTTCAGATTGAAATTAAGAATGTTTTTGATGATATTAATTTCAGAGGTGGAATCGAAATGAGAGGATCGAAACTTATCGGAACGGGTAACGAAGAAAATGACGCCTATCTTTCTTTTTTAAAGGATAAAAAGGAATTTGTCAAAATATTTTCAAAAAATTTCGTCATCTATCCTGATAAAATTGCTTCTTCCCTCGCTTCTGCCACTGTTATTTGCGAAGAAGATTCAATTTACCATCCGGGACTTCAAATGAGCTTTAACAATGAAAACAGGGAGCTTTCACTTGTAAGGTCAGGTGAAGGAGAAACCAAAAGTCCATTCTATGATTCGTTTCATAACCTGGATATTTATTCGGAAGCTATTTACTGGAAAACGGATGAACCGACTATTAATTTTCAGAATATAAAGGGGGTTTCAGGCATTGCAACAGCAAACTTTGAATCGAGCAATTATTTTGCATTGGGGAGGTTCCTTAAACTTCAGGGTATTGACCCGGTTAATCCTCTGCTAATTATTAAAAACTATGCTGAAAAATACAATGTGAGCGAAATTCCTGTTCAGGGTCTGGCTGAAGAAATTCAGATGCCGCAGGACCAGATCATTGGCATGCTGGTTAACTTGTCGAACAAAGGATTTGTGATTTACAACCGGGATAAAAAATCAGCACGAATAAAAGATAAGCTTTATGATTATATCGATGCTTCTAATCGTCGTATTGATTACGATGTTATTCAATTTAATTCGGAGACCTATCACTACCAGAATGCTTCTTTGGAACTTGACAGCTTTGGCCTGAAATTGTTTGGTGTTCCTTTGGTTCATTTAAGTGATTCGCAGAATGTTTTGATATACCCAACCAATCAGCAACTGATTGTAAAAAAAGGAATGGATTTCGCTTTTTCAGGAAGAGTGCATGCCGGAACTTTCGATTTTTATACCAGGGGTTGCGAATTCAATTACGATCAGTTTAAGTTCGATATGCCTGTAATTGACTCGCTGAGTATGATGGTAACGAGCTTCGAGACAAATGAGAATGGTGATCGCTATTTGGTAAAAGTCAAAAATGTTATTTCCGATCTTGGGGGTGATTTGTTAATTGATGATCCGAATAATAAGTCGGGGCTCAAAAACTTTCCGACTTATCCTATCTTTACGAGCACCAAGGATGCTTATGTGTATTATGATAACCCGTCAATTTTTAATGGGGTTTATAAACGAGACAAGTTCTATTTTTATCTCTACCCGTTCACGATCGACAGTCTGGATAATTTTAAAACGGAGTTACTGGAATTTAGTGGCTACTTAGCTTCCGCCGGAATCTTTCCGGATTGGGAAGACACACTTCGTGTCCAGCGAGATTATTCACTGGGATTTCAGAGTGCAACAGGCCCGGAAGGAATTGCTGCTTATGGAGGCAAGGGTACCTATTTTGCAAACTTTAGCTTGAGCAATGCGGGATTACGGGGTAAAGGTTCACTCGAATACCTCACTTCAACATCCAATTCCGACGACTATATGTTTTTTCCCGATTCCCTGAATACCCTGGCGAAAGATTTTGTCATCAATGAACAATTTACTCCTGTCGAATTTCCTGCCGTACAGGCAATGGATGTCTGGCAGCATTGGAAACCTCACGAGGATATGATGATCATATATCAACGAACAGCACCTTTTAGAATGTTCAATTCACAGTCGAACTTACAGGGGATGCTAGTGCTTACACCCAATATATTAAGTGGCGCCGGGAAAATGGCATTTGAAGATGCGGCTATGACTTCAAAACTTTATACATTTAAACAACATGAGATTTTTGCTGACTCGGCTGATTTTACCCTAACATCAAATGTGTACCATCAATCTGCATTTTCGACCTCAAATTATAAGTCACACATCGATTTTAATGAACGAAATGGTCAGTTTGTTTCCAACGGGGGCGCTTCCTCAGTTGAATTTCCTGTCAATAAATACATTTGTATGATTGATGAATTCAAATGGTTTATGGATTCCTACCAAATTGCAATAGGCAGTACTGAGAAAGAAACAGAAATGGCACAATATGACAATCTCCCCATCAATGAGTTGATTGATGTGCCTTTGAAAGGTTCAGAATTTATTTCCATTCATCCCGATCAGGATTCATTGAGTTTCATTTCAACTATTGCCACCTATAACCTTAAGGATTTTACCCTGAATGCCGAAGATGTAAAGTATATCAGGGTGGCTGATGCTGCTATTTTTCCGGGTGACAAAACAGTAATTATAAAACCGGATGCTAAAATGAATACCCTTGCTAATGCAAAAATTCTGGCAAACACGGTATCACGGTACCATGAGATTTACGATGCTGTGGTTGATATAAAAAGTAAAAACAATTACATCGGAATTGGTGACTATGATTATGTAGATGAAAAGGGCAACAAACAGAAGATTTTCCTTAAAAATATTGGGGTCGATCCAACTTATCAGACTGTGGGTGACGGATCTGTATCAGATACCACAGGATTTAAAATCAGCAATGATTTTGATTTTACAGGTCGTATTTTTCTTTCTGCCAATAATCAATTCCTTAATTTCGATGGAGGCTTTATGATTCATGAGGTCTGTAACCCGGGAAGACAAAATTGGGTAAAGTTCAAGTCAGATATTAATCCCCAGGACATTTATATTAATATTGATACAAACCTTACCAACATAAAGAAGGAGCCCATTGAATCTTCATTGATGTTTTCGAACGAGAACAATTCCTTTTATTCAGCTTTTCTTTCTCAGAAAAGGGCTCCGTCGGATCAGCAGATCATTTCAGCCAATGGGTTTATCAGGTTTGATAAAGCTTCTGAAGTATTTAATATTGCTGAAATGAATAAATTAAAGGGTAACACCATCCAAGGCAATGAAGTTTCACTGGACCGGAGAAAGTGTATTTTAAATGCTGAAGGGAAAATAAACCTTGGTGCAGAGCTCGGAATGTTAAAAATGCGTACTTATGGAAGTGTCAAGCATTTTATAATACCTGATTCAGTTAGTTTTGACCTCATCATGACAATGGATTTTGCTTTTGATGAAAAATCCCTTGAATTGATGGCTGATAAAATGAACTCAAAAAACCTGAAGGGCATTAACCTTACGCGTCCCGTTTATTTGAAAGCACTTACGGATATTATGGGTGAGAAAAGTGCTGAAAAAACAATTGCCGATATTAAATTGATGGGTAAATTCAGGCGGTATCCTGATGAATTACAGCATACGTTAATGTTCTCCGAAGTTAAATTCAAATGGAATGAAGCTTCCCGTTCATTTGTATCGTATGGACCTATTGGCATTGGCAGCATTGGCAAAAGTCAGGTGAACAAATATGTCGATGGGTTTATTGAAATAGAAAGAAAACGAACTGGTGATGTTGTAAATATCTACCTTGAATTTGATAATGGAAACGAATGGTACTTTTTTAATTTTCGGAATAACCTGATGCAATCCATATCTTCCAATACTGATTATAACAATATTATACGTGATCTTAAAGAGGATAAGCGAACTGTGAAAGGGGGGAAGGGCGAAGAAGATTATAAATTTATTATTTCCGATTTACGCAAAAAAACAGATTTTTTGCGGAGGATGGGGAAATAAAAGCCACGCTAAATGTTAACTGCTAAACTGATTGTTGCCATATTATTTGCCTATTTAATCGGTTCCATTCCAACTTCTGTGTGGATAGGAAGGATTTTTTATAAAGTTGATATCCGGACCAAAGGAAGCGGAAATGCAGGTGCAACAAATACCATTAGAGTTCTGGGTTTAAAGGCAGGAATACCGGTTCTGATTTTTGATGTTTTCAAAGGCTGGCTTGCTGTATTTATCGCTCATATTTTTTATGACCCTACGCTTTCATTTCCTGATCTGATTGATTTTAAAATTATTCTGGCTATGGCTGCCGTTGCCGGTCATGTGTTTCCAGTTTATGTTGGATTTAAGGGAGGGAAGGGCATTGCCACCTTGTTCGGTATGGGAATCGCTTTGTTTCCGCTTGCGGCTGTGTTTGCCGTTGTAATATTTGCAACGGTCCTCATTATAACAGGCTATGTTTCGCTGGCTTCGATAGTTGCCTCTGTCACCTTTCCATTTGTTGATATCTTCATCCTTGGTCATAACAACTACCCTTCAATGATGATCCTTTCGATTGCCGTAGCTGTATTTGTTCCAATTACCCACCGAAAAAATATTGTAAGACTAATGCATCATCAGGAATCTAAATTTAAAATCAAAAAGAAAAACTAAGGGTTGACCTCATTCTTCATGATTGACGAAAAAAGATATTTACTTCCTTAAATTGAAATAAAAATATTGTCCACTTTCAACAACGTCCATTTGGATATAATCACTTTTGGACTCAAATTTCATTTCTACGGAACCGGATATTGATTCTCAAAGGGTTCGTTTTTTTACTAAACCTAATATATTGTTTTGTAGTTGGTTACAGAATCAATGAAATATCTGGTTTGTTAAATATTTAATTGTGAATAAATTATTGGCCTGTAACTACAAGTATTTCAATTTGTTATAAATTCTGGTATAAACCTTGAAATAAAAATGTACCACAATTTTTACAATGAAATGTTGAAAAATCAGGTGTTATGAGCACTACCAATATAACTAACACTATAAAGCAAGGCAAGAAATGGTTATTGATTCTTGTCCTACTGGCATTTTTCCGGGTTTCGTTTAGCCAGCCTTCTAATTTATCAGAAAATGATATTGTTACCAAAGCGCAAAACCTTTACGATAAAAAAGATTATCCGGCAGCTATGTTGCTGTATGCGCAGCTGGTAAGCATTCACCCTGACGATCCCGAATTTAATTTCAGATTTGGTGAATGTAAATTATTTGGAGACAGGAAGGATAAAAAAAGTGCTATACGCTATTTAGACAATGCAGCCCGAATCATGAAGGACAATCCTGCTTTACTGTATGATCTCGGCCTGGCTTACCATCAGAACATGGAGTTTGCGACAGCCATGAAATATTATAATTTGTATCTTGCTAAATTGCCGGCATCGAACCCAAACCGTCAACATGTCCTGGAGCTTGTAAATGGCTGTCTGAACGGAGTTAATCTGGCGGATAAAAACCTTATCGCTGAGATCATTTCCACTAATGAACTTCAGATAGATAACTTTCACAGGGCTTATCGTGCTGATGAACTGGATGGTATGTTATTGCTGAAACCTGAAAATCTGCAGACAAATCGCGAGAAAAAAGCAGGTATTCACAGCTTTGTTTTTGTATCTGAACCAAAAAATATACTCTATTATGCTGGATATGAAAGCGATCAGTCAAATAATCTGGATATTTTTAAAGTAACACTAGATGAAAAGGGAAACTGGGGCAAACCGGTTAAACTTCCCTCCGATATTAATACACTTTCCGACGAAAACTATCCGGTTTTAACAAATCAGGGGACAACTCTTTATTTTTGTTCAAAAGGGCGGAATTCACTTGGGGGGTATGATATATTCAAAACAGAAATTGATACCGTCAAAAACACGTTTAGCGAGCCTGAAAATTTAGGCATTGGAATCAATTCTCCTTTTGACGATATTTTGTATGTTCCTTGTAAAGATGACGGGCTGGCTTATTTTTCCTCCGATCGGGATAATCTTAACGGTTCGATCAATGTGTTTAAAGTAAGAATGGCGAATGGAACAGGTGAAAAAAATGAAATGGTAGCTCAGAACTCTCAAAAAGAAGAAATAAAAAATAGTGAAGAGAATAGACCTGCTCAGAAAACAAGTACAATTAATCAATCGAATAGTCAACCACAGCAAAAAGTTGCTGACAATCAGGGTGAGTCAGATCCGTCAAAACATGCGTCTGAAATTTTAAATGATAGAACTAAATCGCATCAGTTAGTTGACACGGCTTACCAGATGATTACCAATATCAAAGACCTTCTCCGCAACCTGGGTAATAAACGCGACCGTGCAAACAGTATTTCACAAAGAAAGACTGATGAAGCCAGGACAATGGAAGCTCGTTTTCAGGAAAGCATAGCAAAATTGGCACTTATAAAAGATGAAAAGGAATTCAACGATCAGTTAACCCGTTCAGTTAAGTTGAAAGAAGAAACTTTCCAGCTATATGCACGTGCCAATCAGGCAAATCTTATTGCCTGGCTGGTCGGAAAACAAATCAAAACTAAAAACCAGGAACTCGAAAATTTAAAATTGATCGCTGGTAAATTGCAAACAGCTTCCGTTTCAGCAACTTTTGAAGAAACCCTGATATTGTATACAGGCTTAAAAAATAATTATATAGGAGCAGATACACTTTCGGAATATTCAGCGCAGCTTACATCAATCACAAATAATGCAAAGAACTACGATGTTCCGGAAACGGAACTGGCTTTTGTTGAAAAACTAAAAATGGGATTCAAAGACAATACACTCTTTGCAGATGCAAATAAGCAAAAACCAGCGATCGACCCTAATATTCCGATTGTTGTAGTTGATAAACGCACAAATACATCTTCCGAAAGCACAACAAATAGTACTCCTCATGCTACAATTGGTATTGAACCTGCTAAGTTGGCTGTGCAAATTCCTTTTGATAAACATTCCCTTTCTGGTGTGCAACTTGCCGATGAATCCCTTGATATTAATTTTTTGGTTGATAAAATGGTAATTGAACCAGCCAGGATAGTTGAACCGATTAAAATGGATCAGCTTGCATTTGGAAATATTATTCCCGATGAAAATGAAATCCAAATCAATTTTATTGTTGACACACAGTTACCTAAAATTGTCCAGCCAATCTACCTTGAAAAAATGGCTTTCAACAGCAATCTTATCCCGGAGGATTCAAAACTGGATTTAAATTTTGAAGTTGACAAATTCGTTCCGGTAATTTTAGATAATGTTGAACAGATTCCTGTTAATTCCATCGTTGTAAACAGTCCTGTTGAGGATGAAGGAAAACTCGAATTAAATTTTAATATTGACAAGGCAAAGCCGATTGTTCTGGAAAATGTTGACCCAGTAAACATAAATGCTTTGGCGTACAACGGTATCATTTTACCGGAAGATCATCTCGATATAAATTTCAATTCCGATAAAGAAAAAATAGTTATTTCAGAACAAACCGAGCAAGTCAAGGTGAATGCCCTGGCCTTAAATAATGTAATTCAGGAGGAAGAAAAACTTGAATTAAATTTTGATGTAGACAAGGCAAAGCTCAATGTTCTGGTAAATGTTGAACCGGTTAACATCAATACATTGGCATCCAATGTTATTATTTCACCGGAAGATCATCTCGACATTAATTTCACAGCTGATAGAGAAAAATTGGTTCTTTCGGAAATTACCAGGCAGATCAATGTGAATGATCTTGCCTTAAATGATGTCATTCAGGACGAAACCAATCTTGAAATAAATTTTACTATTGATAAGGCACCAGACTCCAAAATAATAAATTTGACAGAACCCGTTAACCTGAATTTATCGGCCTATAATGCACCAGTTTTGGAAGATGAAAATCTTGAATTAAAACCGGATATTGAACTAGTAAAAGACCTTTTTGTACCTAAAATTGTTCAACCGGTGAATTCGGTAAATCTTACAGCCAACACAACTATTTTTGACGAAGAAAAGCTTGATTTAAGTTTTAGGGTAGATCGTGTAAATCCTGTGGTTCTTCAAAATGTTAAACCTGTAAATACCCAAAATTTAGCATTCAATGAAGTAATCGTAAGTGATGATAAACTGGAATTACGCTTTACTTCGGATCAACAGGAAAATGTTTCTGAAAACGCTCCCTCCGCTGGAAAAAACATAGCACTTGGATCTTCACTACCTTATGACAATACTCAGAAAAATGAGCAGGTTGAAACTGGAAATCAGACTGCAAGTCTTAAACTCCTGGCTTTTGTTGCACAACCAATAGCCATTGGATCTCTTGTTTATAAAAGCCCTGTAACAGAGGAAGGAAATCTGGAAATTAATTTTACTGCTGACCAGACACTTCCAATCGTTTTGAAACAGGTTGACCAGGTAAAATTGGGCGGATTATCGTTTAATAAATTCCCATTAAGTGAAGATAAACTGGAATTGGATTTTCGTATTGATAAAAAGAATTCCGCAAAAGAAATACCTATTGCACAGCAAATCGACATTAATTCATTGCGTTCAAACAGCATTGCTCTTGGGGAAGAAAAGCTTGAATTAGGTAAATCGATTGACCAGAGTTTTGCTTACAGGGTATTACCACAAGTTGAAGAAATTACATACAACGGAATTTCTGAGGATATTTCTTTTATGGATGAAGATAAGCTCGATATCAGGATGCTTTACGACGAAATGTCACGGGCTATTGCCATTGATACCTCTTCGTCAGCAAATTCCTATAATCCTTCTATTGCAAACGAATTTAAAAAATCCGGTGATCCAAACATTTCAGGATTATCCCCTGTTCCGGGCACTTATATTTATCTCAGAGAGTCAATTGAAAAGGCAAAAACGATAGAAAGTAACAAATCGGATAAAGAAATCCTTGTACTGGCTCTAACTGATCCTGACCAGCTAAGCTATGAGGAGCTTCTGTATGCAGCCAGCCTTGCAAATTCAATCCGTCAAAAACTGTCAATCTATAATCTTGCTTTTATTCATATCGACCGCGATTGGCGAGCCTTTAACAATGCCGGAGTTACAGCCATTAATGGAAATGATCTTGATCAGGCTGAAAATTATCTATACCAGGCCTCTTTGATTACGAATGATAAAGGTGGTATTGAGAATAATCTCGGAATACTGGCTTGTTACAAGAAGGAATTTGATAAAGCTGAGAAATATTTTCAAAATGCCAATAAATTGGGATTTGATACCAGGTACAATTTACAGGTTGTTTATAATATCCTTAACGATATGAAAAATTCCATCAATAAAAAATCACCTGCAAGTGGTGGCAGCAGAGATGTTTATGGTGATGTTACAGATTATAATGGTAAAAAAGACAAGAAATAAATCAACATACTTAGCCCAATTAATTTCGAATATATACTCCGAAACATCTGAAAACAAAGCTTATTTAAAAAATCATTTGCTTTGAATTTCTCCTTACTTTTTCATTCACCTGCTAAAGCCTAAAAGCACGATTATTTGACGGGTGGCAATCACCAAAAATTACAAAATAATCAGGCTTAAAAGTTTTGTTTGCAAATTGTTGAGAAAACTATTTCATGTTCGTTATTCATCATTAAAAAATTAATAATTTTACCCGATAATAAATCATGTAAAATCAAATAATTTAATGATATGAAGTTTATAGTATCGAGTACAGTATTGTTAAAAAACCTGCAGATGATAAGCGGAGTTATAAACCCAAGTAATACATTGCCTATCCTGGATGATTTTTTATTTGAATTAAAAGAGAAAAACCTTCTTATTACTGCTTCTGATCTCGAAACTACCATGTCAGTGAAGGTCGCTCTTGACATGGCTGAAGAACCGGGTATCGTTACAATTCCTGCAAAACTGATATTGGATACACTGAAAACTTTCGCTGATGTTCCGATTACTATTTCAATTGATAAAGAAACACTTCTGATTGAAATATCTGCCGGCGAGGGTAAATTTAAACTTAGCGGACATAAAAGCGATGAATTCCCTCTTGCCCCTACTATTGAAGATGCAACAACCGTTACCTTAAAATCAGAGGTTCTTAAAAATGCTTTTAATAAAACATTATTTGCAGCAGGCAATGATGAATTAAGACCTGTTATGTCGGGTGTTTTCTGTGAATTTTCACCTGAAGATGTTACATTTGTTGCCACTGATGCTCACAAGCTCGTACGATACAGAAGAACAGATATTCATTCAGAAACCCCTGCATCTTTCATTCTTCCCAAAAAGCCATTAAATCAGTTAAAAAATATTTTACCACTGGATATTGATGTCGTGGTTGAATACGACCAGACAAATGCTGCCTTTACCTATGAAAACGTAAACCTTATTTGCCGGTTAATTGATGGAAAATACCCGAATTATGAAGCGGTAATTCCCAAGGATAATCCGAATGTACTTACCATCGACCGGTCACCGTTTATTAATTCGATTAAACGTGTAGCGCTATACGCAAATCAATCGACAAACCAGGTCAGACTTAAAATCAGCGGACAGGAACTGATTCTTTCAGCTGAGGATATCGATTATGCTAACGAAGCAAAAGAAAGACTTAATTGCAGTTACTCAGGCGAAGATATGGAGATTGGATTCAATTCAAAATTCCTTCTCGATATGTTAAACAATTTGGGCAGCGAAACTGTTAAAATTGAAATGTCGGCCCCCAACAGGGCAGGTATATTGATGCCTGTTGATGACGATAATAAGGATGAAGATATTTTAATGCTCGTAATGCCGGTAATGCTTAATCAATAGGCTAATGAACAAATAATTAACCGGAGCAAGCCAAAAGGGCTTGCTTTTTTTTTACAACCAGGTAGATTCGTGCAGTTGATCACCTAACTTTGCATAGTATGAAAGTCTTTATTTTTGGCGGTACCGGATTTATCGGAAGATATTTAATCCCTGAATTGGAAAAGCAAAGCTTCGAGGTAATGGTATTTACAAGGAGGATGAAATCTGCGGAACGGGTTTTTGGCAATAGAGTACTAGCTGTTGAATGGGATACAGATAATGAGGATAAACTGCTTTCTTACTTTAAAGGAAATTATTCCATTATCAACCTTGCCGGTGAAAATATTGGTGAAAAGCCATGGACGCAAAAGCAAAAGCAAAAAATTCTAAATAGCCGTGTGACGGTTAGCAGTGCCATAGCTTCTGCAGTAAATAAGGCCATCGAAAAACCGGTCTCCATTTTGCAAAGTTCAGCGGTTGGATTTTACGGCTCGCAGGGAGATAACTGGTTAAATGAGGAATCACCAATAGGCAGTGGATTTTTACCATTTGTCGTTAAAAATTGGGAAAGTGCAATGAATATAATTGATCCTGGTAAAACAAGGGTCGTTTTTTTGAGAACCGGAATTGTTCTGGGTTCACAGAGCGGATTTCTGCCTAAAATTGTTCTGCCTTTTAAATTTTTTGCCGGATTGCATTTTGGTTCGGGTAAACAATGGTTGTCCTGGATTCATATCAATGATGTTGTTCGGTCGTATATTTTCCTTCTTAATCATAAAACTGCAAGTGGAAATTTCAACCTTTCAAACCCGCAACCGGTTATAATGAAGGATTTTTGCAAAGAACTTGGTTTGGTTTTGAACCGCCCGTATTGGCTTAGCATTCCTTCCTTTATTCTTAAGCTTTTCATGGGTGAAAGAGCTAAGGAACTCTTATTGGTTAGTCAGCGTGTGTATCCTGAGAGGCTGCTGAAAGAAGGATTCAGCTTTGAATTTTTAGAACTGGAAGGTCGCACTTACAAATTTGTTAAAAACAAAATGATGTATGCATGATTGTATTGGTGATTTTTATATCACAAACGGAATTGAAAACCCTGTTTCTTTATTTGAAAAATATCAGCTCAAAGCAGTAAGTCCTATTTATGAAGTATTAAGGGTCGAAAAGGGCATTCCCCTTTTTATTGAGGATCATCTCGACAGACTTGAAATGTCGTTTAAAATCTGCAACATCAAATGCCCCCTGTCCAGGAATAATATTACCAGCATAATCCAGCGTCTTTTAGAAATAAATAATTGCCAGGATGGACCGGTTAAAATGATCTTTGGTGACGCGAGTTATATGTTTCATCTGATGAAGCCATACATACCTGCGCCATGGGAATATGTTGCGGGTGTGAAAACAATATTTTTTGCTGCCGAAAGACAAAATCCTAATGCGAAGGTTTGGAATCAGCCACTGAGGGAGAAGATCATAAAAGCCATGCATGAAAAGGGTGCATTTGAGTCCATTTTGGTTGATCAAAATGGTTATCTGACAGAAGGAAGCCGTTCAAATTTATTTCTTGTAAAAAATGATTTTGTTGTAACTACTCCTTTAGAATTTGTATTGCCTGGAATAACTCGTCAAAAAGTATTGACAGTTTGTGATCAGCTTGGAATAAAAGTCGTTGAGAGAATGGTTCATCGATCAGAGATTGCAAATTATGATGCTATATTTCTTACGGGAACTACACGAAAGGTTCTACCTGTTCGAAGTGTGGATGATATATCTTTTTCCGCCGAAAATGAAATAATGAAATCAATTAGTGTTAAATTCGAACAACTAGTTGCTGAATATATTAAGCAAGCACAACAACTTAAATCGAGTACACTATAATTTTTAATAAAGATTTTGGTTTATATTTTTTGACCTGAATATTTTTGCATGTATTTCTAAAAATTAATTTCAATATTCCTTTGAAATGGCTATCATCATTGCAATATTGTTTTTGGGTTCATTACTCGCTGGATTGTTGGGTTCGCTCACCGGACTCGGTGGTGGAGTAATCATCGTGCCGCTGTTAACACTGGCACTGGGCGTGGATATCCGGTATGCTATCGGTACATCGCTTATTGCTGTTATTGCAACCTCTTCCGGTGCTGCTGCTGCCTATGTGAAAGAGGGAATTACAAATATTCGTATCGGAATGTTCCTTGAAATTGCTACAACCTGCGGAGCAATTGGCGGAGCAGCTCTGGCGCTTATAGCTCCAACACATGCCATTGCAATTATTTTTGGGATCGTTCTTTTTTATTCAGGCATCACCTCGTTTAAAAACAGAGAAATGGAATTCCTATCGCCAAAGAAACCTGGAAAACGTGAGGGCAGGTTGGTCCAAATGTTAGAGCTTAAAGGTACCTATATTACCGGGAAAGATTCTATTCCCTACAATGTTTATAATTTGGGTGGTGGCTGGCTTATGATGGCCGTTGCCGGAATTCTTTCAGGATTGCTTGGGATTGGTTCCGGAGCTTTTAAAGTGATTGCGATGGACTCAATTATGAAACTGCCATTTAAAGTTTCATCAGCTACCAGTAACTTTATGATTGGCGTTACAGCAGCGGCAAGTGCCGGCGTTTATTTGTCAAGAGGGTATATCGACCCGGTACTTTCCATGCCTGTTGTTCTTGGCGTTTTAAGTGGTTCCCTTCTGGGTGCACAAACTTTAATGAAATCAAAAACCAAAAACCTGAGGATCGTTTTTGCCTTTGTTATCACTCTTCTTGCAATTGAAATGATGTATAATGGAATAACAAAAACCCTTTAGCAATGAATAAAAGCGTGCATTTAAAAGAGGACAAAAAGATGGGAGTCTGGATGAGCAGGATTTTGAGGACAGGTGTCTTATCCTCCGCTGTTATTATTATAACAGGAGGTATTTTTTATTTTATTCAGCATCCCCATTCTCTGTTTGTATATGACACCTTCATCAACGAACCAACCAGGCTGAAGCATGTTCCCGAAATCATCAGGGAAGCGTTTGCATTCAGAAGCAGGACTATAATCCAATTTGGGATACTTGTGCTGATTGCTACTCCGGTTATCCGGGTTATTTTTTCAATGATAGGTTTTATTGCTGAAAAAGACTGGAAATTTGTTATTGTCACTGGAATTGTTACGCTTATTCTTCTCTTCAGCTTATTTGGTACAAGCATTTTATATTGAAACTCTCAAATTCTTTTAAAAATAATACATTTAATTGCAAGCATTCAAAGCCAGAATAGAAACTCAGGGTGTTTCACATTTTTAAGGTTATAAAACAAATTACTTTCATTTTAAAAATTGGGTACTGCCAAATCAGGTATACATAGCTTGCTGAATGTTATTTCTAAATCTTTGTGTCATTATTTTTCAAACAAGTAGATTGTTTAAAACTTTTTATTTTCATGCTTAGACCTAATGATGTTAAGGCATTGTGCAGGTTTAATAATTTTAATAAATTCCTGAAATTTTTCAGTCAGCAATAAAATGAATTTTAAAGAAAACTTTCATGAACTGTAACTGATTTTTGTTGTTTAACCTAAACGAATGACTATGGTTCAAGATCGTTGTAATAACTGGTATTGTTTGCCATACACTAAAAAACTATTTTATGAAAGCAAATTCAGACGACTCATGCCAGCAATGTGATACTGAGCCGCTCCTCAGAAAATCAACAAAATATCACCGCAAAACTCTGTTCTATTTATGCAAAAGATAATCGTTTTGAATACCCCACAGAATTGGAAGTTTGAAATTGATGGGGTAGAGGTGATCGCAACAAAGGACTATCTTTCAAATCCGCAGTTTTCAGCTATTAAAAATGCAAGGGTTTTTAACCTGAGTAACGATTATAGCTATCAGTCACGGGGATATTATGTTTCCTTATTAGCAGAAGCCAGGGGTCATAAACCCCTTCCAGATGTAAAGACCATACTTGATTTGAAAGCACCATCCCTGGCAAAAGCTGTTTCTGATAACTTAGATGAGTTGATTCAAAAAAGTCTGAAACATATCCCACGAAAGGATTTTATTCTGAATATTTATTTTGGTCAAAATGCGAATATCCAGTTAGCAAAACTTGCCTCCGAATTATATAAGTTATTCCAGTCACCTTTATTGCGTGCGAAATTTAGTTTTAATAAAAAATGGACTATGCAAAGCATCAGGGCGATTGGAATAAATGATTTCCCAAATGAACAGCTGGAGCATATCCGTAATTTTGCCGGCGATTATTTTAATAAGAAGCGTTATGACGGACCCAGACCAGACAAGTCCATTTATGATATTGCGATTTTATATTCGAACGAAAACGAAGCACCCCCTTCTAATAAACAAGCAATTAACAAATTTATCGAAGCCGGAGAAAAAGCGGGTTTTAACGTGGAATTGATAACACAGGAAGATTTTAACAAGCTACCCTATTTTGATGCGTTGTTTATTCGTGATAATACGATGGTAAACAATCACACTTACAAATTTGCGCGAAGAGCCCAATCAGAAGGAATTGCTATTGTTGATTATCCTGATACTATACTGAAATGCGGCAATAAAGTGTATATTGCTGAGCTCCTTCAGCTATCCAATATTCCGACACCCAAAACGATGATCATCCACCAGACAAATAAAGGAGATGTTATAAATACGCTTGGCCTCCCCTGCGTGCTTAAATCGCCCGATTCAACGTATTCTTTAGGCGTGAAAAAGGTACATACCCCGGAGGAACTAAATCGTGAAATGAAATCCATGTTCGACCATTCGGATATGATACTTGGTCAGCAATATATGTTTACGGAATTTGACTGGCGTATAGGAATCCTTGATAATAAAGTCATTTTTGCTTGCAAGTATTACATGGCAAAAGATCACTGGCAGATATACAATTGGAATGCACAGGCAAAGAAAAATATAACAGGTCAGTTTGAATGTGTCCCTTTGGAAATGGTTCCTGTTCCAATAACAAAAGCCGCCTTAAAAGGTGTTTCGATGGTCTACAGTAAGGGTTTATTTGGAGTTGATGTTAAAGAGGTAAATGGAAAGCCTTATATAATCGAAATAAACGACAATCCAAATATTGACGCTGGGGTGGAAGACCAGATACTTAAGGAGGATTTATACATGACCATCATAGCCACTTTAAAAGACAGAATTGAAGAAAAATTGATAAATGGCAGCAAAAAAGTATTTCAACCTGTTTGAAGTGGCCGGTATTGAACTGGAGTATATGATAGTTGACCGGGATTCTTTAAGGGTAATGCCGATTGCTGATCAATTGCTTAGGAACAAGTCAGGACAATTTGTTTCAGATGTCAATAACCGAACAATTGACTGGTCAAATGAACTTGTAAACCATGTCATCGAATTGAAAACTCATAACCCTGTTTGTTATCTTAATGGGTCGGGTAAGGAATTTGCTGACAATGTCATAGAGATTAACCAAATCCTTGAAAGCCAAAATGCGATGTTGCTTTCAAGCGGAACTCATCCGTTTATGGATCCGGCTAAAGAAACAAGGCTCTGGCAGCATGAATACCAAGAAATTTATGCGATTTATGACAACATTTTCAATTGCAACAGTCATGGCTGGTCGAACCTTCAATGCATGCACCTGAATCTTCCATTTTCGGGTGACGAAGAGTTTGCAAAGCTTCACACTGCTATCCGAATTTTACTACCCATTATACCTGCTTTGGCTGCAAGTTCTCCCATCAGAGAGGGTAAAATGACCGGATTTATTGATTCCAGGATGGAAGCGTATCTTCATCATCAGGCAAACATGCCGTCTTTAATGGGAAAGCTGATTCCTGAGCCTGTTCTTACCGAAGAAGAATATTACCGGAAAATTTTTGAACCGATCAAACGCGACATAAAACCTTATGATGTTAATCACATAATGGAGCACCAATTTCTGAATTCAAGAGGTGCCATCGCCAGGTTCGACAGAAACGCCATTGAGATCCGTGTGATTGATCTTCAGGAATGTCCCGATGCTGATGTTGCTATTGCTGCACTGATCATTGAAGTATTGAAACTATTGGTAAATGGGGTAATGGTAACATTTGAAGATCAATTGGCCTTTAATGAAGATTTTCTTTTTGATATTTTTAACCGGGTTATCAGAGATGGAGACAATACCCGGATTGAAAATCATGACTATCTCAAGATATTCGGAATCAGTGAAAAGAAAGTTACTGCCATGAATATCTGGAAGAAATTATTTCACGATATAGAATCGTCATTGGAAGATAATTATAAGGAAATGATCGGGTTCATTTTGACTGATGGATCACTTTCTTATCGAATATTAAGAAGATTGAACGGCGATGTCAGCCACAATAATGTTGTTTCGGTTTATAGAAAGATAGCTGAATGTCTTGCCACGAATAAAATGTTGGATTAAACAACATTGGTAATTTGCATTTCTGGATTACCAAAACATCACACTTTAAAGTTTTAAGAATAAACTGATCCTGGATTGGCAGCCTAGTTTTCATTCATTAAGCCATCTGCAAGCCAGTTGGCAACTGCCTGTCGGTTATCATCGATGATAAACCGTTTCTGATCGAGCGGATTGCGGATATTCCCGAGTTCAATAAATACCGATACCGGCCGGCACTTCCTCAATACGTGCAGGTTTCTGGGTTCCACGGTTCCTGAATAACCCCTGTTTTTCTGGTGGTAATTGTATTTCTCTTCAACAGTATTCATTAATGTTGTGGCAAGTTTTTTCCCCTTTTCACTTTTCGGCTTATAGTAAAAAAACATATCAACCCTTTGTCCCTGTCCTCTTGAGTCGAGATGAAGCGTTACTACTCTTTGTTTTGTCACGCCATCCTTTTTATTTTTTTCATACAGCGCATTTATAGCATTGCAACCCTGATTTAGCCGTGCTATTTGGTTCAGTGGCATTTCCTGATCTTTATAACAGGTCTCATCTTTATCGGGCTCAAGAATTTTTCCATCACGGATACCATCATTGGGATCACTAACGATAATGTAGACCCTGGCCCCATGCTCCATTAGATCCCGGGCAAGTCGTAAGGATATGTCGTAGGCATATTCATCTTCACAGAGAATATGTCCGTCATATTTCCCCATGGCTCCGGGATCAGGGCCACCATGACCTGACAAAATATAATATACGCTTCCTTTTAATTTAAAATCTGTAATTTCAACTTTTTCATAGCTGCTTCCGAATACGGGTACTATTATGGTTTTAGGAGTATTGGGATTATTGATATCAGCTGATCTATCATCGCAATTGATCAGGTTATAGGGCACCCAAAGTACGTTATCCTGCCGGTAATCTTTTTCTTTCAAACCTGCTGTTACCATTTCCTCATTATAGCTTTGAATGGTTTTAGCCAAATCCCAGTTATTGATTCCAATAGTCGAACGGATACTTTTACCATTGTATTGATAAATGATGATCGGAAGTTTGCAGGTTTTTCCGGTGATTAATAGCATATCGTCCCCGAGATTATTAATCTCCTTGAAATAATCAATGTTGCATGAACTTTTATTCAGTTTATACCGGTTAAAAATCACATATACGGCATCTCCTGATTTAATCTCAAAAGTCAGAAATTTAAGATCTCCTGCAAAACCCGCAATTGTGCAAAACAAGAGGACAAATAGTATGATTTGTTTAAGTTTCATATTGTTTTAATACCCATCAACATATCGCTGTAAGAGCCTGAAATAAGATCCGGTTCTTCAATACCAAACTTTTTTAAATAGCTTTCACATTGCTTCTTTAATTTAATTTGACCGATTGTACCCTCTGTGTCGATGGCTTCAATTTCTACAAATGAGCCTAATTCCTCAACTGTATCAAGATGAAATTTCAGGTTTCCTGCGAAATAGATTTTTCGTTTTTTCCTTACAACGATCTTGACACCAATCGCCCGGGTAAGTATATCTTTCAGTTTCGATCCCGGTTTAGTGAGATATAACATGACTTCCGATTTCTTGGGTCCTGACACATCGGCTCTTATATAATGGATCAGTGCATTTTCAATGGTTCCCTCCCGCAGCTTCAGCCTGCAGTTTGGAACATTGAAGTAGGTATCGGTCTGATCATCTGTCCCGATAAAATCGGCCTGATCCCGAAGCAGAATTGCTTCAATCCTTTGTGGATCGGCGCAGCGGGCTTTTATTTCAACATTGATGATGTTCATGATATTTCACAAATTCAAAAATATCCATATTTGGAGGGGGTTCGAAATAAAATGCAATAAAAATATCAAGAGAATTATCAACAGGAAATAAGTTTCGAAGTTTAAAGTTTTAAATGTCAAACAATTAAATCACTATTGTTGGTTGATCAATTCGATGGCTTTTTCCATGATATCATCAATACCCTCAAGCTCGTGTTGCGGATTCATCCATATAGTCACATCAGGCGGAACACCTTTTTCCCAATTTTGGCCATCAGGGGTCAGGGTTCTTGAAACGGAGAACCTGTATCCCCAGCCGTTTGGTAGTTCAAATCCCGCCGGTGCACCAAGTCCGCCACCGGTAGTGTCCCCTACCTGTATTACATGAGGGAAAGCTTTCATTGCTGTCGCAAAAAATGATGTGGCACTGAAACATCCCCTGTTGGTTAACAGAATAACTCTTTTCGTATATTGATAAGTACCCCCCGGCGACATATAAACATCCGCAGCATCACCAAAATCTTCATGTCCGGGACCATTTTTAAGTACAGATGTATAGATCAATCTTTTCTGATCGGCAAACCGTGAACCCAATTGATAAATGTTGGATACATCGCCTCCGCCATTGCTTCGCACATCAAGGATAATTCCTGCTGTATGCCAAAGACTGGCTACAGCAAAATCGATGTCAGCACTTTGAACAGGCTTCGAAAAACTACCATAATAAATGTATCCAATATCCTTGTTGTTTCTTTGGAATGTTGTATTTATTAAAGAACCTGTAATCCTGTAATCCCAGCCGATATAATGATCTTCAAGGAGCCTGAAATTAAAGTTTTCCGGGGCATTTTGAGGAAATGTGTATCGGGAAATATCGAAAGGTGAGGTAAGATTCACATGGCCATCGTGAAGTTCATTTAGCATATTTTTCAGGACACCGAACAATTCAAATTGGTTCATGCTATTGTTTATCTGTGGTTGATAAGTTGAATAAACTTTGTTCCAATCAATACCTTTGTAATCGAAGAATGAATATTTTTCATCCGCCGTTTTCCACAGGTATTCAAAATTAGTCACAGGATCATTTGCGGGCTCTTTTTCCATTAACATTTTTTCACATGAACTCGCTATTATCAGAATAATGGAAAAGGGAAGTAGCTTGAAATTAACCAGAATGCGCTTTGAAAACTGGATATTGGAATGCTTGATGAATTGGAAATTTATATTTTTATTTAGAAATTTCATCTTTGTCATTTTTCAGTCGATTTGTAATTAAACTTGTAAATAAAAGAAAAAAGGATCCCATGAAAGGCCGTCTGCACCTTGTTGTATCCAGGATCGTTGCTGAAGAAATTCCACACATAGGAAAGCTTGATCAAGTTGCCATTGTGCAGGATATAATACAATTCGGTTTGTGAGCGAACGCTGAATGGAACAAAAAGCCCGCCGGTGATTTGATTGCTGCTAATTTTTCTCTGCAATTCCGGATCAATGAAGTTTGTAATGGTAACGTAGGTCGGGCGAATAATAAAGCTAACAAGTGGCATGGATAATTGCCAGCTCAGCCTGAGGTCACGGTCACGTCGCTTGAAACGAATTCCAAGAAACTTGAACTCTCCGCTTTTATAGCTAAAGGGAAGTTCGAATCTGTTCGCAAAACCTACACCGTTATAATTATCGAAAGTAAAAGCCGAATTATCGAATTTGTAATTAACCCTGAAGTGTCCATTAATATTAAACTCGGGACCCAGATACCAGCGTACCTTTTTATCGCTCAAGAACGGCAAACGGTAAAGAAAGTTATAGCGGATAGCGAGGTAGTAACTTGTGTTACGCGGATCGTACCAGGGTGTCTCGGTTCGGGTTTTCAGCCAGCCAAAACTGAAGTCTGTTTCCAGGGTTTTTATGACTTTTTCTGAATGTGTTAGGTATCCCAATGAAGCATAAGGGAATTCCCAACCTTTGTAGAGAAGGGGAGAGGTTGCCTGATCGAGCACTTTTACAAAAGAAACTCCCAATCCCAACCCGAGGTATTTGTCCCGTGCTTTTCGCTCCGATTTTTTCAGTTCTTTTTTTCCCTTATCTCCGGCATTAGCTGTCATGCTAAATATAAATAAAATGAATAGGGAAAGAAGGAACATTGAAATATTGCTTTTCATATTCAACTTTTTAGTAAGTACAAAAATAAGTTGTTTTTACTGCTATCGTAAGGAAATTTTCTATATTTCCGACCCACCCGAATGCGTAAAATCGATGATTTTTATTTCAGCGTGTTCCATTTCAGTGAGATTTTTGACCGATTTTGTAAGTGGATATTACCCCATAAATAATTGCCAATTAAATGAATCATTCATTCTTTCAATGAAAAAATTATTATTACGAGCCCATTAAACTTTACATAAGGATGGATTGTCTAAGTGCAATAATAAAACATAATTGTTTTGTAAAAGCATTTCTGGTTCGACAATTTTTAAAAATATTAGCTTCTTTTGTAAGTTAATAAGTAATTAGGGTTATTATATTTTAATTTGAATAAAATGAAGTTTTGGATAGTAGGAATTTTACTAATAACAATAGCATCTGTAGGTTATACACAACATCCGGGAGGGGGTAGGCCTGATTTCTCGAATATGCCTGCTGAAGGGGTCATTACCGGAAAAATCGTTGATAAAGATTTGGGTAATGCAATGGAATATGCAAATCTTGTGATCTACCGTGCTAAAGATTCAACTCTCGTAAACGGAACCGTAACAGACAGGGAGGGGAAATTCAAACTTGAAAAGGTGCCCTTTGGCAGATATTATGCAATTGGTAATTTTATCGGGTATGATAAAACGACGATTGGAGATATTAAAATAACGCCATCTCAAAAGGTTGTTGACCTGGGCACAATAAACCTGAAACTTGCTTCTACCAACCTTCAGGGAGTTGAGGTAAATGCTGACAAAGACAGGGTTGAATTTAAAATTGACAAAAAGGTGGTCAATGTAAGCCAGGATTTAATGGGTTCGAGCGGATCAGCTGTGGCGGTGCTCGAAAATATTCCTTCTGTAAATGTTGACATTGAAGGAAATGTTTCTCTCCGCGGGTCTTCCAGTTTTACGGTTCTGATCGACGGGAGGCCCAGCGTTCTCACTGGCAGTGATGCGCTGCAGCAGATACCCGCCAGTTCAATAGACCGCATTGAGATCATTACTAACCCTTCGGCCAAATATGATCCTGATGGTGTAGGAGGTATAATTAATGTAATCCTGAAAAAGCAGAAAAAGCAGGGTCTCAATGGTGTTATTAATGCATCAATTGGTACCGGTAATAAATATAAAGCAGATTTTTTATTGAACTACAGGACCAAAAATTTTAACATTTTCGGAGGTCCTGATTTCAATTACAACGATTTTAAAATGACCGGCAGGAATGAATATATATACTACTCACCAGATACAACCAGTTACCGCAATTCAGACATGAGCGGAGTGCATACTCGAAAAGGCTATGGAATCAGGGCCGGAATGGACTATTACCTCACCGATCGTTCTACCCTGACTTTATCAGGACGCTATGGCGGGTATGGCTTTGACGAAGAACACGACATCTCCCGGGTTATTTATACGGAACCATTTATTTCTGATCAATATTCAAAATCCATAAGTAATTCGAACCGCAATGGTAATTATTATGAAATGAATTTGGACTATATTGTTAAGTTTGATGATAAAGGCCATCAACTTGAAGCGATGGGATTTTATTCGAACCGTAACGGTGATGATGAAGAAATCCAAAAAGATTACCAAACAGATGCAGACTGGAATTTAAATGATTCTGTTCCTCAATCAATCCGTACTACCGAAGGGGATAATTCGGATGAGTACAGACTAAAAGTTGACTATACAAAACCATTTGGAGAGAATGGAAAAATTGAAGCCGGTTATCAAAGCAGGTTTGAAATTGAAAAAGAAAATTATATATTTAATAATTACGATTACGGTTTGAATGAATGGATCGACAATAGCTTATATACCAGTAAATCTGATTACAGGCAGGACATTCATTCAGTTTATGGAACATTTTCGAATAATTGGGGTAATTTTGGTTACCAGTTAGGGCTACGAGGTGAGTATACGTATCGCCGCATTGCAAATGAAAAATCACCTCAGATTTACATTATCGATCAATTTGATGTTTTCCCAACCCTCCACCTGAGTGAGGATCTTGGTGCTGGCCACGAAATTATGGCCAGCTATGGAAGGAGGATTGACAGGCCTGATGGCAGAGAATTAGATCCTTTTGTAAGCTATATGGATCCCTATAATGTGCGAATTGGAAATCCGGATTTACAGCCTGAATACATTGATTCGTATGAGTTGAGTTATCAAAAAAAACTCAAGGATTCATTCATTTCGCTTGAAGGCTATTACCGTATCGATAAAAACAAAATTACCCGAATCAGGACTGTTGATGACAGTACGGGAATAATCATTAATACCTTTCAAAACCTCACAAAGGATTTTTCACTTGGAACTGAATTGATGGCAAACCTGAACCTTACAAAATGGTTATTGGTAAACGCAAGTGTGAATGTTTTTAATTACAAGCTTGAGGGATATGTAGAAAATGCTGACGTATCAAAGAACTCAACCAACTGGGACAGTAAATTAAATATCACACTTAAAATGAAACATGATATTCGTGGGCAAATTTCATGTATCTATTCAGGGCCTACTGTAACAGCTCAGGGCGACCGTGAGGGCTACTTTATGACGAATGTGGCTCTGCGCAAAGATTTTTTAGACAGAAAACTTTCGGCCACCCTTTCTGTCAGGGATTTGTTTGGTACAGCCAGAAGGATAATGACGACTACCGGAACGAACTTTTATTCTTATGATAATTTCAAGCGCGAATCGCCAATCGTGATGCTTAACCTGAGCTATATTATCAATAACTACAAAAAGCAAAAGATGAACGACAATAACGGGAATCAGGATAATGAATCGGACATGGAATTTTAATTCATAGGGCTAATTTGGTTGTTCACCTGAAAGGCAATTTGAAGTAAAAATAAACTCTTTTATTTATTCGCGGTTGGAGTTTCCCTGGCAATTATAAATCCGAGATAAACCTGAAAAACATTGTTCTGGTAGTAGGGTACATAGCCATTTGTAAGTGACTGATCGATGTTCATTTTAAACGGGAAACCATGACAGTACCTTAGTCCGGCGTTAATTTTTCGTGATAGATTAAACCTGGCTCCGATATCAATCCCCAAATCAAAATTTTTCACCAGCGACTCACCTGATATGAGGTAGCCAAGTTCCGGACCAAGTTCAAATTCAAGAAAATTTGTGGGCTTGTAAGTTAGCAGAATCGGCCAGTTCAAATAATTGAGGCTGACGTTTGTGGTTTGACCCGAATATTTATGAATGTATCCCTTATTTGAAAACAAAACATCAATCTCCCAACCAAAACTTTCTGAAAATGATTGCTGAATAAAGCATCCGATATGATAAGAATATCTTGTTTGAAATGTCTCATCTGAAAATAAAGTGTCAGATTTTGAAATAATAATATCAGCAATATTGACCCCTCCCTTTAATCCAGCTTTAAACTGACCGTATGAAAGCAACTGAATTCCGGCAATAGCCGTAATTAAGAGAACCGAACGTTTCATGTAAAGGTTTTTTTGAGCGATTGTAAATTAAATACATTTTGAAACAGCACTAAAAAATCCATCCGTTTTAACGGCAGATGGATTTTATATTATTTACATGCGGAACCTTTATCCCTATTTAGGTCTATAGGCAAAGTAAACCAACATTGAAAATATACCAAACAGGATAAAGGTATTTGCTGCCCAGAAAAACCAGCTGTAATTTCTCACGGCAAGAAATTCACCTGTAAAACGTCCGATAATTCCTGACAGAATAAGCAGTGCGCCAATAACACCGCAAATGAGCCCAATGTACTTGCTGATCTGATCCATTTTCATAATGTATGATTTTTATTTGACGAACAAATGTACCAAATATTTTAATATCGAAGGAAAACGAACAATAATATGCATTGCTGAATTTTGCAGGCAACTTAAGGATAACTCATTTTAAAAAAACAGGATTTTAACGAATATTACCTTTTCCCTCTTTTATTTCGTTTATTCTGATCTTCTTTGTTATACATATAAAACACAAAGAATACAAAAAACCCAAAAAATCCAAATAGTTCGGGGTCTTTTAAAATAGTACCCAGAACTCCAAGTAAACCAATAAATCCCAAATGTCCAAGATATCTTAAATCCATCTGCTTTATAATGAGTTTAATAAATACAAAATTATTATTTTTTCACTTTCATATTACATACATATACATTAAACCATATTTTTGCACTGTTAAATTAATAGTAATAAAAGTAAAGTCATGCGAAAACTAAAAAATATATTATTTTCAATGGAATTGACTGGTATGTTGTTAATGATGTTTGCAATCGCCATTGGATATGCAACATTTGTTGAAAATGATTACGGTACAGTGGTTGCCAAAGCAAGGATTTACAATGCCATTTGGTTCGAAATATTGCTTCTTCTTTTGGCTGTAAATATGATAGGCAGCATTTTTAAACATAAAATGTACGTAAAAGGTAAATGGACAATTTTACTTTTTCATGTTGCTTTTTTGGTGATTTTAATTGGTTCCGCTTTAACCAGATTTATTGGTTATGAAGGAATGATGAGCATTCGTGAGGGAAGTACGTCGGATCAAATATCTACCGATGAAACTTACATCACTGTCGACGCTCATGATGGAAATGCATCCTATCATTCGGATAAAAAAGTATTTCCGCTTGCTGAATCTGCAGGAAAATTTAGCGATGATTTCAGCATAAATGGTAAAAAGGTTTCTGTTAGTGTTGAAAATTATTATGTCAATGCGGGTGAAACCGTGGTTGACGAAGCTGGTGGCAGCCCTGTTCTCTGGCTGGTTATGTCGGCTCAGAACTCGGGAAGACAAGATGTTTATTTCAGGGAAGGAGATGTCAAAGATTTTGGAGGATATGCTTTCGGTTTTAATGCTGATGCAAGCTCGCCGGATATCAGGATAAATTACAGTGGAGGAAGTCTTAAATTCACTTCCCCCGATTCGGTGAGTTATATGAATATGGGGGCAGGAACAACTGAAATGCTTGCTCCTGACAGCACGTATCCGTTACAAATGATGTCGTTGTACAAGTTTGGAGGTGTTAGTGTAGTAGTGAAGAAATTTTTCGAAAGCGGAAAAACCAGGCTTGTTAGCACCGAAGGACAGGAAGGCATGACCGCTGCGGATGCCTTTACCGCAAGAATAACAGTAGCCGGCCAATCTGGTGAGATTAATATATACGGAGGCAAAGGAATTGTAAGTTCTCCTACGACAACAGAAATTAATGGGGTAACATTTGAGATCGGTTATGGTGCTAAAATCCGTAAGCTCCCGTTTGGATTGATGCTTAACGACTTTCAGCTGGAGCGCTATCCCGGAAGTAACAGTCCGTCTTCCTATGCCAGCCAGGTAACATTGATTGATAAGTCAAAACAACTCGAGATGCCGTACAAAATTTATATGAATCATGTTTTAAATTATCGTGGATACCGGTTTTTCCAGTCTTCATATGATAAAGATGAGAAGGGTACTGTACTTTCTGTGAATCATGATGCCCTGGGTACTATAATTACCTATATCGGTTATTTATTATTAGCGATCGGGATGTTCACCACCCTCTTTAATAAAAACAGCCGGTTTCGGACTTTGGTAAGACTTTCAACAGAGGTTAGGGAATCGAGAAAAACCCTTGGATTATTTGTAATCGGAATTATTTCGGCAACACTTTCATTTTTCCCCATCCCGGCAAAGGCACAGAGTTCGGCTGGAAATCAATTGCCGGTTATTGACAAAGAGCATGCTGCTCAGTTTGGAAATCTGCTTATTCAGGGTAAGGATGGAAGAGTTGAACCCCTGAATACACTGGCTTCGGAAGTTCTTCGCAAAATTGCCCGTAAAACAAGTTTCGAAGGAATGGATCCCAATCAGGTTTTTTTGAGCATTTCAGTATTTCCGGAAAAATGGGAAGACGTTCCGTTTATCAAAGTTTCTAATCCTGCATTGGAGAATTTTCTCGGTATAAAAGGTAATTATGCTGCTTTCAGCCAAATTGTTGATGTTCATTCCAACGGGGGTTACAAAATAAGCGATTATGTAGAAAAAGCCTATGCCAAAAAAGCATCCATGCTAAACCAATTCGATAAGGAAGTGATGAAAGTTGATGAACGGGTTAATATTTTTTATATGATTTATTCGGGTTCATTCATGGATGTTTTTCCCGTTCCCAATGATGAAAACAATAAATGGGTGGATGCGTCCAAGGCCGAACAGTATTTTAAGGGTGATGAGGCTCTTTTTGTTTCGGGAATTTTTGGTTTGTACTATGATGCTGTGCGAAATGCCGTACAAACCGGCGACTGGTCAAAAGCAGATGAACATCTGGGTTATATAAAAAGTTTCCAGAAAAAATACGGTAGCGCCATTATGCCTTCGGAATCGGTAGTAAAACTAGAGATTTTGTACAATCATTTCAACATTTTCAACAGGTTGGCGATGTATTATGGATTGATCGGATTCATTTTACTGATATTGCATTTTGTGAACATTTTAAAGCCTAAATTAAATCTCAAAAATATCATCAGGGTTGCATCAGGGCTTGTTATTATTTTGTTTCTTTTCTATACATCAGGACTTATTCTGCGCTGGTACATTTCAGGACATGCACCCTGGAGTAACGGTTATGAATCGTTAATCTACATTGGTTGGGCAACCAGTTTATCGGGGCTTATTTTTGTAAGACGATCACAGGTTACTCTTGCTGTAACGGCAATGCTTACTTCGCTTATTTTGGGTGTTGCTGCGATGAGTTGGATGGATCCTGAGATTACAAATCTGGTACCGGTATTGAAGTCGTACTGGCTTGTTATCCATGTAGCCATTATTACAGCAAGCTACGGTTTTCTGGCACTTGGCGCTTTGCTGGGTTTCTTCAATCTTATGCTGATGATTTTCAAAACAAAACGCAATAAGGAATACCTGAACCTAACCATCACTGAGCTCAAATACATTATTGAAATGACCCTGATCATTGGATTGTTCATGGTTACCATTGGTACTTTTCTCGGGGGTGTATGGGCCAGCGAATCATGGGGAAGATACTGGGGCTGGGATCCGAAAGAAACCTGGGCACTGGTCACGGTGCTGGTTTATTCGTTTATTGCGCACATGCGGTTCATCCCTGGTTTCAGGGGAAATTTTGCTTACAGTTTTGCGGCACTTATTGGTATCAGTTCAGTGATGATGACTTATTTCGGAGTCAATTATTATTTATCGGGCTTACATTCGTATGCAAAAGGCGATCCTGTGCCTGTTCCCACATTTGTTTATTACACAGTCGTGGTGATAGCTATTCTGAGTGTACTGGCTTATTTTAATAACCGGAAAAATGAAATGATAGTAAAATAATTTATAGATTCTAGTCATGGACTTGATAATAAGCAGAAGCCGGTAAAATTAAATTTTGCCGGCTTCTGCTTCTCTGGTATTGGTCTGGGATCATAAACTCACCTCGATTTTCATATTTTTGTTATCCTATTCCGGCAATTTTACCTGATAAATTTTGTATTGATGGTAAACAATTTAGTTTATTAATTGTAGAATAATGAGAAACTAATTCTTTACTAAATAATTAATACCCATACTGCCATGAATAGCCTGATGAAATACAAATTAAACATAATGATGATTCTGATTTTAATGGTCTTCGTTTGCTTTGAGGTCTACAATTATTATCAGAATAAAAGCCTTGCGAGCAGGCTGGATAATTTAAATAAAAAATTCATGTATGAAGTTCAGGGTGATACTGCAATTTACAAAATTAGTAAAGAGGACCTTGAGGGAATTGTTACCATCGATGTCGAAAAGCAGCTAAACAGGATTACTTCGGAGGTTTTCAAATGGTTGAGTGTAGTTATCAGCTCGGTTCTTGCAATCCTTGCATTTTTTGGAATCCGTGAGTTAAACCGGAGCATTAATGAAAAAATCAACTCAACTGTTAAAGAAAAGGTGAATAATGATTATGAGGAAATCAGGAATGTGCAGGCAAATTTCCGTGAGAGCATCGAATCTACCATCAAAGATGTGCGGCATAAAGTTGAGATCGAGCAGGGATCGGCAATGAATGCATTGGCACTTAAGATAGAACTCGACGAAGCCCTTCAGAATGTTAGCCGTGATGCTCAAAACTATGCGCTGAGACTGAATAACTTCAAACTTAAGCTTTCAAATCTTCAAACTGCCGATGATGAACTGAAGAAAAATCTGCTTGAAAAAGTTTTTCTGTATGTTTACCAATCAGGTAAGGACAGTGATATGAACGTTCTTCGGGACGAATACCTCGACAAATTCCAGTTCAATTATATAACGTGGGCCAATATTGCTATTGCAAATATGAACTTGTATGAGTTGTACAATACCGAAATTAACAAAAAGTATGCATTTGAAGCCTGTGAAAAAGCCCTTGAGTTGCTCTCGGGATATGGCACTGCCTACGCAGTGAAACTATTATTTTACGCCATTGATATCGACAGGAAAAGTCCGCTGGATAGGGAAGAAGTTTTAAGAACTTTCAGAGAGATCAATCTGGGGTCGGACCAAACTCCGGCCAGAGAAACCGTTAACTATCTGAATAAGCTTACCGGCCGTTGGTTAAAATATGTAGATGTGTTAAATGCAGAGTTTCAGGATGAAATGAAAGTCATGTATTCTGCACATAAAGGCTGATAATATTCACTTCTTACCACCCCTACTTTACAAAAATAGTCTCACCGATCTTGAGTATGGCGGTGGAAGAAATGTTGTTTAATTCACACAAGGAGCTAACAGAAGTATTGTATTGTTGTGCTATTTTTGAAAGCGTATCTCCTTTTTGAATCGTATACGGAACAGAGCCTTCACCATCTCCTCCTGCCAAAGCAGATTTGTTTGAAACATTCGAATTGGCGTTGAATAGATCATAACAGATCAACAAAGAGTCTTGAAGAAGCTGCTTATCATCCAGATTAAAAATTGCTGAAGGTCTGAATGGATTATCATGAAACCGGGTTTCAAAATGAAGATGATTGGTGGTAGCACGTCCGGTCTGCCCGACCAATCCAATAATGGTTCCGGCGGATACAGATTCATTAACCGTAACTAAAATTTTTGAAAGATGCGAATAATAAGTTTCCAGACCATTGTAATGGCGAATAATCACTAATTTCCCGTAACCGCCCTGCGAATAGGAAGCATACCTTACTATTCCGTCAAACGCAGCCTTTACGTTTGTCCCTTTGTCAGCCTTGAGGTCAACTCCTGTGTGATATCCGGTAAATCCACGGAGGTATTTAAAACTGTCCAGAGGAAATACATAGGTGCCGTGTTCGAGGAGGTTCAGTTTTTTTTCATCCGAATGATTGTTTCTTTCTTTGCCGTATGCATGTATTTCATTGGTGATCCAGTTGATCTTGAAAAGTGAGTCATAACTTCTGTTTTTATCGTAATCAGAAAGGTACATCCATTTATTATTGCTCATTAGCAATACTTGTCTACCGTTGTAACCAACCGTATCGAGAATTTCGCTCGGGCCAGTCTGTGAAATCGTTTGCTTGCAAATGGCTATATTCAATGCAAAACTTAGAATGAGAAATTTTAGCATGGACTGATAACTCATTGTTGCATTCGTTGGGAAATTCAAAATTGACAATTATAATTAACTTAAAATGATGAGAAATTACACAGCATGAAATTAATAGTCCAATAATTCCCGTGTTGCCTTCACGATTTTTTCTTTATTGGGAAGAATTGCTTTTTCCAGAATATGATTAAATCCAACTGGAGTAAACGTAGAGCCTAAGCGTTTTACAGGTGCATCCAAATATTCAAATGCTTCAGCCATAATCATCGAGGTAATTTCAGCACCGAAACCACTGAAAACTTTATCCTCATGTGCTACCAGTGCCCTGCTGGTCTTCTTAACAGAGTTCAGGATTAATTCTTTATCCAGCGGGATCAGTGAACGGATATCGATGACTTCAATATCAGCGCCTGTTTCCTTAAAAATCTGCTCAGCAGCTTCAATACACATGTGGGTAGTGTTACCATAAGTAATGATGGTCAAATCTTTTCCTTCTCGCCTAATTCTTGCTTTTCCAAATGGTACTTCAAAATCATCAGGGACAACAGCCATTGCTTTTGGATCATTGTAAAGCGCTTTGGGCTCAATAAAAAGAGTAGGGCCTTCCGAGCGTAGGCTGGTTCTTAACAAACCGGCCGCATCGTCAGCATAGGACGGATAAACGATCCGTATTCCAGGAAAGGTGGATAATGCTCCTTCTGTTGTTTGAGAGTGATAAAGGCCTCCACCAATATATCCACCAGAAGCAAGCCGGATCGTAACATTCGGAGAAAATTTGCCATTGGTTCGCCAGTATTCGTGTGTCATTTCAACAAACTGCTCCATAGCAGGCCAGAAATAATCAGCAAATTCAGCGCCTTCGATCACAATCCTGATTTTTTTATTGAAGCGGCTCATTCCGTTCGCTGTACCCACAATAAAATCCTCTGCAATAGGCGCATTAAATACCCGTTCATGGCCGAATTCCTGCTGCATTCCCTTTGTTACATTGAATACGCCGCCCTTTTCCTTATTGGCAACGTCCTGGCCCCAAATAAATGTGTCCGGATTATGCCTGAACTCGGCTTTCAGTGTTTCATTAAGTGCAGTAATAAATTTTTTCTTTTCCCCCTGGCTATTATGAAGACCTTCGGGATATTTTTCAGAAATATAGGGCTCGGGCATTACAAAATCATAAATGGATTCCGGCTTAGGATCAGGAGCCTTTAATGCAGCTTTATGGGCTTTTGAAACTGCCTGTTTAGCTTCTTCTTCAATGGCATCCAGTTCTTTTTCCGTGAACCGTTTGGCTGCAATCAATACCTTTCTGAACCTGTAAAACGGGTCGGCTGCTTTCACACAATGAAGTTCATTTTCGTCGCGGTATAATTGCTGATCATCGGAATTGGAATGCGAACCTATTCGAACACAGGTAGCATGCACAATGGCTGGCATCTGATTATCCTCAACAAATTTTTTTGCTTCCGTCATTGTGTTCATGGCCTGAATCACATTTTTTCCGTCGCATTTAAAAATTTTCAGGTTTTTAAATCCTCTGAAATTATCCGCTGCCCTGAAATTGGCCGTTTGGTCGCTTTTCGGAACGGATATCCCAAACCGGTTGTCCTGAATGACAAAAATAACCGGGAGCTTTTCATTGGAAGCACCATTGATGGCTTCATAAACAAATCCCTCAGAAGTGGAAGATTCGCCCTGAGAACTGATGGCTACGCCTTTGGCTTTATATTTTTTAATACCACGGGCTACACCAACAGCATGCAGTGTATGGTTTCCGGTAGCAGATGAAACATTATGTATATGCCATTCCGGTTTGGCAAAATGGTTCGACATATGACGTCCACCACCAGCTACATCCGTTGCTTTTGAAATCCCGTTAAGAATAATCTCCTCGGCAGTCAGTCCCGCTGAAATGGCTGTCAAGCATATCCCTGTAATAAGGAAAAAGATGATCATATTCCTTATCAAATACCTGCCCGATAGCAAGTTGAATGCCATCATGCCCGGCATAAGGTGCATGATATGACCATCCAAGTGCCTGTTTCAGATAATTTGGTGCTCTTGAATCCAGATTTCTACCTAAGGACATCAGGTAGTACCATTTTTTCAGTGTTTCTTTTGGGGTAGTATCTATATTGTATTTTCGATCACTGGTCATAATTAAAAAATTCCTTCATTTATCCGATAATTCGGGACTGCAAAATTAACAATTTTTTAACTATATCTATTTCCTCCAATCAGGGAATATCTATCCCGATTTTACCACTTAGATAACATAACAAATCGGATAAGGTTTAGTAACTGATTGAAAACAGCCTCAGATCAATTTACTAAATCTTTATACATGCGAGGGATACGGTCGTTTAACAGATGGTTTCTGGACGTGATCATTTTATTTCTTGATAATGCAATATCCATTTCAACTATCCTGACTTCTTCCTTATCCGAAAGAGCGGAAGCAAGAGTTTTCCCTGAGGGATCAGAAATAATGGATTTTCCGGAAAATTTCAGTCCTCTTTCGACGCCTGTTCGATTCGCTGTAATGTTGAAGGTCCGGTTGATCATTCCGTGAACCGGAACCGCTTGCTGTGCATAAGGTAAAACAAGGTTGGAAGGATGACAAATTATATCGGCCCCTTTAAGAGCCAGTATCCTCCATACTTCCGGAAAAACCCAGTCGAAACAAATCAACATGCCCAGTTTACAAATACCAATATCAAAAACAGGAAGTCCAATATTTCCCGGTTCAAAAAAGTCAAATTCATTTAAAAAAAGATGGATCTTGCGATATTTCCCGGCCAGTCCTTCCGGACCTACAAGGACTGAAGAATTATAAAGTTTATTTTCATCCCTTTCATTAAATCCTGAAACAATAAAAAGATTGTACTCTTTGGCTTTCCGAAGCAAGAAATCTATGTATGTACTTGAACTGATTTCTTCGGAAAGTGAAAAAGCTTCTTCCTTTGAACTGAAATTATAACCGGAATTTGCGAGTTCGGGAATGACGACCAGATCGGCATCAGCAGTTTTCTTGAGCAAATGAGTCAGTCGCTGAATATTGACAGCCGGTTGGCCAAGTATTGGTTCAAACTGAATAAATCCGGCCTTAATCATAGGTTAGAGATTTTGCTGATAAAATAAATTGTAAAAATGAAACTCACCATAAATTTTATTGGCGTACGATATCGAATGTGCCATTAGGCTTTAGTTTAATAATGGTTGAGGGCTTTACTTTATTCAGTCTATCCTGGTTATAATTCACAATATAATCAACTCTTTGCTTAAACTCTTCCGAAATATCTTTAAACATTAATGGTGCCTTCAACCCTGAAAAATTAGCTGATGACGAAATAATTGGCTTATTGAGCTTGCCGATTAATTTATTGCAAAATTCATCATGAACCAACCGAATGGCTATACTTCCATCAACAGCAACAACATTTTTCGGCAGATTTTTCGCACGTGGATATATAATTGTAGTAGGCGACTCAATGCCACTTAACAAATCCCAAAGTATTTCAGGAATTTCAGCGATATAATCCTTTAAGCGAGATTCTTTTTCAATAAGAATAATAAAACTGCTTTGGGGTGGCCGGTTTTTTAAGTTGATCACTTTTTGAACAGCTTTGCTGTTTGTTGCGTCGCAACCTACTCCCCATATTGTATCAGAAGGATACAAAATTGTTCCTCCGGATTTCAAAATTGCAACTGCTTTTACTATTTCTTCATCCATCAATTCAACGTGGTTAAAAGGTCATTTTTATCAATTGTCAGGGCGCATTTAAAGTGTTTCTCCGGGCATTTCTGAAACCCGTGCAATCCGCAGGGCTTGCATTCAAGTTCAACTTTTGTTTCCACTACCACCGAATTATCAGACAAAGGGCCGAATCCAAAAGAAGGTACGGTCGAACAAAAAATAGCAGTGGTTGGTGCGTTCATCGCTGAAGCAAGATGCAGAGGAGCCGAGTCATTTACATAATTCATCACACCATCTTTCATTAATGCAGCCGATTCCAAAAAATTTAATTTCCCTGCTAAATTTAACGAATTTGTGTGACCCGAAATTTTTATAATCTCTTCGCAAAAATCGTAATCTTTTTGTGATCCCAAAAAGTAAATCCTGTAATCCGGGTCAATCGCAGCAACAAATTCAATCCATTTAGTTTTGGGGTATTGTTTGGTAAACCAAAGCGAAGCGGGCGAAATCGTGAGATACCTGACGGTTTTATATTGTGACATTCGCGCAAAGTCCCTGTCAGAAGGATATAGTTTTACCGGGAAAGATTTGTCGTCAGCAAATGTTCTCACAAGATCAAGATTCCGTTCGGTTTCATGGCGCCCTCCTTTCCTGATTGCGTGTTTTACCCGCTTATTAAACATTAGCGATAAGGGATTTTTGTCAAACCCTATCTTCATTTTTGCTCCTGAAAAGATAGTTATCAACCCCGATGAAGCAAATCGATGAAGGTTGATAACACAATCGTATTGATGATCTCTGATAAGATATATCAGTTGGAGAAAATTTTTATATTTATCAAACGATTTATTCCAAACCAAAACCTGATGCAAAAACGGATGCGAATTGAAAAGTCCTTCATTTCCCTTTTTTAATAAAAAATCAATTTCAGAACCGGGAAATTGATTGTGGATCTTTTCGATAACAGGCGTTGCAAGTATTACATCGCCAATCGAAGCCGTTTGTATAACCAGGAATTTGTTCAAATGAGTTTGGCCATTAAATATATTTCTTGTAACATTAATATTCAAACCACAAGGTTGAAATCCCTGAGCGCGTTGTTTAGTGAAGTCTTCAGATTGGTTGATCGTTTTCTTTTCCCAATAATAAGCGCACAGGGGACCTGGTACTTCCCTGCAGGGAATTCCTTTTCATATGATCCCGGAATGACCACGGACTGAGCCGGAACCCTCCCTCTGATTTCCACAGGTTCTTTTCCGGTAACATCTATAATTTTTGTGGTTTGGGTGATTACCACATTAGCTCCAAGTACTGCCTCTTTTTCGATCCGGACTCCTTCGACAACAATGCATCGGGAACCTATAAAACAACCATCTTCAATAATTACCGGAGAAGCCTGCACAGGCTCAAGAACACCTCCAATTCCGACGCCTCCGCTCAGATGGACATTTTTACCTATTTGTGCGCAGGTCCCAACCGTTGCCCAGGTATCTACCATGGTTCCGCTATCAACATACGCTCCGATATTAACATACGAAGGCATCAAAATGACTCCTTTTGCAAGATAAGCATCCATACCTTGCCACAGCGTGCGGGACTACTCTGACCCCAAGCTCTTTGTAATTCGATTTAAGGCTTATTTTATCATGAAATTCAAAAGGGCCTACCTGAGTTTTTTTCATCTTACTAATTGGAAAATAAAGAATTACTGCTTTTTTGATCCATTCATTCAATTTCCATGCGTTTCCATTCGGTTCAGCCACCCTTACCAAACCCTTGTCAAGTAAGTCAATCACTTTATTGATTGCCGTTTTTACCACCTCATCTTTAAGAAGATTTCTATCCTCCCAGGCATTTTCAATTGTAATTTTCAATTCCTCGTACATAGGTTGAATTTGGCAATCAAAATTAGATAATTTTTCAATGAATGAAACTTCTTGTTAATTTTGCACCGATTTTGGATCGGGGTTATCCCTCATTTTCATCACTAAAAATTTATGAGCAGGATTCTATCAATAGATTATGGGCAAAAAAGAGTGGGTCTGGCTGTAACTGATGAGCAGCAGATCATTGCCACTGCTCTTGATACGGTTCATTCGAAGGATATTTTCAATTATTTGAAAGACTATGTTAAGGTAGAAAAGGTAGAATGTTTTGTTGTAGGTAAACCGGTACAGATGAACAATGAAGAATCAATGTCTGTTAAATTCATCGAACCGTTTGTTCGCAGGTTAAAAAAAGAATTTCCGGATATTCCGGTCGAACGGTACGATGAACGGTTTACTTCTAAAATTGCGTTACAAACAATGATTGAGGCAGGTATTAAAAAGAAAGGGCCGGCAGAATAAAGAGACAATTGATAAAATTAGTGCGGTTCTGATACTTCAGTCTTATATGGCATATAAATCGAGAAAAAACAATTAAATTAATGGTATTACCGATAACAGCATATGGTCATCCGATTTTAAGAAAGGTAGCAAAGGAAATTGATAAGGATTACCCGAATTTACAGGAGTTGATTGAGGATATGTTTGAAACCATGCATGAAACTTCAGGTGTTGGCTTGGCTGCTCCACAAGTTAATCTTTCCATTCGGCTGATTGTGATTGATGCAACACCTTACGGAAAAGAACATCCTGAAGCCACTGGCTTTAAGCGAGTTTTTATCAATCCAAAAATTATTAAGGAAGACGGCGAGGAATGGATGTTTAACGAAGGCTGCTTGAGCATCCCCGACATCAGGGAAGATGTAATTCGTAAGCCACATGTTCACATTCACTATTATGATGAAAACTGGAAATTCCATGACGAAGAATATGAAGGTGTTATAGGCAGGATTATCCAGCACGAATACGATCATCTTGAAGGTATTTTGTTCGTTGATAAGATAAGCAATATTCGAAAGATATTATTAAAACGAAAATTGCAGGATATTTCGAAAGGAAATATTGAAGTGGAATACCGAATGATATTCCCCAACCAAAAGAAAGTCAGAAAACATTAATCAATAAATTTTCATAAAATGAAATTACAGAATCTTGTTGTTTTTGGTATTTTGAGTACCCTATTTTATGCAGGATGTTCCTCTCCTGTAGCCGAAAAACAAGCAACTATCAAATCTATGGAAGATACGTTATTTTCGGATCAGAATAAAATGATCGATAAAAAACAAGCCAATGATCTGATTGCTGCTTACATCGGTTTTGCCAATGAATTTCCGGATGTTAAAACTACACCTGAATATCTTTTTAAAGCGGGCGATATGGCCATGAATCTCAATATGCCACAAAAAGCAATTGAGGTATTCGACAGGATTTTGAAAAACTACCCGGATTTTGTAAAGGCTCCGCAATGTCTTTTCCTTAAAGGATATGTTTATGAAAATAGCCTGGGCGATCTTGAAAATGCAAAAAAATTCTATGAAGAGTTTATTGAAAAGTATCCCAATGATGATTTTGCTGATGATGCAAAAATGTCACTAAAAAATTTGGGCAAGTCTCCCGAAGAATTAATCAGGGAATTTGAGGAACAGGAGAAACTAAAAGATAGTATATAATTCTTTAAACTTTTTTAATTTATTAATGTGCAGATTTATAGATGTCTAACAATAATTTTATAAATTATTTATAATTATTTCAGATAAGTGCAATAATAGGAAATATTAGTCCGTTAAATACACAGGATAAATTGGTAATTTTTTTCATCCAAAAGGCGTCTCCCTGAAAATGGGCGGCGCTTTTTGGTTTTTAGTAGAACTTACGGTATTATTGGGGAGTTTGATCTACCAATTCGATTTCTCCTTTTGAATCGATACAATCTAAAATTTTCTTTTTTAATTTCCAGCAAGTCATTTTACGCAGATCAATTTCGTCCGAAAGCTGATACGTGGATATTTCGGGATTGCTGCATACAAGAAAAGTAATTTTAAATGCTTCGGCGAGCGGGATTTTGCATTTATGAAATATGGTGTGAGATGTTGCAGATTCTTCAAACTTGCACCGCGTACACCTTCTTGAAAAGGGTTTTTTTCCTTTGCAAAAGTTGCCATTACCACATTTCCGGCAAATGAAACCTTTTTTCCACTTTTCATTTGCCAGATATTCCAAACATTTATCTTCTGTAGAAAACAAATTGTTAAATTCAAGAACCCCGATTTTTTTAAATGAAGAATTCATTCTATCATTGTTATTTTTTATGACACAATGTCAATTGGAATGAAATTTGACAGCAAAAATACAAAAAAGTGATATTTAAGCGCTATAGTAATTAAACTTTTTTTATCTTTGCATCGTTTTTATAAAAAATTTTAATAAAACAAAATTGAAATAAATATGAAAAATCGTCCACTGTTGTTACTTATGATGTTGATTACAACGTCCTTCATGGTATTCGGCCAGGATAGCAAGACTACAGTACCTGAGCAACTAACCGCAGCAACTTTCAAAGAAAAAGTATACAATTATGATAAAAACCCTGATAACTGGGAATTCGAAGGAAAAATTCCCTGCGTGGTTGACTTTTATGCTGATTGGTGTAAACCCTGCAAAATGGTCGCTCCCATCATGGAGGAGCTTGCAGAGGAATACAAAGGTAAAATCAACATTTATAAAGTCAATACTGACCAGCAGCGTGAATTATCCAAAATGTTTGGCATAAAAAGTATTCCTTCGGTGCTTTTTGTCCCGATGAGTGGAAAGCCGCAAATGTCGACCGGTGCTCTTCCAAAGGAATCTTTTAAGCAGGTGATCGATGAGTTTTTATTAAGTAAGAAAAAAGATCAATAAAAAGTAAGTCAAATGAAGAAACTATTTGCTGGCATATCAATTATAACCTTATTTATACTTGGTTCCTGTAATCAGAATACACCTTCAGGAAGTAAGGAAAGTACTGGTATTGCTCAGGATTCCATTAAAGAGAATTCTGGTGTCAGTTCTGGTGATATTAAACCGGAACATTTGACAGCCCAAACGTTTAAGGAAAAAGTGTGGGATTATGATGCAAACCCAGATGAGTGGGTTTATAAGGGTGAATTACCATGTGTAATTGATTTTTATGCAGATTGGTGCAAACCCTGTAAAATGGTTGCACCAATAATGGATGATCTGGCAGACCAGTACAATGGGAAAGTTTTGATTTATAAAATTGATACGGATAAAGAGAAGGAACTAGCTACTGTATTTCAAATTTCAAGCATACCGGCAGTTCTGTTTTCTCCCATGGAAGGAAAGCCAGCTATGCAGCCTGGTGCCTTATCAAAAGAAGATTACGTAGGCATAATCGACGAGTTTGTATTGAAATTAAAACAAGAAAATTCTAAAAAATTATAATAAATTAAATTAAAATGGAACATTTAACAAAACAGACATTTTTGGATAAAGTATTCAATTATGAAAAAAACAAGGAATGGAAATTTGAAGGTGACTTACCTTGCCTGATTGACTTTTATGCTGACTGGTGCGGCCCATGCAAGATGGTTGCCCCGATTCTTGAGGAATTATCATCAGAGTATGATGGAAAAATAAATATCTACAAGGTAGACACTGAGAGTGAACAGGAACTGGCTGCAGCATTTGGAATCAGAAGTATTCCTTCAATGCTTTTTTGTCCTAAAGACGGACAGCCCCAGATGGCTATGGGAGCTTTGCCGAAAGATGCTCTTAAAGGTGCCATCAATGATGTATTACTTAAGAAAGTCGTTTCGGAAAACTAATGATTTTCGCTTGAAAAATTTAGGTGCCGCATGTAATGCAGCACCTTTTTTTGTTAGGTGAATATGTAAATTTGCACTGTCATGATAAATAAATCACACGTCATATTGTCAACCGCCTACTTTGGTCCGGTTGAATATTTTGGTGCAATTCTAAATACACGTAAAATTCTGATTGAACATGAAGAAACATACGTAAAACAATCATACAGGAATCGTTGCTCAATTGACGGTGCGGGAGGAAGACTGGATTTGACCATACCCGTAATAAAGGCGAATGGAAATCACACACAAATCAAAGATATTCGCATTTCAAATTCAGAAAAATGGCAGCTGAACCATTGGCGTGCTATTAAATCTTCATATAATCATTCCCCCTTTTTTATGTTTTATCAAGATGACATTGAACCCTTTTATTCAAAGAAGTTCGACTTTCTGATTGATTTTAATTACCAGCTTCTAACCACACTATTGAATGTTCTGAGCCATAATGTCAGAATCGAGTTTACAACTCACTTTAAAAAACCAATGACGTATGGAATTTCTGATTTACGGTATTCCATCCACCCAAAGACACAGCCGGAAGTAGCATTTCCCCGCTATACGCAAGTTTTTGAAAATAACCATGGATTCATTTCCAATCTCAGTATAATTGATTTACTTTTTAATATGGGGCCCGATTCGAAAAACTACTTAAAAAATCTGCCTTTATTTCTGCATAAACTTGAACAAGCAGGATAGCAATAACACCTTCTGACATTTTTTTATATTTTTGCTGCCTGATTTTATCAACCCTATTTAAAGTAATGATGGAAATTCCCAGCAAATATGACCCTTCAAAAACAGAAGATAAATGGTATTCTTTCTGGATGGATAATGGATTTTTCAGAAGTGTACCTGATGAACGGGAACCTTTTACGATTGTAATTCCGCCTCCAAATGTTACAGGTGTTTTGCATATGGGTCATATGCTGAATAATACAATACAGGATGTACTGGCGCGACGTGCGCGGATGCAGGGAAAAAATACGCTTTGGTTACCCGGTACGGATCATGCTTCTATTGCCACAGAAGCAAAAGTTGTAGCTAAACTGAAGGAAGAGGGAATCGATAAATCCCAAATTTCAAGGGAAAAATTCCTTGAGTATGCCTGGAAATGGAAGGAAAAGCACGGTGGTATTATTCTGGAACAATTAAAAAAGCTCGGGGCTTCCTGCGACTGGGACCGGACACGGTTCACAATGGATGAAGCTCTGTACGAATCAGTTATTGATGTTTTTATCGATCTTTATAACAAAGGCCTTATTTATCGGGGGGTGAGGATGGTGAACTGGGACCCGAAAGCCCTTACCGCCCTGTCGGATGAAGAGGTAATTTACAAAGAGGTGAACTCTAAGCTGTATTATCTAAGATATAAAGTTGAAGATTCGGAAGATGATTGGGTTACGATTGCTACCACCCGTCCTGAAACAATTCTTGGTGATACAGCTGTTTGCGTAAACCCCAATGACGACCGATACCACCACCTCGTTGGTAAGCATGTTTTAGTTCCTTTACTGAACCGGTCAATTCCCGTGATTGAAGATGATTACGTCGATATTGAATTTGGCACAGGATGTCTGAAAATTACTCCGGCTCATGATATCAATGATTATGAAATCGGGATCAGGCATAAACTTGACACCATCGATATTTTTAACGATAACGGAACGTTGAGCGAAAAGGCCGGACTTTATATCGGTCAGGATCGCTTTGCTGTAAGGAAAATTATAGTGACTGATCTTGAAAATGCGGGTAATTTGGTTAAAATAGAAGATTACGTTAATAAGATCGGTTATTCAGAAAGAACAGATGAAGTTATTGAGCCGAAGCTTTCGGTTCAATGGTTCCTTAAAATGGAAAAACTGGCAAAACCGGCTCTGGATGTTGTCATGAATGATACGGTCAAATTTCATCCTGCAAAATTTAAAAACACCTACAGGCATTGGATGGAAAATGTGAGAGACTGGTGTATATCGAGGCAATTGTGGTGGGGACAGCGTATACCGGCTTACTATCTGCCGAATAAAGAAATTGTCGTAGCAAAATCTAAAGAAGAAGCATATCGGCTGGCTCAGGAGAAGTTTGATCTCCCAAACCTTAAACCGGAAGATTTAATCCAGGATGAAGATGTGCTCGATACCTGGTTTTCGTCATGGCTTTGGCCCATTTCAGTATTCGATGGCATCCGGTTTCCTGAAAATGAGGACATTAAATACTATTATCCGACCAATGACCTTGTTACGGCACCTGAAATACTTTTTTTCTGGGTCGCCCGCATGATCATTGCTGGTATTGAATATCGCGGAGATATTCCGTTCAAAAATGTTTACCTCACGGGGATTGTGCGTGATAAGCTGGGAAGGAAAATGTCGAAATCTTTAGGAAATTCACCGGATCCGATCGAACTGATTAAAAAATTCGGAGCTGACGGGGTGCGGGTCGGAATGCTGCTAACCTCACCAGCAGGCAATGATTTGCCTTTTGACGAAATTCTTTGTGAACAGGGGAGAAATTTCAGTAATAAAGTCTGGAATGCACTAAGGCTAGTAAAAGGGTGGGATGTAGATGATAATCTTCAACAGCCTGATTATGCAGCAGCCTCTGTGAAATGGTTCGATGCAAAAATGAATGCGGAGATCAGAAGCATCAACAGTCATTTTTCGAAATACCGTATATCGGATGCTTTGATGACAGTTTATAAGTTGGTTTGGGATGATTTCTGCTCGTGGTATCTGGAAATGATTAAGCCTGTTTATCAGCAGCCAATTGACAAAATTACCTATTCTAAAACGGTAGCATTTTTCGAAGACCTGATGAAACTTGTTCATCCGTTCATGCCCTTTATTACTGAAGAAATATGGCATCATCTCAATGCCAGGAAGGATCATGAATCGATTATGGTTGCTCAAATGCCTCATCCGAAAAAATCGGATCACAAGATATTAGAAACTTTTGAAGTAGAGGAAGAAGTCATTATAGCTTTACGCAGTTTAAGGCAGGATAAAAACATTCCCAACAAGGAGCCGATTGAACTTCAGGTGAAAAAGAACAACAATGAAGAAGCGGATCATACATTTGACAGCGTTATATCAAAGCTTTGCAATATTAGCAGTATAAAATACGTGGAGGGAAAACCTACAGGAGCAGCCTCGTTTATTATCCATTCGACGGAATTTTATGTGCCGCTTGGAAGTTCGGTCGACATACAAGCCGAAATAAACAAACTTGAAGAAGAACTGAAGTATACACAAGGTTTCCTTGATTCGGTAAAGAAAAAGCTAAGTAACGAACGATTTGTGTCAGGCGCACCCGATACAGTTGTTAATCTGGAACGTAAAAAGCTTGCTGATGCAGAAAGCAAAATTAAAGTAATTGAGGAACAGTTAGCAGGGTTGAAAAAATAAGCAGGACTTGTTAATGCTTACTACCCGTTTACTGTGTAAACACATACTGAATTATATCTGCACCCATTTTTAAAGCTTTTGTGCGAGTAGCCTCAGAGTCATGGTGAACTTCCGGATCTTCCCATCCATCACCCAGGTCGCACTGATAATCATAAAAACAAACCAGCCGCCCCTTATAAAAAATTCCAAAGCCCTGCGCAGGCAATCCGTCATGCTCATGGATTTTTGGTGGGCCATGTTCAAAGTCATATTTCTCATGATAAATAGGAAAATCAAATGGAAGTTCTACAAAATCAGCATCCGGAAAAACCCTTTTCATTTCCCTACGGATATAAACATTTAAACCGTAGTTATCGGAAACATGAAGAAATCCGCCACCTTCGAGATAATCGCGCAGGTTTTTTAAATCCTGGTTCGAAAACACGACATTTCCATGACCAGTCATGTGAACAAATGGGTAGTTGAATATTTCAGGGCTTCCGACATCCACGGTTGCAGGTTCGGGATTGATATCCGTTCCAATATTCTGGTTGCAGAATTTAATCAGGTTAGGTAATGAGGTAGGATTTGCATACCAGTCGCCTCCTCCCGAATATTTGAGTAATGCTATTTGAACCGATGCCTGTTCCTGGCTTTCAAATCCAAAAGCAACGAAAAACATTAAAATGAATAACCTTACCATCATTACCTTCATTAAATTTACTGGTTCAATAAGTTAAGTGTCAGACAGCCAACAAGACCCGCTGTTTCGGTTCTGAGCCTTGACGGACCGAGGCTGACAGCCTGATATCCTGCTTTAATTGCAAGCTTAACTTCATCTTCACTGAAATCCCCCTCAGGTCCGATCAATAATAACGCATTTCTGCCTTTTTGGTATATGTCTTTCAGCGAATCCTTGTAATTCTCGCTGCAATAAGCAATAAACTTATCAAATAATACGTCGCTTTTGATAAAGTTTTCAAAAGATGCGGGTTCGCAGAGAAGAGGATGGTAAGTCTTTAGCGATTGTTTCATTGCCGCTGTGATTACTTTATTAAGCCTTTCCTGATTAACTGATTTCCTTTCGGAATGATCACAAACCAGAGGTGTCACCATATCAATTCCAATCTCAGTTGCTTTTTCGAGGAACCATTCAAACCGGTTTATATTTTTCGTTGGCGCGATGGCGATATGAATTTTATAATCGCGTTTACCAACTTCCTTTTGCACATTTAAAACCTCCAGTTCACACTTTTTGTAATTTGCATCGGCAATTTTTGTTTCGTATAAATTACCCTTCCCGTCAGTCAGATGAATGGTGTCACCTTGTTTAAGTCTCAAAACTTTGATGCAGTGGCGGGATTCTTCGCCTGATAAAAAATAATTGCCTGAAGAAATGTCAGGACTATAAAACAGAAACATGACTGTTGTTTTAAGTATAAATCCGCAAATTTATTTATTTTGAAGGATTATCAGTTTTGAATTTGCCTCGAACCAATCCGAAACATATTATTTACTTGCTGTTACTTATTCAGCAAAAATAAGTTAAAAGAAAAAAGCAAAGAAAATTAAGTCTGACTATAACGAATAATAATTTTATTCGTAAAATATTTTAATTAATTATTAGTTAACTGTTAGTCACTCATACTTATATGTAATTCTAAATATAAATGAGTATTTTTGCAGTCGAATTAAAATTAAAAGTGTAAACTAAAAGGAAAAAAATGAAGAAAATTTTGTTATTCCCAATTATTTTTGGTGTTGCATTTGCAAGTGCGCAGGAAAAAAGTGCCAAAGATCTTAAAATTGAAGCTGCTTCTGCATATGAGGCAAAAGATTATCAAAAAGGACTTGACTCTTTTGAGAAGGCAATTAAACTCTATGAAGCAGATCAAAAAGTAGATACTACTTTGTATTACAATGCAGCAGTTTGTGCGGTTAAGGTTAACAATTACGACAAAGCCCTGACTTATTTTAACAAATCTATAGAGTTGGATTATAAACCGTGCCGTTCGTTACTTTATAAAGCCGATATGTTGAATAAACTTGGAAGAACCGCCGAACTGGAGGCAATTTGTAGTTCATCCTCTGCCAAGTGCCCGCAGTATAAAAGCAAATTCAACGAAATTCTCTTCCAGAATTATGTAGTATCCGGTCTCGAAATTTTTAACAATGCGGCCAAACAACAGGCAGAAGTAACACCACTGGCCAAGACAAATCCTGAAAAATATACATCCGAAATGGAAAAAGTAAAGGCGGAGTTTACCCGTTCATTGCCTGACCTCGAAAAAGCGCATAATCTCAATCCAAAGGATGAGAACTGTATAAAAGCGCTAAAACAGGCTTATGAAGTTTTGGATATGAAAGATAAGGCTGCAGGATTGTAACTTTAATCTTTAAGAAATTTTTTTGGGGAGGGGCGAATGCCCCTTCTTTTTTTATAACAATATCCTGATGGCATCAGCAGGTTCTGCGAGTGAAAATTTTATTATGGATAATTCAGGCCCATCGTGCGCGGCATTAAAGGATAAAGTCTTTCCGATTTGTTGCTTCCATTGTCCTGTAATCCGCGTGGATTCGTGAATGTGGCCGTGCAATGTGACCAATGGCTGGCGTTCTTCGATAAATCGTTTTATAGCAATGCTTCCAACGTGAACATCCAGAGGAACATAATCGAACATTTTACCATCAAGTGAGGCACGGTCTAAAAAAGTCTGGTAAGGAGGCGAATGAAATAAGAAAATCGCCTTTGATAGATCATCACTATCAGTCAAAGAAATCAGATCCTTTTCAATCGTTGCATATTCAATATCCTCGGTTGTTTCAACAGTTCTGAATCCTTCGGTAGGAGGGATGCAGCCCGGATCGACATACCTCGAAACATCATACTTTTCCCAGTCTTTCAGTTGAAAGGGGGAGGGAGGTATAAAGGAATAACCATATATGTCGAATTCCTTAAATTTTATTTTTTTCTGATGGATATAATTAAAAAGTCCGTTGGAACTTTCGATAATAAATTTTTCTTCTTCGCTGCGTGCATCATCATTACCAAGGATGATAAAGATGAAGGGTGGTTTTTTGCTCAGGTCATTTTTTAATTTACGTAATTCCGGGAATAAAAAGTCGCTTGTAAAATCCTCAAAAGTTTCCACTTTTTTCATCCGGTGAGGCAACAGGTCTCCGCCAAAGAAAACAATCTCCGGTTGTTCGCTCCTTATAACACTAAAAAGTTTCCTGTATCTGTCCGGTCTGCCATGCAAATCTGTAACAAAAAAACATTCGTTCATAATTACTGTTCCTTAAGCTTTATCGGGCTGGCTCCATCGGTATGATTTCCGATCATCACCGCGTAACTTGTCTTTTTGAGGATATCTTCGTCCGTAATAAGATGAAGATCAATCAGACCGTCTGTTTTATAACCGGTCCGTGTATAATTAATTTCCGACAGGCACATACTCCATCCTTCAATCCATGCTTTAAATTCAGCATGGTCTTTATTCCCGTCACTAACATGAACAAGGAGGTCGATGTCGCTTGCCGGGCCTGCATTAGCATTCTTTGTGCTTCCAATAAGGTAAACGCCTTTAATCCCAAATCGTTCGAAATCGAGTCTTTCAGCCATCAATTCCGCCATCTGTTTTCTCCAAACCCAATGACTGTCAGGATGACCGGCTAAAATTGCAGCCGATTCTTTTTCATGCTTATCGATAGTTTCCTGCAAGACATCAATGGAATTAGCGAGCCGTTTATTGAAAATATAATTGCTGATCCGTGATGCAATTGTATTTAAAAGCTTTTGCTCCTGCGGGAGAAATTGGCTGTCGATGATAAGTTTACGGTAATCAGTATAGAAAATTTCAATTTTTCCTGAAACAGTTTCGTCAACAATTAAATCCGCCTTCTGCGACCATTCGGTTTCAATCCAGCCAGGCTCCTTAAATTCGCTTCCTTCGAAGCTGATTTTAGCTTTGCATATTTCCGGATATTGCCAGCCTGTAGGAATCCGTTTTATGATCTCAAAGAAAAACGTATCCACCTCAGGGTTTGACTGGATTACTTCTTCGACCCTGTATAAACATTTCAATTCCTTCTCCCGCTCCCGGAGTTCATTTATTTTTTGCTGAAATGTATATTCTTTACCTAGCATAATTATTTACTCAAAAATAAAAGTGTCAAAAGCTTTTTTACAAAAGTAGTTGTTAAATGGTAATTTTTCAATGTAACATCAATCACGTTATATTTTATATTTTTGACGACGCATTGATTTTGAATTTATGATACAGTTTAATGAGGCGTTGGACACTGTAATTCAATCGGCATTTTTGGTTGGAACGGAACGGATTGGTTTTCAGAATGCATTGGGCCGCGTTTTGGCAGAGGATGTAAAATCGGACATGGAAATGCCACCTTTTGATAAATCAGCGGTGGATGGATACGCATGCAGGAAAGAAGATCTTTTAAACGAGCTTGAGGTGATCGAGATCATTCCTGCCGGTAAGTATCCGTTAAAAAAGGTAGGTAAGAACCAGTGTTCAAAAATAATGACCGGTGCTCCGGTTCCTGAGGGCGCTGATGCCGTGATCATGGTTGAAGATGTTGAAGAAACGGCGAAAAACAAAATCAGGTATTTAAAGGAGAATGTCAAAAATAATATCAGTTTCAGGGGGGAAGACATCAGGGAAAATGAGGTTGTTCTGAAAAAAGGTACGTGTATCGAACCGCAGCACATAGCAGTTATGGCCGCAGTAGGGCATATCCATCCACTGGTCAGTAAAAAAATAAGGATTGCAATTATCTCAACCGGTGATGAACTGGTTGAGCCGGAAACAAAACCGGCTTTATCACAAATCAGAAACAGCAATGCCTATCAGCTTGTGGCACAAGCAAAAAAAATCGGAGCTGAGGCCGAATACATCGGTATAGCACTGGATACTGAAGATTCAACCCGGAAAATGATTTTAAACGCATTTCGTATTGCTGATATCATAATTTTAACCGGTGGTGTTTCGATGGGTGATTTCGACCATGTCCCTAAGGTTTTAAATGAAATGGGCGTCCAACTGAAATTTGACAGCATAGCCGTGCAGCCGGGCAGGCCAACTGTTTTCGGGCTAAAAGACAGGCAATTTATTTTCGGTCTTCCTGGAAACCCTGTATCTTCCTTCGTTCAGTTCGAACTGCTAATTAAACCTTTGGTTTACGAAATGTCGGGTCATACATTTGAACCAGCGAAAATTCGTTTGCAAATGGGTGCTGAATACCAAAGAAAACGAAGCGCACGTTTATCACTTGTTCCTATTGGGATCGATGAGTCGGGAAAAGTGATACCTCTTGAATATCATGGTTCGGCACACATCAATGCATTGACGATGGCTCATGGTCTCATTGCCATCCCAATCGGGCAAACGAAAATAGAAAAAGGAGAATTTGTTGATGTACGACTTATATAGAAGAAATATCAATTATTTGAGGATTTCGGTCACTGACCGGTGTAATCTGAGGTGTGTCTACTGTATGCCTGAATCCGGGGTTGACCTCATTAGCCATAGCGAAATATTGACTTTTGAAGAAATTGCTGAGATTGTTAACGTGGCTGTAGGTTTGGGAATTGATAAAGTACGAATTACCGGAGGTGAGCCACTCGTAAGAAAAGGAATAGTCGACCTGGTAAAAATGCTGGCAGAAATTAAAGGCATTAAAGATTTGTCGATGACTACTAACGGAACCCTGCTCAGCCGGTTTGCAGTGCCTCTCGCAAAGGCTGGTTTGCAGCGTGTCAACATAAGTCTTGATGCGATCAAGCCAGAAAAATACAGGGCCATTACACGGGTAGGAGATATCCGGAACGTGATGGATGGAATTGAAGCAGCGGCCGATGCCGGACTTAAACCGATTAAAATAAATTGTGTAATAAAAAAATCAAAGGATGAGCCGGATGCCCGTGAAGTCGAAGCTTTTTGCATCGAAAAAGGATTTCAGATCAGGTTTATCAAAGAAATGGATCTCGAAAAGGGTGTTTTTTCAAGGGTAATAGGAGGGGATGGAGGTCATTGTAAAATATGTAACCGGCTGAGGTTGACCGCGAATGGAAAAATAAAGCCCTGTTTGTTCAGCGACCTTGAGTTTGATGTGAGGGAATTGGGAATAGAACAGGCCATTTTAAGAGCTGTGGGCAAAAAACCTGAATCAGGAACTGAAAACAAAGTAAACTCCTTCAGTAATATTGGAGGTTAATTGTTGTTTTAATTTGTCCCGAGGATTTGGAAAGGCAATCAATATAATATCTTTCACAATAAATAAAAAATGGAAAAGTTTTCACATACCAATGAAAAAGGCAAAGCCAATATGGTGGATGTGGGTGACAAGCCGGATCAGATAAGGACCGCAACAGCTCAGGGAAAAATTATTCTGAGCGTTGAAACAGTAAGGCTTATCCGCGATAACCAGATGAAAAAGGGTGATGTATTGACTGTCGCAGAAATCGCTGGAATTCAGGCCGGAAAAAAAACCAGTGAGTTGATCCCTCTTTGTCATCCTCTTCTGATCACAAAGATGGAAGTGAAAACTGAATTAGTCGCAGATGGGGTTGTTGTTACCAGTACTGCGAAATGTACAGGGAAAACCGGCATCGAAATGGAAGCATTGACGGCTGTTTCTGTCTCGCTGCTCACGATTTATGACATGTGTAAAGCAGTCGATAAAAAAATGGTGATTGGGGAAATTAAGTTAATGGAGAAAAAAAAGGAAAATATATAGAATTATGGAAAATGCAATAAAGGTATTATCGGTAAATATTTCCGAAAAAAAAGGCACAATAAAGGTTCCTGTTAATACAATTGAACTGGACGAATTGGGAGTAAAGAACGATGCGCATGCCGGAAACTGGCAGCGGCAAGTTAGTTTGCTCGGTGTCGAAAGTATTTCGAAATTTGAAAAGGAAGCCAAACGTAAAATAGGCTACGGTGAGTTTGCAGAGAATATCACCACAGAAGGTTTGACGCTTTATGAGACCTCACCGCTCGACCAGTTGACTATTGGCGATGTATTACTTGAGATCACACAAATTGGGAAAGAATGTCACGGAACTTCCTGTGCGATTTTTAAGGAAGTCGGTAACTGTGTGATGCCGAAAGAAGGCATATTTGCAAGGGTATTAAAAAAAGGAAGTATTAAACCCGGTGATCTGGTTGAATATATTAAAAAGGTGTTTAAAGTTCAGGTGATTACCTTAAGCGACCGGGCTAGCCGCGGAGAATATGAGGACAGGAGCGGCCCAAGGATCGCTGAATTAACGTATGAGTATTTCTGGAAAAATGATTTTGCCGTCGCAATTGAACATACCATTATTCCTGACGATCCTGAAGCTCTTAGAGTATTGCTCGGAAAAGCTGAAGACAGCTTGGTTGATGTGGTCATCACAACCGGAGGAACAGGAATAGGACCGCGTGATTTTACTCCTGATGTTGTAAAAGATCTGCTGGATATGGAAATCCCGGGAATTATGGAGTCTATTCGTATGAAATATGGTGCAGAAAATCCAAATGCATTATTGAGCCGCGGAGTAGCCGGGGTGATGACAAATACACTGGTTTATACGCTCCCAGGCAGTGTTAAAGCAGTAAATGAATACCTGGAGGAGATTTTTAAAACCTTGAAACACCTCATTTATATGTTGCATGGCATTGATATACATGAAAACGTTTCAAAGAAAACACGTGATATAAAGAATAAATAATGGACCGGAAAGAAGCTCTTGAAATCCTTCATCACTATATAAAAAATCAAAATATGCTCAATCATTGCTATGCTTCAGAAGCAGTGATGAGGGCACTGGCAGTGAGGCTTGGCCACGATGAAGATAAATGGGGACTTGCCGGCCTTCTTCACGACCTTGATGTGGAGTTGGTGAAAGGGGATATGTACATTCATGGAAAAGAAACAGCAAAAATTTTGGCTGAAAAGGATGTGGATATGGAAGTAATCGACGCCATACGAATGCATAACGAAACTTCCGCCGGGGAGAAACGGTCAAAGGAATTTCAATTTGCGCTAGCTGCGGGCGAAACCATTACAGGGTTGATCGTTGCAACAACATTGGTTTATCCGGATAAAAAACTGGCGAGCGTTCAACCCAAATCCGTTATCAAACGAATGAAAGAGTTAAAGTTTGCTGCTTCGGTAAGGAGGGAAAATATTTTGGAATGTGAAAACATTGGGATTCCTCTTCCGGAATTTGCAGAAATTAGCATCAAAGCCATGCAAAAAATCAGCGACCAAATCGGATTGTAAGAGACTGTTTAAAAATGATAAGATAATTGTTTTTTAATGCCACAAAGACTCGAAAACACAAGGTTTCACAAAGGGATTCATTCATTTTTAACTCTTTTTGTTTTCTTTGTGTCTTAGCGAATTTGTAGCAAAATTGATACAGTCAAGTTTTTTATTGAGTTTTAAACAGTCTCTAAGAATGACAGGGATTAATTCTGTTTTCGGATAAGAACCTTGAATCTGAAATGAACAATAATTTCATTCTTTATAAACAACACCCGTTTAATAAATTTGACAATCTTTTCGTAATAACCAGCGTTTGTATTTTATCTTTGCAAAGAAATCTTTTTTACGATGCTGGATAGAATTCCCCCATACCTGAAAAATAAATTTGTGATCACTATCCTTATTTTTTTTGTCTGGATGCTGATATTCGACAGGAATAATATTATCAATCAGATAAAACTGGTCTCTTTAAAACACAGCATGATCGGGCAGAAGCAGTTCTTACACAATGAAATTGTAAAGGATTCGACATCCTTACATCTTTTAAGTACCGATACTTCTGATATTGAAAAATATGCCCGCGAAAAGTTTTATATGAAAAAAGACAACGAAGATATTTTTATCGTCCTTGATAAAAAATAGCAAAACGCTTCATTTCCCATTTGGTTCCCTTGTTATTAATTTCCCTTATTTTCGAAAATAAAAATCCTTTCATTTGTGTCTCTTATGTGTACAGAAATTTCTATTTTTACCAAATCTAAATAAGATCTGGAAATGACAGTTACGAAAGAACAAATACTTGACGCTTTAAGGCATGTGCATGATCCTGATTTGAAAAAGGATCTGGTTTCGTTAAACATGATTCAAAATATTTCAATCGATGGAGATACAATCGCATTCGATGTTGTGCTAACCACCCCAGCCTGCCCTTTAAAAAATTTAATAAAAAAAGATTGTGAAGATGCCATCCATACGCACATCAGCAAGGAATTGACAGTGAATGTGAAAATGGATTCCGTAGTCACCACACGCCGGAAGCAAACCGAGGCCATGTTGAAAGGTGTTAAAAATATAATTGCCGTCGCTTCAGGTAAGGGAGGCGTTGGTAAATCTACAATTGCTGCTAACCTGGCGATCGCTTTGGCTAAAACCGGTGCGAAGGTGGGTTTGCTGGATGCGGATATTTACGGGCCTTCGGTGCCCATTATGTTTGACCTTGAACATGCGCCAGCCCCTCGGCAGAAAAGTAAACGACAAAGACATGATCATTCCCATTGAAAAATACGGGATTTCACTTCTCTCCATCGGATTTTTTGTAAAGCCGGAGCAAGCGCTTATCTGGCGCGGTGTTATGGCCACCAATGCCTTAACACAGCTAATCAATGATACGGACTGGGGCGAAATGGATTACTTTATAATCGATTTGCCGCCGGGAACAGGAGACATCCACCTGACCATGGTTCAAACGTTACCTGTAACCGGTGTGGTAATTGTTACCACGCCACAGGAAGTTGCGCTTGCAGATGCCCGAAAGGCATTCAACATGTTTACACAAAAAGAGATAAAAGTACCCATTCTGGGCCTGGTTGAAAATATGTCGTGGTTTACTCCTGCGGAATTGCCTGAAAACAAATACTTTATTTTTGGTAAGGAAGGGGGTAAGCGGTTGGCAGAAGAATCGAACGTAGTCCTTCTCGGACAGATTCCACTTATCCAGAGCATTCGTGAGTCAGGTGATACAGGGATTCCGGTTGCTTTAGGCGAAAACAACGCAGTTTCAGATGCCTTCAGGGACCTGGCACAAAATGTTGCTCAGCAAGTTGCCATCCGGAATTCACTTCTTGATCCGACAAAAATTGTGGAAATTAAACATGGTTAAAAAATTATAATCGTAAATATGACTGACGAAAAAAGAGCTGAACTGACTGGAAAGGTACAAAATGTAATTGAGCAAATCCGGCCGTATCTTCAGCAGGACGGAGGAGATATTCATTTTGTAGAGCTTACGGATGAACATGTTGTAAACGTTGAATTGATGGGTGCATGCGGTTCATGCCCGTATAGCATTATGACCCTAAAGAGCGGTGTTGAAGCTGCAGTTAAAAAAGCCATTCCCGAAATTCATTCCGTGGAAGCAATAAATATGTGAGAATACCCAACGGAGCCTGAGATCAAGATCAATTTATCATTTAAGTTGTATTATAATCCCTGAATTTTTTATTCCAGGTTATCAGGCGAGATATTTTGCAACGATCGGCATTCTTCTCCCCATTCCAAAAGCTTTTGGTGAAACACGCAGCATGGGTGGTGTCTGGTATCGCTTATATTCGTTCGTATTCACAAGCTTCAGGATTTTATGCACAAGAGCTGCCATCAAAACCCATTTTTATCAGTTCATTTGGTCCCTTGCGTTTTTCGATATAGTTGTAAAGGATCTGATCCAGGATTTCATAATCGGGCAATGAATCGCTGTCCTTTTGTCCCGGCCGTAATTCAGCGGATGGTGGTTTAATGATTGAATTCACAGGAATAACTTCGTCCGGCGTATTGATGTAACGCGCTAATTCAAAAACCTCTGTTTTGTAAACATCCCCCAGCACGGAAATCCCGCCGTTCATATCACCGTAAAGCGTTCCGTAGCCAACCGCAGCTTCACTTTTGTTCGATGTGTTCAATAAGATATAACCAAATTTATTCGATAGAGCCATCAAAACCACACCCCTTACTCTTGCCTGAAGGTTTTCTTCGGCAATGTTGAACGGGATCTCTTTAAAGTAAGGTTTTAATGTCTTTAAAAAGCTCTCATAGCCTTGCTCAATGGGTATTTTGTCGTAAGAGCAACCGAGATTCCGCACCAGATCGAGTGCATCTTTTACGGAATGATCACTTGAAAATTCCGAAGGCATTAAAACAGCATGAACATTTTTATTTCCCAGGGCACGGGCTGCCAGTACCAGTGTTACTGCCGAATCGATACCTCCTGACAATCCCAAAATAGCTTTGGTAAATCCAAGTTTCTGAAAGTAGTTTTTAATACCCATAACGAGGGCATCATGAATCAGGGAAATTTTGGAAGGTATTTCTTTTGGTTTCAGGAATCACAATTTTTTCAATGGCATCCAAATCATAAATACGAAGGTCCTCTTCGAAGTAAGTCAATTCGTCGATTACCTTTCCGGATGAATTAATTACCAGTGAGCCGCCATCAAATAACAATTCGGTTTGGGCTCCTACATGGTTTACGTAAAACAGTGGCAGCTTGTATTTTTCAGCATTTTGAATGAGAATTTTTTTCCGAAGCTCGGCCTGTTCGTAATGGAACGGAGACGCAGCAATATTGATCATGATATCCGGATGCTGTTTGTAAAAGCTCATCCATTGGATTGCCTCTGTAAAGAAGGTCATCGCCGATGTTCCATAAATCTTCACAAATGGTTATTGCAAGTCTCTTTCCCTTAAATTCCAGGGTGTCGAAAACGATATTCGGCTCAAAGTATCGGTATTCATCAAAAATATCATAATTGGGCAGAAGAGTTTTGTGCTGCTGGAATGTAATTTTCCCTTCCGAAAGGAAAAAGGCGGTATTGTGGAGATCTTTGCCTTTGGTTTCCGGATTCCGGGTTGGCGATCCGATAATAGCAGCTATACCAGTGCATTCACGAGCAATTTTTTCAACGGATGAAATACACCGGTCAATAAAATCATCAAATTCCAGGAAATCGCGGGGAGGATATCCTGAAACGGCAAGTTCGGCAAAGATCACAAGGTCGGCATGTTGCTTTTTTGCTTCATGAATAGCCTTAATTACCTTATTTTCGTTGCTTTCAAAATTTCCGATGTGATAATTTATCTGAGCTAAAGCAATTTTCACTTTACGTGTTTTTACTGCGTATTAAAACATAACGCCAAAATTCAGGGAAAAAGAATACAATCTTCCCTTTTGTTTACTATTCGGATCGGCTGTATTTTCGCCCTTGAGCACATTTGTAAGCCCATTGTCGAAAGATATCCCAACCAATATCGAAGTGGATTCATCAATAAAATATTCTGCACCGGCACCGATAATTAAAGATTCCTGCAGAAAGGCTACCTCATCGCTAATATCTTCTTCCGAATTTAAAGTGCTTTGTCCGTTGTTATAAACAAACGCATCCTGCGAACGGGCACGAATATTAAATGAAGTGCCAAATCCGATCTCACCGTAATAGGCAATTTTGTTGAACTGATTCGTTCTCATTTTTATAATAAGCGGAACCTGAAGGTAACGGAGATTATATTTCCGGTTCATCTGTCCCGTATCCGGTTCGCTATTGATGGTTTTGACATAAGGAAAAGTAAGCTTTCCATTCAGGTAATCCATGCTGAAGCCGGTTTTAATGAAATAATTATCAGCAAGTGTAATGTCTGCCAGAAACCCCCATGAAAAGCCCAGAACAGATCCATCGGCTTTATATTCCTTAGTATCCGGTACAATCCATGCTATGTTCGGTGCTACTTTAAATCCAAACCTGAAGGGTTTGACCTGGGCGAAACTTTGTGATATCAAAAGTATTGAAACAATGGTTATTACAACTTTTTTAATCATGGGCAATTAATTTTTTTCAGAAAACAAAAATACGAAATTACAAACAGGTGTTTGTGGCTATATTTTATTTTGATGTGCTGTATTCTCCTTTTTTATAATGAGTCGATTCATTTTTGACAATATTGATTAAAGTTTTAATTTCGTGTGATAAGAGACTGTTTTGAAATAATTGTAATATCAGATTTTGAGCGTTTTACTTTTTGTGAAGTTTTCGTGCTTTTGTGTTTTCGTGGCAATATATCCTGCCACAAATGCACTAAAACGCTATATTTCACGAAAATCTTAATGATTAAAACGTGTATTACGCAAAAAATTTATTCGAATTCCAAACAGTATCTAAGAATATATTAGCCCGTAGGGCTTATATGTCAATAGAACAAATAAATAAACAAAATAAATTGTCCGTAGGACATTAAAAAAAACAATAAAAATATGGCTAATACCTATACCCAATTGTACATTCATTATGTTTTTGCAGTTCAGGATCGATTATGCCTTATCCATCGAAAATGGCAAGAGGACATTTACAAATACATGAATGGCATTATTATTCAACAAGGACATAAATTGTATAGTATCAACGGGATGACCGATCATATTCACATATTGATCAGTATGAGCCCAAAACAAGCACCTTCGGATTTGATGTATCATTTAAAAAGAAGTTCATCGTTATGGATAAATCAAAATCATTTATCAGTTGGAAAGTTTTCGTGGCAGGAAGGATTTGGAGCGTTTTCACTCGGTAAATCACAATTACCTGAAAAAATCAAATATATTGAGGACCAGCAAAAACATCATAAGGAAGTATCCTTTCGTGAAGAATACCTGCAGTTTCTTAAAGAATACGATATTGAATTTGACGAACGATACATTTTTAAGCGCATTGAATAAATATTAATTCTTTTGCATGAATGATTGCTTGTCGTACATTCCCTACGGGAAAGCAATTTCATGCATATTTAATTTTCTATTGATATTCATGCCCTACGGGCAAAATGGAAAAAACCTCAGTATTAACATTTATAAAATCTAACTCAATTATCTGCACAAATTACAGAAAATTAAACCCTTATCGCTTTAATTTAAGATACGTGAGATCGCGATTTCTTTTTCTACAGAATTCAACAATTCTTTGTTTAGCACATCAAAATATAATTTAGCCGAGTTTTTCATTTCAAAAATTTTGATGTCAATGATGCTGCATAAGTAGTATTTTTGTATTTCATAAAACGCTAAAATATAATAACCATGAAAAAATTATTATTGATCTCGATTATTGCTCTTACTTGCTCACCGGTTTTGGACAGCTCGGTTTTGGTATCAAGGGGGCCGTTACGATGAGTACCTTATCTCCCGATCTTAGTGATTATGCTAATGCCGCTAAATTGGGATATCAGCTTGGGGCTTTTGTCAGGATCGGAGGCAAACTGCACCTGCAGCCGGAAGTTTATTTTGGACTGAAAACCGGTGAACTTAAATATGTTTCTGTTCCAAATAATTCGACCCAATCAGTGAATGTTAAACAAGACGTAAATTTAAATACGATTGATATCCCCATCCTCTTAGGTTACCGGATACTTAAAGTCCCCACCCTTAACGTAAGATTACAGGCAGGTCCGGTTGCATCGATCGTTGCGAATAAAACGTTTAATGTTTCATTTGATGGTGTTGATAAACCTGAAGACCAAAGCCCAATTGAAAAATCTTCATTAAAAGATATGAACTGGGGACTGCAAATGGGTGCAGGAGTTGATTTTCTTTTTCTTACCGTCGACGTTCGTTATGAGCTGGGACTTAGCAATATTTACGATAAACCTGCCAATTCAACGTCAGATCTGACACTTAAAAATAATGTATTCATTTTGAGCGTTGGCTGGAAAATCCTTTAAAATAGATTTCGTTGCATGTCGTTTATCCAATTGTTGGTGTAACAATTAATTTTCATTTTTTATTTGACAAAAAGCCGGGTAATGCAAAGATATTTTGGTTTATTACTATTTGTATCGACAATTTCAATTTTAAGTGCATGCAGTAATAAACGATCGACGCTTGATGTTGACGTAAGTCAGGTAAAAATAAAGGATGTTACCATCAACCAATACAACAGAGCCCTTTTTAATATCGACAGAAAGCATCTGAAAGAAGAGCTGAAACAACTTCAGCCTCAGTACCCGATTTTCCTTGACACCGATCTTGAAGACAGCCTTAATCTGGAAAAATTGTCGGCGTATATCAACGATACGTCGCTGAACAAAATCAACAACGATTGCGAAAAAGCCTTCTCCGATGTTCATGAACTCGAAGAAGAATTCACTGACGCCTTTCGTCATTACAAATATTATTTTCCTGATCGGGAAATTCCGAAAGTGTATACCTATGTGTCAGGTTTTGATTACGATAACCGCATTCAGTATTACAATAATAATTTATTGATCGCTATTGATTTATACCTTGGCGAAGATTATCCGCGTTACAAAAATCTTGGATTGCCTGTCTACCTGGTCGAAAAATTTGACAAAAAGTACCTGGTTCGCGACTGTATGGAAAAAATGGCCAAAAGCTCCATTAATTTTAAAAAGGTAGGGCCGGATTTGCTCGATCTGATGATCAACGAAGGGAAAATTTTATATTTTGTACAGGCCATGATGCCCGAATCACCTGAAACTACGTTGCTGGATTATACGCAGGAGCAGCTTGACTGGGCCAACAAGAATGAAAGCCTTGTCTGGGCATTTCTTATTGAAAATAAAATGCTGTATGCATCTAACCCACAAAACATGCAGAAATTCATTCTCGAAGGGCCCGTTTACAACCTTTTTCGGAAAAACTTCTGCACCGCGGCTTGGCAGATGGATTGGCTGGAAAATTGTAAAAAACTACATGGAAAAAAACACTCAGGTCAGCCTGCCGCAGCTATTTAACCTTTACGATGCACAGGAAATCCTGAACAAATCGGGCTATAAACCGGAGAACAATTAGTCAGTATCTCTGTTTTAGCTTTCTGTAAAAAAATTCCTTAAGTTGAACCTCTTCAAATAATAAGGGAAGAATCTATTCTACATTTTTAGGCTAATTAATATTTCGATTACGAATAATAATTTGGTAAGTTTGTTTGTCATTATTTCACGCAAAGCACGCCAAAAAATCACAAAACACGCGAAGATAATTGCATGACTGAAAATGAACTTTCTTATAAAATCATCGGGCTACGATAAATATGCACAAAACAATTGGCCCTGGTTTGCTTGAATCTGCTTATGAATATGCATTGGCAAATGACCTGAGAGAATTAGGTTTAGAGGTGAGACAGCAAATCCCAATGCCATTCGTTTATAAGGATGTAAATTTAGATGTTGGGTACAGAATTGATTTAATGGTGAACGGTAAAGTAATAATTGAAGTAAAGTCGATTGAAGCATTAGCCCCTGTACATTTTGCGCAAACCCTTACTTATCTTAGGTTATCCGGACTCAAATTAGCATTATTAATAAATTTCAATTCAAAAATATTAAAGTCAACTATTCACAGGATCGTCAATAGTTTATGAAATTTCTTTGCGAAAACTTTGCGATTTTTCTTTCCGGCTTTTGCGTGAAATAAATTTTCCATCACCTCAAACTATTTTAAAGTCCATTTTTTTCTGAAATAATTTCCAGTTTCAATTTTATTTGTACTTTAGGATGAAATTTTGAAACGTTATAGCCAAAGCGTATGCTTGTAAAAACCTACGGAAGCACCCTGATCGGCATCGATGCCATTGTTATTACCATTGAAGTAAATGCAGCCCGCGGTACAGCCTTTTTTCTGGTTGGGTTGCCTGATAATGCAGTAAAAGAGAGTCAGCAGCGGATTTATGCCGCTCTCTTCAATATCGGCTATCGCTGGCCGGGAAAAAAGATAACCGTCAACATGGCGCCTGCCGACATTAAAAAAGAAGGTTCGGCGTACGATTTACCCATCGCCATTGGGATTTTAGCTGCTTCGGGACAGATACCCAATGAACGGATCGGTGATTATATAGTCATGGGTGAATTGTCACTGGATGGCGGACTGCAGCCAATCAAGGGAGCATTACCCATAGCCATTGAAGCGAGGAAGATGGGATTCAAGGGATTTATCCTGCCCAGACAAAATGCCAGGGAGGCTGCAATTGTTAAAGATCTCGAAGTTTACGGAATAGAGAACATCCAGGAGGCGATCGGCTTTTTAAACGGGGATATTTCCATTGAACCCACCGTGGTCAATACACGCGAAGAATTTTATGCAAGTCTGAATGATTACGAATTCGATTTTTCGGATGTCAAAGGTCAGGATAATATAAAGCGGGCTTTGGAAATAGCTGCAGCCGGAGGTCACAATGTCATTCTCATCGGTCCGCCGGGTGCAGGAAAAACGATGCTTGCCAAGCGGCTGCCCTCTATTCTGCCTCCGCTCAATCTTTATGAAGCGCTTGAAACGACAAAGATCCATTCTGTTGCCGGAAAACTTAGCAAGGATATGGCGCTGGTCTCGGTGAGGCCCTTTCGGTCGCCGCACCATACCATCAGCGACGCCGGATTGGTCGGAGGAGGGACGTTTCCGCATCCCGGTGAAATTTCACTGGCTCATAACGGCGTTTTGTTTCTGGATGAATTACCCGAGTTCAAACGGACCGTTCTTGAAGTCATGCGGCAGCCAATGGAGGACCGGATCGTTACAATCTCGCGTGCAAAACTTACTGTTGAATTCCCGGCCAGTTTTATGCTGGTGGCTTCGATGAATCCCTGCCCGTGCGGGTATTACAATCACCCGGAAAGAGATTGTGTATGTGCGCCCGGAGTGGTTCAACGATACCTGAATAAAATTTCCGGTCCTTTGCTCGACCGTATCGATATTCATGTGGAAGTGGTTCCGGTTCCGTTCCGTGAGCTTTCGGAAGAGCGGAAAGGGGAGAAGAGTGAATTGGTAAGAGAAAGGGTAGTGGCAGCACGGCAAATACAGGAAAAACGGTATGAGCAATCGAAAGGAATCTATTGCAATGCACAAATGACAAGCAAACAACTCCGGCAGATTTGTAAACTCGATGAAACCGGGATGACCTTGTTGAAAAATGCCATGGAAAAGCTGAACCTCTCCGCCCGTGCGTACGACAGGATTTTAAAAGTATCCAGAACCATTGCCGATCTGGATGCATCTGCCGATATCAAACCTGAGCATTTGGCAGAAGCGATACAGTACAGGAGTTTGGACCGGGAGAATTGGGGAGCGTGAGAGGCAAGATACAAGATAAAAGGAAAAAGACAAAAAATACAGGGAAAAGGTGAAAAATAAGATCGTGTAAAATCAAGGTTGATATGATTGGCCGATTTAAAATATTGCTACCGTTACTGTTTGAAATGTTGTTTTTTGCTGTTATCTTAGCTGTGCTTTATTCAATTGTTTTGAGTTTTATTAAATGAAAGAATATAATGCGAATCATTGTTTAACAATATTTAATTCTAAATAAATGCGATACAGAATTGGTAAGGATGGAATAAAACCTGATCCAGTACTAAAATTTAAAAAAAGGAAAAACGCAGATCTTTGGAATGGGACAATTATAACTTTAATTGCAATAGGTGCTTTGTCCTCCGGGGAAACATTAGGTTATATTTTAGGAGGAATATTACTTTTAGTAGGGATTTTTTTATTAATTGGTGGATTTATAGATAAAGATTAACATTATTTCAAGTTGGTGTTATTACAAACTTGTTGAAAATAGCTGTATGCACGATTTGTTGGTGAAAACACCAACAAGGGGCAAGGAAAAGTATTATATAATTTCTTGTTTGCAATTTTATGATTGGAAAGATGAGGATTTTATTAATGAAGTTTACAAATATTATCATAAAGGCACATTCGAATATGGGTATGATACTGAATATTCTGCCGGAAATAACCCAACTGAAATTCAATAAGAATGAACTAATGAAATATGTTTATAAGTTTTGTTACAAAGATTATAAGATGAAAAAGTTATTTCTTATTATTTTGATATTCCCATTTGCTTCTTATTCGCAGGAGGGATTTGAGTATATCTATGAAGATACTATTCATTCAGGATGTATTTCAAGTTTTATGGACAACCAGGGTTTTCATATTTCTGTCGGCGGGACAAAAGATCCAAATACTATGCTGAATGATGCTTTGATATTAAAATATGAAAACACATCAGGTATAATTATCAAAAAAATTTGTAAGCAAGATGAAAATATTGGACTCCTTTTTGGGTGCCAAAAAGAGAATAACAATTACTTTTTTATCGGAATAAGCACTATCCCAGCACCACGTCTTTACTTAGTAGAATTAAGTCAGGATTTAGAGCTTTTACAAGAATTTTATTATTCTGTTCCATCAATATATAATTTGCTTTCCATACAGGATGCTTTCTTTGATGAAGGTGGTATTGTTATACTTCGTGGAAATCTCGATGATCCTGCACCGGGCGAGGAAAATGACATTTACCTTGCTAAAATAAATACAAGTGGTGAGCTATTGGACACAACTATCATTACTAACCTAAACAATCAAACCGGGGCTGAGACTTTGAAAAAATTGGATGGAAGCGGGTATTATATATTGGGTACAGGCATACATAATAAAATAGTATTGGATAACGATCTTAATGTTATTGAATATCAGGATTTTCCTATCGGTAGTGTTTTTAATAATCCTTTGGCTTTACGTTGGCTACCTGATGGGAATATTATGGTTGCCAGTATGATAAATCAGGGTGTCCCCGGTGCTTATTATGATATTCGCTTAAGGAAAGTGGATGAAGGTTTTAATACCATAAAAGACACTACTTTTTTTGATGAAGGGAAAAACTGGCCTGCTGATTTTAGTAGCCTGGACTATGTTGACCCAGATAATATCTGGGTTGTTTCACATGTCAGGGGTTGGAAAACCTCGAATGATGAGTTCGAGAATGCAAGGGTGTATATTGTTGATTCGGATATGAACCTGAAAGGGGCAAAATATTTTGCAGGTGATCTCGATGTTTATCTTTATTCAACAAAAGCCTTGGAAGACGGAGGTTGTATCATTACTGGTACTACTCCTAAGGAAGGCAAACTAAATGAAAGTAATGCATATATTCGGAAACTAATGCCGGATGATGTGTTGACAGGTGCCGAGGAAACAGTAGCGGAAGATGATAGTGATGTGCTGCTTTATCCGATACCTTTTAACAACTGCCTTCATATCGAAACATATCGAAAGAATTTATCAATTTCGCTCTTTAATGAGAATGGAATTTGTTTAATTGATCAACAAGCATTACATATTCCATATACCGAAGTCGATACCTATAATTTCAAAGGCGGAGTATATCTATACTCCATATTTTATAAAGGAAAAGTGATCGAAACAGGAAAGATAATCAAGAAGTAAACTATGGTACCTTTTAAGTACCCATTCTCGGCGTAGTCTCCTGACTACGACGTTTGGTGTCAAAATCTTCAGATTTTTTTTAATAATCATGAGATTATTACACCATAGAGCATAGTCATGAGACTATGCTTAGACCGAGGTTAAAATGCCTTGCACAAACAATTTAGTGCCTTGGACAAACAATTTAGTACCTCGGACAAACAAATTAGTGTCTCGGACAAACAATTTAGTGCCTCGGACAAACATTTTAGTGCCTCGGACAAACAATTTAGTGCCTCGGACAAACAATTTAGTGCCTCGGACAAACAATTTAATGCCTCGGATAAACAATTCAGTGTCTTGCACAAACAAATTAGCGTCTCGGACAAATAATTTAGTGCCTCGGATAAACCCCCGCCCATTCTCGGCGTAGTCTCCTGACTACTACGTCTGTTGTCAAAATCTTCAGATTTTACAGATAATATATTATCTCAACTGGTTTAAATCTTCAAGGGTTGGATAGGAGCGATGCGCGACTTAAACCTTTTTAACCTAAGTCCCATTCTCGGCGTAGTTTCCTGACTACGCCGTTTGGTGTCAAAATCTTCAGATTTTACAGATAATATTTTATCTCAACTGGTTTAAATCTTCAAGGGTTGGATACAGCGATGGCGCGACTTAAACCTTTTTAACCCAAGTCCCATTTAAACTTACAACAATACAATCATTGTTATAAAGCGGTTATAAAAAAAACTAACGGTTTGGTTGGAAATGAATAGGAAGTTTATAAATTCGCTGAAAAGAACCGGAACAAAAAAGATGATACCTGGTCTGGCACTGAAATTAAAAGAAATGAAAAAATACCTTTTTATTATTACTATCATATTAATGTATATTCCATTACACAGTCAAACAATTTGTGTTCAAGCTGGACCGTCATTTTCGCAACTCAACTTCAGCATAACCGGAGCGACTAATTTTTTGTATGAAAATAGGATTATTGCTACGAATGCCCAGGTTGGGATGGAATACCTGAATAAAAAGCATTTTAATTTAAGTTCGTATTTCGGTTATATAATAAAAGGCGGAGCAGATTCGCTATGGCATGGCGATTTAAACAGTTTTGTCGGTGAAATGCAGTACGATAAAGCATTGCTTACCTATCTTACAGTGAATACAGGTATCAATTTTAAATGGCCGTTATCAAAGGTAATAATGCCGAATATTTCGGCAAGCCCACGCCTTGATTACCTGGTTTCGTGGAATGACGAAGCATTTTTTGTGGATCATTCTTCAATACGGGATCATTTCAACAAAATAATCTATGGAGTTAATATGGGCATTGGCATCGATTTTATTTTCGGTAAGTTTGGGTTAGGGATTGTATTTACTAATTATTTTAATTTTAATAAAATGATTAATGAGACTGCAAAACACCCAAGTATAGTTGTCTCTGATTATACAAGAGTTTTGAATATTAAAACATGCTACAGATTTTAACCCTGTCAGCAAAACTGGAGCATTCCACCAATCTCATAGTAGTTTCCTGACTATGACGTCTGGTGTTAAAAAGCTTCAGATTTTTTTTGATAATATTTATTACTTTAGCTTGTTAAACCAGTCCTGATTTGAGTGAGAAAATAAAAGGATTAATTTTAAACCGACTAAATTCCAATTTCCTGCAATATGATCTTTAAAAGCAATAAAAAAGTATCATTCTCTTTCACAATCTTAAAATGGTTCATCTTGGCTGCTTTTATTTTTTCCTTTAAAAGTATGTTCAGCCAGGTTGAATTTTTTAACAATAATAATGGAGTCTCATGTAATTATTTACACAGTACAACCCTAGAAGGTCCAGGAATTGACCTTTTCTCCGGTACGATGTATTTTAAAAATGGATTTGCGGCTGGACTGGGACTTCAAGTAACAGAGGATTATAAAATTTCCAGATTTGCAATAGGATATTATGGGAAACAAAATATAGAAAAAACCCAGGTTAGAACAAGTATTGGACTATCCTTTGGGTTTTATGATATTTATAAGTTTATAACGCTTGATATTGGTGTTTATAAAGTCTTTAAAATGCTGCCAGATTATCCATTTATTTTGCAAGGAATTATTTCACCACAATTCGCAATCGCGACTGGTAGAAAAAATACAATACAACTGGTCCCTGTTTTTGGATTACAATATACCCAGGCTTTTTTTACAAATCATGCATTTTATCCTTTTGTAGGTATTGGTGGTATGATCGAATTATTTGAGAACACACCGTCCCTTATCTTACAGGCAGGATTTAATATACGATTGGAAACTCACACGTAGCATTGGGATTTTAATTATTCTCTTGAAAGCCCCCATTCCCGCCGTTGTCTCCTAACTACGACTTCTTATGTTAAAATATTCAGATTTATAGTGTAATACAGGAAATTTTGTGAAATATAGAAACTGTACTGACCCCTTACACGCAAGCCTGCCGAAAAACTTCTGCCAGTGATGAGCCTGCTCTGTGCTTAGTATTTAATGATTTTAGCAGTAGTCTTTTTACCTTCCTTACTAGCAACCAAATAATAGATTCCGGGTGCATAGCCCAGCAGTGAAATACGTTGACCGCTTTTTTCGAAAAGATTGTCTGTAATATCAATGGTTTGCAATAGCCTGCCATCAGTACCAAGTAACTGCATTTCGTCGTAATTTGTTTGACCATTTGACTTTATCCGGATAAAATCGTTTGCGGGATTGGGATAAAATTCGATTGGTATTTCGCCGGAAATTGTTGCAATACCTGAAGCTTCGGTAATACTGAAATCACCGCTTTCGTCTTCGTAATTGCTCCCCGCATTGTCCATTACTACTTTTATTCGTCCCTGATCGGTGATGTCATTGGGTACTGTCCAGTTGTAAGTCAACGTATCAAGACCGATATCAAGCCGAAGATCCTGCCAGTTGGCTCCGCCGTCGTCGGAGAAATAGAGATCCCAGTTTTGAGTGTCGTGTGGAATAATAATATGCCATTGGATGGTGACTATTTGCCCCGGATGGAAGTTTTCACCACCCACAGGATAGTCCAGTCCTACATGTGAAAATGCCGTAAAACATGTAATCAAAAATCCAAGAGTAAATACCAATCGTTTCATAAAGCGTTATTTTTTAATTTCCACAAAATAAATATTAAAGTATCACTAAAATGTCACGTGGAAGTAATAAATGTATGATAATATTTTCCCTAAAAAATAAAATTTTCCACATTTTGGAATTAATATTCTTGTAATATTTCTGAAAAGTAATAATATCAGTCGTTTTGAGTAGAAGGTACGATTATTGATAATTCAGTTTTGCTAAGAATTTTAAAGAGTAAATGTTTTTAAATACCAAAGCTTAAAGCTATGATCAAGGAAAGGGAACAGCAAATAAACAATATTTTCGGGGTTTTCGATGTATTGTTTTCAGTATTTTCATTTTTTATTGCCTATGTAATTCGTTCATTCTTTTTTGATTCAAATTTTATTGCATCAAAAGAATACATGATCGTTGGACTGTTAATCGTCCCAACATGGTTTATTTTACTGAAATCATTGCATTTAAATGAAATGCACCGCACGAAAACGTATTCTGTGATTTTAGCTTCATATTTAAAAGTTGTCGTTATCGGGCTTGGAATTATTTTCTTATTCGTCTTTATTTTTAAATTGAATAGCATCAGTCGTTTAGTGATCTTGTTTTTTGGTATTATTAATTTATTTGGCCTTTTTAGTTTTCGGGTTGGGATTTACAAAATTTTGAAATACTTCCGTACGAAAGGATACAATTCGAGAAATTTGGTTTTAATTGCGGATGATTCATCTGAAATTTTTATTGACAAAATCTTAAAGAATAAAGAATGGGGTTACATTCTCAAATATATTATTACAAATTCGAGTAACCTATATAAGAAGTATAAAGATGTAATAGCAGTTCATTCAGAGAGAGTTAATCTGAGAAATTTGATCGATAAGGACGTTATTGATGAGGTAATTTATTGTAAAAACGATATTGATCAAACCAAACTTAAAAGTATATTGCACGATTGTGAAGAGGTTGGTGTTATTTTCAGGATGCAGTCTCAGTTATTTAGTATGTCAGCAACAAAGGCCCACCTAAATCATTTTGATGAAACACCATTTCTCACTTTTGACAATACCCCGTCCGATAAGTTTGCTTTACAGTTGAAAAGTACAGTTTCTTTTTTAGCTGCTTTTTTTATTTTATTAATCTGGTCACCGGTAATACTTTTGATTTCCGCTACAATTAAGCTTACTTCAAAAGGGCCGGTCTTTTTTAGGCAAAAACGTGTGGGATTAAGAGGAAGAACATTTTATATGTATAAATTCAGGACAATGATACAGAATGCTGAAGCCTTACAGGAAGAATTACTGAAAGTTAATGAGGCTGATGGTCCTGTTTTTAAAATAAAGAATGATCCTCGAATTACTAAAATTGGCAAATTTTTACGTAAATCAGGTCTTGATGAGCTTCCTCAGTTTTATAACGTATTAAAAGGCGACATGAGCCTGGTCGGTCCACGCCCACCCATACCATCAGAAGTTAAACAATATAAGAGATGGCAACTACGCAGGTTATCTATGAAGCCTGGTATTACGTGCACATGGCAAATAAAACCAAATCGGAATGATATTTCTTTTGATGAATGGATGAAAATGGATTTGCAATACATTGATAACTGGTCAAATAAACTTGATATCCTTTTATTTCTTAAAACAATAAGAACCATCATAAAAGGAAGCGGTTACTAACCTGTTTATTATTTTTTCATATCTTACCACCTATTTGACTAATTTTACATTGGTTACTCAATAGCTAAATTTAAATTGCATAATTTTGTAACTTAGTTTTATGTTTCCTGTATTAATATGTGCATTATATCGCTTATGCTATGATCATTTCTGCTAAGAGAAGGTTAAGTCCAATAAAATTTCTATATATTTTTCTATTAATTTTGGTTTTCACTTCTTGTATTCCAAGAAAAAAAATAACTTTTTTAAGAGAAGATCAAAGGGATGAACCTATAAATACTTATGTAAGTGTGCGTCCGGAAAAATCAATTCAGCCATTTGATAATATTTATATAAAAATAATTTCAACAGATGATAAAACTTCAAAGGTTTTTGGTTCAGCTGGAGGTGGTTCAGGATCCACTGACATAAATCTTATAAGCTATTCGGTCGACACCAGAGGATATATAAATTTTCCCTTTATTGGAGATATTTACGTAAAAGACATGACCCTTCAGGAAGTCCAAAATACTATTCAGAAAGAAGCAAGTCAGTACTTTACGAATGTTGCTATAGAAGTTAAGTTTGTTAATAATTCAGTTTCAGTTTTAGGTGAAGTGAATAGCGCCGGTGTTTATTCATTTTCAAAGGACCAGATAACGATATTTCAAGCAATTAGTTATGCCGGAGGGATAGGAGATTTTGGAGATAAAAGCAGGGTCATATTAATTCGCGAAGAGAATAGCCAGGTGAATTATCATTACCTCGATTTAACAAAAAAAGAAATTGTTGCTTCCAATTTTTTTTATATAATACCGAATGATATTATCGTTATAAATCCCATACGAGCTAAAGTTAGGAGATTGAAAGGAATTGATTATGCAACTATTCTTTATACCGTTACAACCGTTATAACTTTTTATTTATTATTGAAGTGATTAATTAAATACTTATCTTGTATATCAAAAAATGGTTAATAACTAATCAAAATGAAATTTACAGGAGAAAATATTTTAGAATTTTCAGAGCGAATTACGGACAATAAATCATGCCTGGCTTATCGTTCAGAGTTGAAGTGGGCAGATGGTTTTATCTGCACCAAGTGCGAACCCATAAAGTTTACTGTGCGAAAAGCAAATTTTGCCAGAGATTGCAATCGGTGCCATCATATTGAAAGTCCAACTGCCAGGACTTATTTGCATAAGTTACGATTTGGCCTGCGAAAAGCATTTGGGATCATCTTTGAGATGAGCGCCACTACCAAGAGTTTATCATTCTCACAGATAGCCAGGCATTATGGAATAAGCCAAACAACAAGTTGGACATTTATTCGTCAGCTAAAATCGTGGCTCAGAACCACATACTCCCGGGTCCATCAAGATCACCTGGAAAAATATTTGAATGAATTCAGTTTTCGGATCAATCGCTCAATCTTCAAACAAACAATTTTTCACTCATTAGTTTTCAGAATGATAATAGCAAAATCGATTACTTACCAGATGATTAAAATAAGTAACTAAATGCACACCTCAAATTTATTATTTAATACACCCCATAATTAAATAAATGGCAAAACCAGGAGAAATTTTTCAGAATCAACCAGATTATAAGGCATTAATAATAAAATTATTAAGGTATAAATATTTTTTCCTTATAACTATTGTTACACTTCTTTGTCTTGCATTTCTTTTCAATAAATTTACTTCTCCCAAGTACACAAACAAAACTTCTCTAGTACTTATTAAAAGTAATAATAAAGCATTTTTAGAGGATCTGAATAAAGGATTTGAAATGCTATTAGGCAATGAAGATGTAGAAAAGGAAATGAATATTCTCACTTCCTATTCTTTAATTTATAAGACAATTTTAAATTTAAATCTTGAGGTTTCATATTATACTAAAGAAAATGTGTTCTCATTTATAAATCTCCCCTATAAAATTAAAAAAGAGCTTTATAAAAATAATTCAATCATTGAAGTGGATTTTGACAGAACACACATCCAACCTGTTGATTACGGAATACAAATTAAAATATTAAGTGATTCCACTTTTGTATTAAAAGCTGATGGTGAAAATGTCGATCTCTTTGATTACCTGAAAAACAGTTCTATTGAAAAATTAAACCATCTTGCAATTCAGGGGCAATATAAGTTCGGAGAGGAAATCACTAATGAATATTATAAATTTACTGTTTATCTGAAAAACAGGGATCAAAAATTCGAATATCAAAATTTTGAATTGACTTTTGCCTTTAATCACTTAAATTATCTCACAGAAATTTACCAGAAAAGTTTGGATGTTTCAACAATTTCTCCAAAATCAACCTTTATTGTAATTTCGATGAAAGGTTCGAATGCCGAAAAAATTACAGATTTCTTGAATACATTGACTAATGTATATCTTCAGGAGAATTTAAAAAAGAAAAATTCGTATGCCGAGAATACTATATCCTTTATTGATAGCCAGATTGAAGAAATTTCAGATTCTTTGAAATTTACTGAAAATAAACTTCAAAATTTCAGGTCTGATCAAAAAGTGACTAACCTGGATTTTCAGGGGGAAAAGTTATCAGAAAATGTGAATGATTTGGAAAATCAACGGGCGACTCTTTCAATAAATCAAAAATATTACGATTATATTCTGAACTATTTGAAAACCAATGATGACTTTTCAAAACTTGCTGTACCTTCTTCTATGCAGGCTGATGATCCCATTATCAATCAATTAATTTCAAAACTCACCGACCTTAGCAATGAAAGATTAAATTATTATGATCCTAATAAGCCAAAAAATCTTTTCCTGAAAGACCTCGATAACCAAATTACGAATTTGCGTAATTCAATTATGGAGAATATTAGTTACAATTTGAATAAAAATAAAATTGCTTTACAAGAGATCGATAACAGGCTATCAAAGTATTACGAACAAATATCCAGATTGCCAAGAACCCAACAACAATTAGTTGGAATTGAAAGGAAGTATAAGCTGAATGATGAGATTTATACCTTTTTGCTTGAAAAAAGAGCAGAAGCACAAATTGCAACTGCATCCAATGCCCCGGACTATGAAATTATAGACCCGGCAATTTATTATTCTGCTGAGATTGTTTATCCTAAGAAAAAACTGGATTATTTAATTGCGCTATTGCTGGGTTTGTTTATCCCATTTTCTGTTGTTGTTTTAAAGGATTTCTTTAGCACGCGCATAAGGGACACGAAAGATATTGAAAGTATTACTTCAACACCAATTTTAGGTCAGATTTTACATAACTCTACCAAAGAAAATATTCTGATCGAAAAATACCCGAAATCCCCTATTACAGATTCTTTTAGAAATGTTCGTACTAATTTAAAATATTTTACTAAAGGGAAAGATAACCTGATTATATTGCTCACATCCTCAATGCCTGGAGAAGGAAAAACTTTCTGTTCACTTAATTTAGCTGCAACATTTTCGATTTTAAAGAAAAAGACAATAATAATTGATTTTGATTTACGTAAACCTAATATTTACCGAAAAATAAAACTTGATAATAAACTTGGTCTATCTTCTTATTTTATCGATGATTCTGTTACTATTAAAAACATTATTCAAAAGAGTGAATATGAGTATCTTGATTTTATTTCTGCCGGGCCAATTCCTCCAAATCCTGTTGAATTAATTGCTTCTGAAAAAACATTTGAATTATTTAAGAATCTCAGAGAGTTATATGAAGTAATTATTGTTGATACGGCGCCTCTAGGATCTATTCCCGATACTTATCTTTTGTTTGATTATGCTGATATTGTCATCGCAGTTGTTAGAGAAAACTACACACGGAAAGTTGCACTTTTGAATAACCTTAACAGCATACAAAATAAAAACATAAAAAATGTTTCAATTCTAATTAATGACATGAAAATCAGAAAAAGGAATAGTAATTATTACTATCCTTCAAAATATTATTATTCTGAGCAAAAGAAATCATTATTTAAAAGATTGATCTTTAGGAGAAAAAATTAGATAAGGAATTGTAATTGAATGAAAAAATCAGAGATCAAAAATTTCAAATTTAAATTCATTCTTGAGTTTTGTCCTGATACTATTTGTATTCGGCTTTTATTTGTTTAGGCCCTTTTTAAATCCTAGTTCCCAAACTATTTATATAGATCCGGGAACAGTGGGGATCCGGGGCAGAACGGGAGTATCGACCACCCGTATGATTCGTGGTTTGATTTTTCGATAACAAACGGGAAGACCTATCTTCAGAAGCGGGGAACCACATCCAATTGGGGCGGGAGCCAGATACAGAAGAACGGAATAAGCAATGTAACCATAGGCGCCTATGGGACAGGAGCCAAGCCGGTAATAAAGAGCACCACCGGAGGTGCAGTATTTTATATATGGAGCTTTAGCCACTGGAAAATCCAGAACATAGAATTTCGTGCACCGAACAGCTATGCAGCCGTATGGGCACGAGGGACGTATGGGACATGGACCTACCTTGAACTGGACAGTTGTGTAATAAAAGGAGGCGGGAGCGGCGGAGCGATCCACACAGATAATGGCGATTCGCTGGTATCGAGATACGTAGTGATAGACAGTGTGAAGCTTGACGGCTACCTGATGGGCAACACACATCATATCTATATAGGCTATAACAGAATCACCCATATCAATTCGACAGACGGAGGCGGAGACGGGATCCAATCTGTAGATGCCTGTAATTACCCGGTAATAGAATACAATTATATCGACCGATCGACGGATCCGGGGAATAAGTTTTGTATCATATTGAACGGAGAAAGCGAGAGCCACCGTGTTAAGGGAGCGATAATCAGGTACAATCAACTAATTGGACTAAATGACCCTGCAGATGGAGGCTGTATATACCTTGAACACACAGAGAGTGTGGATATCTATGGGAATGAATTTTATTCATATAACAATGTAACCTTACGGGGAACCAGTTGTGCAAGCACGGCCCAAGGAGTTCGGATCTATTACAATATTTACCATGCAGGCTTTAAATGGTGCATATGGGATGATGCAGGAGCAGAGATCTATAATAATATCCTGATCAGTCCGACGACGCGAAGCATAAGTACGTGTTCAGCGACCAAGTTCAGGAATAATATATTTTACATTAGTCCGTCAGCGTGGGGAGGCTCAGGTACACACAGCAACAATTGTTATTACAATGTAACCAACCCACCAACAGAGACAGGAGGGATTATAGGTAACCCGCTGTTTGTGGATTACGCAAATGGGAATTATCACCTCAAAAATTCATCACCTTGCATTGATGCAGGTCAAAATTTAGATATAGATAAAGATTTTGAAGGAACGAGCATTTCAAAAGATGAAAAACCTGATATTGGAGCTTTTAAATTTAAAAATAGCTAAAGCTCAATTTCTGGATCTGGGTATTAAAAATAACTCTAAACAAATTAATCCATTCCTAAGGATTATTTTAACTGGTTAAGGCTTTCAATTTACCTTCGCAAATAAAGTATATTCAATTTGTTTTCTGTTAATTCGTGCAAAAATTTTTATAGGTAACAGCGAAGTAAAAATTTGAAGTTGACGGAATCCCAATAATGAATTAGCATAAACATATTAAATACCCCATACTTTAAGAGGATCCATGGGATATTTTCCCTGGAAACCCCCTAAACTTTAGTTGATTAATTCATTTTTAATTTTTCTTTTTCAAATAAAACCAATTGTCTGGTAAATATTTGAAATCGGATATATATTATTACTATTACGGATAATTATTATAGAAAAATATTGAATAATTAATTCATAAACGTCACGATATAAAATGATTATATCCTACTTTTTTCAATTGGCATAATTATTAATTAGCTTCAGATAATTATTTATATAGTGTAACTATTTTAAAGCTAAAGAAAATTAATAATTCAATTCACGAAAAGGTATGAAAACAGAACAGATCTACTCAAAAACTAATTACCTTCCATTACGATTCAAATTTATTCTCTTAACCCTTCTTATAATCTTATTTTATACAACCCTTATTTTTGCCCAAACTACCTATATAGATCCAGGGAACAGTGGGGACCCGGGCCAGAACGGGAGTATAGACCATCCGTATGATTCGTGGTTTGATTTTTCGATAACAAACGGGAAGACCTATCTTCAGAAGCGAGGAACCACCTCCAATTGGGGCGGGAGCCAGATACAGAAGAACGGAATAAGCAATGTAACCATAGGCGCCTATGGGACAGGAGCCAAGCCGGTAATAAAGAGCACCACCGGAGGTGCAGTATTTTATATATGGAGCTTTAGCCACTGGAAAATCCAGAACATAGAATTTCGTGCACCGAACAGCTATGCAGCCGTATGGGCACGAGGGACGTATGGGACATGGACCTACCTTGAGCTGGACAGTTGTGTAATAAAAGGAGGCGGGAGCGGCGGAGCGATCCACACAGATAATGGCGATTCGCTGGTATCGAGATACGTAGTGATAGACAGTGTGAAGCTTGACGGCTACCTGATGGGCAACACACATCATATCTATATAGGCTATAACAGAATCACCCATATCAATTCGACAGACGGAGGCGGAGACGGGATCCAATCGGTAGATGCCTGTAATTACCCGGTAATAGAATACAATTATATCGACCGATCGACGGATCCGGGGAATAAGTTTTGTATCATATTGAACGGAGAAAGCGAGAGCCACCGTGTTAAGGGAGCGATAATCAGGTACAATCAACTAATTGGACTAAATGACCCGGCAGATGGAGGCTGTATATACCTTGAACACACAGAGAGTGTGGATATCTATGGGAATGAATTTTATTCATATAACAATGTAACCTTACGGGGAACCAGTTGTGCAAGCACGGCCCAAGGAGTTCGGATCTATTACAATATTTACCATGCAGGCTTTAAATGGTGCATATGGGATGATGCAGGAGCAGAGATCTATAATAATATCCTGATCAGTCCGACGACGCGAAGCATAAGTACGTGTTCAGCGACCAAGTTCAGGAATAATATATTTTACATTAGTCCGTCAGCGTGGGGAGGCTCAGGTACACACAGCAACAATTGTTATTACAATGTAACCAACCCACCAACAGAGACAGGAGGGATTATAGGTAACCCGCTGTTTGTGGATTACGCCAATGGGAATTATCATTTACAGAGTACCTCGCCATGTATAAACTCAGGATACAGTCTGGGATTACCGTGTGATTATGAAGGGACCCCGGTACCTCAGGGCCCGTCACCGGATAAAGGATCGTATGAATGGATGGATAATTCGGGAACAAATAACCCACCCCAAATAAATGCACAGACTTTTAGTGTAGCAGAGAACACAGCCAACGGACAACAGGTCGGAACAGTAATAGCGACCGATCCTGATGCTGGTCAGACATTAACCTACACAATACTATCGGGAAACACGAACAATGCCTTTCAGATCGGTTCGTCAACAGGAGTACTGACAGTAAATAACAGCACAGCATTAAATTATGAAACAACGCCAACCTTCACTTTAGTAGTAAAGGTTCAAGATAACGGTACAGGGAGCTTATCGTCTCAAGCCAACGTCACAGTGAACCTGACTGATGTGAATGAAGCGCCCCAGATCAGCGCTCAGACCTTCAGTATAGCAGAAAACACGGCCAACGGACAACAAGTAGGAACAGTAATAGCGACCGATCCTGATGCTGGTCAGACATTAACTTACACAATACTATCAGGCAACACAAGCAATGCCTTCCAGATCGTTTCGTCAACAGGAGTATTGACAGTAAATAACAGTTCTGCATTAAATTATGAAACAACTCCGACCTTTACTCTTGTTGTAAAAGTACAGGATAACGGAACAGGTAGTTTATCGAATCAAGCAACTATTACAGTAAACCTGACCGATGTGAATGAAACGCCCCAGATCAGCGCTCAGAACTTCAGTATAGCAGAAAACACGGCCAATGGTCAACAGGTAGGAACCGTTGTAGCAAGCGATCCGGACAATGGTCAGACATTAACTTACACAATACTATCGGGCAATACGAACAGTGCTTTCCAGATCGGATCATCGACCGGAACATTGACAGTAAATAACAGCACAGCATTAAATTATGAAACAACGCCAACCTTCACTTTAGTAGTAAAGGTTCAAGATAACGGTACAGGGAGCTTATCGGCCCAGGCAAATATCACAGTAAACCTGACGGATGTGAATGAAGCGCCCCAGATTAGCAATCAGACCTTCAGTATAGCAGAAAACACGGCCAACGGACAACAGGTAGGAACGGTAACAGCAAGTGATCCGGACAATGGCCAGACATTATCCTATTCGATAATCTCAGGCAACACAAGCAATGCCTTTCAGATTGGTTCATCGACCGGAACATTGACAGTAAATAACAGCACAGCATTAAATTATGAAACAACTCCGACCTTTATTCTTGTTGTAAAAGTACAGGATAACGGAACAGGGAGCTTGTCAGCTCAAGCCAACGTCACAATAAACCTGACGGATGTGAATGAAGCGCCCCAGATCAGCGCTCAGACCTTCAGTATAGCAGAAAACACGGCCAACGGACAACAGGTAGGAACGGTAACAGCAAGCGATCCGGACAATGGCCAGACATTAACTTACGCAATACTATCGGGTAACACAAACAATGCTTTCCAGATTGGGTCATCGACCGGAACATTGACAGTAAATAACAGCACAGCATTAAATTATGAAACAACTCCGACCTTTAACCTTGTTGTAAAAGTACAGGATAACGGATCGGGTAGTTTATCAGCCCAGGCAAATATCACAGTAAACCTGACGGATGTGAACGAAGCGCCCCAGATCAGCGCTCAGACCTTCAGTATAGCAGAAAACACGGCCAACGGACAACAGGTAGGAACGGTAACAGCAAGTGATCCGGACAATGGCCAGACATTATCCTATTCGATAATCTCGGGCAACACAAGCAATGCCTTCCAGATTGGTTCATCGACCGGAACATTGACAGTAAATAACAGCACAGCATTAAATTATGAAACAACTCCGACCTTTAACCTTGTTGTAAAAGTACAGGATAACGGATCGGGTAGTTTATCAGCCCAGGCAAATATCACAGTAAACCTGACGGATGTGAACGAAGCGCCCCAGATCTCAAACCAGGTGTTTTCTGTTGCTGAAAATACACCGGTAGGAGAGGAAGTAGGGCAGGTAGCAGCCACCGATCCTGACAACGGCCAAACTCTTGGATATGTTATTTTATCAGGAAATACTGATAATGCATTTACGCTCAATTCATCGACTGGAATGTTAACAGTTTCGAATAGTAATGCATTGAATTCTTCTGTAAATCCGATATTTACTCTCACAGTTGAAGTCACAGATAATGGAGCAGGTAATCTAAGTTCACAAGCTACAGTGACGGTAAATGTATCGGATGTTAACCAGCCTCCTCAAATTAATAATCAGAACTTCAGTATAGCAGAAAACACAGCCAACGGACAACAGGTAGGAACGGTAATAGCAACCGATCCTGATGCCGGCCAGACATTAACCTACACGATATTATCGGGTAACACTAACAATGCATTTCAGATCAGTTCCTCAGAAGGAGTATTAACTGTAAATAACAGTGCAGCACTAAATTATGAAACGATGCCCACCTTCACACTTGTAGTCAAGGTGCAGGATAATGGAGCCGGAAGCTTATCGGATCAGGCAAATATTACTGTGAACCTGACGGATGTGAACGAAACGCCCCAGATCAGCAATCAAACCTTCAGTATTGCTGAAAATACAGCCAACGGTCAGCAGGTAGGAACCGTTGCAGCTAGCGATCCAGATGCTGGTCAGACATTATCCTATTCGATAATCTCAGGAAATACCAGCAATGCATTTCCAGATTGAGTCATCCACCGGAGTATTGACGGTAAATAACAGCACAGCATTAAATTATGAAACGTCCCCAACCTTCACTTTGGTAATAAATGTGCAGGATAACGGAGCCGGAAGCCTATCGGATCAGGCAAATATTACTGTGAACCTGACGGATGTGAACGAAGCGCCACAGATCAGCAATCAAACTTTCAGTATTGCTGAAAATACAGCCAACGGTCAGCAGGTAGGAACCGTTGCAGCTAGCGATCCAGATGCTGGTCAGACATTATCCTATTCAATAATCTCAGGAAATACCAGCAATGCTTTCCAGATTGGGTCATCCACCGGAATATTGACAGTAAATAACAGCACAGCATTAAATTATGAAACGTCCCCAACCTTCATTTTAGTAATAAAGGTGCAGGATAACGGAGCCGGAAGCCTATCGGATCAGGCAAATATTACTGTGAACCTGACGGATGTGAACGAAGCGCCCCAGATCAGCAATCAAACCTTCAGTATTGCTGAAAACACAGCCAACGGTCAGCAGGTAGGAACCGTTGCAGCTAGTGATCCAGATGCTAGTCAGACGTTGACTTACACAATTTTATCCGGTAATACCAATAATGCATTTCAGATAAATTCCTTAACAGGAGTATTGACAGTAAATAACAGTGCAGCATTAAATTATGAAACAACACCGACCTTTACGCTGGTAATAAAGGTGGAGGATAACGGAGCCGGAAGCCTATCGGATCAGGCAAATATCACAGTAAACCTGACAGATGTGAACGAAGCGCCACAGATTTCCAACCAGGTGTTTTCAGTAGCTGAAAATACACCAGCAGGAGAGGACGTAGGGCAGGTAGAAGCCATGGATCCTGACAACGGCCAAACTCTGGCATATGCTATATTATCAGGAAATACTGAAAATGCATTTACACTCAATTCATCTACTGGAATGTTAACAGTTTCAAATAGTGATGCATTGAATTCTTCAGTAAATCCAATATTTAATCTCATGGTTGAAGTCACAGATAATGGAACAGGTAATCTAAGTTCACAAGCTACAGTGACAGTAAATGTATCGGATGTCAATCAGCCTCCTCAGATTAACAATCAAACCTTCAGCATTCCAGAGAACACATCGAATGGCCAACAGGTAGGCATAGTAATAGCGACCGATCCTGATGCTGGCCAAACGTTGACATACACAATACTAACTGGCAACATTAACAATGCCTTTCAGATCGGTTCATCAACCGGGGTATTGACAGTAAATAACAGTGCAGCATTAAATTATGAAACAACGCCGACCTTTTCACTGGTAATAAAGGTGGAGGATAACGGAGCCGGAAGCCTATCGGATCAGGCAAATATCACAGTAAACCTGACAGATGTGAACGAAGCGCCACAAATTAACTCACAGACATTTAGTATTGCTGAGAACGCAACTAACGAACAGGAGGTAGGAACTGTTGCAGCTAGCGATCCGGATAATGGTCAAACTTTGAGCTTCACAATCCTTTCTGGCAATACAGATAATGCTTTCCAGATAGGGTCATCAACCGGAACTCTGACAGTAAATAACAGTGCAGCATTAAATTATGAAACAACGCCGACCTTTACACTGGTAATAAAGGTGGAGGATAACGGAGCCGGAAGCCTATCGGATCAGGCAAATATCATAGTAAACCTGACAGATGTGAACGAAGCGCCACAAATTAACTCACAGACATTTAGTATTGCTGAGAACGCAACTAATGAACAGGAGGTAGGAACTGTTGCAGCTAGCGATCCGGATAATGGTCAAACTTTGAGCTTCACAATCCTTTCTGGCAATACAGATAATGCCTTCCAGATTGGGTCATCGACCGGAACTCTGACAGTAAATAACAGTGCAGCATTAAATTATGAAACAACGCCGATCTTTACGCTGGTAATTAAGGTGGAGGATAACGGAGCCGGAAGCCTATCGGATCAGGCAAATATCACAGTAAACCTGACAGATGTGAACGAAGCGCCACAAATTAACTCACAGACATTTAGTATTGCTGAGAACGCAACTAACGAACAGGAGGTAGGAACTGTTGCAGCTAGCGATCCGGATAATGGTCAAACTTTGAGCTTCACAATCCTTTCTGGCAATACAGATAATGCTTTCCAGATAGGGTCATCAACCGGAACTCTGACAGTAAATAACAGTGCAGCATTAAATTATGAAACAACGCCGACCTTTACACTGGTAATAAAGGTGGAGGATAACGGAGCCGGAAGCCTATCGGATCAGGCAAATATCATAGTAAACCTGACAGATGTGAACGAAGCGCCACAAATTAACTCACAGACATTTAGTATTGCTGAGAACGCAACTAATGAACAGGAGGTAGGAACTGTTGCAGCTAGCGATCCGGATAATGGTCAAACTTTGAGCTTCACAATCCTTTCTGGCAATACAGATAATGCCTTCCAGATTGGGTCATCGACCGGAACTCTGACAGTAAATAACAGTGCAGCATTAAATTATGAAACAACGCCGATCTTTACGCTGGTAATTAAGGTGGAGGATAACGGAGCCGGAAGCCTATCGGATCAGGCAAATATCACAGTGAACCTGACAGATGTGAACGAAGCGCCACAAATTAACTCACAGACATTTAGTATTGCTGAGAACGCAGCTAACGAACAGGAGGTAGGAACTGTTGCAGCTAGCGATCCGGATAATGGTCAAACTTTGAGCTTCACAATCCTTTCTGGCAATACAAACAATGCCTTTCAGATCGGTTCATCGACCGGAACTCTGACAGTAAATAACAGTGCAGCATTAAATTATGAAACAACGCCGACCTTCACACTGGTAATAAAGGTAGAGGATAACGGAGCCGGAAGCCTATCGGATCAGGCAAATATCACAGTGAACCTGATGGACGTGAACGAAGCACCGCAAATCTCCAACCAGGAGTTCTCTGTTGATGAATATACTTCAGCCGGAGAGGAAGTGGGACAAGTTATTGCCACAGATCCGGACAATGGTCAATCATTAATCTATGCGATTTTAGATGGAAATACGGATATGGCCTTTGCAATAAATTTCTCTACTGGTGTATTGACTGTTTTTAATAGTAGTGCATTAAATTTTATGGTAAATCCGGTCTTTAACCTGATAGTTGAAGTCACTGATAACGGGACAGGAAATTTAAGCACACAAGCAATGGTGACAATAAATGTCACGGAAATATTGGGTCTACTACCTGAAAATCATCAGATAACCATGGAGTGTAATATTTTTCCAAATCCAGTTAAAGAATTTTTAAATTTTGAAGTAGCTAATTTGAATGAAAGTAAATTAAAGATAAGCATTCAAAATACTTCAGGTGAATTATTATTCATTAAGGAATATAATGAAAATGGAGGTGAAATAACTGATATGATTGACGTATCACAATTAAGTAAAGGTTTTTATATAATAAAATTTCAAAATGGTACATCTTTTAAACTTAAAAAATTTGTTGTAATGAAATAATTAAAATCCCGGTTAACCCCGGGATTTTTTTTAGTAATAAAGTGATTATCTTCATAAAGGTGATTATTTCATAATTTATCCCACATTTTTAGTAATTCTTACCAAAAGGTAATCAATTAAAAACCCCATCATTAAAATTGTCCGAAGCTTTCTAAATAGTAGTGTTTTACACTATTTATTGTTAAAAATTGCTTAGCTGGTAATTGATTAATTTCTATAAAATAAATTATAAAAAGGTTATTTCCAAAATGGCATTCAATTGAAAATATAAAAGCTTCACTTTTTTGGAATAAACGAGATATAAAATAGACCATTCCCAATATGGGACAATAAACGAGAATAAAAATTGTTTAATAAAGTTAATAAAATTTATAAATTAAAGATATTCAGTGTAATAAACAAATGATGCGTGTTTGATAAAATTTATTAATTATCTTTATTTTGGAATTAATATTTTAATTTAATTTGCAACGGAGGTAATCAATGATAAGATATTTATTTGAATTGAATTAAATAATTCCAAAAGTAACATTAATTAAATATCATGAAGAATTTGAAAATTGAAATTCCAGGAATAATTAAGGAATATAAATTTATAAATCATTGATTATGCCATATTTGAAGTTTTGCTTTAACGTAAAATTAAAAAAAATAACTAACAATTACTAACCTTTACTAAATTAGATAATCATGAAAGTTCAATTAATCAAGATAGCTTTTTTTACACTATTATTATTTTTATCATCCAAAAATTTCTCACAAAATATCACCTATATAGATCCAGGGAACAGTGGGGACCCGGGGCAGAACGGGAGTATCGACCACCCGTATGATTCGTGGTTTGATTTTTCGATAGCAAACGGGAAGACCTATCTTCAGAAGCGGGGAACCACATCCAATTGGGGCGGGAGCCAGATACAGAAGAACGGAATAAGCAATGTAACCATAGGAGCCTATGGGACAGGAGCCAAACCGGTAATAAAGAGCACCACAGGAGGCGCAGTATTTTATATATGGAGCTTTAGCCACTGGAAAATCCAGAACATAGAATTTCGGGCACCGAACAGCTACGCAGCCGTATGGGCACGAGGGACGTATGGGACATGGACCTACCTTGAGCTGGATAGTTGTGTAATAAAAGGAGGCGGGAGCGGCGGAGCGATCCACACAGATAATGGCGATTCGCTGGTATCGAGATACGTAGTGATAGACAGTGTGAAGCTTGACGGCTACCTGATGGGCAACACACATCATATCTATATAGGCTATAACAGAATCACCCATATCAATTCGACAGACGGAGGCGGAGACGGGATCCAATCGGTAGATGCCTGTAATTACCCGGTAATAGAATACAATTATATCGACCGATCGACGGATCCGGGGAATAAGTTTTGTATCATATTGAACGGAGAAAGCGAGAGCCACCGTGTTAAGGGAGCGATAATCAGGTACAATCAACTAATTGGACTAAATGACCCGGCAGATGGAGGCTGTATATACCTTGAACACACAGAGAGTGTGGATATCTATGGGAATGAATTTTATTCATATAACAATGTAACCTTACGGGGAACCAGTTGTGCAAGCACGGCCCAAGGAGTTCGGATCTATTACAATATTTACCATGCAGGCTTTAAATGGTGCATATGGGATGATGCAGGAGCAGAGATCTATAATAATATCCTGATCAGTCCGACGACGCGAAGCATAAGTACGTGTTCAGCGACCAAGTTCAGGAATAATATATTTTACATTAGTCCGTCAGCGTGGGGAGGCTCAGGTACACACAGCAACAATTGTTATTACAATGTAACCAACCCACCAACAGAGACAGGAGGGATTATAGGTAACCCGCTGTTTGTGGATTACGCCAATGGGAATTATCATTTACAGAGTACCTCGCCATGTATAAACTCAGGATACAGTCTGGGATTACCGTGTGATTATGAAGGGACCCCGGTACCTCAGGGCCCGTCACCGGATAAAGGATCGTATGAATGGATGGATAATTCGGGAACAAATAACCCACCCCAAATAAATGCACAGACTTTTAGTGTAGCAGAGAACACAGCCAACGGACAACAGGTCGGAACAGTAATAGCGACCGATCCTGATGCTGGTCAGACATTAACCTACACAATACTATCGGGAAACACGAACAATGCCTTTCAGATCGGTTCGTCAACAGGAGTACTGACAGTAAATAACAGCACAGCATTAAATTATGAAACAACGCCAACCTTCACTTTAGTAGTAAAGGTTCAAGATAACGGTAATGGGAGCTTGTCGGCTCAAGCCAACGTCACAGTGACCCTGACTGATGTAAACGAACCACCACAAATCAATCCTCAAACCTTCAATATTGTGGAGTTCACTCCAAATGGTCAACAGGTTGGTCAGGTAATCGCCACTGATCCGGATAATGGTCAGACCATTAGCTTTGTTATTTTATCGGGAAATACGAGTAATGCTTTTGCACTCAACTCCTCAACTGGCATAGTGACCGTTTCAAACAGCAGTGCATTGAATTCAGCGGTAAATCCTGTATTTAATTTACTGGTTAAAGTGACCGATAATGGATCAGGTAATTTAACCTCCCAAAACACGGTTACAGTAAATGTAACAGATATCAATCAGCCCCCTCAGATCAATAACCAGACTTTCAGTATTGCAGAAAACACCGCCAATGGGCAACAGGTAGGAACGGTAATAGCAACCGATCCTGACGTGGGTCAAACATTGACTTACACAATATTATCGGGCAACACGAACAATGCTTTCCAGATTGGATCATCAACAGGAACATTGACTGTAAACAACAGCACAGCATTAAATTTTGAAACAACTCCGACCTTTAACTTTGTTGTAAAAGTTCAAGATAACGGACTGGGTAGTTTATCGGCTCAGGCAAATATCACAGTGAACCTGACGGATGTAAACGAACCACCCCAGATTAGCAATCAGACCTTCAGTATAGCAGAAAACACTGCTAACGGACAACAGGTTGGATTAGTCATTGCTACAGATCCAGATATAGGCCAAAACCTTACTTATACGATACAAAATGGTAATACGGGAAATGCATTTTTGATTAACTCATCAAGTGGAATGCTCACAGTTAACAACGATTCATCCTTGAACTATGAAGTGAATCCATGGTTTAGCCTTTTTATAAAAATACAGGATGATGGTCCGGGAAATCTATATGTTATAAAAATTATTCATGTCATTCTTACAGATGTAAATGAGCCACCACAAGTCAGTCCACAGTCTTTCAGTATAGCAGAGAACACACCTAACGGACAACAGGTTGGATTAGTCATTGCTACAGATCCAGATATAGGCCAAAACCTTACTTATACGATACAAAATGGTAATACGGGAAATGCATTTTTGATTAACTCATCAAGTGGAATGCTCATAGTTAACAACGATTCATCCTTGAACTATGAAGTGAATCCATGGTTTAGCCTTTTTATAAAAATACAGGATGATGGTCCGGGAAATCTATATGTTATAAAAATTATTCATGTCATTCTTACAGATGTAAATGAGCCACCACAAGTCAGTCCACAGTCTTTCAGTATAGCAGAGAACACACCTAACGGACAACAGGTTGGATTAGTCATTGCTACAGATCCAGATATAGGCCAAAACCTTACTTATACGATACAAAATGGTAATACGGGAAATGCATTTTTGATTAACTCATCAAGTGGAATGCTCATAGTTAACAACGATTCATCCTTGAACTATGAAGTGAATCCATGGTTTAGCCTTTTTATAAAAATACAGGATGATGGTCCGGGAAATCTATATGTTATAAAAATTATTCATGTCATTCTTACTGATGTTAATGAACCCCCGCAATTAGATAATCAATCCATTACAATTTCAGAACACCTGCCCAATGGATCTCAACTAGGTGAAATAAATGCTACAGATCCCGATAATGGACAATTCCTGACATATACAATTGTAATGGGAAATACAGATAATGCGTTTGTTTTAAATTCGTCTACTGGAATTCTTTCTGTAAACAATAGTTTAGCACTGGATTATCAAACGCATCCGTTTTTTCATCTAATTGTAAAGGCGATGGATAATGGCTCAGGAAATTTGTTTGATTATGGTTTGATGACAATTCTACTTAATCAGTCAAATGATAATCAGGATATTGATTCCATGAATGTTAATGCCAATGAGCATAATGAAAAATTGTCCTGCAATCTTTATCCAAATCCGACTGTAAACAATTTAAATATTGATCTTCAGAACCTGACAAGTCAGCAAGTCCAAATTTTAATCACAAATTCAGTAGGAGTAACTGTTTATGAACTTGAAGAAAGGGATAACTCAGGAACTTTTCATGAAAGTATTGACATTTCAAATTTGACAAGCGGATTATATTTTGCTCAAGTCAGAAATGGTAAGAATTTTTTGATAAAAAAATTCATAAAACAATAAATCTTAGTAATACATTAAATAGTTATTTTTAAGATATTCCTTCCTACATATTTAATGACTTTTGGGTTAGTTTGTTGACATTGAATTGTTAGATAAGATTATCCCAAAAGTCATTTTTTTTACTGCCTAAATAAAATATAGAGTGCTTTATATTGATTTAAAGTTAGTTCATTATAATAAAATATTATAAATACTTATAAATCAGCCTTTAAGATTTATAAGCATTGTTTTTCTAGATTTATTTCCTTGTCATTTACAATAATGATTACTACGATACCGGATAAGTTACTTCAGTATCGGAGAGAGTCTTTATTATAAAGAAATTGAATTGAAATTATAGTTTCCACCAAATCAAACGGATGACTACCTGAATTTTATTTGGCATAATAGTTTATTAGTCCTGACCAACTACACTGAATCGTAAAGGATTCAGAACTATAAATGACTATTTTAATTCTAAAAAATTCTAGGTATGAAAACAATTCAGAATTGTTCTTTGATAAGAATTTATCTCAGTATACTACTCAGATTTATTCTTTTAACACTATTTATAAGTCTATTTTCCTCAACATTAATATTTGCACAAACCATATACATTGATCCGGGCAACAGTGGGGATCCGGGGCAGAATGGAAGTATCGACCACCCTTATGATTCGTGGTTTGATTTTTCGATAACAAATGGGAAAACCTATTTACAAAAACGTGGCACTGTTTCAAACTGGGGTAGCAGCCAGATACAAAAAAACGGGATCAGCAATGTAACCATAGGAGCCTATGGAACAGGAGCCAAACCGGTAATTAAGAGCTCCACCGGCGGTGCAGTATTTTATATATGGAGTTTTAACCACTGGAAAATCCAAAACATCGAATTCCGGGCACCGAACAGCTATGCAGCCGTATGGGCACGAGGGACATATGGGACATGGACCTACCTTGAGCTGGATAGTTGTGTAATAAAAGGAGGCGGGAGCGGCGGAGCAATCCATACAGATAATGGTGATTCCCTGGTATCGAAGTACTTAGTGATTGACAGTGTGAAGCTTGACGGCTATCTGATGGGTAATACACATCATATTTATATAGGCTATAACCGAATCACCCATATCAATTCGACAGATGGAGGCGGAGACGGGATACACAATCGGTGATGCCTGTAATTACCCGGTAATAGAATACAATTATATTGACCGATCGACGGATCCTGGAAATAAGTTTTGTATAATAATAAACGGAGCAATTGAGAGCTCAAGAGTAAAAGGTGCGATAATAAGGTACAATCACCTGATTGGTCTAAATGACCCTGCAGATGGAGGATGCATATATTTAGAACACACAGAAAGTGTTGATATTTATGGGAATGAAATTTATTCATATAACAATGTAACCTCAGGGGAACCAGTTGTGCCAGCACGGCCCAGGGTGTAAAAATCTATTACAATATTTACCATGGGGGATTTAAATGGTGTATATGGGATGATGCAGGAGCTGAGATTTATAATAATATCCTGATCAGCCCGACGACCCGAAGCATAAGCACGTGTTCAGCGACCAAGTTAAGGAATAATATATTTTATATGAGCCCATCAGCATGGGGAGGCTCAGGAACACACAGTAACAATTGTTATTATAATGTAACAAATCCACCATCCGAAACAGGAGGGATCATAGGCAACCCGCTGTTTGTGAATTATACCAATGGAGACTATCATTTACAAAATTCATCACCGTGTATAAACTCAGGGTATAATCTAGGTTTACCTTGTGATTTTGAAGGAACTCCTGTGCCTCAAGGCCCATCACCGGATAAAGGGGCCTATGAATGGATGGATAATTCGGGCAATAACAACCCACCCCAAATAAATGCACAAACTTTCAGTATATCGGAAAACTCGCCCAACGGACAACAGGTCGGTACAGTAATAGCGACCGATCCTGATGCTGGTCAGACATTAACCTACACAATACTATCAGGAAACACCAACAATGCCTTTCAGATCGGTTCCTCAACCGGGGTATTGACAGTAAATAACAGCACAGCGTTAAATTATGAAACGACACCAACGTTCACACTTGTTGTAAAAGTACAGGATAACGGAACAGGGAGCTTATCGGCTCAAGCAAACATCACGGTAAACCTGACAAATGTGAACGAATCACCCCAGATCAGCAATCAGACCTTCAGTATAGCAGAAAACACGGCCAACGGACAACAGGTCGGAACGGTAACTGCAAGCGATCCGGACAATGGTCAGACATTAACCTACTCAATACTCTCGGGCAACACGAACAATGCTTTCCAGATCGGATCATCAACAGGAACATTGACAGTGAATAACAGTACAGCCTTAAATTATGAAACAACGCCCGTCTTCACCCTTGTAGTAAAGGTTCAGGATAACGGATCTGGAAGTCTATTTGATCAAGCACCTATTATTGTAAACCTCACAGATGTTAATGAGCCGCCGGTAATCAATGATCAGACTTTTTCAATCAGTTTAACAACATCAAACCTGCAGGAAGTTGGAACCATCATTGCATTTGATCCAGATGCCGGTCAACTGTTAAAATACACTATCATTTCAGGTAACCAAACTCATGCATTTAAATTAAATTCAAATACAGGGGTATTATATGTTAATAAAAAGATGATACCTTTATATTTAAACAGTTTTACTTTTAATCTAACGGTTCAGGTGCAGGATAATGGTAATGGAAATCTCAGCAGTCAAGCTATGATTACCGTCAAAATCACAGGTTTAGGAAATGTACTTTCAACAACAACAAAAAATTTGTTTGTAGCTATTACGGTCCCTCAAGGCTTTAATAATACTGACATTGCAAGTTTTGATATCGGGAGTTTAGAGGCACACAGTATTCTTGCAGAATCGGAATATTCCTATTCAATTTCAGATGGTAATGAAAACAATATTTTTGAAATCGATCCGGTTTCTGGCTTTTTAAAATTGACTGACCCTTCACCTCTAAATTTTGATGCATTGAATCAGTATACCTGTATGTTGAATCCATTGATGATGAGGGCAATCCTTTAACTTTGACGCAGGTAAATGTTACCATTAAAGCAACAAAGGGAGAAAGCAGTGGTGACAAGTCTTTAGCTGGCAGTACAAATGAAATGAGTATAGGTTGCAATCTTTATCCGAATCCTGCAACTGATTTTGTTACCATTGAGCTAACGAATATCCTGAATAATAATGTCCTTATTACAATTTCGGATGAAGGCGGAAAAATTGTATATAACCGTCAGTTTAATGAAACAAGCAACACAATAAATAAGCAGTTGGATGTTTCAGGTTTCAGTAAAGGCATGTACTTCGTTCAGATTCAAAATGGACCGAAAGTCAAATACACTAAATTTATAAAATTCTAAGTAAAAATCCCCGGAGAAACCGGGGATTTTTTTTATTCTCTAGTTACTATAATAATCGTAAACCCGTTTTATTCCTTCCTCCAGATCAACTTTAAACTTCCATCCCAATGCATTTAGTTTCCCTGTATCAGTAAGTTTGCGAGGTGTACCGTCGGGTTTCGAAGGATCAAAAGTAATGTCACCCATAAATCCGATTATTGTTTTTATAAGATAGGTTAATTCTTTGATTGAAATTTCTTTTCCTGAACCGATATTCAGATGCGTATTTCTGATTTCATTATTAACAATGTCACCTTCTCTGATCAAATCCTGAAAATCAATTTTTTCCATTAAAAAAACGCATGCATCTGCCATGTCTTCTGCCCATAAAAATTCTCGTAAGGGTTTTCCGCTTCCCCACACCTTTAATTCAACTTTTAAACTCCCATTCTCTTTTATTTGCTCAATGCCGTTCTTTTTCAAATACTCAATAATTTCTTTTTCCGAAGCTAAAGATAAATTTGTTGGACCGTTTTTTTTCAAATCTTCACGAATTGCGACAAGATCATCATTTTCAAGACATTTGCTAAGATGGATCTTTCGAATCAATGCAGGGAGAACATGTGAATTTTCGAGATTGAAATTATCGTTGTAACCGTATAGATTGGTTGGCATTACTGAGATATAATTGGTTCCATATTGAAGGTTATATGATTCGCACATTTTTATCCCTGCAATTTTGGCAATAGCATAAGGCTCGTTGGTATATTCAAGAACATCAGTCAGCAATTCATCTTCCTTCATTGGCTGTTTGGCAAATTTCGGATAAATGCAGGTACTTCCTAGAAACAATAACTTTTTGACATCATTAAGGTAGCTTGCATGAATGACATTATTCTGGATCATAATGTTTTCATAGATAAATTGACCTCTGTACGTATTATTGGCATGAATTCCTCCAACTTTCGCTGCAGCAAGAAAAACAAATTCGGGTTTTTCCTGGTTAAAGAATGTGTTTGTTGCCTCCTGGTTTGTAAGGTCAAGTTCGCTGTGTGTCCTGAAAACAAAATTATGATATCCTTTACTTTTAAGAATTTTAACAATACTGCTTCCCACCAAACCATTATGACCAGCTATATATATTTTACTGTCTTTTTTCATTTAAATTCTGTTTTGTAGAGATATTATTCGAAATAATTCATAATCCTGTATCCGCCATCCTTCAGGTACTTATCTCTTTCAACCAGGCTTAAATCGGATTGAACCATTTCCTGTATCATTTCTTTTAACGTGTATTCGGGTACCCATCCCAATTCTTTTCTTGCCTTTTCAGGATTTCCTTTCAGTATATCAACTTCTGTCGGCCTAAAATACCTGGGATCTATCGAAATGATTTCTGTACCCGAAGGGACCTGATATTTTGGATTGCTGCAATTGAGCACAATCCCTTTTTCCCCGATCCCTTCTCCCTTGAAACCTATTTCAATCCCAGCTTCATTAAAAGCCATTTTTACAAATTCTCTGACTTCTGTAGTTGTCCCGGTGGCTATTACAAAATCGTCGGGTTTGTCATGCTGAATGATAAGATGCATAGCCCTCACAAAATCCTTGGCATGTCCCCAGTCTCTTTTTGCTGAAAGATTTCCGAGATATAGCTTATCTTGCAGTCCCATAGCTATTTTTGCAACTGCCATTGTTATTTTTCGCGTAACGAACGTTTCACCCCTTACAGGAGATTCATGATTGAATAAAATTCCGTTGCTCGCAAATATTTTATACGCTTCGCGATAATTGACGGTGATCCAGTATGCGTACAATTTTGCCACTGCATAAGGGCTTCGGGGATAAAAGGGTGTCTTCTCAGTTTGCGGTACTTCCTGTGCCAGACCGTAGAGTTCACTTGTTGATGCCTGGTAAAACCTGGTTTTATTAACCAGCCCTAAAAACCGAATTGCTTCGAGCATTCTTAAGGCTCCCATTCCATCTGCATTTGCGGTATACTCAGGAGTATCAAAGCTTACTTTTACATGCGACATGGCTGCCAGATTGTATATTTCGTCAGGTTTTATATCGCTGATTATCCTGATCAGATTGGTAGAGTCAGTCAAATCACTATAATGAAGATAAAAATTCCTGTTATCAATATGAGGATCCTGGTACAAGTGATCGATCCTGTCGGTATTGAAAAGCGAAGCTCTTCTTTTTAAGCCATGAACGATATATCCTTTTTTTAATAAGTACTCCGCAAGGTAAGCTCCGTCCTGTCCAGTAATTCCCGAAATCAATGCAACGTTAGACATGGTGTGTATCTTTAATTTTTATTTCAATGCAAAGATAGAAAAACAACGAAATATGGTGGATAGAATATGAGATGAATGATCAACAATAACTTATACTGGATTACTTTCCGATACAAAATTAATTATGACTGTTTATCAATTATTTACAAATGCAGGGCAACAAATAAGCAACAAATTAAACTGTATAAAGGTAAGTATCAGCTAAAAAAGAGAAAATCAACTAAGGTTTTGTAATCACATTACAAATTTAATCAATCCTGTTTATTCAGATACATCTTCTTTTTTAAGGAATTCTACCAGTCTGTTTTTTGTTTTGCCTGGTTTAACTATGTTTGCAGCTTTTCAGAAAAGTTATTATTCTCAATAGCTCTTCTTTCTATTTCTTAAAGGTACAGATATTCCAATGGAGTTAATGCAAGCGAATGGCGAACTTAATTAACCAGTATTTATTAAAGAAAGATAGGGTAATCTGTACAAACTTTTTTTTTTCAAAATTGTTTACTGGTTTTATTAAAATAATGGAAGCTAAAGAAATCTTAAGACTTCATATTGGTAAAGTAACCATGATGACTGGTGAGCAGTTCGATTATTTCTTATCTCAATCTAAAAAACAAAAAGATTGCTGCCAATAAAAAACATTAACATGAAAAGGCAAACAATCATCATAACAGGCGCATCATCAGGTATTGGTAAAGAGATAGCACGATACTTTTTAGAAAAAGGCGACAATGTGGTTATCAATTCGTATACAGCTGAAAAGCTGAAACAGGCCTACTGGGAATTGGATGGCGGGGCAAACCTCGCAACTGTAGCCGGTGATGTAAGCGACAAAAAAACCGGAGAAAAGCTGTTAGCTGTCGCACTTGAAAAATTTGGTTCGGCGGACGTATTGGTTAATAATGCCGGCATCTTTGAATCCAGACCATTCCTCGAAGTGGATGAAGATTATCTCGACCGGTTTCTCGATACAAACCTGAAAGGCACATTCTTTACAACCCAGGCAATCATTCCTCAGATGATGAAGCAGAATGACGGCGTGGTGATTAATATCGGCACACCTAAGGCAACCCACGCGACTGGCAGCTCATATGCAACAGCAGCAGTTTCCTCTAAGGGGGCAATACAATCACTCACTATACAGTTAGCCGCCGAATTCGGCAAATGGAATATCAGGGTGAATACAATTGCACCCGGCGTAATACGTACATCTATGCATGAGAAGGATGTTGACCGAAGCGCCCGGTTACACCTGCTGAACCATGTTGGCGAAGTGCAGGATATTGCACAAATGGTTTATGCAGTTGCTAAAAGTAAGTTTATTACCGGCGCTATAATCAATGTGGATGGCGGTATGGGTGCCGGATGCAATCCTTGTTAATATGAAAATATTTTTATTGATTGTTTTTTCGTTCAGCATTTTGCTTGAATCAGAAGCACAAAATTTAACGAAAATGAAAAATGATCGCCAGGATTCATTAGCTATCGCACAGGCACTTGAAAACTATTACTTCAAAGGTATTTATGAGGGTAATGTAAATGTCCTGGAAAAAATTTTTAATCCCGGCACCTTATTATTCGGGGATGTAAAAGGGCAGCCATATGCCAAAACGCTCAATCAGTACCTTGACGGGGTAAAAAGCCGCCAGAGTCCCAAAGATTCCGGCAAACCTTTTAAAGGAACCATCATTTCGGTAGATGTGATTAACTCTATAGCCATGGCCAAAGTTCACGTTAAAATGTATGAGTTTAATTATGATGAATTTCTTTCATTTCATAAAATTGATGACCGCTGGGTAATCGTTAATAAAATGATATCGGACGTGCCGGAATAATATTAGTGTTAAGGCCAGGGATAATTCATTCACATCTGTAATTGAAGAATTAAAAACAGATTGTCATGAACACTTCTAAAGTATGGAAAAAAAAAAAAAAAAAAAAAAAAAAAAAAAAAAAAAAAAAAAAAAAAAAAAAAACTGGCCGCCATGTCTGAAGAATTGGAACAATGGAAATTAATCACTATCGGGGCTGATTTTAAACAGTGACCATTATTCGTGAAACTGATTATAAAAAAAATAGAAAATAAAAAACCTGAATTGCTGCCAAAAAGATTACGTGAGGTAGCGGTTCGCTTTGAAGCAAAATTCTTTTATAATTTGAACATATTAAATCTATAATCAAATGTCTAAAAAATATAAGGGGTTATTGCTTTTCGGGTTGTTTCTGGTGATATACACTAGTCTATGGGCTCAGGATTTTAGTACCCACACGGGATTCGTGTCATTTTTCGGAGAGAAACCTTTTGATGACGTCAGGGGCGATAACCATGAGGTGGAAGGTGCGATTAACACAAAAACTGGCGAGGCTGAATTCCATGCAATGATAAAATCTTTTCATTTCCAGAACAAAGATATTGAGAAGGCCTTCAATGAAAAGTACATGGAGTCGGATCGATATCCGGAATCCGATTTTATTGGAAAAATCTTGAATCTTGCCGATATCGATCTCAATAAACCCGGAGAATATCAGGTCGTAGTCGAGGGCAAACTAACCATTCATAATGTGACCCGGAGGGTCTCTCATCCTGGCGTCCTGATTGTCACCGGAAACGAACTGAGTGCGAAGTCCCAGTTTAAAGTGAAACCTGGGGATTTTAAAATTAAGTTGCCAAAAATGTTCGGCATAAAAATGGCAAATGAAATCAATGTCTCGGTGGATATGAGATATAGCAGACAGAAATGAAATTTTATATCAGGACTTATCTTGCTGAGAAAACAAATGAACAATAATTCAATGAATGGTGCACAAATTCACCTGAACTTGCCAGATCGGCGCAGCACCTCGTCAGGCTCCGGAAACATAAACTGAAACCTTATCTGTTGGAGCAATCGTTGTCGCAACTTCACTTTCCTCTCGGAATGAAACCGGGAACACCAGTCTCCACAACGGCATTAAACCTGACTCGTGTCTTGATTCCATCGGTGATCTCCCTCATAGCGTCTTTAGGAAGGGTGAAGACTTCAAAGGTTATGATTAACTAAATACGGTTTATTTAGTTAAAATATCTTATTTGAAAAAAACAAAAGCATACGAATTTTGTTAAAAACGAATAACCATTTGGTCCTCATTGCTCCCAATAGGTATTGGGAAGAGGGGAGTGTGCAAGGAGAGTGGCAAGAAGATGATCAGCGAAATTTGATGAGTTTTTTGTAGAAAATATTGACAAACCTTAAAGAACAAAAATAACAAAAAAATAAATTTTAAAAAGATGAAAAGAATAGCAATTAACGGAATGGGACGCATTGGAAGAACCGCGCTCAAAGTGATTTTAAATACCCCAAATTTGGATTTGGTAGCAGTAAACGATATCCTCTCTGTAGAAAATATAGCATACCTTATTAAGTATGACTCGGTCTATGGTATTTACGAAAAAAAAGTGACTCATGATGCAAACAATATTTTCGTAGATGGTAAAAAAATTCAGTACAACTCGGTTCGAAATCCAGAAGAGTTGCCCTGGAAAGAGAACAATATTGACGTAGTTATTGAAAGCACCGGCTTTTTTACTACAAGTGAAGATGCTAAGAAGCATATCACTGCAGGAGCCAAAACGGTAATCATATCTGCACCAACCAAAAGTGGAGATATCCCAACAGTAGTTCATGGCGTAAATTCAGAGGACGGTAAAACAGCTGTTTTTTCCTGCGCCAGTTGTACGACCAATAATATTAGTCCCGTGGTTGAAATATTAGGGCGCAGGATCGGATTTAAGAAGGCGATAATGACCACTATTCATGCGTATACGGCTTCACAAAGCATAGTTGACGGACCTTCAAAAAAGGACTTCAAAAGGGGTCGTGCAGGAGCGGCCAATATAGTGCCAACCACAACAGGTGCAGCTATTGCCACAACCAAAGCATTGCCGGAATATGTCGGGAAATTTGATGGGGTGGCTCTTCGTGTCCCAATTCCGGTAGGGGCTATTTCTGATTTAACCTTTATCACAGAACATAATGTTACAGTAGAAGAGGTTAATGCAATCTTTAAGGAAGAAGCTGAATCAACACGTTATAAAAACATACTGGCAGCTACAAATGAACCACTTGTGTCTTCCGACATTGTCAAGAGTACTTATGCTTCAACCGTTGACCTGGGCATGACCAGGGTAGTAGATGGCGATTTGCTTAAAGTAATGACCTGGTACGATAACGAGTGGGGCTTTACCAATCAAATGATTCGACAAATCTTGGTTGAAAAATAAATTTCCCGGAGAAAAAGAGGCAAGCTTCAAAGTTTGGGTTTTGTAATTTTAAAGTTTTATTTAAACTCTATATTTTTGTTTTACAGTATTAATTCAATTCAAATGATTAATGATTATTTAATTATTACCGCGATTACCAAAAGACTAACAAAAGACAGACTTCAATTTTGTGGACTGTTGAGTATTTAGAAGTCTGATAAACACTGGTATGGTGAACATGCGAACTCAAATAGAGGCAGATTATGTAAAGTGCTTGCAGGTTCCCAACCAGAAAGATTTGAAATTCATCCTGTATATAACAAGCAAAACAAGGGTATTTAATGGCCTGACACGGAAGTTCAACCTGAATACATTGCCTTGGAGATGTGAGAACATTCCTGCACGCAATTCGGGGTCATATAATTGTTACCAATAGATTTTACAGATAAATGAATTCAAGTTCCAGTTGAATTGTTAAAAAAGAGATTTATTGAAAGAATTTTATACCATACTACGATGTAATTTACTTATTATCAGCTATTTACCGATACAAAAATTTGCAAAAATATTTCGTAGAATTTCATCAGTAGTTATTTCTCCTGTAATTTCTCCAAGGTGATGCAGAGCTACTCGGATATCGGTAGCAATGAGATCGGATGAAATGCCGGCATGGAAACCATTTTCAACATTTATAATGGCCTTGTGCGATTTTAACAATGCTTCGTAATGACGTGAATTTGATACCATAGTTGAATCTGATATTTTAGCATCTTCTACAAATTTGGATAACATTTCGATAATCAGGTTTATATTTTCTTTCCGCTTTGCTGAAATAAATATGCATTCCATTTCTACCATCGATGAGAATCCTTTTGGGGATTCAACCAGCAAATCCGTTTTATTTGCAACAAGAATAAATTTCTTTTCGCCGATAAAAGAGTCGCTAAACTGATTGATATGCTCCTTAAAATCTACAAGGGTCGATGTTATCTCATCGAGGCTTGTTTGACTGATATCGTAAACATAAAGGATGATTTTTGCCTGGTTGATTTTTTCGTAAGTACGCTCAATGCCAAGGCTCTCAATGTCATCTGATGCATCACGAAGTCCCGCTGTATCAATAAACCTGAATGAAACCCCGTTAATCACAATGGTATCTTCAATTGTATCTCTGGTAGTGCCTGGAATTTCTGAAACAATAGCACGTTCTTCATTGAGGATAGCATTTAAAAGTGTCGATTTCCCTACATTGGGCTGCCCCACAATTGCTACCGGAATACCTGTCCTGATTACATTTCCGAATGAGAATGACTGGATTAAAACGGAAAGCTCTGTTTTCAGCGATCCCAATAGTTCTTTCATCTGTTCTCTATTAGCAAATTCCACATCCTCCTCGCTAAAATCAAGCTCCAGTTCAATAAGTGAGGCAAAATTTACCAACTGATGCCGCAATTCCTTTATTTTGCTTGAAAAATTGCCGCGCATTTGATTAATGGCAAGATCATGAGATGTTTTTGAATGAGCTGAAACAAGATCTGCAACAGCTTCAGCCTGCGAAAGATCAAACTTGCCATTTAAAAAAGCACGCATGGTATATTCGCCGGGCTTGGCTAAGCGAATTCCTTCATCAACCAGGAGCTCAAGAATCTTCTGCTGAATGTATTCTGACCCATGACAGGAAATCTCAACTGAATCTTCTCCTGTGTACGAATGTGTTCCCTTGAAAACACTCACAAGCACTTCATCAATAATTTCAGATTTTGAAACGATGTCACCAAAATGAACTGTATGTGTGGGTACCTCAGAGAGCAGCGTTTTTTTATTTCGGGGTTTAAATACACGCTCACTTATTTCTAAGGCTTGTGAACCGGATATTCGGATTACTGCTATAGCGCTGGATCCCGGAGGAGTAGCAGGAGCACATATAGTATCTTCGAGTGATATGGAGAGGAGTGCTTGATTCATTGCTGTTCGTGTGTTGAATTATAATTTAAACAAAATTAAGGAATAATTATTATCTCAAATTGCAAATCCTGTATATTTGCAAACCAACAAAAAATAAAATCAATGAGTGTATTGGTAAATAAGGATTCCCGAATTGTGGTACAAGGTTTTACCGGCAAGGAAGGCACTTTTCATGCTGAACAAATGATCGAATACGGAACAAATGTAATAGGAGGTGTCACCCCCGGAAAAGGAGGCCAATCCCATTTGGACAGGCCGGTTTATAATACGGTGAAAGATGCTGTTGACCGCGGTGGAGCAAATGTTTCCCTGATTTTTGTTCCACCTGCCTATTCGGCGGATGCAATTATGGAAGCAGCTGATTCAGGAATTAAAGTTATCGTCTGTATTACTGAAGGTATACCTGTCCAGGATATGGTAAAGGTTAAGGAATATTTGAAAGATAAAGACTGCAGACTGGTTGGTCCAAACTGTCCAGGAATTATCACTCCCGGTGAAGCTAAAGTTGGAATTATGCCGGGCTTTATTCACATGCCAGGAAAAATCGGGATTGTTTCCCGTTCTGGTACGCTTACCTATGAAGCAGTCGATCAGTTGACAAAGCTTGGATTGGGACAATCCACCGCTATAGGGATCGGAGGAGATCCGATCATAGGTACAACTACCAAAGATGCTGTTGAATTGTTTATGAATGACCCTGATACGGAAGGCATTGTTATGATAGGTGAAATCGGTGGTAACATGGAAGCAGAAGCAGCTTACTATATCAGGGATAAGGGTACAAAGCCGGTAGTGAGTTTTATTGCGGGTGCTACAGCTCCAAAGGGAAGAACAATGGGGCATGCAGGGGCTATCATCGGTGGAAAATCTGACACAGCGGAGGCAAAAAAAGAAATATTAAAATCATGTGGTGTTTATGTTGTTGAATCTCCGGCTGAAATCGGAATTACAATGGCCCATGTGCTTGGGAAAGTTTAAATTATTCTTTTTGAGAAGAATGTGCACTAATTAGTATGGCAATATCCAGGCATCTTTGTACTTTACAGGCAATTCTTTTTTCGCTTTTGTAGCCAGTTCCTTTGTTGAATAATCGCTTAATGAAATCCTGAATTTACTGTCCTTTGAAACAATTTTAACTTTGTCAAATCCCTCATTCTGATACTTTTTTAAATGAGCTTTCGCATCTTCCAGAGTATTGAAATTGCCATAGATCAAATAAAACCTGCCGGTAGCACTTGATACCAAAAGAGGTTCACTGTTAGTACTTGGCGATTTATTTGTTATAGACATTTCACTTCCGCATATTTTGGTTTCTTTCTCAACATCCGGATCCTGTCCGAACCATGCGCTTGCAAAACCACCATCAATACTTACACCCAATGCGTTCCAGTTATAAATTTCCCAATCCTTTGCGTTGGTGATCATTGCTCTGGCTGCATTGGTCTCTCTCCACTGGTCGAACGCTTTATCAGCAGAAGCTTCACGGTTTTCCCAATAAACCAGTTCATAGCCATTTCCCTTGTAGTTTGTTAGTTCGCGAGGCTTATTCTGCATACAGGCTTTGTTTTTAGCTTCGCCTTCAAAGCAGCAAGGTGTCCAATTGCCTTTGTTCGACCAGCTATGAAAGTTACAGGTGTTGGTGTCGGGATTGTTAGTTATTAAATCAGAAACGTGTTGACGGGCAACATAACAAAGTGATTTGGATAGCTCAACAGCGGGGAGTTTAAGTGTTTTTCGATAGGAATTTATTAAATTAAATAGTTTATAATCTTCATTTGAAATACAAAAATCGTCTGGGATTTTATTTTGACAAATTGCAGGATGTACAATAAACAGAGAATTGAATATTAGGAGTAAATAAAAGAACAGGATAGAATTCTTACTTTTCATAGCGGATAATTTGCTTTCAAAATTAGAAAAAAACTCAGTATGGTTATTCCTTGGCATTCTATGTAAAAATTAGATTTTAAGATAAGTTTTGATTAATACCCACATTTTCTGTATATTTGTCAGGTTTATATAAATTATTCAAAAATAATTATCATGCAAAAACTTACTTTTCTTTTACTTGCTTTCTTTCTTTCTGTTTCAATTTTTGCACAGATTCCGTCAACTTTTGACCTGAGAAATTTTAACAATCACAATTATGTAAGCTCAGTAAAAAGCCAGACAGGCGGAACTTGCTGGACGCACGGCACGATGGCTGCCATCGAAGGAAACCTGATGATGAATGGCCAATGGGTCGATACACTGGCTGATGTGGAACCCAATTTATCCGAATACCATCTCGATTGGTGGAACGGATTCAATCAGCATTTTAATGAGGACATAGATCCACCTTCCGGAGTAGGGCTCGAAGTTCATCAGGGAGGTGATTACCGGGTATCTTCTGCTTATCTGACAAGAGGGGAGGGTGCAGTCTACAGCCCCGATGCCAATGATAACACCGAACTTGATGATAACTGGTATCTCAGCGCCCCTGAGCGTTTCGATACATCCTATTCAACCTACTATCCCAGAGATGTTGAATGGTTCACTGTAGGTGATAACCTTGAAAATATTGATCTGGTCAAGCAAAAAATAATGGAAAATGGAGTAATGGCAACCTGCATTTGTTACAGCGGTAGTTTTATGAATAATCAGTATAACCATTATCAACCGCCTTCGAGCAACCTCGATCCGAACCATTCGGTAGCGATTATTGGTTGGGATGATTCACATGTTACCCAGGCACCTCTGACCGGTGCATGGCTAACTAAAAACAGCTGGGGCTCCGGCTGGGGAAATAGTGGATTCTTCTGGATTTCCTATTACGACAAGCATGCGGGCCATCATCCTGAAATGGGCGCTGTTTCGTTTTCCAACACAGAACCCTTTCATTACAAAAAAGTGTATTATCACGATTACCATGGCTGGCGGGATACCAAAGCCGACGTTACCGAAGCCTTTAATGCCTTTACAATAACGGAATCAGAAGCCATCGCCTCGGTAAGCTTTTTTACATCTGTCGATGGTGTCAATTATACTGTAAAAATTTACAATACTTTTGATGGGGTAGGCCTTTCAGGAGAATTATCCGCTAAATCAGGCTATATTGATTATACCGGTTTTCATACCATTGATCTGGATGCACCGGTGGAATTTACAACGGGTGATAATTTCTATGTTTATCTTGAGCTTTCGGATGGTGGCATGCCTTACGACAGGACTTCCGAGGTGCCCGTATTGTTAGGAGCAACAGGCAGGACTGTGGTTCCATCTACAGCAAATCCTGGTGAAAGTTATTATAGTAACGGAAAAGGATGGGTAGATTTTTATGATTATGATGATCCTTCGGGATACGAACATACTGGAAATTTCTGCATAAAGGCTCTGGCGATTAACAGCTCTGCGACAGGTGTCAATTTAGGATCAAAGCAGGAAAATACTTTCCTGGGACAGAATTTTCCTAACCCTTTTTCCAACAATACAACAATTACCTATTCGTTGGCCGGTTTTTCAACAGTGGAAATCACGATCATAAATACGATGGGCCAAACAGTACGAACTTTTAGCTTCGCAGGCTTACAGTCGGGTCAGCATCGTTTTGAATGGGATGGCAAAACCGAAAGCGGTATAAATACTAGTCCCGGTGTGTACTTTTATTCTCTGAAAGTAAATCACAACCTTATCACCACGAAGCGAATGCTGAAGGTAAATTGATATAACTTGGTTAATTAGTGTAAAAGGGCCGTCCAGTTCACGGATGGCCTTTTAGGTTTGATGAATGCTATTAAAGAACTCAATGCGAAAATTTCTGATCCACTTCAAAGAAGTTATTCAAAAAAAAACATCAGCATTTCTAAAACGATAAGCACTGTCATTCCTGATATTCTAGGATGGAAAACTTAAAGGAAGTGTAGTTTTACTATTTAAACCCTTTACTTGCCTCATCAAGCAGGCTCATATCTTCTGCTGAAAGTTTGAATTTCATGGCACCGGCATTTTCTTCTGCATGTTTTGCTTTGGTAGCACCGGGTATGGCCACCACTGCATCGCCATGAAACTGGATCAGCCAGTTGAGTGCAATTTGTGAGGGAGTGGATTCGTATTTCGTTGCCAGCTTTTTTATCAGCTCAACGACAGGCAGGCTTTTCTCAAGACCCTTTGGCTTGAATAGCGAAGAATATTTACGGAAACCAATATTTTTCAGTAATTCCGGGTTGTCGTGGAATTTACCGGTAACAAGACCCTGTGCCAACGGTGAATAGGCAATGATTGTGATTCCAAGCTCTTTGACAGTATCGAGCACGCCATTGGTTTCAATTTTACGGTCAAGCAGGCTGTACCGAACCTGGTTCGATAAAAGATTAATACCTGATTTTTGAAGCGTTTCCCAGGCACTGCGCATTTTTGAAGCAGAAAAGTTGCTGACTCCCACATTTCTGATCTTCTTTGCCATTACCAACTTAGCCATCGCTTCCATTTCTTTCACTTCTGACGAAAAACCATACGGCTGATGTACCTGGTACAGGTCTATTGGAAAGGGACTCAAGCAGGACAATCGTTCATCAATCGTTTTTAAAATGTTTGGAGCAAAGCGGAACATTGGCCACCATTTGGTTGCAACGAACACATCATCCGGTTTTATGCCTATGGCAGTCAGCGATTTTACGAGCATTTTTTCGGAGGTTCCCTGACCGTAAACTTCGGCAGTATCAAACCAGTTGATTCCTCCCTCCAGGCTGACCTTTACAATATCAAGGATCACATCGTCTTCAAGCATAGGCCAGAATTTCCCGGCCATGTTGGCCCGCTTACTGAATTGCCAACATCCTAATCCGATAGGAGTGACTTGCATATCCGACTTCCCAAGGCTTCTTGGTGCAATTTGATATTCCATAATTTGAAATGGGGTCTTGTTAAAACTGATATTGTTTTTTTGCAAACGTACAGATTTTTATAAAGTGGATCTTAGATCATACATTTTTGGAGGTAAATATCTGGAAAAGAAGGATAGCAGAAGTATTTTTTTTAAAAATAATTAAAACTTCTTTTTTTATCTTTGATGAACCAATTTGGGGAACAATGGATAAAATAATAGAATGTTAACTGCGATTTAAGATGGAAACAAATTATAAATACGATATAGCTTTTTCATTTCTTAAACAAGATGAAGTTATCGCATTCGATATTAATGATTTATTACAAGATAGATTTTCGACTTTCATTTATTCCAAAAAGCAAGAAGAATTAGGAGGAACAGATGGCGAAGAAAAGTTTAATAAGGTATTTAATATAGAATCCAGGGTAGTCGTTGTCCTTTTTCGTGACGGATGGGGGAAGACATCTTGGACAAGAATTGAAGAAATTGCAATAAAGAATCGAGCATTTGATAACGGGTGGGAATTTTTTTTGTTGATTAACTTGGACAAAAACTCCGAAATTCCAAAGTGGATACCTAGAACTTACATTTGGTTTGATTATGAAAGATGGAAATCTAAGGGCGCTGCACCTGTAATCGAACAGAAAATAAAAGAATGTGGAGGAATAACTAAGCCGGAATCTATTGAGGATAAAGCCAAAAGGTTAATAAGAAAAAGAGAAGCCGAAAGAAAAAGACAGCTTTTCTTAACTAGTCCTGAAGCCCTTAATATCGCTAAGCAAGAGGTCATATCTATAATTAAAGACCTAAAGAAAATAAAGAACAGCATAGAAGACCCCTCATCCAATTTTACTTTTGGTGTAGGCGAACGACCTAATGAAATGTATGAATTTGGATATAGAAATCTTTATTTGTGTTTTAATTGGGATAGACCTTATGCATATGAGCTCGAGGTAGCAAGGTTAAAAGTTTCATTATACGAGAAGCATGGGCATTATGGATTAGATTATCATGAAGACCTAATAAATAAAAAGGAGTATAGATTTGATCAATATTTACTCGAAAATAACGGATGGTCTAATCATCAAACAGGAAAAGATTTTATTGTAACAAAAGATTTAATCGATAATTGGGTCTCAGATTTTCTGAATTATCTTGAAAAAAGAAAAACCGCAGTTAACAAAGGATAAAAAGCAATACTGGCAGAATTGTAATTAATGGTAAATAAAAAGCCAAGAGGTAAAATACAAAAACACTGATATCAAGACCTGTATTGCTTTTAGCCAGAAAAAGGTTCCGGCGCAAATGTTCAGACAAAGGTCCGTGCGAAAGCATCACTTGTACTGGGTATGATATAATGCAAGCAAACTTATGTCAAACGAATTATAAAATGAAACATTTAACGCTGATAATCGGACTGATTTCTTGTTTTTAGGATATCATCCTCAGGACAGAGCACGAATAATTTTTTCTTTGATGAGTTTACAATTTCAGTTAACCGGTCGGATGTAAAAGATAACAATACGGAAAACCGGTATGGGTTTGGAATCGGAGCTTATCACGCTTTCATGCCGGATAAAAAGCTCAACCTTATGTTGGGGATGGAATATAACCGGACAAGTCAATTCAAGAAATCAATGTACGAAGGACATTATTCAAATGCCACCGACCTGACCTATACAATGAATTTTTTTTCAATTCCATTGGGACTGCGGTTAACGATGGGCACTAAAACAAAATTCTTTATCGAGGCAGGTGGCTTTGCTGATTTAATGATTTCTGCAAAACGGACCGGTACACTTGGCACATACGCAACTGATACCACAAATCAGGTTAATTATACGGAACAGCAACTCGTTCAGAAAGTAGGGTTATCAAGTTCATTTGGGCTTTATGGTGGAATAGGAGTATTAATACCAATTTCAAAAATTGAACTGGTTGTGAAACCTGATTATAAACTTGGGCTTAACAAGTTGTATTCTGAGCAGGAAGATATTTATAACAGGTACTTCAGACTAACTATTGGAATACGAATAAAATAACCCGGAAGGCAAGTTCAAACGCCAGTTTCATAAAATTCTTTTTAACAAAACAATGTAATCTGATGTTTATTTATTTGTTATTTTCACCGAAGTTTTAATTGATAATTGGTCGTGCAATTCATTAAAATTCTGTTTTTCATCACTCTGCCTTTGTTGCTGGCTCAACCGGCATTCTCTCAATGCGATTCGACATTCCTGGGTGAGGACAAGGTGCTTTGTCCGGGCGAAACCGTTCAGCTCGATGCAGGCAACGGAGCTTTCACCTATCTCTGGAACAATGGCAGTACCGGCCAGTTCATAACTGTAAATGAGGCCGGGAAATATTGGTGTACAGTTGAAATGATCGATTCGACCAACATTGTCAACAACGGATTTTTTACTGCAGGAAATATAGGCTTTCAAAGCGATTACACGTATAACCCGGTAAGCGTTTATGTTGAAGGAACCTACGCCGTTACTACCAATCCCCACATTGTCCATCCCGATTTTTCAAATTGTGGTGATCATACTACGGGCACCGGTAAAATGATGGTTGTAAATGGCGCTCCTATTGCGAATCAGAAAGTTTGGCACGAAACGCTGCCTGTTACACCGAATACGGATTATCATTACTCTGGCTGGTTTACCTCTGTATTTTGGGATAATCCTGCTGTTCTGAATTTATCCATCAATGGTTCATCAATAGCCCAGGTAAATCTGACAAACGCAACCTGCTTATGGCAGAATTTTTATGCGCTGTGGAATTCCGGTAACAATACATCCATCGATTTACAGATTGTAAATCAAAATACGACGATGAGCGGGAACGATTTTGCTATTGACGACATCAGTCTTTTTAAAGTCTGCATTCTTACCGATACAATTCAGGTTTTTGCAGCACCGGGACCGGTAGTGAATTTGGGCAATGACACAACGATTTGTGAAGGTTCAACACTGATATTGAATCCTGACTCTACATTTACCGGATATTTATGGCAGGATGGATCCGTTGAGCCCAATTACGAAGTTACGGAGACCGGTCTTTACTGGGTACTCGTCACTGATTTTTTCGGTTGTACGGGCGGAGATTCCATTCAAATCGATGTTGCAGCACTTCCTGTAATTGAGCTCGGCAATGATACGGCCCTGTGCGATGGACAAACACTTGTTCTGAATCCGGGAAGCGGTTACAATTCGTACGTGTGGCAGGACAATTCCACCGGTTCAACTTACAATGTTACCTCCTCAGGAAAATACTGGGTGACTGTTTACGGTGAAAATGACTGTTCGGTAAGTGATACAATAAATGTTTTATTTGCCCCCTGGCCTCAAATAGATCTTGGCAATGATACAACACTTTGCGAGGGGGAACAACTTGTGCTGTCTGCCAACCCGGGCTACGATAGCTATACCTGGCAGAATAACAGTTCCGGACTCAGTTATACAGTTACACAGCCTGGATTGTATTGGTGTATCGTTTCCAATTCCTGCTCCAGCGATGCCGATTCAATTTTAATTAATTATTCTTCTCTTCCGGATCTGAATCTTGGAAATGATACGGTCATTTGCAATGGTGAGGTTCTGACACTTCAACCTGGTTCGAGCTATTCTTCCTATCAGTGGCAGGACGGCTCAATCTTCCCGTTCCTTGATGTAACTTCTTCAGGAAATTATTCGGTAGTGGTTTCCAATAGCTTTGGCTGCACCACCAGTGATGAAATCTTTGTTGATGTTTCTTCCCCCCAGGTTGAGCTGGGAGGAGATTCCATTCATTGTGAAGGTGATACTGTGATGCTCAATGCAGGGCCGGGTTTCGAGTCTTACCTGTGGCAGGATGGATCTTCTGCTCAATTCTTTGATGTAACCGCAAGCGGGGATTATGCAGTTTCCGTCACGGATCAATACAATTGCATGGCTTCCGATTCAGTATCCATCGGATTTATTCAGGCTCCTGTTGCCGATCTCGGAGAGGATAAGACATTCTGCGCTGGTGATACACTGATTCTTCAGGCACCTCAGGGAGATTATACCTATTATTGGAACGGTGAGCCGGGAAGTGATAAATATTATGTCACCAGCCAGGGCAATTATTCCCTTGCTGTTGTCAATCCCTGCGACAGCGCTTACGACGAAATTTATGTTACGGTGATAGCTATACCCCAGGTTGATCTCGGCGAAGATCAGCTTGCGTTTCCGGGTGAAACGGTGCAGCTCGATGCAGGTCCCGGTTACAACAGTTATTTGTGGCAGAACGGATATACGGGCGAGATACTGGACATTGATGCAAATACAGTTACTCCGGTTGATGATATTTACTATGTTGAAGTTTCGCTGGGATCTTGCAAAAGTTCCGATTCGGTAAAAGTGGAATTTTTCGATGTTGCTGTACCCATTGTTATCACTCCGAATGGTGATGGATTAAACGATATTTTCAGGCCTTATCCCGGGCAATGGCAGGGAATCAACCAGAGCCATATGGAAGTGTTCAACCGATGGGGTGAGCGGGTTTGGGAGTCAGATGATTTTGAAAGCGGCTGGGATGGAAAACAACATGGAAAAGTCGTAGCCGATGGCACCTATTTCTGGCTGCTGGAAGTATTCTACGGCCCGCAGGAATTAAAAAAAATCCTCAAAGGCAGTCTCACGGTACTTGGTTCACAGGACTGATAAAACCTCGCAACTGCGACCTTATTTTATTGATCAATTTACAGAAAATCCCAAAGATCATTAAATAGTAAACATAACAATAACATAATTTAAAAACGGTCAACTTTATTCAGGCATGCTAATGTTTGCCTGTTGCACACTGCTAATTTTACCCTTAAACTTCACTAATCATTAATCACCAATCATCAATTCCTTTTAGTTATGCATGCGAAAAGGAGTAGCGTAATAAATTTTATTTCCCAACCATTTCCTTTTATCTTGTTTCTTTTCTTCAATTCACCATTGACCGATATTATTTAACTTTGTCACTCAAATAAATGTGCAGGTATGGACTTGTTTAACAATTTAGTAAAATACTGGAATAAGCTTTATCCTGAGGCTTCGACCGAGCAACTCAGTAAATTTATTCAGGAGATAGAAGTTGCGAAAACAAAAATAAACCTGCCGAAACATCAAGCCGAATGGTATAAAGATGCTGTGGTTTATTCCCTGTATGTTGACCAGTTTAATAAAGATTTTAAAGGACTATCTGATAGGCTCGATTATCTTCAGGATTTGGGAGTCAATTGCCTGTGGCTTTTACCCATTCTCGATTCACCCATGAAAGATGCCGGTTTCGATATCCGGAATTATGTTCAGATACGCGCAGAATTACTGGGTATGGATGAAACGACAACCATCGATGAACAAAGGCAATTTTTCAGGAATTTCCTTGCAGAGGCGCATAAAAGAGGATTGAAAGTCATCTTTGACATTGCCATTAATCATACCTCAGATGAGCACCCATGGTTTACCGAATCCCGAAAATCTATTGATAATCCATATCGTGATTATTACATCTGGTCGAAAGACACCAACCTGTATAAAGATGCCCGGATCATTTTCGAAGGATTATGCGATAGCAATTGGGAAAAGGATGGCGAGTGGTATTTCTTTCACCGTTTTTTTGAGTTTCAGCCCGACCTGAATTATAAAAATCCACAGGTGCTCATCGAAATGACAAAGAATTTTCTTTTCTGGTTAACGCAGGGTGTTGACGGGTTCAGGGCGGATGCCATACCTTATCTTTGGAAGGAAGACGGAACAACGTGCGAAAATCACCCCACAACACATACCGTGGTGAAATTTTTCAGGGCGATTCTTGACTATGTCAGGCCACATACATTACTTCTTGCAGAAGCCTGCCAGAAACCGAAAGAGGTGGTCAAATATTTTGGAAATAATGATGAATGCAATGCCGGGTATCATTTCCCGCTTATGCCCCAGATATTTAAATCGCTGGCAGCACAAAGCAGGGAACCGGTAGCAAACATTCTTTCCCCGGCAGTAACGCCACCTATACCTGCATCTGCTCAGTGGTTTACGTTTCTCCGCTGCCATGACGAATTAAGCCTTGAACTGGTGTATGTTTCAGAAGAAGACAGAAAATATATTCATGACAATTATTGTCACAAACCGTTATGGGATTTTAGACTGGGTCAGGGAGTTGCGGCGCGCTTATCGGAATTACTTGACCGGAACCCGCAAAAAATTGGTCTTGCTTTTTCCATTATGCTGAGCCTTCCGGGAACACCTATTATCTATTATGGCGATGAATTCGGAAAGCTTAACGACGAAAGCTATTACCGTGAAATGATCAAGCTTACAGGAAAAGATGATACCCGCTTTTTGGTGCGGGGAAAGGTCGATTGGGAAAAGGTAAATGAAGAGCTGGCAGATTCGGATTCCTTTTCTTCAGAGGTTTACAGTCGGGTAAAAAAGCTGATCAACGCACGCAATAAATTCAAATGTTTTGGAAGAGGGGCAATCGAATGGCTGGATATGTATGACCGGAACGGGAAAAGTCGCGATGAGGTATTGAGTTATATCAGAACCTGGAATACAGAAAAAGTGCTTGTCATAAATAACCTTACACCTGACAATTTATCCATCCGGAATACGCATTTTTTTAGGGTTCAGGAAAATACGGATATTATGGGTCAGCCGATACCGAAAGGCAAAGCCGAAGATGAACTGATCCTTGAAGGGCTTCACTACTACTGGATAAAATTACACTAATTACGAACGAATGTTTAAATTATTATCGCAATTCAATAATTCAATAAATAAAATCAATACAACAATTCAACAATACAACAATTCAACAATTCAACAATTTACTATGCCTGTCAGAAATTTCAAAGCGGTAATTTTCGATCTCGATGGTGTGATTACCAAAACTGCCCTGGTTCACAGCGCAGCATGGAAAAAAATGTTTGATGAGTATTTAAAGGGACGGGCTAAAAAATACAACGAACCTTTCCGTGAGTTCAGCCATGAAAACGATTATTTACCTTATGTTGATGGCAAACCAAGATACAAAGGTGTTGAATCTTTTCTGAAATCAAGAGGAATAGATATTCCTTTTGGCGTCCCTTCCGATTTGCCTGGTAAAGAAACAGTTTGCGGGTTAGGGAACCGGAAAAATGAAGCCTTTAATGAGGTTCTTAATAACGATGGGGTTGAGGTTTATCCCTCTACAATTAAGTTAATTGAAGATTTAAAAAAGAATAATATAAAGGTTGGTGTGGCTTCATCGAGTAAAAATTGCAAAGCTGTTCTTGAAAGAGCCGGGATCCTCGAATATTTTGAAACCCGGGTTGATGGCGAAGTCTCAGCTGAACTCGGGCTTCATGGGAAACCGGAGGCGGATATATTTACGGTAGCCGCCGATAACCTCGGTGTACCTTATGATCAGGCTGTAGTTGTAGAAGACGCAGTTTCGGGAGTTCAGGCCGGCTCAAAAGGTAATTTCGGACTGGTGTTAGGTATTGCTCGTGAAAACAATGAAAAAGAGCTTCAGGTAAACGGCGCAGATATCGTCGTAAAAGACATTTCAGACATCGGCCTTAATGGAATAAAGAACTGGTTTGATTCAGGGTTGGAAGAAGATAACTGGAGTATAACCTACACGGATTATTTCCCTGAAAAGGAAAAAACCAGAGAAACCTTATTGACGGTTGGAAATGGATATTTTGGAACCAGAGGTGCCATGGAAGAAACTTCTGCCGGTGATTATAATTACCCCGGAACCTATATTGCGGGTATGTATAACCGTCTCAAATCAAAAGTTGGTGGCCGGGAAGTGGAGAATGAAGATTTTGTAAACTGCCCAAACTGGCTGCCCGTCAAATTCAGGATCGGAGATGATAACTGGATCGATATAAATAAAATAAAGATCATTTCAATCAGCCGTAGACTGCAATTAAGGGAGGGTGTTTTGTTGAGAACCCTTGTTATCCAAGATGAAAAAGGAAGGGAAACAAGGATTGAATCGGAGCGCTTTGCAAGTATGGATAATCCGCATCTGGCGGCTCTTTCCTATAAAATCATACCATTGAATTATTCCGGTAAAATAACCATTAAATCCGAACTGAATGGTGCTATCATCAACGACGGTGTTGCCCGTTACCGGGATCTGAATCAGCACCACCTGTCTCCGGTGGAAGAGGGCGGTGAGAACAATTATTCATTTCTGGTTGTTGAGACTACCCAATCAGTTGTACAAATCGCTGTTGTTTCAAAGTTGAAGATTAAAAAATCGGGTAGAGAAATTAATCCGGAAATAAAAGTTTCTTCAAAAGCTGCTTATGTCAGTTCGGAGTTTGAAGTATCGGCATCCAAAGGAGAACCGGTTGAAATTGATAAAACAATCGCTATTTATACGTCAAAAGAATGGGACTCAGAAAGACCGCTGGGTGATGCATGGGCTCTTCTTAAAATTGCGGGTGAATTTGATGAACTGATGACTAAAAGTGCCGGGAAATGGAAAGAAATTTGGAAAAAGATAGATATACAAGTTGAAGGTGACCGGAGGGCGCAAAAATTACTGAGGCTGCATTTATATCATTTGATGGTTTCCTTTTCTCCCCAAAATCAACATATTGATGCAAGCATTACAGCCCGGGGGTTGCATGGTGAAGCTTACAGGGGTCATATTTTCTGGGATGAACTTTTTATTCTTCCGTTTTACAATTTGTATTTCGGTGAAGTTGTAAAAGCAGCTTTACGTTACAGGTACTGGAGGCTGGATGCGGCAAGAAAATATGCTAAGCAGTATGGTTATAAAGGTGCGATGTTTCCCTGGCAAAGCGGAAGCGATGGGAGGGAAGAGACGCAAGTAGTGCATCTGAACCCCCTTACCGGCAAGTGGGGTGACGATTACAGCTCCCTTCAACGGCATGTATCACTGGCTATAGCTTATAATGTATGGCAATATTTTAATGCGACCGAAGACATTGAGTTCCTGAAAAATTATGGCGCAGAAATGTTTCTCGAAATTTGCCGTTTCTGGGCCAGTAAATCAAAACTGAATCCTGAAATCGGACGGTATGAAATAAAGAATGTAATGGGACCGGATGAATTTCATGAGAGTTATCCCGAAGCAAAAGAGGGAGGTTTGAAAGATAATACCTACACAAACCTGATGGTCGTCTGGGCTTTTGACAGAGCGTTTGATATGTTGAAATTATTAGATAAGGAAGACGTTCAGAAAATAAAAACAAAAATCGAGCTTACAAATGCTGAAATATCTGAATGGAAAGTCATATGCGGATAAAATGAATATTGTGATCAGCGGGAATATCCTTGCTCAGTACGATGGTTATTTCGAATTAAAAGAGCTCGATTGGGATTATTACAGAGAAAAGTATGGCAATGTTTACCGGATGGACCGGCTGCTGAAAGCTGAGGGAAAATCACCGGATGATTATAAGGTAGCTAAACAGGCCGACACCCTGCAAGTCTTTTATAATCTGGACGAGAGCGAAGTGACAAAAATTTTAAAACATCTTGGATACAGTTTGCCGAAGGACTACCTGATAAAAAACCTTGAATATTATTTACACCGCACATCACACGGTTCAACATTAAGCCGCGTGGTTCATGCGCAGTTGGCGAACATGATCGGCAATAAGGAATTAAGCTGGGAGCTTTATCTCGATGCACTCACAAGCGACTATTCTGACATCCAGGGTGGAACTACCGGTGAAGGTATTCATGCCGGTGTTATGGCTGGAACTGTTTTAATTGCAATCCAGTCGTTTGCAGGATTAAACCTGAGATCGGATATTGTTCGGTTCGAACCACACTTACCGGTTCACTGGAGATCCATCGGTTTTGGTTTTGATTTTAAAAATGTTCATTATCGGTGCAACATCACGCCTGAATTTGTCAATATTTATCAAATAAATGACCAAAACCTCGGGATAGAAATTGAAGTAATGGGGACAAAGCATTTGATTCAGAATAATTCAGAAAAAAGAATAAAGTACACACGTTAAAAATATAAGTTTATGTTGGGTGACATTTTATTAATTCAGGATAAGCACAAAAAAGCAGGTGAGATCATTATCCAAAAGATACTGAAAAATAAGAAGGACAAATACATTGTCGCGATCTCAGGCGAATCGGGTTCGGGAAAATCAGAGCTCGCCCATGTAATTGCCAAAGGAATGCGGAAATTTGGCATATTTGCCAAACCCCTCCATACGGATAATTATTACATGACCCATCCGCTCGAACGAAGGGAATGGCGTGCGGAACATGGTATCGAAAACGTTGTCGGCTACAATGAATACGACTGGAACGCTATTCATAAAACAATCGATGATTTTAAACGGAGTAAAAAATCTGAAATGCCTTGCGTTGATCTCGTGACCGAGCAGGTCGACCGGTTGATAACCAATTTTGGTGAGGTTGATATGCTTGTCGTTGATGGTCTCTATGCGATTAAATCAAAAGAGATTGATCTCCGGATTTTTATTGAACTTACCTATCTTGAAACCAAGGAAAAACACACCAAAGATGAACGGGGAAAAGAAGTGATGGACGAAGTAAGATGGGCAACGCTTGGACAGGAACATAAAATGGTTCAGTCGCTGAAACCACTTGCCGATATACTGATTACAAAAGACTATGAGGTGATGGAAGTGAAGTAATTAATAAAGTTTAAAATGATAGATTAATTAGAAAAAACAAATAGAATAAGCAATGAAAATGGGATTAATTCGCCAATATAATGTTATATTTGTTGGAAATTAAAAATTATGGCTTTTGAAACGATAGATATTAAATATGAGTCTGGATTTCAGGCGTTGCATATACCTGAGAAATTAAAAATTAACGATGATAAGGTATATATAAAGCAATTAGGTAATGTGTTGTACATTATTCCTTTTCATAATCCATGGCAGGTTTTCTTCGACAGTCTTGAAAAATTTTCTCCTGATTTTATGGAAAACAGGGAACAATATACAAATGAAAAACGCGAAGACCTTGAATGATGCAATACCTACTTGATACCAACATTTGTATTTACCTGATTAAAAATAAACCTGCAGGTGTACAGAATAAATTTAAAAAATTACGATTGGGTTCGTTAGGTATTTCAAGTATCTCAGTGGCAGAATTGCAATTTGGCGTTAATAAAAGTCAGCAGCGGGAGAAAAATCAACAAGCTCTTGACCAGTTATTGATACCTTTTGAAATTGTTAATTTTGATTATAACGCAGCAACTGAATATGGGATAATCCGAAACGACCTTGAAAAATCAGGTACTCCGATTGGCCCGCTGGATACTTTAATAGCCGCCCATGCCAAAAGCCTGAATGTTGTGCTCGTTTCAAATAATGAGAAAGAATTCAGGCGGGTAAAAGGTCTGATAGTTGAAAACTGGGTCCAATAAAGAACATTACCCCTTATTTTAAAGTTTTATTTGATGCTATCGAGAAAAATAAATTCTCCGGATTGGTTGAAGAATCGGTCGTTGTATGAGGTCAACGTTCGTCAATACTCTGCAAGTGGAACATTTATTGAATTTGAAGAGCACCTTCCGCGATTAAAAGAATTGGGTGTTGGAATCTTATGGTTCATGCCCATTTATCCGATTGGGGAAAAAAATCGTAAAGGTTCGCTTGGCAGCTATTATTCTATCCGGGATTTTAAAGCCATAAACCCTGAATTTGGCACACTGGCTGAATTCAAATCCATGGTAAAAAAAATTCATGAACTTGGAATTAAAGTGATCATCGATTGGGTTGCCAATCATACCGCATGGGATCATGTGTGGACAAAGGAACATCCTGATTTTTACTCGAAAGATAAGGTTGGAAATTTTACGCCACCTTTTCCCGACTGGGAAGACGTTATTCACCTGGATTACAATAACCCGGCTTTGTGGGATGAAATGATTCACGCCATGGAATTCTGGCTCAAAGAAACAGATATTGACGGTTTCAGGTGCGATATGGCACATCTTGTACCGACCCTTTTCTGGAACCGGGCGAGGTACGAACTGGATAAAATTAAACCGGTTCTTATGCTTGCAGAATCCGAAAATCAGGATTTGCTAGAATATGCATTTGATCTCCTTTACAACTGGAAACTGATGCATGCCATGAATGATTTGGCCTCACGAAAAATCAATGCTGATGATCTGTTAAAAATTGCGCTAAATGAGGTGAATAACCTTCCAAAAGGAGCTTCATTACTCAATTTTACAAGTAATCACGATGAAAATTCATGGCAGGGTTCGGCCATCGAAAGGATCCATTATTTCCTCGAACCCCTGACGGCCTTAACCTTTTTAATTCCCGGCAACCCGCTTATTTATAGCGGTCAGGAAGCAGGCAACTACCGTAGGCTGAAGTTTTTTGACAAGGATGAAATTGAATGGAAAGATGATAAAATGACCGGCTTATATCAAAAACTTTCTTTCTTAAAAAGCAGTGATCAACAATCAGATGGCGAAACAACCGTGCATGTTATAGAAAATGACCGTCCGGAGGCAATAGTCTCTTTACATCGAAAATCTGAGGATCAACAACAACTAATATTTTTAAATTTATCCAGTAAAGCCATCCAATTCTTTATTCACTGCGAAGATTTAAATGGATCGTACACTGACACGATATCGAATCAGAAAGTCGAATTTTCTTGTAAGAACCAAATTTTTCTGGAACCGTTTCGGTTCAGAATTTTGAAGATGGGTTAATCCTGTTTATGTTTTTTTCGCTCCAAATCAAGCTTATCCTGAACCAGAAAAGTTGCCCCGGCGCCTAATATCATGAATACACCAGCCATCAGGATTGAGTTCAATGGATTATCGTAAAAAAAATACTCAAGGATCAAACCGCCGAAAATCCCATTGACAATTTGTGGAATAGTTATGGACATGTTAAATAACCCCATAAAAACACCCATTTGCCTTGCCGGTATTGATGCAGCCAGCATGGCATAAGGCATTGCCAGGATACTTCCCCAGGCGATTCCGATCCCAATCATGGGAATAATAAGTAATGTTTCGTTTGGGATGACGGCAAATGAAAGAAACGAAATCCCTCCAATAGCAAGTGCAGATGCATGTGTCGCCCTTCGACCGAGCCTTTTGGCAATTTTGGGCAGAGACAATGCAATGACGGCAGAAACTCCGTTGTAAATTCCGAAAAGGATTCCCACCCAATCACCCGCAGCCTGATAACCGGCAGAATTCGGATCGGGCGAATGATAAAAATGCAGTGCAACAGCAGGAGTCGTAAATACCCACATCGAGAAGAGTGCAAACCATGAAAAGAATTGGACAAGTAATAATTGCCACATGATTTTCGGAATCTTAATTTTAGTTTTCTTTTTTTCTTTTCCCTCCTGTACCTGCTTCATCGTTATAAAATTCCGGGGGATATTCTTTAGTGCTTGAGATTGTCCAAATAATAGTGGTCAATAAAACGGCTGCCCCGAAATAGAATGAGATATATACATTTGGCGGGACCAGACCTTGATGAGCAGCTTCTTTCGAGACGCCAAACCAGTTGCCCAAAACATAAGGAAGCCATGAACCAACAACGGCTCCAATTCCGATCAATAAAGTCTGCATGGAGAAACCCAATGTGTGCTGTTCATCAGGCAATTTATCGGCCACCAGTGCCCTGAAAGGTTCCATCGAAATATTAATGGAAGCATCCATGATCATTAGCAATCCTCCGCCAACGAACATGGGAGCAATAAATGTTGCAAGATGTGGTGCATTTGGCATCAGGATCAAAGCAATACTGGTAAGGATCGCACCAGTCAGAAAATAGGGTCGGCGTCTTCCCAGGCGGTTCCATGTTTTGTCACTAAAATAGCCAATGATTGGTTGGACAATCATTCCTGTGATCGGTGCTACAAGCCAAAACCAGCTAAGATGATGAACGTCTGCTCCGAATGTTTGGAGTATCCTGGAAGCATTCGCATTTTGTAAAGCAAATCCAAATTGAATTCCCAAAAAACCGAAACTCATGTTCCAAATTTGCCAGAAACTTAATCGGGGTTTTTGTTTCATGTGGAGAAAATTGAAATTATGAGCCAAAGTAATAATTTTTTCTGTTGGGAAACTTCAGAAAAGGATAATTCAGAAACAATGTTGAAAGTAGTGTTTTTTTAAGTGCGGATATAGCTACTTTTTAAGTTAATCCTCTGCCCTGTATATTTTGTTTTTGTTAAAAGGTTCTTTAAGGAGATAATAAATATACTCCTTGTAAATGATTTTCCTGATGGGAAACAATGTGCCATCAATTGGAATTCTGTGTATATGGTGGCAGTTTATATCCTCTTTCATGCTTGCAGTACCAAATGACAAATCGCATTTTTCAGTTTCAAATAACCAGTCGAAAAGGTTTTTAGAGATTTCATCATCAGTAAATGGAAATGAAAAATATTTTTCCTTAACTGAAAAGTTTTTCTCGATAAAATCAAAACTTTCTTTTATCTGTTTTTTTTGTACCTCTAAACACACGTCTTTAAAATGCGGATGATCTAAACCGTGTGACCCGATTGCAAATCCCATTTGTAATAGTTCATGAATATTTTCGGATGTTAAGTACGGTTTTTGATTTTTAAGAAAATCATCAAAGTCAAGACCAATTATCTGTGCGATACTGTCTAATTTAATTTGATCGGGATATTTTATTTTTAATATTTCTGCGACCAGATTTTCAGGCCTCAAATCATCATAAGGTAAAACCTGATTTATTGCGGTAAGGGCATTTTCAGGAACCCTGTTATTTTTTATATCCTCAATTATTAAACTTGCTTTGTACCGATAAAACAACTCTTTGTTATCGACAAACTTAGTGTTAATAAAGAATGTTGCGGGTATTCCCATTCTTTTTAAAATAGGAGCAATTACAGAATGGGTTTGGGAAAGCCCGTCATCAAATGTTAAATGAAAAAGGGGTTTATTTATCGGAGTTTTATTATTGATAATATCATGTACTTGGTTTATCGTAACGGGCTTGTAGTGTTTGCACAAAAACTCAAGTCCACTCACGAATAAATCAATTGTACGAACCGGATATAAATTTTCTATATGTGGTAATCTTTCATCACTTATGGCATGGCTAAACGGAAAAATTAATTTTTGCTTTGTGAGGTTTATTAGATAGTGTAGCGGAACTATTTGAAAAAAATTACCAAGACAAAAAGTCATTAAATATTTACGTGTCATATAACTACCTATTATTTCAACACGATGATAATTTCCCTAAAAGTTTTAATTTCATTGAATGGTTAATTGTTTAATCGTGTTTTGTTACTGTTACATGTTTGGCTATTTTTAATTTCCTTATTGAAAGTATTTGCAAATATAAAGCTTACAAGATAGTAATTTAAACTCAATTGTTAAAAAAAAGATTCTTTTTATAAAAGAATTATTTTGCAAAAAAGGGTGCTGAGTTAGGAAATAAATACCCATTCAAATTAAGCATTCAGAGTTGTAAGAAGCACCCGGAGAGGTACTATTGTGAAAAATGATCTTGTCTTTTATTTAAGTAATATTGGTTTGAAAGTTTCAATTGCTTTCTAGTATTCTTCGGGAGTCGGTCTATTAATTTTTGTTTTTAAATCAGGCCTGAATTTCTTGATATCCTTTCAATTTTCCATGTGTAACAATTTTTGCAAACCCAAAAGATAAATTTAACAATTGGTAAATTCATAAACAGAAAATGAATTGTAACAGTTAAATCGATATTGAATTTTGAGCACTTATTGGGTATCTAAAATGCAAAAACCCCTAAAATAGAGGCATTAAAAACTAACATCGTATCTTAATTTAAGCAAAAACAATGAAATTGCCAGAGTGAAAAAAATATGTATAATCCAAATTTTCTGATTTCAAATTAAAAATAACAGACCTGGTATCTGATACGAGTGAATTTAAATGCAAACTTTATTGGATTACGAATTTGATTGAGTTGTAAAACTCATTGGACAATCCGGCTCATCATACGACAAAAGAAGTGATTCGAATCACCCCATTCAGTTGTAATAAGGGTTTTGCCTGCTTCAGGATAATGGTTTTTTAGTTGTGCTGTAAGCTCGGCAGCTTCTTTTATAAAAGGTTTGTTTTCATACAACCAATAATTAGTCCGGTAATCGATGGGTGTAATATTTGGCATCAATACATTAGCTCCGGCATCAAATGCCATTAATCTCCCCGATGGATTTAGTGCATCCAATGCTGTTGATGCTGCAATATTGATATCTTTCATCATCAACCTGAGAACGGCAATCGTAAGCAAACTAAGGTTCAGTCTCTCTTCTTTCGGAAGTAGCAAATTTTCAAACTTTGACATGGGAGTATCGGGATTTTCGACGTAAGGTCCCAAACCTGTCATATCGATATCAATTTTTTTCAGGAATAAAAGATCATCGGCCAGATCAGCTACGGTTTGAAATGGAAAGCCGATCATCATGCCTGAACCTACCTGGTAACCGATTATTTTAAGATTTTCGAGGGATTTCAAACGCTTGTCAAAGGAATGCACTGCATCATCCGGATGAATTTTCCGGTAAAGGTCCGGATTCGAAGTCTCGATCCGGAGAAGATAACGGTGAGCGCCGCTTTCGAACCATCGCAGGTAGGTATCTTTGGTTTGCTCGCCACAGGAAAGTGTAATCCTCAATTTCCCGTTTGAAAGAACTTTTATTTTCTGAAGGAGTGAATCAATTTTCAGAATAAAATCCCTGTCACATCTTTCGCCGGATTGAATTACCAGTGAAGAATAATTATTGTTTAAGGCAAATTCTGCACAATTCAAAACTTCCTGATCGTTGAGCTGATATCTTTTTACCTTTTCATTTCCGGATCGTAAACCACAATAAAGACAATTTTTGCGGCAACGGTTCGAATATTCTATCAACCCTCTGAGATAGATTGAATTTCCTGCAAATTTATTTTTGGCAGCAACAGCTTTTTCAAAGATAAATTTTCTTTCATTTTCATTTTTACACGATAATAGCCGGATGATCTCTTCCCTTGAAAAAGAATTACGGAGCACTATGGATTTTATATCTTCAAACATAATGTTTAGCAAATGGAGCGATGGCACGATCAAATATTCCGTTTATCCACGCGATCGACAAACCGTAGTTGGTAACCGGAATGCCTGCATCAATGGCAGGTTTTAGCCTGTTTTTTAATTGCTTTCGGGTAACCATACAACCACCGCATTGGATTACAATGGCGTAATCCCTGATTTCACGGTTTATTTGGTTCAGCCCTGAAACAACATCGAATGAAAGATTTTTTCCGGTATGCTTTCTGAGCCACACGGGTATTTTGTACCTGCCGATATCATCGCAATTTACCTGATGGGTGCACGATTCAAGGATAAGCACACGATCACCGTCTTTTAATTCATCCAAATGCGGGGTTCCTTCCAAATAGTTGTCGAAATCGCCGCGATGCCTTGCAAAAACAATACTGAAACTGGTCAACGGAATATCTTCAGGTATGATCTTTTTCATTTTATGGAAAACCTGGCTATCGGTAATAGCAATGCGTGGTTTAATTCCTGAGTTTTGAATGAAGTTTTCAACCTGATCTTCTTTCAGAACAATGTTAATGGCATCGTTATCGAGAACATCCCTGATCGCCATCTGCTGCGGCAGGATCATTCTTCCGTCGGGAGCTTCATTATCAATGGGAGTGATGAGCAGCACATAATCTCCGTGATGAACAATATCTCCCAGTAAGGATGATTTGTAATAAGCTGTTTCCGGGATTGCTCTTTTCAGAGCTTCCACGATTTGGTCAAGATTTAGCAGATCGATCGCACTAAAAAACAGAATGGGTGCTTGAGAAAACCGGCGAATTTCATCGGCCGTTTTGGGATTTAAAGGTTCGAGATCGGTTTTGTTATATACAATTATGTATGGAATTTCCCATTCTGTGAACCGGTCAATCATTCGGGTTTCATGGTCGCTGAAATTATTTTCAGAGATCATCAGTACCGCGCAGTCAATCGTTTTCAATGCTTCAAGCGACTTATTAACCCGTTTGCTGCCAAGATCACCGGTATCATCGATGCCGGCAGTATCGATAATGATTGCAGGACCAATTCCAAAAATTTCCATCGATTTTTTAACGGGATCGGTTGTCGTTCCTGCCTGATCGGAAACAATTGCAATTTCCTGACCGACCAGTGCATTGATGAATGAGCTTTTGCCGGTATTCCTTCTCCCGAAAATCCCGATATGCGGCTTGTTATCTTTTCCTTTTGACATTGTTGATTTCTTTAAAAAAAGTCACAGGCCCAAAGGCCCGTGACCAACTACGACAAATAAATCAAATTGCGGTATCTCAACCCGCATTTGTTTAATCTTATATGTAAAATCATTATCCATAATGCAGATGCACAATTAAAAATATAAATCACGTTCCCCCTTACCAATTCTTTCAATCCGGTGGCTCAATTCCTCCTTCAATTTTGAACCATTAAGTTTCGTTAATTCATAGTTGATAACTTTCCAGCCTTTTACCTGTGTCTTTTCCGGGGCATAATCATTCAGATACTCAGCAAGCGTTAGAATTGCATTCGGTGTACAATATTCTTTAATGAAACCCGGTACTGAAAATTCCATGAAGTGCTCACCTGTTCTGCCAAGTCTGTAACAAGCCGTACAAAAGGAAGGCAGGTATTCGTGATCAAGCAGTTCATCGATGACCTCATTTAAGCTGCGATCGTCCTGAATAAAAAACTGTTCTTTGTTCAGGTTTTGGTTCTTGTCTTTTTCTTTTGCATAAGCTCCGATTTCCAGTTTGGTTCCCGCATCAATCTGTGAACAGCCGAACCGGAGCACTTCATTTCTGATCTTTGCTGATTCTCTTGCTGTAAGGATCATACCTGTATAAGGCACTGCAAGACGAATAATCGCCACCAGTTTTATAAAGTCTTCATCGCTGACCCTGTACTTTTCATCAAATTTACTGTCGGCAGCTTCCTGTAAACGGGGGAATGAAATGGTGTGAGGTCCGACATTGTAACACGCTTCAAGATGGTTGACATGTCTGATCAACGCTAAAATTTCAAATTTCCAGTCATGGAGTCCAAACAAAGCTCCTATACCAACATCATCAATTCCGGCTTCCATAGCCCTGTCAAGTGATGTTAAACGCCAGTTATAATCTGCTTTTTTACCTCCGCCATGATATTTTTTATAAGCCTCCGGATGATAGGTTTCCTGAAAGATTTGGTAAGTCCCGATCCCGGCTTCTTTTACAGTCCTGAATCCCTCGATATCCATCGGCGCTGCATTGATGTTGACCCGTCTGATTTCATCGTTTCCCTTCTTTACCTGATAAACAGTCCGAACGGTTTGTGCAATATATTGAGGAGAATAGTCCTGATGTTCTCCATAAACAAGAATCAATCTTTTCTGTCCGTTTTCTTCAAGAGCCTCCACATTTCTCACTAATTCTTCTTCTGTCAGCGTTTTCCTGACCGCTGTTTTGTTCGAAGCCCTGAAACCGCAGTACAAGCAGTTGTTGGAACAATAATTTCCGACATACAACGGAGCAAAAAGGACAATCCGGTTACCATATACCTTTTCTTTCAGTGTTTTTGCGCCTTCCTTAATTTCATTTACCAATTCCGGATCGGTTGTGTTCACCAGAACAGCTACCTCCTGAATTGTAAGCCGTTTCTTATCAAGAGATTTTGAAATAATACTTCTTACACGTTCTTTTTGTGGAATTGAGTTCTGCAGGATTGATTCTATTTCACCCGCATCGATGAAAGGAGTCATCGGTATATCGGGAATGCTATATTTTTCCGGTGTGAATTTCATTGTTTTTAAGAATTTAATTCCTGGGCAAGTTGATCGTAAATTTTGTTCCGATGTCAGGTTTACTTTCCACATGAATTTCGCCTGAATACATGGCCACCATTTTTTCGACAATGGATAACCCCAAACCACTTCCGGTGATATTTTTGGTTTTCGAATTTTTTATCCTGACAAATTCTTTAAATAACCTCGAACATTCTTCCTCCGTCATACCAATCCCTGTATCTTCAACAACAATCCTGATTAGACCCTCAGGTTGCGAAAGATGTATATGAACACTGCCTCCGTCTTTATTGTATTTCACAGCATTTGATATCAGGTTATTCATGATGATCTCAATTTCCTCCAGATCGGCAGTGAAATAAATATTTTCGGTTGGATCAAGGATGATCTTCACATTTTTCTGAATTGCCAGTGGTTCCATCGTATTTTTTGCCATTCTTACGATTTCTACAAGTTCTGTTTTCTTCAGTTCTCGTGATTTTTTACCGGATTCGATCTTGGTAAAATCAAGAAGGTCAATGATCAATGTTCGCATGCCTTTAAGACGTTCGATAGACCGGTCGATCATGATTTTATAAGATTCGATATTTTCTCCGGCCTGCTTATCTTTCATAATTTGCAAATAGCCCTCTATGGCATTAATGGGCGATTTGAGTTCATGCGATAAAACCTGCAAAAACTGGAATCTGACAGCTTTTCCCTCCTCTTTCATCTTTTTGGTCATTCTTTTCAGGAAAAGGTGTTTGGTTATGCCTTCCATTGCTGCTTTAAGTTCATCAGGAGTAAAAGGCTTCGGAACAAAATTATAGGCGCCGTTATTGGTAGCTTTTACTGCGATATCGAGTGATGCATACGATGTGATCATCATCACATACGTATCAATGAAATTATGATTGATGTATTCCAGTACGTCGATCCCGTCCATTCCCGGCAGTTTATTATCGAGCAGGATGATGTCGGGCCCCTCTTTATCGATGATCTCAATGGCCTGTTCACCGGTTTCGGCTTCAACGATCGCGAATGCGAAGTCTTCTTCCATAAAGGGAAAACCCACTGTATAATTACGTAGGATTCTTTTAATCCCCGATCTGATTCCAGGTTCATCATCTACTACAAGTACATTCAAAGTTTTCATGATCTGATTTTTATTGCATGAATTATTAAAGCTTCAGCAGCTTATTGATTTCACGAAGCAATTGATCGGGCCGGATGCCTTTTTCGAGGTACTGATCTGCTTTGATCCAGTTTCTTTCTTCCTCCGTGTCCAGTCCGAACACCATGCCGGTTTCGGCAGTTACCGCCGTAGCAATGATCACAGGGACATCAGGATATAATTTTTTGATTTTGTATCCAAGAATAAAGCCGCTGTCCTTGTTTTCCATCATTAAGTCAAGGATGGCCAGGTCGGGTTTTTCATTTGCCAGAATTTCTTCTCCTTCTTTCTGGCTTTCAGCAGTAATGACGCTGAATCCAAAACCTTCGATCTGCATTTTCATTTGAATCAGCAAATCGATATCGTCATCAACAATTAGAATTCGCTTTTTTTGTATAGTCATGATAAGACGTTTTTAAAGTTCTATGATTCTTGGTATTGTTATTTTAAAAGTGGTTCCTGTTGGTCCTTCTTCAGGCAAAGCATTTGATTCGACATGAATTTGACCTTTGTGCATTTTAACAATGCCATAAATTAATGGAAGCCCAAGTCCTGTTCCCTTCCCGATTTCTTTTGTTGTGAAAAAAGGAGTAAACAGCTTATCCATATTTTCTTTTGGTATTCCGATTCCTGTATCAGACATGCAGATTTCGACACTTTCCTCATTTTCACTAAGATTGATGGACAAATTACCGCCATCAGGCATAGCTTCCACAGCATTTTTTTCAAGATTCGTCAGTACCTGCATCATCTGATCGTGATCGATCATAACCATCGGATCCTCTAAAAATGACTCGATCCGGATATTAACTGACCCGGGATGAATAACAGACCCGATACTATTTTCAACAAATTTATTCAGATCGGTTTCCTTAAGCCGTACCTGATTTTTTCGTGCAAAATTGAGCAAGCCTCCAACAATATTTTTGCAGCGGTTCGCCTGCTCCACAATTAATTCAAGATCTTTTCGAATAGGCGCATCCTCGGGCGATTCATCCTTTAAAATATTGGAATACATCGTAATCACACCCAGAGGATTATTCAGCTCGTGTGCAATTCCAGCAGATAATTGGCCCATACTCGCCAGTTTTTCCGATTGTTTTAAAGCCATTTGTGTTGTAGCTAATTGCTCATTCGATTGATTGAGATCTTTTATCGAGTGATGAAGTTTCTCAATAGTATAGGGAAGACACATTTCAATTTCTGCCAGTCCTTCAACGATTGCAATAGCATGCTCTACACAGGTATCATAACCGCAGGCACCGCAATTCAGGTGGTCCTTCTCCGTATTTTTCCCCATTTTCAGAAGCGCATTTTCAATTTGTTCCTTTTCGGGTACAGGTATTCGTCTGTCGACCACCGCAAATTCTTGAGTCAGGTCAATGTCATTAAATTCCTGCAAATCTTTTTCCCATGCAGCTACATTATTTTTTTCGATTTTGTTTTTGACATATTCACCCACCAGTGTTCTTCTTGAAAATTTCTGTCCTCCTTTTGACATTCCCGGTCCCATAATGCAACCTTCGCAGCAAAGAAGCTCAAGATGATGGGAACTGATCAATCCTTCCTCGAATTCTTTTATTGCATCCCTGAAATTGACCCTTCCTTCTGCAACCACAATATTTCCATCACAAATATCATCCACCCTGTTTACACTTTGTAAAAGTCCTCTGCTCACCGGGAAAATTGCAGCTTTACCTGCAAACGGAGGATCGAATTCAGATGGCTCTGTATTTAGCGGCTTTATTCCGGCTTCGTTAAAAAGTTCACGCAATTCGATAAAGGTCAGGGCTTCATCGATTTCAGCCGATTCGGCTTTTTTAGCAATACACGGACCGATAAAAACCACTTTCAGCTCTTTTCCATGTTTTTTCCTTAAAGCCCGTGTAACGGCTACCATCGGTGAAGCAACCGGAGCCAGTGAAGAAACGAGTTGCGGATGGTAATGCTCAATATAATAAACAATTGCAGGACAGTCTGATGAAATATGCGGATTCAACTCCTGGTTATCCAAAAGCTTTTCATATTCTTTTGCCACAAGATCAGCCCCGAAAGCAACTTCATTTACAAAGGTAAAGCCCAGCGACCGAATCATCCCGACCAGCACCTTATAATCACCAAAATCGTTGAATTCTGCCGGAAAGCTTGGTGCAACGATAGCAGTAATTTTATCTGCCGAGTGGAGTAGTTGTTTTACCAATTCTTTCGAATCAAAATAGACTTTTGCTCCCTGGCTGCAAACCTTCACGCAATTTCCGCAACCGATGCAGCGCTCATTCATTACTTCTGCCTGGCCATTCAGTATTCGGATAGCTTTTACAGGACATTCCCTTACACAGGTATAGCAAACCCTGCAGCGGTCCTTTACCGTTTGTACAAGCTCATGTCGTTTCCTGTTAGCCATATCTCATTATTATAATTTATTCGTTACTAATCAGTGACTAAAGTTTAGAGTGACTAAAATGCCTAAAGTCAACTGTCCCAGAATTTTGAAAGAGAACCGATACTTTTCATTTTGTAACTCTCCTTATTCAAGCACTGATTTTTAAATAAATTCACGTGTTATCTCTATTAAAATCCTATTTGGATGTTTTCTTTAAACTTTAAATACTTAAAACTTAAGGCATTTTAAGTACTGATTAGTTACATTTATTCAAACCTTATTAATGCATTACTTCCCGTTCATTGTAAGTCGTATGAAGCAATTCATGAGATTTGTGACCAAGCGGTTCTCCGAGAAAATTCTGATAGAGCTCGATTACTTCAGGATTTTTATGAGAGACTTTTATCGAATCGCCTATCGTCGATATCGTAAAGCGTCTTTAACCTTGCGTTGATCGCTTCATCATCCGCTCCGATTTTTTGTCCGCCACCGCCAATACATCCTCCGGGACAGGCCATTACTCTCAATAAAATGAAGATCGTTTCTTCCGTTTCTGATTTCATCCAGCAATTTTATCGCATTTGCAAGCCCGCTAACCACAGCCACACCCAATTCCAGATCACCAATACGAATATGGGTTTCTTTTCTCCCTTGAGTCCCCGAACTGCATTCACTTTGAAATTGACGAGTTCCTCTCCAGTAAGCTTGAAAAATGCAGTCCTGATGGCGGCTTCCATAACCCCCCTGTTCCACCAAAAAGTTTTCCTGCCGAACTTCTGATACCATGCGGTGAATCAGCTGATTCCGGCTCCAGTTTTTTCATGTCAATTCCATAAAGACGGATCATTTGGGCAAATTCCCGGGTGGTCAAAACGGCATCCACATCAGTCAGGCCTTGCCTCGTCATTCCTGTTCGCTGTCCTTCAAATTTTTTTGCTGTACAGGGCATAATCGAAACTGAATAAATATTTTCGGGTTTGATACCTGCTTTTTCTGCAAAATATGTTTTGATGATTGCACCCAGCATTTGCTGCGGTGATTTGCATGTTGAAATGTTTGGGAGAAAGTCGGAAGCAAATTCTTCGGCATACTTGATCCAGGCCGGACAACAACTCGTTATCATCGGCAGAACGCCATTGCTTTTCACCCGTTGAATCAGTTCAGCAGATTCTTCCATGATGGTCAGATCTGCAGAAAAAGTTGTGTCAAATACCCTGTCGAATCCAATTTTTCTGAGGGCGGTATTCATAATCCCATTGATGTCCTTTCCAGGTTCCATTCCGAATTCTTCAGCCAGAGAAACTGAAATCGCCGGAGCATACTGAACGACAACCATTTTTTCAGGATCGGATAATGCCATTAAAATTTCGTTATGATGACTTTTTTCGGTAAGAGCGCCTGTCGGACAAACCATGATGCATTGCCCGCAGTTGACGCAACTCGAAGTGTTTAATCCTTTATTAAATGTCGTTCCGATCAGCACGTTGCTTCCGCGGTTAATGTAATCGATTGCAGAAACACCCATTACCTCCTCACAAACCCTGATGCATCTTCCGCAGAGAATACATTTGGCCGGATCACGTGTAATACTGGGGCTCGACAAGTCTTTTGGAAATTCATTCTTCTTTCCCGAAATCCTTCTTTCCGTCACCCTGTGTTCGATTGCCAGGTCTTGCAGTGTGCAGTTACCATTGCGAACGCAATAAAGACAATCATCAGGGTGGTTGGATAAAAGCAGTTCGACGATCATTTTCCTTGCTTCGACAACACGGGATGAATGTGTTTTGATCTTCATTCCGTTTTCCACCGGGTAAGAACAGGATGGTATTAGCCGGTTCGAATTTTCATGTTCAACAACACACATTCTGCAAGCACCCGAAGGAAAATAATTTTTCATATGGCAAAGTGTCGGGACTTTAATGCCATTTCTTGACAGAACATCCAGAATAGTTTCCCCGGCTTTTGCTTCCAGCGTTTTATTATTAACTTCAATTTTCAGTTCCATTCTTCACTTTTTTTCATTATTCAATACTGATTGCATCAAACTTGCATGTTTCCTGGCACGAACCACAACCTATACACTTATCCTCTACAATGAAGTGCGGTGTTTTCCTTGCTCCGATAATGGCTCCTGTCGGACACTTTTTGGCACATGCCATACAGCCGGTACATTTGTCAACGTCGATTTTGAACGTTCTGAGTTCGGTACAAACACCGGCCGGGCATTTACGTTCGTAAATGTGTGCCTCGTATTCGTCGCGAAACCATTTGATGGTACTTAGAACCGGATTTGGAGCTGTTTGGCCAAGCCCGCATAAAGAGGTTTCTTTAATGATTTTTCCTAGTTTTTCTAGCTGGATAATTCCTTTAAACCTGTCAAGTGCATTATTCCCGTTATTCTCATGGGGTTTGTGCGTGATACTTTCAAGTATTTCAAGCATCCGCCTTGTTCCTTCCCTGCATGGGATACATTTCCCACAACTTTCGCGCTGGATAAAATCCATAAAAAATTTGGCCACATCCACCATACACGTGTCTTCATCCATCACAACCAAACCACCGCTACCCATCATCGCACCCACTCTGATCAGCGATTCATAGTCGATCTGAATATCAAGATTTTCAGTTGTAATACAGCCTCCTGACGGACCACCGATCTGAACCGATTTGAATTTTTTATCATTGATTAATGCCTCCGGCAATTTTGAAAATGATATCACGAACCGTAGTTCCCATTGGGATTTCAACAAGACCTGTAAGTTTTACCTTTCCGGAAAGGGCGAATACTTTGGTTCCTTTGCTGGTTTTTGTGCCGATTGAAGCAAACCAATCTTCCCCTTTTTCGATGATTGACGGAATATTCGCCAGTGTTTCAACATTGTTGATGATCGTTGGCTTCCCAAACAACCCACTAACGGCAGGAAACGGAGGTCTTGGTCTGGGCATTCCGCGTTTGCCTTCGATACTGCTGATGAGTGCCGTTTCTTCACCACAAACAAATGCTCCTGCGCCCATTTTAATGATGATGTCGAAATCAAATCCGGTTTCGAAAATATTTTTTCCAAGCAAGCCATAGTACCGCGCCTGGTTAAGAGCTATCCGCAACCGTTCAATGGCGAGCGGATATTCGGCACGGATATAAACATATCCTTTAGAAGCACCGATGCCGAATGCAGCAATTGCCATTCCTTCAATCAGTCTGTGAGGATCTCCTTCAATAACGGCCCGGTCCATAAAGGCTCCGGGATCACCCTCATCGGCATTACAAATCAGGTATTTTTGATCAGATTCCTGGTTGTGAGCAAATTTCCATTTCTTGCCAGTCGGAAAACCCCCGCCGCCTCGTCCCCGTAAGCCGCTTTTTTCAATTTTATCACAAACTTCACTGGATTTGTTCGACCGAAGGGTCTTAAGCAATCCTTTATAACCTCCCCGGGCAATGTATTCTTCGATGTCGACCGGATTGATCAATCCGCAGTTTTGCAGGACAATCCTTGTTTGAGGCGCGAAAAACGGATGCTCATCAATATATGGAACATTTTCCCAGGCTTCTGAAATTTTTGCTTTTGAATTGACCCAAGTATTTCCGTTCCATATCAGATTACCCGATAAAAACTGCCTTAAGTAATATTTTCAACTTTATCACCTGTGACATGCTGAAAGGACAGCCTGTTTTTGCCCGGCAAATGAATATCCATCAATGGTTCAGCAGAACAAAAACCGATGCACCCCACCTTTATTAGTTCAGCATCAATGCCATTATCTTCCAGGTATTTTTCAGCCGTATCGATGGTTTTACCTGCTCCTGCGCCATATCCACAGGTTCCGGCACCAATATAAATGACCGGTTTGGTAATAATTTCTTTACGCAGAATGGCCAACTGGTCTTCAACAAACTTTTCCTGTCTGTCGTCCGAAAAATTACTGAGAACCTTTTCGATCAAAAATTCACGTCTGTCAATTGATTTCACTGCTTCCATCCTGCACCTCCCTGTTTTTGTATTTCCCGATTATTTCCTGAAGGGATGATTCTGTAACCCTCGCATAAAATTCACCATTTACACAGATAACAGGAGCCAGGCCGCATGCTCCAATACATGCAACTACTTCGATACTAAACAACCCGTCTCTTGAAGTTTGGCCGGCTTTTATCTTTACAATCTTTTCTAACCTGTCAAGCACGGTAGCCGAACCCAATACATGACATGCTGTTCCGCGGCATACCTGGATATGATATTTCCCTTTTGGCTCGAATCTGAACTGATTATAGAATGTCGCTACCCCATAAATCTTACTGGTGGGTATATTCAGACATTTTCCAACATCTGCAAGGGTCTCTGAGGAGAGGTAACCTGTCGTTTCCTGTATTTCCTGCAGAATTGGTATAAGACTGTCCCTCCCTTCACCTTTGTGTTTTTCTAAAATTTCTATGACTCCTGTTTTCATTCAACCAATCTTTTAAAATACAACTGTAAATTTTTTGAAATAGAAGGATATCCCGATCTGTTATGCAGAATGAAATTCTGTCTTTTTTGCAAGTAATGACTTTATTACAGGGAGAAGTTTTTTGGAATCAATCGGTTTCTTCAGGAATCCGTCAACCGGCAGCCATACGGACCTTCCATCATCCGTACGATAGTCAATTCCGGCTTTTCCCGAAACGATATCTTTCAGCAGAATAACCTGTAATTCCTTGTATTTCGGATCCTGCCTGAATTCGCGTGCCATTTCCCTTACACTTTCCTTGGTGGTTGTTAAAATTTCGATTGAAGTCTGCATCAGGATTGGCATATCCCTGAAAGCCGGATCTTTCACCAACTCTTCAGCCATTTCAAAGCCCTCATAATGAGTGGTCATCATCACATCGAGAATGGCGAGGTGCGGATGTTCCTTGCGTGCAAGTTCGAGTCCCTCCTTTTTGTCGTTGGCAGTAATCACCTCATAACCCTCATTTTCGAGGATGGTTGAAATTACATTAATGATGTCGATGTCATCGTCTACGATTAAGATCTTTTTTGCGTTCATGATATTGAATTTTTAAAGTTTATAATTTATTAACTCCGTTTAATCCGGTATTTCCAATCTTATTCATTTGCAACCCGGTTGAAATAAATCTCCCGTGGTGTCTGTCGGCAATGATTTGCCTGAACAATTCGTAATTATCGCTGCTTTTTGAAAGGTAGCCTTCAGCACCTGCATCGAGCATCTGTTCGACATAACGCCGGTTTTCGAGTGACGAAAATGCAATGAATGTCGATTCAGGGTATTTCAAATGGGCGATGCGCGTTGCCTCAATTCCATTCAGTTCAGGCATGTTTACTTCCAGAAATATAATATCGGCATTCAGTGTTTCCATCAACCTTAAAAGATCATTCCCGTTTTCAGCCTCTCCCACGATCTTTGCATGACCGATATTCAGAAGGATTCTTTTCAGACCTTCCCTGAAATATTTATTGGCATCTGCGATAATGATTTTTTGTATTTTCACTTCAACTGCTTTACCGGCCAAAAGTATAATCAATGACGGGTGTCTGCAAGAGTGAATAGCACAATGGGAAAACAGGTAAAAATACCCAACGGAAAGATTAAAAGTAATTGTATATCATTAAGTTAGTATGAAAAATCCCGGGTTTATTTGGAAAAAATATTTTAACATTGAAATTCCAAAATCCAATTCAAACTATTAATGTTATTCAATTAACAGTACTGTCAGGATTTTTTAAAATTTTTTCGAAAACTGAAATTTTTTTTCCGACAGGTATTTTACACGCTGAAGTTGAGAAGTGAAAAGCGAGAAAAGAGTATTCAGTATTTAAATTAAAAAGAGTCAGCCAATACAAACTTACTCAAAATACAAGGAATTCAGAACATTAAACGCCTTTTACCAGTCCGTTTTTAATAGCATACATTACAAGGCTGGGGGCATTTTTGGCACCGGTTTTTTCAAGAAGTTTTGCACGGTGGCCATCGATAGTCCGTGAGCTTAATCCCAAAAATTTCGATATTTCAGCATTCGAATTACCTTTACAGATCAATTCAAGCACCTCCTGCTCCCGGTCTGTAAGTATTACGGACGGATCCTTTTGCCTTCTGTTTGAAATGCAGGTTGACAGAATTCATGAATTCCTCCGAGAAATAACTTTCGTCAAGAAGCACTCTGTCAATTGCTTTGGCAAGTTCTTCTCCGGTAGTCTTTTTGAGAAGGAACCCTGAAGCACCGGCATCAATCATCTCGTTGAAATAGCTGATCTCTTCAAACATTGTCAAAGCAATAACTTTTATTTGAGGATACTTTGAAAGAACCTTTCGGGTGGCTTCCACTCCGCCCAGTACCGGCATTTTAATGTCCATGAAAATGATATCAGCCTCTTGTTTTTTCAGCAGATCAAGCAGTTCATTGCCGTTTGATGCTTCACCAACCACCTTAACCTGGTCGATTTCATTTAAAATAGTATGCAATCCTTTCCTGAAAATGACGTGATCGTCAACGATAATTACCCTTACAATATCCATGATTTATCTGTTTTCATTAACTTTGAGCGAGGCAATCAGAAACATGCCTTTGCCCTCCTCACTATTTATATCTACACTCCCTTGTACTGATTTAATCCTGTTAACAATGTTATTTAGTCCCAATCCGTCTTTTTCCTTCATCACCCGATTTACATCAAATCCTTTTCCATCGTCCCGGTAATACAAAATTACCTGATTATCGAAACTTTTTAATTCAATCTTTACATTTTTTGCTTCGGAATGCCGTATCGTATTATTGATCAATTCTTTGAATGCCTGGTACAACAACGATTCCTCGATTCCTCTTTTCTCAATTTTATAAGCACTTGTATTCACACTTATTGAAAGGGCTGAAGTGCTGTTGATGAACGCACAAAAATCATTGATAGCAGCTGCCAGACCGAAATCCTGTAAAATATTGGGCCGGATATTCCTGGATATTTCGCGGGTCGATTTAATCGCCATATCAACAAGTTCCTCAATGTTTTTAACGGCTTCAGCCTCACTGATCTTTTTATAATTTCCTTTTTTTAAGAGATCCGTGTAAAGTTTGACGGTGGAAAGGATGGGAGCCAGGTCATCATGAAGGTCGGCGGCAAATCGTTTACGCTCATTTTCCTCTGTCTGAATAATTGTTGTAAGAATTTTTTCCTCAATTTCTTTACGCTCGGTAATATCCCTCGCAATGGTGAGTATCGCCTGCTGATCCTTATAATCGATCACCCGGCTTTTCATTTCTACCGGGATAATCCTTCCATCTTTTGCCATGTTTTCTGATTCATAGCGATAATTCCCGAACTTAGAGATCAGAATGATATTTTTATCTACCTGTTCAATAAATTTCTCCGGCTTGATGTCCCTGATGTTCATGTGCAGAAATTCCTCATGTGAATAACCGAGTGAATCGCATGCAAATTGATTTACTTCAATAAAATTACCTTTGAAATCGATCACAAAAATCTCATCCGAACTATTGTTAAAAAGTGTTTGGAAGTAACGCTCTGATTGCTCGAGCGCATGCTCTGCCGATTTAAGTTTTTGGGTGCTGAGTTCAAGTTGGTTCAGAAATTTTCTTACACGCTCAGCAGTGACCAAATAAATCAGGATTGAGAACACTATGATGATTAACAAACCAGTCACGACTGAATTTACTATGATTTCCCTTACAGGTTTTTGGGTTTCGTCGATAATAGGAAGAGTAGCGACCACATAAAGTCTAAAATCAGGGAAATAATCAAAAGCCGCAATATACTTTTTTTCATCTTTTTTCGAAATATAACTTAAAATACCGGATTTCTTTTCCATCATTATCTTTACAAATTGCTCATTGCTCCAATCTTCGCCTTCTGCCCAGGGATGCACAATCAGCTTCCCTTTATCATCCAAAATAAAAGCAAAGCCATCTTTCCCGATGGTAAGGCTTGAAATTTTATCCCGTAATTCTTTAAGGTCTTTTTCTTTATCACCGGCATAGATCATACCTATGATTTTTCCATTTTCATAAATTGGTTCATATGCCGTGATATACCAGTCGTTTACCACGAAGGCATGACCGATATACGTTTTCCCTTTCTCAATTGTTTGAACAACCGGAGAATCGTTGGGAATATAGGTGCCAATTGCTCTGGTTCCATCTGTTTTTAAAACATTTGTCGAAATACGAACATAACCGCTGTCAATTTTTTGAAAAATAGTGGCCGTTCCTCCAACAAGTTCATGAATTTTATCGACGAAATCAAAATTATTATAAACTTCTTTGCCATTCAGAAACCAGGAAGAAATGTGATCCTGATGGATTTGCTGGTTTGTTTGATTAATGGCGGAAACAGGAATTTGTTTATTCCCGGTCTTAAAGTCCTGAGAGTAAAAAATTTCATGAACAATATTAAGGTCTGTCCTGACCTTTTCAAGCTTAAGAGCCGATTCGCGTTCCAGCATTTTATTTATGGTATTCACTTCGGTTGTCAGGTTTCGCTCAACCGAAAGGTAAATATTGTTCTTCAGCTTGTTCACCGAATAGATGGATGTGATGACAACTGCAATGGCAATGCCCGGTACGATAGGAAGGTACAACTTTAATTTGGGCGACAGGAATGGATTTATTAATTTCATTTTAATAAATATCAATATAAACTAATCCAACGTTCAAATCTGACTTAAACTGCGATGAAATTATTTATTTTTTCTGAATTAAAATTCTTATTTAAATAATGAGGATTGGTTTTAAACTTCTTTTAGCCTTTTAGAATTGTTTATAATAATTAATTTGATGTTGATTAACATAAAAACATTTTGGGTACTTATTGGCTATCTAAAATGCGAAAGCCCCTAAAACAGGGGCCTTCGCGACAAATTTGGTACCCGGAGCGGGACTTGAACCCGCACAGCCGCAATGGCCATTGGATTTTAAGTCCAACGTGTCTACCAATTCCACCATCCGGGCAAACTTTCAAAAAAATGTCTCTCGCGCTTGAGAGACTTTTTGCTTTGAGCGAAAGACGGGATTCGAACCCGCGACCCTAACCTTGGCAAGGTTATGCTCTACCAGCTGAGCTACTTTCGCTTGTGAATTAAGGAGTGCAAATATATAGATTTTTTAAGATTACAATTATTTTCCAAGTAATTTTTTTATTTCATTTAGTTTCATCAAAGCTTCTACTGGTGTAAGGGTATTGATGTCGGTATTTAGAATATCATCCTTGATTTGCAACAATAGAGGGTCATCCAACTGGATAAAGCTAAGCTGGAAATTATCTTGTGTTGTCTTTAAATTTTTACCATATTTCTTCAATTCGTCGCTGCTGTGTGATTTTTCAAGAAAAAGAAGCAGCTCTTTTGCCCTTTCAATTACCTTGCCTGGCATTCCTGCCATTTTTGCCACGTGTATTCCAAAACTATGCTCGCTACCGCCAGGTATCAGTTTTCGCATGAAGATGACCTGATTTTTAAATTCCTTAATTGAAATATGATAATTTTTTATCCGCTTAAAATTGACAGCCATTTCATTTAATTCGTGATAATGAGTTGCAAAGAGAACTTTTGCTCTGAAGAGGGGATGCTCATGTAAAAATTCTGCTATTGCCCAGGCTATAGAAATACCATCATAGGTGCTGGTTCCCCTTCCGATTTCATCAAGCAAAATCAGACTTCTGTTCGAAATATTATTCAGGATGCTTGAAGTTTCATTCATTTCAACCATAAAGGTCGATTCACCGGAAGATATATTATCAGAAGCACCTACCCGGGTAAATATTTTATCAATGAGGCCTATTTTGGCAGAATCAGCCGGAATAAAACTCCCGATCTGTGCCATCAGGACGATCATTGCGGTTTGCCTTAACAAGGCTGATTTTCCTGACATATTGGGCCCGGTAATGATGAGTATTTGCTGTTTTTCATTGTCAAGATAAATATCATTTGGAATGTACGTTTCACCGACAGGCATTTGGCTTTCGATGACAGGATGACGGCCCCCTTTAATATCGAGAATATAAGATTCGTTAAGAATTGGTTTAATATAATTATTATTTCTGGCAATGATGGCAAGCGATAAAAGTGTATCTGTTTTTGCAATAATCTGAGAATTTAATTGAATTGGACCAATGTAATCTGCTAAACTTAAAACCAATTCATTGAATAAAGTGGTTTCGAGCTGTAGAATTTTTTCTTCTGCACCCAATATCTTTTCCTCATATTCTTTTAATTCCTGGGTGATATACCGCTCTGAACCGGTCAGGGTTTGCTTTCGGTGCCAGGATTCCGGAACCTTATCTTTATGGGTATTGGTGACTTCGAGGTAATATCCAAAAACATTGTTGTAGCCAATTTTGAGTGATGGAATTCCTGTGTTTTTCGCTTCTCTTTGCTGGATCTTGATGAGGTAATCCTTACCTGAAAAAGCGAGGTTTCGCAGTTCATCCAGTTCGGCCGAAAGCCCTATAGCGATGACATTACCCTTATTTACGAAAGCGGGAGGATCATCGTTAATTGATTTTACGATCTTTTCGCATAACAAGGGTAGTGCGTTGAGTTGTTCCGCCATATTCTTAACAGGGATATTTTCTGTTTTCATGAAGGTGGACTTTATTTCCTGAATGGCAAAAAGTGCATCTTTTATCTTTACGATCTCACGGGGATTTATTTTCATAATGGCAACCTTGGAAATAAGGCGCTCCAGATCACCCATGATTTTAATGTTTCTTTGCAAAGGCTCGATCAGTGACGGATTTTTAACAAAAAAATCAACGATTTCAAAACGTTCTTCAATGGGCTTTTTATTTTTAAGTGGTAGAGCGATCCACCTTCTTATTTGCCGTGATCCCATCGGCGATACAGTTTTATCAATAACATCCAGCAGGGTCGGTGCATTTTCATTCGGTGAAGAAAGCAATTCCAAATTTCGGATAGTGAATTTATCAAGCCAAACATAATGATCTTCCTCAATCCTTGATATTTTCGAAATATGTCCTAATTTTTCGTGATGAGTTTCTTTTAAATAATGCAGAACAACTCCGGCAGCGATATTACCGAGTGTGATATTCTCGACGCCAAAACCCTTTAATGATTGTACATTGAAATGCTTCAGCAGAAGATCTGTAGTATATTCAGAAGAAAATATCCACTCTTCAAATGTATTGGTATAGAATTTATCTCCGAACAGTTGCTGGAAATCGTTTAAGCTTGTTTTTCTGAACTATGATTTCGCTGGGAGTAAAGCTCTGGATCAATTTTTCGATATAACTTATATTTCCCTGCGCTACAAAAAACTCACCTGTTGATACATCCAAAAAGGAAATACCGGATTTATCCGAAGACAAATGGATACAGGCCAGGAAATTATTTTCGTTGTGATTAAGGACATTTTCATTGAAGGTAACGCCAGGAGTCACAAGCTCTGTAACGCCACGTTTAACAATAGTTTTTGTGAGCTTCGGATCTTCCAGCTGATCACATATAGCTACTCTAAGGCCAGCCCGAACAAGTTTGGGCAAATAGGTGTCAAGAGAATGATGCGGGAATCCGGCTAAATCAATAAAAGATGCCGTTCCGTTTGCTCTTTTAGTCAATACAATACCGAGTATTCTGGAAGTTCGAATGGCATCATCTCCAAACGTTTCATAAAAATCACCCACCCTGAAAAGCAACAGTGCGTCAGGATATTTCGCTTTGATCGCGTTAAATTGCTTCATCAGGGGTGTTTCTGCTATACTTTTCTGCATGATTGAAATAAATACACTTCAACAAAAATATAACTTATAATCATTATATTAAGGTAAAATTAATTCACAGAATGAGGATTGGTTGTTAATTTTGCATTTCAAATGGCAATTATGAGAAAATTAAAAAATAGTGAATTAAACAGATTATCAGTAAAGGAATTTAAAGAATCAAGTAAATTGCAGATAGTTATTGTCCTTGATAACGTCAGAAGTCTGAATAATGTGGGTTCAATTTTTAGAACGGCAGATTCATTCCGAATTGAAAAAATACACTTATGCGGAATAACCGGTGTGCCTCCTCACAGGGAAATTCAAAAAACTGCGCTGGGTGCAACTGAATCTGTAGACTGGCAATATTTTTCCAGCACAATCGATTCCGTCACACAGCTTCGATCTGATGGATATGAAATTGTTGCTGTTGAACAAGCAGAGAACAGTATTAATCTTAAGAATTATACTGTAAATAAAGAGAAAAAACTCGCTCTGGTTTTTGGAAATGAAATTAATGGCATTTCAGATAACATTATCAATGAAGTGGATGGCTGTGTTGAAATTCCTCAATTCGGAACGAAACATTCATTTAATGTCGCAGTTAGCGTGGGTATAGTATTATGGCATTTATCTTTAGGTACCATGAAAGGTGAACCATTAAAATAAAAAAGGCCACATTTCGCGGCCTTTTTAACTTCCATAAAAAATTATCAGATGTTTTTTATTTTATAGCATTTTGGAAGTCGGGATTACTGTAGTATTTGAGAAATTCCATGTCATCCTTAGCTTTATCTTTGTAAGATTCATCGCCTGAAATAGCTTTTTTCAAATTTTCAAATACCATATTATCATTGTTCGTTCTCGCACCGATAATTGCCATCAGATAATATGCTTTAGGGGTTTTTTCAGCGCAATTAAGGGTTGCAGTTGCGGCGTTATAATTTCCGCTTAAAGTATGAGCAAGTGCCAGGTTATAATCGCATTTTGTACTTCCAAAAGAATTAATTGCCCCATTGTAGTTTCCTTCAGCTATTTTTACAATTCCCATATTATAATTTACATCTACACCTTGTTTTTGGGCAGCGAGATAATCTGCTTTAGCTTTTTTGAAATCTTTTGCTTTCGATTCCATAGCTCCCATATTATTTAATATCAGACCGTTATTTGCTTCGATCGATTTCGCCTTTGCAAAATAATTGGTAGCTAAATCGAAATTTTTTAATTCAGCACAGGCATATCCAGCATTGTTATAACCTCTCCAATCATTCGGGTATTTCTCAATCACAGATTTGTAAATATTAAATTGAGCATTTGCATCTTTGGTAAGTGTAGCGGCATAAAGCAGATCATTGATATTTAGTGAATCCGGAGAAGTAGTAGCTAATTTAGCAATTTCATCGTCAGTTTTTGAAGGTTCAAGACAATTTACCTTTATCTCTGATCTTCTAAGGGGAGGTAAAATTTCATCCTCAATCTCTTTATAAATGACAGTCATATTTCTGATTTCCTGCTCTCGTTTATTTGGATCAGGTTGGGAATTAACAACGTTTGCAATAATGTTCTTATCTTTAATGTTAGATTTTTGAATAGCCTGCATGAAACCATCCCAATCCTCACCATTGGCTGCAAGGTTAAACTTTATCTCTTGCATAATATCTTCGACCTTCATCCCTTTTGCTTTAGCTACTTTTTGGATGTATTTCCGGTATTCCCCCTGCATATAAGTTTGTGCCGACTCTGCCCGTTTTTGAGAAAGCCCCTGGTTGAATGATTCTTCACCTTCAGGTGACGCCCAGGCATTAATTTCAATATTTTTCATTTCCCAGCCCTTAGCTACAAAATCATTAAGTTTTGTAAGCATTTCCTTAGCCTTGGCATCCTTATTTAACTTGAAATTTAAATTTACATCATATTTATTAACAAGATAATAAATAATTCCAGTTTCCGAAACGATAATATCCCGTTTGTATCCATGGTCAGCTAACAACAGGTTTTCATTATTTTCGAACCTTTTTGAAGTCATTATTAAACCATCTGCTATTTTTCTGTCTCCCATGCTATAGGGCGTTTTCCCTTTTACAGATGCCATTGGATTGACATAGAGCGCACAAACGTCCATTCCAGGTTCATATTTAACATATGTTCTGTATGTAAAAGATCCACCAGTAGAGGGTATTGCAACAGCACCTTCTTTTTGATATTCAGCAGGCACTTCCTCACCATTGAAATACATGGTTGGAAGTTGCACACTTTTATCGCCGTATTTCAAAACCGGTGTAAAATCGACTACAGTCTTTTTATTAAACATGTCCGGGAAGGTACCATTTATTTCAACTGGAATAGAATCACCATGTAGAGCAAGAATATTGGGTTCGGTTTCAATCTTCATCTTCCCACCTTCTTTTGGTCTCCAGAAGCTATATCCCACACCTAATGATGTATAATAATAAGCATCATTCTTTTCACCACTCTTATAACCGTCGAGCTTATCTGAGTTAAACCAGCGAAGTGTTGTTTCGAGGTTAATATCCCATCTGTTATTTAATCTGAAATCCACACCGATTCCAGTCGGAACGAGGGCTTCATGTGTATTGCTGACTTCAGTTTTTCCGTCAGCTAATGTTTTCCCGGATTCTTCTGGTGTTTGTCCTGGCTTTGGGCTATTATACCCAATGTTGTAATAAATGTCCCAAACTTCCTGATCAGTGCTTTTCTTATACGTGGTTGGAGTAAAATTGGCCAATCCTATACCAGCTGTACCATAAACATTGATAATGCGCGGTTTGTAACCAAAAATTAAATTTGAAAAACTTACTGTTCCACCAAGAATAACATCATTCCATAAATTTGTTTCAAATCGCAAATCTCTTTTATCATTAAACCCTTTTAATTTCCCGGTCATATACGATCCGTAAATCCCAAATACTGGGCTAACGTGTTTTCCTAATCGCAATCCAAATGCAGGCGCAATTGCACCGCTTTGTAATTGATTTAAATGAAATGTACCACTTTGAATATCGCAAAAACTTTGCGTCATCCCTCCATTTAAATTCAGGTACCATTGGTAATACAGCTTATCACTGGTATCATCCTTGTTAGCATTTTGCGCTATAAGAAAAGCGGGGAAAGAAAAAAGAATAACAACAATAATTAGTTTTGATACGATCTGATAATTTTTTTTCATACTGATAAATTTTATAATAAATTTAATTTTTTCTTTGTTTTTCTTGGTTACGAAACTCACTTTTGAATGTAATTTGTAATACATAAAGGTCTGTATTAAGACCCTTTTCAAAAGTAAATAATTTTTTCATCCGACTACATTATAAATTATTTCAAAAATAGACAAAATATTGTTGATAAGATTTTTAATGTCCAATTTATTTTGAACCGCCTCCTTCAATTGCATGGTTTTTTGACTACATTATTTATTACTAAATTAATAGTTTTCAGAATTCAGCCCCCTTTATTCAAGTTCTGTGCCAGCCTTATATTTAGCTTATTTATTTGCTTTTAGGGGCTTCAAAGATATGAAATTTTTAACTTTAGTGGCATTTTTTTCCCACCTTGGGAGAAAATATTAAATATTAATTGGGATTAGTTTTTGATAAAAATAAATTTTTTCTATATCTAAATCAGATAAGTTAATTATAAGGAAATTCTGTGCAGTCCTATTGCATAATCTTTATCCAGCAATGCTTTGATGCTGTTATAGTGTTCAATGTTTTTAACAAAATCAATCAAATGTGTGTCAACAATTAAAATCCTTGATTTTTGGTAAAATTTGAAATATTCAAAATAACCTTCCTGAATTTTCTCGAGATACGAGTTGCCAATATTCCTTTCATAATCTCGTCCTCTTGAAAGAATATTGTGCTTTAGTTGATTAACCGTAGCATGCAGAAAAATAATCAAATCAGGCTTTGGCAGGGTTGAGAGAATGATATCAAACAGTTTGGAGTAAAGGGTGAATTCATCTTTTTGAAGTGTTTTTGTAGCAAAAATTAAAGATTTGTCAATAAAATAATCAGCAATTGTGAACGATTTAAAAAGATCATGAGACAATAAATCTTCTTTTAGTTGTTGAAAACGATCTGCTAAAAATGATAACTCCAGTGGGAAGGCATACCTTGCCGGATCTTTATAAAATTTTGGAAGGAATGAATTGTCTTCGAACCGTTCAAGAATTAATTTAGCGTTGAAATCCTCTGCAATCATTTTTGCCAGCGATGTTTTCCCTGATCCGATATTCCCTTCAATAGCAATGTACTTATACTTCATTGTTCCAAAATCATTTTAACAGAGATCACCGACGTATAACTCTACAGCTGAATTATCCTCACATTTATTTGCCAGCGCATCCATTCTTTCTTCAAATATCGGATGGACGAAATCAGCGGCAATTTCAATCAATGGAATCAGTGTAAATTTTCTTCTATGCAGTCGGGGGTGTGGTATCTGAAGGTCAATTTCATTTACTTGTATGTGATCATAAAACAAAATATCGATATCAATGGGTCTCGATTCGTAACTGGCAGAATGCCTCATTCTTCCAAGTCCGGATTCAATCTGAATGATTTTATTCAGGGTTTCCTGTGGAGATAACCTTGTTTCAAGAATAATTGCCTGATTAAGAAAGAAATTTTTACTTCGAAATCCCCAGGGTTCTGTTTGATATATAGAAGATGTTTTTAAAATTTTACCAATTTCAATCCCAATCAATTTAATTGCCTGAGATAGAATTTTATCTCTGTTTCCTTCATTGCCTCCGATAAGCAAAAAAACCTTACTCATTAAATTCTGTATGCCTCCTTGTTGATGCCGCAAATGTACAATTTGTATTCAATACGACTTTCAAAATGTTTAAATTTGTATCGACTTAACTTAATTGCATTTACAGTAAATATTCTGTTGTTTTTTGTGTAATATTGCAGAAAAAAAACCTGACTATGAAAGATTTTTTCAAATTTATGCTAGCCTCCATGGTGGGATTTTTCCTGACTTCCATCATTTTATTTTTCTTGTTTTTAGGATTGGTAATGACGGTGGTATCATTAACAAAATCGGATGATGTTGTTGTTGATAATAATTCATTGCTTCACCTGAAACTTGATTATCAAATCGAAGACAGAACAAATACAAATCCAATGGATTTCAAATTTAATTTTGAAATTTTAAAAAAGATAATTGGCTTAAATGATATCATTAAAGATATTGAAAAAGCGAAAAAGGATGAACGCATCAAAGGAATTTACCTCGACCTTATGGATATTCCATCTGGTTTAGCAACTATTACCGAAATAAGAAATGCTTTATTGGATTTTAGAGCTTCAGGTAAATTTGTGTATACATATGCTGATATTCTGACACAAAAAGCATATTACCTGGCGACAGCGTCAGATAAAATTTACCTTAATCCGGAAGGGATGATTGATTTTAAAGGCTACAAAGGAGAAGTAGTATTCATCAAAGGGTTGCTCGATAAACTTGAAATTAATGCCCAGATAATACGACATGGCAAGTATAAAAGTGCCATTGAACCGCTGATTATGGATAAAATGAGTGAAGCCAACAAAGAGCAAACACTCACCTATGTAAGTGCCTTATGGAATAAAACCGTTGACGATATTTCCATAGCCCGGAATATTGATAAAAAAGAACTCAATGATATAGCCGACAAATTATCGGCTTCAAATTCAAAAAGTGCGGCAGCATTGCATCTTATTGATTCGGTTCTTTATTATGATGAGTTTCTGAATCTGTTAGCTAATAAATTGGATATTCAGAAAGTGAAAAAAGAAAATCTTATTTCGCTTAATAAATATGATGATGCTAAATTAATGAATGTTAAAGAGTCAAGAAGCCGAAATAAAATTGCTGTCATTTTTGCATCAGGTGATATTGTAGAAGGAGAAGGGGATGATCAGTCGATTGGCTCCGACAAGATAGCCCGAACTATACGAAATGCCAGGTTGGATGAATCTATAAAAGCAATTGTGTTGAGGGTAAATTCACCCGGTGGTGACGGACTTGCCTCTGATATTATTTTACGGGAAGTAGTCCTCGCCAGGGAGACAAAGCCCGTGGTTGTTTCCATGGGTAATTTGGCGGCTTCCGGAGGTTATTATATTTCATGCGGCGCTAATAAAATATTTGCAAATAAAAATACAATAACCGGTTCGATAGGCGTATTTGGTGTTATCCCCGATTTTCAGGGCTTTTTTAATAATAAGTTGGGAATTACCTTTGACGAAGTTAAAACAAATGAAAATTCAGATTTTATGCAGGTCACTAAGCCGCTAACGCAATATCAGTATACTGTCATTCAAAATGAAGTGGAACGTTTTTATGCCACATTTGTAAATCATGTAAGCGAAGGCCGCAATATGAGTTTTGCAGCAGTTGATAGTATTGGACAGGGTAGGGTATGGGCCGGCAGCGATGCTTTGAACAATGGTCTTGTTGATGAAATCGGCGGATTAGAGGATGCTGTTAAGGCAGCTTCTGAATTAGCGGGATTGCCTGACTTCCGCACAGTCGAATTACCTGAACAGGAAGATCCGATTCAGCAACTTATTAATAATATATTGGGAGAAACAAGTATCCTGGAGATGAAAAAAGAACTAGGCCAAAACTATAAGTTTTACAATTACATTAAAAAAGTATATAAAATTAAAGGGATTCAAGCCCGCCTGCCTTTTGAATTGGAAATCGACTAAAAATGTTTTGCCAATGAATTCATAATAGGACAATATCCTGTATGACTTCCTTATTTACAGTATTATTCAAGGAATTTATCAATTTGCTTTTTGCAAAAGAAAGTTCATGCTTTAGTGCAGCAGAATCAAGTTTGATATACAATGTTTTCTTTCTAATAAACAATCGTTCGGTATGTCTGGCTATAAGTTTACCAGCTACTTTTTCCCACGAATTGATCAGTCTGGATTCATAGATACCATCTTGCAGTCGGTATGTTTTCAGAAGTTCATCAATCACTTCCTTTAATGTTTGTTCATTTGAATTTTTCAATTTTATGTTATTCGTTGGTTTGCGATCAACTATTTACTAACTCCCTTGAAATACCTTCATTTATTTCAAAAATCTTATGATCAATTTTTACCTGCCTGAAAATATCTTCAATTCGCTGGCTTTGCGTGTCTGTAATAAAAGTTTGGCCAAAGCTATTATCGCTGACAAGATGAATGATTTGTTTGACCCGGGTTTCGTCCAGTTTATCGAAAATATCATCCAATAATAAAATGGGCTTGTATCCCTTAATATTTCTGGTAAATTCAAATTGAGCAAGTTTTATAGCTACAACATAAGATTTCTGCTGGCCCTGTGATCCGAATTTTTTTACCGGATAGCCGTCTATTTCCATCAATAAATCATCTTTGTGAATGCCGGAATTAGTGAATCGGGTTAGCAGATCCTTTTCAACAGATATGGCGAGCAATTCCTCAAGCGAATGCTCATTTAACTGCGATGAATACGACACAGTAACTTTTTCCTGCCCTTTCGAAATGATTTCAAAATAGTGGCTGAACAAGGATTCAAATTCCTCAAGAAACGCTTTTCTTTTGGCATGAATCTTTTCGGCCAGTTTTATTAATTGGCGATCCCAGATTTCAATTAAATTCTTATCGAAATATTTTTTCTCAGCAAAATTTTTCAGCAGTATATTCCGCTGAGCGAGCGCTTTATTATAATTGATCAGATCGTCGAGATAAATTTTATCAAACTGCGAAATAACGGTATCAATATATTTTCTTCTTACATCACTACCTTCATTGATCAGATCTCTGTCGTAAGGCGAAATCATAACAAGGGGGAATAGCCCAATATGCTCGGATAATCTGTCGTATTCCTTATCGTTTAATTTGAATTGCTTTTTAACATTTCTTTTCTGAATACAGCTCACCATATCCCCGGTATCACCATTTTTTAAATAAACTCCATGAATTGCAAAATAGTCTTCATTATGCATGATATTCATCGAGTCGATTGGATTAAAGTAACTTTTACAAAATGAAAGATAATGGATGGCATCAAGGATATTTGTTTTTCCGGCTCCGTTTTTACCAATAAAACAATTAATTTTCGCCGAAAACGAAAAATTTGCTTCGGCACAGTTTTTAAAACAGGCTAATTTTAAATTTTGTAGGTACATTATCAGATTGCTGAAATTTTATTGGCGACTTCCTTCATTAACCATCCGGGCGTAGAAGTGGCTCCGCTTATTCCCACAGATTCATGATTATTGAACCAGCTGGCAGAAACCTCTGATGCTGACGAAATATGATGACTTTCCGGATTTGCTTCCATACATATGCTGAAAAGGTATTTTCCATTAGAACTATTCGCACCGCTAACAAAAACGATAACGTCATTTTGTTTGCAAAATTCTAAAAGCTTTGGTACTCTGCTGGTGACTTCCCCACATAACGATTTATGGGGCTTGAAAATAGCCGGTGATGACCCCGCATGTGTTATTTTGTTTTGAATTTCATTACAAATTTTTTGGTAACTATCTTCGCTGGCAGTAGTTTGAACAAACAGGTAAATGGGCCTGGTGAAGTCAATATTTTCAAGGTCACTTACGCTTTCTACCACAACTGCTTTATTTTGGGTTTGTCCACTTAAACCAATAACTTCCGGATGGTTTTTCTTCCCATAAATTAAAATTGTTCCACCGTTCTCAACTATTTCAGCATACGCTTTTTTTACCCTTTGCTGAAGTTTTAAAACCACTGGGCAGGTTCCGTCAATAACCTTAAGGCAGAGAGACTTAGCTTTTTCAAAAGTTGCCGGAGGTTCTCCATGAGCACGAATAAAAATTTTGTTGGTACTCAGTTCATTCAACTGCCTGTGGTTGATGGTTACTAATCCGGTTTTTTCAAGCCGTTTAATTTCTTCCGGATTATGAACAATTTCCCCCAAACTGAAAAGATTTCCTGGCCCGGTTAACTCTTTTTCAGCAATATCGATAGCTCTTCTTACTCCAAAACAAAATCCTGCATATTCGTCGATATTGACCTTCATTCTAGTAAATAATTAATTGATGAAAATCCTTTAAGGGAAAAGGCAAAGATACGGTTAATTCCTTTTCTTGGAGAAATCGGAAAGGTTTGTGGTTATAGTAATGAAGTTAGGTGAACCGGCCAAATGATAGGCAGAACGTGCATAACTGAACCGGAATTTTGATACCCTGAATTCAAAACCCCATGAAAAGCCAACCGTTCCGGTTTTGGTATCGAGTTTTAATTCCTGTCTTCTTTTATAATAATATCCACCTCTAAGACTAAAGTTTTTGGATAAAATTAATTCTCCACCGATTACAATATGTCGCATCAGATTATCACCAAATTGCTCCATGTTGCTCGAATTAATAACTTCCCCGGTAATGGGATCGGTTTGCTGGGTTAACGGATCATCGTATGACAAGTCCCATTTTTCGATATGATCATAAATTATTGAGTACCTGAATGGAAGGTGAAGCAACTTTTTTGTAATGCCAATTTGAAGCTCAAACGGCAGAGGTTCTGCATTACCTCCGTTGTAAGTTTTCAGTTGCCGTCCGATATTTTTTGCTATCAGTGATGTGACAAAAGTTCTGTCGCTGCTTGTGTAACTTCCGGCTACATCTACAGCAAGTCCAATTGATTTATAGGTTTCAAGTGATGAATAAATAAACTTAAGGTTAGAACCTATCGAAAAAAGACTATCCAGTTTTCTGCCCCAACCTATAGTTAGAGCTGATTCACCGGCATAGAATTTCCCGCCTTTTTCGCCTGTAACATCTGCAAAATCAAAAGAGCCATAATTTAAATATTGCATGGAGGCTACAAAACTGCCAGCCTTTTTAAATGTCCTGGAATAGGCAGCAAAACCATAATTTATATCCGTATAATAGTCAACGAATGCGATTCCAAGATGGTTGTGCATTTCAGGGCTGATAATGGATGGATTTGTTGTTGCAAGAGTTATATCGTTGTCATTGATTGCAAGAAAATCACCCCCCATCGAGGCAATCCGGGCTGAACTTGTGAGATTAAGGAAATCGTAAGTACCATTTCCCCCAATTTGGGCTGCTAATTTGAAACTGATAAGGGAAAATAATGTAACAAGAAGGTAAACGTTCTTTATTCTCACAAATACTGATTTAGATGAATTAAGTGAACAAACAGAATTTAGAAACGGTAATTTCAATAAATTATTTTTCGGGTAAAAGTAAAAAAAATCCGCCGGGTGGCGGATTCAATTATTTTATTTCATCTACAATCGCCTTAAAAGCATCCGGATGATTCATCGCAAGATCTGCTAAAGCTTTGCGGTTTAAATCAATGTTTTTTTGATGCAGTTTCCCCATAAATTCAGAATAGGACATCCCATATTCCCGAACAGCTGCATTGATCCTTTGAATCCAAAGGCCTCTGAATGTTCTTTTTTTGACGCGCCTGTCGCGAAAAGCATAGGATTGTCCTTTTTCATATGCATTTTTAGCGACGGTCCAAACATTTTTACGGCGTCCAAATTGTCCTTTTACTTTTTTAAGGACTTTTTTCCTTTTTTGTCTTGATGCTACAGCATTGACTGATCTTGGCATAACGTTACAATTTTTTTGCCTGAGCGCTTCACCCTTTGATGAAGACTTTGAAAGCTACAAGCAAGTTAAACAATTTATTAATTACTTTGAAAGCAGGCTTCTGATGTTGTTGTCATCCGCCTTGTCAACAATAGAAAAGTAACCCAGGTTACGTTTCCGTTTTTTTGACTTTTTAGTCAAAATGTGGCTTTTATAAGCGTGCTTCCTTTTTAATTTCCCTGTACCGGTGTAAGTAAATCTTTTTTTTGCACCGGATTTCGACTTCATCTTTGGCATTTCAACTTTATTTAGAATATTAAATTTATTTTTTTGGAGCTAACATCATGATCATCCTTTTCCCTTCGAGCCTTGGCAATTGTTCAACCTTTCCAAACTCTTCCAGTTCCTGAGCAAATCTCAACAGGATGATCTCACCCTGATCCTTGTATACTATTGACCGTCCTTTAAAAAAAACATCCACTTTCACTTTTGCTCCGTCACTCAGAAATTTTTCGGCATGTTTCAATTTAAAATTAAAATCATGATCATCTGTATGCGGGCCAAGCCTTATTTCTTTAATAACTACTTTGACCGTTTTAGCCTTCGTTTCTTTTAGTTTTTTCTTCCTGTCAAAAAGAAATTTCTTATAATCGATTACCTTGCAGACAGGTGGACTGGCAGTAGGAGAAATTTCAACCAGATCAAGTTCCTGATCACGGGCAATATTAATGGCTTCTTTGATCGGGTATATCCCGGTTTCAATATTTTCTCCAACTAAGCGCACCATCGGGGCGCTAATTCTGTTATTTATTCGAAACGGTTCTTCTTTTTTTCTTGAAAAGTTTCGCGGATTTCTGTCAAATAGTTTAGCTATGTTTTATCCTCCTAATTAAATTTTATTAATTTAAATTTTCAATTTCTTTCTTAATGTTTTCAATAAACTGTTTAATATTAACAGTCCCTTTATCTCCTTCTCCCTGTTTTCTTACGGAAACTGTATCATCCTGTTCTTCTTTTTCTCCGACGATCAGCATATACGGAATATGCTTCAATTCTGCATCCCTGATTTTCCGGCCGGTTTTCTCACTGCGAAGATCAATTTGGGCGCGAATGTCGGAATTTTTTAGTAAATGTAAAACTTTCTCAGCATATTTTTCATATTTTTCACTGATCGGAAGGATGATTACCTGATCGGGTGTTAACCACAGCGGGAATTTACCGGCAGTATGCTCAATCAATACAGCTACAAACCTTTCCATCGAGCCAAAGGGTGCACGATGTATCATCACCGGCCGGTGCTTTTCGTTATCATTTCCTGTATATTCGAGATCAAAGCGATCAGGAAGATTGTAATCAACCTGTATGGTCCCCAGTTGCCATTTGCGACCCAATGCATCCTTTACCATGAAATCCATCTTTGGGCCATAGAATGCTGCTTCCCCATACTCAACAACTGCATCAAGGTTAGACTCTTCAGCCACTTCAAGGATAGCTTTTTCAGCTTTTTCCCAGTTTTCATCCGAACCGATATATTTTTCATGATCGTTCGGGTCACGCAACGAAATCTGAACAGTAAAATCCTTAAAATCAAGAGCATTGAAAATTTTCATAACAATAGCCATAACACCCTTGAATTCATCTTTTACCTGGTCAGGTGTGCAAAAAATATGTGCATCATCCTGAGTAAATCCTCTTACCCTTGTCAGTCCATGGAGTTCGCCGCTTTGCTCGTAGCGATAAACTGTCCCGAATTCGGCCAGGCGAATGGGCAAATCCTTGTATGACCTGGGTTTGACTTTATATATCTCACAATGGTGAGGACAATTCATGGGTTTCAGGAAAAATTGTTCGCCCTCTTCAGGTGTATTAATTGGCTGAAAAGAATCTTTTCCGTATTTTTCAAAATGTCCGGAAGTCTTATATAATTCAACATTTCCAATATGAGGAGTGATTACCTGATCATAACCGGCTTCCTTTTGGGCCTTTTTCAGAAAATTTTCCAGTTTCTCTCTTAGTTCCGCACCCTTTGGCAGCCATAAGGGTAATCCCTGTCCGACTTTTTGAGAAAAAGCAAACAATTCCAGTTCCTTACCTATCTTTCGGTGATCGCGCTTTTTTGCTTCTTCAAGCCTGACCAGAAATTCATCAAGTTCTTTTTTCTTGGGGAATGTAATGCCGTAAATTCGTGTGAGTTGTTTCCGTTTTTCATCACCCCGCCAGTACGCACCTGCAATGTTCAGCAATTTGACTGCTTTAATCGGACTGGTATCAGGTAAATGCGGACCCCGGCACAAATCAACAAAATGCCCGGATTCATAAAAAGTAATCTCACCATCCTGAAGTTCACTGATTAATTCGAGCTTGTATTCGTCTCCTTTTTCAGTAAAATATTTTATAGCATCGGACTTTGAAACTTTTTTACGAATATATGCCTGCTTTTCACGGGCAAAATCCAACATTTTGTCTTCGATTTTTTTTAGATCGTTTTCCGTGATAGTGCGGTCTCCCAAATCAATATCATAATAAAATCCATTTTCAATATTTGGACCTATTCCGAATTTGGTTCCGGGATAGAAATATTCAATGGATTCAGCCATAAGATGTGCTGATGAATGCCACATGGTTGCTTTTCCTTCATCATCGTTCCATGTAAGCAAATGAACACTTGCATCACTATTAATAGGACGTGTAGCATCGATCACTTCTCCGTTTACCTTTGCCGAGAGTACATTTCGCGCTAAACCTTCACTTATGCTCATTGCAATATCAAAAGCCGTTACGCCTTCTTTATATTGCCTTTTGCTGCCATCAGGAAGTGAAATGTTAATCATAAAATTCAACCAGTTTTAAAAAGTGGGTGCAAAAGTAATAAAAAGGGATTACGTGGCAAGCAATTATCACTTTTTAATTATCGGCAACTTTTGAAATTCAGTAATTAGTCCTTACCAGGAGAGAATTTTACTACCAGGTTCTTTTTTGGCTCCAGCGTTCGCAGGTAGGAATAAATGGCTTGCAAATCCTCGGTTTTTAATCCGGATAACATCGTCCAGGGCATGATGGTATTGAATTCATTGTGTTCGATATGTGCAGGTACATAGGCAGAATCTGCGTAATATTTAAACCGGTTGATAAAGAAATCTTCAGACCAGTTACCTATTCCTGTTTCTTTATCGGGTGTAATGTTTGCTGAACGTACAATACCTCCCGTCGGCAAAGGGAATTCCCTGCCACCTGAAAACGCAAGCTCCGGAATGATCTGGCCATGCTTATCGCGTGTATGGCATTCAATGCAGGCTAGTGTCAGATATTTACCGTATTCAACCGGATCTGTGGGAAGTGGTTCGTCTTTTATAGTTGCTTTTTTTGGAATTGTATTGATAATGATATTGAAAGGAAAATCGGATGTCGATTTTTGAACATCATGTTTTACAGGTTCAAGCGTCCTTAAATATGCAATTATGGAATAAATTTCTTCCTTCGGCATTTGGGCTATTGAAAGATACGGCATAATAGGAAATAATGCATGCCCGTCTTTACTAACACCGCATGTAATTGCCCTGAAAATTTCACCGTCGGTCCAATTACCTAATGCATAGGGTGTAATGTTACGGGCGTAATAATTTCCGGGTAAACCCAATTCGTGAGTAAAAGCTTCACCCCCAACTCCAAGCGTCCCTTCTTTTGGAGGACCTGCAAATTTATCCCATTCTCTTGTTGAATGACAATCCATGCAAAGGACGAAATGGTTAGCGATGTATTTACCTCTTTCGATACGCTGAGGAGTTAATTCTACTTTGATGTCAGGTGCTGCTCCAACATTTGGTAAAGCAGTTTTTACATAGATAACAATGCCGATAATAATGATCACTAATGACCCTAAAATGATTCCCACAATTTTAAGTACTCTTTTCATTTTGTCAAGTATTGGTTTACAGGATCATAACAAAGTAGTTGGGTGACGGTTGAGCAGGCTAATACCTTTAACAATTTTTTAACAGAAGAAATTACCAATGCACACATTTCTTTTTTATCTGAACTTTAGGTACATGAAAATTACCGTAATTGACAAATGAAATGATAATTGGCAAGCATTTCCTGCTTAAATGCGAATTTTGCTCCAAAATGAAAGTTATACCAAATAAATGGTGATATTGCGACTAAGACAAATTTTGAACTTTATCTTGAATCTGTTTTTAAAAGTCAGTAGACAAAAATGGTAAAAGAATATCCAATTAATCCAGCGTCTCTTTAAATTTTACTGTTTAACTCTTTTGTCAATATACCTCGAATTGATGATACGAAGTGTACCCATATAATCCATCTTAAATTCAAGAAGGTCGCTGACTTTGTAGTTTCTTTTATTTTCACCCAGATCGATAACCAGCATATCGGAACTGGAACCGACAATACTTATATCTTTATCAATGGGTTCGATATGGTTTTCGTCCACATCAAGCAAACCAAGATCGATGATGGCTCTGTAAGCGGTCTTACCGATTAGATTTTCATCAAAATCGAATGAATGGCCTTCGACGTTCGTGCCCATCTCACCGATCGGAACCATTGGTTTTTCAACCAACTCGATGATCTCACAATAAAGCCTGAAAACATCCGAGTTCATTTTTTTAATGGTCGTGTTATTGTAAACGTCTGTGCCCAGAAACAATGTTTCCCCAACTCTGAAATGGTTTATCCCTTTCGGTAAAAGGTTTTGAAAGATCAACGGAATAGTAACCGAAGAACCACCTGAAACATAAGGTATTTGCTCGTTAAATTTTGCCTCAATAAGCTGCTCGTATAAACTCAACTGGATCAGTTTATCGTGGCTTGGCAGAACGCCATACAGGCAAGAGAGATTGGCACCGATTCCGACAACTTTAATGTTTTTCAGTTTAAAGACTTTTTCATAAAAGTGGATAATATCATTACCCATGATCCCTTCTCGCAGTTCACCGAGTTCGATCATAATGATGATTTTGTGCACTTTTTTTTGCCGCTGTGCTTCTTCCGACAATAGCTGGATGGTTTTTATAGTCGTATTCATACTGATGTCAGCATATTGAACAATGCTTTTTATAGCACGTTTAGCGGGTGGTTTAATATAAAAAGTTTCAATATCCGGATTGATGGCTTTAATTGTTTTCAGGTTCGATACTCTGGAATCGCATACTTGCTTTATTCCAAGATTTAACAATTCTGACAGGAATTCTTTGTTTCCGCACAATAATTTTGAAACCACAGACCATTGTATCCCTTTTTTTTTGAAGAGATTATCGAGGTATTCAAAATTTGCTTTAAGTTTCGGTGAATCTAATGTAACAAATGCCATTTTATTCCAATAATAGTTTACGTCGAATATTTTGTGTCAAATGTGTTAATATTTCGTAATTCAGCAGTTCACTGATGTCGCTGAATGAGCTCACCTTTATTTCCAGGTTACCCTGTTTACCGATAATGACTACTTCGTCACCGACTTTTACATTGTCAATTCCAGAAATATCAGCGATGATCATATTCATATTAACAATGCCGATCACACTGCAGCGCTGTCCATGGATCAGTACCCGGCCTCTATTGCTCAGTGACCGGCTGTAACCACTGGAATAACCCACCGGGATCAATGCTGTTTTCGTATCAGATTGTGCCTGGAAAGTAATACCATACCCGATATACTCACCTGTCTTGACTTCTTTAATCGACATGATACGGCTTTCCCAGGTAAGTACTCGTTTGAGTGGATCAGTTTTGTTCGTTTTGTTAATGATATAATGGAGAAAGGTTTCTGTGCTCGACCAAAACCCGTACATCATGATTCCGATTCTCACAAGGTCCATGCGGGTTTTTGGAAATACAAATGTTGCAGCTGAATTGGCAACATGTTTATAACGTGGATTGATTCCGTTAGCAATCAAAATGTCTGTCATCTTATTGTATTTCTTTAGCTGCTTCTGAATTCGCAAGTGGTTCGAAATACTTTCAGCTCCAGCGAGATGCGTACAAAATCCAACCACTTCGAAAAATTTTTCATTCTCAGTGATGATCGATACAGCTTCTTTTAGTTCTTCGGTTTCCAGTCCCGACCGGTTCATTCCTGTTTCAGCTTCAAGATGGATTTTTGCTTTGCTGTTCAGTTCTTTCGCAAAATGCAGTGCAACCTGTAATCGTTCGACATTAAAGATATAAAACTCAATCCCCTTTCCAATTGCATCTTTGATATTTTCATTCGATATCCAGCCCATGATCATAATGGTAGCTTGTCCGGCAAGACTTTTGGACACCCTGATCGCTTCGTTGTATTCAAACACCGAAAAATGATCGATACCTTCTCTTTCAAAGAGCGGGACAATTTGCTCAATTCCGTGGCCATAAGCATTAGCCTTTACAACTGCTGAAATTTTGACCGACTGTCCCAGTTTCTTCTTCAGAAAAGCCACATTGTCGTGAACTGATTTTTCGTTCAGGGTTATGATGGAACTCGCATTCATTCGTTAAAAATTAATTTTTTTAAAGATTCGAAACATTACATTTATTCCTGTTTCAATAATTTCATCCGGGAAGTTATAATCTGGATTGTGGAGTTGAGGCTGGTTGACTCCAGACCCCAATCCAAAATACCCACATGTATATTTTTGTGTAAAATACGAAAAATCTTCGGACCACTTAAATGGGTTTTCCATGTATTCAATTTCTGTGTTATTCGCAATGGCCGAATCCCTGATCAATTCGACACATCCAGGCTCATTTACTGTTGCCGGAAATATTTCACCGTAGGATATTTCTGTCTTCAGGTTTTCCTCTTTTGTAATTCGTTTTATAATGGATTCAGCATTGTGTGTAATCGTTTTCATGTCCGAATCCTCAAATGCTCTGAGAGTGATCATGATTTCAGCGTAACCGGGCGATGTCCCAAATGAAATTTCACCCAACTTGATATGAATTATCGTCAGTAATGCCATATCATTAAATAGGGTTTTGTTGTTTTCAAGGTCATGTATTTCTTGTATGATCCGTGATACAGCCATTGCAGGACTGACTCCGTTTTCTGGTTCTGCTGCATGGGATGTCTTACCATACAACTTAATTGTCATTCCTTTTGATGCTGCAGCGAAGGAACCGTTTCGCAGTAGTATTTTATTCTTTTTGATGCCTGGAATGTTATGCAAAGCAAAAATATAATCGGGATTTAGTTTTTGAAATTCCGGATTCTCAACCACATCTCTTGCACCCTGTTCAACTTCTTCGGCTGGCTGAAAAAGCAATATCACGCTCCCTTTTGCTGGCCGGTTTTGTGAAATTCTTAGAGCAAGTCCAGCGAGTATGGCCATGTGACCATCATGTCCGCATGAATGAGCTGTTCCGGAATTCTTTGAGGAATAATCAACAGCGCTATTTTCTTGTATCGGCAAAGCATCGAGTTCGGCCCTGAACATCAGCGTTTTCCCAGGTTCATTACTTTCAAAAATGAACGCTTTCCCGGTTCTTCCAAGGTCGATAACCTTATCAGGTGAAAGCGCTGAAATAAAACCTGCTATTCTTTTAGATGTTTCATATTCCCGGTTCGAAATTTCCGGGTTTTGGTGCAGTTCATGCCTTAATGCGATTATCCTGCTATCTGTCATCTTTATTCCTTTTTAATATGCTTATTAATAGATAAACAATTGCAGAAGCCAATATGCCAAAAATATTTGCGCTTAAGTCAAAAGGAAGTCCGATATCCAGGATGATCAATACAATGGTAGTCGTCCCTCCAATCAGCATGGAAGCCAATGCAGCCGTTGAATCCGGACGCTTACCATAAAGCGCTGCCAGCACCGGTACAAATAGTCCGGAAACCATAAATGCATAGGAATAAAGCATTAGTTCGAGAACATTAGACATGAACGATGCAAGTAAAATGGATAATGCTCCGATAGCAAGGGTAAGCACTTGTGAAACCTTTAACTGAGATTTAGTATCCTTTTTAAATGGGATAAATTTTTCCAGAATATCCGATTGTAAATTGCCCGATGCAGCCATCAGGCAACTATCAGCAGTTGATAGGATGGCTGAAAAATATGCGGAAAGCACAAGTCCCATTAAGCCAGCAGGCAAAACGGTATTCAGTAATATAGGAAGCCCCATTTCGGCATCGATTGAAGAGCCGACGGCATAACCCAGGTCCGCGAACATCCCTTTTTCATATGCTACCCGTGAAAACATCCCGAGTGCAACACCCATAAAGGCCATGATTGGCCACTCGAACAGGCCTGCAATGAACCAGGCTTTCTTTGCCACTTTTTCGCTTTTGGATGCATAAATTCGCTGATAAAGGGTCATTCCTACAAACCAGATGGGTATGATGGTAACCCCCCAGTTCACGAGTTGTTGCCACTGTACATTTGCCAACGAAAGAAACTCAGGGCCAATGGTTTCATGGATGGCTTTAATCCCGCCAATGGCATAGTAAGATACAGGAATGCCAATGAAAATCAACCCCGACATGAGCACGATCCACTGAATTGTATCCGTATAAATTACGGCTTTTAAACCGCCTATGCCGGTGTAAACTACAACCACAACTCCCATGATAATCAGGGCAGTTTTCAGGTCGATTTCAACGAAGGTGGCGGATGCCAGTTTAGCCCCTGCAAGTAATTGTGAACTAGTAAAACCGATATACCCAATAGCAGAAATAATTCCGGCGATCAGCGCAACCTTATTATCATAATAATGTGCAAATACCTGGGGAAAAGTTAAGAATTTATGTTTAACCGAAAGCTTGCTAATAATGGGGATCAGCACAACAGCACTCACCCAGGCGCCGATAAGCCCGGTAAAAAGCATCCACGAACCTGCTATGCCGATCATGTAGCCAAGTCCGCCCAGTCCGATTGAAAATCCGCCTCCAACATCGGTTGCTACTACAGACAAACCTATATGCCAGCTTCCAAGCGAACGGCCACCCACATAATAATCTTCAACATCTTTGTTTTTTCGGAAAAAATAAACACCCACACCAAGCATAGCCGCAAAGTATACGATGAATATAATGATGTCAATAATGCTCATGTTTTATAAAATAAAAAAGTAGTAAAGAAGCGATATTTCCATCTTTACTACCTCAATGTTTAAACAGGGTTATTCCTGATTCACCTTCTTTTTAAATCGCATTTCTATATATTTGCTTGAAAACCCGAATTTTTCGTAAAGAAACCGTGCAGGATTGTCGGGTTCAACATGCAGTGCAATATCGCCTTTAGTGAGTTCAATCGATTTAGCCATCAGTTGTTTGCCGATACCTAATCCCCTCATTTTTTTGTGGGTTGCGATATACACCAGAATATTGTCGGGAATGTATCCGTTCATACCGGTCTGATTTATAACAACTACGCCCGAAATTTTCGAATCATTAAAGGATACCAGCACAAAACCCCCGAACGACGGCCATTCTTTTATGGCATAATCAACGGCTTTCATGATGTCTGATTTGGAATCCCCGTATTGTTCCAAGTGTTCGTAGAGAAATTCGACGATCTCATTTTTTTTATCCAGATCAGGTTTTTGTGTTGCATTGTAGAGTTTTGTCTCAATCATAAATAGTTTATTTGAAAAAATTTAAGAATTCGCTCAGGACAGAGCGTAACATATTTTCATAAATGCAATGATGGATTTGGGTTAGACTTGCAATAGTATAAACTTTTCCTCTGACTTTCCCGGCTGGAATCAAAACTGGCATATTTAACTAACGCCGACTTTGCAGGATTGTTGCCACTTAACTGCAATTATACATTTAAAATTCTCAATTCTAAAGGGTTATAGACACAGTTGATTAGCAAACAGCCTACTGGCCTGATCTTTTAAAATCCTCTTCAAGAAATTTGTTCGTCAATGAATCCGAATCTTAATACTGCTTTCTAAGTTCCTGCAGTCGTTGGTACAGATCATCTTTAATAGAGGCATAATTCGGATCGTTGTAAACATTGATTATTTCTTCAGGGTCATTTGCCAGGTCACACAATTCCCATTCATCGATGTTCGTAATAAAAGTGAATAAGCTTGTATCGCTTGGTGCTGATCTTGTAATGCCGCTTGACCATGTGGATCGACAGTTATTCATAATAATGGTAATAAAGTGAATCGCCCCAGTGCTCAAGTCGTCCGATAATAAGAGGCAAAATACTTCGTCCCAGCATATTTTCAGGAACATTAATTCCGGCAGATGACAATATTGTCGGGGCAGATTCGATATTTAGGACCATGTCGGTATTGTTTTGTCCTGTTTCGATGTAATCGGGCCACCATATGATCAAAGTCGTCCTGTAGGATTCTTCATATATAAAGCACTTGGCGAACCAGCCGTGTTCACCCAGAAAAAAAACCTGGCCGGATGTTTAGATGACAATTGTATTTTTGGTTAATTTGTTTTTATCAAGATAATCAAGAAACCTTACAATGTTATGGTCCACCCTTTTGATCGTTCCCAGGTAATCCTGCATAACGCGCTGGTATTTCTGATCAGTGGTGTATACCTTTTCTTTGACAATTACATTGGGGTTTTAAATTCCGGCAGATAATAATTGCCCTGATCGGGTGACCTTCCAGTAATTGAATCCTGCGGGTTTAGATTTAAGATGCCATTTTGCGATTACTGCCGTTTGATATCTATGTTTCTGCAGGATTTTTTGAAATGTAATTCATGTACCGTTATCTAACTTCCAAACCGATAACCGATTCCCGATTCGGTATTCAGCAACCTTGGTTTAGATGGATCATCTTCGACCTTTCTGCGTAACTGGGCAATAAATACTCTAAGGTATTGGGTTTGTTCGATGTATCCCATACCCCAAACTTCTTTCAAAATATATTGATGTGTAAGAACCCTTCCTTCGTTTTTTGCTAACAAGGCTAATAAAGAAAACTCAGTTGCAGTGAGTTTTATAATTTCCTTGTCCTTACGCACAATGTGGTTGGCAATATCGATCAACAGAGAACCAAATTCGAGTACCGGATTTTCAGGAATGCCATTACTTTGCCTGATAGCGACCCGGATACGTGCCAGTAATTCACCGGTACGGAAAGGCTTTGTCAAATAATCATTCGCCCCATTGTCAAGGGCTTTTATTATATCACTTTCCGAATTACGCACCGAAAGGATAATAATAGGTTTTTGATACCAATCACGAAGTTTTTTTAGAATATCAAGTCCATCGGCATCGGGTAAGCCCAAATCAAGGATTATTAATTTAGGCTGTCCGGTTGTTGCCATTGCCAAACCCTCTTTACCCGTCGATGCCTCAGAAATTTTATAACCATTTGCGGAAAGGGTGATTTCGAGTAAACGGCGTATTTGTATCTCATCATCAATAATCAGTATGGTTCCTTCGTTTGTCATTTATTCATTTAGTTTATAATTGGAGTCAATGACAGAAATTTTGACTGGTATTTTAATCGTAAAAACTGCGCCGCCATTTTGGCGATTTGCAGCAGCAATTGTTCCCTGATGGGCTTCTACAAAGCCTTTTGCTATTGATAATCCTAATCCAGTACCACCTGCCATTGCATTTTTCCCACGATAAAATTTATTAAAGACCGAACTTAGTTCGGATGCGGGAAAGCCTTTTCCCCTGTCCATCACTTGAATGGTAAGCGAGTTGAGGTCGTAAAAAAACTTGAGTCTTATGTTAGTTCCTCCAGACGCATTTTGGGTGGCATTTAACACCAGGTTATAAATAACTTGCTCAATTAAACCAAAGTCAAGGAGAACTAATGGCATATCGGCAGGAATGACTGTCAAAAAATTAAAATTCTGTAGCTCTGGCTTAAGACTATCAGCCACTTTATTTGCTATGTCATGAACATCGCACCAATTGGGATTTAGGGTAATATGACCCGATTCAAGTCGCGACATATTAAGAAGATTATCTATTAGCCGGTTTAACCGGATTGCCGCAGTATGGATTTCAGAATATAATTTTACTTTTATTTCTTCAGGATAATATTGTGATAATAATGTATCGGAAGCACCCATGACAGTGGCTATAGGAATTCGTAACTCATGTGAAATGGAATTAAACAGTGTCTTATATAATTTATCCGATTCATTCAACAGATATGCATTTTTGGCAGCATTTCGCAAAAATTCGCGTTCATACTTACCTGATATTTGAGAAACAGAGGCTTCCCAGAATTGATCTTCACCAGGCGAAAATACATTCTCATGTTCGACGACAATTACGCCCATGTTTCCACTATTTCCTTTTAACGGGTAAATGGTGTAATCGCCCGATGGTAACGTGTCTGTATATTTTCCTGCTTTAACGGAATGCTTAAATACCCAGGATGCAACACTCATCTCATTTTCCGATAAAATGATTTTGGTTTCGTCCAACACATTAGTTTCAAGTTTATTTGATTCGTCTTTTAAGAGAATAGCGCAATTCAGATTAAATTGCTTCCGGATATATTTTATAGCAATTTTAGTTACTTCATCAAGGCCAGCAGACATATTCAATTCTAAAGTAAGCTGATAAAGTGCATGAGTTCGGCCTTCCCTTACTCTTATCTTTTTTTCCTGCCGGCGAACTCTTGAGGTTAAAATCCCACTGAGCAAAGCAATGATAAAAAACATTAGAAGCATAAGCATGTCGACAGGTTTCTCAATATGCAATGTGTAAGGAGGGGGAATGAACAAAAAATCCCAAATTAATGCACTTAATGTTGAAGCAAGAATAATGGGACCCGTTCCATAAAAAATAGCAAGCACTGAAACAGTCAACAGCAAACCAAAAGAAACAATCTGGTACCCAATAATATCCTTTAACAAGAAAAATATAATTGATGGAAATACAACACAAAGAGATGCAATTAAATAATGAGAAATAGTTGAAGTGAACGATGGAAGAGATGCCTTTTTCAAGAATGGATCTTTGACCTGACTATCGGATCCAAGAATGTAAATGTCAATATTTCCGCTATACCGGATCAGTCTGTTAATATAATTCCCCAGCTTTAATAAGGACAAAATATTTCTTCTCTGTGGTTTGCCAACAATAATATGTGTAACATTTTCTTTTTGGGCAAAATCAACAATTGCTTTTACAACATCTTTATTTGTAATTATCCTGACTTTTATTCCCAATACTTTTGCCAGACTTATATTTTTTTCAAGTTGAGCTTGTTCTTTCTCAGTTAATTTATGTAAAGTCTCAACGTAAACGGCTTGAATACCAGCTCCCATAGAGTAAGAAAGACTTTTGGCCCAGCGCAATAATTTACCAGCATATGGGCTAAGTCCAATTCCTACTAAAAGGTGCAACCCCGATTTCCAGGGACCGCGAATACGCTTGTGCTGCATATAATCATGCAATTGTTTGTCAACTCTGTCCGCGACAATGCGTAATGCCATTTGACGCAATGCTGTAATATTACCTATACGGAAAAAATTTTCAATGGCTTCCTGCGAACGTTCCGGCGTATAAACTTTACCCTCTGCTAGCCGCTGCAATAGTTTATCCGGGGAAAGGTCTACCAGTTCAACTTCATAGGCATTTTCAAAAACCTCATCAGGTAGTGTTTCATGTACAATTATCCCTGTGATCTGGGAGACTGTTTCAGATTTGCTTTCCAGATGCTGTACATTTAACGTTGTAAAAACATGGATGCCATTTTCAAGAATCTCCATTACATCCTGGTATCTCTTTGTATGACGACTTCCCGGAACATTGGTATGAGCAAGTTCATCCACAATTACAATTTGTGGCTTACGGGCAATGATAGCATCCAAATCCAATTCATCAAGCAACGCGGATTTGTATTCAATGGTTTTTCGGGGTAATAATTCAAGACCTTGCAGTAATTCTGCAGTTTCATGCCGATCATGTGTTTCTATGTAACCTATGACAATATCAGCGCCTTTAAATTTCTCTGTACGGGCTGTTTGGAGCATAGTATACGTTTTTCCCACTCCTGCGCACATACCGAAAAAGATTTTCAGGTTTCCACGTTTACTTAGTTCTTCATTAAGCATTAAAGATTCCAGAAGTTCATCCGGATTTGGCCTGCTATCTTCGAAATTGTTCATTGAATTTTATCAGCCTCTAAATTTAGCAATAATACATTTACCTTTTCTTCTCCCAGTATTAAAAACTGCGGAGCTTCTGTGAGAACTTTTACACATTGCACCAGTTTTTGCTTTTGAATATTATTAAAATGGCGGGCTTTGGAAATTCGGTTTACTTGCAATAATGCTGCTTGAGGTGAAATATGAGGGTCGAGTCCACTTGCAGAAGCAAATATCATTTCGGAAGGAATGTCTGTAGTGCTTTCTAATTGGTTAAATTCTATAAACTGTCTCCTGCGGTCGGCAACAATGTTTTTCAACTTCGTGTTTGTAAGTCCATAGTTTGAACCTCCTGATGGTAACGGATTATATGAAATAGCCGATGGACGGGAAGAAAAATACCTGGCACTGTCAAATTGCTGACCAATAAGCTCACTTCCTATTATTTTATTGTCCTTTATAATAAGACTGCCGTTTGCTTTTACAGGAAAGGTAATTTGTGCAATTCCATAAACTATAAGCGGATAAATGACCCCAGTCAAAATTGTAAAGAATATTAAAAATTTAAAAGCTATATATAGAGGTTTCATTTTTTTGTTAATTTTTACGATGTATTGTATTAAAGCGTGCCATTGTGGTTTTTAATAATTTATTCCAATTCCATCATTTTACCCGATGCAATCAGGAGTAAGTCTTTAACATCTTTCTCCTTTTATGCATCTTAATGATTCTAATTTGCTTAATTCTTCTGATGATCAAAATTTTGATAAAGATTTTTCTCATGTATTCCATAATAAATGAATTAAAGATTGATTAACATATCAATAATCTTTATACCGATAAAAGGGGCAATTATCCCGCCTAAACCAAAAATAAGCAGATTACGGAGCAGAGCTATATTGGCTGAAACAGGCTTATAACGGACACCTTTTAATGCTAAAGGAACCAATAAAATAATGATTATAGCATTAAAAATCACAGCGCTAAGAATAGCACTTTGCGGCGAACCAAGGTGCATAATGTTTAGAGCGGAAAGAGGGCCAACACCGTTTTTACCTGAATAAAGCGATAGGGCAATTGCCGGAATAATGGCGAAGTATTTAGCAACATCGTTGGCAATACTGAAGGTGGTGAGCGCTCCACGGGTCATGAGCAATTGTTTGCCTGCTTTTACTACCTCGATTAATTTAGTCGGGTTACTATCGAGGTCAACCATATTTCCGGCTTCGCGTGCCGCTTGTGTACCAGAGTTCATAGCAATACCAACATCAGCTTGGGCAAGTGCGGGGGCATCGTTGGTGCCATCGCCGATCATACCAACTAAATGTCCCTTAGCTTGTTCTTCACGAATTCGGCGTAATTTATCTTCAGGCTTTGCTTCAGCCATGAAAGCATCCACTCCTGCTTCAGCAGAGATAGCGGCTGCTGTCAGCGGATTGTCACCGGTTATCATTACTGTTTTAATACCCATCTTTCTCAATTCGGCAAACTTTTGTTTTATCCCGCCTTTTACAATGTCTTTTAAGTGAATGACCCCAAGTATCTTGTTGTCTTTTGCAACAAGCAATGGCGTTGCCCCTTGGCGTGAAAGTTCAGAAACAATATTCTGAATTTTTTGAGGATAAAAACCATTATTGTTTTGTACAAAAGTCCGAATGGCCTCCGAGGATCCCTTACGGATCTGATGAATAGTCCCGTTAGAAGACTTATAATCGACACCACTCATCCTTGATTGTGCTGTAAAAGGTATGAACTTTACATTGAGTTGGTGAACTTCCCGCCCTCTTAAATTGAAGTTTTCTTTTGCAAGTACAACTATGGATCGGCCTTCGGGGGTCTCATCGGACAGAGATGAAAACTGGGCAGCGTCAGCTAGTTCTTCGATCGTGACATCCTCTGCAGGGATAAATTCAGTTGCCATTCGATTGCCTAAGGTAATAGTACCGGTTTTATCCAGCAAAAGGACATCAACATCCCCAGCAGCTTCAATAGCACGACCGCTGGTTGCAACAACATTGTGCAATAAAAGCCTGTCCATTCCACTGATCCCTATTGCACTTAGTAACCCACCGATTGTGGTAGGAATTAAACAGACCAGCAAAGCGATCAGCACAGGGATTGTTAAGTTGTTCGACAAAGGGAGGCCTGATGCTGACAAACTGTAACTGAAAAAGAAGGGCAAGGTAAGAACTGCTAAAAGGAAAATAATTGTTAACCCCATAAGAAGAATAGAAAGAGCTATTTCATTGGGAGTTTTCTGGCGTTTCGCCCCTTCGACCAGTGCAATCATGCGATCGATAAACGTATTGCCCGATTCAAAATTAATGCGTATTAAAATTCGGTCATTGATTACTTTTGTACCTCCTGTAACCGCCGAGCGATCGCCACCACTTTCGCGAATAACCGGAGCAGATTCTCCGGTAATTGCAGATTCGTCTACACTTGCAATACCCTCAATTACCTCCCCGTCAGACGGTATAACATCCCCGGCCTCGCAAATTACTATGTCGCCCTTTCTTAAATCTGATGCATATACTGACACTTCCTGTTGTCCAACGATTTTACGAGCTTTGATTTGTGTACGCGTTATACGCAAAGATGCTGCCTGGGCTTTTCCACGGCCTTCGGCAATAGCTTCAGAAAAATTGGCAAACAATACCGTAAACCAGAGCCAAATACATATCTGCAAATCGAAGGTTGAAAAATCACTTTGAAAAATGCCGGCAATTATCCTGATTGTCAATATTACAGAACCAATTCCAACAATGAAAATGACCGGGTTTTTAATCAGCAATGCAGGTTTAAGCTTGATTACACTATCTCTTGCAGCTTGCAAAAGGATTTCTTTATTGAAAAGGCTTGGATTTTTTTTAGTGCTCATTTTCTTTAAAGTTAAAAAGTTCTTCCTGTATTTAAAAGCAAATGCTCAACAATAGGGCCGAGGGATAAGGCAGGGAAAAATGTAAGGCCGCCAACAATAAGTATAACCGCAATTAATAACACAATAAACAACCAGTTGTCGGTTCTAAACGTACCTGACGATGGTGGAGTGATCTTCTTTTTTGCCATATTTCCAGCTAATGCAAGTACCGGAATAATTACACCAAAACGACCGATAATCATACCCAATGCCAACGTAAGGTTATAAAAAACCGTATTGCTTTTAAGTCCTGCAAAAGCACTACCGTTATTCCCGGCAGCCGAACAATATGCATAGAGTATTTCTGAAAACCCATGAGGCCCGGTATTATTAAGGCCGTCAAGTCCGGCATTGGTTACCGACGCCAATGCTGTAAACAGCAGGATGACAAAACTTGGTGCAAGAATAGCGACGATGGCCATTTTTACTTCAAAAGCTTCAATTTTTTTCCCAAGGTATTCAGGTGTACGGCCCACCATCAGCCCTGCTATAAATACTGTTAGAATTATAAATATCACAATCCCATATAAACCGGAGCCAACTCCACCAAAAATAATCTCACCAATCATGATATTCAACATGGCAATCATTCCGGATAGAGGCGATAAACTATCGACCATCGTATTTACTGATCCGTTTGATGCTGCAGTAGTAAATGTAGACCAAAGAATACTGTTGGTAATTCCGAACCGGGTTTCTTTACCTTCCATCCATGCAAGATGGCCATAAATAGGATTGGGTGAATATTCAGCATATAATGAAATACTTAATCCTGCGACCAGTAGTATAAGCATGACAGAAAAGACTACCCAACCTTGCCGTGTTGATCCGATCATTTTTCCATATGTGTATGTTAAGGACGACGGAATAAGCAAAATTGCCAGCAATTCAAGAAAATTGCTGAAAGGCGTGGGGTTCTCGAATGGATGGGCACTATTGGCGTTGAAAAATCCGCCTCCATTTGTTCCCAATTGCTTAATTGCAATTTGGGATGCTGCCGGTCCCATTGGAATTATTTGTTTTGCACCCTCTAATGTCTGGGCGGTTTCGTAAATTTTAAAATTCTGAATAACACCCTGGCTTACTAAAACAATTGCCAACAGAATTGAAAGAGGTAAAAGCACATACAGGATTGATCGTGTCAGGTCGGCCCAGAAATTGCCAAGCTTATCAGTGGTTTTACGCGAAATTCCCCGTATGAGTGCAAGTAATACGGCTATTCCGGTTCCTGCGCTGACAAAGTTCTGCACCGTAAGCCCAATCATTTGCACAAAATAACTGAGCGTCGTTTCTCCTGCATATCCCTGCCAATTAGTATTGGTAACAAAGCTAACTGAAGTATTTAGGGCCGAATGCCATGAAACATTTGGAAGATTTGCGGGATTCAATGGCAAATTCAACTGAAAAAGCTGAATCACGAATACAAAAACAAATCCAATCAGATTAAACATGAGCAAACTAAAAATGTAGGACTTCCAGTTTGTTTCTGCATTAGGATTAATTCCGGTCAATTTATATGTCAATTTTTCAAGCCAACCAAAAACTGGCAGCATGAAATGCTTTTCACCGCTAAATACTGAACTTATGTAGTTACCCAAAATGGGTGTAAGTCCAATCAAAAATGTAAAAACTAAAATTACCTGAATCACATCATGCATTGTCATAATCACCGTATTTTCAGTTTGACATTTGAGTTATGGAAATCATACAAGAGATAATCCCCTGTCAGATAAAAAAGAAACAAAAACATTGATGAAAAATCTATTGATAAAGGCTTGCCAATTACCCAATAAGATGGTTGCATTCATAGCTATATTTATTTACCGATGCAAAAATATCATGGAATTCATAAAGATTTTGTAAGGATTGTTGTCAGAGATATATAGATTTTATAAAATCTGCATTTGACACTTTGGTACTGAAAGTATAGATATTACGGATAAATTTTTGTTCTCCTTTGTATCGAAAACTATATTATTGCAAATAGGTTTAATTTAAAACTTTGATTTTATGAAGTGGTTTGGATATACGATATAGTTGTATTTTAGAGTATTGGTTAACTTGTTTTTCATTTTTTGATTTAGAGAATCATAGCACCTGGCAATATTTCTCATTTAAAAAATTAGAAAAGTAAAGATTGCCATTAAAGATGGACGTAAGTTTCCAATGTAAATCGTTACTGCAAATAATATGGAACTTAATCATCTTTGAATTCTCACAAAAAAATACATACCTTTATAACACGCTAACGACTACTTATCGCTCCCCATCTTTTTTAGGTGGTATTTATTTTCACAATGTTATAGCAAGGAAGGAAATGATTGTATAAATGGTCATAGTCAATATTTAACGCTGGTTGTTAAAAGATTTAATGAAGAAACACAAGGCATTCAAATTTTAAATGGCAGCGTATGCGGATAGAAATAGACTACGATAGCTCCTACTGCTAATAAAAATATACCGAGAAGGATAAACATCCAGCCCAGCAATTTCCGTTTTTTTACGATAAAAAATATACCAAACACCAATAAAAAAGAGAGCGAAAATAAAAAGCTGGATAATCATAAAATAGAATTTACAAGGTGAAAATTTATTTTTATCAGGTCTTTTGGTTTAGGGAAACTGATAAATCTGACCATTAAAATACACCGTCGGATTGTTAATACCTTCAACAAAAATGATAAGGTTTCTGATAAGACTTATATCCTTTACAACTTTGTAACTGATGATTATCGGCTCACAAAACTGGAAGGCTTTCACGAAACTATTCTGGTCGAGATAAGCAATTGTGTTGAAATCGAGTTTGTATGGCTGAGGTATATATTGTTCGATGGTATAAACCTGTCCGTTACAATAGGTTTTAAAAAATCCCTGCTCCTCGAAAACCATGACCTGGTCAGTGACATCGTAAAATTTTGGTTCAAAGGTGCTTATTTCCTTAACTTCGCCATTTTCAAAATATTTCAGTCTTCCGAGATTATCCACGTAAACCATCATTTCATCCCCAACTTTAAAGGATTTTGGTGTAAATGTTTCAAGGTCATACTTCTTTCCCTTGCAAAAAACTTTAAATGTCCGGTCAATACTATCGGTATAAGCAATAATTTCACGGCCTGCCTCGAAATTCATCCCTGTTACAAATTGCTCAAGTACCATTAACTTCCCATGATAAAATATTTTAAATTCCTGGGTCGAACGCTGAATATAGGCTATTATATTATCACCGGTTTTGAATTCACCAATAGGGTTATAAATTAAACCGTCTTCGATGGTGAAAATTTTGCCATTGTAATAAACCTGGATGGTTTGGTCGATCTGGTTATGCCAACCTATCAGGCTGTCCTGAACAATGTACCCGTCGCATTGGGTGCTTAGTACTTGTTTTTTCCCGTTATCATAAACATTCAATTGTTCATAGATCGAATATCCGAGCAGGTAATCGGTGGCCGTGAATTTTATAGGAGCCCCGGTGAGCAGGGTTTCTGTTTGCCCGTGACAGTAAACTTTCAAATTGCTTCCGTTATCGATATAGGCGACGAGAATTCCCCCGACCTGGAATTCCTGAACCTGGAGGTACTCAAGTTTTACAAAAGAACCTCCATCGAAAACCCAGAACCGATGCAGATTGTCGTTAAAGGCAGCAAGTGTTTGTGACTGGGAGGTAGCAGATAGTATCAGAACAACACAGATTAATGTAATTTTTTTCATTGTTGGTTGTATAGTTTTAAGAATTTAAAAATTTATAATAGCCTATTAATTCCAATTAATTGCTGTTTCTGGAAAACCTTAAAACTCAGCAAAAATTAATTCCGATTCAGAATTTATGATTTTACAGCTATGGTTTCAATTTCGATGAGCGCACCCAACGGAAGCTTAACCACTCCAAAAGCTGCTCTGGCAGGTGGGTTCGCCGGATAATAAGCACCGTATACTTCATTCATTACTGAAAAGTTGTTCATGTCGCTCAAAAGGCACGTTGATTTTACTACGTCAGTAAAAGCATATCCTGCAGCATTCAAAATAGCTTCGATGTTTTTCATCACTTGTTTTGTTTGTTCTGAAATCCCACCTTCAACTAATTTCCCGGTAGCCGGGTTGATGGGTACCTGTCCCGAAATAAAGAGCATTCCGTTTGTTTCGATGGCCTGGCTGTAAGGGCCAATTGCATTTGGCGCATTGTCGGCATGAATTACTTTTTTCATTATCGTTTTTTATTTAAAACTCAATTATTAGACTTTTTCTTTTATTCACTACGAAAGTAATTTAAATAAATGTTTTTTTAACATCCGAAAGCTTAGAAATCCCTGAAATCCTTTTTCTTGTCAAGCTTTAAATCCTGCAGTAAACTTGATTTGATGTTGATCGTAAAGCTCCAGCTTTGCCTGAATCCGTAAGGTATCCAGTTAAAGCTCATTTGCCAGCAATGCAGGTCGCGGTAAACATTGATGGAGGTATACGTTAGATCGTTGTTTTGAAGATCGTAGCCCGACCGTATCCCTACTTTCCATTTGGGGGTTACGTTTAAAGTTCCATTAAAGCCAATGGTTTGAATCAGATTTTTATCTTTTGTAATGTTATAGTCCCAATAACCGGTTCGAAGATATAAATAGCTGGTATTAAAATTAAAATCATAGGAAATATCAAGATTCCATGGCACATTCCAATCTACATAATTCTCCGGATTTTTATTTACATCATTCAGTTCCTGAGTTGTCCCGGCTGTTGACTTTTTCTCTTTAGAAAGCAAATCGGAATTTAGTTTTAATGTCAATCCAAGCCGCCAACTGCTGCTTTGAGGTCGGAATAATTTATGGTTCACTTTATATTGGAATGTATTTATTGTTTTGCCTGTGCTATCCGTTGCATAGGGACTGAATACACTTGAATAATTGACGACAAGGTTTTTGAAAAGTGTTGTTCTCCCTGACAAACCCAGGTTGCTCCAGTTCAGCGAATCACGCGCAATATCGTAATTTGTGCTGATTGAAAAATCTTCAATGAGCACTATTTTTTTTGTTCCTGTAATGGTATCTTTCAGTGAACGTACCTTCATTTCGAGGTTATTGCTGAGCCTGAATCCGATGGAACCGGATTTCCCGTCAGGCGGTGTGCCATAAATAAATCCATCGTAAACAGAATATTTTTGACTTTCACCACTCTGATTGATATAATATTTATAGTATCCCCAGGATTGAGTGCCAAAATCAGGTCTGAAATTAAAACTAACAGATGGTTTTATAACATGACGGATGGCCTTCACCGGTCCTTTCTTGTAAGCAAACATACCATAAATCGTTGTGCTCAAAGAACTGCTGAAATTATAATCCCTTGCTGCATTAAACCCGTAAATGGTATCGGTTCCAACAAAACCGCTCACGGGTCCCTCGTTCAAATATAATGTGTCGCTTCGCCAGCTTTTAATATGTTGCTGCGTATACCAGCGTTCCGTGTAATTGAAATTATTCGACCATACGATGTGCTTCAAAACTTTGATGGACCCTGAAGATATTTGGATAGAATGATTCATTCCGTTTTGAAGATCATTGCTGATGTTTTGTTTAAAAATTATCGAGTCGTATGTATTGATGCGGTTTTCAGTTGTCATATTGTATTTTACACTGATGTTATCCCACCATTTCATTGACCCAACTGCTACTTTTTTCCGGAAGGGATAAAATTGGTTGACATTAAATGTAAGCTTGGGCAGTGTCAGATTTAATTCACCTGTAATAACATTCTGTGAATGATTGAATGCAACCGTCAGGAAATACTTACTGGCCCAGTTTGTTGAATAATTGATACTGGACTGAAATGTGTTCGACAAATAATCGGTTGAACTGGTAGGGTTAAACTTATTATACTGCGAACTTACAATGTTCACATTTGCTGAAAACCTGCTGTTGGGTCTTGCTTTAGGGTCCTGACTGTGACTCCACCGGATTGAAAATGATTTGGTTTTGGAATAATCTGTTGAACCTTCCTCACCCAAAATATTTAGTGAATAATTTAGATTTAGTGCACCACTATATTTGTAACGCTTTTTATAATTCATCAATGGTTTTACTGCCCAACTCCCGAGGGTATAAATATCTCCGACAAGTCTTAAATCGAGGTAATCATTAATGGCGAAGTAATAGCCACCATTCTCGAAATAAAACCCCCGCTGCTTCGATTCGCCGTATGTGGGGACGACTATTCCTGACCTTTGCCCACTTTTATTAGGAAACATACCAAAAGGGATGAAAAGGGGTGTAGGAACATCTTCAACTACAAAGTAAGCGGGTCCTGTAATGATCTTTTTGTTGGGAATAACCTTGGCTCGTTTGAACCGGAACTCATAATCAGGATGTTCTTTGTCGCAGGTGGTATATGAACCCTCATAGACATTCGTAACATCATCCGGCATTTTTTTAACTTTTTCACCATGAAGGTACCCTTGATTATCTTCTGTTATAACCTTTTGAACCAGTCCCTTTTTAGATTTATAATCGTATTTCATCGATTCCGATTCGAATTTATTCTGGGCCATAGTAAATACAGGCTTACCCGTCAAGTTTCCGAGAGAATCCTTTGTTCCGGTGGCGTATACAGTGTTTTCGGGAAAAGTGATCTCTACATAATTGGCTTTAAGGTTTATGTCTTCATAACTGATATCATCCTCGTTATATAAATAAACTTTCTGGGTTTTAACATCAAGCCTGATGGAGTCTTTAGCTTTATAATCGACCGTCGATTTTACTGCATTCGGAGAAATTCCCAAATGAGTTGAATCAGCAGGTTTGTTTTGGGAAAGAATGGTATCATTGTTAATATAAAGTGTATCAGCTATATTCTGTCTCAGGGTATCAGTTTGTCCACCTGCATTAAGGATCATACTAAAAAGTATTGAAACAGAAAACAATACTTTTATTACAAAGCCTGTTAATAATTTGGTTGACAATTTGTTTATCAAGACTTTTGTTTAAAATATTATATTTGCAGGGATTGTGATGATAAAAATACGTAATAAAGACGAATCAAAACTAATCAAAAAATATTCCAAACGGTTGAAACGAGGTGTTTTAATTTTTGGTATATTTTTTCTGATAATTGCATTCTATAACCCTGCTGACGCTCAAATTGCCGGGAAAATAAATAAGATTGTGATCGATCCGGGTCACGGGGGCAAGGATCCGGGAGCTATTGGCAAAAATTCCAAAGAAAAAAATATCGTTCTCTCAGTTGCACTGAAAGCCGGTAAAATGATAGCTGACAGCTTGAAAGACGTGCAGGTTATTTATACCCGCAAAACTGACGAATTCATCGAACTTTACAAAAGAGCTCAGATCGCAAATGAAAGTGGTGCAAACGTATTTATCTCCATTCATTGCAATTCGAATAAATCAGCTCAGCCAAGTGGTACCGAAACGTATGTTATGGGGCTGCATAAATCGCAAGCAAACCTGGATGTTGCAAAAACGGAAAATGCAGCTATTTTTTTTGAAGATGATTATAAAAATCAATATGCAGGTTTCGACCCTAATTCAGATGAAGATTACATCGTTTTATCGATGTTCCAGAGTGCAACGATCGATCAGAGCATTGATCTTTCATCGAAGATTCAGGATGAATTTAGTGAAATTATTAAGAATGACAACCGGGGTGTAAAGCAGGCTGGGTTTTGGGTTTTATATAAAACCACAATGCCCGGCATTTTGGTCGAACTTGGTTTTTTAAGTAATCCTACCGAAGAAAAATACCTTCTTTCGGTGGATGGCCAAAACAAAATGGCCTTAGCGATATTTGAGGCATTTAAAGAATACAAAGATGAATTTGAAGATGCTAATAAGCCCTTAAAACCTTTCGTTCTTAAAGAAGAAGCTAAACCGCAAGTCTCATTTCGTGTTCAGTTTGCCACATATAAAAAGCAAAAAGAACCTGATTTTAAAAAATTCAGGGGTTTAGAAAATATTCAAATGTATCAGGAGGATGGTTATGTTAAATATACAACAGGTAATGAAAGTTCCCTTGCAAAGGCAGGTGTGTTAAAGGAGTCTTTATACCAAAAGGGATTTAAGGATGCTTTTATTGTTGCTTTTTTAAATGATAAAAAAATTACAATTGAAGAAGCCAAAAACTTGTCCGAAACCCAAAAATAGAAAAGTTGGCCCCATTTTTTAAATATAGTAAGATCTGGCTTTACATCATTACAGGTTTGGTTATTGTTGTTATTTCAATTCTGTGTGTATATTATTTCTATTTTAATTCTCAAATATATTATGCCGTTTTTCAGAACATAAACGGTTTAAGCAAGAACGATCCCGTTGTTATGGAAAATGTAAAAGTCGGTAGTGTATCTTCAACCAATTTTTTGAATGATAATTTCGATAAGCAGGTTGTTAAGATTTTAATAAGGAGAAATATCAATATTCCTGAGAATTCCTTTGCTGAAATTATTCAGAATGGATCAACAGAATCAACCAGTATTTTTCAAATTAACCTTGTACCTTCTGCAGGTTATCTCAAAGAAGGAGATACGATACCGGTGAAATCAATAACCATTGCTAAGGACTCATTGATAAATCAACCTTATAAGACAGAAGTAACTGAAAAACATAGTGTTTCTCCTGAACCAAAACATAAAACAAAGCAGGTTCAAAATATGAAAACTAATATCCTTTTTAAAGTTCAGTTTATGATGTCAAAAGAGGAAATTCCACTTCAGTCAAAACGGCTTAAAAATATTGATGGTGTCACATTTTACAAAGAAAAAGGATTGTATAAATATGTGGTAGGTTCTGAAAAATCTGTTTCCAAAGCTTCTGATTTATGTACATTAATGCAAAAAAATGGATTTAAGGATGCATTTGTTGTTGCCTTTGAAGGAAACAATAGGATTTCAATCAAGGAAGCCATGGAGTTATTAAAAAAATAATCTAATTTTGTTTAAAATTCTATGAAATTGAAAATATCAAAAGAATTTATCATTGGACTGACCGTCACGCTTTCCCTTGCCTTACTTTATTGGGGCTTTAATTTTTTAAAAGGAAACGATGTGTTGTCGAGCGATAGAATATTCCTGGCTAAATACACTGATGTTGGAGGACTGGTAATAGCGAATCCGGTAAAAATAAACGGAATGATCGTCGGGCAGGTTCGTGATATGTATTTTACAAGTGATGGTAACGCCAATATTATTCTTGAACTCTTAATAAAAAATAAAATTCCGGTTCCTATAAATTCTACCGCTAAAATTATCAGCTCCGACCTCCTGGGTTCCAAATCCGTTGAAATTATATTAGGTGATTCACATGTGCTTGCGAAATCAGGAGATACCTTACAATCAGCAGTTGAAGTTTCCATTAAAGAAGAAGTGAACCGGCAGTTGCAACCCTTAAAGAATAAAGCTGAATCCTTGATGAATTCTATCGATACGGTTATGACAATGGTGCAAGGTCTTTTTAGTCATAAAAATACGGAAAATTTTTCAAAAAGTGTGGAACATATTGCAAACTCCTTTAATAACCTGGAAAGCACAACAGGAACGCTGGATACACTTATTTCCGGTCAGGAAAGAAGGATAGGAAGGATCATGGAAAATATTGAATCCATTACCGCTAACATCCAGGGAAATGAGGATAATTTGAATAGTATTTTCGCAAATATTTCTTCATTCAGTGATACCCTGGCTAAAGTTAAAGTATCGGAAACGATGGCTCAAATGCAGAAAACATTTAAAGAGGTTTCTGAAATTACAAGAAAAATTAACAATGGTGAGGGAAGCCTTGGAATGCTGGTTAACAATGATTCCCTTTACATCGATTTGCAGAAATCTGCACACGAATTAAATATACTGCTTGAAGATATACGGATGAATCCGAAAAAATATGTTAAGGTTTCTGTATTTTAAAAAAAATCCCGGTGAACAAGCCACCGGGATAAAATTCATTTTAGGAAACTTTTATTTCCCGGTTTAATTTTGATTTGGAATCTTCTCTTTTTGGTAAGTTTACTTTTAAAACCCCATCTGTATACGATGCCATTATTTTTTCAGTATCAACCGTTTCTGGCAAAGAAAAGGATCTGCAAAATGAACTGTATTCAAATTCTTTACGTGTAAAATTCCCATTTTTTTCTTCATTTTTTGATTCTTTCTTTGCGGAAATAACAAGAATGTCATTTTTAAGTTCCAGGCTAAAATCTTCTTTGAGTAAACCCGGGGCTGCCAAATCGATTTCAAAATCTTTATCATTTTCCCTGATATTAGCAGCTGGTTGCGTTCTGTTGTGGCTATCATCAAATCCTGTCAATAAGAAGTTTTTACCAAAAAAACTGTCCATAAAGTCCGGTAAATAAGTTCGAGTTCTTAATACTGGTAACATAATTTGTTCCTCCTATTAATTTTAATTGTTCGTATTTCAAATTTTGAGCGGGGGAGAGTCAAAATACATTCCATTTAAGAAATCATTAATAATCAGAGATCAATTCGGACATAATGGCTTCATTATATTAAAAAGTAAACTAATAAATACGACAATATGGCATGTTATTTCAATTCATCCAGACTTTTGTGAATTAGGTCGATTGCTTTTTGAATTTCGAATTCTGTAATCGTCAGGGGAGGTGAAATTCGGAATGCATTGTTTCTGAAGAGAAAACGATCTGTGATCAATCCATTCCTCAAAAAAACTGGGATTATTTTGGAAGCAGTTTCAGTTCCATTAAGATCAGAACCAAGCATCAGTCCTGCTTGCCGTACCTCTGTAATTAATGGATGCGTTGTCAGGTAACTTTTAAATATATTCCCCTTTTTATGTACACCATCAATTAAATTTTCGTTCATAATTACGTTCAGGTTGGCAAGTGCAGCTGCACAGCAAACCGGATGGCCTCCGAAGGTTGTAATGTGGCCAAGCTCAGGTTCAAATGAAAGCGTTTTCATGATTTCATTTGATGCAATAAACGCCCCGATGGGCATTCCGCCACCCATTCCCTTTGCAAGTGTCAGAATATCGGGAACGATACCAAAGTTTTCAAAACTAAAAAGCTTACCTGTTCGTCCGAACCCCATCTGTACATCATCAATTACAAGCAGTGTTCCTGTTTCATTGCATCGGTTACGCAATTCAGCTAAAAAACCATTTTCGGGAAGGATGATGCCTGCTTCCGCTTGAATAGTCTCTGCCATAATGCAAGCAGTTTTTTCGGTTATCTGAGTTAAATCTTCAAACTTATTGAATTCGATGAACCTAATATCAGGTAAAAGAGGACGAAATGCAGATTTCAGCGATTCATTTCCTAAAACACTCAGAGCTCCATGGGTTCCGCCATGATAAGCATTTTTGAAAGCAATGATTTCGGTACGCCTTGTAAAGCGCTTAGCAAGTTTCATTGCGCCCTCATTTGCCTCGCTTCCTGAATTTACAAAATAAACCGAATTCAGGTTCGACGGCAGCACGTCGACAAGCATTTTGGCAAGCCTTACCTGTGGATTTTGAATATATTCGCCATAAACCATCAGGTGCATATATTTTTTAAGCTGATCTGTCACTGCTTCAACAACTTTTGGATGCAAATGCCCAATATTACTCACAGTTACTCCCGAAACCAAATCGATATATTCCTTTCCATCCATATCATAAAGAAAAATCCCTTTCGCATGATCAATTTCCAAACCCATCGGTTTGGTTGATGGAATTCCGAGGTATTTATAGAATAATTCTCTTTGACTAATCATTTTAAAAATTTTACTTCTCAAAGGTATTTAATATAACCGGATTTGCTGCGGATTTTTATACTTTTGAAAACTCTAACCGAACAGCATGAAAGACAAAGTTGTAATTATTACAGGAGCCTCATCAGGAATTGGGAAAGCGCTGGCCGAAAGCTTTGCAAAACGAAATTCAAAAATTGTTCTTGCTGCAAGAAACGAGGATGAACTAAACCGGATTGCAGAACAATTAAAACAGGAAGCGTCTGAAATTCTCGTCTGTAAAACGGATGTAAGCATTGAAACGGATTGCAAAGAATTAATAGAAAAAACCATCGAAAAATTTGGCAGAATTGACATCCTCATCAACAACGCCGGCATTTCTATGCGTGCACTATTTGCTGATACCAACCTCGATGTTATCCGGAAATTGATGGATATTAATTTCTGGGGAACGGTATATTGTACAAAGTTTGCTTTACCTTATTTGTTGCAATCCAAGGGATCCGTTGTCGGTGTCACTTCTATTGCCGGATACAAAGGATTGCCAGGCCGGGCAGGATATTCTGCCTCAAAGTTTGCAATTCAGGGGTTTCTGGAAGTTTTGCGCATCGAAAATTCGAAAAATGGACTGCATGTTCTTATTGCCAGCCCGGGATTTACAGCATCAAACATCAGGAATGCATCACTAACAGCAAGTGGAATACAACAAGGAGAATCTCCCAGAGATGAGGCTAAAATGATGTCGGCCATTGAAGTCGCCGAAAGAATTGTAAAGGCTATTGAAAAGAAAAAACACAGAGTTGTAATGACCTTACAGGGGAAATTAACTATTTGGCTAAATAAATTTTTTCCTTATTTTGTTGACAAACAGGTTTATAAACACATGGCAAAAGAACAGGATTCGCCATTTAAATAATAAAAGCTTGGTTTTTATTCCTAAAAAGCCACAGTTAAAATTAAAAATAAGACCATCATGATAACGGGGTTATTGTGATTTTTTTTTTGATCTTGGGTGGTACAAAAGAATGGCTTCACGTAAATATTCCCGGTTGAGGTGTGTATAAATTTCTGTAGTTGTTATCGATTCATGGCCAAGCATTTCCTGAACAGCTCTCAGGTCTGCACCCCCTTCAATCAAATGAGTAGCAAATGAATGCCGGAAAGTATGAGGACTGACTGTTTTTTTCAATCCGGCTCGTTCAACCAAATTCTTAATGATAAGAAATATCATTACACGGGTAAGTTTTGAACCTCTTTTGTTCAGGAAAACGATGTCGGAACTTTCCTTTTTTACCATCAAATGGTTTCTGACATTATTTAAATAGATGTTTATGTTTTTAATGGCAATGCTGCCAATAGGCACAAGTCTTTCTTTATCTGCCTTTTCCGGTGATTTTAATAAAACCGTCTTTGAAATAAAGATTGCTTATTTTCAGACCAACCAATTCTGAAACTCTTAACCCGCAGCCGTAAAGCGTTTCAAGTATGGCCTTGTTCCTTATTCCTTCAGGTTTGCTTAAGTCAATCATTTCAATAACCTTGATTATTTCCTCTGCGCTCAATGTGTCAGGAAGTTTCCTCCCTGTCTTTGGGGATTCAAGCAATTCAGCCGGATTTTTCTTAATTCTGTCTTCAAGTATAAGATATTTGTAAAATGCTTTTATGCCTGAAATTATTCGAGCCTGTGAGGTAGCTGATAATCCCAGTTTGTTTATCCATGCAATGAATTCTTTCAGATCAGATAGTACAAGATTTTCAGGAGGAATTTGCTTTTGCGACAGTATTAAAAATTGAGTAAGCTTGTCAATGTCGTGAATGTATGCTTCAACCGTATTTTTTGAAAGCGATTTTTCTAACTGAAGATAAGCACTGAACCCATTTATATAGCTTTGCCAATTCATATCCATACAACAAAATTAGTGTTTAAATACAACCTATTTTAGCAGATCATTAGTATGGTCAAAAAAATAAATATAAATTGCATAATCTGATAAAATCATTTTACCGGAGTTAGAGAGTTGAATCAGCGTTGCTAAATTATTTTTTAAAAAATTAGGTTTTTTCTTTGAATTAAAATACTTTTGCACCCCGAATTTTAAACAGTTTATATAAAATGGCAAAAAAGAGTAAAGATGCCCGGATACAAGTGATATTAGAATGCACGGAGCATAAAAATAGTGGTTTACCGGGAACATCACGGTATGTTACCACCAAAAATAAAAAGAATACCCCCGAACGGATGGAATTGAAAAAATTTAACCCGATTTTAAAAAAAGTTACGGTTCATAAAGAAATTAAATAGTTTTAATCATGGCAAAGAAAGTTGTTGCAACCCTTCAAACACAAGGTAAAAATTACACTAAAGTGATAAAAATGGTTAAATCTCCAAAATCAGGAGCTTACGCCTTTAAAGAAAATGTAATGCATATAGAGCAGGTAAAAGATTACCTGGCCAAAAAATAAATTACCGGGAAAGTAATAAGGTAGAAAAGCTTTTTCCTGATTGGGAAAAGCTTTTTTATTTATAAAATTAAATTGAATGGGATTATTTAACATCTTCTCACGTGAGAAAAAGGAAAAACTGGATGAAGGTTTATCCAGGACCAAAGAACGGGTATTTACCAAATTGACACGAGCAATCGCGGGAAAAACAAAGGTTGATGATGAGGTTCTGGATGAATTGGAAGAAATTCTTGTTTCTTCTGATGTTGGAGTGGACACAACATTGAAAATAATCGAACGGATACAACAAAGGGTATTGCGCGATAAATACCTCGGTACTGCCGAACTTAATACACTATTGAAAGAAGAAATTGCTTCCTTGTTGCAGGAAAATCGTACGGGTGATTTACTTGATTTTAACGGTCCGCTGAACCATAAGCCCTATATTATTCTTGTAGTTGGAGTGAATGGCGTTGGAAAAACAACAACGATTGGTAAACTGGCTTATCAGTTTAAGAAAGCAGGGAAGTCGGTACTCTTGGGCGCAGCAGATACTTTCAGGGCCGCAGCTGTAGACCAGCTGGTTATTTGGGCCAACCGCGTCGACGTTCCAATTATTAACCAGGGAATGGCAGCAGATCCTGCCTCCGTAGCATTTGATACAGTGAAATCGGCCCTGGCGCAAGGGACGGATGTCGTGATCATTGACACAGCAGGGAGGCTTCATAATAAAGTAAACCTGATGAATGAGCTTACAAAAATCAAAAGGGTCATGCAAAAACTGATTCCCGATGCGCCTCACGAAATACTGCTCGTTTTAGATGCGTCAACGGGTCAGAATGCGATCGAACAGGCAAGGCAATTTACTTCCGCAACTGAAGTTAACGCCCTTGCTCTCACCAAACTGGATGGAACAGCAAAGGGTGGCGTTGTTATTGGCATTTCCGATCAATTTAAAGTGCCGGTTAAATACATTGGAATTGGCGAAAAAATGGAAGATTTGCAGGTTTTTAACCGACTCGAATATGTTGACAGCCTTTTCAGTTAAACTCAGTTTTTTACACAATAAATACTTGCAGATTTGCATACCAAAAACTCTAAACGGAAAATTAACGTAGTTTCATTAGGCTGCTCAAAAAATCTGGTTGATTCAGAGGTTTTAATGGGACAATTAAAAGCTGATGGCTTTGAAGTTTCATTTGAAAAGGATCAATTTACGGATGTGGCAATTATTAATACCTGTGGTTTTATTAATGATGCCAAACAAGAATCCATCGATACCATTCTGAGGTATATACAGGCCAAAGAAGATGGTAAAATCCAGAATGTTTATGTGATGGGATGCCTTTCAGAACGCTATATCGATGATCTGAAAAAAGAAATCCCCGATGTAGATAAATACTTTGGCGTGAATAACATAAAGGAAATTGTTAAGGAACTTGGAGGAAAGTACAAAACAGAACTTGTTGGAGAAAGACAGCTAACAACACCTTCTCATTTTGCCTATTTAAAAATCTCGGAAGGTTGTAACCGCAGGTGCACATTTTGTGCAATTCCCTCCATACGTGGAAAACATGTTTCAAAACCCGAGCCTGAAATAATCAATGAAGCCAGAAGACTTGTTGCAAAAGGAGTAAAGGAAATAATTCTCATTGCTCAGGATCTTACTTATTATGGACTTGACCTGTACAGGGAAAACAGGTTTACATCTATGTTGAATTCACTTTCAGGAATTGCAGGAGTTGAATGGATTCGCCTTCATTATACCTATCCGGCTGGATTTCCAATGGATGTGCTTGAACTGATGAAAAGCAGGCCCAACATTTGCAAATATATCGACATTCCAATTCAGCATATTAATGACCGTGTTTTATCATTGATGCAGCGGGCCCATAAAAAAGAAGAAACGGTTAAGCTCTTATATAAAATCAGGAAGGAAATTCCGGATATTACTATCAGGACTACTTTAATAGTCGGCTTTCCAGGTGAAACTGACGAAGAATTCAAGGAGTTATTGAATTTTGTTAAAGAATTTGAATTCGATCGATTGGGTGTGTTCACCTATTCACATGAAGAAGGTACCAGCGCTTACAAATTGCCTGACACTGTCCCGGAAGGAGTGAAGCAGCAGAGGATGGAAGAATTAATGGAACTTCAGCAATCAGTTTCATTTAACCTGAACCAAAAAAAAATTGGGAAAATCTATAAAACGTTGATTGATAAAAGAGAAAGTGAATATTATATTGGCCGAACCGAATCCGACTCTCCGGAAATAGATAATGAAGTTTTAATAAATGCAAATGGAAGCCGTTTGGAAACGGGGCGGTTTTATTCTGTGAAAATCACAGATGCAAACGATTTCGACCTGTATGGAACGATTTCCGGTTTATAAAATACTACTTATTAAAATACTGTTTTCACTATCCGCAGACGGATTAATTTCCGATTACGGATAGTATTCTCATCTTTTTTATACTCCAATTATATTCGCTAAATATATAAATACCAGTAATTTAGAAAACTGAAGATTATTCTTGCTGACGTAATTCAACGCATGGATTATTGTAAAATACTTATAATAAGAATGTTATTCTTGTTGGCATGACAATTGAATAGTCCAAGCAGTTCTTTGATACGAACACAACATCAAACTGATTAATGTAAACTGATAATTTTTCATGGTGGTTAATTTTTATTTGTAAAATTTGGTTTTGGTTGGTTAATTAGGTCAGAAAACTTGTTTTTAACTTTGTTTTCTGACCTTTTTTTCATTGGAGTAATTCGTATTACAGCAATTTAATAATCCTAAACGATCTTTGTTATCTTCGAATATATTCGGCTGTCCAGTATTATTTTTGACTATTTTAGCAGCTATTTAAGATTTCAGATTTAAAGGTTCATGCGCAGTTGGCTCACCATATTTATTATTTTCAATTTAGGGTTATTGGTCAGGGGGCAGGATATGCTAGGGGTAGTTAACAGCAATTATGCCGGTATATATGGCATAGTAATAAACCCGGCTAATATGACCAGTTCAAAATTATACATGGACTTCAATCTTATAGGTTTAAATTCTGCCTTCGATAATAACTATATGTATTTATCTCGTAATGATTATTACAATTTACTTTTCAAGAATATCTCACCCCTGTATTTTACCTCCAAGGGTGAAGACCGAACCTATGCGATTTTTGAGGGAAATTCATACAAATATGGTTATCAGAGTGAACGGGTTATAGGACCCTCAGCAATGATGGTTTATGGAAAACACGCATTTGGAATTTCAACAGCTTTAAGATCGAATACTTCTTTTAATAATTTGCCCGACGAAATCGGTATTTTTCTCTATGAAGCAATTGATTATGATCCCCAGCATGGAATAAGTTATACCCACGATAAACCTATACGAATTGCATCACTCACATGGTACGAAATGAGTTTTAGTTATGCTTATAATTTCCGCAGGTACAAATGGGATTCATGGTCATTTGGGATTTCCTTGAAACCTCTTTTCGGTTATGCGGGGTTTTATGCGAATATTGATAATGTGGATTATGAAGTTTTTACCGATACTACTGCATCTATTTATAATGCATCGTTTAGCTATGCTTACTCCCTTCCGGTGGATTATTCACAAATGGGCTTTCAGACGAACCCTCTCGTTAAAGGTAAAGGTGTTTCAGGAGATATTGGAATCACTTACCAAAAAACTGCCAAAGGTCATTCAAATAAATTCTTTTCACGTTTATGTGAGCAACCCTATGAGGAATACAATTATAAATTCGGCCTTTCATTCCTTGATTTCGGATTTATTAAGTTTTCCAAAAAAGCGAATAAACGGACATACCAAAATACCTCAACATATTGGTATGAACCTTTTGATACTTTACCTACAACCTCATTAGAGGAAATTGATACAAAAGTTGCTTCCTATTTTATGGATAATGCAAGCCAGGTGTCGTTTGATCAAAAATTCATCATGAACACACCACCTGCAATAAGCTTTCAATTCGATTATCACATAAATAAACCATTGTATGTAAATACCATGCTGGTTTATGGTATTCCATTAGGTAATTTCTATGTAAAAAGGCCTGTAATTTTTGCGATTACACCAAGATATGAGACAAACAGGATGGAGGTAAGTATTCCTGTTTCACTGTATGAATGGAATTTCTCGATGCCACGGATCGGTTTTTCGTTTCGATATGGAAACATCTTTTTTGGTTTTGATAAATTGAACACATTCTTTGGACTGAGTAATTTCACCGGTTATGATATCTATTTTGGAATTCGGTTAAACCTAACAAATAATCTCAGGATGAATTACATAAAAGGCAATTGCGAAAACAGAAAATTGCGAAATATTGAAACTTTCGATTATCGGAATTTTTAATTACATTAAGATTAAAATATAAACAGAATTGAAAATGAAAATATGTATAACCGGAATTTTGCCACTAATTGAAAATCTCTCGCAGATACCGCAGATTATCGCAGAATTTAATTTTCTGCGTTTTCAGCGAAATCTGCGAGAAACAAAAAGATTATTTTTTCATTTTGTACGAATCTGGCATAAAAGCGGATTATCAAAAATGAAAATGATGGATTCGTTGAATATTCCTTTTTTATATTTGCATGAATATTTGATGTGTCATTAAAAGTCTAAATGTTATATGAAAAAGAATTTTTTATTGGTAATGGCATTTTGTTTTATCCTGATCATTGCAGGGTGCAGTCGGAGCGTAAAGTTTGAACAATTGACCGAAAAAGAGGGAATTTATTATTTGGACAGTGCACCTTATTCCGGTATATGTAATGATTTTTATCCGGATGGGAAATTAAAATCTGTGATGAATTATAAGAATGGATTATTGAATGATAACTACATCTCCTACTACAATAACGGAATTAAGGAGTCTGAAGGCTTTTATAATCTGGGCAAACGAACAGGTTTATGGCAACGATATCATGAGAATGGCAATCCTTATTTAAAAGGTGAATTTAAAGATGATAAAAAGACGGGCTTGTGGACCTATTGGTATCCGGAAACTCAAAAACAATATGAGGGTAATTGGGTTGACGATAAGCAGGATGGATTATGGTTATCCTGGTACAAAGATGGAAAAGTTGAGTCGGAAGTCAACTGGAAGAATGGACTGCAACAGGGTAATGAAGTTAAGTACGACATCAATGGGAATAAAAAAAGTGCTGGTTTATTTGATAAAGGAAAACAGACCGGTGAATGGCATTGGTATTATGAGAATGGCAATGTAAAAGCAGTTGAAAACTGGCGTGACGGAATGCCGGATGGAGAAGTTATAAATTACTACGAATCGGGCAAACTTAAGAAGCAAGGTACGTGGTCAAACGGGAAAAAACAGGGAGAATTTAAGGAATGGGACGAAAACGGAAAATTAATAAGTACTGAGTATTATAATGATGGTAATTTAGCTAAAAAGTAAAAGGGTACATGGATTTTTCAAAATAAAAAACCCGGCTTCAAACCGGGTTTTTATATAATTAAGGATATCAAATTAATTCAACTTAAATAATATTGGCATATTAAACTGAACCCTAACAGGTTTACCTCTTTGTTTACCGGGAATCCACTTAGGCATATTCTGTATAACCCGAACTGCCTCTTCATCGCAGCCACCCCCAATACCTCTAAGTACCTTTACATCAGTAACACTTCCATCCCGTTCAACCACAAATGTAACGAATACCCTTCCCTGAATACCACTTTCACGAGCCATTTGAGGGTATTTAATATTATCATTAAGGTATTTGATACGCGCTTCTTCTCCACCAGGAAAAGAGGGCATAGATTCAACAACGGTAAAAATCTGTGCTTCTTCCTGCTCTTCATCTTTATGTTCTTCAACAGGAACATATTTTTGCATTTCAGTCGTCTGATCAGCTTCCACATCAATATCAAGGTCATCGTCAATTTGCACGTCATTCTCTACAATCTGAATAATACTTGTTTGTTGAGGTGGCGGGGCCGGTGGAGGAGGTTGATTTTGTTGTGTAATTTCTACCATTTCTTCGGGAACATCCTCGGCAACCCTTGTTATAAGGTTAACAGATTCTTTTTCATAACTTTTCCACTCAAACGCTACAAGCGTTAGGGCTAAAGCTATAACTAACCCAATTTCCATAAAAAAAACCTTTTTATTTTCAAGGTCAGCTTTCGGAGTCTTTTTTTCATCTAACATAGTTATTCCTAATCTTAATTTGATGATTCAATTTCTCTTTGCAAAATTACGAATAAATTAATACATATTAAATCTGATTATATAACGACCCAATCGATCCAATATTATAGGTTGCCGGGCTGTATACCCAATCAAATGTATTATTCGTGTCAGGATTCAATCAATTGTTTATAACTGGTGAAATCGAATAAATCGTTAACCTGTTCAGGTTTTGACATCCTGATTTTAATAATCCAACCTTTATTATAAGGATCGGTGTTGATAATTTCAGGATTACTTTCAAGAGCTTCATTAAATTCTAGAACTTCTCCTGAAACAGGCATGAAAAGATCAGAAACCGTTTTAACAGCTTCGATTGTTCCAAAAGTCTCCTCTTTTTCAAGGGTTTCATTAACGGTTTCAACCTCAATAAAAACAATGTCACCTAATTCTTTTTGCGCGAAATCTGTGATGCCAACCATAGCTGTTTCACCTTCCACTTTTAACCATTCATGGTCTTTTGTGTACTTTAAGTTTTCTGGAAAATTCATTTCGGAATTTTTAAATTCGATCCAAAAATAGTAAATTATAATTTCACAAAGCAAAGTATAAAAGAAAATTTGTCAACCCTTTTGAAGATTTAATTTTTTCAGCTGTAAATGGAATGCAACATCCCGGATTTGGATTTCGATATTATTGAGATGAATTTCGCTGAGTAAAAACGTGTTTTTTTGCCAATGGAACTTAGTTATAATGAAAGCGATTATTCTTTTATCAGCTTATCTGAAGTTTATTCAATTATTGTGCAAGAGAGAACCTGAGACTTATACCTCCTTTAGTGGTCGAATTTCTGTATTGTGACGGAAGGAATGGATTGGTAATGGTTTTGTCGAAGAAAAATCTCAATGTTAAGCTTTGGGAAAGCATATAGTCGACAGAAGTACTGATTGTGATCACTTTCTGGCCTGCAGAAACCTGGTTCAGATCCGAATCAATGCTTCGCAATACAGTTTTATTGTTTCGGATTGAAAAATCGGTTTTAAGATTTAAGTCACTTTTAAATGTCTTGCCCGCTCCACCACCAAAACTTGAAAATGATATGGGAACTTCTTTAAATCGGTAGCCCAAACCCAACACAAATTCATTACTGGTAACTTCAGTAAGCTGGTTATTCGAAAAACTGAGCGACAGGTTACGCGATTTTTTTAGTTCAAGTTTGGCCAGCAAACTGTTTTGCAGGGTCATGTCGATGTTTATTAACGGACTGAATTGTTCAGTTATAGTAACCATGCTAAACTGGTATTGCGGGAAAAAATCACCATTAGCCTCATTAATATTGGTTGGAACGACGATACCGTTTATCGTGTCGCCTCTGAAATTCACATTTGAAGAAAAAGACCCGAGATTATAGGTTGATTTATAGGCGTGGTTCAAGGTGATGGTCTTAAAAACACTTTGCAGAAAAGAAATTTTAGAAAGCCCGCTGTATGAAATTCGCCAATTCGGCAAGGGGATTTTAGGAAAAGGATCAAGACTTACATTATCGGGACTCTTCCCTGAATAGGCAGCTAAAAATGAAGGCAATAACACATATTGCGAACTTTTTCCATAACCTACCGGATATCCTGTAGTATCATTGATCTGAATATTTCTGGGGTCTTCTGATGCCACTCTGCGTGCAACGTCGGGCCGGTAATTTTTGAAATTTTCAAAATATTGTGATTTATCATTCGCTAACGATCCCCCGAAAGCTGTTCCCCAGGTGATATAGGAAGAAGAGAATGTTCCTGTTTGTGTTCTGTTATTTTCATTGAACAAGCCTGTCAGTGTATCGTAAACAAAAAATGACTGAACGTTACTGGAATAGGATCTATCCGCAGTAAGTTCAATTTTAAAATCTTTAAATGGCTCCAGCGTGATCCGCATGTTGAAAGTGTTGTTGCTGATTCTTGCAAATGCTGTGTTGAGGCGGCTATCAGTAGATAGCCAGCCCTCATTGTTAAAATATGACGGATCAGCTGGCTGGTAACCAAATATGAATTTAGTTCCCGGAGCATTGCTACTCCAATTATTTCCCAAAGCTTGCGGTTCCAGCATGAAGCCAGGCATTGTGGTTCCCAGATTTTCCGAATATTGCACAGAGACCTTTTTAACACTCATCAAAATTTTAAAAAAAGTTTCGTAGGCGATTTTGCCGTATTCTTTTTTCGGCTTTACAATTTTTGTTGAATCATTTGCCGGTTTAGTCTCTTTTTTTGGTTGTTGCTTTTGATTTTGTTTTTTCTTGGGTTCATTTATTTTTTTAAGGAAATTAACTTTATTGTAAAGTTTATTCATATCCGCATTACCATTGATATTCCAGTTTACATTATTGGCGATCGTATTACCCAGCTCAGCCTGAACAGAACGGGGAGAAGCGGTCCAGTTATAAGCCGTTGTGTAACCATAAGTTGAAGTCAGCCAATCCAATAGCGGCAGCTTGTTTATGGGTATATTATAATTTATGCCTGCCGTTTGTGTGTATCTGTTTTTAGTCCCGCCACGACGCAATTCATCATTTACCCTTTGTTTTTTCGCATCAGGTGTAATCGTATCCGTAATTCCATCACCATTCACATCACCTGTCCACAAAATTTTGTTGGAACCCGGGTATTCATTGATAAAACTACCTGCATTCGCGTTAAAATTAAAGGTAAGGGATTGTGCCAGATCAAATTTTAGAGTCATAAATACGGGTCCATGTCCATGTTTTATTGTAGGTGGAAAATGTAGGAATATCCCCAAAGCTCTTGTTCCTGAGTTTTCTTACTTCGTACATCCGGTTCATGTCCGTTCGGAAGGAAAACATTTTAGGCAGGTAGTAAAAATTAAAATCTTTGATAAGTTGCAGGGCTTTTGTTTTGGAAATGAACCCGATTTTTTCAAAGGGTTTTATATTTTTCGGGCTGTTGTTAAAATTATATCCTAAACCACCCATATAGGTTTGCTGCAGATTGTAATCAATATCAACATCCCGGTGGTAAACCTCAGCGTATGAATAGGATAGGTTAAAGTTTTCAATGTCATAAATTTTTGATTTTGACTGTGCGCCGACCTTATCCTTCCTAACATTGATAAAATTAATGTTTCTGCGCTGGGTATAATCAGTGACAAGCTTTTTAAGACTATCCTGCTGAGATTTTGAGCCATACGAATTAAGAACATCATTTAGTATTAAATCGGGATCGAGCGGGTCATATTTTGGCTTGATTCTGATTTCGGAATAATCGAAATGCATAGGAATTTTAATTCCCGTTTTTTGAGGGAAAAATTTCCCCAATTCCAAATTGGTTGCAATATCAAATGATGATTGTGCATTTAACGGAATTTCCGTAATTTTTTTATCTATGCTTGCAAACCAGGCCGAGCTATAAGTACCTGAAACAGTAAGGTTACCAAGATCGGCCAGGTTCATTGCGATCCTACCGGTCGTTGCCCAGCCGGACTGCTTGTTAAAGTCGGTAAGCCGGAGTTCGTTCACCCATATTTCTCCGCATTTCGATTCTCCGTCATCATCGGGCGTGGCTTCCGTCTTTTTTGGATTCCGAACGCCAATCATTATGGATTTTACGTCGCTTAATGAGGGTGAACCTAAAATGGTGATCTTGTTTTTTCCATCATAAGCAATATACCTTGATGTGAGGCTGACATTTGACCCTGCTTGTTGCATGGCTGTATTTCGGGTAAGTTTAATTTCAGCGAGTTGCTGGAGATCGATATTAAATTCATTGGCAACAGGCCATATTTCATCAGCGTTCGTTGTATACCAGTTTGTAAAGGTCAGCGGTATTTCGTACTCATAATAATTTTTAGTGAAATCGGATCCCAATCGTATAAATACAGTGAGGTCTCCATATTTAACCACATCACTTGCCTTTGATTTTTCAGCGTGGACAAACATTTTTAATCGTTTAAACTGCCTGAAATCAAACTCCGTCGTTTTATAAGCAGCCGCAACGTCCCCGTCGGCTAAATCGCACACTTTCATCACCATTGCCTGCTCATTTTGTCGGGTAAGATTCGTGGTTCCAATGTTTATTTCTCTTTCAATACCGGGGGGAGACACATAATTAATTGGTTGCCTTGAACTATTTTCTTCAATATTAACTGCCGAAAGATCAAACGATTTTGCATTGATGGCGCTGGTTGTAAGATATTCACCCGGAGCCAGAAGATCTGCACTCGATGGATACCGTCTCCACTCCCCACGAACAAGATCGAGGGTAGCAAACCTTAATACAACTGGTTTTGTGAAATCCTTAAAAAACATGCGCATAAAGCGGATGCTTTTAAAGTCGGTAATATTACCAACTACTTTACTCGGCTCTCTTACGGGGATTTTAAACTGATACCATTTCACTGCGCCCGTTTCACCATTTGCGAGTGAAATACCACTAGCCTGGTATACATCGGTAATAAAGTTTTCACCCACATTCATTTTGTCGGGCTTCAGTAAAATCCTGTATTGGAAGTACCGTTCGCCTTCACTGAGGGTATTGTCATTATTCAGATCTTCAGCATTGGGCAGCCTGGAATTTCCGGAGTAATACGCTCCGCCTGAACTTTCAGGTGAATTACCGTCCGGACCGTTATACTGTTTGTACCTTTCAAGAATGCTTGAATAAACATTCGAAGCATCGTAATCATCACCCCGATAATTGTGATAATTATCCGCTGAAGGATCCGAATAGGCATTTTGATAAGCTGCCGAGTTTTCACCAAGGTACGATTTCAGGAGATCCATATACTGGTATGCACCTGAATATTCTGATTGCGACGAAAAATAGGTTCGTTCTACATCGTCCCTGAGTCCGTCGTAACCCACGTCCTGATAAGCCCGCGCACCGGCTTCATTTGAAAATGACTGAACGAGATCCAGCTTATTCGGAACCCTGCCCCAAACAGTTCGTGATATTTCGGATTCCTGAAAAACATCAGAGGTTGGTAATCCGTGTTCATAACTTTTCCTTGAGTCTTTTAAAATATCTTCCGAAACGTCGCCCAGGTTAAAGTATAACTCACCTCCTGATCCATCGTTTAATGAACCTTCCGCAAAGGGATCCATTACCCAAAATTCAATGTACTCAATGTTAGCGGCCTCAAAATCCGGAGTTTCCACGTCACGCATCATCCCTCCCCATCTTGAACCGGGATCAGCAAGCGTTCCGTCGGGGTTCAAACCGGCTGAAAAAGGTGTCGGTTTTACATCATAATTGTAAGGGCCTCTATTCTGAGGATAGTAAGCTACATTTAATACCCCAATATTTGTTGGTGTTCCATTTGCAATGTCTTTATTCGGGAAAATTTCTGTTTCAAGAACTTGCCGCACATAATTGTTCGATAGCTCATCATTGGTAACATTGTCGGGTTTTAAGTTGCTGTTTTTATCATAAAAAACGCTGGGATCGATAATATACCAGGCTAATTTGGCGCGGTTGAACCCATAATAAATATTACTTGAATCTCCACCGTAATTAGTTTCTGGAAATATATCTTTCTGAAACTGAGGCGTACTTGCCAGAAACCAGCTTGTGTAGCTGCGCATATCAATCGTCGATTTTGTTCCTTCAAAATCGTCAATATAAGATATTCCTTCTTTGCCGACCGATCGGGAATGACCGGGAATAAAATGTGCAAACTCACCGCTAATTGCAACATTAGAGGGTGCTGATGTGCTGATAAACGGAAGTTTATCTACCAGCTTGGTAATCAATTGTGAAGCGGTCTGGTAACTGTAATCAAGCCCCCAAATCGTGTTAGAGATCGGGTCATCGCCATAATTGACTTTTTGGGTAAGCGGTCTTTCATGCAGGTTCATAATGGTTCCCCCCAGATGAAAATCTTTGCTGATGTCGTAATCGACGTGGGCCCCCATCAATCGTTTTGTTTGAATACTAAAGAGCGTGTTGCTCTCCATTTTAATATTAATGGGAGTTCCGGAATTCAATATGCCTTCATTTATAATCCTTACACGGCCGAGGGTATAATCAACCGTATAATCCACATTTTCGACAAGCGGAACACCTCCGGCTGTCACAGTAACTGATCCCTGTGGGACATTCAAAGCATTCAGAGAAATTTCGGACCCGGATTGAGATTTATAATATCCTGATATCAGGAATTTATTTTTATCAGCATATTGCTGGGCACCGGTTTTTGTCAGTGTGTAAAGTGAATCATAACAATACTTACTGATCAAATCAGGGTAACCTGCCAGTTTACCCCGCAAATAACTTCCAAAAGGCTCGAGGACCGTAAAGAATATCCTGCCATTTGCCGAATTAATTGTTCCGCCTTGAGTAGCAGCATTATCGACAAAGTCAAAGGCACCATCGGAGTATGGATTCATTTGAGCATCAAGATTGTCGAGATTAAATACACTGATAAGCGGATCCCCTTTGTACGGGCCTTCCTGAAAATATCCTGTTGGAACACCATTATCATCACCCGAATACAAAATATTTAATGTAAAATCCTCCCTGTTTACCTGGTAAGCATTTAAAGAATAAACATTTTTCATCATCAGGTTCCAAATTGGGTTTCGAATGTTTACATAAGTACTCTTAAGCAATTTTACAATCAGTGTATTGGCACCCGTAATCCCTTCGTCCGAAAACTCACCTACCTGGAAAACTGTGGAATCTCCGATTAATTGATATTGAAAAGCCACAGCGAGTGTTTGATCAGAGTTTAATGTGCTGTTGAGAGAAATAAAACCCAGCTTGCTGTTAAAGGTATATTCGGATTGATTTAACCTTCGTGCAAGTTCAACCTTATCAAAATCCTCACCCTGAACAAATCCTTTTGAAAGCAAGTAGCTATTAACATTATTTACATCTCTTAATTTTGAAGTATCAAGAACATGAACCTGATTAATTGAATTGTAAAAAAGATTATTTGTTTTGTTATTTGGTAAGTGTAGTGATTGGGGAGGTATGTTAATATTGGGTTCGATAAGTAGCTTATTATAAATGGAATCATGTTCTCCGATATCAGTAAAGGCCACTATATTTCGGTTTTGAGTTACGGCGGCTCCGATATTTGTCACCCAAACTTCAATCTTTGTAATATTGATCCCTGAAGTAATGATGGGTAAGTCGGCGAGTGCTTTTTCGTAATTAGCTCTGAAATATTGTGCAAGAAAAAAATGCTTATTCTCCTCGTATTCATCAGCATGCAATAAAAACTCAGTTCGCTGTGCGCCACCCTGAACAGCTATCGTTGAGCTTTCGCTTTGCTGTTCCGAATAAATTGCGGTAACAGTTGTTTTACCGAATTTGAGTTTTGATTTTATTCCGAACAGACTCTGGCTTCCGGTAATTAAAGTACCCGTAAGCGGCAGGTTTACATCACCGGCTTCAATTAGCTGTAAAATTTCATCTTCATCTCCTTGATACCTAAGGTTAAGCTTATTTTCGAAATCGAAGGTAGCATCCGTGTTATAATTTGTTTTGAACTCGATTTTATCGCCGATTTTAGCGAGAACGTTCATTTGGATATGTTCCTGGAAATCGAAATTGACCTGGCGTCTCTGCTTTACAGCAAGGGTGGGGTCATCACGGCTATTACCGATCACCTGGAAGATGAGTTCAACCGATCCTGAAGGCCGGATATCAATTGTATGGCCCCCGAAAATCCTGTCGAATGCTTTACCTCCGATATAAATTGAAGGAATAATTCCGGAACGTGTGCCCATGCCGGATGCTTTTGATCGTTCGTTCCAGTAGTCTTCGACTGCATTCTCCATTTCATAATTTCTGTATTCATCCAGTGTCATGTATGTCGGAGGCCTGTAATCGATGTCTCCGATTTTATGTCTCAGGATATAGAGACCCGTTTCTGAGTCATATTCAACATCTGACTTAATGTTGGATGGCGATTTCAACAAGAGTGGTGAAGTATTTGGGTCAGCTGTGTATGGAAATTCCTCCTCCTGGGGAGGGTAAGGCATGTTTATTTTCTTTGTTGTGTCATTTCCAAAGATGGAATCAGGCGGATATAAAAATTTATTGATTTTATAATGATTATCTGCATAATACTTATCGTTACCCCAATGGCCTAAAACGGTTCCAACGACAAACATCAGCAAAATAATTAGCAAACTATTTCTGAAAATCCGCTCCAAATAAAAAAGTATTTTCAAAAAATTAGAAAACTTTGAAAATTATCAGTTCTGTCCTAAACCGTATTTAATAATTTTCAAAGCTTAACGAATAACCCCCAAAAAGTTTTATAGTATTTTCAATGCTTCTTTTATTAGAAGTTCAACCGGCAATTCTTTTCCTCCAACCTTAGTTAAAATTTTATCAAGTGCTTTATTTGCGACAATTTTATTGAACCCTAATACAATTAATCCTGATAACGCTTCATCTTTATTCGTATTGTGTGCAGCATTAACTAAATCAAACGGAACTTTTCCCTTTTCGATCTTATCTTTTAAATCAATAATGATCCGTTGAGCAGACTTCATTCCGATACCTTTAACTGACTGTAAAACAGCAACATCATTTTCGGCAATGGCCGTATAAATCTTTTCAGAAGTCAGGGAAGATAACATAAGCATGGCTGTACTATTACCAATTCCCGAAACGGAAATCAGTTGTTTGAAAAGATGTCTTTCCTTCTGATCAGCAAACCCGTAAAGCGTAAATCCTACCGGTGTCGTCGCCTCATTTTTTATCACCAAATGTGTGAATACTCTTGCATGATCTTTTTCTTTGATGGCTGAAAAGGTATTCAGTGAAATATTAATTTGATAACCAACACCCTGGCAATCAATAACAATATAGGCCGGATTTTTTTCTACCAATTTTCCTTCGATATAAGCGTACATCCTAAGGTTTGTTTTTTAAATCGGGTTGTTAAAAGAATATGTTAAAATTGGTCGCTAAAGTATAAATTTAATGAGATTGTTAATTGTGGTAATAAATTATTTGTAAACAATTTGAATTAGAAAAAATAGTTCATAAATGTGAGACAGTACCAAAACTAATTGTTAGTTTTGCCACCTTGTTATTTAGTTAACAATTAAAAAAAATCATATGGACTCACTATTTAAAAAAGACGCATTTAATTATCATTCACAGGGAAGACCAGGAAAGCTGGAAGTTATACCCACAAAACCTTACGCTACGCAACGCGACCTTTCGCTGGCTTATACGCCTGGTGTTGCCGATCCTTGTCTCGCAATCAAGGATAACATCGATGATGTTTACAAGTATACTATTAAAGGTAACCTTGTTGCCGTTATTTCCAATGGTACAGCAGTACTTGGACTTGGTGACATTGGACCTGAAGCCGGTAAGCCTGTGATGGAAGGGAAAGGATTGCTTTTTAAGGTATTCGCTGATATTGATGTGTTTGATATTGAGGTAAATGAAAAAAATATAGATAAGTTTGTTGATACCGTTATTGCTATAGCACCCACTTTTGGCGGTATTAACCTGGAAGACATTAAAGCACCCGAATGTTTCGAAATCGAGGACCGGATCAAAGCAGCATTGGATATTCCTGTTATGCATGATGATCAGCATGGCACAGCCATTATTACTTCTGCTGGATTGCTGAATGCTTTGGAAATTAATGGCAAAAAGATAGAGAAAATTAAAATTGTGGTTAACGGCGCTGGTGCAGCTGCTGTTTCATGCTCGAGACTATATATAAAATTAGGTGTTAAGCCTGAGAATATAATAATGGTTGATAGCAAAGGTGTTTTAAACAAAAACCGCAAAGATCTGACCGATACAAAAAAACGGTTTGTCACGGACAGAAACATCCAAACCCTTGAAGAAGCACTGGAGGGTGCTGATATGTTTTTAGGTCTTTCTATTGCAGGTGCACTTAAAAAAGAATGGTTGATTAAAATGGCTGAAAATCCGATAATTTTTGCATTGGCAAACCCTATGCCTGAAATCCTCCCTGAAGAAGCACTGTCAATGAGACAGGATATTATTATGGCTACAGGTCGTTCGGACTTTCCAAACCAAATCAATAATGTTCTCGGATTTCCATTTATTTTCAGAGGGGCCCTGGATGTAAGGGCAAAATCAATTAATGATGAGATGAAACTTGCCGCTTCAAAGGCTTTGGCTAATTTGGCCAAATTGCCTGTACCTGAAGAGGTGAATATAGCATTTCATGCCAGTAATTTAAAATTCGGCAAAGACTATATTATTCCGAAGCCAACCGACCCCAGACTTATTGTTCATGTAGCACCTGCTGTTGCTAAAGCAGCAATGGAATCTGGCGTGGCCAGAAAACCCATTGAAAATTGGGAAAAATACAATGAAGAGCTCATTAAAAGGCTTGGGATGAGCAATCCATTAATCAGGCAAATAAGAAACAGTGCAAGGCGGGATCCTAAACGAGTTGTTTTTGCGGAGGCCGAAAATTATAAAATTTTAAAGGCAGCTGAAATTGTTGTGAATGAAGGGTTGGCCGTTCCAATTTTGCTGGGAAATGAAGACGTCATAAAAGGTATCATAAAAGCAAATGATCTCGAATTGGAGGGCATTGAAATTATGGATCCGAAATCAAAAGCTGAAAAACCCCGCAGGCTTCAATTTGCTGAGTTGTTCTGGCATAAACGCCAGCGTAAAGGAGTTACACTTACTTCGGCACAGGATTCAATGCTTCATAGGAATTTCTTTAGCCCTATGCTCGTTGAAACCGGTTATGCCGATGCGATGATTTCGGGTCTGACGAGGAATTACCCCGATACATTGCGCCCGGCGCTGGAAATAATCGGCAGAAAAGAAGGTGCCAATATTGTATCAGGCATGTACTGTATCATTACAAAAGAAGGCCCTTATTTTCTCGCGGATTGTACGGTTAATAAAAATCCAACTGTTGAACAAATGGTCGAGATAACTTTGCAAACGGCATTTGCTGTGGAACAATTTAAAATTAAACCCAGGATCGCTTTTGTATCCTATTCAAACTTCGGTTCCAATGACGGAGCTATTCCGCAAAAGCAAAGAGAGGCTGTTGCTATACTTCACCGCGATCATCCGGAACTAATAGTGGATGGTGAAATGCAGGTAAATGTGGCACTGGATGATGAAATAATGAAGGAATCATTCCCCTTTTCAAAGCTGGCAGGAGAACGGGCAAACACACTGATTTTCCCCTACCTTACCGCCGGAAATATTGCGTATAAGCTTTTACAAACAATGGCAAAGTTTGACGTGGTCGGACCAGTTATAAACGGGTTGAATAAATCTGTGCATGTGCTTCAAATTGGTTCAAGCGTGACTGAAATTGTAAATATGGTTACCATTGCTGTTCTTGATGCCCAATGTGTCGAAAAGCGCAAAACCAATAAAGACTGCAAGTGACATTATACCTATGATTTGTCAATGGAAGGATGATGTGCTATTGGCAAACAGGTAAAACAAGGTTGCTTTTAATTTTCTTAAAAGCAACCCACAGTTTGCAGATAGTAATCAAGGTTTGACAATTACTGGTTTTTTATGCAAGATCAAACTATTCAATTCAACTTTAGAAAAGATTGAGGGATTAACTTATTTTGCGCTTTTGCTTTAATCCTGATAAAGTAATTTGAATCAACAGGGTGAATCTATAACCTGTAAATTCTTGAATTTCCACCTTTTAAAGATAATTCGGTTAGCAGGTCAGAGACGTTTTTGAATTTATTGTTCATAATCATTGATGCAATGATATAAGGCTTGTTGCTGGCTTCAAGATAGGTTTGTAACCGGTATTTCTCAAAAACTTCCTTTTGAACTTCACCTTCAGCACAGGACACTCCTGATATATCCGCAGGTAAACAATGCAAATAAAGTCCGGAACTTTTTTTTGTCAAATTCATTAAATCTTCCGTGCATTCCCAGTCTTTATGCCGGGCATTTTTTTCCAGGCCCTCTTTCTCAAGTTCGTTCAGTCCTTTATTATCACCGGCTTTTAAAAGCTCAGTTCTTTTTTTCATTACTTCAATCGCTGCCCAGCTTTTCGGGTAAACTATATCAGCATTTGAAAATGCTTCCTGCATGGAGCTGGATAGTTTGAATGAGCCGCCTGATTCTTTTGCCTGCATGTTAGCTTTTTCAATTACTTCAGGCAGAAGGTCATACCCTTCAGGATGTGCAAGTTCAACCTCCATTCCGAAGCGGGTTAACAGACCTATGATACCCTGTGGAACCGAAAGAGGTTTACCATAGCTGGGTGAATAAGCCCAGGTCATGGCAATTTTTTTACCTTTTAAATCCTCAACAGAGCCGAAATGATTGATAAGATGAAGAAGATCAGCCATACTTTGTGTTGGATGATCAATATCACATTGTAAATTAATTATACCGGGCCTTTGTTCAAGAACTCCCTGCGAATAACCATCATCAAGCGCAAGCCCGACCTCCTTCATGTATTGATTACCAATGCCCAGAAATTTATCATCCCGTATTCCGATAATATCGGTAAAAAAAGAGATCATATTAGCTGTTTCCCTCACAGTTTCCCCATGACCGATTTGTGATTTGGACTCATCAAAATCTTGAACCTCCAGCCCCAGCAGATTAGCAGCCGATGCAAAAGAAAATCTGGTTCTTGTTGATTGATCGCGGAAGAGAGAAACTGCCAAACCTGAATCAAAACATTTTGCCGATATGTTGTTTTTACGAAGCTGACGAAGAGCTTCGGCAACATAAAGCACTTGTAAAAGCTCTTCAAATGATTTTTCCCAGGTCAATAAAAAATCCTGGTTATAAAGATTTCCTTTAATTCCGGATAGTTCTGAGGTTAACTGGCTGAATTTCATAATTATAATATATAAAATTGATTATTATATAATTGAAAATGCGAAGGCTGAATAAAATGCAGATGCAATAACAAGGTCAGAAACGGGTACTTTCTCATTAGGAGCGTGGGCTAACACCTCATTTCCGGGACCAAATCCTATGATGGGGATTCCATAAAAACCATTGATAACGACTCCGTTCGTCGAAAATGTCCATTTGTCAATTCCCGGTTCTTTGTTATACAGGTTTTTAAAAGCTTTCACTCCGGCAGAAATTATCGGATGATCTTGTTCAATTTTCCAGGTGGGATAATATTTTTCCATCCCATATTCCCGGCCGGTATAACTTGTTTCGCTATAGTTAGGAACATGGATTTTTGCTCCAAGGTTGATCAGGCACTCTTCAATTTCCCTAATAGCGGATTCTCTGGTTTCTCCCCAGGTTAATCTTCTGTCGAGATGTAACCGTGCATAATCGGCGACTGCACATAGAGAAGGACTTGCTGATTTGAACTCGGAAATTGTGACCGAACCTTTTCCTAAAAATTTATCTGAAGCTAACCGTATATTCAGTTTTTCAATCTCCAGAGCTGCCTTTGCAGCCATGTAAATCGCATTTTTCCCACGTTCAGGAGCCGAACCATGGGATGATATGCCATCGAATGATATCTGTATTTCCATCCGCCCTCTCTGGCCTCTGTATATGTTAAGATTAGTCGGTTCTGTTATGATCACAAAGTCAGGTTTCAGGCCATTTTCTTCAATAATATATTTCCAGCAGAGCCCGTCGCAATCTTCCTCCATAACACTTCCAATAAAATAGATGGTAAGCTCATCGGGAATATTCAATTCCTTCAGAATCTTAATAGCTGTCACCATGGAAGCAACACCGCCTTTTTGATCGACACTGCCTCTTCCGTAAACGAACCCATCTTTAATTTCACCGGAAAAGGGATCAAAGGCCCAATTTTCAATATTTCCTACATCCACGGTGTCAACGTGGCCATCAATAGCCAGGATTTTTCTGCCCCTGCCTACTCGCCCGATTACATTTCCAAGTCCGTCAATAATTACTTCATCTGCACCACTTTCTTCCATTTGCCGTTTCAGTTCATTCTGAACTTCTTTCTCGTTACAACTCAATGACTTGATTCGAACCAGGCGAGATAAATTAGCAGCTGTATAACCTGCATAGATTTCCGACAATTCTTTAATTTTTTTAAACATATCAGTACACTTAATAAATTGAAATCGGGATCAAAAATATAAATTTCAATTTATTAAATACTTTTCTTTTTACCACGAAATGTCTGAACATAGTGTGTTTTATGGAATAACATTTAGCGAAAAAGTAAATTTTTTTTTCATAAACTGGTTTATTGAAGATATTATGTTATATTTAGCAATCGAAAATCAAGCGTTGATCTTTGACTTAATCTGTTCATTTTAAATGTTTTTTGAAGATACTTACAGGACAATTTCTACCCTTACCGAAGGGATTTATAAGGAAAGAGGAAGTAAATTCATTGCATTTGCGATTCCGGTCGACACAGAAGAGGAGGTAAAAATACACCTTGCCGGTTTTAAAAAGAAGTTTCACGATGCACGACATCATTGTTATGCGTACAGGCTGGGATTTGACAAATCAGCCTTTCGGATCAACGATGATGGAGAACCTTCCGGAACTGCCGGAAGACCAATATTTTCTCAGATAATTTCAAACGATCTGACCAATATTATGATTGTTGTTGTGCGATACTTTGGAGGTATTAAGCTAGGCAGAGGTGGTTTGGTAAATGCTTATAAAGCAGCGGCAATATCGGCCCTTGAAAAAAGTGATATTGTGACAAAAGTTGTGCTTGATTTGTTTGAAATAGAATTTGCTTATGAAAGTATGGAAGAGGTCATGAAGATTATTAAAGAAAGCAATATAAACCAGATGTCTCATAACTACGGAATGAATTGTACGATGCGCTTAAGTGTACGAAAAAATCATGCGAATCAGGTTTACGAAAAATTAGAAAAAATTAAACAACTTAAGATAAAGAATTTACAAACATTTTAATGTTATTATTGCAGTAAGCCGGGATTTTTAATAGTGATTTTTTTTAAGAAATTCATTGAAAATTTATTTTTTTTTTAACTTTTTTTGATGGAATTTTGTTCACAATTTCCAAAGACGCAACGGATAAAACCTATCGTCGCAATGCAATAAAAATTAGTAAATCAAAAATGTAGTAAATTGCTTTAAACAATTAATTGAGAATGAAAAAAAATTGTAAAGCAGTTTGGGATAATTGTCTGACAGTAATTAGGGATAATATTAGCCATCAGAGTTTTAAAACCTGGTTTGATCCTATTAAACCTGTAAAGCTGGACGATAATGTATTGACCATTCAGGTACCAAGCCAGTTTTTTTACGAATGGCTCGAGGAGCACTATATCACGCTTCTTAAGAAGACCATTAAAAAGGAACTGGGTAATGAGGGAAGGCTCGAATACAGTATTATTATGGAAAATTCCTATAATAATTCGCCACCTTATACAGTTAATTTCCCAACATCAAACAGAAAAGCAGTATCCAATCCAGCTGTGTCAATGCCTATTGATTTAAATAAAGGTTCATCTAAGGATATCCCGAATCCGTTTATTATTCCGGGACTTAAAAAAATCAAAGTTAATTCACAACTGAATGAAAATTATTCATTTGATAATTTTATAGAAGGTGATTGCAACCGCTTAGCCCGGTCAGCGGGATTTGCTGTTGCCAGTAATCCGGGCAAAACCGCCTTCAACCCCTTATTAATTTATAGCAACGTAGGTCTTGGGAAAACACACCTTGCCCATGCCATTGGTTTGGAAGTGAAAACAAATTTCCCTGAAAAAACGGTTCTTTATGTAACTTCGGAACAATTTACAAACCAGTATATTGAATCAGTAAAAAATAACAACCAAAATGATTTTGTACACTTTTATCAAATGATAGATGTACTGATTATTGACGATATTCAGTTTTTAAGTAAAAAGGAAAAAACCCAGGAAGTTTATTTTCATATTTTTAATCAGCTTCATCAAAATAACAAACAACTTATTATTACTTCCGACAAACCTCCGGTTGAAATGGAAGGTATGAATACAAGATTACTTTCACGGTTTAAATGGGGTTTATCAGCCGATCTTCAGACACCGGATCTGGAAACCAGAATTGCAATTATTGAAAAGAAATTATATAAAGACGGGGTAGAAATGCCTAAAGATGTCATTGAATACCTTGCCTATAGCATCACTACCAATGTCAGGGAACTGGAAGGTGCGCTCATTTCCATACTGGCACAATCTTCACTCAATAAAAAGGCTATCAACCTCGATCTGGCCAAAAAGATGATCGATAAATTTGTAAAAAATACATCCAGGGAAATCTCAATCGATTATATCCAGAAAGTTGTTTGTGATTATTTCGGTTTGCCGCTGGAGACCATCAATTCCAAAACCCGCAAGCGTGAAATAGTCCAGGCGAGGCAGCTTGCTATGTATTTTTCAAAAAAACTAACTAAATCATCTTTGGCAACTATTGGTCTGCATTGCGGAAATAAAGATCATGCAACAGTTCTGCATGCTTGCAGAACCGTTAATAATTTAATAGAAACTGATAAGCAATTCAGGAATTACGTTGAGGAATTGGATAAAAAAATAACACTTTAAGCAGTGTGTTTATGCGTTCTTGCAAATCAATAAGTTATTTGATATAAGACAATTCCACATCCAGGTTCTTTTTTTATTCACACATTTTGAATTTACAGCAACTATGAATGTTCTTTTTCTGTGTCACGAAAATATGTGCCTTTCGCCACTGGCTGAAGGAATACTAAAGAAAATATTTGCTCAGAACAATATTGAATCAACCGTTGATTCTGCTGGTTTTGAAGCATATCATATCAATGAACCACCCGATCCGAAAGCGATTAAGATGGCCAAAGAGCATGGTATTGATATTTCGGGAAAAAGAGTCAGGATGTTTTCTTCTGCCGATTTTGATCTGTTTGATAAAATTTATGTAATGGATACTCATGCCTACCGTGATGCCAGATATTTTGCCAAAAGTGAGACAGATAAAAAGAAAATAGATTTCCTGATGAATTTATTAAATCCCGGTAAAAATCAGTCTGTTCCCGATCCTTTTTTTAGCAAACATGATTCTCATAACGTCACCTTCGATATTTTAGAACAAGGTTGCAAAAAAATTGCTTCTCAAATACTCGGAAAAGAGATCAACTAATTTACTAATCCAGAATATCCCTTGAAGACACTGCCTGATCGTGAAACTATAGAAACGGCTTCCAATCTGATCAGGCCTTATATTCATAAAACACCTGTGCTTACAAGCAAAAATCTAAATTCCCTGGCGAATGCTGAAATTTTTTTTAAATGCGAAAATTTCCAGAAAGCCGGCGCTTTTAAATCAAGAGGTGCAATTAATACGGTTTTTTCACTTGATCAGGACCAGATAAAAAACGGGGTATGTACGCATTCTTCAGGGAATCATGCAGCAGCACTTTCACGGGCAGCTGCTCTCCGAGATATACCGGCTTATATCGTGATGCCAATTAATTCGTCGAAGGTAAAAATCGATGCGGTAAAACATTACGGTGGCAACATAACCTTTTGCGAACCTAATTTACAATCCAGGGAAAAAACACTTGAGATAGTCAAGCGGCAAACGGATGCTGTGGAAGTACATCCTTACAATGATTATCGAATAATTGCCGGGCAGGCGACTGCAGCACTGGAACTTTTTAATGAAATAAAAAATATAGATATTATCATGGCTCCGGTTGGAGGTGGCGGACTTTTAAGCGGTACAGCTCTTTCAGCACATTATTTTTCACCATCAACAAAGGTAGTTGCAGCTGAGCCTGCCGGTGCCGATGATGCCTTTCGATCGTTCAGTTCAGGGGAAATAATTCCATCGGCCAATCCAAAAACAATAGCTGATGGATTACTCACCTCGTTAGGTTCATTAACATTTCCGATCATAAAAGAATTTGTAAATGAAATTGTTACGGTAAGCGAGCAGGGAATTATTGAGGCAATGAAATTAACATGGGAACGAATGAAGATAATCATTGAGCCTTCCTCTGCAGTTCCTTTTGCTGCAATACTTGAAAAAAAATATGATTTTCAAGGCAAAAGAATCGGAATCATTTTATCAGGTGGGAATATCGATTTGATGAAAATCCCCTGGATTTAATCCTGATTTGCAATTAATGAAAAAAGGTAAACTTTATCTTATTCCTTCATTTTTGGCTGAAACTGAACCTGGCCGTGTTTTCCCTGATTACAACCTAAAAGTTATTTCAACTCTCGATGAATTTATTGTGGAGGAATTAAGAACAGCCCGTCGTTTTTTAAGAAAAGTGGGGTATGACAAAGATTTTCAGAATGTACTATTTCATCTATTGAATGAGCACACAGAATTTGCGGAAATGGAATCTTTCCTGAAAAACGCAATAAGTGGCAAAGATATAGGCTTGTTGTCGGAAGCAGGAACACCTTGTATTGCTGATCCTGGAGCAGATATTGTAAAACTGGCGCATCGGCTGGAAATAAAAGTTGTGCCATTAACCGGGCCATCCTCGATTTTGCTCGCCCTGATGTCCTCGGGTTTTAATGGTCAGAATTTTGTTTTTCATGGCTACCTTCCGGTTGATAAAAGAGAAAGGATATCCAGTATTAAAAAATTGGAGTCGAATGCATCGAAATTTGATCAGACGCAGATTTTTATCGAAACACCCTATCGCAATAATCAAATGCTAACATCAATAATCGAAAATTGTCAACCGGAAACATTGCTGTGTGTTGCATCGGATATTTCTTCAGAAAATGAGCAAATCATTAGCATGACGATAAAGGCATGGAAAAATAAGGTTCCCGATTTGCATAAAAAACCTGCTGTTTTTCTGATTTACAGGTAATAAAAATATGCACTATATTTATTCCGATTTTTTCAAATAAAATTTATTAAGGCATTTATCGGGTCCAATCATTATAAATTTGATAATCAGGAGATGTTAAAAGGAATATTAACCCGAACAATTCTTCTTGTATCATTTGTGAGCCTTTTTACGGATATAGCCAGCGAAATGCTTTATCCGGTCATGCCCATTTATTTGCGATCGATCGGATTCTCTGTGCTATTGATAGGTATACTTGAAGGATTGGCAGAATGTGCGGCAGGTTTAAGCAAGGGTTATTTCGGTAATCTTTCAGATAAGACCGGAGTGAGACTTCCTTTTGTGAAATGGGGTTATACGTTGAGCGCCATTTCAAAACCTTTATTGGCTGTTTTTACGTACCCCGTCTGGGTCTTCTTTTCCCGTACGCTCGATCGGTTAGGAAAGGGTATTCGAACCAGTGCCCGCGATGCTTTGCTAAGCCAGGAATCAAGCAAAGAGAATAAAGGTAAAATTTTTGGGTTTCACCGTGGAATGGATACGGTTGGTGCAGCTTTAGGACCCCTGGTTGCGCTATTATTTCTGTATTTCTATCCCGGACATTACAGGTGGTTGTTTGTTATCGCTTTTTTCCCTGGGATTTTAGCTGTTTCCTTTACATTTCTAATCAAGGAACAAAAAAAACAGATTGGGGAATCCGGTCAAAAAAACATTGGTTTTTTTTCTTATTTTTCTTACTGGAAAAAGTCATCCGGTTCATACAAAAGGCTGGTTGCCGGATTACTCGGCTTTACTCTATTCAACAGCTCGGACGCATTTTTGCTTTTGGCCCTTAAATTTCGTGGATTTTCGGATACACACGTGATCGGATTCTACATTTTCTACAACCTGATTTATGCTGTATTTTCTTTACCTGCCGGGATGATTGCAGATAGACTGGGTATGAAAAAAGTGTTGATCACCGGACTGAGCCCTTTTTGCATTTGTTTATTTTTTGTTTGGATTTGCCGGATCGGTTTGGCAATTTGGAGTGCTTTTCTTTTTCTATGCAATTTATGCTGCAGCCACCGAAGGAATCTCAAAAGCCTGGATTTCGAATATTACCCATAAAACAGAATTAGCTACGGCGATTGGATTCTTCACCAGCGTTTCAAGCATTGTTGCTTTCATGGCAAGTGCGCTGGGAGGGCTCATCTGGTCACTTTTCGGCTCTGTAATAATGTTCGTATTTTCAGGAATAGGTGTTATGGGTGTTGTTTTCATTATGCTTTTTAGCAGGATCAAAGAAAGTGAGAGTCTGAGTGCTCAGGAGAGATGACCATAAACCCGAAAAGTCTGTTAATGTTGTATTCAAATGAATTTTTAAACTAGATACAGGCAACTTTTTATATCCTTCTCAGCTTATAAAATCCCTTAACTTTGCAGCAGGATTATTCCTGATAAAGATTAAGAAATGGCGGAAAAAAGAAAAACAAATATACAGGTCAATTCTGAAATAGGAAAATTGGAGGCTGTGATTATTCACAGTTTGGGTAGTGAAGTAGAGAATATGACCCCCGAAAATGCAGAAAGAGCGCTGTACAGCGATATTCTGAATCTTTCGGTAGCTCAGGCTGAATATTCTCAGTTCAGGGATTTACTTAAAAAAGTAACAGAAGTTTATGAAGTAAAGGATTTATTGTCATCAATATTAAATAATGAAAATGTAAAATCCGAACTGATCCAGAAAGTTTGCGTGGAATGTATCGATCCCCATCTGAAAGGTTATTTGCAAAGCCTTAGCCCAGGTGATTTAGCCCGGAAATTAATTGAAGGAGTTCCTTTGACACGTGATAGTCTCAGCCGGTTTTTGAGTCCTCACCGGTTTGCGATCAGACCTTTACATAATTTTTTCTTTACACGTGATTCTGCTATTTCAATATACAATAATGTTCTGATTTCAAAAATGGCAAGTCCTGTTCGTGAGCGTGAAGCTCAAATAATGGAAGCTATCTTTAATTTTTATCCTGACTTTAGTTCTTCGAAATCTATCTCGGATGAAATAAGTTATCCATGTAGAAATGTAAGTCTAGAAGGTGGTGATGTTTTGATCGGAAGGGAAGATTTATTGCTGATAGGAATTGGTTCGCGCACAACGGCTGATGGAGTGGATGTTGTAGTTGAAAAATTAAAGGAAAGGAATACCCGACAGTACATCATTGTTCAGGAACTGCCAACCTCAGGTGAATCATTTATCCATCTGGATATGGTTTTTACGTTTCTAAACAAAAACGAATGCATGGTTTACGAACCGGTTATTATGCAGCCTAACAGGTTTAAAACGATACTCATAACCATTGAAAACGGAACTGTAGGAATTAGTGAGGAAAAAAATATTCCAGAAGCTTTGTCGAAGATCGGACTTGACATAAAGCCGATATATTGCGGCGGAATTACAGACCCCTGGACGCAGGAACGTGAACAGTGGCATAGCGGAGCTAATTTCTTTGCTCTTGAACCCGGAAAAGTAATTGGTTACAGCAGAAATACCTATACGATAGAAGAACTTGCCAAAAATGGGTATGAAGTCATTAAGGCATCCGATATTATTTCGGATAAATCGAGCCTTGATGATTTTAATAAATGTGTTGTAACCATCGAGGGATCTGAACTTGCAAGAGGAGGTGGTGGTGCGAGGTGCATGAGCATGCCGGTAAGAAGAAAAGATGTGGAATGGTAAATTGGAAATACATTTTATTTTATACCGTGTAAAGCATAAGAATTATTTTATAATTTCGCGACCTCAATTCAGTAAAACAAACAAATACAACAGACTATGGCAACAACGGCTGATTTCAGAAACGGCCTGACAATCGAGATGAATGGCGATCTTTTGACCATTATAGAGTTTCAGCATGTAAAACCAGGGAAAGGACCTGCTTTTGTACGCACAAAACTCAGAAACTTAAAAACCGGAAAAGTTCTCTCAAACACATTTAACTCAGGGGTTAAAATCGATATTGCGCGAGTAGAAAGACGCCCATATCAGTATCTTTACAAAGACGACATGGGTTACTATTTTATGAATAGCGAAAACTATGAACAGGTAACAATCCCTAAGGAAATCATCAGTGCACCGCAGTTTTTGAAAGAGGGACAGGAAGTCGAAATATTGTTCCATGCCGATACAGAAACTCCGCTTTCGTGCGATATGCCGGCCTATGTTGTCCTTGAGATTACCTATACCGAACCCGGAGAGAAAGGAAATACTGCTACCAATGCCCTGAAGGAGGCGACTGTTGAAACGGGTGCCATTGTTAAGGTTCCGTTGTTTGTAAATGAAGGGGAAAAAATAAAAGTTGATACGCGTTCCGGCGAATACTCCGAAAGGGTCAAATAAAAAGTTCGGATTTAAGTCACGTGTTTCACAATTAACTTTATTGACATAATTCCAGTTAGATAATCCCGGTCTTTCAATTATAAATGAAATAATGAAATTTGATTTACCCCAAACACTGAAAGGAATTTCCGAAATCATTGGTGCTGACTTTGATGGTGATCCGGGGTTTATTATCAGTGGTATCAACGAAATTCATATGGTTGAACCCGGTGATCTCACTTTTGTTGATCATCCCAAGTACTACGAAAAAGCGCTTCACTCAAAGGCAACGACAATTTTAATTAATAAAAAAGTTGAACGGCCGACTGGCAAAGCATTGCTTTTTTCAACTGACCCTTTTTCGGATTATATGAAACTGGTGAAGACGTTCAGGCCATTTATTCCTGGAAATAAATTGATCAGTGACACGGCTAATGATTGGTGAAGGAACTATCATCCAGCCGGGAACATTTGTTGGAGAATATGTGACCATTGGAAAAAATTGTCTTATTCACGCCAATGTTTCGATTTATGACCATTCGATAATTGGAGATCATGTTATTATCCATTCGGGGACAGTAATCGGGGCCGATGCGTTTTATTTTCAAAAGAGAAAAGATAAAACAATTAAGTTTGAGTCATGCGGGAGGGTTATTCTGAAAGATCATGTTGAGATTGGAGCAAATTGTACAATAGACAAAGGCGTTTCTGGCGACACCATCATAGACGAATATACCAAATTTGATAATCACATACAGATTGGTCACGACACTTATGTCGGTAAACGTTGTCTTTTTGCATCTGCTGTTCTGGTAGCTGGTGTTTCACATATCGGAGACGATGTGATCCTTTGGGGACAGGTTGTTGTGAATAAGGACCTTGTAATTGGTAACGGAGCAATTGTATTGGCTACATCTGGCGTCGGTTCTAACCTTGAAGGAAACAAGACCTATTTTGGCATTCCTGCCGAACCTGCCACAAAAAAATGGCGCGAGATTGCCATGATAAAGAGATTACCCGAATTATTTCAGAAACTGAAATAATTTATAACAAATGCCTGAAAGGTAAAAGGATCCATTCGAAAAATTTTTGAATGGCAGATCGCCTAAACCAGATTTCGTAATCAAAAGCAAGGCTGTTTTTAATTGTTTCATTAATATGCTGTTCAATCTGTTTAAGAGCATTTTCATCTTTACCTACCAAAGCAATTTCATGCTGAAACCTGAAGCTTCTGTAATCAAAATTCGGTGACCCGACCGTAAAAATCTTTCTGTCTACCATCATCAATTTTGCATGAAGATTATGCGGGATATAAAACAAAAGCTTTATGCCGCTCTTATGCAATGGACCAAGGTAGTGATTTCTTAGGGTATCAATCAAACCAACATCCGAATGCCGGGGCATAATCACTTTAACATCAACACCTCTTTTAACCGCATCGGTGAATGCTTTCCTTACAGAAAAACTGGGTAAAAAATAGGGTGTTTCGATAATTACCTCTGTGATTGCGCTGCGGACTAATTCCATATATTTTTTCCTGATCCGTTGTTTTGTCAGTGATGGAATATCCCGAATGATTTCAAAGCCTTCATGTGTTATTTTACGGATATTCGTCAGTTTATCGAAGACGTATCTGTTATAAATTTTAAAATGTTGTATAAAAATTTTTTTAAAAGAAAGCGCAAGGTCCGACCGGATTCGCAGTACCGATTCACGCCAGTTTAGTGAGTAATCGGAAAGATTTGCCGATCCGATATAGGTGATACTATCGTCGATGATCAATATTTTGCGGTGATTTCTCCGGTGGTTTTTAGTGAAAAAATCCCAAAAGAATTTAATCTTTTTAAAATACCTGATCTCTCCCTTATTGTTTATCAGATCAGCGAAAAAGTTCGAAGGCAGGGAGGTCCCCCAGGAATCCATCAATAGCTTCACTTCAACACCTTCATGGCTTTTACGGGTAAGTGCATCCCTGAATTTGATACCAATAGAATCATTATTGAACCGGTAAGTCTCCAAATAAATATATTGCTTTGCCTTTTCAATATCATTAAGCATTGCATTATAGAATTTGAACGGGTCGTCAAAAAATGTATATTCCGGTGTTAAATTGTCAGGCATATTCCTAAAACAATAAATAATATTATCAGTTCAGGTCAGTTAATGATTTGCAACGAAATTACTAAAAAAGTTTTTACCATTCAAAGGATTTTAAGGTTCAGAAATATTTTTATAAAGACCCTTCAATTGTAGTGGTTACATAGTACCCAATTGTCTTAATTCTTCCCGGGAAATTATAGGAGAGAATTTGAAGATTCATTTTGATTTGCAAAATTTTCCTAAGTGGTTTGGTCATTAACAAAAAGTTTGATCGGTTGTTATTTAAACAGAAGGGGTTATAATTAAATCAGTTTCAATTTAAATAATACACCATGAACAAATTAAACACTACACTTATACTATTTGTACTATCATTTTGCCTGTTGGAAGTGAACGGCCAATCAACGAACAATCTTGAACTCTTTGCCTCGGGGATTACCGATCCGGTGTGTATTGCTAATGCCGGCGACAGCCGGTTGTTTATAGTGTCCCAGCCGGGATATATCTACATTATCGATGAAACTGGAAATGTAAATCCTACACCTTTTTTGGATATTCACAATAAGGTACAATATGGCGGAGAACAAGGATTGCTCGGCGTTGCGTTTCATCCGGCTTACAACGAAAATGGATATTTTTATGTCAATTACATTGGCAATGGCGACAGTACACATATTTCACGTTTTAATGTCAGTTCCTCCAATCCTGATTTAGCGGAGTCATCAAGTGAAATGAAATTGCTTACTCTTTATCAACCATTTACCAATCACAATGGTGGCGACCTTAATTTCGGTCCCGATGGCTATTTGTATTTTGGCCTTGGCGACGGTGGTTCGGGTGGCGATCCCGGCAATCGTGCTCAAAACCTTTTGCAGTATCTTGGAAAGCTCCACCGAATTGATGTTGATCAGGGGAACCCGTATGCAATACCAGTCACCAATCCCTTTTATAACAATCCATCAGCATTGGGTGAAATCTGGGCTTATGGCCTGAGGAATCCGTGGCGGTTCAGTTTCGATCGTTTGACCGGTGATTTGTGGATTGCCGATGTCGGACAAAATTTGTACGAAGAAATTGATTTTCAGCCCTCTTCGGATTCTGGTGGTGAAAATTACGGCTGGCGGTGCTATGAGGCCAATACTCCCTACAATACGGATGGATGCGGTTCGTCCGAAAATTACACCTTCCCAATTTATGCATACTCCCATACAATGGGTTGTTCCGTTACAGGTGGCTATGTTTATCGCGGGTCTCTATATCCTGCATTTTACGGCCACTATTTCTTTGCAGATTATTGCTCAGACAGGATATGGACGATTCATAACGATAATGGTGAATGGGTAACGGAGGATTTTGGCCAATTTACGGGAAACAATTTCAGCACATTTGGCGAAAATTTCCAGGGAGAACTCTTTGTTGCAGGGCTAACCAGCGGAAACATCTATCGTGTGACCGATACATCTGTTGGTGGTGTTGAATCGTATACTAAAAATGATGTGAAAATATTCCCGAATCCATTCACTGCAAAAATTTGGGTCGAAACAGGTAAGAAGGGTCAATCGGAAGCCCTTTTTTCAGTCCTGAATTTGCAGGGGGAAAAAGTATTTGAGACAACCAGAAATGAATCGGACCCTGTTCTTGAACTGGGATTCCTGCCTGAAGGAATGTACATCCTTATGATAGAAATAAAGGGTTATAAGAGCTATCAAAAAATCGTTAAAAAGGATTGAACTTGATAGCTCTCTTTCGTCACATAAAATGAATTGGCTAATCGCTTCAGCTGATTCTCGTTATTCAGGACATGTTAGCTTAATTATGCCTTTTAATTTGCGGGATTCTATTTTTATTTTCAAATTATTTCTTACTTTGCTGCAGTTTAAAGAAATCATTTTACAGGATAAACAAGGCAAATCAATTGAGTAAGAATTTTATTTATCCTTGAATTATAAATAAGTTTGCATTGAACCGAAGGGGTAATTATTAAAGTTTTAATTAAAAGGGTATGAAAAAGTTTCTGATTTGGGCCAGCATAATTCTGTTGATCGGACTAAGTACGTTTGTATATTGGAGATATTATTTTACTTACAGCGAAGGATACCGGGCAGGTCTGCTTCAGAAATTTTCGTACCGTGGCAACATTTTTAAAACTTATGAAGGCGAATTGATACTAAGCAGTGTTGAAAGCAATAGAAATGTTCCACTAGCTTCTGAAAAATTCTTTTTTTCAGTTGCAGATGCCCGAACCGCCTCCAAACTTGAGCAACTTCAGGGAAAAATGATCGTGGTCCATTACCGTCAAAAGCATGGGGCTCTAATGTGGCTCGGAGAAACTCCTTATCTTATTGATAGCGTAAGGTTGGTGTCCAAAGACGATCGTTAAGGAGAGGATTGGTTTGATCCGAAATGTAGACATGAATTTTAACCAATACATTCATGAAAATGTCGTTCTGTAAAAGATTTTATTTTACAAAATAGATTATAGAGACAATAACTCCAATAGAAACTACCACCCAGCGTAATATCACTGGTTTTAATTTTCCTGCAAGCCGGCCTCCAATTGTTCCACCAAGTAACGCACTAACAGCCATTATTCCGGCAACCATCCAAAATACTTTTCCTGAAAAAATAAAAAACATGGCTGCAGCAACATTAACTGATAATGAAATGAGTTGTTTTATTGCATTTATCCGTGTAAGGCTATCATCAATAAAAAGACCCAAAGCGGCAAGAATGATCACACCCAAACCTGCACCGAAATATCCTCCATAAACGGCCGCCGGTACGATAACCAAAATCGTAATCAGATAACTTTTAAAAGATATTCTTTCTGACAGACGTCGAACAATCCATTTTTTCAGGGGATCCTGCAAAGCAAGTATGCCGGATGCAAACAAGATGAGAAAGGGGACCATCTCGCGAAAAACCTTCTCACCGGTCCGGAGAAGTAAAAATCCTCCCGCAACACCACCAATAATCCCTGCTGGAATAAGGATTTGCAACCTTTTTTTCTGTCCCTTAAGGTCCTGTCTTTGTGCATAAGTTCCTCCAAGATATCCGGGACACAACGCCACAGTATTGGTAACATTTGCAACCACTGCCGGGATACCTAATGCCGTCAAGACAGGAAATGTGATCAGCGTGCCACCACCAGCTATAGCATTGATTATACCGGCAGCTAAAGCAGCTAATCCGGCTAATATATAATCGGTCAAACTCATTTGTTTGGAACTTTGGAATCCAATATTAATACTTTTTTAGTAAGTAAATGGCAATACCAAAACTTTATTTAAAGTACTTGATATTTTTATGGGGATTGCGCAATCAAGCCCCGGTCTTAATGCCGGGGCGCGAAAATATACAATTTTTCTGATTGAATTTTAACTGACAAACTTTTTCCAGATTATTCGTAAAGGGAAATTATGCAGGTCTTCAATGGATAAAATTTTATCTTTGCCCGGTTTTATTTCCAATCTTTGAAGATGACAAATGTAACGCTTGCAAATCGTAAAAAGGATTACCTGATCCCCATCACTATTATCGGAGCCCTGTTTTTCATTTTTGGGTTTGTTACCTGGCTCAACGCTACACTCATACCATATCTCAGGATAGCCTGCGAACTGACTGCTTTTGAATCGTTCTGGGTGACTTTTGCTTTTTATATTTCCTATTTTGTAATGGCAATTCCATCCTCGTATGTATTGGAAAAAACAGGATTTAAAAATGGTATGTCGATAGGTTTGATAACCATGGCCATTGGGGCTTTTATTTTTGTACCTGCCGCAATGACCCGTACATACGGATTGTTCCTGACCGGTTTATTTGTTCAGGGAACCGGACTTGCTATTTTACAGACGGCTTCGAATCCCTATGTCACAATCCTTGGCCCGATTGAAAGTGCCGCTAAACGGATCAGTATCATGGGAGTCGCCAATAAATTTGCCGGCATTCTTAGCCCCATCATTTTAGGTGCTATCGTTTTGAATGGTACAGATAAGCTGGTTGAGCAATTGAAAAGTATGGATGCAATTGCAAAAACTGCCGAACTCAATACACTGGCAGCAAAAGTTATTTTCCCCTACATCATTATGACAATTGTTCTGATTGTTCTGGCTGGTCTGGTAAGATTTTCAGCGCTCCCTGATGTGGATTCAGAAGATTTAAATAGCTCCGGTAAACAAACCCTTAATCGGACGAGCATATACCAGTTTCCCTATTTATGGCTGGGGGTTATAACAATTTTCGTTTATGTGGGTGCCGAAGTTATTGCCGTGGATACACTTATTGGCTATGGTCATTATTTGGGATTTGATTTTGCCCAGGCGAAATTCTTTGCATCTTTTACCCTGGTTGCCATGATTGTCGGTTATTTTGTTGGGATCATAGCGATTCCCAAATTTATCAGTCAGGCGAATGCATTAAAATATTTTGCATTACTTGGAATTGTTTTTGCCATTATAGCTACACAGACAAGGGGATATGCATCCATTCTGTTCATTGCTGCCCTTGGTTTTGCCAATTCAATTATGTGGCCTGCAATCTGGCCACTTGCAATTGATGGTCTGGGTAAATTTATCAAAATCGGGTCTGCATTACTAATAATGGGAATTGCTGGCGGTGCATTACTTCCCTTGCTTTATGGATTTTTATCGGGCAAAGAGTCAATCGGGGGGCAGCAGGCATATTGGATACTTGTTCCGTGTTACCTCTTTATTATTTATTTTGCAACTTTTGGTCATAAGATAGGCAAAATTGTACCTCAGAAAATAGAAAATTGAAATTAATAACCTATAATCCGAAACGATTTTAATGAAACCAACATTACTGATACTGGCTGCAGGCATGGGAAGCCGCTACGGCGGATTGAAACAAGTAGATCCTGTTGGACCAAATGGCGAAGCAATCATCGACTATTCAATTTACGATGCCATGAGGGCAGGTTATGGGAAAATAGTCTTTGTTATCAGGAAAAGTTTTGCGGATGAATTTAAGGATAGCTTTGATAAAAAGCTGAAGGACAGGATCGATGTAGATTATGTTTTTCAGGAATTGGAAAGTATTCCAAACGGAATTGAATTTTCATCCGAGCGGACCAAACCCTGGGGAACCGGACATGCCGTACTCGTAGCAAAGGAAACTATTAAAGAACCATTTGTTGTAATAAATGCGGATGATTTTTACGGTGCTTCTGCGTATAAAATGATATCCGATTACCTGAATGCTTCCATCAATACAACTCTTCCACATTACTGCATGGTAGGGTATGGGCTGCAAAATACCCTTTCAGAGCACGGACATGTATCGAGGGGTGTTTGTGAAACAGATAATGACGGTTATTTGGAAAGTGTGGTCGAACGAACCCATATTGAGGATGTTGGTGGTAAAATTGAATCTCTTTTTGATGACGGCTCTAAAATGATACTATCGGGCGAAGAAGTGGTTTCGATGAATATCTGGGGTTTCACGCCAACCTATTTTAAATACCTTGAAAAGCACTTTGTGGAATTTATTCGAAAAAATGCAGCTAATCCAAAAGCAGAATTTTATATCCCCTATGTCATAAACGAACTGATCAAAAGCAACCGCATCCGGCTAAAGGTGCTGGAATCCAAAGACCGCTGGTTTGGAGTCACCTACAAAGAAGACAAAGATTTTGCTGTCGAAAACATCAGGAATCTCATTTATTCAGGTAGTTATCCTGAAAAGTTGTGGGATTAGCAAAAATGCCTTACGATTTAACCACCATAGCAAAAAAATTCAGAATCGAGGGCAACGTTAAGAATATCAGCCCTTATGGCTCAGGTCATATCCATGATACTTACAAGGTGCTAACAGACGTAAAAAATTACTTACTGCAGCGGGTCAATCACCATGTATTCAGGAATGTCAGGGAGCTGACGGCCAATATTATCAGGATCAGCAATTACCTGACCGACAAGTTAGCAGCCACTACGGAGGAAATGCAGATTCTGCAACCTATAACAACGATCAACGGAGATTTTTTTTACCTGGATAGCGACGGAAATTTTTGGAGGATGTTTAATTTTATTGATAGCAGCAGGAGTTATGACCTCGTTGAAAGCCCCGGCATTGCATTCGAAGGAGGAAGAGCATACGGATGGTTTATTAGGATGCTATCGGAATTTCCGGTGCAAACCCTAACCGATACGATTCCCCGTTTTCATGATATTTATTATCGCCTGGAAAATTTCGAAAATTCAATAAAGGCTGATTTTAAACACAGAAGATATTTAGTTCAGGATGAAATTAAATTTGTGGAAGAACATGCGAATGAAATGACACAAATCCATCAACTGGGAATGGAGGGAAAGATACCTTTACGGGTAACGCATAACGATACCAAAATCAACAATGTGTTGTTTAATGAAGATGATAAATGTATTTGCGTAATTGATCTGGATACGGTTATGCCGGGTTATGTCCATTTCGATTTTGGTGATGCTATAAGGACTTTTACAAATACGGCCAATGAGGATGAGCCTGACTTTCAGAAGGTATCATTTAATCCTGAACTTTATAATGCTTTTACCAGGGGCTTTCTGTCTGAAACAAAATCGATACTGAACACCACAGAAATTGAAACGCTGGCTTTTTCATCAAAACTGATGACATTCATTATTGGATTGCGTTTCCTTACCGATTTTCTCGATGGGGATGTCTATTATAAAATTGCAAGTCCTGATCATAATTTGATCCGTGCACGGGTTCAGTTTAAATTGCTCCAAAGCATGGAGGAGCAGTTTGAGAAAATGAACGCTGTGGTCAGGAATGAATATCTGAGTTAGGAATTTTTTGTTGGTTCCCTCTCCGGAATATCCTTAAGCAAAGACTAAAATAGATTTCCGGATAATTTCAATCGCTTCCAGCAGTTCTTCTTCTTTGATTACGAGTGGCGGAGCAAAGCGAATGATATGACCATGAGTAGGTTTCGCCAATAAACCATTTTTAGCCATTTCAAGACATACATCCCAGGCTTCCTTTCCGTTGGTTGGACGAATAATGATCGCATTGAGCAATCCTTTCCCTCTAACAAGTTCAATCATTGGGGAGTTGATTTTTCTTAACTCATTTCGGAATATATTTCCCAGGTATTCAGCTCTTTCAGCCAGATTTTCTTCTTTTACTACTTTAAGCGCAGCTACAGCAACTTTAGCAGCGACGGGGTTTCCGCCAAATGTCGATCCGTGTTCTCCGGGTTTGATACAAAGCATGATGTCATCATCAGCCAGCACAGCAGAAACCGGGTAAACACCTCCTGATAATGCTTTACCCAGAATTAATATATCCGGGCGAACCTGCTCATGATCGCAGGCAAGCAGCTTTCCTGTCCGGGCGATGCCGGTCTGCACTTCGTCAGCAATAAAAAGCACATTTTTTGCCTTGCATAAATCCCAGGCTTTTTTCAGGTATCCATTATCCGGAACAAAAACACCGGCTTCACCCTGTATGGGCTCAACTAAAAAACCGGCAACATTTGGGTCCTCCAGTGCTTTTTCAAGAGCCGGAATGTCATTATAAGGTATGGTGATAAAACCAGGCGTATAAGGTCCGAAATCTTTCCTTGCTTCAGGATCAGTGGACATAGAAACTATGGTGATCGTTCTGCCATGAAAATTATTTTCGCACACAATGATCTTTGCCTGATTTTCAGCAACTCCTTTCTTTTTATAGGCCCATTTCCGGCAGAGTTTTAAAGCTGTTTCATCGCCTTCGGCACCAGAATTCATGGGAAGAACTTTATCGTAACCAAAATAACTGGTAATGTATTTTTCATATGGGCCAAGCGCATCATTAAAAAAAGCCCTTGATGTCAGGGTAAGTGTCTGTGCCTGATCAATAAGGGCTTGTACTATTTTTGGATGACAATGCCCCTGGTTTACAGCCGAATAAGCCGACAGGAAGTCAAAATATTTTTTTCCTTCAACATCCCATACAAAGGGTCCTTTTCCCCGTGAGAGCACTACCGGCAAAGGATGGTAATTATGTGCGCCGTACTTATTTTCCAGTTCAATAAAATCTTGTGATTTCTGTGTATCGATCATTGCTTTATGATTTATTGTGTAAACATTAACAGGAGCAAAATTATAATTTATTAATTCAATACAAGGTGATGACTGATTTTTTTCTTTCAGAAATAATAAATATAAATCGTTGAACCGGAAAAATTGGGTTATTCCTTACGTTGATTTACTGCGAATAAATTGCAGAACTTCTTATAGTACGCACTTCATAAGGTCTATGATAAATGCCTGTACATTGCTCATCAGGGTCGGTTGCTGAATATTTTTTCTTGCCAGCAAATTTCTGTGTATTTTACTTTTCAGAATTCATTAATTGATGTAAGATATTTAGAAGAAAAAAAATTGATAATAATTGGTTTGGAAAATAATATTTATACATTTGCAACTGAAATTAATAATAAAATAAAAATATTATGGCTTACGTAATTAATGATGATTGTACGGCATGTGGTACTTGTATAGATGAATGTCCGGTTGAGGCAATATCCGAAGGTGATATCTATAAAATAGATCCGGACATCTGCACGGATTGTGGATCATGTGCTGATGTATGTCCGGTAGAAGCAATACATCCGGCGTAAATGATTTGAGAATACAATAAATAAAAAAAGTCCCCGAGGGACTTTTTTTATTGAAATTCTTTTTTCAACTGGGTGGCCCACTTTTTAACCCTGTCGGTGGTGAGTTCAGGCTGTGAATCCTCATCAATGGCCAACCCTACAAATTTCCCATCTTTTTCGGCTGAAGAAAAATAATATTTATATCCTTTTACAGGCCAGTACCCAACTACTCCTTCTTTTTGAGGAATCCTGCAATAGAGTGTTCCCATTCCATCAACAAAACTTTCGGGATAGTCTTTCTGATCCCCAAGTCCAAAGAGCGCGATTTTTTTTCCTGTAAAATCAATTTCGGAAATTGTATCGATAAAATTTTCCCAGTCATCCTGCATGTCGCCGATGCCCCAGGCGGAAGTTCCGAAAATAATATTGTCGTACTTCATGATGTCATCGGGTTTTGCATCATGGATATTAAACAGTTCTATATTTTTGTTTCCAAATTCATCCCTGATCAATTCTGCAACTTTTTTCGTTTTGCCGTGTGAAGAGCCAAAAAATAATCCTATCTTTTTCATGAGTTGTGTTTTTTAAGCAAAATTTACCAACTTTTCAAAGGCAAAATTACACATTTTGATTTTGAGGGAGGTGAATTTGATTTGGAGATATAGACTAACGATTTTTTATGTTTTGCAATGCTTTATTTAGGAATTAGCGGATGGGTAACTATTGCCAACTGCCAACTGTTTTATTATTTTCAAATTATCCCGTTACACATAGTAATCATACGGGTCTTCTTTGTGAAAATCATGGATGATGCGGATTTCGATTTTTTTCATTACATCGGCTTTCTCCGCGTCCGAAAAATTTATCCAGCCGGCAGCTTCCTTCATTGTCCGCCTGCAGCCGATACAAACACCGTTTTGGTCGTATTTGCAAATCTGCCTGCAAGGATTTTTAATTGTATTCATGGATGTTTCAGTATGAAAATTGATGGTCTGTTATATCTTATAAAACAGTTAGTTAACAGATCCGTATGCTGATCTTAGAAACTTTAATTTTTAATGCCTTTGTAGTCATACCCAATGCTTTCTACAGCCAGCTTTATTTTTTCAAGGTCGATGTTTTCTCCCTGAAGAATCACTTCCGACCTGTCCGGATCAGCTACGACCGATTCAATTCCTTCCAGGTTCAGAATGCTTTTCTCAACATTCATTTTGCAATGGTTGCAGGTCATCCCTTCAACTGTAATTTTCATTTTTTCAATTTGTGAACTCATATCAATAGTTGTATTTTCTGATTCTTTACGTTTAAATAACTTCGAAATATATCCATTTATTAATAATAGAAGCAATAAAATTCCCGAACCAGCTTTCAGCCAGTAGGGGAGGAATCCATGTTCCTGCATGGCGTTCATGTCATGAAACGCCAATGTGAACCAGCTCTGCGGCAGCACATTGTTGGTTAACCAACCGAAAAACAGCGCACTGCCAATGATGGAACCAAGGTAAACGAACAAAGTCTTTTTATCAATAGCCTTTCCAATCAGGGCAATGGTTGCAGCATTCGTAGCAGGTCCGGCCATCAGGAAAACGAGAGCCGCACCAGGAGAAAGTCCTTTCATCATTAAAACGGCTGCGATAGGTATGGATCCTGTTGCGCATACATAGAGCGGAACAGAAGCAGCCAGTACAATAAGCATACTGAGATATTGATTATCCAGGTAAAGCGTAAAAAAATTATCGGGCAGTATAACCGACAGAAAAGCTGCCAGACTCAGACCAATGATCAGCCATTTGGCTATATCCATCAAAAAATCATGGAATGCATATCGGAACATGCTGATAATCTTATGGTTTTTAATTTTGGGTTCGAGAAGATTTTGTGCGAAAGGCTGATGCGGATCAGGGTCATTTTTCGTTGCTGCATTGGTAGCTACTCCACCGATTATTCCGCTGAAAAATGCGATTACAGGTCGCAGTATAGCAAAAGGCAAACCCAACAGTGAGTAAGTGGCCAATATAGAATCGACGCCGGTTTGAGGTGTTGAGATAAGAAATGAAACGGTCGAACCTTTGGAAGCTCCTTCCTTATGAAACGCAATTCCCGTAGGAATAACCCCGCAAGAGCATAGTGGCAAAGGTACCCCGAGCAAGGCAGCATTAAAAACCGACTTCAGGTTTTTTCCTCCCATGTACTTTCTTACACTGTCTTCAGGCATGTAAATATGAAGCAGACCGGCAAAGAAGAAACCCAGCAGCAGGTATGGTGCCATCTCGATAAACAGCCTGTATAGTTCTGTGAAGTATTGCCCGATATAGATCATCTGTCTTTTATTTTAAACAAATCTATTGAAATAACTACCAATGAGGGTTTTTGTTTTCAATTATCTTTTTTTAATATAAAGTATCCACTCTTTTGTAATCAAAATTAAGTTTCCGCCACGCCGGGATTAGGTTAAGTTAACATTTTGAGCTGATTGATTTAAAACTGTAAAAACATTTATTGTCAATTTATCATGAATTACGTAAATTTTTCTTTTATAAGTATAAAGTATTGAACTCAAAAAAGGAAAATATAAGCTGTGGATCTTTTGGAGTCTATTCTAAAAAATACAATTCTAGGAGAACACAAACTGCTTTTGTGGATTTCTGAATGAAAATCAAGGTGACCTCTGAACACTCACTCCCCGATGATCTTTACCAGTACCCGCTTCTTTCTTTTTCCGTCGAACTCTCCATAAAAGATTTGTTCCCATGGTCCGAAATCCAGTTTGCCGGATGAAATGGCAACCGTGACTTCACGACCCATAACGGTTCGCTTTAGATGGGCATCGGCATTATCCTCGTATGAGTTATGCATGTATTGTGAATACGGCTTTTCAGGGGCCAGCTTTTCGAGCCAGACTTCAAAATCCTGGTGCAGGCCGTTTTCATCATCGTTAATAAATACACTTGCTGTTATGTGCATCGCATTTACAAGACATAATCCTTCCTGTATTTTACTTTCGCTGACACATTGCTGTACCTGCGCCGTGATGTTTATAAACTGCCGGCGGGTTGGAGTATTGAACCATAATTCCTTTCGATATGATTTCATCATATATTTTCTGATTAATTAGTTTTTACGTACCATTTCAACTGTCTGACTGATCCTCTTTACGCGGGTTTCGGGTTTCTTTGCCTCTTCGATGGCTTCAACATATTCCTTCTTATGGCTGAACGAGATTTTTTCAAATTTATCAAGCAACCCTGCTTTCATCAACGCAACTTTCAGATCGGGTGGAGTCGTCACCATTCGCTTTTCATAATCGATCACTGGTTTCAGTTTCTTTTCTGAAATTCTTTTTGTAATTCTGTCTGCAAATTCACTCATATCGATACTTTCACCCTTCACCACCTCTGCTGACTTTAAGTAAAACGGTTCCCTTTCACGCAGCTGATTTTCAATATGAGTCAACAATTCATCCGGTGTTTTGCCTTTTAACAGCGGTCTCATTTTCTTTGAATCGGAAAGCCTGTGATAAAGAGATTTGCTGTCCGCCTTCAGGTAAACTGTAAAACCGTTCCGGTTCATCTGTTCCATATTATTGTAAAAACAAGGTGTCCCGCCTCCTGTTGATACTATGGTATCCGGCATTTCAAATGTTTCTTTCAAGGCTTCGTGCTCAATCAGCCGAAACGCTTTTTCATCGTATTTTTCAAATAACCCTGAAACAGAAATCCTATATTTATTTTCAATGAACGCATCCAAATCAACAAACCGGTAGTTTAATTTCCGTGACAGTTTTTTACCAACGGTCGTTTTTCCGCTTCCCATATATCCGATGAGGTAAACAAGCATATTACAAAAATCAGTTTTTTATCTCTTCTGTCGAAACAAGATTCCCATGATCATAAACGAGTATTTTTTGCGCCTTCCCATTCGGATAATACCATGTTTCTTTCCCATTTACCACATTTTCCGAATAATGTGTTTCCCTTTTTAAAGGGCCGTTCCGGTACCATGCCTTTTGAATTCCGTTACCGTTGTCGAAATTCCCGATCCCGATTATTGTTCCATCTGCTTCGAAATAAAGCCACTGTCCATCGTATTTCCCCATTTTATACCGGCCTTCTATTTTAGCCTGTCCCGAAGTATAATACTCTGTGTACGGCCCGTCCAGTGTATCCATGTGGTAATTGGCATCTGAAATTTTTTCTCCGTTGAAAGTGAACGTCTGTACCAGTCCGTTTTTATGATTATCCGTAAAGTTTTCGATTGATTCGATTTTCCCGTTGTAGTACCAGCGGGTAGATACCCCCTCTAAAAGGTTATTTGAGTAGTTGCATTCGTGTTGTTTCATGCCTTCAGGGTAAAACCAGGTGGCAGTGCCGTTATACAATTTTCCTTTTTTATGAATTATGGCTTTTACCTTGCCGTTATCATAATATGTTTTTTCCACCTTTGTACACCCTGTATTTATTGCAAGTACAACCAAAATCATCAACAAAGAAAATATTAAATTTACCGGTTGTTTCATCCTCATCATACAAAGGCAACAAAGTTAGCAGTTTTTCTGCTGAATGTTTTTGAAGAACATTTCTTACCCGTTGGAAATTGAATCGCGCAGATTTATGGGAGCATCCTTACATTTTTTGTTTTACAGCCTCAAACAGGAGAATGCCGGCTGCTACGGATACATTTAATGATTGTATTTCACCAACCATTGGAATTTTAACGATTTCATCGCAAAGACTGAGGAATTCATCGGCGATTCCTTTTTCTTCCGAACCCATAACGATGGCGGTTGGCTTGTTATAATCCGGTGAAAAATAATAGTTCGTCGCTTTTTCACTGGTACCGATTATTTGCAATCCGCTGTTTTTTAAAAACATGATGGTCTCTTTAAGCCCGGACTGTCTGCAAACCGGAATTTTATTCAAAGCTCCGGCTGATGTTTTTACGGCGTCTGCATTGATGAGGGCTGAACCTTTGGATGGAATAATGATCGCATGCACACCGGCGCATTCGCACGATCGCGCAATGGCACCAAAATTTCTAACATCCGTTACCTTGTCCATTATTAGCAGAAGCGGCGTTTTCCCGGATTCATAAAGTCCTGGCAGCAATGTTTCTATATCGATATAGGTGATTTCAGAAACAAATGCGATAATGCCCTGATGGTTCTTCGTTGTAATACGGTCCAATTTTTCTTTCGGAACGAACTGGAAAGGAATTTTAAATTCCAGCCCTAGGTTTTTCAGGTCATTGACCCGTTGCGACTTCAATGAACTCTGGATGAAAATTTTCTCTATCTCCCGGGCAGAATGTATAGCTTCAATTACCGGTTGAAATCCATAAATTATATTTTTTTTACTCACGAAATTTGCAATTATGAAATTTGTTGCAAATATAGGATCATTCGCCGAAGAATGAAATCTAATCGGTTTTTGACTGGGTAGTACGGTTATCGGTTGCATCAAAGCACGCCTAAACACCATCAGTTTAAAAATAGTTTAAAATAATTTGGAATTGTCAATTAATACATTGAATTTCGCGCCACTTAAATTGAACTGTTAATTGAATAACAAACAAACTAAAAAGCTAATTATTAAAACAATAAAGCTATGAATTTGGAAAGAATAATGAACGACCTTGAAAAGAAACACCCGGGTGAGGTGGAATATTTACAGGCTGTAAGGGAAGTTTTGGAATCGATCGAAGAAGTCGTAAACCAAAATCCGCAATTCGGTACCGCTGGAATTATTGAGCGGATTATTGAACCTGACCGAATATTAATGTTTAAAGTTCCATGGGTTGACGACAGCGGTAATGTGAACGTGAACCTGGGTTACAGGGTACAATTTAACAATGCGCTGGGTCCATATAAAGGAGGTCTGCGTTTTCACCCAAGTGTGAATCTCAGTATCCTTAAATTTTTGGGGTTCGAACAAATTTTCAAGAATTCTCTTACGACACTTCCGATTGGCGGTGGCAAAGGCGGTTCCGATTTTAACCCTAAAGGTAAGTCGGATGGAGAGATCATGAGGTTTTGCCAGTCGTTTATGCTGGAGCTTTGGAAAGTGATCGGCCCAGAAATGGACGTGCCAGCCGGAGATATCGGAGTGGGAGGAAAGGAAATCGGTTTTCTTTTCGGGATGTATAAAAAGCTGACCCATGAACATCACGGTGTTTTAACTGGTAAAGGCCTGAACTGGGGTGGTAGTCTTGTTCGTCCGGAAGCAACCGGATTTGGTGCTGTTTATTTTGCACAGGAAATGCTGGCGACAAAAGGTGAAACATTCAAAGGAAAAACAGTTTGTCTTTCCGGATTTGGAAATGTATGCTGGGGAGCAGCACAGAAAGTAAATGAACTGGGTGGAAAAGTTGTTACCATTTCAGGTCCCGACGGATATGTCTACGATCCTGATGGAATTTCAGGACCAAAAGTTGAATACCTTCTCGAATTAAGAGCTTCGAACCAGGATATCGTAAAACCGTATATCTATGAATTTCCGGAAGCAACATTTGTGGCCGGAAAGCATCCATGGGAAGTGAAATGCGATGTAGCGATTCCTTGTGCCACACAAAATGAGTTGAATGAGGATGATGCAAAGAATCTGATGAAAAATGGCTGTATGTGTATAGCTGAAGGCGCAAATATGCCTTCCACACCCCAGGCCGTTGAATTTTTCCATGAAAACAAAATTATGTTTGGCCCGGGGAAGGCAGTAAATGCAGGAGGTGTTGCAACATCGGGACTCGAAATGTCGCAGAACGCCATGAAGCTGAACTGGCCGGCTGAAGAGGTCGATACGCGGTTGCACCACATTATGAAAAGCATCCACGATACCTGCGTAAAATATGGAAAGGAAGATGACGGATATGTAAATTATGTAAAAGGTGCTAACGTTGCAGGATTCCTGAAGGTAGCACACGCCATGATTGATCAGGGAATTATTTAACAGGATTTCATATCCGGCAATTCAACAACTGTTCTGACCTTACACGCAGTCGGGTGAAAATATAAACGATATTTCATTTAGGTTAATTTTGAATTACTCAGCCCTTCCGAATGGAGGGGCTTTACTTTTTCCATTCTATAATTTATAACGAATTCCCCCGTTTACCCATTTAATGTTTATTTTTGCATACTGATAAAGAAAAAGCTTTCCCCCGATGGAATTTGTAAATCCCGGTTTTTTATTTGGACTATTGGCTGTCTCTATCCCGGTAATAATACACCTGTTTAATTTCAGGCGGTACAAAAAGCTTTATTTCACCAATGTAAGCTTTATTAAAGAATTAAAGCTGCAAACCCAAAAACAATCACATCTGAAGCATTTGCTGGTGCTGTTGATGAGAATCCTGGCTATTGCAGCAATTGTTTTTGCATTTTCTCAACCCTTTATTCCTTTTTCCAATAATTCAATTCAGACGTTCGAGCAGAATGCGGTAAGCATTTATATTGATAATTCATTCAGTGAAGAGTCAGAATCCGGCAAAGGTTCGGTGCTGGATGCTGCGAAAGAAAAAGCGAAGGAGATTGCTTCTGTTTATAAAAGCTCTGACATTTTCCAATTGCTGACCAACGATTTTGAAGGGAGACATCAGCGTTTTGTAAGTCGTGATGAATTCGCAAGCATGGTCGATGAAGTCACTTTATCACCAGTGGTGAAAACAATAGCAGACGTGATGTCAAGGCAGGAAGATCTCTTTTCGGGTCAACCTGCAAAAATCAAAACAGCCTATGAAATTTCCGATTTTCAAAAGGGCGTCATGAAAGGTGATTTTCATCAGGCAGATAGCACAATAGTTACCTATTTTATATTATTGAAAGCCCTGAACCAAAATAATCTTTACGTTGATAGCTGTTGGTTCGAAACCCCGGTTCAGCAGGTAAATCAGAGTGTAAAACTCAACGTCAGAATTGTAAACAGTTCGGATAACAGCTTTGAGAAAATCCCCGTCAAATTAATGATAAATGGTCAGCAAAAAGCGCTTGCCAGCTTCGACATAAAACCAAATGCCGATGTGGTTGTTACAATGCCTTACAACAATTATGAAACCGGGATTCAAAACGGTTCTGTGGAAATAACTGACTATCCGGTAACCTTCGACGATACGTTTTATTTCTCCTATTTTGTTTCTACACTCACACCCATTCTTAGCATCAACGGCACAAATGAAAACCGATGGCTTAGCGCTTTGTTTAGTAATGATTCGACTTTTTTATTCCGGAATGAAAATGAAAACAATATCGATTATTCGTCTTTTTCGTCTTATAAGATGATTGTACTGAATGAACTGAATTCCATTTCGAGCGGACTTAGCCAGGAAATTCAGCAGTTTGTCGGGAATGGAGGTACTCTTGTTGTGCTGCCTTCCGATCACATTGATTTTGATAGTTACCGCAACTTCCTGAATTCAATGAAGGCAGGTTATTTTACCGAACCCGATACGACGGATACACGAATTGATTATGTGAATTTTGAGCATCCGCTTTTCGCGGATGTCTTCGAAAAAATTCCTGAAAATATCGACCTGCCTGTTGTTTTTAAAAGCTACCCAATTAAGATCGAAACAAAAAGCCGGGTCGAAATCCTGCTAAAAATGCAAAATGGCCAGATTTTCTTATGTCAGCAACCTTATGAAAAAGGCAGAGTGTTTTTATTCGCAGTTCCGTTTGAGACCTCCTTCAGTAACTTCCCGAAACATGCCATTTTTGTTCCAACACTTTATAAAATTGCAATTACCAGCTTAACGGAAGATCCGCTTTATTATACGATTGGTAAAAGCGACGTTATCGGGGTGAATAACGTTACAATTGGCAGTGATGACGTTTTTCAGATAAAAAGTACAACTTCGGATTTTGAATTTATTCCTGAACATCGCAAAGTGAATGAGCATCTTGATATTTTTCCGCATGGGCAAATAGTGCAAGCTGGAAATTATACGCTTTTAGAAGGTTCCAGGTCGCTAAAGGGACTTGCTTTTAATTATGACCGGGCGGAATCCGTCATGCAGTTTTATACTGCAAATGATCTGAAAGAATTTATTACTAAACAAAACCTACGAAATATTCAGGTCATCGATACACCCGACAAACCCATTGTTCAAACCCTAACCGAAATGAGCCAGGGCATTCGCCTGTGGAAATGGTTTGTGATAGCGGCTCTTCTTTTTTTACTAGCAGAAAGCCTGTTATTAAGGTTCTGGAAATAGTAGTCCCCAGCTAAAGAACATAAAATGTATACGTTGTGTTTAACAATTAAATCAATCAGATGATTGTGGCTGATTTAATTTAATGATGGCAAAAATCATAACTCCTGCCGCTATCCACTGCACAGTATTCAGCGTTTTTCCATTGAAAATGTAATCAAAAACAATGGCCGAAACCGGAAAAAAGAGTTCGCAAATGGTGGAAACGATTGCTTTTATCCTCGTCAATCCATAATAGTAAAGGAAAATTGCTCCTGATCCGGTTGTAAATGAAATAATGAGAATGAATATCCAGTTCGACCGCGATGTTACAGCAAATTCGTTGTACTTTCCGCCAACGGTTGCAATGATCAGCATAATGATCACAGTGAACCCGTATCGGTAGAAGGTTCCGGCATGAAAGGTAAACCGGTTCAGGACTTTTTTACTCAGAACGGTTGAACTTCCAAAAGAAAAGGCAGCCAGTAATGAAAACAAGGCCGCATAAACGATACTTTTTTCTTTTCCGAATTCAGGCAGGTGGAATCCAAAAACAAGGAAGAAGCTGGCGACAATGGCCAGGGCTGCCCAAATAATGAAACGTTTTCGCAGCTTTTCTTTTAATAGAACCGAAGCAAGAATGAGGGCAAACAGGGGCTGCAGTTTTTGAAGCAGAACAACAACAGTGAGATGTTTGAAATCAACCAGAAATAATGCTTTGACAATGGCCATGGTCCCGAGAGCACCACCAAACAGGGCAACAAGAAAAAATCCAATGTAATCTCCAGAAGTAAACGTTTTGAGGTATCTGTATTCTTTGTAAAAAAAGACATTCATAAGGATAAACGGGATCAAATGTAGAATAAAGACCACCCAAACGATATTCAGGTTGTACAAATGCGGTGTTAATACCACGCCGTCAAAGCCCCACATCATGGAGGCAAAACTTACCGCAATGGCACCGATAATGGTTTGCCTTCTTTGTTTTGAAATTGATCCGGAATCCATTGTTTGATTTCTGATTTTAAAGGAACAAAGCTAAAACTTAAAAATTCACGGGACTTTAATTAATACAACGTAAACTTAATTTATTCTGACTGATTCAAAATCATTACTCTTACAAATGAATCAGTATCTCTTTTTTTATGTATCCCGCTCCAGTCTTATCAAAATTAACGTCAATTTTATGAATGTTTCCAGTACTGCCAGCTAATTTGCCATTCTCAACCCTTTTTATTGACTGACCATTCACATAAACATATATGGAAACGGTCTGCCCCTGCATGGCTTCTAAAATAATTGAATAAATACCTTTTTCGAAATGATCGGAGATAATCCGCGCTCCCGTCGATTTACCACCTGGTTTCGGATCAGGAACAATGGGAAGAACTTTAATTCCTTTTTCATATTCATATTGAATGTTCAACTGGTCTGAAAGATTGACAATCAAAGGCTGATTGGCCTGATAAGAATTATTTTCAGAGGAATTCTCTAAGGAAACTTTCCTGACCACTGTTCCTTCAGGGAACGCCGGATTAAATTCAAGTTTAATCGGAACCGGCCCGGTGTGGCTTATCTGCCAATTAGTGAGATTTTTCTTCCGGTTCATTTTTAAGGAAACAAGATGTTCACCCATCCGGATATTGGTTGCTTCGAATGTGTCCCATTCTGCAGGCAACTGCGGAGATAGTTTTAAAATATTGCTTATAGCGTCGGGTTCCAGGCCAAGAAGTCCTTCAATAGCAGGCTGAATTACCATGGTTTCCGACCAGCATTGATGTCTGCAAACTCCCGACGGCTTATAGATTTCTCCGTTTATAACCTCTTCTACGAACCCCAATCCCCAATTTTTATAAACCTGCAGGTTGTTCATCACGTGGGTAAATCCCTGTACACTGCGTCCGCTTGTATATTCAGCCAGCGCTTCCCAGCCTGTGAATAAAGGCCATACACTCCCCGAATGGTATCCGTTCGGATTGAAATGGGAATTATTACTGCTGATGATCCGACAACCCCAATCAGAACTGAAATTATTATCCGCCAAAGTGGGCAAAACCAGATCAACTTTTTCTTTGTCAGCCTGTCGAAAATAAATCGGGATGGCGGGCATAATGGATTGTTCATCCATAAATGATTGATCGCTGAATTTGCCGTGGTAATAGAAATTCTGAGCAGAATTCCAGAAATCGGTATTAATGATCTTTTTTACAATCGCAGCTTCTTTCTCGTAACGACTTTCCTCCTGTTGCAAACCAATTGATTTTGCCATATAAGCTGCTTCATCAAGAGCTTCTGCCCAGCAAGATGTCAGATAAAGTGAGGAATGTGAGCCAAACAAGCTGCCTCCTTCCACCCAGCCATGGCCGACGTTCGTGTTCTCGATTAGATGATCACCATCCGTATCGGTTGAAAAACAGAAATCCATTGCTTTTTTAATAAACGGCCAACTCGACTTAATAAATTCCAGATCGCCTGAATGCTTTAAATAGGTTCCGGCAAGAATGATATAAAGGGGGGTAGCATCAGCGGCATCATAATGTACAACACCGGAGGTACTTAGTTCATGATAAATTTTCCCGGATAGATCCTGATATTTCTGATACATCCCGAGAACTGATTTTACTTTTTCAAAATCACCGTAATCAAGTAAAGCGAGTCCGCTCCATTCGCCGTCGCGCCCAAAATACCATGCATAACCCGGCCGGCCGCTGACTGTTTGCTCGCCGTCCCAACCTGCATTGGTGGTCGAATAACCTGCTACAAGCGATTTTCCAAGTCCGGGTGTGTTTACAAAAAATCGATCGGCTGCCACAATTGCCCATTTGTAACCTGTGTTGAACATTATGTCGGGAGTAATAATTTGCAATGCATCATTTAGCACCTGCTCACATTTTTTTGTAGTTTCTTCATAGGATTTTTTTGCATGGTTGACGGTTTGATAATAATCGCGAATCGCGGCATCGCTTCCTGTATTGCTTGCAGCTACCACTATATCGAACGCTTCTCCGGGGATCATTTCAAATTGAAAAATACCGCCAGCTTCAAACTGATCGGTCGGCAATGGCTGAATAAATGGTTCTTTATTGTCAGCAGGAAGGGAAATCTTAAAATCATCAAAATGGCCGACTTCATGATATTGCTGTTTTTTATTTGTTCCGATCATGCAGGTGAAATCCCCTGAATCATCTTTGAAAAGCATGGCATTCAGATTGATATCAAAAGCAAACCTGATTTGCTTCATCACATTTTCTGAATAAGGCCACATTAAGCGCAGGTTGGTTTTAAACTGAACAAATAATAACGCAGGATCAGCGCCTTCATACTCATAGTGAATGATTCCGGAAGCTCTCTCTTTCATCGCAACGATTGTTTCTTTCAGAGAAACATTTTCAAACTGATAGGTTCGGGTAAAGGAGGAAGGAGTGATTTCAATAGCCGGAATCAGGTTATTTAACCATACTATGGAATCTGAATTTTTAAGCAGGATTCCAGCTTTATAATCGCGAAATGCCATAAACGGGTGCGACCAAATTTCGTCAATCCCCCCTTTTTGGTTCCCCATAATGAGCATTCTTTCTCCTGCAACATCCCAAAAATCCGTGGTTGCAGTTTGACGTCGGATCGCAATGTCCGAATGTTTGTAATCCCATTTTTCAGAAGTTCTTGTAACCTCGATTGGATCATTGGATTCAAATTGAAATACCTGTTGGGGATAATAGTTGCCAGTAAAATGCTGGTTGATCATTTGGCCCTTCGGTCAAATAGTTCAACGCATTTAACAAGAATTTTTCGAGGTGATCCTGATTATAGTTTGGAACCGAAAGACATGTATACGCACCTATTGCCAGCACTTTTCCTTTTCCAGGATTAACGTTGTACTCAGTAACAAGCTTTGTATTTTCACGGAGGAAAATATAGTCCCAGTCAACGGCAACTACAGCCCCGTTAAGTGGAATATTTTGATCGAAATAGCCGGTTATTCGAATGGTTGTATCATGAACCGGCCGAAAGATGTAAGCACCACCGTTGAGTCCGTCGAAAAGCGGGTGATTTCTGTATGCATGCAGGCCAAGCTTTCTTCCGTATCCTTCATCTTTTGATTCTTTATAGCGGGTTTCAGGCACTATGGGTTCAAGCCCCAAATCATTAACAAACCTGAAAGCATCAAGGGTAAGTAATATATTTCCCCCGGATTGAAGGTATTTGTTTATTGCTTCTAGTGTTGTTTTATCGAATGCAACTGGAATGGTATCAGCCTTGTGATACCAAATGACATCAAAATTTTTTAATTCAATTCCTGATGAAAGATCAGAAAGATCAACCCTGATCGGTTCAAAACTTTCACTTTTCGATAAAAACTGATAGGCTGCCTCAGTCTCCGGCGCTTTATCCGTGTTTTTATCATTGACCAATAAGCCGACTTTAATTTTTTGTGACATACACGCCAGATAGACCAGGACAAGCAGAGTCGAAAAAATAAGACGTTTCATAGCTTTAGATTTTGTAAAGCCAAAATAGATAATTTAATGAAGAGAGCTGTTGTTGGTATATATTTTTATTTTAATAGCCTTTTTAAAGCAAACTAATTACAGCATTTGATGTTGGCAAAAGTCGAAAAATAGTGATGGGAATAGTTGGCTTTCAGCAATATTTTTAGCGACTTTCCAGGTTTAATAAATAAAATTAAATTCCGGACTGAATAGGGTTTGAAACAATTAATTGCTTATTATCATCAATAGAAAGGCCCCGAATTTTTTATGAATTTGGTTAACCTTGATAGTGTTCAGTCCGCCTTATAATTTCATCCTGCAACTCTTCCGTCAGATCGATAAAATAATCGCTGTAGCCTGCAACTCTTACAATCAGGTCTCTGTAATTTTCAGGATTTTTCTTTGCTTCCCGGAGTGTCTCCGCCGATACCACATTGAACTGAATATGATGTCCGTCGAGTTTAAAGTAGCTCCTTATCAGGTGCAGGATATCTTCGATTCCTTCATCCGTTTCAAGAAAAGACGGAGAAAATTTCTGATTGAGCAAGGTTCCGCCTGTTCTGATATGATCGATCTTTGATGCAGATTTTATAACAGCAGTCGGGCCATTTCTGTCAGCTCCCTGTACCGGAGAAATACCTTCTGAAAGAGGCATTCGTGCCTTTCTTCCATCGGGCATGGCTCCGATGACGCTTCCAAAATAAATATGACTTGTTGTGGGTAATAAATTTATCCTGTGATTTCCTCCCCTTGCTGTTGGTTTGCCGTCGATTGCGTGGTAGTAGATTTCGAAAACCTTACGTGTGATATCATCTGCATAATCATCATCGTTGCCATATTTGGGTGTATCTTCCATTAATACGTTTCGCAACTCCTCATAATCGCTGAAATCCTTTTGCAGTGCATCCAGCAATCCCTTCATCGAAATTGTTTTTTTATCATAAATATGGTATTTCAGTGCACTCAGCTCATCGGTAATGCTTCCAAGTCCGACTCCCTGAATATAACTGGTATTGTATCTGGCGCCCCCATCATGATAATCTTTACCGTTTAAAATGCAATCATCAATAAGAACAGAGAGAAACGGAACGGGCAAATATTGAGCATAAATTCGGTCGATGATATTGTTTCCCTTAATTTTTATACCGATGAAATGATTCATTTGCTTTTCAAAAGCCTCCATCAAATCGTCAAAAGTTTTAAATTTGATGGGATCGCCCGTTGTCAAACCAATTTTTTTACCGGACACTGGATCGGTTCCGTTGTGCAGTGTTATTTCGAGAACTTTCGGGATGTTAAAATAACCCGTTAAAATATAGGCTTCCTTACCAAAAGCACCTGTTTCGACACAGCCGCTGGCTCCTCCGTTACGCGCATCTTCTATTGATTTACCGACTCTAAGCATCTCCTGAATGATTGCATCGGTATTGAATACGGATGGCTGTCCATAGCCGGTTTTTATAATTTTCAAAAACCTACGAAGATAGTGATCGGGATTTTTTTTACTTACCTGAACCATTGAACTGGGTTGCAACAGCCTCATTTCTTCTATCACATTGAGGATGAGGTATGTCAATTCATTAACGGCATCCGATCCATCCGCTTTAACGCCTCCCAGGTTAATCAGCGCAAAATCTGTATAGGTATTGCTTTCCTTTGCTGTAACACCAATTTTGGGTGGTGCAGGATGATTGTTGAATTTTATCCAGAACGATTGAAGGATTTCCTTTGCTCTGTCCCTGCTTAATGTTCCTTTTTTTATCTCCTGCTGGTAGAATGGGAAAAGATGCTGATCGAGCCGGCCGGGATTAAACGCATCCCAGGGATTGACTTCAGTAATCACTCCAACATGCACAAACCAGTAGTATTGAAGTGCTTCATGGAAAGTACGGGGCGCATTTGCCGGAACATGCCTGCAGATTTTCGCCATTTCCTTTAATTCCTTTTTTCGTGACGGATTTTTTTCTTCCTTAACCATTAAATCCAGCAATAAAGCATTCCTTTCAGCATAGCTGATCAGCGCCTGCGCTGTTATTTTCATTGCCGTTAATTCTTCTTTCTTAATAGATGCTTCCGGATCGGCAGAAAAATCAAGGTTTTTCAGCTCAATATCGATTTCGTCAATGAATTGATTAAATCCCTTTTTATAAATCTTGTCTCCCAAAACAGTATGTCCGGGAGGGCGTTGTTCCATAAATTCAGTAAAAACGCCGGCTTCGTATGCGCCGATCCATTCTCCGGGCAGGTTCTTAAACATTTTATCCCGAATTGTCCCGTCCTTCCAATATGGAATTATCTCTTTCTCAAAAATGCTTATGGTTTTTGAGTCCGACGCATAGGGAATTTTAGTTCTTGAGTTCAATAATTTTAAATCGTCAACAGAATGAAGACAAATTTCAGGATAGGTCGGAACAGCCTGGGGTTCTGGCCCGCGCTCGCCGACGATTAATTCACCCGGATTTATACAAAGTGCTTTATTCTCAAGAATATATTTAAAAGTCAATGCCCTTTTCACCGGAATGCTGACATTTTGTGCTTCCCTGCTTTTGTAAAATCCGGTGACAAGGAGGGCTCTTTCAGCCGATATATAAGGCTTTTTGCTTTTACTTTGCACTCTTAGTTTATTGATCCGTTCGTTCATATAATTTTTAAATCAGGTTATTTTACTGGTTTGATTTTTTTTAAAAACAAAAATAAATTATTCTATGTCAGCTTTTTCTAACCACCAACTTTAGTAACAAATCCTGCTGATTCAAACTTTTCTTTGATTCTGATTACTGTGTTTTCATCAATAATACTAATGCTTTTCATTTTATTTTTTATTCCAAACCGTTTATATTTCCCATCAGCAATTCGGTGGTAGGGCAGTAAGTTTATTTCGGGGATTGTCCCATATTTTGAAAGCAGCTGAATGGTTTGCAGTATGTTTTTATCGGTCATTGTAATTTCAGGTATTAAAGGCAGCCTGATAATGATCCTGGCTTTACTTTTAATAAGGAAACTTAAATTATCAAGAATTTCAAAGTTGGAAATTCCTGTATACTTCAAGTGTTCGACCGGATCAATAAGTTTTACGTCGTATAAAAAAAGATCAGCAACAGGCAGAATTTTTTTGATCAGCGATTTATCCGCGTATCCCGATGTATCCAATGCTGTTTGAATACCGGCTTCACGGCAGGCTCTTAATATTTCGTATAAAAAAGCTGACTGGGCTAACGGTTCACCACCCGAAAAGGTAACCCCACCTCCGGATTCATCATAAAATATCCTGTCTTTTTCAATTTCAGCAAGTAAATTTTCAACGGATATTGCTCGCTTTAAACCGCTTGTATTCACTTTTCCGATCCCCTCAGGGTTATGGCACCACCAGCAACCCAACGGACAACCCGAGAAGAACACCGTTGTCCGTATACCAGGTCCATCGTTTACAGAGAACCGCTGCAGATTAAATATATAACCTTGTGAATCCATATTGAATTAATACTACTAAAAATAAAATAAGAAGAGAAAACCGAACCAGAAGGAAGACCGTCCGAAATTACCAAATCCAGCATTCATAAAGCTTGCGCCCTGAATGATTATACATTTTTATAGTAACTAACCTGTTGTTCATGATAAAACGTTGGTTTGCCAAAATTAAGTAATCCACTGGATTTCCAAAATTAAATCCAAGTCAGGAAACCATGTTAAAGAACTACCTTTAATTATTCATATTATTGCGTATCCTTAACACAGCGGAAACCGACTGTTGCATTTCTTTCAAATCCTTGTGAAACACGCAAAAGCATCTGTGTTTTATTAAGCGGCTGAGGTCCGCCGGTGACATACCACCAGCTTGATGTCGGGTTGTAGTAGCTTCCGCCCCGCATAATAATATAATAAAAGCTTCCGTCATCATAAAGATCATTTGTGAGTTGCCATATATTTCCGACAAGATCTTCAACCCCAAACGGACTTGCACCGTCAGGATGCTGGCTAACGCCAGATAGCTCACCGCTTTTAAAATTGCATTTGGTTGAATCCGTTTCATTGCCCCATGGGTATAACCGGTTATCGTTTCCCCGGGCTGCATACAACCACTCTGCCTCAGTTGGTAATCTTTTTCCGGCCCATTTCGCATAGGCCTGGGCATCTTCATAACTGATGTACACTACTGGATAATTTTTAAGTTTACGGTTAAATTTCCCATTCTCCCAATTCTTCAGGTAATTTACAGTATCCGAAGGTTTATAGCCGGTGGATTCAATAAACGTGTAAAATTCATTGTTTGTTACCGGGTATTTGTCAATATAAAATCCATGAATTGAAATTGATTTAACCGAATCATATTCAGGATATGGAATAAAATCGGAAGAAATTTCCGGATCCAGTGTAATCTGTCCTTTTGGAATTACCTGCATTCCATCGGGGGCGGTTTTTGCTTTTTCCGTCCTGATTAACTTACTGATCAGTACAGGCTCACCAGATTTGCGGTAAATGATTCGTTCGTCCAGCAACTCATCCTTGTCGAAAAGCTGAATTACAATTTTTCCCTCATACCGTCTGAATAAATCGTACAGATTAAATTGAACTTCTTTTTTGTCAAAGACAATTGGACTTTCATCGTAGCCCGGATCACCTTTCCAAACAAGAATTTTGTTTCCAACTTTAGTTTTGATAAAAACCGAATCATTTATTTTTTCAACCTGAAGAAATTTCTGAAATGACGCAATGCAATCGACATTTCCTTCGAGTCTTGTTTTCAAATATGCTTTGTCAAATGCTTCTGTAACAACAGGGATGTATTGTTTTCCGTTTATCGCGACGGGAATTAATTCTTCGTGATGCCACAAGCTCACATAATGGGCAGTTTTATCGGCCGTTATTTCGAACAATGGATTATTGAACCCTTCCGGTATCAGGCTGTACACAGTATAAAGTGTCTTTTGCTTGGCAGGAAATTTATTGACCCAAATACTGTCCTTCGTCGTGGTTATGAGGGGAGTCCATGAGAAACTGTTAAAACAGATAGAATTTTCCCTGAGAATCCTGATAGCTTTTCCCAGATAACTGTATTCTTCCTCCATCCAGTCGGGCCGTCCGGGTGCCATGGTATTTAATTCGATACCGTAGCCATTGAAGAGTGAAAGTGCAACTTCACGATGAATGCGACCCTGGCTTAGCTGACACACTCTGAAAATCGCAAAGTCAGGCCGGATGAGTTTATTCATGTTAAGCGGCGGAGGCATAAAGATAGCATCATGAACCCTGCCGGCAATGATCCCAGGCATATCCTTCGTAACAGCCATTCCTTCGGAATACATGATAACTCCGGGTTTAATACTATCGGCTGCATGTTGCAGTGCGTCGCTTGAGCTCCCCTGTGTATCGAGGACAACACCATCCGCATCCGTTCCCTGGATAAGCTTTGCCATTCCTTTGTACGGGTCTTCTTTCCGTGTGCTCTGATCCCATGGATTATAGGCGATAAAAAACCGGGTCCCGTTATCTTTTGCCCATGTCGAAAGCGATTTCAGCTGTTTTAATCCGCCGGGTAAATCCCTGTACAAGTCCCATTGGTTTCTTGCATCAATACCCAAAGTGGGCCATGTTGGCCATATTCCGTAAACATCATATTCCCCAAAATATTTTTTCCCAGCTTCCAGAAATTCTTTTACACGATAGCCACCTGCTTGTTCATCATAAAATTCATGATCCCAGGCAAATTGAAGAACCATGAGATAGCTTTTTCTTATCCATGCCAAATCTTCCCGTCTGTAAAGCGTATCGTTAAACTGATCCAGATCATACAGATAATGACTATGAAACATCAGCTTAAGGCCGTTTTGCCATTCGCCATCATAGCCATCAAAATAAAAATTGTAAGTTACCTGGCCTCCCGGAAATAAATGTGTTTCGTACCTTCTTTTCTGAGCTTTATCTACATCTTTACGCCTTGCAATCGCACAAAAGGAAGCATTATTATCCAGCGGCACAGAGGCATAGCCCATCTCCCAGGCATTGTCGGGAAGGATGACGCCGATCGGTCCGAGACCAGGCCTGAAAAGCTTTGTTCGTGCGAGATCCCAGGGGCCGGTTCCGGTTATGTAGGTCGTAGTTTTTGATCGCCCAAACGGAATAACATTTTCCAGGATAACAGTGTCCTTATTAAAATTATAAAAACTTACAGAATATTTTATCCCTTTTTTGAAATTTGTATCAACAATAAATGAATATAGCAAGGAATCTTTTAAAAGAAAAAATTCCTTGTTTTTGATGCTGACAGGCGCTGCCTGAGAGGAATAAAATTCAGCTTTGTTGATCAGAACTGAAAACAGCGGCATTCCCTTTTTAAATTTAGTGGTATCACCATTGGCTGAGATTATGTTTCGGATTGAAATGCCTTTATTCCTGTCAAGATTCAGCCTCTGGCCATACATTACACCAACATACATTGAAAAATAAAACATAAGTATGATGGCAAATAGTGTCTTATTTGATTTCATAATAAGTTTTGCTGGACTACAATATTACTTATTTATATCAGTATCTTTAAAAAAGCAACCAAATTTAGTTATTTTTGGAACTGTAAACAAAATATTATGGCGCTTGATACCATCATCGAACTTGAAAATATTTCGGTTTTTCAACGGGAAATTCTTGTACTTTCAGAAGTAAAATTTACGGTTGAAAAAGGCGAATTTGTATATCTAATTGGCAAGACGGGAAGTGGCAAAAGCAGTTTGCTGCAAACCATTTATGCAGATCTGCCGCTTAAAGACGGAACAGCAATGGTTGCCGGATACGATTTAAAGAAAATAAAAAATAAAGAAATCCCTTATTTAAGGCGCAAACTTGGGATTATTTTTCAGGATTTTCAACTGCTAAGCGACCGCAGTGTTACAGATAATCTTTTATTTGTAATGAAAGCCACAGGCTGGACCGATAAAAAACAGATGCAGGAAAGGGTAAACGATGTTCTCGATAAAGTGGATTTGAGCACGAAGGGGTTTAAAATGCCTCATCAGCTTTCAGGTGGCGAACAGCAGAGGGTTTCAATTGCTCGTGCGCTGATCAATAACCCGGAAGTAATATTAGCGGATGAACCCACAGGTAACCTTGACCCGGAGACTTCCAAAGGAATCATGAAACTGTTGTTTGATATCAGAAATGCAGGACGATCGGTTGTAATGGCTACCCACAATTATTCTCTTTTTACTGACTTTCCTGCTCGGACGGTGAAATGTGAAGGTGGAAAAGTGATTTCTTAGAACATTCAGAAGTTTGAATTATTGTTGTAAACAAATCTTTGGCAAAACGGAATATAAATTCAAAACACAAGCTGAATAAGGTTGTCTGTATTTACTTCGTTTGAATAATCTCGGTTCAGTATTTGTTTTCGGAGAGCAATATCCGTTTCATCAAAATCCTGCTCAAATAGAAGTTTAAGCTTTTCTTTATATTCTTCGGCTGAATTGGCGATTTCGCAGAGTTTGTCCAAACCTGTACCGTTCAACATTTTTGTATTGACAAGGCAGAACCTCCCTTTGTATAAGGTGTTTAGCAGCTTCAGTTTGAGTCCGGTAGCCTGAAAGGTCACAAGAATATTCACATGAGCGTTCCGGATGGCATCAAACATTTCATCGTCATCAGGATTGGCAATAAGCCGGATATTGGGTTTGCCTACTGCCAATTGACGAATTCGTTTCGGTGGGTTCATACCTGCAATGACCAGAGGAATATTGAGATCGTTAAAAACTTCCTTGATCAGGTACGAAACGGCATACGCATTTTCAGGCACTTCTATATTTCCGTTATACAAAGCATAAGTACCTTTGCCAATGAGCGATTCAACCTCATTATTGGCATGAAAACTGGGCAGGTAAACGATGTTATTTTTTGGAAACCGCCGTTTAAGGTAATCGGTGTCTCTTCTGGAAACAACAAGCATTAAGGACGCATGCTTTAAAACTTTCTGATACAGGAAGAGCTTTGCGCTTGCTGATAGAAAATACATTTTTTTTAACCAATTTTTATCAGCCTTGAACAAACTAAAATAATACAGGTGTTCAATATTGCTTTCGCGGTAAACTTTAACTCGCCCTTTTAAGCGTTTATCGTCAATATAATAACAGCTATGGAGCCCTTCGAACAAAATTGGATCATTGTCTTCTGTCAGATTTTTAATGAGTTCCTCCGAGCGGCGGCTTGCAACAATGTACGGTTTAAGGGATAAAGCTGACCTGAAGCCAAGAAGCCTGGGATAATAAAAAACTTTTTCACAATAATCATTCAATTCATCCTTCCTTTTACGACCGGGGTATTCAAAACAATGAAGGATAATTTTTATCCCTCGCTGATGAAGCATTTTTATCTTGTAAAAAACGTCGATCACACCTCCATAATTAGGTGGATAGGGGATATCGAACGAAATAATATGTAGGTGGTTTTCAGGCATATTTTTGATAGACTTCCTGAATTATTTTTTCTTCTTTTTCCCAGCAGAGTTCAGAAGCTGCAAACTTAAGGTTTTCTTTCCATAATTTTATTAGATCCTGATTTTCTGTCATTTCTTTAATCTTTTTGGCGATATGTTTTGGTTCATGATTTTGAATTGTATCACCAATCTGATAGAAGTCGATAATTTTTTTTATTTCGGGCAATGGCGATGCCAGTACAGGAATTCCTGCCTGAATATAATCGAATAGTTTATTGGGCAGGCTGTATCTGTAATTCAAATTAGTATCCTTATCAAGTGTGAGTCCAAGATCGGCATTCATCGTATATTGATACAATTTTTCCATGGATTGTTTGGGAAGGAAAATAATTTTTTTCTGAAGATTAAGGCTGGAAGCCGACTCTTTAAGCTCATCCATCACATCACCCCCGCCAACGATTAAAAGTTGGAACCCTTCAAGGTATTGCATGGCCTCCACCAGTTCTTCCGCACCCCGTTGAATATTGATTCCTGAACCCTGTAAAATCAACACTTTTTTATCATCCGGCAGGCCAAGTTGCTGTCGGTTCATTTTCGAATCAAAAGTGTTTACCGGAGGTAAGTTTCTGACCACCTTCACGGCTACTTTATATTTTTTTTTGAAAATATCTGCTATTGAATCGCTGACCGTAAACACATCCTTCAGTTTAGGAAATATCCATCGTTCGATTCTTTCCCATACGCTCTTGACAAATTTCCTGTGTTTCACTTCCGGTGTTTCGGTAAAGAGTTCATGGCTATCATAAACAACCGGAATCTTTTTGATTTTATGGATGAGGAAATTTGGAAGAAGGGTGTCCAGATCGTTTGAAACCAGTAGCTGAACTTTCATAAACAGAAGCATAATGAACAATCGGACATTGAACTCGGCATAAAAAAAAGGTCCCTTTTCAAATAGCAGGTTCATTCGGTGTGTCTTGTATTTTCTTTGTTCAAGTGGTAGGCTGTTGTGTAATTTTCGTCCGATAAGCAAGACTTCAAATCCAAGGTTAACCAGTGTAAGACAGGTCTTATGAACTCTTTGGTCGGTCATCAGATCGTTAATTACTGAAACAATTACCTTTTTCAAATCCTCCTTGTTTTATGCCTGCTAAAATACTATTTTTAGCCTCTGTATTAGCGAATTGATATATCTTTGGTCGATGTTGATAGAAAAAAATATTCCACTCAAATCCCTCACTACATTTGGTATTAATGTAGATGCAAAATATTTTGCTGAAGTTGCTTCGCTGGAAGATATAAGTACTGCCCTTGAGTTTGCGAATAAGCAAGAAATACCTGTGCTGGTTCTCGGTGGAGGCAGCAATGTGCTATTTACTAAAAGCTTTGAAGGACTCATTGTTAAAGTAAATTTTTTAGGTATTGAGAAAATTGATGAAGATAAATCCCATGTTTATGTGAAGGCATTTGCTGGAGAAAATTGGGATCATTTTGTGGAACATTGTGTCGATAACAGCTACGGTGGTCTTGAGAACCTTTCATTGATCCCTGGAAATGTTGGAGCCAGCCCCATTCAAAATATCGGAGCCTATGGAGTCGAAATAAAGGATTATTTTCAGGAGCTTGCGTTTTATAGTTCCGAACAGAATTTTATACAGATTTTTAATGGTACGGATTGCCGGTTTGGCTATCGGAACAGCATCTTCAAACAGGAGCTGAAAGGGAAAGGTATTATTTTATCCGTTACATACAGATTGGATAAAAACCATAAATTCAATACGGATTATGTTGCCCTTAAAGAAGAATTGTCGAAAATTAGGACAGAGAACATATCCATAAAATTGATCAGGGATACCGTAATTAAAATCCGCCGGAGCAAACTTCCCGATCCGGCTGAAATAGGTAATGCCGGGAGCTTCTTTAAAAATCCGACAGTAAATCATGCAGATCATACTCTTTTAAAAGAACAATACCCGAAAATGGTGTCTTTCCCGCAACCGGATGGATCCTTCAAACTTGCAGCAGGCTGGCTGGTCGAACAATGCGGATGGAAGGGAAGAAGAGCAGGGGATGCCGGCGTGCATGAAAAGCAAGCATTGGTTCTAGTGAATTATGGCGACGCATCAGGCAGCGAAATTCTTAAGCTAGCTGACCAAATCCAGGCATCAGTTTGGGAAAAATTCGGGGTCAGCCTTGAGAAAGAGGTCAATATTTATTAGCCCCGGTTATATTGCCCCGGCATTAAGGCCGGGGCTTTGATACCAATCAATCCTCATAAAATAGAATACTTACATAATCTACCACTTCATCCGATGGAATGACTTCTCCCGAATGACCGATCTTAAGGATTTTCGTTTTTGGATTTTCAGCGACGAGTTTTGAAAATTCGATCAGCGCCATAATAGGTCCATAACCGCAAACCGAAATATTTTTATCTTTCACCTCCCTGTAGACACCCTCCGAGTTCATTGCTAAAATCTGATCAATTACGAACCTGTCCAGTCTTCTTCCTTCATCAGGATGGATGTAATGTGAGAAGTCGGAAGAGGCAATGAAGCATATTCTTTTATTCAGTTGCTGGTTTGCTTTAAATACTGATTTTGCAACAATTGTGGCATTTTCAGGATTCTGACGTGAAAGAGTAACCGGAACAATTTTAAACGCATAATTCAATGAGTTTTGTAGTAACGGGACCATAACTTCGGCCGAATGCTCAAATTTATGGGCGGCAGAAGAAATCGAAAAACCGGGAAGATTATAAAAGTCCTTGTCGATTTCAACTTTTCCAAATGGTGTTTGCCAGTAGTCATTTTCATCGAAGGCAATTTCTGCTCCATAACCCGTGTGATTGGGATTGATAATAAAAAACGTATCAAATTTTTCTTTGGAAGCTTTTAGTATTTCAAAAAAATGAAGTGCCTGGTAGGCGGAAAACATATAACCAGCATGCGGCACGACTGCACCAATAATTTTTTTAGTGCTCAGGCTTCGGTCGATGAATTGATTTTCATGCTGCAAAATATCTTCTAACATCGAACTGATTTTGTTCGGACTATCGGGATAAAATTTGCCTGCCACTGCTGGTGATCGTGTTTTCATAGTTTAAAATTTCGACATTCAAATATATCAAAATCTTCCGGACTGAAGAAGATTATTCATATTTTAGCAAACAAATTGACCCCTCTATCAGTTTTACTCTTTCAAGTCAATTTTAATTTAAGTCATTTTAGTCAATCAAAATTTTAGTCAATCAAAATTAATCATCATGTTCGACGCAAAAGTTTATACCGACCGGCGTAACCGGATAAAAGCTGAAGTGAAAAACGGAATCATTCTGATCCCTGGCAATACAGAAGCATCATTCAATTATCCTGCAAACACATATCAATTCAGGCAGGACAGTAATTTCCTTTATTTTTTCGGCCTTGACAATCCCGATCTAGCAGGTGTGATCGATGTGGATGAAAACAAGGAGTACATTTTCGGGAACGATGTGGAAATCGATGATATCATCTGGATGGGACCACAACCCCTGATCAGGGACCAGGCAGCCGGCGTTGGTATTAAAAATACTGCTCCCCTGAACGATCTTGCTGCGTTATTGAAGGCTGCAAAAGCGGATAACAGAATAATCCATTTTGTTGCTCCCTACCGGGGAGAGACCTTTATGCAATTGCAAAACTTGCTGAATATTCCGTTTTCTGAAATTAAAAGTCATGTATCGGAAGAGCTTGTAAAAGGAATCATAAAGCTGCGCTCGGTAAAAGATCAGCATGAAATCAGGGAAATTGAAAAAGCAGTTGATATTGCATACGAAATGCATACTACCTCGATGAAAATGGCTAAACCGGGTGTTATTGAACAGAAAATCGCAGGTACGATCGAAGGGATTTCGCTTGCTCTTGGAGGACCCGTTTCATTCCCGGTCATCCTGAGTATTCATGGAGAAACACTCCACAATCATCATCATGGGAATACCCTGAAAGTCGGGCAAATGATGGTAACCGATGCAGGTGCTGAAGTACAATCGCATTATGCCAGCGATATTACCCGTACTGTACCTGTTGGAGGAAAGTTCAATCAACGGCAGAAAGATATTTATGAAATCGTGCTCGAGGCCAACATGAAAACCATTGAAGCCACTCGTCCGGGAATCACCAATAAGGAATTACATATGATGGCGGCTACCATCATCACTTCGGGTCTTAAAAATCTCGGACTCATGAAGGGCAATGTGGATGATGCCGTTCGGGAAGGAGCGCATGGCATGTTCTTTCCGCATGGTTTAGGGCATATGCTTGGCCTGGATGTTCATGATATGGAAGGGCTCGGTGAAAACTATGTCGGTTATGATGAAACCGTAAAACGCAGCGATCAATTCGGGACGGCATTCCTGCGTCTTGCCAAAAAACATAAGCCGGGATTTGTGTTTACGATCGAACCCGGTATTTATTTTATTCCTGCCCTGATTGACCTATGGAAGAAGGAAAATAAATTTACCGGTTTTATTAACTATGATAAGGTAGAATCTTTTAAAGACTTTGGAGGTGTGAGGATTGAAGATGATATACTGGTTACTGAAACCGGATACAAAGTTCTGGGTAAGCCCATACCTAAATCAGTTAAAGAAATTGAAGAAATTATGTCCGGCAAATAACCCTGTGGTTATATATTTTTGATCTGGCTGATCAGCTTTTTTATTTCTTCTTCCATCAGTTTTTTCGAGTCAATCTCTTTCTGAAGATTCGTTGCGGTTGCTTCATTCTTTTTGATGAGTTCGCTGCAGTCAGATTTCAGTCTGCTGTTTTCATCCTTCAACTGGTTAACAATTGCGTTCAGATTTTGAAGCTCACCAGTATCCGTTGCAGCTTCAGATTTTTCTTTTAGTGTGATCCACAGGTTGTCAAGCTCAAAACGTATCTTACTGTGTTTTATAAACCTGTCGATATAAAGGATCAAAGCAATTAAAAACAGAATGCTGAAAATCCCCAGCATTATAAGCAGTATTTTCATGATATAGTTCCGTTCATCCAGGATCATCTTACTGACTTCTGCATCTTTTTTGGATAATGCGATCTCAAGATTGAGTTTGCCCATATTTGCAGTCAGTAAGTTATTCCGTTCGATCTCTTTTGTCAAAAAGTCGTCAATGAGCCGGTTATCCATCTCAATAATTTCAGTAGCCTTTGCAATGCGCAGACTCATGTTTGCGCGGGTTTCCCCGTTTACATTTTCAAACATGGTTTTGTAATTAATATAAGCTTCCGCCCGCTGATTAAGTGCGGAATCAATAGCTGTCTGGCCCGGCATTTGCGTGATGAACAAGATAAACCCTGCAAATAATACGATTACTTTAGTTCGCATTTTATAAATTGTTTCAGATAAATTGTTCGCTAAATTAGAGAATTATCAGGAAAAGGAAGAAAAAGCGAAAATCACTTTTTAGTCGATTTAACCCGAATCAGATTGCACGAAATGGGGTAGTGATCTGAAAGGCTGACTTTGTACTTTGTAAAATTATATGTTTCAAAATTTTTATCATGCAAAATAAAATCAATACGAAAGGCCGGGAAGTTTTCTCCCGCATAGGTAATTCCAAAACCCCTCCCGCTTTCCACAAACGAATCTTTTCTTCCTTTCGAAAGCACATGGTAAGCATAGGAGGAAGGGGTGTCGTTAAAATCTCCGCAAATGATCACGGGATAAGGAGACGTTTCGATGTGTTTTTCAAGAATACCGGATTGGTTGCCTCTTTTAATGAATGCTTTTTTTAACTTGGTGATCACCCGTTTCGAGTTTTCTGAAAATTCCTGTTGTTCCTGCCTCGATGTCACGTCTTGTATAAAATTGTATTCATTTCTCTGGAAATGGATGGAGGCAAGATGAATATTGTAAAGCCGTATCGTGTCTTTATCAACCAATAAATCAGTAAACAAGGCGAATGTCTTATCTTCGAAGGTCAGTGTTCCGGTGTGTAGTATCGGATATTTTGAAAAAGTAACAATACCATCGAGCCTTTTTTTTGCCGATTCTTCGTAATAGTTGCTGTGGTAGATATACGGACAGCCGAATTTATTAGCCAGCTGTTTCGAAAAAACAGCAAAGTCTTTTTTATCGTAAAGCATTTCCTGCATACAAATGATGCTGGCGTGCTGTTGAATAACAAAATCCGTAATTTTCGACTGATTGCTGAAGTTGGTTATATATTTGGTGTTCGACACATTTTCTTTTACAAAATTCTGAATATTATAAGGAAAGTATTTTTATCGGATTGCTATTGGCCGGTATTTCGTGCGCTGAATTAAACTGCACCAGCCGCATAACGTGATGCCACCCCAAACCAACAAAAACAAGGGAGATAAGTGCAAATTTAAACCGGATAAAAATCCAGAAGAATACAAAAACAAGATTTACACCTAATATAAATGGGTAAGCAAGTCCTGCAAAAGCCAGATAAACAAACCGGGCCGGATTTATATAAAATGAAAGGTAAGCCAGCAACAACAATAAAACTGCAATGAGGTTAAAAAACAGAAACGTCCCTGAGAGCAATGAAATTCGCTTTTTTAATTTACTTTCGGGCACGGGATGTATTATTTGTTTTGGTTAAAAATTATTTATCCGGATTGCTCGACTTGAACAGCAATTCTTTTTCCTCCTTCGTCAGGCTTTCATAACCCGATTTGGAGATTTTGTCAAGAATGGAGTCAATTCTTTTCTGGTATATTTTTTTCTGGTAATTGTAATCTTCATCACTCAACGGTCGCTGATTGGTATAAACATTTTTAAATCGTGTCTTTTTGGGTCGCTGGTATGAGTTCTTAAAATTTTTAAATGAAAAAAAGTCAAGTATCTTACTGAAGTCAATTCCCTTTCTGAGTAAATAAATGGAGGAGAACCCGTAAAGCGCTCCGCCCAGATGTGCCAAATGCCCGCCGGAGTTGGCCGAACGGATCATGATGATATCCAGTACAATCGAAAACAATGCGATATAAATTATTTTAACTGGTCCGAGGAATAACAGATATATTCTGTAATTCGGTACATAATATGAAATAGCTACAATAATTGCCATTACTGATGCTGAAGCTCCCAGCGCAACGGATTCGAGATAGACGGATTGAAATTTTGGAAAAATATTATACGAAAGAATATAAAAGGCAGCTCCGGCTAAGCCACCCAGAATATAGGTAGTCAGCAATTGTTTTTCGTTAAGGTATTCAAGAAATATCCTGCCGAACCAGTATAGCCATAACATATTAAAAAGAATATGCCAGAATTCATAATGCAGAAACATGTAAGTAAATATCGTCCATGGCCGCAGGATCAGCCTGTCGAGTGATGCCGGCACGGCAAGCCAGTCGATGATATCCTGTGTATGGGAAGTGAGAAAAAGATCGAAAACCACGTCGATGAAACGAATGAACAACCATACCGCAACATTGATGATAATCAGCCTGACCAGCATATTTTTACTCCTGAAGAATTTCTTCAGGTCATCAAGAGGATTTTGGATTTTATAACTTCCACCGTAAGGTTCCATATCGACAAAAAATCAGTTTAACGCTTTCGCCACAACAAAATCATGAAGTACCCAAAAATCATACCTCCCAAATGAGCAAAATGAGCAACGTTATCACCGGGGTTGTTTGCAATACCCGAATAAAGCTCAATGGCGCCGTAACCCATAACGAAATATTTTGCCTTTATGGGAATGGCGAAATAGAGGTAAATAAGTGCATTGGGGAAAAGCATTCCAAAGCCGAGCAGGATTCCAAATACCGCTCCCGAGGCCCCAATTGTTGTGGTATTGTACAGAAGGTTCAATTTCCCCATGAGGGGATTGACAAAATTTTTATTTTCCTGCAAAATTTTATAGCCGGTGTCTTTAACCTGTTCAATCAAATCCGGAGCCAGCTGGCCTTCGACGTGATGGATCTGAAAATAAAGGATCAGAAGATTGATAAGCCCAGCGCCAATACCCGTGATCATATAGTAAGTCAGAAATCGTTTGGGTCCCCATACGTTTTCAAGGGCATTTCCGAACATCCACAACGCGAACATGTTAAAGAAAATGTGTGCAAATCCGCCGTGCATAAACATATAAGTAACCAACTGGTGAGGCTTGAAAAGCTGTGAGCCGGGATAATGCAGGCCAAAAAAGTCGGTCAGGTCAATTTTTGATGCAAATGCAAGAGTAGCCAAAAAAAACAGCCCATTGATAATGAGCAGGTTTTTTACGACTGGCGGAAGTATATTAAATCCTGTAGGTCTGAACTGATCCATTTACAAATTTTGTTTAAAATTTTTGATTGAGTTCCTCCAACGTAATAACTTTAACAATCGGTTTACCATCGGGTGAAACATCCGGTATTTTACAGGCAAATAAACGGTCGATCAGTGAATTCATTTCCTCTCTCTCGAGTTTTTTGCCATATCCGGCCGCAAGTTTAACAGCCATTGATCGTGCTAAATTAATTTTTTTATCTGAATGAATGTTCGAAATGTTCTTTTTGAAGCCCTCAATAATACTTTCCAGAACATCACCCGGCGCACTATTGTTCAAATCGGTGGGAACACCACGAATAATAAAGGTATTGTCTCCGAATTCATCGATATCAAAACCCAGGATTTTCAATTCATCCTGCAATGTCCTCAGGATTTCTGCATCCCCTGCAGAAAATTCAGCGGTTTGAGGAAATAACTGTTGCTGCGACATGCCTTTACCCGCAGTGAGGCAAGCCAGGAAATCCTCAAACAAAATCCGTTCATGCGCACGCTTCTGATCGATGATCATCATTCCCGATTTAATGCTTGAAACAATATACCGTGAATGAAGCTGAAACACAAGGCCCATGTTCTCCGGGAGTTGTTTATCCGCAGTTGAAATGATCTCTTCCGTTCTGTTTTCAGTTAAATCTTGTTTGGCTTTTTGATCCGTGCTTTTACGTCCAATCCTGATCGTATAACTTTTCCCAGTTCTGAATATGCTTTTTAGCTGAAGTAGCGGGGCTATGATGAGCCTTTGGAATGTCAAACGGATTGAATGACGGGTCCACCTTAATAGTGGGTAATTTTACGGGTGCATCTTGATCCGCCGTTTTAAACTGAACCGAGGGTTCAACATCAAAATCAATGGATTGAACCACATTAAACCGGCCCAAAGCCTGCTTGATGGCTGAACTTAAAAATGCATAGATCACCTGGTTGTTTTGAAAGTTGATTTCCGTTTTCGTGGGATGAATGTTGATATCGATCTCTTTCGGGTCAATTTTAAAATAGATGAAATATACCGGGAAGGCATCGGATGGAATGAGTTCACGGAAAGCGCTGTCGACCGCATGGTTCAGATACGGATGCCGGATAAATCTGCCATTGGTAAAAAAATATTGTTCACCCCTTGTTTTTCTTGAAAATTCAGGCTTGCTGATGTATCCCGAAATAGAAAGAATATCCGATTCCTGCTCAACAGGTACAAGCCGGTTGTTGAATGCAGAACCGAAAAGCGCAACGATCCGTTGCTTTAAATTCGATTTTGGCAGCATGAACAGTTGCCGGTTTTCATTAAAAAAAGAAAATGCAATTCCCGGATTGACAAGCGTTATGCGCTGAAATTCTTCGATGATATGCCGGAGTTCGGCAGAGTTGGATTTCAAAAATTTCCTTCGGGCCGGGATATTAAAAAATAAGTTTTTTAGAGAAATGGAAGTGCCGTTCGGGCAGGCTACCGGTTCCTGGCTTTTAACAAGCGATCCTTCAATTAAAATAGCGCTGCCCAGTTCATCTTCCATCCGCTTTGTTTTCATTTCAATCTGAGCGATGGCAGCCATCGAAGCCAGTGCTTCACCACGAAACCCCAGTGTTTTAATAGCGAACAGATCGTGGGCCGAAGTAATCTTGGAGGTAGCATGCCGCTCAAAGCTCAGCCGTGCATCGGTTTCCGACATTCCGCATCCGTTGTCGATCACCTGTATCAGATTTTTCCCGGCATCCTTGATGATGAGCTTGATTTCATCCGCACCCGAATCGACTGCATTTTCGAGCAATTCCTTTACCACCGATGCTGGCCGCTGAATAACCTCACCGGCAGCGATCTGGTTGGCAACTGAATCGGGCAAAAGATGAATGATATCGGGCATTTAGTTGTTCGGATTAGATTCGTTTGGTTTTTTATAAACCCTCACCATCATTAGCTAAAGAAAACAAAATAGAGCAGCAGAATGGCAACAAACAGGTAAATGATTACGCTGATATTTGCTTTTCTCTGACTGGTTCGTTCCATTTTTTTGTACCGGTCCCAGCTTTTTGTAAGTCGGTCACCAAATGCCGGTTTTCCGGAACCATCCGTATTTTCCAGTTCTTTTTTACGTTGTTCTGCCCGTTCTTTTTCTTCATTATAATAGCGCGGAGCGTAACTGAACTGTTTTGGTTTGGGTAAACTGAAAAAAGATAGCCTCATACTGTAAATGATTTTTGCAAAGTTACCGATTTTTTGCTTTTAAAAGTAACGAAATATCGGGCATTGCATTGCAGCAGCCCCTTGAAGAATTGACTAAATTGACTAAAATGACTGAAATAATTAGAATGACTAAAATAATTAGAATGACTAAATTTGAGTTGCAGGTTGCAAAATAACGAATAACTGATAACAGATAACTTCCCTCCCCATTTAAGCATTTACTCATTCTCTCATTTAAGCATTGCAATAAAAGGTGATAAAAAATGACCGGTTTGGTTGTAAATGAGGGGGAAGTTTTTATATTTGCTAGGAAGAACTGGTTTAATATGTTCTTATAAAGTTTACCAATACTATAAAATCAATAATAATATGTTGTTAGTAGAGGGGAAAGAATTAGTTAAATAGTATAAAACGTAGAATTAAAACAAGTTCCCATTGAGACTAAATACAGTTGACTGTGTAATTAAGGAATGAAAAAAAATGTAAATTTGTCAAATGCCTGATTTGGATGACATATATTTGTTTAGAATGACCCATATTGAGAATATTCCCCATATTCTTCAGTATGGCATCACTCACTCTACTTCCATTAATGCAAACCCCAATTTTATGCCAATTGGTGATGGTAGTTTAATAGTTACTCGTAATTATTTTCTATTGAATAACGGCCGGCGTTTGGGTGAATACATTCCGTTTTATTTTGGTGTGAGAACTCCAATGCTTTATGTAGTACAAAATGGGTTCAATATGGTGTTTAATACACCTGCTGAAAACATTGTTTACTGTGTAACATCAGTTCAAAAAATCATTGACTTACAACTGGATTTTGTATTTACTGATGGTCACGCTGTAGATGGTTTTACCACACAATACAATGCAGCGGATATTCAAAATATTGATAAGATAATTGACTGGAATGCAGTAAAAGCTAAATATTGGCGAAATGATAACGATTTGGATTTGAAACGTAGAAAAGAAGCTGAATTTTTAGTATTGGGCGATATCACCATTGACGCTGTTTTAGGATTTTGGGTATCGAATGAAAATGCAAAAAACAGAGTAATAGCATTTGGTGCGAATGCCAACAATGTACATATAAAACCAGAATTTTATTTTTAAGATATGATACACTACAAAATAGGGAATTTGTTAGACAGCGAAGCGGAAGCTTTAGTAAACACCGTAAATACTGTTGGTGTAATGGGTAAGGGCATTGCTTTACAGTTTAAGAATATGTTTCCTAATAATTTTAAGTTATATTCTAATGTTTGCAAAAACAAAGAACTAAGAATTGGAAATCTTTTAGTTACCGAAGAAGAATCCTTATTGACCGGTAAAAAAATCATCATCAATTTTCCAACTAAAACGAGCTGGCGTTTGCCTTCGGAATATCAGTACATTGAAGACGGTTTGGTAGAATTAGTAAAAGTGATAAAAGAAAGAAACTTAAAGTCTATTGCTATTCCACCTTTGGGTTCAGGTAATGGAGGATTGGATTGGAACAAAGTGAAGCAGATTTTTGAAAAGTATTTGGTTGATGTGGAATGTGAAATTTTTATTTACGAACCGAATGTTGCTATACAAGAAGCATTAAAAAAAGAACGGGTTAAACTCACCCCAGCAAGGGCAATGCTTTTGTCTGTTTTGTATGAGTTAGTCCGCAATGGTGAATTTGTTTCTGAGTTCGCATCGGAAAAGATTGCTTATTTCCTGCAAAGGTTTGGAGCAAAAGATACTTTCAAATTAGAGTTTCGGCCGAATTTTTATGGACCTTATTCAGGAAAGGTAAAACACGTATTGTATTATTTAAATGGCAGTTATATAATGGGCTACAGCTCCAAAGACAAAAGGCCATTTGAAGAATTGGGTCTTGTTCCAGATGCTGAAGCAGAGATTAATGAGTTCTTAAACAGGCCTGAGAATATAGGATACAAAGACGTTGTGGAGAAAACTAAAATCTTTTTGAAAGGTTTTTATTCTCCGTTTGGTTTGGAATTGTTATCAACTATTGATTTTATTATTGCTGAAAAGCAAATTCATACACAGGAAAACATTGTGAAAGAACTGGAAAATTGGAGTAACAGAAAAAAAACTTTGTTTACTAATCCTAACTTTATAAAAATTGCCACTAAAAATATTCAAAGTCACTTCAATTGAATTAAGAAAGCTTACTGATAACAAAGGGTTGTAGTAATGATGGCTGAACGGCTTCAGTCAAACATTTCCCCACGCTACTTTGGGTTTGTAACCCAAAGCTTTATAACCAAAGCAACCATCAACTCCCCCAAATGCCGCAAGCCACCGCTTATACCAATAAATAGTATCTTTACACTAGTTTACGTAATTAATTCAGGAACAAAAAGGACTGATTGGTTTTGAAAGAATAGAATAATTGAAACAGAGAATGAGTAAGAGAACGGTATTGAACAAAAGCACAGCGGATGCCTGCACTATAATGTGATTTCTGCTGTCCAAGCAGGTATCTGAAAGTGATTAGGGAAATGAATACATGGAATACTCACTGACTCGACCCAATCCAGACTCCAGGCCCCGACATGGCTTCCTGACGAGACAGTGCGGGGTATAAATCTTAAGATTTATCAATCCCATTTTCGTTCCTGAAGCTAACAATTCGCTCCTGCACGAAAGCCAATACTGGAAGGGTTATTCCTGATTACTTTTCAACAGGTTCATTCCAGCCGAACAACCAGCAAGCGTTCGCAAATAATTCGGGAAAATACTTCGGAAGAGTGGCTGTTGTAACTAATGGTCATGCTGCCGTCAAATTGTTCGACAGACTTAATTTCAAGTTTAGTTCCAAGGCTCAATTCCCGGTTATTTAAAAATTTTAAAAAATCAGCTGATGAATGGGCTAATGCAATTAACTTCACTTTTTCACCGGGTTGGCAATCACTAAGTTTTATATGTGATACAAATACTATTTTACCGTCACTATCAGGTATGGGCGAGCCATGCGGGTCAATTTTCGGGAAACCAAGTAGTTCATCTATTCTGTTAAATAATACAGGAGAGTGAATGTGTTCCAGTTGTTCTGCAATTTCGTGGACTTCTTCCCAGCCAAATCCCATTTTATTAACCAAATACATTTCAGTTAGCCGGTGTTTTCGGATAACTAAGGCAGCTTCTTTCTTCCCTTTTTCTGTAAGTGAAATGGGTTTGTATTTTTCATAATTCACCAATCCCTGCTTTTTCAGATTTTTCACCATACTGTTTACAGTAGGCAGACTTACATTAAGTAGTTTGCCCAATTCGGATATATTCACTTCTCCTTTTTGTTCTGCAAGTGCATACAGCGATTTTAAATAATTTTCCTCCGTTTGTGAAAACATTATTATTTAGTTTTACAAAACAAAATTAAACAAATTGTAACACATAATTGTTAGAATGATCTAAGTTATTACTTTTGCATATAAAATTCAAACAGCTTTAACAAATGAAATCGGAATCATTAAGCGAGGTACATTCATCAGTACGAACAGATAAAAGAGGGTGGAGAAAATTTTTAGCCTTTTTAGGACCTGCCTATTTGGTGAGTGTAGGTTATATGGATCCCGGGAATTGGGCAACAGACATTGCCGGTGGTTCAGAATTCGGTTATAAACTAATTTGGGTTTTGCTCATGTCGAACCTTATTGCCGTGCTTTTGCAGTCGCTAAGTGCCAGGTTAGGAATTGTAAGAGGCATGGACCTGGCACAGGCATCAAAAAATGCATATCCAAAATGGGCAAACATTCCTTTATATATTTTAGCTGAAATAGCCATCGCAGCCTGCGATTTGGCTGAGATTGTAGGTATGGCAATAGGACTTAACTTACTTTTTGGACTTCCTTTAATCTGGGGTATAAGCCTTACCGCGCTGGATACGATATTATTGCTTTTCCTGCTAAAAAAAGGAATGCGAACGATGGAAGTATTCATTGTGTCACTGGTATTTATTATTGGTTTTTCCTTTTTAATCGAAATGTTTATTGTTTCGCCCGTTTATGGTGATGTTATTCAAGGGTTTATTCCCTCAAAATTGGGTGGTGATGCCCTGTATATTGCTATTGGAATTATTGGGGCAACGGTGATGCCGCATAATTTGTATTTACATTCCTCGCTGGTTCAAACCAGAAAATTTGACCGGTCATCGGCCGGTATGAAGAATGCCATTAAGATGAATCTTTTCGATACTACGATTGCCCTTAACCTGGCATTTTTTGTTAATGCTGCAATTTTGGTGCTTGCTGCTGCTGCATTTTATGTCAATGGATATTTTCATGTTGCCGAAATTCAGGATGCTTCCGAATTATTGCATAATTTGTTTGGAAATGCTGCCCCGGCATTTTTCGCAATTGCACTGATTGCTTCGGGACAAAGCTCAACCATTACCGGCACATTGGCCGGACAAATTGTGATGGAAGGCCACCTGAACCTGAGGATACAACCCTGGCTGAGAAGATTGATTACACGTTTATTGGCAATAATACCCGCTTTGTTCACCATTATTTATTTTGGGGAACGAGCTTTGGGAAGCTTGTTGATATTAAGCCAGGTGGTTTTAAGCTTACAATTGGGATTTGCCGTTATTCCTCTCATTCATTTTAATTCGGACAAAAAACTAATGAAAGAATTTACAATTAAACCGTGGGTAAAAGTATTGGCATGGATCAGTGCATCCATCATTGTTTATCTGAATATTCACCTGGTTATCGATGAAATATCAGGGTGGATTGGTGCTGCAGGAGAACATAAAATTCTTATTTATGCCATTGTAATTCCAGTTGCACTGGCCTGCCTTGCGCTTTTGGCGTATGTTTTTATTCATCCGTTTATAATTTCAGTTGCCAAAAAAAGGAAACAGTTGCCTCATGGACAGGCCGTGGATTTTGCCGGCATTGAATCCGTAACATATAAAAACATCGCAATGGCTATCGATTTCTCTGGTAATGACCAGCAAATAATAAAAAGTGCATTAAATCAAGGTGGCAAATCGGCTATCTACACGTTTATCCATGTTGTCGAAAGTGCAGCTGCACGTTATTTGGGTAAAAACACGATGGATTACGAAACCCAGCTGGACTATGACAGTTTGGTTAAGTATCAAAACAAGTTACAGGAAATAGGTTATAAGGTCAATATCCAAATCGGTTTTGGAACTGCTTCTTCCGAGATAACGAAAATAATTTCAAACCTGGATATCGACTTGCTGGTGATGGGAGAGCATGGGCATAAAGGATTTAAAGACCTTATATTTGGTACCACCGTTGATTCGGTAAGACATAAATTAAAGATCCCAATATTAATTGTAAGCTAACTTATTGTGAGAAAACACATTCTTTTTCCTGTTCTTCTGGTACTATCCGTTTCAGGTTATGCACAATCTTTACAGGATTCAACAAAACGGATTTACCATATTTTTCATCCATGCCCTAAAGACCAAATGAGAAGCTTCGAAACGGACCGCCCCGATGCAACAGAAAGTCCATATACAGTGGATGCCGGGCATTTTCAGTTTGAAACAGATCTGTTTAAAACAGACAGGACATCAGTTGATGGAATCAAAACGATAGAAAATTCTTTCAATGTTTTTAATCTCAAAGCGGGTCTCACCAACTCACTGGACATTCAATTTGTTGCAGGATCTTTTGTCGATACAAGGGTCATAAACGGAAATTCAACAGATACGAGAACATCTTTTGACAATATAACAATCAGGTTGAAACAAAACATTTGGGGAAACGATAAGGGTAAAACAGCTATGGCTATTCTACCTTTTGTAAATATTCCCACTGTTTCCAATGCAAAAATTACAGGAGGTGTGGTTTTCCCTTTTTCCATATCGCTACCGCAAGGTTGGGATTTGGGCACTCAGATTGAGATTGATTTAAAGGACAATCAATCAGGAAAGGGATACCATCTTAACACTCTTGCTTCGGCAACTATCGCACATCTATTAATCGGAAATGTTGATTTTTTTGTTGAAAGTTTAATAACTAGGGAAACTAAAATAAATAGTTACGAATACTTTTTAAATGGCGGATTGGTGTATGATTTGAAGAAAAATCTTAACCTGGATGCCGGTATTTATTACGGCCTTAAAAATGCATCATCAAAAGTCTATTTTATCGGTTTATCCTTTCGGTATTGAAACCCGGATATGAATCCAGCCAATGTATTCCGGAGAAAAATCCAAATAAATTTATAATATGGCGTAGTACGGATTGAGCAAAGATTGATAATAAATTTTAAAACATTCTAAAATAAAAAAAGTTGAATGGTTGATTTTTATTAAAACGGATCTTAGTGAACCCTGGAGTTCTCGTGTCTTTGTTGCAAATTTTATTTTCTGCCACGAAGGCTCTAAGACACTAAGTTACACGAAATAAATTTGATAAAAATTAAACCGCACAAGACGTTAATAATAATATATATGCAGCGAATTTAGAGTTATTACCCCCCCCAAATGCCGCCAGCCACCGTTTGCACCAATAAATAGTATCTACTAGTTTACATTATTATTCAGGAATAAAATGGACGGATTGGTTTTGAAAGAATCGAATTATTGAAACAGAGAATGGGTAAGAAAACGGTATTGAACAAAAGCACAAGCAGATGCCTGCGCTAAAATGTGCATGATCAACCTTATTCAGGCATGGTCATTGTACTTTGTACTAAATACTAAATACTAAATACTTGTCTACTCCCCATAATCCTTCTCCGAGTCGCCGTGGATGAGGGTTTTTTTATTCGTGTCAAGCGAATAAACTTCAGCGAGTGTAGCTGGTTTGCTAAACTGAATATTGATCCCAAGCTGTTGCGCCAGGCGGTTGGCATCAAGGACCGTCATCGGCCTGAACTCCTTGCGTGCGATCAGCCTTCCCGGCCTTAGCAGGGCTTTATCGAGTTCTTTCACCTTTACATTGAACGTGCAGATGATCTGAAGGTTCAGCATATCGTTCAGCAGGCCATCCGTAAGGTTCAGCAGGTTCGAGATACCCTGTACACGTCCGTTCTCTTTGCGTGCGATCAGCAAAGGTTCCGCATCTTCGATCAGCAGTACGCAAAAGAATCCCTGTTTCGAAAATCGCGCAATTTCCTTCGACATAAATGTAAGAAAAGACGGATCGGCCAGCCATTCAACCATGTTCGGCGGCATATAGATGACCACCTTGTTGTTGCTTGTCATCTTGCGAAGCAGGTGCCGTATATAGTAGGTCTTTCCCGTCCCCGGAATACCGTGGAAAAGGACAAGCCCGCGTGACTCACTTTTAAACCGTTCCATCAGGTCGTTATGGAATTTTGTGAATCCGTATCCGTAATGCATATCGAGGTCACGGATCATAAAAGTATCGTTCACCGGATAGGTCGACAATCTGAATTTCCCGTCCGCATGCACCTCCACCATCGAAATCTCCGGTTTATTTTCTTCATGCTCCAGAACGCACAATTCGATGCAGTTCTGCAATGTTTCCTCGAACTCCGGATCACGTTTTCCCGAGGCATCCGACGGACGGAACAGGTTAAGTGCACTCACCCGGATATAGCCGTCATCGTTATCAGCGTGACTGATGAACCTGCTGTACCAGTAATCGGTGTCCTTCTTCGCCTGGATGGCAGTTGCCTGCATCAGGTAGCCATTCCCCGGAAAGGCAAGGGTATACCGTGACGGTTTTTTTTCGGGCCAGTAACTTACCTCCGGCACATACATGTTGATAACAACGGCTCCCAGGCTGCTCTTCAACTCCTTCATCAGCGCCATTACTTCGATATCCATCCCGTAAAAATGGACTACCGTCGGCAGTTCGTTATTTTTTACCACAAAGTAGCGCATGGCCGAATAGTTATCGGGTGCGGATCCTTCTGCTATCCACCTTGCTTCTTCGGGGCTTACTTCCAAATCCTGCGGTACAGCTTCTTTTGTTAATTCCTGCCGGACCGGCTTTTTTTCTTTTGGTTCTTTTTCTCCGGTTTTTGTCATTGTATAAGGTATTGCATCTGCTGATGCGGTTAATTTAATTGTTTCTAAATCACTGTCAGTATCACCGTAATACAAGAGCGACCTGACGATCAGCACGGCGGCTATATTCCGGTGAAATCCTGCTTTTACTGTCCAGTTGCCCTGTTTATCATGCTCCAGCTCTTCAATACGGAGTTCCCGTTCGTGGCGGATATTCCGGCCATTCATTTTCATCAGTCTGCCGGCAGCATCGTACTCATAGTTATTCACCTTTTTCTCTTTTACTGTGCCGTCAGGGTTCAGGGAGGTATAACAGGTTGAATGGCCATGTTCATTGTACTCTGTTTTCGTCCAGTAATTCACACTGCCATCGGCATTGGTACGGTAATCCTCTACCCGCTCTCCTTTTTCGTTGTATTTTAAGTACATCGTCAGCCCCGGGGTCAAATCCTTGTCGTAATACCTGATCTCACTTTTATTACCCGCTTTGTCGTATGCGAACCGGGTTTCGCCGGTAAACTCCCGTTCGGCATTATAATGGCGCATCACCGTCATATTGCCTTCGGCATCATATTCATTTTCTAAATAATTTTCCGCATGATCACCCCTGTTGTTGTGAGTCTTTGTTTCATTTCCCTGTTCATTAAAGTATTTTTTCAGCGAATGGGTTTCACTATAAAACATTTCGAGGCTGTCAATTCTTCCCGACTGATCGAACCCGTAATTTACATTGCATTCATCGAGGTAATAGGTGATGGGTTCACCCCGGTAAATAAATCCGGGTTTCTGATGCGCTTTGTATATCCGTTGCATCATCTCTTTTACCGGGCCTTTCAGCCCGAGTCCTTCGCGGTTGCCCGTACCAAACAAAAGGTCCGGACGTGTCTTTTCTTTTGGCATGTTATAATCTGATTTATGTTCTTTTAGCCGGAAAACGGTTTACTTCAAATGTATACGAATTTTGTACGATTCGGTTTCTGTTTATATCCATTTTAGTTGGTGCTGGTTGGCTTTTGGCTGTTGGCTGTTTGGCTGTTGGCTTTTGGCTTTTGGCTGTTAGCTTTTGGCCCTTTGCCCTTTGCTCTTTGCCCTTTGCCCTTTGCTCTTTGCCCTTAGAAAGCCGGAACCCCAAACGGGATCCCGGCCTTGCCAAATACGTCAAAACAATACATTATCTGTTTTACTCCTCTTCCGGCTCACTGAACTCAAAGCTGTATTCGCCTGCGTTCACCTTATCCGGGTTGTTCACCATGATGAACAGGTTACTATCGGCACCCAGTTCCGAAGCATATGCATCCGCTTCTTCACCCGGCAGTAGTTCGACCGATGAACCCGGTACGGGGTCGTCGGGAAGCATGGCTGAATAAAATTTCAGCGAAGTACCGCCTGTATTGACAATGCTGAAGTACGAATTCGAATCGAATCCTCCGGCCAGCACCGTAGCGGTGGCACCAGCAGCTACCTTTCCCGTCAGTGGTTCGGGTGGCTGCGGATTTCCGTTGCCATTACCGTTGGCCGAACGAAGCAGGCTAAGGTCGAAGTACTCCTCTACCTTCGAAAGATTGCCGCGGTACTTATTAATTAGTAAGCCCAGGTTGGCAAAAATAATGTTTGCTACTGCTGCACGGGCTACTTCAAGGTCTTTCGACGCCTCAGTGACTTTACCCTCTTTCTGCTGCTGCACGTCCCTGATCCCCTCCAGGTCGTTGCAAAAGGTTTCAACATCCACCTGCGTTTCCGCAAGTTCGGGATAATCCTTCAATACTTGTGCCATGGCCTGAAGTTCGGCAATACGCTGTTCATAGGTTCCCTGCCGAAAGGCTGTACGCCCGTGATTGAAGATCGCCTTGTATTCAATACTGCCTTCCGGAAATACCCTCTGAACAGCCAAATCCCACCCCTTCAGTTTTACATCGGTCAATTCAGCTATTTTTTCTTCAAAATGCTGGGTTTCGGATGAATATCTTTTTTTGGCAAGTATCGAACCGCTGTAATTACTCGCATACGTATCGCGCGCCGGTCGCGTACGGTCATAGATTTCCTGAATTTCAGGATCGGAAGATTTGCTGGCCAGTTTCGACAGATGGTCGGCAACAATGGTCAGCATGCGCTTGAAATTGTGCTTAGTAACATTGTCAAAAACATTACTAAGGTAACTCCATACCTTTGTCATAATAAAAATTTTTAAATTTAACAATAGAATTTAGCAATACCCTTAATACTTGCAGCTTAACGGAAAGGTTTCAGCAAATCCTAAATTTTTTTATTGAATAACATACCCTGTCAGTAGTGATACTCAGGATTCAAAATCGTTAAACCTGCGTCAATTCATTGATAAAGGTCAATCGAAGCAGCAACTGAGCATTTTCACTGTCGAAAATGGTCAATCAAAGCAACAACTGAGCATTTTCACTGTCGAAAATGGTCAATCAAAGCAACAACTGAGCATTTTCACTGTCGAAAATGGTCAATCAAAGCAACAACTGAGCATTTTCACCGTCGAAAATGGTCAGTCGAAGCAACAACTGAGCATTTTCAATGCTGATACTGGTCATCAGAAGGATGAATCAATAAGATCCATGTTTTAAAGAGGCAGTTGGCTTTTTGCCCGAAGTGGCAATGATAAAATGATTAAATTTTAAATGATTGAATGCTTTACTAATCGTTTCGTAAATCAAAAATCGTTTGACCGTTAATCTGATTTTTATTGGTTTTTGGCTTATCACCGGCAGCATCCGGCTGCAGACTCCTGAGATTAAAAACCGAATGACTGACACCTGACATGTAACAAGTAAGTATTAACATAAAAAAACCGGCGGTTGAACTATCCGCCGGTTTGAGATCGCAGGGCACTTTAACGGAAGGTTGAATTGCTAAATTCCATTGCCATTAAAGGAATGATGCCCTGCAATGTACGTTGCGGAAACAGATGCCTGCTTTAAAACATCCACCTGTTACCCGTTTAAATTCGTATTGATGTATGACCGACCTGAAATAAAAAATCATCCGGAAAATGCCAGCAAAACAAGAACAGCCGGAATTTTTTCAATTTCACTGAAACACCACAAAGTTAAGCTATTTTATGCAGATCAGTACTCCTGTTTTGAACCGGATATTCACGGCAGTGTGTTAATAAATAGTAGTTAGTACATGCAGGAAGTATGAATATCATCATTAGTTTTGAACAGCGAAACCACAAAACCGCTGATGATCAATGGATATAAAAATACCCTAAGAAAGAAGAGGGGAACAATGGAAGTTTCCACCCGGGGATCCTTAAGCCATGAAAAGAATACCGGAATAACCCGTAGGGGGATATTTGTTTTTGCTAAATTCCAATTCGCCGGATGAATGATGCCCTGCACCTTTCATTTTGCGGTTACGGCAGTCCAGCCTTTGGCGGGACTGCCGGTTTTTTATTAGTCGACTGATAAAACTTTAACGAATAAGATATAATGTACGACTTAAACCCCATTTAAGCATTTACGCATTCTCTCATTTAAGAATTGCAATAAAAGGTGATAAAAAAACCGGCCATTTTGGTTGGAAATGAGAGGGAAGTTTTTATATTTGCTGGAAGAACCGAAAAAAATTACACATGCCTTCTCAGAAAGAATTGCACGTGAACAATCAGAACAAACGCTTACAAACGGGTACACCCGTTTCATTACGGGTATCCAATTCAGCCCGAAACTTCTATTCGGATTTTAATGAAAAGAGGGAGGTGTATATATATGAAATATAACCACCAAATGTGACCTATACAATCGTTAGCCTGCAAAATAAGAAAACACAAAAAGAGTGAAAAACAAAGCAAAAGAAATGTTGAAAGAAGGAAAGAAATTTCGCAGTCTAACAACGTGCAGTTGCCATCACGCACAAGGCCAATGCTAAAAGGCTGACGGCAACTACACTCGGGCGTTGGGCTTAATTGTAAAAAAAACATGAAAAAAGGATTTTTTACATTAACATTTATTTTCTCAATAATTTGTATAACCCAGGGACAAAAGTTGACTCTACTTTACCCAATTGGATTAACCAACGGAGAAATTAAAATTGTAGATACTCTTGATGCTTTAATTGAAAAAGGAGATAAATACGTATTGACTCCTACCAAAATAAATGTCGACACATTTTATAATCCAGCTTTGGGTGCAAATATTCCCAGATACAATTTTGAATTAAAAAGAAAACCAATAGTATTTTTTAAAAATGATAATTTCCTAAGAACGGGAATAAATGGGGAATTTTACAATTTTAAATTTTTAGAGCCGGATTCGTTAATAACTTTCAAATTAGGTGGAACCCTATTTTCTTTACGTGCATATGGAGAAATTCAGGATAATGGTGACTTTAAAATAATTGATGACTATCGACTTGTACTTGATTGGTCGGAAAATAAAGCAAAAATGGAAGTTGAAATTTTAAAAGTTGATAAAGCTTCAATTACATCAGCGGATTTTATTGAAGCACCTAAAATAATATGGGTTGGAGATTTAAATAATGATGACATTCCCGACCTGATTTTAGAAGAAAGTACACACTCTGGATATATTAAAAGAGGATTTTATTTGTCATCAGATTTAAAGGGAAACAATTATCCACGAACAATTTTAATTGAAGGAAGCTTTGATTAAGAACAACTAAGCCCAACACAGGATCAAAAGCAATACTGGCCAAAGTGGAATTAATGGAAAACAAACAAGGTAGTTCTCAGGCAAGAAAGAGAAGGATAAACAATTCAGTACTGCTCTTATCCTGGAAATAAATGTAAAGGTGGAGGATGTTAATTTAAAGATTCATAAGCATTCTTTCGACACAGTTTTTTTTCGACTTCATCTACGTTCAGTAAAAAATGGATTACCATTTGAAGAGCTATTGACAGAAAACATTTATTTATCCATATACGAAAAAAAAGGATGGCAAAAAATTGACTTGAAAGATTATAATATTGTTGCTAAAGATTCAATTGCATTATCTGTTGAGTGGATCAAGGCATCGAATGTAATTGAAAAAAATCTTATAAAAATGAATGGTTCAAAAGAGCCAACACCTAACATATTATTTAATCTCAATAGGAAAAATGGTACGTTTTTGATAAGGAAGGGAAGCGAAGCAGAGTGGATTATTTCGCAAAATAGAAGTCCTGGATTTTTTATAACTGTTAAAGAATAAAATAATTACGTTGCCTAACAGCAAATCATAGCCCATAGCCGCTTAAGTGCTATCAAGACAACTGAGTAGAAACATAAACATAAGAGTAATCAACAATCAAACTGCAAGTGAACGGCTACGGGCCATATTTGCAACACGTTAGCAACAAGGCGATGCCAACCGCGCATTTAAGCCCTTTTGGTTTTTTCCGGAGCACAGGCTAAAAGATGAAAAACCAAAAGCGCTTAAATTTTGGCAAACGCGCTGACTGTGAAATTAAAAATGTGGATAATTTAATAAAAACATAAAATAATGAAACCCAAGATCTTCTGTTTATTGCTTATCGTAATATTGTTAACTTTCCAAGAAATTAACGTACAAGCACAAATTACCCGAGGTGCATCTCCTGGCGAACTCTACCTCTCCGGCGACTGGTACCTTGAAAACTACAGCATTTTACACTATGCCATATTTCGGTCTACCGATAACGGCGCAAACATTTCTTTACAATATGAAAACATTGAAACCCCACCAACCGGAGAAATGAAAGTTGGAATTGTATTAGGCGATGCATCTTCCGGTGCATTATACAACTATGGCAACAACGAACTTTGGTTAAGTTTTGATTATGGTGAAAGTTGGGAATATATCGAAAATGTCGGTGGTGCTAGTTATACAAGCGGTTCCATTAATGGGGAAATATATAAAAATGGCACAGATGTCAGCGGAACTCTTTATTATAGTGAGAATTTTGGATATGACTTCAATGTTAATAACACAAATATTAAGTTTCGACTTGAAGTAGCAACTCAATATGGTGAATTATATGGACTAAGTGGAATTGCAGGTATTGGATATAATTTAAAACATAGTTTAGATTTCGGTCAAAATTTTAATAGCATTCCAATTGACAGCGCTGTTGCATTTTGGGCTCCAAGTGGTCAATTCCCAAAAATTAGCCGGGGAGCAGAGGCAGGAGAAATTTATCTTACATCCTGGACACCTGAATTGCATTATAAAATATTCCACAGCGTTGATACCGGATATACCTGGACAGAAAAATATGAATCAGATTATATAGATATTTATTATTGGAGTGTGCAATTTACAGCTGGAAGGGAACAGGGATCTTTTTATGTGATGCGGTCGAGGATAAACCCGGCCGGCGACCATGTTTGGCTTTACATTGATTACAGCTACGATTACGGTGAAACTTTTAACACATATTTCCATGATTTGGATTCAACAATAACAAATATTAGTTTGATTAAACCTGTTAATATTATTTTATCCAATTCGCCTAATCCTGCAAATACAAAAACCACCTTCAGGTTTCAACTACCTAAAAATTGCAACAACCCTATTATTAATATTTATAATACGTATGGAAATTTAATCAGGCAAATAGATATTTCCGGAAAATATACCCAAACTTGGGATGGAAAGGATAATAAGGGAAACAGGGTAAAAGAAGGCTTATACCTGTACAATATCAGTTATGATTATTATAGTTCTCAATTCAATAAATTATTAATCATTAATTAAAACAAGTTGTTATGAAAAAGTCAATTTTTATTATTGCAGCATGCTTACTGATGGTAAGCGTGGCAATCAGTCAGGACTGGGTAAGTTTTACCAAAACCACTCCCGAAGTACCCAATGTGAGCCTTACAGCCTCGGATAACCAGGCAGTTTCGTTTACAGTTGAGGTTTGCGGAATGTACAAACAGGTTATTACCGAAGGGAGCGAAACTTTCCAGCGGGTTTCTATTCCTTCATCCGGCACGCTCACTATATCAGGAGAACCTGAACTACCGGTTATCCGCCAACTCGTAGCCATTCCCGAATGTTCAGATGTAATACTAAGTGTTAATATTACAGGACAAACTACTTTTAGCAATTACAATATTTATCCTGTTCCTACTTTACAGGAAGTTCAGAATACCGACGGGACAGTGTATGTGGAGGAAATGTTCACTAAAGATGCTACTACATACGCCCAAAACCTCTATTTACCCGGGGAGAATGCTGAAGTTGTCTCAACAGGTTACCTGCGCGGCCAGAAATATGCCGAAGTTTTTATTTACCCTGTACAGTTCAACCCGGTATCACAACAACTAATTGTTTATACTAACTACCAAATAACCTTGTCGTTTACCAATCCTAATACGGCAGTAAATGTAAATACCGGCATTTTTAACAATGTGGCAGCCAATACCATGTTAAATTATGTATCAAGCGGTATTACAGCCAGCATTAACGACAATATGCAGGGCAACGGGTCTGTGCAGTGGATTTCATTAACAAACCCCTCACAAGCTGATGACATTGTGGCCGATTACCTGATAATATGTGCAGATGATTTTTTTGAACCCAACAATCCAAATTCTGAAGTTTTACGTATAGCCAACCACCGAGCTATATACAATGGATTCGATGTAGCAATTTTAAACGCTAAAACAATATATTTTGATTTAGATTTTGAATACACACAAGAAGAATATATGCTAGAACAAAAATTACGTACCTGTATCCGCCGCATATACGAAGGAGAAAATGCACAGCACACTTATGATGGCAAACTTGGGTATGTATTGCTTATTGGGGATTCGGAATGGCCTGGCAACCTTGGAATGCCAACGTCTTATGATCCCAATCCGGGTGCTTCATTTTCTGGTGATCCGTATCCATCAGATTATTATTACTCATGCCTTACAAGTGATGCATCAGGTGAATACGATGTAGTAGGCGATTTATACATTGGAAGGTTTGCTGTTGACAATAATCTGCAAAACGGGTTAACAGAATTACACAATATGGTCAGTAAAACTATTTTCTATGAATCAGAGGCCACTTTTGGAGGGTGGAGAGATGAAACCAGTGTCCTTCTTCACGAAGATTTTGATAACTACATCCAACCTTATTTTTATTTTTGGGATGATTTAGTGCCATCATATTTCACAGTAGATAAAATTGATGCAAACCAGCCTAATACTCATCAGATGATCTATGATGTAATAAATGATGGAGTAATGTCATTTACTTATTTCGGACATGGATCACAAAATGGATGGGGAGCTGGTGGATATTTAGATATGAGCGTACTGGAAAACAATCTTTCAAATTATAATAAACCTCCGGTAGTACATGGCATCGCATGCCAAACTGGATGGTTTGATAAAGGTGCTGATTGTTTTGGAGAAAGTTTGACAACTTATTCTGAAACTGAAGGTTTTACAGGTTATCTTGGCTCCGGCAGATCTTTATGGGTGGGATATTCCACTGTAATTAATAATCCCCCAAATTATTTGCAAGAAATATTACCATACAGTATATTTCATGATTTATCCCATATAACTGGTGAGTACATCCTTGAAACAAAAATTTTATCCTGGGAATTACAGAAATTTGCTTTAAATTATTTTGGAGATCCAGGATTGAATATTATGGCTCAAGGATTTGAAGTAACACAAAATGTAGAATTACCAGCTATAACAATAATTTCCACAGAAATTACAGTAAAGAATGGTGCACAATTAAAAATTCCCTCAAACGGTCAATTGTTTTTTGAAAATGAAGGTAGCCTTACTATAGAGGAGGGTGCAAGTTTGTATTTAATGCCTTATGCAACAATTACAGGTAATTCACCTGATCAAATAATTATTGTTGAAGGTGGGTTGACAGTATGTTCATATGCATCCTTTAACTCCCTGACGGGCACTAAATGGAGTGGAATTAATCTGAATAATTTATCAAACAATTATACGTTTATTAATAGCTCTTTTGAAAACTGCCAATTATCTGGGGAAAGTAAAAAACTTACAGTAAATAATAGTTCATTTACCAATTCTGGCATAAAGTACAGAAAAGGAGATATGATTATTCAAAACTCAAATTTTGACAATGCCAAAATTGATGCTACCAATGGGGCCTCAAAATCAAGTTATGTCGAAATTAAGTCTGGGTGCACCGTGCAAAACTGTGAGCAGGAACCTGCCATTTATATCGATGGGTATTATAATTTTACGATAGATGATTGTACTGTTACAGGCAATGATGGAAATGGCATCGGGATATTTAATTCAGGGGGGGCTAGAAGTACAAAAATAATTAGCAATAATATAATTACGGATAATGGTTGGGGAAATTTAGGATCTGGCATAGAAATTTATCATAGTTATGTGCAGATTTATGGAGACCAATTGATTGAAGGAAACAAATACGGTATATCCTGTTTTAATAACAGCAATATTTCAATACGTGGCAATAGTAGCGCAAAATATGTATATGAAACCCAAATAATCAGGGATAATTACAAATATCAGGTGTATGCTACTCAAAACAGTTTCCCATATGATATTCAGTGGAACGCAATTATTGATGAAGACAATCAATATCAGCTTGTATATTATGCAATTCCTCCAGGCTTTCCAGAAGTATTATATGTGCGAAATAATTATTGGGGTAATAACTTTGTTCCTTCATTAGATTTATATCCGTTTAATAACTACATTTATCTACCAGTTTGGGATTTAAATAGTGGAGGAGATTATGATGATGCTGAAGCAAAATATAACTCTGCACAGGCTAAAATAGTACAAGAAGATTATGCAGGAGCAAAAGCAGAGTACCAACAAATTATCAATAATTACCCTACATCAAAATTTGCACAAGCAGCTTTACGAGAACTATTTTCTATAGAAGAATCTGTTACAGATGATTATGCAAGCTTAAAAACATATTATAATACAGAAGCCGATATTCAAAACAATCCTGCCTTGACAAAGCTTGCAGAATATTTGACAAATTTCTGTGAAATAAAGCTTGAAAATTATCCAACAGCAATATCCTGGTTTGAAAATGTAATTCAAAATCCTGAATCAATAGAGGATTCTATCTTTGCGATTATAGACCTCGGCTATACATATTTTCTCATGGAAAATGGCGGATTGAAATCTACATACTCAGGAAATTTGACGGAATATATACCTGAGTCTAAGAATCAGTTCGATAATAAAAGAGATTACTTAATATCATTGCTATATAAAGATTCACAGACAAATGAAAATTTATACAATGAACTGTCAAAATTAAATGAAGGTGAATTATTGCAAAATTTCCCAAATCCATTTTCAGGAACAACAAAGATTTGGTACAATCTGGAAAATGAATCAATTGTTCAATTAGACATTTACAATTACACCGGACAATTAATTAGTTCTTATAATGAAGGAACAAAACCAAAAGGAAAGCACCACATTGACTTTGATTCAAGCGGACTGAGAAACGGAATTTACTTCTATTCAATCAGCATTAATGGACAAACTTCAGATACTAAAAAAATGACAATCATTAAATAGTCAAGCCTGAAAAAGTTCTTCTTTTCGATCAACGGAATATTTTGGATGAAGATTTAGAAGGAATATCTCCGCACAAAAATTGAAAATAAAAATAATTGCCTGACCTTTTAACCTTCTAAGCATCTTTCTCATATTAAATCCGGCTGCTGCCAGCAAAGTATTCATTGTATCGCCCAGTTCTCCGGATAAATAATTGCGTATCATCCTGTGATCGTGCTTTATATGTCCAATGACCGGTTCAATTCCGGCCCTGTCCCTGAACCGTTTTCTTGTTTTTTGCTTTTGATAACTACTGGCCGATGCGAGTAGTTTGTAACCCATCTACCAACCACGTTATAATAATTCATTGATCAGTAGCTAATTTTGTTTATTGTGGGGGATTTTCATTGTTTAGCTTCTGCCAGTTCTGGGGCAGTTGTTCATTCAGCTTGTTTGCTCTGTGTTTTGCACCCTGTTGGTATTGTCACCAACAGGGATATCAAACCGCTGAAAAGCTGATCAAAATACTGGAAGATAAGGGTTACAAGGTTGCAACTAAATTGTAACCCATCTACCAACCACATCATAAAAAATCATTGTTGGTGAGCTAATTTTGTTTATTGTGGGGGATTTTCATTGTTTAGCTTCTGCCAGTTCTGTGGCAGTAGTTCATTCAGCTTGTTTGCTTTGTGTTCAGGTATTCTTTCCAAAACATCTTTGAGCCATTCGAAGGGATTAATGTTGTGTCTTTTGCAGGTTCCAAAAAAGGAGTAGAACATGGCAGCCCTTTGTGCGGATTCATGAGATCCTGCAAACAGGTAATTCTTTCTTCCGAGGGCATTGGGCCGGATGGCATTTTCTACTAAATTATTGTCGATTTCAAGATGGCCGTCATAAAGGTATACCAACAGGTTGTCCCAGCGGGGAATGGTATATTGCAATGCTTCTCCTAACGGGCTTTTCGGAAGGGCTTGCTTAACATGTTCAGCCATCCATTTGCCTAAATCATTCAATATGGGCAAGGCGTGCTCAAGCCGGAGTTCTTTTCGCTCAGCAGCAGTCAGTCCCTGATTGCGGGCAAAACGCTCAATCATGTACAGCTTTTGTATTTCTTTTAATACATGTCCGGCAGCCTTTGGATCGTATGCTTCCGCTTTTTCAAAATACCTTCGTGCATGCGCCCAGCAATTCAACAGGCTGATGTTTTTCTTTTTCCCGAACCAATCGTATACCTGGTATCCATCACTCTGCAGGTATCCCTTAAAATCCTTAAGCATTTCTTTGGGTCCTTCCCGGCCCCGGCCCATTCGGTAATCATACAGCAATGCATTTTGCAGGGGTGAGTTATATACCCAATAATATCCCTGGTGGCATTTGCCTTTCACATTTTTGTCCAAAACCCTGATCGGAGTTTCATCTACCTGTAAATACCCTTGCCCCAAAACTAATTGTTTCTGTTTTTCGAATAAGGGGAACAACAACCGGGAGACTGCCTCCTGCCATCCGTTTATGGTGTTGGATGGGATGCGGATTTTTTCCCTCGCAAAACGTTGTACCTGCCGGTAGATGGGAAGATGATCAACATATTTATCCACCATGATCTGGGCTAATAACCCGTTTCCGGCAATGCCTTTTTCTATTGCAAAACAAGGAAGTTCGGCGATGATCCCTTTGCAATCAGGATTTTGATCGTCTTCCGGCTTGATGTATTTGGGACGGATGTATCTTTTGATGAACAATTTTGCCGGGATCAGCTCCAGTTTGTCGGTTACTTCTGTGCCTATACATTTTAACCCTGTTGTATCTTCCTGTGGCTCCAGAATGATTTCCTCAACCGGAAGATGATCCGGCAGGGGTAAACGTCCCGGATGATTTTTTCTTTCCTTCTTTTTACGGGTGTAGCTTATCTCTTCTGTCTTTTCCTCAGCCGGTGTTGTTTGTTCAACTTCAAACGGTAATTCCATTTGATCATGATTCGCATTGGAGATGAAACGCTCCCGTTTAGCCCCATATATCAGCCGGGTGAGCTGATCTATCTGGAACTGCATCCGGTCTATTTTGGATTCGAGGATGTTTTTTGAGATTTAAGGAGGGTGTTTTCGTTTTCAATGGCCGGAATGCTGTTTTTGTAAATTTTTAGCCGTTGTTACCAACTCTTCAAAACTCATATTTTCCAGTATAGTTGACATGAGTCAAAGATACTGTAATTACAAGGGTTTTAGATGATTTATCAGGGAAATTTATCAACCATTTTTCTGGATAAAAAGTGGCCTGAAAATTTGGAAATTAACTTTGGTTGACAGTATTATTTGAAGGGGTATAACGTTTTCTTTTTTCAATGTTTTTTATGGTCAGTCCATCCACCAGCATCACCATTTGGGCATAGCTCAAGGCAATGCTTCCAACCTTAGGATCATAGGTGGGAACTTCAAAGGTGCCTTCTTCCAGACGCTTATAGTACAGCGTAAAACTGATCCCCTGCCAGTGCAGCAGCTTGATCTTGTCACGACGCCGGTTGATGAAGATAAATACATCTCCGTTCAGGGGATTATTGCCAAGAGCGTTTTGAACAACGCCTGCCAATCCATCGAAACTTTTTCGCATATCGGTGGCCTGGCTGTAAAGATGGAACCGGTTACTGGAAGACAAGGTGAACATGGTATCACTTTCTTATTCCAAACTCATCGGACAGCTTACCTGGATGCCATTGGGATAAGTGATTGTTATAAAATCCTTATCACTGCGGATTAATCCTTCGGTGACCTCAACCGGAAGGAATGTATTGACGGGATGGTTGTCAGCCTGAGTGTCCCGATCTTTTTCTTGTTTGTATTTCTTGAGCCAATAGTTGAAGGTTGATGAGGACAACTTCTCTTCTTTACAAAACCGGTTTTGGGATATCCCACTTTGTTGCCAGGATTCTATCCAGGCATACATTTGTTCTTTCGTAAACTTCTGATTTTTTCGCATGGGACAAAAGTAGCCCAGCGATGTTGTGTTCACAAGACGAGGTTGGTAGAGGGGATACTTATTACTGGTATACAAAATAACTTAATCAACCTGGGAAAAAGTGAATCAGGGCTTATGACTTCCTAAACGAAAAACGTTTGACGTTTTACAATTAACTCATTTACAAAAATTAAAAGGCCCGGAAATTATGCATGCCGGGCCTTTTGTTGTTAAGATTGATCAAATTTTATTTAATAAATTTCGTCGACTGAACCTGGCCTTCAGTAAACACGTTGATCAGATAAACCCCCTTACTCAAATCGGAAGTCTTTATCACAACTGAAGGAGCTAAAATATTTTCAATTGTTTTCACTTTTGCACCAGTCATGTTGTAAATTTCAATTCTGTTGGCGCCATTCAAATTATCCACGTTCAGATAATCGGTAACAGGATTGGGATAGATTTTAAACGTAACCTCCGGATGATTATAAATACCTGCTGGTTTTTCTCCCCATATATCATTGATTGTTTTTGTAATATCGGCAGTAACGGTTCTGTTCGGATCACCTGTCCATTCGCCGTTATCCCAGCTTGGTGTATTATCAATGACCTTGAAATATTTATAAGCGTAGTTACCAGTATCCACTGTTAATGTAATCGTATAGATCATGTCATTCCCTGCAGTCGGAACCATTTTATAAAATGGAATCGTTCCGGGTTGCGCCCATCCATTAGCAAGGCTACCTGCAATATCAGATATCATCTGTGGCATTATATGTTGTATCATTAGTCATATCGACATTAAAGGTTAAAACAACAGGTGTAGCGCCCCATATATTATTAAATGTTGTTGTGCCATTTACTACCCCAACTCTGTTCGGATCACCTGTCCATTCGCCGTTATCCCAGCTTGCTGTATTATCGATTACCCTAAAATATTTGTAAGCAATTGAAGAAGCTTCGACCGGAACAGTTAGAGAATAAATCATTGGATTTTCAGTTGTAGGAGTCATCATATACATAGGATTTTCACCGGGCTTTGTCCAGCCTGCAAAATCACCAGAAATATAAACATCATCATGCGTAGGATCAAAAGGATCGGCATTCGTCATATCAACATTGAAAGTAACCATATTCATCGGAGCCGGACTGCTGCTTATCCTTATGTTATCAAAGTATATAGTGATATCATCGGTCAGGTTAACAGGGTCTGCAAAATCAGGGCATAAATGAAGAATTGCAAATTTGCCTGTCATATCAGAAAAATCAAAAACGATATCTTCCCACGCATTGGTCATTGTCTGCGGATACATTGATTCAATTTCCTCACCACTGAAGGACCGGCCTGAACTTTAAAATGAAGTGGGCTAATAATCTGGGTTTCCAAACCATCACATGGACATATTTATTTGTCGTTAAATCAACTGGTGTAGGCAATGCTGACCAGAAGCCATCCCACGGCCAGCCATCCTTATCGCGGAAAAATTCAACGACATTCCCACTGGTATTGATACCACTCAGATCAGGATTGGGGATCTTCATCATCGTACTGTTGTCGTCTGCACCATCAAGCATCAGATTCAAAGTAATATATTCAAAATTATCAACCATGTACGCAGGTGCCGAATTTGGTGTAGGATCATTGTTAATATAATATCATCAAAGTAGATGTGAATATCATCAGTCAGGTTAACAGGGTCTGCGAAATCGGGAGAAAATACGATTGTATTCCAAACGCCTGTTTTATCGGAAAAATCAAAAACAATGTCTTCCCACTGATTAGTCAGCGTTTGCGGATTCATGCTGTGAATTTCCTCATCACTAGTCGGACCTCCCTGAACCTTAAAATGAAGGGCACTGATTCTTGGTTTCCAAACCTTGACATGAACATACTTATTGTTAGTAAGATCAATGGATGTTGGTGACCAGAATCCGCCCCAAACAGTGCCATCTTTATCACGTAAAAAATCAACAACCATGGCACTTGTGTCAATCCCACTGGGATCAGGGTTGGCAATCACTGTCATGGTACTTAAGTCATCGGCATCGTCCAAGCATCACATTCATCGGGATTGATTCAAAATCTTCGATAACCTGTGCTGTCAGGTAACTCATTGCACCAAAGAATAAAAACGCAACGATAAGTAATAGTTTTTTCATAATAAATATTTTTTAATGATTACTAAATGTTTCTTACTCGCAAAGTTAAATAAAATAATAACTTGGGGTAAACTAATTTAAAATACTTTTTTTTAATTCTGAATTATTTTCAATTTTAAAAACAAACAAATGTACTCCACATTTATGTAATTTAGATAATAAATAAATTAAAATTTGTTAAAATTAAATTAAGATTTATTTATTTTTACACACTAATTAAATGTTCAAGTGATATTTCGATTGTATTAAGTTCATATATATTAATAATATTACAAATCTAAAATCTCTTTTTATGGTAAAACATGTACATGCAAAATTAATGTTGCTTATGTTGTTGCTCATTCTTGGAGTTACTTCAGGATTTGCGCAAGGTGGTAAAGTTACCGGAAAGGTGACCGATGCTACAGACGGGCAAACATTACCGGGGGTTACCATCTTAGTTAAAGGAACTACAAATGGGACGACAACCGATATTAGCGGCAGCTACTCAATAGTGGTTGACCCTAATGCTATTCTTGTTTTCTCCTACATTGGTTATGAAACCCAGGAGATAACAGTACAACCAAACACAACGGTTAATGTCGTTCTTAAAATCAAATCAACAGGATTAAATGAATTCGTCGTGATTGGATATGGTGTTCAGAAAAAATCGGATGCAACAGGATCTGTATCTGTCATCGGATCAAAGGATTTCAACAAAGGGTCTATAACCACGCCTACCAGTCTGATTACCGGTAAAATTGCAGGAGTCCAGGTAACAACCGGAGGTGGAGCACCCGGAAGCGGAGCCACTATCCGTATCAGAAACGGTTCTTCACTTTCAGCAAGCAACGACCCGTTGTATGTCATCGATGATGTACCAATTGATAACCAGGGTATCGACGGGATGCGGAATCCCCTGAATACGATAAACCCCTCAGATATTGAAAACATCACAATATTAAAGGATGCTTCTGCAACTGCCATTTATGGTTCAAGAGCATCCAACGGGGTTGTGCTCATTACGACTAAAAAAGGTTCAATTGGTAAAGATAAAAACGCCAAATCCATTCATCTCGAGTACAATGGAAATTTCTCAATGTTCACTGTACCGAAAAGGATTAATGTTCTTGGTTCTGATGAATTCAAATCGCTTATCAATGAACGGTATGCCGGGAACAACAGTGTTTTGAATCTTCTCGGGAATTCAAGCACCGACTGGCAGGATGAAATTTATCAGAATGCCTTAGGTATGGACCATTACCTAAGCGCCTCGGGAGCGTATAAATTTTTACCATACAGAATATCCCTGGGTTATACGAGAGAAGACGGCATTTTAAAAACCGATAACCTTAAACGTACGACATTATCTGCAGCACTGAATCCGACATTCTTTGACAATCACCTGAAAGTGAATGTGAATGTTAAATACATGAACATCAAAAACAGGTTTGCCGATAACGGAGCTATTGGCGGTGCAATTCAGTACGACCCGACTAAACCCGTAAATTCAGATTCGACATACACTGTTCACTTTAATGATGCTAATGGGAATCCGGATTCATTGATTACAAATTTCGGAGGCTATTATGCATGGATACAGCCGACAGGTGTTCCGGTTGAACAGGGGTCTGCAAACCCAGTGGCATTGCTTAATATGAAGGAAGATAAATCGACAGCAGATCGTATTATAGGTAATGTTCAGCTCGATTATAAGTTTCATTTTTTACCCGAATTAAGGGCAAACCTGAATCTTGGTTTTGATCAATCGACCAGCGATGGCACCGTATATGTTCCGAATTACGCACCATGGGTATTCAATGCGGTGAAAGGAGGAGGAACAGACAGAGTTTACAATCAATACAAGAAAAATCAATTGCTCGACTTTTACCTTAATTATGTGAAAGTAGTGGACCCGATAAAAAGCAAATTCGATGTCGAAGTTGGTTATTCATGGCAGCATTTCCTTCGTAGTGGTAAGTCCTATGAGACCAATATTCCGTACCATCCTGAAATCGATTCGAATTATATTGTCGCAACCGATACACATTATGGAACACAAAGTTTCCCTTGTATTATTCTTTGGCAGGTTCAATTATTCTTTATACGACAGGTATCTGCTTACCTTTACGCTCCGTGATGACGGTACTTCCAGGTTTTCTCCCGATACACGCTGGGGTTTGTTCCCGGCACTGGCCCTTGGCTGGAAAATTAAGGATGAACCATGGATGAAAGGAGCAACAGTACTGTCACAACTGAAACTCAGACTGGGTTGGGGTGTTACCGGACAACAAAACATCAACCAGGGCGATTATCCCTATCTTGCAAAGTACACGCTGAGTGATCAGAATGCACAATACATTTTAGGAAACGACACTAATTATACCTTCAGACCTGAAGGTTATGATGACAAAATTAAATGGAAAGAGACGACTACATGGAATATCGGACTCGACTATGGGTTTGCTAATGACAGATTCTACGGAACGATTGATTATTATTACAGGCAAACAAAAGACCTTATTAATTTCATTCCTGTTCCGGCAGGCTCCAATCTGACCAACTATATATTGACCAACATTGGGGATATGGATAATAACGGTTTCGAGTTTTCGATCAATACACGGCCTGTTGTAAAAACAAATCTGACATGGGATCTGGGATTCAATGCTACCTACAATATAAATAAGATCACTAAACTTACCGCTACTGATAATCCGGATTACCTT
>CAVXGA010000008.1:0-182454 GCA_963761195.1 uncultured Bacteroidales bacterium
AGACAGGGGTATCGAAAGCCGATTTCTCGCCGAAACGGATTGGATGACCTACGATTTCCCTCCCTATCTTGGTCCGGCGGATCATCGGCTAAACAAATACCGCGGCCAAAAACAAAAGTGGTTCGCCTTTCGATTTGGCGGCATTGATCGTGAAATCGACGTCTGCGCCATACGGGATGGTCAACTACCGGAATTCGATATGTGGCGCTGGGAGCGGCTTGCGTTGCTTCCGCAACTTGTCGTCCCTTTTAAAAGAGATGTATACGTACAAGTCGCACGCGCCTTTCTTTTCGTTCGCGCTCTGGAGAGCTCGGCGTCGGCCTTGGCAGGAATGCGTGGACCCTTTGAAGGCGGCGTGAGGACCGAATCCGAACATTCCGAATTCCGCACGCGTCGTCATCGTCGGCGGCGGAGTCATGGGCTGTTCGGTCGCCTACCACCTGACCAAACACGGGTGGCGCGACGTGGTTTTGCTGGAGCAAGGCCGGCTTTCCTGTGGCACGACCTGGCACGCCGCAGGCCTCGTAGGGCAGTTGCGCGCGCATCAGAATATGACGCGCCTCGTTCAATATTCCGCCGACCTTTATGCGCGACTTGAGGCGGAAACCGGTCAGGCGACCGGATGGAAACAATGCGGCTCGGTTCTTGTCGCGCGCACGCCGGAACGGACGGCGCTGTTCAAGCGCATCGCGTCGGCGGCGACCGCGCAAGGCGTTGCCTGCGAACTGATTTCGATCAAAGAGGCGGCGGAACGCTATCCGATCATGCGCACCGACGATCTGGATGGCGCGCTCTGGCTTCCGCTCGACGGCAAGGTCAATCCGACCGACGTCACGCAGGCGCTGGCGAAAGGCGCCCGCATGGGCGGCGCTAAAATCTTCGAGCAGACGCGCGTGACGGCAATCCATGCGCGCAACGGCGCGGTGGCCGGCGTCGCGACCAACAAGGGCGACATCAAAGCCGACATCGTCGTTAATTGCGCCGGGCAATGGGCCAAACAAGTCGGCCGCATGTGCGGCGTCGCCGTGCCGCTGCATTCGGCCGAACACATGTATATCGTCACCGGCCGCATCGACGGCGTGCATCCGGATTTGCCGGTGCTGCGCGATCCGGACGGCTATATTTACGTCAAGGAAGAGGTCGGCGGCCTGCTGATGGGTGGCTTCGAGCCGCAGGCCAAGCCCTGGGCCATGGATGGGATCCCGGAGAATTTCGAATTCGGCATGCTGCCGGACGATTGGGACCAATTCGAAATCTTGATGCAGAACGCGCTCATCCGGTTGCCGGCGCTGGAGACGGCCGAGATCAAGACTTTCATGAACGGGCCGGAAAGCTTCACGCCCGACAACAACTTCATCATGGGCGAGGCGCCCGAACTGAAAAACTTCTTCGTCGGCGCGGGGTTTAATTCGATCGGCATCGCTTCCGGCGGCGGCGCCGGCCGGGCGCTCGCCGAATGGATCGTCGAGGGCGAGCCGACGCTCGATTTATGGCCGGTCGATATTCGGCGCTTCGCGCGCTTTTACGACAATGACACCCTGCTGCACGACCGCGTCAAGGAAGTGCTGGGGCTGCATTACATGATGCCGTGGCCGAACCGCGAGCTCGCCTCGGTGCGCCCATTCCGCCGCTCGCCGCTGTACGACCGGCTGGCCGACAAGCATGCGGTGTTCGGCTCCAAGATGGGCTGGGAGCGGCCGAATTTCTTTGCGCCGTCGAAGGCGGACGCAAAGATCGATTATTCGCTCGGGCGGCAGAACTGGTTTCCATTCGCCGCCGCCGAGCACGGCCGCGCGCGAAGCCGTCGCGGTGTTCGATCTGACGTCGTTTGCGAAATTCCTGCTGCAGGGCCGCGACGCGCAAGCCGTGTTGCAACGGCTGTGCGCCAACGACATGAATGTGCCGGTCGGCGCCAGCGTCTACACCGGGATGCTCAATGATCGTGGCACCTACGAGAGCGACGTGACCGATTGCGCGCATCGCGCATGACCGCTTCCTCATCGTCACCGGGACGGCGCAGGCGACGCGCGACGCGGCCTGGATCAACCGCAATCTACCGATGGATGCGCACGCGTTCTCACCGACGTGACCTCGGCCTATGCCGTGCTCGCGGTCATGGGGCCGCGCTCGCGCGAATTGCTGCACCGCCTGACCAAGACGCCGCTCGACAATGGCGCATTTCCGTTCGGCGCCGTGCGCGAAATCGGCATCGGCGCCCGCCAACGTTCTTGCCGCGCGGCGGACTTATGTCGGCGAGCTGGGCTGGGAGCTGTTCGTGCCGGTCGAACTTGCGACCGGCGTGTACGACGCCGTCATGCAAGCCGGCGCCGACCTCGGCGTGCGCGATGCCGGCTATTACGCCATCGAGTCGTTGCGGTTGGAGAAAGGCTATCGCGCCTGGGGCAGGGAACTCACGCCGGATATTACGCCATTCGAGGCGGGGCTTGAGCTTTGCGGTCAAGCTCGACAAGGGCGATTTTCTCGGCCGCGATGCGCTTGGTGGCCGCAAAGGCAAGCCGGCCGCAAAGCGGCTGCTCAGTTTTGTCGGCTTGGCTCCCGATACGCCGCTCGCGCATGGCGGAGAATTGATCCTGCGCAATGGCGAGCCCGTCGGCGAGGTGACGTCGGCGGCCTACGGCCACAGTCTCGGGGCCATCGTTGCGCTCGGGTTTGTTACGACCGGAGGGGCGCATCGGCCCCGATTTTCTCAACGCGAAGTTCGAACTCGATATCGCGGGGGATCGCGTGCCGGTGCACGCCAGCCTCAAGGCGCCTTACGACCCGGCCGGCGCAAACGTGAAAGGGTGAAATGGACCCTTTTGTCTTCGCGGCCGTCCTTTTCGCTGCCGCCTGCCATGCCACCTGGAATGCGCTGATTAAACGACGGCTCGATCCGTTTGCGACAACCGCGATCATCGCGGTCGGCTGCGGCGTGATCGCTCTGCCGCTGTTGCCGTTTGTCGGCGTCCTGCCGCTGTCGTCGTGGCCCTGGGTGCTCGGTTCGGTGGCGCTGCATCAGGCTTATTATATCGGCTTGAGCGAAGCCTATCGGACCGGCGACATGGGCCAAGTCTATCCGATCGCGCGCGGATCGGCCCCGCTGATGACGGCGTTGATCTCGACCACGGTGATTGGCGAACATCTAAATGTACTGAGCTGGATCGGCGTGGTGGCGCTGGTCGGCGGAGTGTTCCTGCTCTCGGCGCGCGGCGGCCGCGACCTGGTCCGCATCGACCGGCGCGCATTGGGCTTTGCCTTTTTCACGGCGGCAACGATCTGCGGCTATTCTCTGGTCGATGGTATTGGCGCCCGGGTTTCCCACAACCCGCATGCTTATGTTGCGGTGCTATCCGTTATCGACGCCGGCTGCATGATCCTGTTCGCCTTGGCGCGGCGGGGCATGGCCTTCGTCACGGTCGCCGGCCGCCAATGGCGGGTCTGCCTGCTCGGTGGCGCGCTCTCTTTCGGCGCGTACTGGATTGTCATCTGGGCGATGACGGTCGCGCCGATCGCGATTGTCGCGGCGTTGCGAGAGACCAGCGTGTTGTTCGGCGCAGTCATCGCCATCGCATTTCTCAAGGAGCCGCCGCGTGCTCCGCGCATTATCGCCGCCGCGGTGGTCGTCTTCGGCCTTGTATTGATCCGTCTGCAATAGAGCTCAGACTATCGCTGCTTGAGCGAAGACTCGCGCGCGACATCGAGAAACGCCCGCACCAAAGCCAGGCGCCGCCGTTCCTGCAGGCAGACGACATATTCGCCAACGGTCAGGTCGGCGTCACTCACCTCGATCGTGCGAAAGCGTGCGTCGTCGCCAAATTCACTGTCGAAAACGATGCCGATGCCAAAACCGGCCGCGACGGCCTCGCGCACGCCCTCCCGTGTCTCGACATCGATCAGCGCGCGGGGGACGACGCCTGCTTCCGCAAGCCGGGTTTCGAATACCTCGCGGGTGATCGAGCCGCGCTCGCGAATAACGATGTCGCGTCCGGCGAGGTCGGCCATCCGCCGCCGCCGCCATCGCGCCCATGGATGCGCCTGCGGCACGAACAGCACGAGGCGATCTTCCCGCAGTTTCATCGAATAAATCCGCGGATCCGACGTCATCTTGGCCATCACCGCGATGTCGGCGGCATGGTCGATCAACTGATCGAGGACGACGGCGGAATTATCGATCTTGAGCGTGAACGTGAGGCCCTCGTGGCGCTGTTTCAACGCGGCAAGGATCGGCATGACGTGATAGGCGCTGTCGGCGCTGACCCGCAGATGGCCGCGCGTCAGCGCCTGGCCACCGGTGAGCAGCGCGCGCGCTTCTTCCTCGGCTGCGAACAGGCGCGTGGTGACGGCATAGAGCGACTGGCCGGCGGGGGTCATGCGAACGCCGCGCCCCTGGCGGTCGAACAGCCCGACGCCATAGCCGACCTCCAGGGCGCGCACCTGCGCCGAAAGGGTCGGCTGGCTTAAGCCCTCACTGCGGGCGGCGAGCGAGAAGCCGCCAGCCTGGGCGACCACATGAAAGGCGCGAAGCTGGGTCAGGTTCATATAGATAATCTCTATAGGTCTTATCTAAAACGCATATTAGAACGATAGGGGCTGTAGCGCTAGACTGTCATCATTCCGTCGCCCGGCTCGTTCAGGAAGTCGCCGCATGCCCTCCAATCGCCCGACCGTCGCCAGTTCCGAGACCGGCGATCCGCTGCTTCTCACCCCCGGTCCGCTGACCACCTCGAAAACCGTCAAGCAGGCGATGGTGCACGACTGGGGTTCGCGCGACGCCGCATTCATCAAGATCAACAAGTCGGTGCTGACGCGGCTGCCGGCGATCGTGAATGGCGGCGATGAATTTCGTGACCGTGCCGATGCAGGGCTCCGGCACGTTCGCGGTCGAGGCGATGCTCACGACCTTCATCCCGCGCGACGGCAAGGTGCTGCTGCTGATCAACGGCGCCTACGGCCAGCGCGCCAAGAAAATCTGCGAAATTGCCGGCCGCGGTGTCGCGGTACTTGAGACGCCCGAAGACACGCCGCCCGATCTCGCCGCCGTCGAGGCGATGCTGACAAGCGACAAGGCCATCACCCACATTTTCGCGGTCCAGTGCGAAACCACTTCCGGCATACTCAACCCGATTGCGAAGATCGCCGAACTGGCGGAGCGCCACGGCAAGCATCTGCTCATCGACGCCATGAGCGCCTTCGGCGCGCTTGCCGCTCGACGCCAAAGCGATCAAGTTCGATGCGGTCGCGGCTTCGTCGAACAAATGCATCGAAGGCGTGCCGGGGCTTGGATTCGTAATCTGCCGCAAAGCGGCTCTGGAAAAGACCAAAGGCAATGCGACCACACTGGTGCTCGACCTGCACGACCAGTGGGCAAATTTCGTCAAAACCGGACAATACCGGTTTACGCCGCCGATTCATGTCATCGTCGCCTTCCATCAGGCACTGGACGAATTCGACGCCGAAGGCGGCGTCGCCGGACGCGGCGGCCGTTACGCGGAAAATTGCCGCGATCCTGATCGACGGCATGCGCGTGCTCGGTTTCGAGCCGTTGCTGCCCGACCATCTGCAGGCGCCCATCATCGTCACGTTCCGCATGCCCGTGGACAAGAATTTCGTATTCCAGACTTTTTACGACCGGCTGAAGGATCGCGGCTACGTCATCTATCCGGGCAAGCTGACGGTGGCCGACTCGTTTCGTATCGGCTGCATCGGCCGTCTGTATCCCAGCCATATGCGCGGCGTGCTGGCCGCGATCCGTGAGATTCTGAACGAGATGGACGTGCGGTCGCTGAAAGCAACACAAGCAGCGTAGGGGAGTTGCGATGAACTACAGCCGCGTCGGTGCCGAAGTCGTGGCCAATGGCCGGACTTATCGTTTTCCCAAGGCGCCGACGGTCTGCGTCTGCATCGATGGTTCGGAGCCCGGCTATATCGAGCGCGCGATCGAGAAAGGGCTGGCGCCGAATTTCGCCCGGCTGATGCGGGACGGCGCCAATCTTCTGGCGCGATCGGTCATCCCGAGCTTCACCAATCCCAATAATCTGTCGATCATTACCGGCCGCCCTCCGGCGGTGCACGGCATTGCCGGAAATTATTTCTTCGATCCGGCGACCGGCCAGGAAGTGATGATGAACGACGCCAAGTTCCTGCGCGCGCCGACGATCATGAAATCGTTTTTCGATGCCGGCGCGAAGGTCGCCGTGGTGACGGCCAAGGACAAGCTGCGCACTCTGCTTGGGCACGGCCTCGACCTTGGCAGCGGCGGAGCCATCGCGTTTTCATCGGAAAAGGCCGACAAAGCGACGCTTAAGGACAACGGTATTGCCGACGTGCCGGCCCGGGTCGGGATGCCGGTGCCGAATGTCTACTCGTCGGAATTGTCGGAATTTGTCATGGCCGCCGGCGTGTCTATCCTCAAACGCGAGCGGCCCGACGTGATGTATCTGTCGACCACCGACTACGTGCAGCATAAAGCCGCGCCCGGCTCCGACATGGCGAATGCATTTTACGCGATGATGGATCGCTATGTCGGCCTGCTCGATGCCGAAGGTTGCGTGCTGGTGCTCACCGCCGACCATGGCATGAACGACAAGCATCTGCCGAACGGCGAGCCGGACGTTATCTATCTGCAGGATCTGTTCGACCAGTGGCTGGGCAAGGACAAAGCGCGCGTCATTCTCCCCATCACCGACCCATACGTCGCCCATCATGGCGCACTCGGCTCGTTCGCGACCGTGTATTTGCCCGCCGGCGCAAGCGCCGACGATATTCTGGCGCGCCTCAAGGGCGTCGAAGGGATCGATGTGGCGATATCGCGCGAGGCCGCCTGCAAGCGATTTGAATTGCCGCCCGACCGCATTGGCGATGTTGTTGTCACGTCGACCATCCACAAGGTGCTTGGCACCAGCCGTGCGCGTCATGATCTGTCCGGCCTTACCGAACCGCTGCGCTCGCACGGCGGGCTCACCGAACAGACGGTGCCGATGATTGCCAACCGCAAGCTGTCACTGCCAAGCGATCGCCAGTTGCGCAATTTCGATATTTTCGATGTTGCGCTCAATTACGTAAACTGAGGCACGCAAATGAACATTCAATCGAAGCCGGCCGCCGCCATCCGCCACGAAAGTATGCGGATCGCCGGCAAGCGCGTCGATCTCGATGAGCGGATCGAAGTGCGTAATCCCTATAACGGCGCGGTTGTTGGGACGGTGCCGGCGGCGCGCGGCGAACACGTTCGCGCAGCCTTTGCCAAGGCGGCGGCCTACAAGCCCAAGCTCACCCGCTACGAGCGCCAGCAGATTTTGTTGCGCACGGCGGAACTGCTGCGCGATCGCAAGGAAGAATTCGCTCGGATCATCACGGCCGAGTCCGGTCTTTGCTGGAAGGATTTGCTGTATGAGGCGGGCCGCGCCTACGACGTTTATTCTTTCGCTGGCCAGCTCGCCATTCTGGACGACGGTGAAATCTATTCTTGCGATATCTCGCCGCAGTCGAAAATGCGCAAGATCTTCACGATGCGCACGCCGTTGCGCGGCGTCATCTCCGCGATCACGCCGTTTAATCATCCGCTCAACATGGTGTCGCACAAGCTGGCGCCGGCGATTGCGACCAATAATCGCGTCGTTCTCAAGCCGACCGAATTGACCCCGCTGACCGCGCTGGCGCTGGCCGACGTGCTTTACGAGGCCGGTCTGCCGCCGGAAATGCTGTCGGTGGTGACCGGAAATCCCTCGACCATGGGCGACGCCATGATCACCGATCCGGACTGCGATCTCGTGACCTTCACCGGGTCGGTCAAGGTCGGCAAATACATCGCCGAGAAAGCCGGATATCGCCGCATCGTGCTCGAGCTCGGCGGCAACGATCCTTTGATCGTCATGGAAGATGCCGATCTCGACAAAGCGGCCGAGCTCGCGGTCGCCGGCGCCACCAAAAATTCCGGTCAGCGCTGCACCGCGGTCAAACGCATTTTGGTCGTGGAGAAAGTCGCGGAAGAATTTTCACATCTGGTGCTCGAAAAGGCGCGCAAGCTCAAGTCCGGCGATCCGATGGATCCGTCGACTGACGTCGGGACGGTTATCCACGAGGGCGCCGCCAAGCTGTTCGAGCGGCGCGTCATCGATGCGGTTGAAAAGGGGGCTGTGCTGCTGCACGGCAACAACCGGGCGGGCGCGCTTTACGCGCCCACCGTTGTCGACAAGGTGCCTTATGACTGCGAACTGGTGCGCGAGGAAACCTTCGGCCCGGTCATCCCCATCATTCGCTGCCCCAACGACATCGCCGAGGTCATCCGTATCTCGAATTCGACCGCTTACGGCCTTTCGTCGGGGGTCTGCACCTCGAAGCTGGAATACATCACTCGATTCATCAATGAGTTGGAGGTCGGTACCGTCAATATCTGGGAAGTGCCCGGCTATCGGATTGAGATGTCGCCGTTCGGCGGGATCAAGGATTCCGGCCTTGGCTACAAGGAAGGGGTGGTGGAAGCCATGAAAGGCTTCACCAACGTCAAAACTTACTCGCTTCCTTGGTCTACTTGAACGGGACAAACAGAGGGGGCAGACTGACAAACTGACAAAATGACGGGGTTGCAAGCGAGTTCGTTGCCGGGTGTCACCGAGCCTTCATGTGCCCATGCAAGTTATGGCCGTGCGAGGCTCAAAGGGGTTGGAGAGTTCCATGAAACGTTTTTTGATCGCTGCGGTATTCGGTTTGGGAATGGTTGTAGGAGGATCGGCTTTCGCGGAAGACGTCGTGACAATCTACGCCGCGGACGGTCTGCATGACGGCAAGCCGAATTGGGCGCAAACCCAGTTCGATGAATTCACCAAGAAGACCGGCATCAAAGTGCAATATATTGAGGCGGGTTCCGGCGGCGTGGTCGAACGCGTTTCCAAAAAATCGACAAACCCGCAAGCCGACGTCCTCGTGACGCTGCCGCCCTTTATCATGAAGGCCGGGGCCGACGGCCTGTTGCAGCCATATAAGCCCGCCGGCGCCGACCAGATCGATGCTGCGCAGAAGGACAAAGACGGCTTGTATGTCGCGCTCTGCAACAACTACATGAACTTCATCTACAATACTTCACTCTGGCGCGGCGCCCAAGACCTTCGACGATCTGCTCGACCCGAAATTCAAGGGCAAGCTGCAGTATTCGACTCCGGGTCAGGCGGGCGACGGCACCGCGGTCATGATCCAGGTGTTCCACGCCTTCGGCAGCAAGGACAAGGGTTACGATTTCCTGAAAAAGCTGCAGGCGAACAACCGTGGTCCCTCGTCTTCGACCGGCAAGCTGACCGCACTTGTCAACAAGGGCGAGCTGTTTGTCGCCAACGGCGACATGCAGATGAACATCGACCAGATGCGCACGAACCCGAACATCCAGGTGTTCTGGCCGGCCGGGCCCGACGGCAAGCGCTCGACCTTCGCGCTGCCTTATTACATCGGCCTTGTGAAGGGCGCGCCGCACGCCGACGCCGGCAAGAAGCTGATCGACTTCCTGCTCTCCAAGGAAGCGCAAGGCAGCCTTACCAAGCTCGCCAACGGTCTGCCGGCGCGCAAGGACGTGACCCCGAGCGATGAGAACTTCACCAAATTCCACAAGATGATGGAAGGCGTGACGGTGTGGACGCCGGATTGGGCGACGGTTCTCAAAGACCTCAAGGGCGACGTCGCCAAATGGCGTGAAGTCACCGGCAGTTGATATGGCAGTCGACGTAGCGATCGATGGAGCGGCATCTGCCGCTCCATCGATTGTCAGCGACGTGGCGCAGCCCGGTGAGGGTATTACTTTTGAGGGCGTGACGGTCGCCTACCGCGGCCATGTCGTGCTCAAGAATTTCTCCCTCGACGTCCGCATGGGCGAAATCATGGCCCTGATCGGGCCGTCCGGCTCGGGCAAGACCACGGCCTTGCGCGCGGTAGCGGGCTTCGTGCAGCCGACCTTGGGCCGAATCAGAATCGGCAACCAGGACGTCACCCATCTGCCGCCCTATGCTCGCGGCATCGGCATGGTGGTGCAGAATTACGCCCTGTTTCCGCATATGCGCATCGAGGACAATGTTGCCTTCGGCCTGCGGCGCGGGGCGCGCCGCGCGAGCTGGTCGCGGAACGCGTGAAGGTTTGCCTGAGCCTTGTCGGCATGGCGAACTTCGTTGGGCGCTATCCGCGCGAATTGTCAGGCGGGCAGCAGCAGCGCGTGGCAGTTGCCCGCGCGCTCGCGGTCGAACCGCGCGTGCTTTTGCTCGACGAGCCGCTCTCGGCGCTGGATGCGCAGATCCGGCGGCAAATGGTCGACGAGATCGCCAAACTGCACCGCGATCTGCCGACGTTGACGGCTCCCTTTATCTTTCCCCATCAATCCCAGGTCGCCCAATGAGAGTTGTGAAAAAATCCAATACACCACCGGCAGAAGGACCTGCCGGATAACTAATAACTACAGGGTCGGTTTTGGCGAGGTTTACCCAACAGTCGCATAGGGAGTTGTAGCGTTAGCCGTAATGATACCTACTTTTTCATTAAAAGACTTATATTCTACAAAATCGAGGTCATTTGCTCCATACACTTCAGAACTTGCATTGTACCACATTTGAAAAGTGGCTACAGGTAATGCCCATTCGTATACTGAAACCGCGCGTTGTAGCTGCAATTGCTTGTTCAGTATTTTTATGGATTTCTGGGTAATGTATGTTTCGTTCAATTGAATATCACCAAAATCGGTTTTAATCAGTTCATCGCCTTGCAAAGTAGCATCAGCAAGTGCAATAGCATTACTACTTGTGTCAGGTTTGGTGGCCACTTCTTTTTGTGGTTGTTGGTTACAGCTTGATAAAATTGCTGTAATGGCAATTAGTAACAGTGCTTTGAATGTTGTCTTTTTCATTTTGTTAAATTTATTGTTAGAATTTAAGTTTTAAATACCATGCAACTCGTTTATATATATGACAAAATCATACCATCGCCCTGCAATCTCGACTCGATAGTATGAAAGTTATCTTATTTTATTTTGATCATAACGAGTCATAAAAATACATTTTTTTTACAAATCGTCAATGGGAGATTTAATTTATTGCAGGCTTATATTTGTTACATGTGTGTAAATCCCTAACAGGAAGTTACAAACTTGCAGGAGCGGGCAGTATGTTTTCAGGCTGAGCCTGACAGGATATTATTCGACAAAGGCAGAGCCTTCGCCGAACAGGGGCAACAAACCTTGATATTTACCACATCGCCTGCCATTACTTATACAAAATGTTATGGGCTGGTTTTTAATCATTTTATTTTCCCAATGTTAAATAAATCTCAAAAAATTTCACTTAGCAACATAATTAAGCCAATGACAAACAATCCTGTAGCTCCAAATATAATTTTCATATATGCACCATATTTGTCTTTTCTTCCTTTAATTTTATCTCTACTATTTGGGATTAGAATTAATACTCCTAAAAGCATTAAACAACAGCCAATTAAAATATTAATCACAGGTATATCCTTTCTTAATTATATCATCTTATTCAAACTTGCCCTAACGGTTGGTGTTTGAAGCGTTGGGCATTTCGAAGTACTTTCCAGTCAAACCGCTAAACTTTTTATTTCTTGTTGTACACATACATTATTCAATAAAAACCCCGCTTGCAGTATGGTGAAGTTAACACCTCTGCATTTTATTTATTTTCAATTCCTTTCTTTAATTCTGTTGTTATTTCAAATATACGAAAAGAATTTTTCTGTCTTACTGCTTTCTTTTCTCCATAATCAAGTAAATCATATTGTTTTGAATATTTTTTTACTGAGTACTCCTTTCTTAATTCATTGACAGCTTCCTTTGCATATGACAGAACTTTGAAATAATCCGAAAAATCAACATTGTCATTCACGTCGAACTTGATTATGTATAATACTCCCCCAAATTCAGACCACTGGTTAAGTTGAAAAAAGTATAACTTTAACAGTGGAAAAATGAAAGCAAAAAGACGAAAATTTACAGCGGTATTCAAGGCCCAGGTAGCCATTGAGGCGCTCAAGGAGCGTGAAACATTGGCAGAAATCTCAAAGCGTTTTGAGGTTCATCCCAACATGATCTCCAAATGGAAGCAAGAATTTGTTTCACGATCGGCCGAGATCTTTGAGACTCAGCCCCCAGAAGAAAATTATCAGCAAGAACTTGAAAAACTCTATTCCAAGATAGGTAAACTGGAGATGGAAAAAGAGTGGCTAAAAAAAATTTCAAAAAGGGCCGGACTATGAAAGAGTTACAAGGATATATTACACCAGATCAGAAGATAAGCATTCGTCGTCAATGCGAATTAGTTGACCTAACCAGAAGCAGTATGTATTATGAACCTGTTGGGGAGAGTGAAGAAAATCTGAAGATCATGCGCCTGATGGATGAGCATAACCTGAAACATCCAACAGAAGGGGTATTGCAAATACAGGATTTTCTGTTTTTATGCGGCTTTCTGGTCAATCACAAGCGTGTACGCCGTTTGCTACGTAAAATGGGTGTTATGGCCATCTATCCAAAGCGTAATCTGAGTAAACTGGGTCATGCCAAATATATTCGGCCATATTTACTCAAAGGGCTTGAGATTAACCAGCCAAATCAGGTATGGGCAATTGATATAACCTATATACCGATGGCCAAAGGATTTATGTACCTGACAGCCATCATCGATGTTTACAGCCGATATGTGGTAGGTTGGGATATATTTAACAACCTGGAAGCAGAAAATAGCCTTGGTGTATTAAAGCATGCCATTGAACAGTATGGGCCCCCGGAGATCATCAATTCGGATCAGGGCAGCCAGTTCACCTGTGCATTATGGATAGAATACCTCGAAAGCAGGAACATCAAAATCAGTATGGACGGAAAAGGCAGGGCGACAGATAACATATTCATCGAAAGGTTCTGGCGGACAATAAAACAAGATTATGTTTATCTGCATCCGGCCAACAATGGCGCTGAACTATATCTGGGAATAAACAATTTCCTGATTTATTACAATACCAGGAAATCGCATCAGGGCATTGGCCGGATTACCCCGGAGAAACTTTATAAACAAGCGGCATAGTTATGAACAAAAGAAAAAAGAAGCAAAAAAGAAAAGCAAGTCCGTGGTCTAAAGAATGGGGAGTAGCATACAAAGCCAGCAAACTGTACGAACTCCTTCCACAAAAGTGGCAGAAATCAAACTAAAACCAATCTCCCATAATAAACAAAATTAGTCACCAACACATGATTTGTTTATGATGTAGTTGGTAGATGGGATACGTTTTTTTCTTTGACTTTCTCCTTTTAATTCTAACCGGTGTGAAGTGTGTACCAACCGATCCAAAATAGCATCCGCAATTGTCTCTTCTCCTATAATATCGAACCAGTTGGCCACCGGTAGCTGACTGGCGATTAGGGTAGAAGAGCGTCCATGACGATCTTCGATCAGTTCCATCAGGTCCATTTGCTGTTGATGTTCCAGGTGAGTAAGACCGAAGTCGTCAATGATCAGCAATGCAGTTTTGGAGACAGATTTAAAGAATTTAAGAATGGTTCCTTCGGCACGTGCCATTTTTGTTTTCATCAGCAGCTTTTGAGCATTGAAGTAAGCGACCTTATAGCCCTGGGCACAGGCATGATGACCGAGTGCGGAAGCGATAAAGCTTTTGCCGCATCCGGTAGCGCCGGTGATCAGCACCGATTCTCCTTTGGAGAGATAATCGCCCGTAGCAAGGCGCATGATCAGGTCTTTATCGATTCCGCGTGAGGCATCAAAGCGGATCTCTTCAAGAGTGGCCTGGTAGCGGAACCGTGCACTTTTGGTCAGACGGCCAAAGCGGCGATTTTCACGTTCTTGTTGTTCGGCCTGAAGCAGGATTTCAAGTCCTTCCTGCAGGCTCAGTTCGGTGTGTCGGCGGGTTTCTGTCATGGCTTTCCAGCCCTGGCTCATCCCGTGAAGCCTCAAACGGCCCAATTGTGTTTCAATTTGCATCATTGTTTTAAAATTTAAGGTTTAATTGTTCATAATATTCCTTTCCCCTGATATTCGGGTGATCGGGTAAATTTTCCCTTGATTCTGTTTGTTGCAGTCCGGTCATGTTATTTTTAATGACATTGGACAGAAAATGATAGCTGTAGTTTTCATATTCCAAAGCCAGCTCGCAGGCTTTATCAAACTTCTCGGGGTCGGTGTTGCGATGAAGGTTAAAGTATCCATCGCAGGTACGGTATAGCTGCTCGGGATGACGGTTTTGGGCAAAGACTTTCTGGATTAGACAATGCAAAGCTTCACTTTTTGATTTTGCTTTTTCGATATAATAATCCGGGCTTCGGTCAAGGTAATGCCTGTGGTGGGAACACAGGTGTTCTTTTTGGGTAGAGTATCTCCGGCATTGTAACTGCGCGGGTGGACGGCAACCTGCCGTCCGCCAACGCAGATATAAACCATCGAACGGGTGTAGATCACATTAGCCGTAGCACCTATATGGATATAGGGAACACTATAATAATGTTTGTCCTGGCCCAGGTAAATGTGGTTGTTTTTGGCTATTTTCAACTGGCTGTAATGCTTCAGTTCAAAACGTTCATTGGGTAGTGGGGCAAGCAAAGGTTTTTCACCGGCCAGAAAGCATTCCTGACGACTATAGGGTTTTTGTTGCATACGGGTCTGATTGTGATCTTTTACTTTTTCACAGATCGCCCGGTTTAGAGAATCAATGTCAAAGAAAGTTTCATTACGCAGTTTGGCATAAACACGGCTATAGATCAACTTCACCTGATTCTCAACCAGTGCTTTGTCCTTTGGTTTTCCTGCACGAGCAGGTATAACGGCCATGCCGTAATGATTGGCAAAATCCTCTAACGCATGGTTTACACCTGGTTCGTATTTGTTTGCTTTAATAATGGCAGACTTCAGATTATCTGGGACCAGCACTTGCGGGACACCTCCCAGCGATTCCAGACACCACGAAAGGGCATATAGAAAATCACCGGTGCTTTGGCTTCTTACAGCCATTGCAAAACTGTAATCCGAGTATGGAAGACAGCCGACAAATACCTGGCATTCCACCATCTCCCCGGTTTGGGTGTCGATGTAGAATAATTTTTTACCGGCAAAATCGACAAACAGCTTTTCGCCAGCCTTATGCTGTAAAACCATCGACGGACTGCGGGCAGCGATATGCTGGCCGATATGGTAACAAAACTGGGTTAATCCATAACCTTCCGGATGCTCCCGGCGGTACTCCTCCCACAACAGTTTACGGGTAACCCCGGTACGCTTTAGCTCGTTCACATAATCATCCAGGTGCTGTTTTAAAACCTCAAACCTGTTATCCGAATAAGCCGGATTGCCCGGATGAAACCTTGTCTCTAGGACAACATCATTGAGTGTCAACAGATCATCAATGTTTTGCTTTGAATTGGAGAGCTTTTGCAAATAGGCTTTCACCGTATTTTTGCTCATGCCTAGAATGCGGGCTATCTCCTTTTTCCTCTTGCCTTGTTTATGCAGCTGCATTAGTTGTTTGATCTGACTCATACGTATTGATTTTCCCGCCATCATCTCGTTTTTTAGGGTAAATTATTTTACCGCTAAAGAACCAAAACCCATCAAATCAAATCCGGGAAAAAAGGGGTCAGCATGCTCCGATTTTTAACTTCTCCGATCAGAAAAATCCAACCGGATTATGATCGATAGGGGTCAACATGCTCCGATTTATAATATCAATCAGAAAACTTTCTCCTTCATTTAGGGGGTCAGCATCCGCCGGAATGTCATGAAAATAACCGGCTAAAAAGTTTTGTTTTTAAGCCCGGTTTAGGGGGTCAGTTTGGACCGGAATATGGGACCGGAATATCCATCAGGAATATATACCATTGAGGTAGTTACAAAAGAATCAGAAATCAGAGATAAGTTAATCGTAAGATAAAAGAGCACAGTGCATAACACGCAATCATAGCCAATTGGCGCATTAGGTTTTCAAGACAAATATTTGGAATTTTAAAACATATGCAAATCAAATAACTAACTGCTAGAAAACGCCAACTGGCCATATTGCGGGCACGTTATGGGCAAGATATAAAAAAAGTACAAACAACATATTGAGCACCTCTAATATAAAAAGTAAGCATGACAATTCTTCAAATAATTAAAGAATTTGCTGAGACAAATAAAAAACTATGTGATCTAACTTGTATGGTCTCTATTGATAAGGTTAAGGAAACTTTTGGATCATATGGTGAAAAAAAATTTAACCCGCCAAGATTGGTAATATACTTCTCAACACATGAAATAGGGAAAAAGCATCATTACAAATCCGTTCACTATGAAAACTATATCAATAGAAGTGAATTGATCGATGAATTCGAATATGACGAACAAGAAAGTTATATTAGAATAGAAAGGCCAGTGATTTTTGATCAAAGACTCATCCCAAACAAATTTAAAGGATTAAAAGTTGAATATGCAATTTGGGGGGATTACCCAAAAGAATATTTTCCAAAAACTTATTATAACCTTCCATATTACGAGGTATTTGCACCTGAAAACTATAAAAAATTTGCAGAAAACAATATTGACTTAATAAGGAACGAATTAAAAAATAGAGGTCTATCAATAAGTGAAGCACTTGATGCTTTGACCGGGAATTTTGAAGATTACAAAAGAGAATGTCTGATGGAAAAAAGATATCGAGAGATTGACCATAAAAACAAAACACAGTTAAACGATTTTGAAAAAGAACTATTAGTCAAATATGAGGACATAAAAGAAAATTCTGCTGTGCCAAATTGGAGCTATGAGAGAATCTCTCCTGCTATTCCGTTTGTTGGTAATAATTATCAAAAGGTGAAAAAGAGAGTTTTGGTCTACGGTAGCGCAGAGAATTTAACTTATGTTTATGGTAAAGAAGACGAGAAAAAAGCTTACAAAGATTTTTTGAGAAATCGAAATTATTTTAAAGAAAAGGAATTCTTCAATGAAATTCATATACAACCAATAAACGATGGCTCACTATTGACTGCTGCACGGTATATATTATCAATGCTTGGTTATGATTTAGACTTTTCAAACAATCCAAAAGATTTTCTTGAAGAAATTGCTGCAAGTAATTTTAGCAAATTTTCTATAAGAAGTCCAAAGAATATAGATCCAATAAAAATAAAATATCTAAAGCATAGTGTACCTTACACAATTGCTGATATAAAAATTTTAAAACCGGAAATAATTATACTTCCTCACACAATTTATCGATTTGAATACATTCAAAAAGAGCTGAAACCATATATATCAGCCACTAGAATTCATAAAATTTACCAGACAAATTCAAGAATAATAAACACAGTGATTAGTAAAAGTATAGAGGGGAAAGTTAAATATAATAAGAATTACAAATTCGTAAATGATTGGCTGAATCCAAAATATTCAATAAACGGAATGGACAAATATTGTACATGGTTAGAAAATGAAATAAAGACAGATTAAGACAAGAATATCCTGCCCATAACAGCACCTATATTGCATGCCGCGCATCCAAGTAATCAAGACAAGAAATTGTAAATTTGGAAATCATGAAAATCAATAAAAATAAAGGTACAAAAGCGGCACGCAACATAGCTGCAAAACGTTACCTGCAACCCTATGACGACAGTGCTAACTTGAAACTGACTGCAAGACATGAACGAGCAAGAATTAAACAAATTCAATAATTTCCGACAACTCTGTCTAATCAATTCGGAAGATGCAATTAGGACAGCAGAGACTTTATTGAATAAGAATATCAATCACATTGTTTTGCAACTTGTGGTGTTCGGACTTGAAGAAGTCGGAAAAATTTTTGTAGGCTGGTATAACATCAACGCAAAAGAAAGTTGGGACAAAGTCCCCTACAATATTCCGCTTGACGACCACATTAAAAAACTGTTTTGGGCAATTTGGGGACCATCATTCATGAATGAGAAGTTTACTCAAAAACAGATGGATGAAATACGAAACATGGCATCTAATCTTCACAACAAACGATTAGAGGTTATGTATACAGAACTTACCGACACCGTTCCATCATCCTCAAAAATTACAGATGATGAAGCCGAAGTCCATGTAAAAATGGCAAGAGCCAGATTAGAACTTGCAAAAATTGAAGGTGAAGTAGAAACTCAATTAAGTGAAGAGAAGCAGGAGGATATTAATTGGTTCATGGAGGCAACTAATCATCCTGACAAAAGGAAATACATTTTTGGAAATCAATCACAAGAAAAATTGATTGAACTTGGGGATGTAAAGAATTGGATTGCTTGGCTTAATGTTCACTTTGAAACGGAAGCAAACGAACTTAAAGAACTCCTTCAAAAAGAACTTGAAAAAACCACAGAGAAAGAAAATGATTTTACTCCAAAATGGAAAATACGAATTAAGCTAACTACTCCTTCTCATTCAATAAGAGCAAATGTTTTAACGAAATTCAATTCTCACAGTCCACTAATCCAATTCGCAAAGGGAGCAGATAATCATACTTTAATGATTGATTTTATTCTTGACAAGAAAACTCCTATCAAGGGTTTATGGCATCACGGTTGGAATTACAGCAACATATTTGTAGCCGCACTTAATGTTGGAACAAACGGGCTTTTTTATTGGAACATCACGGTAAACGTTGACAAATATTATGAGCAGATTTTAGATTTAGAAAGCAACAGACGGCTGGAAGCTAAACTTGAAACAAGTTTTCAACTGGATTGGAGTTCCCGAAATATGTATTTACGAGAAGAAGAACTTGTTTTGACATTTATGACTTTCAGGTATTTCAGTAGCATAGTTAGAAACGAAGAGTTTGAACCAGTAAATAACTACATGATGGCGTTAGGTATGCTGGCAAAAAACGACATGCACCTTCGGCTTGAACCCCAATGTTTATTGAACTTCTTTTATGCTTTTAAGAAAGCACTAATTATAAATGAAAACTGCACCGACTTAGAAGTAAAAGAAGTGGGATACAAGCAACTTGAAAAAATGCTTAAAGGAAGAGAGGAGTATGATAAAGTGATGGACTTAGCTATTGAACTTGAAAGAAATCAAGGACGAATTACAAGACAATTTTCGTTGACAGAAATTATCGCTATGAAACAATACAGTGGAACTTATTTTCTTACATTAGCCACAAGGAAAATTTATGGCGACAAAGCAATTTTACTGACACAAGAAGAACCGACAGAACAATGAGTGTAAAGCATATAGAACAAAGTGTTTGTGAACTTCATACTGACCTGCTTCGGACAGACAGAAGGGCAGCCGGTAACACGGGTTTTGCGTCAGGCGGGCTGACGTGCAAACTTGGAGCTTTGTGCTTCTATTCAAGCTTTAGTGCTAGGTTGACAGTTTTGTGCTCCGAAACCCGCCCGAACGCAAAGCCCGAAAACGTTACCGCCACATAAAAATATTATTAAAAATTAGAAAACATGATTTACAAAAACAAAAATAATTTGGACTTGCAAAAAATTGCAGCCATATTAAAGGAAAACAACATTGAATTCTTATTAAAAAAGAAAAGAATTGTTGTTAAATCAAATTCAATAAAATTCACTGTTAAATGCGACCAAGATGACATTCTATTTGCACATCAAACCCCTATATGGTTTGGGCTTCTATTTTTCGCAATTATTTCTCTATTAGGAAGTCTTATCATGTGGTTAGCGCAAGGTGAAGGATCCTTTATTATATTAGGTGGAGTAATCGGTGGAGGAATTGCACATTTATTATATAAATTTAGTCCAAGAGTATTACGAGAAAAGAAGAAAATTATGAGAATAATCCTTAACTCAAATGTTAACTAAAGCACTAAATTGGACATATTAAAATTAGATAATAGTTAAACTATTAACAACTTTAGGTTTTTAAAATAGGTTTTTATGATTTATTAAATAATTACTTATGAGAAATATATCGTACTGCATTATTATATTAGGAATTATAAATTTGAAAGATAAACTACGTGGCGTAACAAAAAATATAGTGCATTTGGCAGATAGTGCTAAAATGAAGATGATAGCAATAAATAAACATAGTAGTAAATTGAAAAATTGGAGCGTTGAAATGCCAAACGCACCATATTCAAACCGTTAGCGGTAAGGCAAAAATAAGAAAAGTAACACCTAAATTAAGGAGGTCAAAATGAAAAAGTTTTTAATCTTATTATTCGGGTTCTTTGCATTAAATACTGCAAATGCTCAAGATTGGATATCGCAACCTGCAGGGACTTTACATTCTGGATTGTTGCGTTCAGTTTATTTTACCGACGCTAATACAGGTTATGCCGTGGGGGGTGGTGGGCAGATTGTGAAATCATAAAAACTACTGATGGTGGTCTACACTGGTTAGGCCTTTCCTATGAAAACTCAAACCCCTTATATTCAGTGTATTTTACTGACACTAATACAGGTTATGCTGTAGGTGAATTTGGTACAGTACTTAAAACCATAAATGGTGGAGAAAGCTGGACAAATTTATCCTCAGGGACTTCAAATATATTACGTTCAGTTTATTTTACTGACGCCAATACAGGTTATGCTGTTGGTGGTTTTCGTGATATGTTTGCAATAAATTGTGTTATCATAAAAACCATTAACGGCGGATTAACCTGGTCAAGCCTTTCTTCTGGAAACTCAAATCCCTTATATTCAGTGTATTTTACTGACACTAATACGGGTTATGCAGTAGGTGATAGTGGTACAGTGCTTAAAACCATAAATGCAGGGATAACTTGGTCAAAGCAGACCTATGACAGTTATGATTTATACTCTGTTTTTTTTCCTACTAACAATACTGGTTATGCTGTGGGCGAGAGAATACAATCTTAAAAACCTCGAATGCCGGGATAAACTGGACACGTATTACTGATATTGGGATGACAAGGGAATATTATTCAGTTTACTTTACTAGCGAAAATACAGGTCACGCTGTTGGTGGTGCTAGTTCTATTTATAAAACTACAGACGGCGGAACAACTTGGTCGAAAAATATCCTTCGGACAAGGTTCTCCTCCATTATACTCAGTATATTTCGTTAACCAAAACATTGGATATTGTGTTGGTGGAAATGGTCATATTTACAAAACCACAAATGGAGGCGGGAATACCAATGGTACAAACGACATTTCATCAAAATCCCAATCCTTGAAAATCTATCCCAACCCATCTTCCGGTCAATTAAGCATTGTAACACCAGAAACCCCTACCAAAAGTCAATTATCCATAATGAACCTTAATGGTCAGGAAATTATCGTACAACAAATAGAAGAAAGCATAACGATTATAGACATCTGCAACCTGCCCAGCGGAATTTATTTTGTCAAGTTAACCAATAATTTGACAGTTCAGGTAGGCAAATTTATTAAAAAATAAAGCACTGCCCCCAACATGCTGGTAAAACCAATGCTATCACTCCTGGGATCGTACGCGAGATATCTGAAATCCACGCACAAGTTTTGCCAGCCGGGCGTTAGAGGGCATGCTAAAAAGAATGAAAAGGATATCATTATTAATATTATTTTTTGGTCTATTATCAATTGGAACTTCCCAAACAGTTATAAGTGGAAATATAGTTGAAAATAGATCTGGTTTCCTTGACCCAGCCCCTGGACTTGAAGTTTACATAGATTCAATTTATAAATCATTCTCTGATCTTGATGGAACTTTCATATTTAGTATTCCTGAGAATTATAAAATTGACACCTTAAAATTTAAAGCGAAAATTTATTATGATTTTGCTATTACAAACCTGCCAACAGATTATGACACAATAAATTTAGGAACAATATCTTGTTTCGAATATTCATATGATTATTATTCTGAATGGGTAGACATTCAATTAATACTTGATTATAAACCCAAAAAAAGAAATAAAAAAAAGAAGAAAATTCTGAAATCAGAACAAGAGTATTATGCTGAAAGGAATGAAATAATTGAGCAATATGAATATGAATTGAGAGGGGCCGAAAATATAACATAGATTTAAAATGTAAGTGTATTGACTTAAATAGAAATTATAAACGATAAGCACGCCCTATAACAGCAAATCATAGCCCATAGCCGCTTTAGGGTTATTAAGACAAATGAGTAGAAACATAAACATACGAGTAATTAATAAACATAATGCAAGTGAACGGCTACGGGCCATATTTGCAACACGTTGTGCTTAATACAATGAAAATGAAACAGTATTTAATTTCGTTTATATTAAATTTCTGTATAATAGGATATGTTATGGGGCAAGATAAATATGAAAAAGCCTTTAATAGGTTTTATGATACAATTGCCCCTAAATTACAAAATAAGCTTAATGACAATCCAATAGCTCGACTTGTTCCTGATTTTTTGATGGGACGTGGTGGAGCAATAATATCAGTTGAAAATGACACTTTAGGCAAGATTAGTTTAATAGTGCACTATTATACCTTTAAAAGGACTTCTTTTAGAAAGCATATTCCTGAGATTAATGAAAGCTCAACTAATATTACCCCGGTATTTTCAAATCTAATTAGAGAATTTTTCGTTTTTGCAATTAACCAAATAGAAAATCAAAAGAATCCGCCATTTGGATTAGATGGTGTAACATATTACTTCAGAGCAATAAATTCAAGTGAAAATTCAATAGGAGCAAGTATATGGTCCCCAAGAAAAGGATCGAATTTAGAAAAGATTATAAAAGTTTGTTATGATTTGATCCCTATTGCAAAAGGACATCAAAGGGATATTGATAAAGTAACTAAAAAAATGAATAAATTGTTGGCTGAATTAAGCGAATAAAGTACTAAGCACAATCGAGTAGACGGCCTGTGAGCCGATAAGACCACCGAAGTGCCTCTCACACCATCCCGCCATCGGGCCGGACGGTTCGCCAGGTATCAGCAATCTCGCTCTTTACACCAGGATTACCTCTGCAATAGTTTAAACTAAGGCTAGTAAACTCAAAGTTTAGACCTCCTTACCGAATTTTAGCAACCTATCGTTCAGCCCTTCATTGATCTGTGAGTCTTCTGCGGTATCTGTTCGCAGCTCACATTCCACAACTACTATAGCCTCTGATGACACCCTGACTAACTATCGTCTATCAGAGCTTCCCCTGGTAAGAGCATTTTCCTTCCTCCGATTCCTGCAGCATCTACTAAGAAATGATTTGCAATATGGACGTTGCAATGGTGTGTTTGCTTATCCTCTTCTCTTAGCTTCATATGCCGTTTCTGTTAAGCCTGCCCTGAGCGCAGCCGAAGGGTCAGTACCGGATTTTGCAGTCTGGCTTCCTTCAGTGTAAGGGTTACCCCAAATCACTTTCTCCCGCCATGGCTGGACTAACACTTCCCGGCGTCACCCGGTGGGTAAGCGACTTCCACCCTCTGGAAAATTATTGTACACTTTCGCCTGCTCTTTAAAGTTTATTTGTATTTTTAAACTTTTTATAAAGCTTGTGAAATGTGTGCAATGCATGCTCATGCAGGGCATACACAAAGTGTAAATTTATAGCGGGTGCGGCGGTGTTTGAGTTGCAGATTCCCGCATCGATTTTCCAGTCCAATCGGACAGAAAATCACTCCGGGAATCAGCTACAAAAACTTACACCAATCGTTAGAGGCAAGTTTATTTCAACCTTGATTGTACCTATTATTAAAAAAATATATGAAAACTACAACTTTTTTACTCGCCCTCTTGATTTCTACGACATCTTTAATTGCTCAGAAAAATCATCAGAAGTATGATGTTCTTATCAGAAAAGCAGACTCCCTTTATCAGGTAAAAGACTATAAGAACTCTGCTTTAGCGTTTTCTGATGCTTTTAGTGCACCTGATGCTAAAATAACAATGAACCATCGTTATAATGCTGCATGTTCTTATGCTTTAGCAAACAATGCGGATAGCGCATTCTTTTATTTAAATTACATCACAACATTAATGAATTACACCAATTACGGGCATATAAAGTCTGACCCTGATTTAACATCGTTGTACACGGATAGCAGATGGGAACCCCTTATTGAAATCGTTAAAGCAAATAAAGACAAAGCTTTTGCCAACATAGACTTTATTAATTTAAACGGTTATAAGGTTGAAGTATATACAACTGGCTTGAAGAATAATCAAATGAATAAACCAGTAATCGTATTTGAAAATGGAATGGCTGACACCTATGACAGGTGGAAAGCTATAATTGATGAAGTTTCAAAATCAAATGCTGTTTTTGCCTATAACCGTCCAAGGATTGGAGAGTCCGAAGACGACAGCCTGCCTCCTACAACTGAGCATATTGTTAATAATTTGAGAGAATTGCTATTAGAAAGGGGACTAAAACCCCCTTATTTATTGGTATCACATTCTTTTGGCGGAGCCTATATCAGAAGTTTTGCCTCATACTATCCCAATGAAATTGCAGGCCTTATTTTTATTGATCCCATTGATTTTACTAAAAAGGGAGATATGGGCGATCAGCCTTACCTGGAAATCGGGCTTACCCAGTTCCAGATTGATTCACTATTTGGGCAACCGTATGAGAATTTTATTGAAAAACTCTATACAGAAATGCCAAAGTATTATGTAGAAGAAGTAAAAATATCAAGACAATTGACCCAAACAGATTTTGAAGATTGCGACCGGAATCCTTTGCCAGACGTACCAATACATTTTATTAAGGCAGGTGGTTTTTCTGATTCTGAACCACCAACAATTTATGACAGGGAAAAGATGTGGAGAATTAATAGTAACATCCAAATGAAACGATGGTTAGAACTTTTATATCCCCTGAAATATGGAAAGTTATTTTATTGTTCAAACTCAAGTCATTTTGTTCAAACGGATGAACCCGATCTGGTAATTTCGAGCATAAAATTGGCTTTAATCGATTATGATAAGATTCAAAAAGCAAACAAAACCAGCCGCTAATAATGGATATAACACCTTGACAAAACAAAAGTGCAAACATTAACGAATAGAAAATAGAACAGGATGAAAAGAGTATTGACACTGATTTCGCTTGTAACACTTCTTGTAAGCTGTGAATCGACAACTAAAAAGACAAATACGATGGAAGACCAAAAAAATGAAACGACAAACACACCTTCAACCAACGACACAACCCCTAAAGTAACTGGAATTGGAGGGATTTTCTTTTATTCTGACAATCCGCAGGCTACGAAAGAATGGTACACCAAAAATTTAGGGATTGAAATCAATGATTGGGGTTCTTCGAGTTTTGAATCCAGAAACATTAATAATCCTGACGAGATAAACTCTCTTCAATGGAAACCTTTCGACAAAGGGGATGAATATTTTTCCCCATCCAAAAAGGATTTTATGATTAATTACACAGGTTCAGAATATTGAAGGACTTGTAAACAAACTCAAAAAAAACGGAGTAACCATACTTGACAGCATTGCGACTTACGACTTCGGAAAATTTGTACATATTATGGACGCAGAAGGCAACAAAATAGAATTGTGGGAACCTATTGACAATGACAAAACTGAAAGCAATACACCAAAATAAAATCATGGAATAGTGTGACACAAGTGTAAAATGCAACCAAACAGATACTTTTGCATTATGTAATTAAGCGTATTCTATGGCATAATGACAGAATTAGAGCTTCTAAATAAAATCAAGGATAACCCGGCAGCGTTTTCCGAAGTTTTTAAAATCTATTACAAGCCCATTTTTAGCTATATACTTCGAAGGACAGGTAACTTTGATGATACTGCCGACATCGCAGCCGACACCTTTTTCAAAGCATTTACACACATCCGGAATTTTTCTTACAAAGGCATTTCAATAAAAGTCTGGCTTTACCGTATTGCAACAAATGAAGTGAACCAATTTTTCCGGCACAAACAAAAACATACTTCTCTTTTTGATAAAGTTGACATTGAAAACAAGGAACTATTCAGAAATTATCTGCACCAGGACAAAGAAGAATTGGAAGCAGAACTTCAAAGACATCGTCAATTTCTGACAGTTCTTGATGCATTAAAAACATTGCCGAACAAATACCAGGAAGTAATTGCTTTAAGATACTTTGAAGGGAAAGACAATAAAGAAATTGTGGAAATATTGAACATCAATGAAGGAACATTAAAATCACTTTTATCCAGGGGGTTGCAAAAACTTCGTGAAAAGTGCAACCAAATTTAAACTTTAGCATTATTGATTATGGAAATGAAAAACTTTGAAATGGAATTGTTGCAAATGACAAAACCGGAAGTTTCTAAACTTAAACATCAGAATATGTTAGAAAAAGCAATTATAAAAGCAAAGGACAAATCTGTTTTAAGCTGGTGGTGGTTAAGCATTCCGCTTTACATACTTGCCGGCCTTTTAATGAAGAGTATATTTATGCCTTTTACAACATTAGGTTCCAACCTTCACGACTTGATAGGCAAAGCAAAGTATTCTTCCATTTTGTTCTTCCTTATAGTGCCAATCCTTTTCATTGTAATTAATTTTATGAGTATCAGAGAAATTTACTTCCTGTCAGGAAGCCCGAAATCATTAAACTTTTTGAAAGCCGTGTGGTTCAATCTACTCATAATAATTGCTTCAATCATAATCCTTTTAATATATTTACTCTAAAGAATAATAATATGCATTTACCCTGGTTCAAACGTATCGGAATATTTTTTATCCCGAAAACTTTTTTCGGGTGGATTATTTTAATAGCAGGTCTTGCTTATGCAGTTTATGTTTTCATAGACATCGACAGCAGGTCACATTCCGTAAGCGACACATTAATTAACTTTGTTTATAATCTTCTCATCATCGGTGCTGTTTATTCACTAATTGCGTTCCTGACAAGCAGGAAAGCATAGACCAATGGACAACAGAACATCAGCCGCTAATAAATAAGGCTTCGTGTTGTCGAGGTACGGTACCCGATCTCGTCGAAAGAGTCGGGGCATGCGATGAAGCCATGTTGCACAGCCTGCCCCTCCTTCACTTTGTTAAGAACGGGCGGGCCCGCCCGCTGCGACAAATGTTCCGAAGGGCACTTGGAGGAATAAACCCGCCTCAATAACGCAGTCGGGCAGGTAAACAAAGTTTCCGTCTATTGCCGGATAAATATAACTTTGCATGTAAGGAATTAAAAAATTAATATGTACAGGAAACCCACAAGCTGCGCTAATGCTATTACCAGCACTGTTGACAGGCCAGAAAAAGCATTCATCAAAGCATTCACTAATGCAAATAAGGTTTTACTAGTCATTTTTTTACGAAGAGGAGGATCAAATCATGATTGATAACATTGACACAGAAATATGGACTCTTGATGATGGAGAAAAGATAACACTTCGCCACATAGCACCTGGCGATGCTATGATAGAACAGACATTTGTACGTAATCTTTCAGTCCGGTCACGCTACCTGCGATTTCACGGATCAATCAAAGAACTAGATAAAAAGGAACTGAAGACATTTACGAATCCCGACCCGCTCAACGAAGAAGCCCTGATTATTCTACATAAAGGAGAAATAAAAGAGGAAGAAATCGGCGTTGCACGATTCATGATTGATTCGGATGGCAAGAGCTGCGAATTTGCCATTGTCGTTGCTGATGAATGGCAAAACCGCGGTCTCGGGGCAAAACTAATGAAAGCATTGATAAGTCATGCTCATGCACGCGGTATAAAACGAATCCATGGCTCCGTACTCAAAAGTAACCCGGCTATGCTCCAATTCGTCAAGAGATTGGGTTTTGAAGAAACAACCGACCCTAACGATTCCTCGCTTATGCTGGTTTCAAAATATCTGAGGGATTAGACAGGATATTTAAGTTTTGATACGTAAGCAGGAAAATCATTTCCTCAAAATCATTTTCATTGTTTCAACTTTGTTTCCTGAAGATAATTTATAAAAATAAATCCCTTCGGGATAAGTTGTCCCGTCCCACACCACTTCATGTGTGCCAGCTGTAAGTTGCTCATTCATAAGTATCGCAACTTCAGACCCAAGCAAATCAAAGACTGATAAATTAACAAACGCAGAAGTTGCCAATTCAAATTTCAGCTTTGTTGTCTGAGTAAACGGATTTGGGTAATTCTGTATCAGTTGAGATCTGTTGGGCACTTTGTTGGTAGTGATTGAGGTAATTATCTCCGACAATGGCCTGCTCCATACACCACTGCCCCAGGTTCCGGCTATGAGATTCGTACCCGAAACCTCAAGGGATACAATACGTCTATTGGTAAGTCCTGTACTTATTTCCGTCCAGTTTGCACCGTTGTCGTTGGTAAAAGCTATTCCGTCATTCGTCCCGGCAAAGATTGCCGAACCTGAGTTTGCAAGGGAAAGAACATTCAAATACTGCCCTGTAAGACCATTATTGACCTCCGCCCAGTTTGAGCCATTGTCGGTGGAAAGGAAGACTCCTCCACTAGAAGTTCCGGCGAAGAGATTCGTTCCTGAAACAGCAAGGGCATTCACATCCGTATTAGTTAAACCGGAATTGACTTCAGTCCAGTTATCGCCATTGTCGGTTGAAAGAAAGACACCGTCGTAAGAATTACCTGCAAAGAGGTTCGTGCCTGATACCACAATATCATTAACAAATGCCCAGCCAGGCAGGCCGGTACTGACATGGGTCCAGCTTGTGCCATTGAGGGTCGTGCGAAAAACACCACCTGAAAAAGTACCAACATATACATTGTTATCTGCGATCGCAAGACAACGGACATATATATTCGTCAAGCCAGGTTTGATTGAGTCCCAACTTGCACCGTTGTCAGTGGAACGATAAACACCGTCGTTATCAATCCCGGCAAAAATATACGAATCGGATGCCGCAAGGGCATAAACAACAATATTCTGTTCCGGCAGGCCTGAATTAACCGCCGTCCAGTCCATTTCGTTATTGGAGGAAAAAACGCCCCCACCGTAAGTCCCGGCGAAGAGATCCGTACCTGATATTGCTAATGCATAAACCTCGGTATTCGGGTAACCTGAATCGACGGCATCCCAGCTTGTACCATTATTTGCAGAAAGGAAAACACCTCCGCCCTGCGTCCCGGCGAAGAGATTTGTACCTATGACAGCAAGAGCCGGAACATTCGTGCTTGTCAATCCGACACTTACTTCTGTCCAGTTTGTGCCAACGTCAGTGGATAGAAAGACACCGCCAACGGATCCACCTGCCATGCTATGCGTGCCCGCGTAGAGATTCGTGCCACTGACAGCTAACGACTCCACGTTATGGTTTGTCAGGCCGGAATTGACCTGCACCCAATTTGTGCCATTGTTCAGGGAACGAAATGCTCCGTCGCCATGCGTTCCGGCGATAATATCCGTACCCAGCACTGCAAGAGAATAAATATCCATAGATATCAACCCTGAATTGACTTGCGTCCAGCTTGTGCCATTATTGGTGGAAAGATAAATTCCATGGTAAATAGTTCCGGCGAAGATGTTTGTGCCTGAAACAGCTATCGTATTTATATTCTCAGTGACCAGGCCGGTGAGCGCCCAACTGCTTCCATTATTGGTGGAAATATAGACACCGCCACCTGTTGCTGAAGTCCCTGCGAATATATCCGTACCTGACCCAGCCAGGGCCCAGACAAAAGGATTAGTCAGGCCGGTATTAACAGCTGTCCAGTTTTCTCCGTTGTCGGACGAAAGAAAGACACCAAAGCCAAAGGTTCCGACGAAGATATTCGTGCCAACAACAGCAAGGGAAAGAATACGCTTAGAGGTCAGCGGGGAAATAAGTTCCGTCCAGGTTGAGCCGTTATTAGTGGAAAGAAATAAACCGTATCTGGTCCCTGCAAACAGGTTCGTTCCGCTGGCAGCCAAACATGTTACCTCACCTCCATTGGGCCCGTTAGATTGTATCCATTGGGCATCAACATCGCTGATATTTAGGATGAAGAGTACACAAACGATTAAAATAATGTAAAGAGTTTTCATAATTATTTTTATTAATTTTTGTGTAATATTACCACAGAACAAAAGTATTTGCATCAATTCCGTTTTGTGTTATACAATTCCATAATTAAGTTACATAATTCACACGTTAGGTGATTCTATGATTTTATGCAGTGTCTGCTGAAAACGCATCATCTGCATCATAACTATTTGGTCTCGCAGCCAACCCAATGGTTGGAATTAAATCTATGACCCCCGATGAAAACGAACGAAGTGAAGTTTGAATCGAAAGTGGAATCGATCCCGACAGCAAAGCTAGTAGGTATCTAAGGGTCATATTCCCCCCTGCTCTGCGTTGAGGTAGTTTATTTACATTCATCAAAATACTTTTGTTGCAGAAATTGTAGAGAATTCGGAAGATTATTTATGCGGTTCCGCAAGGAATTATGCGGATATGCCATTACTGATTGATGAAGATTTAATACGTTAACGGGATTGCAAATCCCTGAAATAAAAAACTCCGGATTACAAATCCGAAAGAACAGCAGAAGCTATGCCTTTTATGACAAATCTTTAAAGTAACAAACCGGTTTTTTGTGATAAAACATACTTGCTTGATAAGATGCAATACGATCAGAACTCCAATGAACAAAACAAAATCAAAGGAAAGCCCATAGCAAGCAAGCGGTAAAGTCCAACTCTATTTTATCCTTCATCCCCTTTTAAACCCTTTAAAAATCATTTTTCTAAATTCAAACTTCTTTCTTTATCTTTGATCAACCATTTTTGGGGACTATGGATAAAATACTATAATGTTATGCATAATTTGAGAGAATGAGAATATTAATAATCATAGTATTCCTGACATCAATAATTTATTGCAGAGGACAGAGTCTTAATTTAGTACCCGTTGACTCAGCAAATTTTGAGATAATTGCTGATACTTTATTTGATCGATATTCCTTCATGCCAGATTCAATTAGATTTGACCCTGAAATCGAAAAGTTTTGTCCATGTACCATTGACAGTTTAAATGGACTTGTTTCCTATAAATCTTCTACAGTTTTTATCAAGAGCAATAAATGCTTGTTCATATATAAAATTGACTCAGATTATTTTATAAGAGTTGGACAAATGACTAACAAAAAAGATAAACGAGGGAAATACATCTGGGAATTTTCAATCAAAAGAATAAAAGATAAGGAAGTAGATCAGTATAGCTCATTGACTAAAAGTGAAATTGCAAAAGCAAAAATACCAAGATTCGAATCAATGCTTATTGTAAATGATGGAATCAGTTATACTTTTGGAGATATTGAACAAAATTTATTTGCATCTTCACCAACAACAAATTGGACTGATTCAATTGAGAGGCTTATTAAGTTGTCAGAAAGACTGATTAGAAAAAATAAATAAAAAAACTATTCAAAACAGCCCATCATAGCCGATAGCCGGCCTTAGGGTCATCAAGAAAAAGAATAATAAATTTGAGTATACGTAACATCTATGAACATCAGCGTAAAGCAAAGGCTATGGGCTATACTGGCAAAACGTTTTGCACAAGCATGACTTGTCCTTAAAAACCGATTCACGAATGAAAAAAAGAACATTTGACATTATTGTGATATTGCTAATTGCACTATTATTAATCACTCTTAATCAAATTGATTTACTTGAAAAATCAGCGAAATTTATGTTTATACCTATATTGACATTTTACTTTATAGGTCAATATTCGGAACGAAAATTTCAAAAATGATATAGGTTCTTCAGGAATTGTGATAGGTTTTGAATAAATTTGAACCTGAATTTGTAGGGAAGTTAGTAATTCTGCAAAACGAGATATGAAATACATTATTAATTTAAGAACAAAGTTCCAATTAATTTTTTTGCTGTATTCCTCTCTGATATTGATTTCAAATATAATAATTGCAGGCCCACCTTATGATACCGATGATCCTGTGCCAGTGGCTTTCAGAAGCTGGGAATTCTATCTTTCGTCTCATTCAAGTTATAACAGAACTACGGCTCAGGGCACATTGCCACATTTTGAAATAAATTATGGAATTATAAAAAATGTGCAATTACACCTGATTGTTCCGCTAGCTTTTACTAATGAATATGATGGTAAAAATAATTATGGAATAGGAGACATTGAAGTAGGGTTCAAATATAGTTTTATTCAGGAAACAAAGTACATACCTCAAATCGGCATATTTCCTTTATGCGAAATACCAACAGGTAATTCGGCGAAAGAATTAGGAAACGGGAAAGCTCAATTTTTCTTACCTGTTTGGATACAAAAATCCTTTGGGAATAAATGGCAAACGTATGGTGGTTATGGATACTGGATAAATCCCGGAAAAGGAAATATAAATTGGAGTTTTATCGGATGGCAGGTACAATACCAGGTGACTAAAAATGTTAGTATTGGCACTGAATTTTATTATAATACACCGGATACAAAGGATAGTAAAAGTGATACAAGATTTAATATTGGAAGTGTTATTGATGTTAATTCACAAAACCACATACTGATTTCGGCAGGACGTAGTTTTAATAACAATACGTTGTTTCAATGCTATGTCGGTTATTTATTCACTATTTCCAAAAGAGCAGTATCCATCAGTACCCACCATATTAACACACGAAAAAATTACATGTAAAAATAATAAGGCGACTACTCAAAGTCAACAGAAAAAGCACATACGCAAAGCATGAGGCTTGCTGCAAATGGGGCGCGGGGCTTTAGGACAGGTTCATTCTTTTATCTAACCTGGTGTATGTGGGCAGGAAACAGCTTTTAATCATCCCGCCGGCACCAGGCATAGAAACGTTACCGTACACTTTTGTAAACAGTCACCACTTCCAAATCTTTGGTATGAAAATAAGCTTGTGTTTTTGCCAGGTCCCTGGTGAATCCAAGAATATACCCTCCTCCTCCGGAACCGCAAAGTTTCAGGATAAAATCTCCGGTATCGAGGCCGAGCTGCCATATTTCCCTGAAGTTACGCGGGATCATGGCATCGAAATGGTTCATCTGCAAAATGGAAAGGGCAGAAAGGTTTTTAAAAAAAACCTCCATCTCACCATTGATCAGGTTATTGATGATGGAGTTGTTGAGCGGAATGTATTCTTCATTGATGATGCGAAAATAGCCGGGATCGGTGCATTTTTCAAGAAAGTGGTTCACCAGTGGCGCTGTTTTCCCGGGATGGCCGGTATTGATCAGAAAGATTCCGGCATTTCCGTTAAATTTATTACGCGGTATTCCGACCGTTTCAATGTCTGTTTTCGAATTGATCAGCAACGGGAATTTAATGTATGAATTGAGCGGATCAATACCCGAGCTTTTGCCGTGAAAAAACGATTCCATAACCGAAAAAATGCGTTTCAGCCTTAAGGTATCTTCTTTGGTTACCGAACGTCCGCCAGCAATTTTCTCTTCTGCATAGGTATTGTATAAGGCAGCGACCAGGGCGCCCGAACTTCCCAATCCATAGCCCTGCGGAATGGTCGATTCGAAATACAGGCCCTTTTCAAGATCCCGTTCGAACTGTGTGAAATCGAAATTGACAGGTAACTGCCTTTCTTCAATTATAATCCGGAGCCAGTCAGCGTAAAGCTTGAGCTGCGCGTTTGATTCGAGGGCAAATTCGTAATCTGTGTATTTGTATCGGTTGTACTTGTTATTAAAGCTCAGTTCGCCGTGAAAATGGGTAAATGGGATCGTAAGGGCCATGGAATCATAAATAATACCATATTCGCCAAATAATATTATTTTACCGTAATAAATATCGTTTCCCTTTTTATTATTCATTTTTTCAATCAATTTTTACGGGACCTGATCCCATTTTATCATCGATCCATTTATTCGCAATGCAGTATTTTAAAAGATCTGATTTTATAAAACTTTTTATCTGCTGATCATACTTTAGCGGGTAAATAACGTGGACATTCGGACCCGCATCCAGCGTAAAAGTCAGCAACAAGCCCTGCTTTTCCCTGTATTCTCTCACTTTCGAAATAATCATCCAGGTATTGTCATTTAATAAACTAAATCCGGGTTTTGAGCTCATCATCAGTGCATGCAAAGTCATGGCTTCGTTTTCAACAATATTAATAAAACTTTGTTCATCTCCCGCTTTGAAGGCCTTTATCAAATCACCCAGATTATTTACAGCCTGTTCGTATCGTGCCGTGGCAAACGGATGAGCGTTCATTAGACTATGGCCCATAGTGCTGCTGATTTTTTTCTTTTCATCGCTTGTAATAAGAATCGAATCCTGCAACTCTTCAAAAATCGTATCAACCTTCAGTTTATAGGGAACTGCAATTTCATCCGAAGATCCTTCTATCTTTTCGTTTTTGCCCCAGACTGCGAAATCAGGATACACAGAACGGGAAGCACTGCCCGAGCCAAGCCTTGCCATAAACGATGCTTTTTCAAAAAATGCTTTTTCATCAGAAAGTGTTCCGAAAAGATCATTTTCGATGTTAAGCAAACACAATGCAAGTGCACTGAACGAAGATGCTGACGAAGCAATTCCTGCAGAATGTGGAAAAGAATTCATACTTGACACCGACAAATGCAACGATTTTACAAAGGGAAGAAACGCTGTCAATCGCTCAAGAAATGAAGCTGTTTTTTTTTCAAATTCAGGATAACTTTTATCCTCGAATTTAAAATCGAAAGAAACCCGGTTTTTATCCTGAAATGAATATTCAATCTTGGTTTCTGTGTACGATTTATCAAGCGTAAAACTTAACGAAGGATTCTGTGGTAACTGAAAATTCCGTTTACCCCAGTATTTGATCAGGGCAATGTTCGAAGGACTTCGCCATGCAACAGTTTTCTTTCCTTCAAATCGACCAGGATTTGTAAGAGTTAAACTGTTTTGTAAATATTTTTCTTCGAAGTTCACCTTGATTTTATAAGTTCATTAAAATTAAATACAACATCAATTTGTTTATTAACTAAATAGTTGACTAATTCTTGTTTGGTTCCTTCCCACGTAAGCATTGCAAAATCACCTCCCCAGGCACCCAGCGACTTCACTTCTCCCTTAAAATCGGGGAAGCGGGTTTCTTTTAATCGTTCCTTTTTCAGAATTTGTGACATTAAATTTTCATGTTCTGATATCAAATTTTCAAGTTCCTGAATTGTTTCAGCCGAGACAATATTTCTCGTTATTTCAGAAATTATTTCAATTTCTTTGCGATAGGATTGCTGGTGCTGTAAAAACCATGAAACGCTTTCGGAAGTGTCTTGCTTTCGTCCGAGATAAACAAAATAAACAGCGTCTTTAAAAACCGAATTAAATTCAGCAGGTCCAGTAATATATCCATTACTCTTTTGCTGAAAAAAAACAGGCCCGTCCTGTCTGGCGCAGATCACATCATATCCTGAACCTTTTGCAACCTTTTTGTTCAAGTCAAACGGATCAACATCAGCCCAGTAAGCAATATTTGAAATCAGGCTTGAACTGCTTCCTAAACCCCAATTGAGGTCGAAATTCGCATTGGAGATTACTTTCCATCCTTGCTGACCGATTAAAAAATTCGTGTTCATTTTCCTGGCTCCGTGAAGAATATCGATGAGTTTATCTGCAACAGCCCGATCATTTGTTTCAACAATATCAAAGAACCCCGTATTTATTTCTGCGCTAAACCAGGGCTTGTTATGTGCACGACTTTCCCATTTAAGTATCCCCGGGTTAAAAATATCGGTTACCTGAAGCGTTTGCCCGAAATTTACGGGAACGGCGAGTGCAACCGCCCCATTCATTACGAGGTATTCGCCCGTTATCAGCAGTTTTCCGCTAGAGTAAAATTCCATTATTTATGAATGAAAACCACCTTGCTGGCAAACGCAGGTTCTCGCAGGTTTTTTAAAAAAGTTTCGACTGCATTAAAAGTCACTTTCTGTTGTTCGAAGCGGACTTTTGCCTTTTCTTTTTCGTCTTCCGTGGCGTTAAATTGGTTCAAAATATTGAGCAGGTGCATTTTCATGTGACCACGCTGTATTCCTTTTGTCACCAATGATTTAATCGCAGCAAAATTGTTGGCCAGTCCAACCGCAGCGGCAATCCGCATCAACTCTTTTGCCCGCGGGTTGCCCAGCAGTTCAAGCGATTTTTTAGCAAGCGGATGAAGGGTTGTGAGTCCACCCACCGTACCAAGAGCCAGCGGAATGGTTAATGTATAGGTAAAAATGCCGTCTTTTATATTAATATCTGTCAGGCTGCGGTATTGTCCGTCTCTGGCAGCAAACGTATGACCACATGCCTCAATGGCCCTGAAATCATTTCCGGTAGCCAGGGCAACAGCATCAATACCGTTAAATATTCCTTTATTGTGAGTGGCTGCCCGATAGGTATCCACTTTAGCGATCTGAACCGCTTTTTCGAATTTCCACGCAAACTGTTCGCCGGTGAATTCTTCATCAATTTTTCCCAATTCTTCTACCGGGCATTCTACATAACATTTAACAATACAATCAGGTGTATAATTAGAAAGGATGGACATGATTACTTCACAATTCTTTTCTTCCTGACTAAAAAACGGACTTTCTCTGAAAAAAATCTTTAATTCGGTTGCAAACTCTTCAAGGCAAGAATTTATAAAATTGGCACCCATTGAGTCAACCGTTTCGAATGTTGCTTTCAGCTGGTAATAATCCGGTATTTCGTCGGTTTTATCAACGAGTTCTATATCAAGAATTCCGCCCCCCCTTTTTCCCATATTCAGTGTCAGGTATCTTGTGCTTTCCAATAACCGGTCTTTTAAGTCGGGCATCAGTGTTTTCAATTTCTTCAGATTGCCCTTCCAGATAAAATGAACCTGGCCGATTTTTGTCGTTGAAATGATTTCGGTATGAAAACCGCCTTTATCCGACCAGAATTTTGCACTTTTTGAAGCCGCAGCCACAACCGAACTTTCCTCAATCACAAGAGGAATGTGGTAAACTTTTCCGTCAATCAGAAAATTTGGAGCAATGCCAAAAGGAAAATAAAAGTTTGAAATGGTGTTTTCACTGAACTCATCAAAGAGCTTTTGTTTTTCTTTATTTCTGTGGAAAAAGCTTTGTATATCTTTAACAAATTCATCAGGGTTTTCAAAATAAGCCGAAATATAGGCTATCTTTTGCTCTTTTGAAAGCTTTGAAAACCCACAAACAATCTCTTTTTCTTTCACGCGTGTAATTATTTAACTTACTTATACTATATTCTTAATAAGCGGGTTTTAATTTCAGCCCGCAAAAATACAATTTTCATTTGATTAGATAGATAAAACAACCCGGAATCAATATTGTTTAATGTTTATTTAATTTTATTAAACATTAATTTACGATTTATCAATTATCTTTGGCCCGTATAAATTGTAGCTTCATGATCAAAACAGATGTATGCATAGTCGGTGCAGGGCCTGCGGGCTCAATTGCCGCTTTATTTATGGCTAAAAATGGAATCAACTGTGCACTTGTCGATAAAGCCCGTTTTCCAAGGGATAAAATTTGTGGTGATGGCATAAGCGGCTGGGTTGTTACAATTTTAAAAGAACTGGATATAAATTTACTTACACGGCTTTCGAAGCAGGATTTTGTTCTTCCTTCTTATGGAATGCGAATTGTAGCCCCAAATCATAATAAACTGGACATCCCGTTTTTCGATAACAATGCGGGTACGCCGGGCATACCTCCGGGTTTTATTTGCCGCCGTCTCGACTTTGATAATTTTCTGATTGAAGAAGTTCGAAAGAAGAAAGAAATCAGTTTTTTTGAAGAAACGGAAATTGTGAACTATAAAAGAGAGAAGCAGGGAGTTTTGCTGGAAGCGAAAAATGGTGATTTGTTATCAGCCCGGATGGTAATTTTTGCTAATGGTGCCAATTCAGCATTTTCTAAAGATCCGGGAGGAATTAAGAAAACAAAAAGATTCACAATGCTTGGACTGAAAGCTTATTATCGCGGCATAAGCGGCTTTCATGAACAGAATTTTGTAGAGCTTCATTTTTTAAAAGATTTTCTTCCGGGGTACTTATGGATTTTCCCGCTTTCAGGCGGCCTTGCCAATGTTGGCGTCGGACTGGATCAACAAAGAATCACTGAAAAACAGATGAATCTGCGTGAAAAAATGCTTGAAGCCATTGAAACAGTTCCCTACCTGAAAGAACGCTTTAAGTATGCGGAGATGGTAACTAAAATACAAGCCTATTCGCTTCCTATCTGGGATAAAAGAAGGAAAATTTCGGGTGAACGTTTCATGCTCGTTGGTGATGCTGCAAGTTTGATCGATCCGGTTACCGGGGAAGGTATTGGTCATGCGGCCGTTAGTGGAATGCTTGCAGCTGAGCAGGTGAAACGATCGCTTGAGGCGAATAATTTTACGGATGATTTTATGTTTCAGTACGATCAGAATTTATACAATAAGATAGGAAAAGAACTTACTATCAGCAGAAAAATACCTGGATTTATCCGCTATCCCTGGTTATTTAATGCAATGATCAACAAGGGACTAAAAAGTAAAACACTGCAGGAAAAACTTATGCTTGCTATAACGGATTTGGAAACACGCAAGCGATTGAAAGAACCGACGCTTTATTTGAAAATATTATTCGGAAAGTAATTTGTGGCAACCAACGAAAGCAAAAAACAACTTGTAAAGTCGATGTTTAACAGCATCGCAGGCCGGTACGATTTTTTAAATCATTTTTTATCGGCAGGAATAGATCAAAGCTGGAGGAGAAAAGCGATCCGGATGCTCGGTAATCATCATCCTCAAACGATTCTTGATGTTGCCACAGGAACCGGTGACCTGGCCATCGAGGCAATGAAATTAAAACCTAAAAAAGTCATCGGGATAGACATTGCGGAAGATATGCTGGCCATCGGCCGGAAAAAAATCAATGAGAAGGGGTTTGAACAGATAATTTCACTCGAAACGGGTGACTCTGAAAATATTCAATTTGCTGATCATACATTTGATGCCGTTATGGTTGCCTTTGGGGTACGTAATTTTGAGAATCTGGAAAAAGGACTTGCTGAAATGTACAGGGTTCTGACAAACGGTGGCGAGGTGATCATCCTGGAGTTTTCGATGCCTGAAAAGTTTCCGGTGAAGCAATTGTATATTTTTTATTTCAAATACATTTTACCCTCATTGGGAAGGATTATTTCGGGCGATAAATCGGCGTATACTTATTTACCCGAATCTGTTTCTAAATTTCCGGCAGGAACAGAATTTATTAATATTCTTAAAAAAACCGGTTTCACCCAGACAAACGTTAAGAAACTGACATTCGGAATTGCATCAATTTATTCAGGAAAAAAATTGAATTAATGGAAAATAATTTTTCAAATCCGCAAAAACTTACAAAAGAAGAGAATGCAAGGCTGATCCTTGATTTTTTTCACAGAACCCTGATGCACCATGCCATGTGGTTTGCAGAGGTTCAGCATCAGCTGGGAACTGAGAAAGCGTATAAATTACTGCAGGAAGCCTGGGAAAAAAGTTATTCAGCTTCAAATCGGAAGAATTGCCAAAATTCTTGATTTTGATGTTGATGAAAATATTCCGGTTCCTTTGCTCAACTTGCCCGAAGAAAAGCTGGATAAGCTTCGTGAAGGAATGGCCATTAACTGGCTTGCCAACGATGGCATCTGGTTTCAGGCAGTTGAATTCGGTTACGGAATGAACGATGCTAAACGCTGCAATGATTCCTGCTGGGCGCACTTCTCTCCGTTCGAAGCGAACTCCATAAAAAAAATTCTTGGACTGAATGAAAATCCGGGACTGGAAGGATTGAAAAAGGCACTCCGGTTCAGGTTGTATGCATTCATAAATACGCAATCGTTCGCAGAAGAAACAGAGGACAGTTTTGTTTTCAGAATGAATGAATGCCGGGTTCAAAATGCCAGAAAACGAAAAGGTCTGGATGATTATCCCTGTAAATCCGGCGGATTGGTTGAATATTCCACCTTTGCCGAGACCATCGATCCGAGGATCAAAACGGAATGTATCTGCTGTCCGCCTGATAAGCATCCTGAAAATTATTTCTGCGCCTGGAGATTTACACTTGTTCCTATTGTGAGCGCCGGTTGATCCTAAATAATATGAATCAATGTTTATCACATTGTTAACATTCAAAAAATGAGACTGCAAAGTTTGATTATTTAGATTTTCTCGCTGATTTTCGCTGATTTTTTCGCAAATTTACGCTGATGAATGAAAATGATATTTCATATGATATAAGAGGAGCAGCCTTTAAAATTCATAACGAACTTGGACCTGGTTTGCTGGAAAGTGTTTATGAGACCGCCCTGGCTTATGAGTTGGAACAAATGGGATATTCAGTCAGACGGCAAGTGGGTATTCCAATGTTCTATAAAGAAATAAAATTTGAGGTAGGCTTTAGATTAGATATTTTAGTAAATGAACTTGTAATAATTGAAGTTAAATCTGTGGAGAACCTTTTAGATGTTCATCATAAGCAATTATTAACCTATATAAAACTTGCAAATAAAAAACTTGGATTGTTGATTAATTTTAATTCGTCCACATTAAAAGACTCTATTATTCGTATAGTCAACAATTTATAAGAATTAATAATTAACTTGATCTGCGGTTTAATCTGCGCAGAAATTTGCGATCATCTGCGAGCCATCAAAAATTCCTGCCTATTGAGAAATATCCCTGGAGTATATCAGAGTATGGAGGTTTTATTCAGACGGATAATTACAAAATCACTTTAAATACTTCTTTGTCTTTATTCGATGATTAAATGAAACCTTGGTTTCGTTACACCCAGAAAACAATAGGGAACCACGGTAGTCCGGTCGACAACAAGGATTTGCAAATCATTGATACTGCAAAGGCTCTCAGGCAATGTAAGCAAAGGACCTGATTCAGCTATATCCAGTTCTGCAAGATTGTTTAAATTACCGATTTCAGAAGGCAAATCCTGTAGCTGGTTTTTGCCAATGAATAATCGTGCAAGACTCATGCAATTGCCTATTTCTGGTGGAATTGAAGTTAATTTATTATGATCGAGGTATAATGTTACGAGTCTTTTCAGGTTGCCAATACTTGCCGGTAATTCTGTCAGATTATTGTAATTCAGATTCAATTCCTGAAGATTTTTAAGCTTTCCGATCTCATCGGGCAACGAATCTAAATCATTAAAATAAACCGACAAATATTCCAAACTAGACAAACTACCTAGTTCGGGAGGAAGACTTTTTAAATCATTTCTGCTAACAACCAGTCTTTTGAGATGGGTAAGGTTTTGGATTTCGGAAGGTATTTCTTTAATATTATTCTTAAAGAGGATCAGCTCTTCGATATTTTTTAGGTTAAATACTGAGTCAGGGATTTTATCCAAATGTTTCCTGCTCAAATCCAGTATTTTTACATCATTCGTATTTTTCAGAGCGGTGTCAAGATTGGTGTAGCGACCTGTAGCGCAAGCACTAAACAACAGGGCAATTAATATTCCCACAAAAATTATTTGTGGTGATTTCATAAAATGATTCATTAATTATCTAAAAACTTTCCAGGAATTTATTTCTTATTTCAGCCCTTTCCTGCGGACTCTTCGAAAAATCATACTTATACAAAGCACCTTCCCAGTCGCCATACATAGCATTTGGAAGAATAATAAACCGGTTCCCGAATTCCTTTTTCAGACTGTCGGTCAATTCAAATCGCTGAGGTACTGATTTATTCTCAAAAACATCGGTAAAGTCGTTCAGGTTATCACCGACCAATAATATGATGGAATGGGTTTCAGCGACTTTATCCCGTCGCGATTTCTTATTGTTGCTATCTGTTTTCATTAAAAGGTGATCATCATCTGCATAGGGAAAACCCACTTCTTTTAAATTCTTAAGCGTAACCTCGCGGTATTTCTCTTTACGGTTGGTAATGTAGTAAACATCCCATCCCAATGACTCGACATAATTCAGAAATTCAAGAGAACCGGGAACGGGTTTTGCCATGGCTAAATTAACCCATTCATTCCAGTAGGCAGGATAGAGCGTATCATTGAGAATGCATTTGGCTTCCTGAGGACTGTTATCAAGAACCGTTTCATCTATATCGACAATAACCGCCTGTTTTTTCATTAGCCCCATGATCCTGCGACTCTGATCGACCTGGTAGCGAGCTATATTAAACGCCTGGTAACACAAGGCTCGATATTCTGCAGCAGTCTGCTGGTACAGGACGGCCATCATTAAATAGGTGCTTGAATTTACCAGAGGTTCATTTTCACTTTTTGCACCGGAGGCATTCGAGTTAGAGCAACTTTGAAACAACCCTGCAATAAATAGAGGGATAAGGAAAATACTTATTCGCTTTTTCATATGATTTATTTTAATAAAAAAACCGGGCACGCTATTGTACCCGGCTATAAAATTAATGAATTTATTCTGACTATTTCGAAAATTCCATTGCTGCCATCCGCTGATAACTCTTGTAGCGCCATTTTGCATTTTCTTCGGCTGCTGCAAATAATTCGGCTGCATGGGCCGGAAAAGATTTCTTCAGCGAAGTGTATCTTACTTCCCTGCCAAGAAAATCCTGGAATTTTGACCAATCAGGTTCTTTAGAATCATAGGTAAACGGATTCTTGCCTTCGGCCTCAAGCAGTGGATTATACCGGTACAAATGCCAGTACCCGCATTCAACTGCAAGTTTTTCTTCTTCCTGGGTTTTGCTCATTCCGAATCTCAAACCATGATTGATACAGGGTGCATAAGCTATAATCAGCGATGGTCCCGGATAGGCTTCTGCTTCTCTCACTGTCTTCAATAACTGTGACTGACTTGCTCCCATGGCAACCTGTGCAACATAAACATAACCATAGGTCATTGCCATTGCACCCAAATCTTTTTTACGGATTTTCTTTCCTGAAGCAGCAAATTTTGCAACTGCACCAGCAGGAGTAGATTTGGATGCCTGACCACCCGTGTTCGAATAAACTTCCGTATCCAGAACGAGCACATTAATATCCTCACCCGAAGCAAGCACATGGTCAAGTCCGCCATATCCAATGTCGTACGCCCATCCGTCACCGCCAAGAACCCAAACCGATTTTTTACTGAAATACTGTTTCATCTTCAGCAGTTCTTTAGCTACGGGTTCTTTTTCCTTTTCAAGAGCAGGAATCAATTTTAAAGTAACTTCATCCGATTTGGCTCCATTATTCATATTTTCGAGCCATTCCTTGAATAATTCCTTTGTTGCTGGAGAAAGGTTTCCATTTGAATTTTTCATCATATCGGCAACCCGGCTTCTCATTTTTTTCACAGCGGTAACCATACCAAATCCGTACTCAGCATTATCTTCAAACAAAGAATTAGCCCATGCCGGACCTCTTCCAGTTTTCTTACTTGGAGAATAAGGAGTTGATGGAGCTGATCCGCCATAAATTGACGAGCATCCTGTTGCATTGGCGATCATCATACGTTCACCAAACAATTGCGTAACAAGCTTTATATATGATGTTTCACCGCAACCTCCGCAAGCGCCCGAAAACTCAAATAAAGGTTGGGCAAACTGACTGTTTTTTACATTCTGGTCTTTCGGAGCGATTGTGTCTTTATAGGTAACCTTATTATCAAGATAATTCCAAACTTCAGCTTCCTTCATCTGTGATTCAAGGCTTTTAAGTACAAGTGCTTTTTCTTTCGTAGGGCATACCTCTACACAATTCCCACAGCCAGTACAATCCAGCGGACTTACCTGCATCCGGTATTGGTAGCCGTCAAATGTTTTGGGTATAGCCTTTAATGTAACAGTATCCTTAGGCAGCCCTTTCATTTCCTTTTCATCAATAAGGAATGGCCTGATGCAGGCATGAGGACACACATACGAACACTGGTTACATTGAATACAATTTTCAGAAAGCCATTCAGGCACATTAACAGCAATTCCACGTTTCTCGTAGGCTGTAGTACCTGAAGGGAATGTACCGTCTTCTCTTCCCGCGAAGGCGCTTACCGGTAAATTATCCCCCTGAAGCTTATTCATGGGTTCGAATATATTCCTGATAAAATCAGGTAGTTCCCGTGAGTCTTTTCCAACCTTTACATTGATTTTTGCCCATTCGGCAGGGACATTTACTTTTGTTACTTCAGCTCCCCTGTCCACTGCTGCATAATTCATCTTGACAATGATATCCCCTTTTTTCCCGTAGGTCTTTTGGATTGCTTTTTTCATTTCATCAATGGCGTCATCGTAAGGTATTACCTCCGAAACTTTAAAAAACGCCGATTGCATGATTGAATTTGTGCGTGAACCCAGACCGATCTCAGTGGCAATTTTTGTCGCGTTGATGGTGTAGAATTCAATATCATTTTCAGCCATGTACTTTTTAAAGTGATCCGGAAGCTTGCTTTTTGTCTCTTCCTCATCCCAAATGCTGTTCAGAAGAAATGTACCCCCCTTTTTAAGACCGTTGAGCATCTCATATTTTTCGAGGTATGCCGGAACGTGACATGCAACAAAATCAGGTGTGCTGACCAAATATGCTGACCTTATCGGCTCATCCCCAAAACGCAAATGTGAAACCGTAATCCCTCCTGATTTTTTTGAGTCGTAAGCAAAATAACCCTGTGCATACTTATCGGTGCTGTCGCCAATAATTTTTATTGAGTTTTTGTTAGCTCCTACTGTACCATCGGCACCGAGACCGTAAAATTTAGCTTCATAGGTGCTTTTCGGATTAACGCGCACCGGAGGAAGCAAGGGCAATGATGTGTTTTTAACATCGTCAATGATACTGATTGTAAATCCGTTCTTGGGATCTTTTTCCTTAAGATTATTAAAAACAGAAAGAATGTGGGCGGGTGTTGTATCCTTCGAGCTTAATCCATACCTGCCACCGATGATTAGCGGTGCATTCTTCATACCATAGAACAAATCCCTTATATCGAGGTAAAGGGGTTCTCCGTTCGCACCGATCTCTTTCGTACGGTCGAGTACAGCAATCCGTTTTACTGATTTGGGGAAAACTTTCATGAAATATTTAGCCGAAAAAGGTCTGTACAGATGCACTGCGATCAATCCGACTTTTTCTCCCTTTTCCATTAAATGATCGATTACTTCCTTAATGGTACCTGTAACCGAACCCATTGCAATAACAATATGTTCGGCATCCGGTGCACCATAATAATCGAACGGATGGTATTCTCGTCCGGTTATTTTTTTGATTTCCTTCAAATATTCCTCAACAACATCCGGAATCTGATCATAAAATACTGAACCGGCTTCACGCGACTGGAAGTATATATCGGGATTTTGAGCGGTTCCCCTTGTGACCGGATGTTCCGGGTTCAGTGCATTATTTCTGAATTGCTGAAGTGCTTTCTGGTCAATCAGCCCTGCAAGGTCTTCCATCTGCATTTCCTCAACTTTCTGAACCTCATGCGACGTTCTGAAACCATCAAAAAAATGGAGAAAAGGAATTCTTGTTCTAATTGCTGAAAGATGCGCGACACCTGCAATATCCATTATTTCCTGCACACTGCCGGTGGCAAGCATAGCGAATCCGGACTGACGCGTACTCATTACATCGCTGTGGTCGCCAAAAATTGACAACGCCTGTGCAGCAAGACTTCTGGCGCTTACATGAAAAACTGCCGGCAACAATTCACCTGAAATTTTATACATATTCGGGATCATAAGTAATAATCCCTGCGATGCGGTATAAGTAGAGGTTAATGCACCTGCCTGTAAAGAACCGTGAACAGCTCCGGCAGCACCGCCTTCAGACTGCATTTCCTTAACGTCCACAATTTCCCCGAAAATATTTTTTCTGCCATGAGCAGCCCATTGATCAACGTACTCCGCCATATCCGATGATGGCGTGATTGGATAAATACAAGCTACTTCACTGAACATATAAGCAATATGTGCAGTTGCATAGTTCCCCTCGCACGTGATGAATTTTTTCTTTTTATCCATATTTAAATTTTTTAAAAACCTCTAATAGTGTCAATTAATTATAACTTGTCTATTTTTGACACTGGCGAAATTAATAAATTAATAGTATTGGATATTAAATATAAATTATTTAGAAATTATTTAGATAAGCCCTGATAGAAAAATCTGATATAAAAATTTTCATACATTTGTTCGTCACAATTTTATTACAAAATTTGCATTAAATAGAATTAAATCAGATAAATAAAAATTAAGAATATGGTCGATCTCAGAACGAATTATATGGGAATTGAATTAAAGAATCCCATTATTGTAGGTGCCTGTAATTTGGTAACCGAAGTTGCAAATCTAAAACGGATGGAAGAAGCCGGAGCTGCGGCCATCGTTTATAAGTCACTTTTTGAGGAACAAGTTCAACTCGAAAATCTTCAGATGTCGGAGAACCTGGAAGAGTTTAACGACCGCAATGCCGAAATGACATCACTTTTCCCTGACATGGAACATGCCGGTCCGGAAGAGTACCTGATGAACCTTGAGAAAGCAAAAAACAGCGTTTCCATACCGGTTCTTGGCAGTTTAAATGCTGTTAACATTGAGACCTGGGAAGAGTATGCTAAAAAAATAGAAGAAGTTGGGGTTGCAGGCATTGAATGCAATCTTTACTATGTTCCGAATGATTTTGAAATAATGGGTAAAGCCATAATCAGTGAGCAACTCGATATTTTAAGTGCCATCCGGAAAAAAGTTAAAATTCCGATAGCCGTAAAGTTAAGTCCATATTATACAAATCCGTTGCATGTAATTAAAGAAATGGATAAGATCGGAGTGAATGCATTTGTTTTGTTTAATCGTCTGTTTCAGCCGGAAATCGATATAGACCTTGAAAAATTTCGCTTTCCTTATAATTTAAGTCAGCAGGATGATAACCGGTTTCCGCTCAGGATAACCGGAATTATCTACAAGAACATCAATGCGCAGATATGCAGTTCTAGGGGAATTTATACCGGCGAAGATGCCGTTTCGATGATCCTTGCGGGAGCTGATTGTGTACAGGTAGTGAGTACTTTATATAAACACAGGATTGAACAGATCAGCACGATCCTGCGAGATATCAATCTTTGGATGGAAAATAAAGGATATTCAAAGCTTTCGGAATTCAGGGGAAAAATGTCGTACAAGTCCATCAATGATCCGTTTGCCTATTACCGTGCTCAGTATGTTGATATCCTGATGAATGCGGAAGAAATATTTAAAAAATATCCGACGATTTAAAAGGTTTTTAATAAAAATGGAAATCCCGGGGATCTATTAAGTTTCCGGGATTTTTTTGTATTTCTGCAATCTCCCTTCTGATTTCTATTGATTTTTATAGTTAAAATTTAAGTGCATACTGCAGCACTATTTTTCGCATCGGTTCGGCCTTCAGTGGCCTCAATGAATACCACCTGTTCAGAATATTATCAGTGATGAGAGATATTTTGTGTTTTTCTTTTATGATATGGCTGATACGAAAATCAAGGATCACATTCCCATTGTTGTGATTGTAAAAATAATCCATGTATTCGACTGGTTGCAGCGAACCTCCGGATTCTTTGGTGGCTTTTTCAAAATCTTCAATAGCCTTATCAAGGTTTTCTATTTTACTAAAATACTTTACGCTGAGGCCCGCAGAAGTTGAATTTTTATAAGTCAATTCAATATCTGCCTTGAGGGTTTGCATAAAGCGATATTTCAAAATATTATTGTCAGGATTTAAACTTGTGCTCCGGTAAGTAAATGCTGTGGCTTCACCCGGATGATAGTCATGAGCATAAACGTAATCGGGCTCCAGTGTTTTAGGTAAAATGTATGTGTACCCAATCATCGAATTCAAACTAAAGTTCTTCCCCAGCAAAGCTTTACCGGTAACAGAAATATCCGCTCCTGAAATTCTGGATTTTCCGGTGTTCAGGAATTTAAATCCCGGCGGATAGGTATAGGTAGAATCCCAGAAACCGAATAAGTATTCGATCGTGTTTTGGTATTCCTGCTGAAATACAGCAACATCAAGGTATCCGAAATAATTTGCAAATTTAAATCCCTGCTTAACTCCCAATTCTGCATTCCAACTGCTTTCAGGTACAAGTTGTGGGTTGCTGAAAACCGTAAATGACCCTAGATTGATCAGAATGTACCTTTCGGCGATGGTTGGATACCGGTAACCCTGCCCTATTGAAAACCTCAGGTAGGTTTCCTGCATCAATTTCAAGGATACTCCTGCTCTTAAAACCGGCTTTACTTCCTGTGTAGAATCATTTAATCCGTAATATTCAAGACGCGCGCCAATAGAGAAATTGATCAGGTCGAAAAAATTATTTTGAATTTCAGCATAACCCGAAAGATTGAGAAGGTGATTTCGTGGCGAGCCCGAACCACTATAAAGTTCTGAATATACATCATTGTATTGAAAAGCTAACCCACCGGTAAATGCAAAACCTTTTAAAAATTCATACTTACGGATAAAATTATAGTCGCCATAATAAACCGTTGAGCGGGTAGATTGATTATTGGAGGCATCAACATTATTATAAAGAATTCGTGCTTTGAAATTATGTGTAATGCCGATCTTTGAATAAAAGTTCACATATGGATCGAGGTAAAAAATAAATTGATTCTGCAGCAAAACAGCTCCGGGATAAGCCCTGTAAAATCCTTCGTTTTCATCAAGCCAAACCAGCGTCAGATTTGTTTTATCATACATAAAGTTACCATCGAGCCCATAATTTAGTCCCTTATATTTGGCCGACCGATGGCGAATATTGAAATTCATCCGGATACGTTGCTTGGCCATCTTTTTATCCGAAAAATTTGTAAGCGAATCCGTCACCAGAGGTCCGGGTTTAGGTGCGCCGATATATCCATGGTCAAATAAAACATTTGCACCGATTGTAAAATCCGTATTTTTTTTAATAATTCTTGAATGAAGATAATCAGCACCCCCTATATAGGGAAAATCATTCCACCATTTCATGGTCTTATAATAAGGAGTCGAATAGAACCCACTAAAAACCTTGATTTTTGTTTCAGGCTCTAAACTTGGCTGCGCAGTGCGGATATAGATTGCGCCGCTCGATGAATTTGAACCGGAAAGCACAGAAGAACATCCTTTAACTACCTCGATTTGCTTAATGTTTTCAGTAGGTATAAAATCCCAGTAGGGGCGACCTGCATCGCCTGATAAAACGGGCATTCCATCAATAAAAACGCCTACTTTACTACCCACGCCAAAAGTAAATCCGCTGCCTCCCCGAATCTGAGGTTCATCATCAAGGATGTTAACCCCTGGCGTTAAATCAAGAATTGTATTTATCGAAGTCACATTTTTATTAGCAATAATATCGGGTTTGATAATTTCAATGGAGGAAGTTTCTTCTTCAATTGGCCTGTCGAACCTCCCAACTTTGATCTCCACGCCCTGAAGCTCATTTACGTATGGTTTTAACCGAATTTCCTGATTAACTACTTCTCCCGGTTTAATGGAAACTGCAATGGAAGATGTTTGCATGCCGGTAAACGAAACAAGGAATGTATAAGTGCCGGGAGACAACCGGATTTTAAATTTTCCGTCGATGTCGCTAATGGCTCCGATAGAAAAATCGCTTTTTAATCTCACATGAGCACCAATTAGGGATTCGCCAGTATCATCTGCATAAATTACTCCTTCAAAGTATCCGGGTTCCTGTGTTAATCCCCTTAAGGATATAAGCAGAAAAACGATTAGGATACTTTTTTTCATAAACGTTGATTTTGATCCAATTATAATTATTTACCGCCTGTTATTTCCCCCTTAAGTAAACCAGGAATTTCCGATTAAACTCTTGTATCGAAAATGTGAAGTCCATTGTCGGAATCAGACGCATTAATCATTTGTTAGTGAATGAATAATTTCCGGCTGATTATATTGTTTTCTGAAATTAGCTTTATAATGTAAACACCCTTATTTATCTGCAAGGATTGTAAAGGAATTTCAGGAGAAATTACTTTTTCCCGAATCAGTGTCCTGCCTGTAAGATCAATTATTTCTACTTCAGAATTATAAAGATAGCTCTGTGGGAACCCTTTTAAATACAAAGTCTGGCCGGCAACATAAATTTTATACATGATCAAATGAATTTTTATTCACACCCTGCAATCCTCCAACAACAGCTAAATCATCATAATAAACATAGCTGCCTTCAACCGGTGTTGTACCATTTCCTGACGTTATCACAAGCAAAATATAATCAGGGGTCCGGTCATCATAATATTCAAACGGAACCGAGAAACGTGTCCAGGTATCAACTGTTTGACCGGGCTGCATATCGAATAAAGCAAAGCCTACCCAATTGGACTGGGTTCCGTTTTCAGGAATTTTTCCATTCTTAACGTGTAGCAGTGCTTTTGCCTGTCCATGATCCTGTCCCTGAGGGAAATATTTGTACCATCCGACTAAACTATCCGGTCTTTTGTTCATCACGGTATGCCATCTTTCGTCCGTTGTATCGGTAAAAACATACCCCAGCTCCGGATTAAAATCTGCATGGGTTCTGCCGTTTGTCATCGTGCCGGTAACATTAATGCCAAAAACGGTTTTATTAATCAGCTTTACTGAAAAATTCCCTGAATGAGCATCTGTGCCTTGTTCCCATACCTGGGGTGCAGAATTATTTATAATACTACCCCCATCGGATGTTTTAATCGAGCTCCAGTCGACAGGTTCATCAATAACAGTCCCTGCATCTTCCCATTGCTCAAAACCTTGATTTTCTATTTGTTGGGTATTTGCAAGGTTAGCGAATCCAAAAAAACAAGCAATAAAGAGTACAATTTTATTCATCGATTACCAGATTAAAAATTAACAGATTTTTGTTCTTTCAACTTTACAAAAATAAACAATTCACATAGCTTTTTTCTTTTACAGAAAAATAAACCCTATTTGAATGGTTCATTCACATTTACAAATTCACAAATTTCAAGTAACTAATGGATCTTTCTTATAAAATTTCTGTCAGTCAGCTGTTCAAGCCATTCTTAAATAAAAATTGTTTTAATTTTGCACTTTAAACCAAAAAAACAACACTATGGGATTAGTTAAAGAATTTAAGGAATTTGCCATGCGGGGAAATGTTCTCGACATGGCAGTGGGTATCATAATTGGAGGTGCCTTCGGTAAAATTGTATCATCTTTTGTAGCAGATGTCATCATGCCGCCTATCGGGATTTTATTAGGCGGAGTGGATTTTTCAAATCTTACGTTGACCCTTAAGGCAGCTGTATTGGATAATGCTGGTGCGGTTGTAAATCCGGCTGTAACATTGAATTATGGTGTTTTTATCAATACCATAATTGATTTTGTGATCATTGCTTTTGCAATCTTTATGATGATTAAAGCCATGAACAGGATGAAGAGAAAGGAAGAAGAGAAGCCTGCAGCCCCTCCTCCTGTTCCTGAACCATCAAAGGAAGTTACCCTTTTAACAGAAATTCGGGATTTGTTGAAAAAATGAAAATTTATCAACTTAAAATGGCGACAATAGGTCGCCATTTTTATCTATTGCAGTTTTATAAACTTTTTATTAATAACGCCTTCTTTACCCGATATTTTTACAACATATTGACCATTTGGTAAAAATGATAGTCCAAGCGTAATTTCTTTTGAATCAGGAATGATGTTCTCACGTTGAAGTAAATTCTCACCCGATAAATTAAAGATTTCAATCTTTAATGGTAATTTCAAATCATTCCAGTTGTCTGAGATTAATCGGATAGATGCACCAGCAGGATTAGGATAAAGAGTAATTAATTCAGGGTTTATATATTCTTCAATACCAAATGTCCCCTTCTTAACCAAAACATCCAGAAGGTATGTTCCAACACTTCCCTGAAAATAATTTGAAACTGAAAAATATACCGATTGCCCGCCATCAATTGTAAAGCTTCCCGGCATTATATCATCAAAGGATTCTGACCAGGTATTTCCAATTTTATAGGACCAGATCACATTGTCGGAATATATTTGTCCATTTCCGCTGCTGTGGCTATCATGTACCCTGGGAGTTAATTGATATTGGGTTCCTGCCGGAAAATCAATTTTATAATAGTCAATGTCATTCCCTTCATGAATGTTTGACCCTTCAGTGGTAACCGATACAGAAGTTCCAGGTATATTTAATGGGAGATTAAATGCATGTTGCTCATCATTGTTCATTTCGTAGATATCAGGTGAGACCTGAGGTGCTGCAATCTGGATGGTAATGGGATTGGAATACGTTTCAGAACCTGCCAATACCCAGTTGCCACCAGTTGGCTGATCCCAAATTGCAAGTATGTACGATCCGCCATCAACATTTACTCCGGGACAGCTAAATGTAAGTTGGTAATAATACATACTTTGAAGCTGAATATTTGTCTCAGCCAATTCAACCAGATAAGTACCTTCGGCATCATATAAATCTGCCGAAACCAAACCATTAAATGTTTGTGAACCATAATTTGCTATACTGAATACAATTTGAAAGGATTCGTTGCTGATTATTGGTAATGGATCTATTGAAATGGTGGAATACATTTGCATGGTATTGGAGGGTCCGGCAATAGTAACTTCCAAATAATTAGAGTAATCACCCGGTCCAATGATCAGGTAATCTCCGCCCGAAACGGCATAGTAGATTCCAATGTAGTACTGCCCGGGTGTTGCGAGCAATCCATCGGAATGAAAAGTGCACGGTAAATAATAATTGCTCTGCAAACTGATTCCGGTCAGCTCCTGAATAAAATCAACAAAATTCCCTTCGCTGTTAAACAATGCCGCAGCAAAACTGCCCGAGAAATTCGAATTGTCAAAATTTCCTATATCAATGGAAACATCAAATGCATCTGTAAAATTTATTGGGTTAGGGCTTACTGTTATTGATGAATAGGCCCTGATATCGAATTGACCAACACCACTTCCTCCTGATGCAGGCTCAATACCAAACAATGCCTGTTGTCCATCAGTAAAATTTCCACTTCCCCCTCCTGCGCCCCCGGTTCCGGGACTTAGGTTGTTCAATGAATAAAATCCATTATAAATGCCGCTCCAGCCCCAGTTCATATGAAAATAATTGTTGTTGTCATACCCGTCACAAACCCATGTATGTCCGCCGCCCTGTCCAAAACCGGCATACTGAACAGGCCTTCCGGCATCCAGATCTGTTTTGATCTTTTGTATCCAGGTTGCATCATTGAAATCATCCCTGACCAAACCCTGCAATGTGTTTTTATAACCAAAGTAGGTTTTAAAAGCATATTCACAGCAATGTTGAACAGGTGATTGTGATTCAATTACATAACCTCCACTCCCTCCAGTTTCTGCAACCCCGTACTGCATTTCAACAGCGACACCGCAATGAAACATCAGGGTAGCAATTGCCGTGTTAGGTCCGTTTATGTTGTTTGGCATTGCGTTCCAGTTGTATGTAGTGGCACCGAAATTGGCAGAAAGCGTTCCATAATTCTGAGAGTTGTAACTGTGATAACCAGTACCCGACTCAGGATAATTCCAGAACTTCATGATCTGCGCCATGGCTGTAGCGGGACAACCTGTAACGGTAAGTTCATTGTAATTATAATCGTAAGGACAAAGATCATTGTAATAGGGTGACTGATCCCAGGTAGTATTAAGTAATGGATCGACCGCAGAGATTGACTTAAAATGGCTGCCTTCAGTTTTGTTTAATAATTCAATCCATTCCTGAATAACTGCTGGCTCAGGATTTTTTTTCTGATCAATAATAAAACTAATTTCCGATGCATAATTTTTGAGCATTCCACTTAATGCAGGTGGAATATTTTCTCCTGAGAAAGTTCCATTTAAAGAATACCCCAGTACGGGATAAGCACAGTCATCAGCTGAAATTAATACAAATCCATTGTCCTGGTTTATGTTGAAAATATAAAACAGAATTTCAGGATTATTATTAGTTCCATTTAATGGAAGCAAACCCTGAGAAGAATATCCAAAAGTCAGATTCATCCTTAGCAGAGAAGGTGACTGATGTTTGCCCACTGCAAGCATTGTAGAATACTGGTTTAAAGCAGCCTTTTCAGCAATTGTTTCAGGAACATGCTTAGCAAAAAGTGTAATACTAAAAATAAAACTGATTAAGAAAAGTATTAATCTTTTCATGGTAATAATTTTTGAATGGTTAATAAAGACATTTATGGCTAAGAACAAGGATAAACCCGGTTAAAAAATTCTTTGTTTACTTTTAAAAATTCATCCGGTTTATCATGATTTATAGTTAGATCAAAATTACAAAAAACAATTGCATATTGCAATGATTTGATTTGTTAAATTTTGCTTAAAAGTTTTAGCTAATAAAGACAAACGGAACTTAATCCTGAACCAACAGGAATACACTCCCTGATGTCATATTGGGTTGTAAATACCAATAGAAACCGGAGATGGTAACGGGTTATCCCGAAATTAATTCAATTATTTTTTTAATTAATTGGCTATCGGTTACCCTTATTTCATATTCCGGAATTTGGGGGAGACCACCCATAAAAATTTCTTTTTTCCTGTACTTCATGTTGCTTTGAACAGTCTTTCTTCGGGTTAAATGAAATTCTTTAGCTCCTGTATAATCCCTGATTTCTTTAATGTTTTTTTCGTCGATCCCACTTCCAGGCATAATGATAATCCTTTCGCCAGCTTTTTCAATCAATTGCTTTAGTAATTCTTTGCCCTCAAATGCCTTGTTTTTCTGTCCAGCAGTAAGGATACGCTCAATACCAAGTGAAATAATATCTTCCATCGATTTAAACGGATCGGGGGTCATGTCGAAGGCACGATGAAAAGTAGTGCTCATGGGTCGTGCGAGTTCAGTCAGTATTCTGGTTCTTTCCATATCGACATTACCATCCGGTAAGATAATTCCAAAAACAACCCCATCGGCTCCAAGGTCTTTGCTACAAATTATGTCTTCTTTCATGATTTCAAATTCCAGATCGGAATAGCAAAAATCACCTCCTCGTGGACGGATCATCACATTCACACCAATCTGAAGCATTTGCCGGACGATTTTTATAGCGGCATAACTGGGCGTTGTACCCCCTTCATAAAGATTATCGCAAAGTTCTATCCTCTTCGCTCCGCCTTCCTGAGCTGCAATGGCTGATCCTACAGTGGCCGCACAGACTTCGATCAGAAAATTTTCATACATATCTTCCTGATTTATATTAACAGGTTGATCTTAATTTTTTCAAGGTTAAAAAATGTCTTCAGATAAATTTTGATTTTGTCTGCAATTACTTGGAAATTATTCCAGGGGATTGATTTTTAAAAGGGGCTGCATTAGCTGACTTCTGTTCCAATTTTCTGAAAGCTCTGACTGATGCAATGATGCCCATTCCACAACCAGTCCCATTGCACGAGGAGGAAGTCGACCTTCCATTAAAACAAAATCTGAAATCCTGATCTGTGCTCGAAAATTATTGTAAAGAGCATGAAAATGGGGAGGATTGTGGTCATCAAAATACATATAAATCAGAATCCCAAAAAAATTGCTAATTTGAGGCATGGGAAGTTTTTTTACTTTTCCACTCTTCAAAGGTTATCCCCTTAATCTTCAAATAAAGAGAATCAGAACAAAGTTCAAGTTCTTCATTCCATGAGACGGCGAAAGTTTCCTTATTCAAATAAACCTTCTCAAATAAATCACCTTCATCCCATGATTTGAAGATTCCTTTACCAGCAAGATATGATAAATCGATATCACCTTTGGTTCCATCTGAATATTCGATATGGATTACATACTTTCTTAATGTTTTTACTTTTTCAGGTATTGGGAACATACTATCAAACTTTAGTGCAAATGTACCAAATATTCTATTTTATCATAATTTCATCTGCAAATATCCAGGCTTTCTGACCAGCGCCCCAATGCCATTCAGGACAAACACCGATATTTTTGGCAACCACTTTAATGTATCTCGCCTTGGTAGCGAAATTCATATCGAAGTTTTTTATCTGAACTTCCATGTCTTTTTGAGATACATCATTATTTACGGTCCCGGTATGCTGAAAATTTTTACCATCGTTTGAAACATAATAGTCAACTTTCTCCGGGAAAAATATCCAGGCTCCTGCATCCTGCAGGAATCCTGTCTCAACTTTACCGATTAATTGAATACTGCCAAGATCAATAACTGCATCAAGGTTATCTCCCTGATAGCCCTGCCATGCACCGGTCCTGAAATTTGTCGATCCGCGGATAAAATCAATCAGGGCAAGATCGCCACCAGCAGAGTATCGCTCAACATATCTGGTATTCAGTGTAATCTTCCGACCGACTGGTATTTTATTGAATTCGGATTTTATAGTCCGGCTGTCAGGCATTCCCTGCTTAACTGCAATTACTTTGAGCGTCGTGGTTTTATCCAGCGTAAAAGGAGTTTCATATTTCATTGATTTTCCGGAAGGGTCCGACCCATCGATTGTATAAAATATTTCCGAACCGGGCGTGATACTTCCCAATGCAATGGTCGTCGTATCTGTGAATGTTCTTTTCCCTTTAACGATATAGGGAACAGGTGTGATCAACTGATCGGTTATTGACGAAACCGGAATGTTTCCTTCTCCCGTTCCCCAGGTTTGATTCGGCTCATCTCCCATTGTCAGAACCAGGTTTCCACCCTTCATAATGACATCCTGCGTAAGAAATGATTTAGGGTAATTCTCGCCGTTTAGCTCAGCTGACTGAATGTAAATACTTTTGGGCGAATCCCTCTTAACTTGAATCGTAAAGGATTTCCCATTTTCAAGATTCAGGGAAGCTTTATCAAATAACGGGCTTCCAATGGCATACTCCTGATTTCCGGGGGTTACCGGATAATATCCCATCGCACTGAGAACATACCATGCCGACATCTGCCCGCAATCTTCGTTTCCACAAAGACCGTCAGGCTTATCTGTGTAAAGCTCATCCATGATCTGCCTTGCTTTTTGCTGTGTTTTCCAGGGTTGACCGGCATAATTATAAAGGTAAGCCATGTGGTGGCTTGGTTCATTGCCATGCGCATATTGACCAATCATACCGGTAATGTCCGATTGATCACTGCCGGTTGTCTCCGAACTGACAGAAAAAAGCTGATCAAGTTTTTCGGCAAATTTCTCGTTGCCACCCATCATTTGCATAAGTCCTCCGACATCCTGTGGAACAAAAAAACTATATTGCCATGCATTGGCTTCCGTATAATTAAAATTGACTTCCCTCGGGTCAAAAGGTTCAAACCACTGTCCGTTCATCTTGGCACGCATAAATCCGGTTGAAGGGTCGAATATATTTTTATAGGATTGTGCCCTTTCCATGAACCTTTTGTAGTCATCATCCTTACCCAAAGCCTTTGCCATGATGGCAATGCACCAGTCATCGTAAGCATATTCAAGAGTTTTGGACACCGATTCGGCCTCATCTTCAGCCGGAATATATCCATATTCTTTGTATGATTTTAAACCAAAATGATCCATATCGGCGCTGTGCTTCATGGCTTCAAATGCTTTTTCTGCATCAAAATCACGAATGCCTTTCATATATGCATCAACGATTACCGGAACGGAATGATATCCGATCATACATTCCGTTTCGTTTGCGGCCAGCTCCCAAACAGGCAGTCTTCCCCCCTGCTTATATTGAGCGATCATTGTTTTGATAAAATCGATGTTCTTTTTTCCTGAGTCATTGTGAACAAAGGATGTTCCCCGCGAAAAGTATCCCAGAGTGAAAAAACAGTGTAATAATCAAATCCTTCAGCCTGGTGGATTTTAAAATCTCTGCCCCGGTATTGACCATCTACATCCATAAACAGGTTCGGGACAAGGAAGGAATGATACAAAGCCGTGTAAAAAACGGTTTTTTGTTCTTCTGTGCCGCCCGAAACAGCGATTTTACCTAACTCCTTATTCCATTCATTTTTTGCCTGATCTTTTACCGATGCGAAATCCCAACCAGGAATTTCAGCATCAACATTTTTTCGGGCACCTTCTGTACTTACGGCTGAAATACCAACTTTTACAAAAATTTCTTCATTTTCCTTTGTATTAAAACTTACATAGGCTTTGATACTTTTTCCTGAAGCTTCCTTATCGCTTGTTAGCTTTCCTTCATTTTCGATCCCGGAATTAATAAACGGCTTTGAAAATTCAGCCACAAAATAAACAATCTGATCATTAGCCCATCCGGTAGATTGGCGGTATCCTTCTATTTCATGATCATTCACAATTTTAATTTCTGAGGCAATCACTTTGTCTCTGTGTTTCAGGTCGATGATCACATGAGCACTGTCACTTTCGGGAAAAATATATTTATGAAACCCGGCTCTTTTCGTGGCTGTTAATTCAACGTTGATTTTATAGTCATCCAGATAGGTAGAATAAAATCCCGCTGAAGCCTTTTCATTTGCATGGCTGAACCTGGAAGCATAACCATTCTCCGGATTTTCAGCCCCGTTATCAAGTTTAATTTTTCCGGTTGTTGGCATCAATAAAATATCGCAATAATCAGGAACACCGGTTCCGCTCAAATGTGTGTGGCTGAACCCATAAACTATGGAATCGGAATAATGATATCCCGAACAACCGTCCCAGCCTTCCAGCCGTGTATCCGGACTCAATTGGACCATACCGAACGGCATGCTGGCTCCCGGAAAAGTGTGACCGTGAGCATCTGTTCCAATGAACGGGTCAACATACTGTGAAGGGTCATTGATTTTTACTGAATTTCCTGTATCGGTCAGATTTCCTGAACAACCAACGAAAATGCCAATTACTGATAACCATAATAATTTTTTTGTATCCATTTTTTCATGTTTATATGGAACTCCAATATTAAGCAAAATTGAGTTAATTACAGAATTCGTGTTCATTTCTGCAATAATTTTCAAAAATGCTTTGAACTATAAAAAAAATATTTATTTTTGCACCCCCATTAATTGAGAGGGAATTAAAAATTTAGATATGGCTAATCATATTTCATCGTTAAAAAGGATTCGGCAAAACGAAAAAAGAAGGGTGAATAACCGATACAGTGGACGTACCATGCGGAACGCACTCAAGGATTTCAGAAGTTTAACCGAAAAGAAAGAAGCCGAGGATAAATATCCGAAAATGGTTTCTATTATTGACAAGTTGGTTAAAAAGAATATTATTCATAAAAATAAAGCAGCCAATCTTAAATCAAAGCTTGCAAAACAAGTGAAGGCACTATAAGATATTTTTTTTCATGGCTTTTGGGTTTTAGGTCTCTGTCGATTGATAGGGGCCTTTTTTTTGAACTCAGATTGTAGAATACAGAATTTAGAATTTCTGTGGGCACCCAACTTAAAACCCAAGACCTGGCTATTTCGAATCTCAATCGAATCTTCGTTCATTTTTACAAACTTATTCCACGTTACCTTGATTATTTCTTGTTTTGAACTTTCTTTTTCCCATCTACCTTTACTTTTCGTTATTCTGCATTCTGAAATTTTTTCCCGTTGTTTCCCATACCTTGTTTCTTTGTAATTTATTTTTACCTTCGTTCCTCAAAATAAACCTGACCAGTTATGGAATCAACAAAAGAATATTATTCAATCCGAGAATGGGCCGAAAGTGACCGTCCGCGTGAAAAGCTTTTGCTAAAAGGCAAGCATTCGCTTAGCGATGCCGAATTGATTGCCATTCTTATGGGATCAGGCAGCAAAAATGAATCGGCTGTCGATCTGGCCAAAAGAATATTGAAAGGCTCAAACGACAATTTAATCGAATTGTCAAAACTGGCAGTTGCTGACTTGATCAAATTTAAGGGAGTTGGTGAGGCCAAGGCCATCTCAATTATTGCAGCTCTTGAACTGGGAAAACGCCGGAGGGGAGCCGAAGCCCTTGAGAAAAAAAAGGTGACCAGCAGTAAAGATGTTTTTGAATATTTCGCCGGAGTCTTTGGTGACAGCACATACGAAGCCTTTTATATCCTGCTTTTAAACAGAGCCAACAAAGTGCTGAAAGATGTACAGATCAGCGAAGGGGGATTTTCGGGAACCGTGGCCGATCCGAAAAAGATTTTTAAGATCGCTCTTGAACACAACGCTTCATCTATCATCCTCTGCCATAATCATCCTTCAGGAAACCTGCAGCCCAGCGATGCCGACATCAAGCTTACACATAAATTAAAAAATGCAGGTGAAATGCTCGACCTTCCTGTCATCGACCATATCATACTTGGTGAGAATAATTATTATAGTTTTGCAGACGAAGGGAAATTGTAGATTAGTGATTAGTGATTGACGAATAGTGATTGATGAATAATGGTTGACGAAGTAAAAGAAAAGAATTGTATAGATAAAAGGCAAATATTAGCTGATTTGTAATGTCAGAAAAAAATACAACATCTGTCGGCAATGAGGATTTTTTTGTTCTTGAGGAACAGACGCTTTACAAACGAGTTAACCTTGAAAACAGGCTTATAGATTTTGCGCTGGGGGTAAGAGATTTAAGCAAAGTCCTTTCACATGATGAGTTTACCTCAAACTTAAAAGATCAAATTTCAAGGTCTCGACTTCAGTTGCCTTAAATTATGGTGAAGCACAAAGTGCTGAATCGAGACGCGACTTTATACATAAAATTCAAATTTGTTTAAAGGAACTTCGGGAAACAATGGTAGGATTAAAATTTGTTGTAAGAGGTAATTATAATGTTCCCGCTGAACTAATTAATAATTTAACAAAGGAAAATGACGAGCTAATTTCAATTTTTATGAAAAGTATTGAAACCGCCAGAAAAAATATGGATAGAAAAGGGAAATGATGGAAGATTAGTGATTAGCGATTGAAGAAAGGAAAAAATTATGAAAGCTGTTTTAGGACTTCTTTTTAAACTTCACTATTCACTATTCACTAATCACCATTCACTATTTATTGTTTATCCTTTCTCCTCAGGTTTTATAAATTGTAATATTCATGAAGCATCTATTAACCATCATTGGGGCGCGGCCGCAAATTATTAAAGCGGCTGCATTAAGCCGGGCAATCAGAAACAGTTTTTCTGACAGGATAAAAGAAACCATCGTCCATACCGGCCAGCATTACGATGAAAACATGTCGCAGGTATTTTTCGATGAAATGGAGGTTCCCAAACCAGATTACAATCTGGGAGTGGGTTCGGCAAGTCATGGAAAGCAAACGGCTGCCATGATCGAAAAGATCGAAGATATCCTGTTAAAGGAAAAACCCGATTTTGTTGTAATGTATGGTGATACAAACTCCACGCTGGCCGGATCAGTGGCTGCTGCCAAGATCCACATCCCTGTAGTGCATATTGAAGCCGGATTGCGTTCGTTCAACAAATCCATGCCCGAAGAGGTAAACCGGATTATTTGTGATCATGTTTCCACTTTGTTGTTTTCACCCACAAAAACAGGGATCAATAACCTTATCAGGGAAGGATTCAATGTGCATAATCAGCCTCCGTTTACCCCGGATAACCCAGGTATTTTTCACTGTGGCGATATTATGTACGACAACAGCCTTTATTTTGCTGAAAAAGCCGAAAAAAAATCGGATATTCTGAATAAATATAATCTTTCAAAGGGTAAATTTATTTTAGGGACCATACACCGTGATAATAATACCGATATTCCGGAACGGTTGAATGCTATTTTTAAAGCATTAAATGAAATTGCAATAAATTACGATACAGATGTTGTTGTGCCGTTGCACCCGCGTACTTCAAAAATACTGAAACAAAATCTCAGTCCCGAACTATATGATTCGGTACTAAGTAATCCACGAATAAATCTGATCCCGCCAGCTTCTTTTTTCGAAATCATCGTGCTTGAGAAGAATTGCCAATTGGTGATGACCGATTCAGGAGGCGTTCAAAAAGAGGCTTACTATTTTCAAAAACCTGTGATTATTCTTAGGCCTGAAACCGAATGGGTGGAGATTGTCGAAAATAAAGCCGGAATTATTACCGATGCCAACATGGAAAACATTATTAATGCATATCATCATTTCAGGGCTACCGATAAACTCTCCTTCCCTCCTGTTTTTGGCGATGGGAAAGCGGCAGAGTTTATTTTAGACATTATCAGCCAGTAGTTGGTGAATAGGATCATGAACTGAAAGCATTTATCAGATCATTATCAATATTAAAATTAGCTGAAAATACAAAGCCCCGGCCTTCAGTCCGGGGCTTTTCAATACTATAAATAGGGTTGTGCTTAAACAATTCCCTGTGCAAGCATGGCTTCGGCAACTTTTACGAAACCACCGATATTTGCACCATTCATGTAATTGATATAACCGTCTTTTTCCGTTCCCCATTTCACGCAGTTTGCATGAATATCGATCATGATGTTGTGCAGTCTTGTATCAACTTCCTCACGGGTCCAGCTTAAACGAAGCGAGTTCTGCGACATTTCAAGTCCTGAAGTTGCAACTCCGCCTGCGTTGGCAGCTTTTCCAGGTCCGTACAGGATCTTCTTTTCGATATAAACATTGATTGCATCCGGTGTAGATGGCATATTGGCTCCTTCAGATACAACGAAGCATCCATTCGAAATCAGCGTTTTTGCATCATCACCACTTACTTCATTTTGTGTAGCTGATGGCAATGCAACATCACATTTGATACCCCATGGACGTTTACCTTCATGGTATTCGGCTTTATACTTTTCGGTATATTCCTTGATCCTGCCACGTTTAACATTCTTCAGCCACATTACATAGTCCAGCTTTTCTTTATTGATACCTGCCGGATCATAAATAAATCCTGCTGAATCGGACATGGTAACAACTTTTGCCCCCAGCTCTGTAGCTTTTTCAGTAGCGTATTGTGCAACATTTCCTGAACCGGAAACCACACATATTTTGCCTTTCATGCTATCCTTCCGTGTTTTCAGCATTTCTTCAGCAAAATAAACCTGGCCGTAACCGGTTGCTTCGGGACGGATCAAACTGCCACCCCATTCCATGCCTTTTCCTGTAAGAACACCTGTGAATTCATTTTTCAGTCTTTTGTACTGGCCAAAAAGAAAACCGATTTCACGACCACCCACTCCGATATCACCAGCCGGAACGTCAGTATTTGGGCCAATGTGACGGAAAAGCTCAGTCATAAAACTCTGGCAGAAACGCATGACTTCACCATCCGACTTTCCTTTCGGATCGAAGTTCGAACCACCTTTACCACCACCCATAGGAAGGGTTGTTAAGCTGTTTTTCAGAACCTGCTCGAACGCAAGAAATTTAAGAACACCAAGATTTACGGTCGGATGTAAACGAAGTCCGCCTTTATAAGGTCCGATGGCGCTGTTCATTTCGATCCTGTACCCTTTGTTGATCTGGATTTCTCCTTTGTCGTCTACCCACGGAACCCTGAAAAGGATCACTCTTTCCGGTTCTGCAATTCTTTCGAGTATCTTGGCTGTTTTATATTTCGGATTTTCCTCAATAAAAGGAAGCAATGAAATTGCTACTTCCTCAACAGCTTGATGAAACTCAACTTCACCAGGATTTTTGGCAATAATGTTGGCCATGAAATCCTTTACTAATTTTTCGTTTGCCATAATGTAACTATCTTTTAGTTAAATGTTTAATTGATAAGCCAATTTTAAAACGGAGCAATATTAAAGAAAAAAATCAACACAAAACAAACAATATTTTTGATTTTTTTATATAAACTAATGTACATGCATTACATATAAAACAGTTATCAAAGGGTCCAGATAACAAAATAATGTTAATTTATTAACAATATAAATTCTAAAAAAATCTAAATCAATGCTTCAATCGTTATTTAAACCATAAGACAGATATTATCGTTCTGTTAGAAAGAACTCAATGAATTTTTAATATAATTTTTATGCGGAGCTTAATTTGACGGTATATTTAAACTAACTATGAAGAATAGATCGTATTTTTAGGGTCTTGTATATTAAATACGAAATCATGGACAATGAAATAAGGCAATCAGGATATGAACAGCTTCGTACAGAAACGATTGAACGGTTAAAGGAATTATCCACAATTAATCGTACGACAGAGATTTTGAAAGAAGGTAAATCGGAAAAAGAAACGCTACAGAAAATCGCCTATATTTTACCTGCCGGCTGGCAATATCCTGAATTTACAAAGGCGCGGATAATATTTGATGGAACCGAATTCCGTTCAAATGAATTTAGCGTAACTGAATGGTTTATGAAACAGCCATTTGAAACATTTGATAATAAATCAGGCAGTATTGAAATCTATTATACCAATAATTTCCCAATTGCTGATGAAGGTCCATTTTTGAAAGAAGAAAGGGACCTGATTGTTAATCTTGCCAATATTATCTCCGGGTTTCTGAACAGCTTAAAAGGAAAGGATGTTCTCAGAAAATACGGGTATCCCATTGAAGAAGAAAAACAGGATGAAGAAAAAGAGAAATGCGACATTACCAGTATGCAACTCTTGCAACGATTCCTTAACAAAAATAATTATGACCGTGACATCTATCATGACCTGATGCCTTTTAAGGTTAGGGAAATTCTAATCATCGCGAATCTTTATGATGCTTACAGCATTGAAAAAGAAGGACGATTTTCAGAACACATGATGGGTGAATACGCACAGTTGAACCTAACATCTCTACCACGTATTACTGGTGTTTCGAATGAAGAAGAAGCCATCGAACAGTTACGTTCAAAGCATTTTGACATGGTTATCTTGATGGTTGGAGTTGACAGGAGCCATCCATTAAAAATTTCAGAACGGATTAAAAAGTCTTTTCCCTACATCCCCGTTTTTTTATTGTTAAACAATAACAGCGATGTTTCTTATTTTGAAGAGAAAAAGAATCCTTTATCCTTCGACAGAATATTCGTTTGGAATGGCGAATCCCGGATATTTTTCGCGATGATAAAGCTCGTTGAAGATTTCATCAATCTCGATAACGATACACGAATAGCCCTTGTCAGGTATATTCTTTTGGTTGAAGATTCACCAATTTATTATTCCCGGTATCTTCCGTTGCTTTATAAAATTGTACTTGAGCAAACCAAAAGAGTAATTGATGATGTTACAACAGATGATTTGTATAAGGTCCTGAAATTAAGAGTAAGACCTAAAATTCTTCTGGCAACTAATTATGAAGAAGCCATTACTATTTACAGCAAATACAAGGATTATATATTTTGCCTGATTACCGATGTAAAATATAGCAAAGAAGGTCAAATGAATGAATATGCAGGATTTGAGCTTGTAAAATTTCTGCGTAGTGAGAAAACTGATATTCCCGTGATCATTCAATCGTCAAATCAGGATTATGCCGAAGAAGCTCACAATCTTAAATCCACTTTCATCAATAAAAATTCGGATTCACTTGCCCAGGAAATTAAAAGTTTCATCATGCACTACCTGGGTTTTGGTAATTTTATTTACCGGGATCAAAACGGCAAAAAGATTGTAGAAGTAAAATCCCTCAATGAGTTTGAAAAGCAGTTGAGAACAATTCCTGAAGAATCGATATTGTATCATGCTCAAAAAGATCACTTTTCAACCTGGCTGATGGCGCGGGGTGAAATTCAAGCTGCCAAGATATTACACCCTAAAAAAGTGTATGAATTTAAAGATGCTGATTCAATCAGACATTACCTGATCAGTGTAATCCAAAAGTTCAGGGATGAACAGAACCGGGGCAAAGTAGTGCCATACGATGAATCTGCAATTTTGGATGAATCAACTATTGTAACACTTGCTGATGGGGCCATGGGCGGAAAAGGCCGTGGTCTGGCGTTTATCAATTCACTTATCTATAACCTTGATTTTTCGCAGTACGTTCCGCAAATAAACGTTAGAACACCACGAACATCGATAATAGGTACCGAAGAGTTCGAATATTTCATGGATAACAACAATCTCCATTATATTGCTTCAGAAAATTTATCTTATGATGAGATAAAAAAACGGTTCCTGAAAGGGAAACTCACCCCAACCCTTTTGAAACGATTAAAAGAAATGCTGAAACTGTTGAAAAAGCCGCTCGCTATCCGATCTTCCGGGTTATTTGAAGACAGCCTCACGCAACCTTTTGCAGGTATTTTCGAAACCTATCTTTTACCCAACAATGATCCTGATTTGCATGTAAGGCTTCAACAGGTTGCGGATGCAATTAAACTGGTTTATGCTTCAATTTATTCGGATGTAGCTGTGGGTTATATCAAAGCGGTTCATTACAGGCTTGAGGAGGAAAAAATGGCTGTTATTATCCAGGAAGTCGTGGGGCATCAATATGAGGATTATTTTTATCCGCATATCAGTGGAGTTGCTCAATCTTATAACTATTATCCATTTGCACACATGCTGCCCGAAGAAGGGTTTGCAGTGGCCGCTTTCGGTCTTGGAAAGTATGTCGTTGAGGGAGAAAAAGCATATCGGTTTTCGCCTAAATACCCCACAACTGAAATTCTTTCACCCAAGGATCAGATTCAAAGCTCTCAGGTCGAATTTTATGCAGTTGATCTGCGACAACGTGATCTTAACCTCCTTGAAGGAGACACTGCCGGATTAGCCAAACCCGATATTTACGAGGCAGAGAAGCAGGGAACACTCAAACATTGCGTTTCTGTTTTTAACCCAAATAACAACATTATTTCACCAGGACTCGATAAACCGGGTCCGAGGGTGATAAACTTTGCAGATATTTTGCAGTACAATTACATCCCCATGGCTAAAACAATCGAAGTTTTACTCGATATTGTCAAGGAAGCTCTCGGTTCTCCTGTCGAAATAGAATTTGCGATTGATCTTAATAAAGACGAAAATAATTGTGCTTCGTTTTACCTTTTACAGATCAAACCAATGATTGGAAATGTTGAAGACTACATTGTTGAAATGGAAAATATCAGAAAAGAGGATATTATTCTTTATTCTGAAAAAGCGATGGGAAACGGTCTGATAGATACGATAACCGACGTAATTTATATCGACAATAATGCTTTTGACAAATCCAAAACCCTCGCAATGGCTGATGAAATTGGAGGCATAAATAAAGAAATGATAAAAGAAGATCGGCATTATATCCTGATTGGTCCGGGAAGGTGGGGTACGCGTGACCGTTGGATAGGAATACCGGTCGATTGGCCGCAAATTTCGAAGGCAAAAGTAATCATCGAAACCAGCTTGCAGGGATATCCTCTGGATGCTTCTTCGGGTTCTCATTTCTTCCATAATGTAACTTCAGCTAATGTTGGCTATTTGTCGGTTCAGCCGGAACGATCGCAAAGTTTTATTAATTATGAAATACTTGAAAATCAGGAGCAGATCAGCCGATCGGAGTTTTTCAAACATGTCCGGTTTAAAGAGCCTTTAAAAGTGAGGATGGACGGGAAAAAAAGAATTTCCGTCATTACATTTTGATCACTTTGACATATTGTTAAATTCATTTTTCTGTATCTGAGGATTATTTGGTATACTCTCAATTATTTATACTTCATATAAATTATAGGCATTCCGCTTGTACGAATTTCAAAGACTAAATTGATAATCAAATATTTATATTTGTTCAAACCTAAAAGTTCCCGGATACGTATAAAATTTGTGCTCATTTATTAGGAGAATATTCGTTATTATTGTGCGTGAAAATGTAAACTTTGTGTTGGAGTTTAAAAACGATAGATCACTATGTATGAATTTGTTGCCCTAAGCCTGAAATGTCCTGTTTGTGGAGAGTCCCTGATGGATAAAGACCATCTTGTCGACAATGAACCAAGTATCCGGTTGAATGTAGAAAAAGATGGCCGAAAGGGAACAATTAATCTGAGTTCAATATACGGAAGTTATAATTACACCAGTACGCTGGAAATTCCTGTTGGAGAGGTCGCACGGTTTTTCTGTGTGCATTGCGATACACAGCTGGCTTCGGAATCGGAATGCCTTACCTGCGGAGCACCCATGATTCCTTTTTACCTCGATATGGGAGGAAAAGTTAGTATTTGTTCACGAAGCGGGTGTAAAAATCATCACGTAGAATTTGAAGATTTGTCTCTTGCACTTCGGAAGCTTTATCAGGAATATGGATTCAGGGGAAGAAAATATCCGAAAGATGAGCGGACGGATAAGCAAAAAGAAATTGTTGAAGTAAAAACAAAAAACGAGCAGGAGGAAATTATTGAGAGCGGAACTTTCTTGCAAAGTTACTGTCCGCATTGCAGAAAGAGCCTCATTGAAAATGATATGCTAAAGCTCAAAATCGTAAATGGGGAAGAAGGCTATTTATTATTGAGTCCTTACCTGAATAGTTTTACTTCCAAATCCACGATATTCCTTCCTGAAGATAAAGCCGTTACGGATATTAAATGCTTTCATTGCAACACCAGCCTGGTTGATACCAGCAGAAATTGCGGAAAATGCAATTCACCGGTCGCAAAGATAAATGTGAGCGCAAGCACAAAGCTCATCGATTTTTATATTTGCACAAAAAAGGGTTGCCGCTGGCATGGACTCAGTGAGGAGGATTTGTATTCGATTCGGCTGGAAGAAAGTGACGAATGGTAGATGTTCGCTAACTAATAAAAACTAAAAAAACACAGTATGTTCCCGATATTAAGAAAGCAGGAAATGGCAAGGGGTACAATTATCAGGTTTGATATCAGTGCACCCAAGATTGCAAAAAAAGTTAAAGCAGGTCAGTTCGTGATTATTCGGGTTAATGAAACCGGTGAGCGTATTCCTTTAACAGTTGCAGATAAGGATGAATTCGCGGGGATAATCAGCATCATATTTCAGATCGTCGGAAAAACAACTGCTTTAATGCGGTCGTTGAAGGAAGGAGATTTGATTAAAGATGTTGTAGGACCCCTGGGACGGCCCGCTGAGGTTGAAAATCTTGGAACCGTGGTTATGATAGGTGGGGGAACAGGTGTAGCAATTCTTCACCATGTTGCGAAGGCATTCAAAAAAGCCGGTAATAATGTCATCGGGATCATGGGAGCAAAAGATAAAGATTTATTGATTCTGGAGAATGAAATGACGCAGATCTGTGATGAACTTGTCATTACTACCGATGATGGAAGCTATGGCGAACGTGGATTCGTGACACAGCCTCTTGAAAAATACCTGGGTGAAAGAGATGACATTAAGCTTGTGTATGCGATCGGACCAATCATAATGATGAAAAACATTGTAAAGCTTACCGCAAAATACAACGTAAAAACCATGGTAAGTCTGAATCCCATTATGATCGATGGTACCGGGATGTGCGGAGGTTGCCGGGTTAAAGTGAACAATGAAACCCAGTTCTGTTGTGTGGATGGTCCTGATTTCGATGGGCATAAAGTTGATTTCGACGAACTTCTCAAACGGAATTCATTATACCTTAAAGAAGAAAAAGATTCTCTTTTGTTTTCAATCAGGCAATAAAAAATTAAATATCAACCGATTAAATGAATAATTTTTATCAATTTTCAGTCTTCGGCAAACATGCTTGCAGCTAAATTTTGCGCTACAGAATTGCATGATTGAACATTGAAAATCAGGATTAAAATCGTAAGAATATGTTGGATCACGATATCAAATATCTAAAATTTAAAACTTACTTAAACACCTATTGTCCGCATTGCCACAACAGCTTTAATGTTGAAAAGAAGGACATGAACCTGATTGAATTTAAAGCAGTTTATAAAGGTGAATTAATAGATCTTCGTCTAAGTCCTTACCTCGATGTTTTTGAAATTGAATCATCCGTTCCAATTGCAAAAGAAGAAGTTCTTGACGATATTTTATGTCCGAATTGTAATAAAAGTCTTCTGAATAAGGATATGATCTGTGGGGAATGCGGCTCCCCTGTCGGAGAAGTTATTATTTCTGCACTTTCAGCCCTGATCCCTTTCTATCTTTGTATGAAATACGGATGCGAGTGGCACGGGCTTTCAAAAAGAGATGAACGCAGGATCAAGTTGAAAATTCCTCGGCAGGATATGCCTGAACAGGATCAGACGCTGAGGGTTCATAACTTTCAGGAAGTGCCTTACGGCTATACTTCCGAATTGGCTTTACTTGAGGCGGGTCGTTGTCTTCAATGCAAAAATCCCCAGTGCGTTACCGGTTGTCCGGTAAATGTGCCAATACCCGAGTTCATTTCGCTTATTGCAGAAGAAAAATTTGATGAAGCAGCGAAAAAAATAAAAGAAGCGAATTTATTTCCGGCAATTTGCGGCAGGGTTTGCCCTCAGGAAAGTCAGTGCGAAGCAAAATGCATCATGGGCCATCGGGACAAGCCGCTTGCTATCGGAAGACTCGAGCGTTTTGTAGCTGATTTTGAACGAAAGATGGATCTGGTCAAAGTCCCGATAATTACACACAATACCGGACAAAAAATAGCTGTCATTGGTTCCGGTCCTGGCGGCCTTACTGTTGCGGCTGATATGCGCCAGTTAGGATATTCTGTCACCCTATTCGAGGCATTGCACGAAACCGGTGGTGTTCTCACCTATGGAATTCCTGAATTCAGGTTGCCCAAGTCGATCGTGCAGTTTGAAATTAATTTTTTGAAGGAGTTGGGTGTCCGGATCGAAACAAACCACGTGATCGGGAATATTCATACCATTGATGAATTACTGGAAGAATTTGACGCAATATTTATTGGTGTTGGTGCAGGATTACCTACATTTATGGGTCTTGAAGGGGAAAGCCTGGGTAATGTTTTTTCCGCTAACGAATACCTTACCCGGATGAACCTGATGAAAGCTTACAAGTTCCCGGAATACGATACACCAATGCCCAGGGGAACCAGTGTAACTGTAATTGGCGGAGGCAATGTGGCAATGGATTGCGCGCGTACGGCTAAGCGCACCGGTGCCAGCGAAGTGACCATTGTTTACAGGAGGTCGCGACATGAATTACCGGCAAGGGGTGAAGAGGTTCATCACGCAGAAGAAGAAGGTATTAAATTCAAACTATTAACAAACCCGATCCGGTATATAGGAACCGATTTCAATACCATCAAAGCTATGGAATGCATCAAAATGCAACTGGGCGAACCGGATGCATCGGGCAGAAGAAGACCGGTTCCGATTGAAGGCTCCAATTTTATCATCGATACCGATCTGGCCATTGTCGCCGTCGGAACAGGACCGAATCCTATCATTTTCCAGTCGACCCCGGATTTGAAACGTAACAAATGGGGATATATCGAAGTGAATCCGGATACGAACGAAACATCCAAAGAATTCGTTTATGCCGGAGGTGATATCACGACCGGCTCCGCCACCGTTATCCAGGCAATGGGTGCGGGTAGGATTGCAGCAAGGGCCATGCATGAAAAGCTGACTGCCCTTAGAAAAAAGAAAACCAAAAAAGTGACTGTCGATAAATAATCCGTGAAAGGATTAATCAACACGGCCCGGACCAACGTGTCCGGGCTTTATTTTTTACTCTCTTTCAGCAAGTTACCTATTTAGGTATTCACTAACCAATTTAGACTAACTATAAATTGTTAACCCATTCACACGTTAATCCAAAACTTTCTAATTTTACCGCCTAACTTAAATAAAAGTACAATGCGAATTGCACGGTTAAGTACTAAAAAAGAGACTGTTGAACAAGGCCCAGCCGACCTTTCCTTGCTGGATCCTCTGATTAAAAAATATAAGGGGAAAAAGGGAAATCTTATTCCGATTTTACAGGGAACTCAGGAATTGTTTGGATACATCCCCCGTGAAGCATTTGAAAAAATTTCTGCTGAAACCGGGCTACAACTTAGTGAAATGTATGGCGTGGCTACTTTTTATGCACAATTCCGGTTAAGCCCCGTTGGAAAACATATCATCAAAGTATGTCACGGAACAGCCTGTCATGTTCAGAACGCAAATGAAATTTCAGACGCCATAAAAGAATCCCTCACGATTAAAGATGGTGAAACTACTGAAGATGGGTTATTTACCCTGGAGTCGGTTGCTTGTTTGGGTTGTTGTTCCCTTGCGCCGGTAATGATGATGGATGATGAAACGTTTGGAAAGCTGACGGGTAACCAGGCAGTGAAGATTGTGAAAAACATAAAAATCAGGGAGAATAATTAGTTGGTTTAAGGTTCAAGGTTTAAGGTTTAAGGTTTAAGGTTTAAGGTTTAAGGTTTAAGGTTTAAGGTCATGGCGACAGTAAGATATTTTGAGGATTTGGAGGTTTGGCAAATTGCACGTGAATTAGCTTTAGAACTTTACAATGAATCGAAAAAAGAGCCATTTTCAAAAGATTATGAATTAAAAAACCAAATATTAAGATCATCTGGTTCGGCAATGGACAATATAGCCGAAGGTTTTGAGAGGGGAGGTAAAAAAGAATTTATTCAGTTCCTTAGCATTTCTAAAGGTTCTTCCGGTGAAATTAGGTCACAGCTTTATAGAGCACTTGACAGAAAGCATATAACACAAGATAAATTTGATGATTTATTTGAGAAAGTTTCTCGGCTCAGCAAAAAACTTTCAATATTTATTACATACTTAAAAAGTAGTGATTATAAAGGGTTCAAGTATAATTTGGACGCGACTGTCAACCTTGAACCTTAAACTTTGAACATTGAACACTATGGATACAAAAGTCATCGTCGGTTTAGGTAGTTGCGGGATTGCAGCAGGAGCTAAAAAAGTGTATGACAAGATTTTGGCTTTGAAAGAAGCGGAGAACCTGAACATTGATCTGAAAAAGACAAGCTGCATTGGCATGTGTTACCGTGAGCCGCTTGTGGAAATCGTTGATGAATCGGGTTCTTACCTATACGGTGATATTGATGAGGATAAAGCAGTTGAATTGATTGAAAAACATGTTCATCAACATGATCCGGTCAGGGAATATATGGTCCGCACTGATCTTTTTGAAACAATCGACAATGAATTCATTGATTCACAGGTAAAAATAGCTCTCAGAAACTGCGGGTATATTGATCCGGAATCCATTGAAGACTATGAAGAAAGAAACGGTTACCGTGCCATAAAAAAAATTGCCGGTTCGGGCTTGTCAAGGCTTGATGTTATCCAGACAGTGCTTGAATCAGGACTTCGCGGTCGCGGAGGCGGAGGTTTCCCGACTGGTTTAAAATGGAAGTTTGCCAATAACAATAAAGCAGACGAAAAATATATTATTTGTAATGCAGACGAAGGCGACCCCGGAGCATTTATGGATCGTTCGGTTCTTGAAGGTGATCCCCATTCAGTGCTCGAAGGAATGATCATCGGAGCCTATGCCATTGAAGCTACAGGTGGAATTATTTATTGCCGTGCGGAATATCCTTTGGCTATCAAGCGTCTGAACATTGCCATCAAACAGGCCAGGGAAAAAGGTTACCTCGGCAAAAACATTTTGGGAATTCAGGGTTTTCATTTTGATCTTTTTATTAAAGAAGGTGCCGGTGCATTTGTTTGCGGAGAAGAAACCGCACTGATCGCATCGGTCGAAGGACAGCGAGGCATGCCCCGTAAGCGTCCTCCCTTTCCGGCTGCATCAGGATTGTGGAGGAAACCTACCAACATCAATAATGTGGAAACCTTTGCCAATATTCCCTGGATCATTATTCACGGGGGAAAGGAATACGCAAAATACGGAACCGAAAAAAGTAAGGGCACAAAGGTTTTTGCTTTAGCCGGAAAAATAAAACGTTCCGGTCTTGTAGAAGTACCGATGGGAATGACCATTCGTGATGTGATCTTCAAACTTGGTGGCGGAATACAGAATGACAAGAAATTTAAAGCTGTTCAGATGGGAGGGCCCTCCGGCGGGTGTATCCCCGAATACCTTGCAGATACAACCATCGATTACGATTCGGTGAATGCTACCGGTGCTATAATGGGATCGGGCGGAATGGTTGTAATGGACGAAACAACTTGCATGATTGATGTGGCCAAGTTTTTCCTCGATTTCACACAAAAAGAATCCTGCGGAAAATGCACTTTTTGCCGTGTCGGGACCAAGCGTATGCTTGAAATCCTGACCCGGATCACAAATGGTGAAGGAAAAGAGGGAGATATTGAAAGACTGGAAGATTTATCCTACCAGATCAAGGAAAGTTCATTATGCGGACTGGGACAGACTGCTCCAAACCCGGTACTAACAACTATTAAATATTTCAGGGATGAGTATGAGGCACATATCAATGCCAAAAAGTGCCCGGCTAAGGTCTGTAAGCAATTGCTAACCTATACAGTTGATCCCGAAAAATGCACAGGTTGTATGGTTTGTGCGAAAAACTGTCCTTCGAATGCGATCGACGGCGAACGCAAGCAGGTTCACTTTATCCGTCAGGATGCTTGTATCAAATGCGGAGCTTGCTTTACAAAGTGTAAATTTGATGCGATACTGGTGAATTAAGCCTTTGGCCTTTAGCTATTGGCTTTTAGCTTAAAGAAGAAATATGAGAAATTTCAGAAATTTAAATATTTGGAAAGATGGTATAACACTGGTAACTGAGGTCTATCGTTTGGCATACTTGCTTCCGGATGAAGAAAAATTTGGATTGAAAAATCAGATTTGCAGGGCAGCAGTTTCAGTTCCTTCAAATATTGCAGAAGGCGCCAGTCGAAACAGTGAAATTGAATATAAGCGGTTCTTAGAAATTGCTATTGGATCATTATTCGAATTAGAAACGCAATTAATTATTATTCAGGAATTATCTTTTATCCCAGAATCGAACATAAATAAAATAATGGAAATGATTTCCAGAGAGCAAAAAATGATTAATAATTTAATTAAAAAGCTAATAGCTAACAGCTAATAGCCAATAGCTTGAAAAATATGGACGAAACATTAAATATCATTCTCAACGGTAAAATCGTAAAAGGAATTAAAGGAGAGACCGTTCTTGAGCTTGCTGAACGACATGAGATTTCCATTCCAACGTTGTGTCACGATCCCAGAATTGAGCCCTATTCGTCATGTTACCTGTGTGTTGTTGATATCGAGGGATTCAGGGGATTGCAAACATCCTGTTCAACAAAAATAGTTGAAGGGATGAAGATCGTGACGGAAAACGACCGCATCCGGAAAGCACGCAAAACTGCACTTGATCTGCTGGTCAGTAATCATTATGCCGATTGTGCCGGACCTTGCAAACAGACCTGTCCTGCCGGAGTTGATGTACAGGGTTATATCTCTTTTATCGAAAAAGGAATGTACCATGAAGCAGTTGAACTGATCAAGGAGACCAATCCGTTGCCGGCTGTATGCGGCCGGGTTTGTGTGAGGCCGTGCGAAGTAGCCTGTCGCCGTAATCTTCTCGATGAAGGTGCTCCCGTCGGTATTGATTACCTGAAGCGGTTTGCTTCCGATATTGATCTTCTATCGTCTGATAAATGGAAACCCGGACTTAAGGAATCAACAGGTAAAAAAATTGCTGTGATCGGTGCCGGACCCGGAGGGGTTTCCTGCGGGTTCTTCCTGCAAAAAGAAGGACACCAGGTTGATATATATGAAGCAGCACCAAAACCAGGCGGCTGGTTACGTTATGGGATTCCTGAATACAGACTGCCGAATGATATTTTGCAGAAAGAAGTGGATAACATCACCGAACTGGGTGTGAATATATTCTACAATAAAAAATTAGGCGACAACATCAGCTTTAAAGAGCTGAAAAACAAATATGACGCGGTTATTCTTACTGTCGGTTCACAGCAGGGAACACGCATCGGATGTGAGGGTGATGATGCTGAAAATGTTTTTTCCGGTATCGATTTCCTCAAGCAAATGGAACTGACCGGAAACCGGTACGATTTCAGCGGAAAGAAAGTCGCTGTGATTGGCGGAGGAAATACGGCGATGGATTGCTGCCGGACCTCCATACGGTGCGGAGCTGAAAAAGTTTACGTGATCTACCGGAGAACCGAAAAAGAAATGCCTGCCAATCCGATCGAAATCCATGAATCGAAGCTGGAAGGTGTGGAATACCTGTTGCTCACCAATCCTACCATGATCAATAAAGATGAAAAGGGAAAAGTAAAATCGGTTACATGTCTTAAAATGCAGTTGGGTGAAGCTGATGCTTCGGGCAGAAGAAGGCCCATTCCGGTGGAAGGTTCAGAATTTGAGTTAAATGTGGATTATGTGCTGGCCGCGATCGGACAAAAAACCTCCGTGAATTTTCTCGAAGATATCAACAAAAATTTGAATGGCAGCGGCGAATTGAAACTAAATCGCTGGGGTGATATTGATGCCAATCCGAAGACCTTACAAACAGGCATACCGAAAGTTTTTGCAGCAGGTGACAGCGTAACCGGTCCTGCGACTTTGATACAAGCTATCGGACAGGCGAGAGTGGCTTCCCAAAGCTGCCACCAGTTTCTCTCAGGTCGGCCTATCGAACTACCTAAACAGGAATTTCTGAGCAAACGCGACAATTTTAAAAAACAGGTAAAAGAAGATTATATCGGCTTTTATCCTGAACAGGTTCGTGAAGAAATGCCAACCCTCGATCCAAAAGACAGATTGAATTTCAGGGAAGTAGAATTAGGCTATGACAGCGAAGAAATAGCCAAACATGAAGCCCAGCGCTGCCTCGAATGCGGTTGCACGGAATATTTTACCTGCGATTTAAAAAAACATTCAACGGAATACAATGCTGAACAGGGTAAATATGGAGGCGATTTCAAGGAATACAAGGTTGATTTCAGACACCCGTTTGTTGAGATCGATAACAACAAATGCATTCTTTGCTCCCGGTGCATCCGGATTTGCCATGAAGTGGTCGGGGCCAACGCTCTGGGTTTGGTAAACCGGGGTTTTGAAACGTATGTGGCTCCCAGCATGGGGGAAAAGCTACAGGATACGCAATGCGAATCGTGCGGACTTTGTATCTCCACCTGCCCGACGGGGGCCATTACCGAGAATTTTCTGTTCAAACCGGGACCCGTTAAACTCAAACCTGTTGAAACGATCTGTAACTATTGTTCCATCGGTTGTGCCATCGAACTTCATCATAAAAACGGATTTGTGATGAAAACTACCGGCAAAAACGGAATGGTAAATAAGGATGGCAACCTTTGCCGTTTCCCGAAATTTGGTTATCACTATTTGAATGATCTTTCCCGGATCACAAAGCCGTTGCTGAAAGTGAACGGCCGGTTCGAGGAGATATCTTATGAAAAGGCTTTTAACCTGATAAAAGATCGGATCAATGCTGTAAAACCCGATGATAATGCATTCTTTGCGGGGGCAAGGCTCACCAATGAAGAAATGTATCTCATTCAAAAACTGGCAAGGGGAGCCGCAAAAACAAACAACATTACGAGTTTTCATTACCTTAACCGGGGTGATGGATACATTTTCGATTCAGCATTTAATGTTCCTTTTGAGCAGCTTTATGCGGCAAGCAAAATTTATCTGATCGGCTCCGAGATTAACAGGGATAATGCTGTTGCCGGTTTTATGGTGAACGATGTACAAAAAAAATACAACATTCCGCTTGAGCTGATCACCAACCTGGATGAAAGCCCGATGAGACATAAGGCCGATTCGGTTTTGAAAATCAAATCCTATTATCATTTCATCAAAGCTGTGAATTACTACCTCGTTGCCAATGGTTTTGAGAACGGGATGTTCATTAAGGATAATTGCAATGGATTTGAAGAATATAAAGAGCAGCTTCTGAAAGAAAACTTCGTGGAACTGGTGAAGGAATCGGGTGTGCTTTACATGGACAGCATCATCGAATTTGCCAAGGAATTTGACAAAGAGATGAATGCCGTGATCATTTATTCCGAAAAAGAAATTTGCTCGATGGCAGCTTTTGAATTGAAGAACCTGGCAATGATCACCGGAAAGCTTGGCAAAACAGCAAATGGTTTGATTTCATTGAAAGAAAAGAACAATTCACAGGGATTGTTCGATATGGGTATTTGCCCGAAACTCGGTGTGGGTGCACAGCCCGTCAAAACGCCTGACCTGCAGAAAAAGATGAAAGCAAAATGGGGTGTTAAGGAGTTACCGCAACAGGTGAATGAAAGCCAGTTCGAATCGCTCGAAAAAGGGATTTTAAAGAACCTCTTCATTTTTGGTGAAGATCCACTGGGATGCGCGCAAAACAAGGTTAAGGTTGCAGGGTGGCTTTCGGTGGCTGAATTTGTCGTTGTTCAGGATTATTTTATGACGGAAACAGCTAAACAAGCCGATCTGATTCTTCCAGCCTCATTGCCGGCAGAAAGTGGAGGAAGCTTTACCAATACCGAAAAGGTAATTCAGGAAATGGAGCCGGTGTTTGCACCGAAAACTAAAAAAACTTCCATCGGACAATTGAATGATTTACTTGTAAAATTCGGCTTTGATCATTTGGATTCAACCACCGATGTGATGATGGAGGCGATTTCACTATTACCAACTGAGGGAAAAAAGGAACAACTTGCATTCAGATACACGGCCGGTCAGAATTGTAACCGTATGTTCAATCATGGTTGCGATGTGGTGGTGAAGCAATTTGAGGAAAAGTTTGAAAGTGCATTAAAAAATTAGAGTTTTTATGCTATACCACAGGGTTACACAGAGTAGCACTGAGAATCACAGAGAATAATTGAATTTGGAAGAATTAAATAAAATAACGGGCGAAATAATTGCTGCTGCAATTGAGGTTCATAAAGCGCTTGGACCGGGATTGCTGGAAACGGCATACCAGGAATGTCTGTTTTATGAGCTGGTCAATAAGGGATTTCAGGTTGTAAAAGAACAACCAATGCCGATCATTTACAAAGAGGTAAAGATGGATCATGGTTACAGAATTGATTTGCTGGTAGAAAATAAAGTAGTTATTGAAATAAAAACTGTTGAAGGTTTTACAGATGTTCATTTTGCACAGGTACTGACTTACCTTAAGCTGGGAGACTATAAGCTTGGATTATTAATTAACTTCAACGTAACAAAACTGAAAGACGGAATTAAAAGAATCATTAACTAACTCTGTGTAACTTTGTGTCTCCTCTGTGGTTCTCTGTGAAATAATAGTGAATTTATTAAAATCAGGAAATATGAAAAATTTTGAAAACGTAGACGAAATACTCGATTTTGCAATCAACGAGGAACAACTGGCTGTTGATTTTTACAGCGAATTAGCTGATGTAGCCAAAACCGACGATATGCGGCAGGTATTTACCGAATTTGCCGGCGAAGAGATCAAGCACAAGCAGCGACTGCTGAAGATCAAGGAGGAAGGCTTTTACAAAATGGAAAAGGAACAGATCGCCGACCTGAAGATCAGCGACTACGTTGTGAATGTGAAGCCTTCTGCCAATATGAGCTACGAAGAAGCCCTGATCCTTGCCATGAAAAAGGAAAAGGCTGCATTCAAGCTTTACCTGGCACTTTCGGAACGGGCGCCCAGTGCAGAACTAAAGGAATTATTCCTTGGCCTTGCACAGGAAGAATCGAAGCATAAACTACGTTTTGAGATTGAGTATGACGAGTTTGTGCTGAAGGAAAATTGATTATCGGGCAATCAATTTTTCAAATAAAACCTCAAAAACCACAAATCGAAAGCCGGATCGATAAAAGCAGGTTCATTTCGCTGGAAATCGATGATATCTTTTTCAGCAAGTATTTTTTTATTTTTTAGGATGTTATTTGGAGTTCCGACTTTGTATTTGCTCATTACATCCACAGAAGTCAACTTCGTTTCGCCAAAAGCAATGGCCTTTAACAGATTTATTTGTGTTGAGCTAAGGTTTTCTATTTCCTGTTGGTAAAATATCGTATTAATTTCCAGTATTTCAGTAATCGCATTTTCGATGATCATTTCTGTAACTTCGTTTGACGTACTCAACCATACCTGGTAACATAGCTGCTGAACATAATAAGGGTGATTTTTCATCAATTTTGCAATTTTCTGAGACTGATCGGTGGATATCGTTTTGCCGCTCTCGTTAAAAGCTTTAATAATATATTCAACCCAATGGGATTCGTCAATTCTGTCCAGCATCAGCATATCTCCAAAACGATAAAAAGGCCTTGACTTTTTGTTGAAGATTTCGATCATCATATGACGTTTGCTGCCCAATAAACAATAGGAAACAGCGCTATGATTCTGCCAGTAGGATCTCAATAACCGCTCAAAAAACTGGTAATTCGGGAAATTTGCAATGTTTTGAAATTCATCGATGCATACCACAATCCGGATATTTTTCTTTAAAGCAATCATTTCCGGTAAATTGATTATTTCATCGGGTGTTTTTTTTACTTCCTGCCAATCGAATCCCACCGAAAGGTCAACCATTGGATCAAAGCTGAATGTTAATTTGGGGATCAATTTGCTGAAAAACTCTTTCCCGGTTTTGATCAAATCTTCATTCTTCGAAGCTGTCGATTTAATAATCTCTTTGACATACACCGAATAAAAACTTTCTTCATCGCGGAGACGGAAAAGATCAAAAAATACAAATTTGATATTTTCATCATAAAATTCACTGATTACCTCCTTAACCAGCGATGTTTTACCATATCGTCGCGGGGATATCAGAATGGTATTTATTCCGTTTTGGAAGTTATTTATCAATCTGTTTTTTTCTTTCTCTCGGTTAATAAACTGTTTGCCGGTTACCGTTTTTCCGTATATAAAGGGCGTTTGCATGGTTTACTATTTAGTATTATACCATTTGGTAATATACGCAAAGGTATAAATAATAAATTGGTTCCTAATAAAAATTTTAATTGGTAAATAGGATTAATCCTCTTTCAATGTGAACCATAACAAACCTGGCTCCCCTTAAAAATCGGGTATGATGAGTTTGTGCTGAAGGAGAATTAGAATCTATCGAATGATCAGCTTCCTGTTCAGGTTTAGTGAACCCGATTTTATCTGAAGTAAATACAATCCTTTTGGCCTGCCTGTCAAATCGATCACGGTATTATCAGCGGAAATCTTATCCGAATAAATTATTGATCCGGAAAAATCGCTAACCGAAATTTCTGCCAGTCCGGAATAATTCCCCTGAATCCAAAATTTTCCTCCCGATGGATTGGGCGAAACAGTCACCATTTCTTTCTTTAGATCATTTTGGCCGGTAGCAACAGGACTCATGAAACTGTCTTCCCCGATAAAAATTCCGGAGTCTAAAAAGGCGTCTCCACAATCAGCAATCATGAACTCTACGTGATATGATTCGAATGGAATAACGATTGCAAAAGCGGTAAGGACGAGAGTAAATCCGTCATACTGAAGGGTCGTTCCATCAGTATTATCATTATAATATTCACAATAAGTGCATGGTCCGGTGGGAATACTTCCGCAGGTTGCATATCCATTGTTTACGCTATTGATCTTAACACTGGTGTTTGTTCCCGGTATGAGAGCAATATTCTTATCTGAATAATTTCCGCCCGTCGGGTTGGGGCCTGAGATAAAAATTCCAAATTCATCATTATAGACCGAACCAACCCAATCATTGTATTCCTCTGACCCAAACACATATTTAATCGTTATTGTATCTGATTCAGGTATAAAATCGAATTCCAACTGTGCAGGATTAAAATAAGTTGTTTGCCATATGGGCCATGGGGGTGGATTGAATCCGTTATCAATTCCCGCACTGCAATTATTGTTAGGACCAGGAATGATATCACCGGCTCCTGTGGTCAAAAAGCTACCGCTGTTCATTCCGAGATTGGTTGTTTCGCCGTTGCTGAAAATACCACTCGAAGCCGGAGCTCCGGTAAACTGAACATTGCTGTACTGGATTCCTTCTCCAACGATCTTTTCCACCATCTCTTCAGGCGTAACGGAAGGCATGCTGGTTATCTGAATCTGAGCATTGACAATTGCAAAAGTGAAAGGAATTAACATAGTAAGCAGAAATCTTAATGTTCTTGTTTTCATCTTAACCTCCTATAGCAAAATAATCTTTTGATTCAATGTCCTGTTATTTAATTTCACATTCAGGAAATAAATTCCCTTCGGTTTACCTGTCAGATCGATGATCGTTTTTTCAGTGGAAATTGTTTTCAGATAAACCACGTTCCCCGTTAAGTCAGTTATAGTAATTTCAGCCGGAGATTGAATCCCCTGAAGATAAAATTTACCATCCGAAGGATTAGGGATCACAACTACACCTTCTGTCCGGTAACTGCTCATCCCTGTTCCGATCGACGCAACTACAACCCATTGAGTGGAACATCCGCCGAGTCCGGAATATTGGAATACAACAGGACTGGTAAAATCAGTAACCGATCCTACTGTATAGGGGCAAGTTTCATTTTCAAATGTAAATGACGGGATCAGTGCTATAAGATTTGTTCCGGGAGGAAAAACGACGAAGACGGTATCATCCGTGACTTCCCCGTAAACATCATAAGGTAATCCGGGATTTAAAGATGCTTCAAAATAAAAGGTTTCCAGTTCACAAACCGGAAATACGGTCACCTTAACTGAATCCTGCCCTGTTTCTCCAAACAGATCACTGTAGGTCACTACATAGGTAGTGGTGGTATCCGGTGCTAAAATAATCGAATCTGAAGTAAAACCTCCCGGTTCCCAGTCGTAAGAATAGGGAGGAAAACCAAAATAAACATTTACCCAAAGTTTTATCTCCTGCCCGCTGCATAGGATGGTGTTTGGACTTATTTGATCAATCATATCAATATAGTCCTGAATGGTAAGCGTTAATGTATCATACTCAACAAACGCTCCAATAAGATTTTCAATTACCAGAATTATTGTTTCGGGACCTTCCGTATAACCGTCCAGTAATGGCTGAATATGTATGACAGCCGAATCGGCTCCTGCAGGGAAATAAACCGAATCGGGAATCTGATCTCCTGTACCATTGCTATAGTCTAATCCATTTACAGCGGTTCCTCCTATTTGAAAGTGTGCCGTCAATGGCGTATAATCAACATTGGAAACCCTGAAAATGACATCAGCGCCCACATAACCTTCGACCATTTCATCAGTCAGGCCAGGAGGAGTGAGACGTTCATCGAATGTTATTTTATTTATTGGACAAGTAAAACTACCTTCTTCGAGTAAAATACCCGAATCGTAAATAGGGTCTGCACAATCCGCAATTCCGATTTTGATGTGATACTGCTCAAAGGGAATAACTGCAAGCGTATCTGTTAACACGGTTGTGAAACCGTCGTATTCAATGGTTGTACCGTCGTAGTTGTCGACAAAATACTGGCAATAATTGCATGGGCCGTTTGTGGGAGTTCCGCAGGGAGCCGGCCCATTGTTTACAGTTGCGCTGTTTACATTTATATTGGTTCCTGGGATCTTGGCAAGATTTTTATCCGCATAAAAACCTCCCTGTGGGTTGGGTCCCGATACAAAAAATCCGAAGACATCAGTAAATGGAAATGTCGAATTATATTCTTCCGAACCAAACACATACTTTAGCATGATCGTGTCATCCATCGGAATAAAATCGAACTCGAGTACGGCTGCATCATAAGTCATTGATGTTGTAATACCATTCAGCGTTGCATTTCCCGGAGTACCGTTATTCACACTGGCAGCGCAATCCTCATTTGGTCCCGGAATAATATAACCGGCTCCGGAAGTAAGGAATATCCCGGCATTAATTCCAAGATTTGTGCTTTCACCGTTACTGAAAATCCCACTGGAAACATCTGCTCCGGTAAACGTGACATTGCTGTAGAGTATTCCTTCTCCTACGAACTTTTCGACCATATCTTCCGGTGTAACCTGTTGTAAGGAAGTAATGCTAATCTGACCAAAGACAACATTAAATGCCATGAAAGTCAGGACAAAAAGTTGAGTAATGAATGCGGAGGTAAATGTTTTCATATTATTCTTTATTGGAAGAAACCAATCCGAACAAATATACTGCTAATTTTTAATTTAATTTTTAGCGAATTATAATTTTCCTGTTTAAGGTTTTGTTTTCTGCCTTAACCTGCAGGAAGTACATTCCTTTTTGTTTGTCTCCTAAATCAATCTCAATTTTATTGGTAAGAGTTACAGTATTTTGATAAACCAGCCTGCCGGTCAAATCGGTAATGGATAATTCTGACAGATCATTACTCAGAGAACTGTTTTCAATATAAAACTTACCATCCGAAGGATTAGGAAAAATCCGGAAACAAGAAGTATTAAAATCTTTTATTGTAACAGGATTCATAAGGAAACTGATTGTTATATCCTCACATGGGAAGATAAAATTACCGGTTATCGTATCGTATCCCTCTTTTGTTACTGAGTAATTGTGTTCGCCTCCTGTCATACAAAAACTGGTTTCGCCTAATGAATTTGTATAAAGGGAATCAACCCCGTCAATAATAATTTTTGCGTTTGCAATACCACCTCCCGAACTGGAAATTATATGAAAAGTTATCTGAGGCAAAGTGGCGCCAGGTGGAAATACATATTCAATCGTCATATTGGCATTATTGACGATAAATTCCCCAATAGTGAAGAATAAAGGACAACCAATATAATGTAAAGATCCACTATAGGAGCCATTCGGCAAATAAATTGATTGTCCTGGTAATACTGTATCTCCATTTATAATGAATATCAATCCCTCAAATTGATTTAAACAAGGTAAACCACTAATCCCAAAGGTGATTTGCCACTCTTGTAAAGGCATAATAATATCCACTGTTTGAGGTACAGTATCAACGATAAATGAACCCGTTTGAGCGACAAAACCCAATTTTGTAACTGTATAAGAATATGCACCGGTCTGCAAACATGTATCTGCTTCCCCTGAAGAATCCGTAAGCAAATAACCTCCGTTAATATTTATAAGTGCCCCTTGAAGCGGATTACTCATTGGCCCGGTTACATGAAATGTTATTTCACCGCAGATATCCAAATGAATAGTGGTATTGGGCGGTACTGTAAAGGTTCCTTCCAAACTCCCGGCTATGTAATTATAGGTACCGGCCGGCAAACTAAATATACCAATTCCATTTCCACCGGTAACAATGGTAGTAGTCCCAATAGTAATGGGAATTCCTTCAACAGGTTCGTTGCAGCAAGTGATAAAAAAAACTACATCACCGTATGGAGAATAAATTAAAAGTTCTATTGTAATTGGAGATCCTGATACGGTAAAACTACCTGACAATGGTTCATACCCAATCTTTGTTACAGTATAAGAATAATCGCCATCGGATAAACAAAATACAGCAAATCCATTGCTGTTAGAAATAAGTGTATCATTTCCAACGATAACCATGAAACCTTGCAATGGTACTCCACCTATTGAAAGATGAAAAGTAATATCATAGCAAACCTCCATCTCAACTTCAATCTGCACCGGAGCGCCGGCAACAGTAAAGGAACTGTCAAGCTCGGTATAGCCTTCCTTTGTTACGGCAAAAGTATAGTCACCATCATTTAAATAAAATACAGCATTACCCGAACTATTGGTTAATTGTGTTTCATTTCCAACGGTGACTTCAGCATCCTGTAGATTATTATCGTCTGAAAGGACATGAAACACTACTGGCTGTAAAAAAGGGCTGCAGACACATCCGTTTATGAGTGTTGTGGTCCCACAAAATTCCGAAGTTAGATCCCAGGTCAATGGTGTTTCACCACCGTGATAAACGAATCTAAATATTAATATTATATCCCCGGGATTTACCTGTACTCCCGTATAAGCAGGATCAACCCAACTGGCTACAATTGCAGAACCCTCATCATTAAAAAGCCAGTCAGCAGGATTATAGGGCATATTGGGATGAAAATAAGATACTCCCAATAGGGGATCAATCGGAGTACCCGTCCAGCTGATGACTTCGGGATCAAAGTAAATTCTGAGCGCCAGACCAACAACCAGATTATCGACATCATCGCAATAAATTGGGATATAAATGGTATCGCCAATTGTAAGAGTGGAGGCATCGACACTACCGGCTCGTATTGTCGAATTGCATTGAGCCGATAATAGAGAACTGTATAAAATTACTGCAAGGATTAACAGACTTTTTTTCATGACTCTGATTTTTAAAGAGGATCGATTACGATAATTTTAGTTTGATTTTCCCACAAATGTAAAAAATCTATATAAATAAACCAAACAGAAAAAATCGGAATGAGGAAGGAATACAAAATACAGAAGGGAAAAAATTAAAAACAGGAAATAATCAAAGTGAAAAGGAAAAAATTGCAAGAAGTGGGTATTCGGAATATAGAACTATTATAACGACCTGAATTTGTCTAAAATCTAATTTCTAAAGTCTAACGTCTAAATACTTGTACTCAATACTCCGTACTATCTTCATCAGAGCGTATTGATCTCGCTAACGAGTTTTTGAATAGTCTCCTTTGCATTACCGAATAACATCCGGGTATTGTCCTTGAAGAAAAGCGGGTTTTCGATTCCGGCATATCCTTTACCCATTCCCCGTTTCATGACGATCACATTTCTCGCTTCTGCTGCATTAATTACAGGCATACCGTAAATAGGGCTTCCCGGCGTTTCATTCGCCGCCGGATTGACGACGTCATTCGCTCCAACGACAATAACGACATCGGTCGAGCAGATCTCTTTGTTGATCTCATCCATTTCGATCAGTTTTTCATAAGGTACATCGGCTTCAGCCAACAGTACATTCATGTGGCCGGGCATTCTGCCCGCTACCGGATGAATACCAAACTTTACCGAAACGCCTTTTGATTCGAGCAATTTTTCCAGTTCATGAACCGAATGTTGTGCCTGCGCCACGGCAAGTCCGTAACCCGGGACAATGACAACTTTTTGAGAATAGGCTAACAGAACGGCTGCATCAACAAGCGTGATTTCTTTGATCGTTCCACCTGCTTCTCCTGCGATTGTGCTGCCGCCACCGCCAAATCCTCCGACGATCACATTCAGCAGCGAGCGGTTCATTGCTTTACACATCAAAAGGGTAAGAATTGTTCCCGCTGCACCGACGAAAATTCCTCCTAAAATCATAGCGAGATTATGATAGATAAATCCGGCCATTGCTGCAGCAATACCTGTAAGTGAGTTCAGCAGAGAAATAACAACCGGCATATCCGCTCCGCCGATGGGCATCACAAAAAGAACCCCATAAAGCAGGGATACGCCGAAAAGGATAATAAGAAGCGTTAGCATTTGATGCGGATGCGGCTGGAGTAAAAGATATGTGGCGAGAATGATCGTTCCGATCAGTAATAAAATGTTGACGTATTTCATGTAGCCGGCATTGATGTTCCCGATTTTTCCTGACAATTTCCAGTACGCGATCATACTTCCGCTGAACGCAATAGAGCCGATGATCAATCCCAAAACCGTGACGAGCAGCGATTCATTGGCAGGGTTGGTAAATTCGATAAAGCCGACAAGGGCAGAGGCAATTCCACCTGTTGCATTGAAAAAGGATACCAGTTCGGGCATGGCAGTCATTTTAACTTTTTTCGAAATGACGATCCCGGCAATGCTCCCTATTGCAATTGTAAGGATGATAACGACAACATTTAAAAAGGCTATCCTGTGACCGGCGGCATCTTCATGAAGAAAAAGCGTGGTGATCATGGCAAGAACCATACCTGCCCCGGCCCAGAAATTTCCTTTACGCGCCGTTTCGGGATGGCTAAGCATTTTAAGCCCGATAACAAATAAAACCGCTGCTATCAGATAGCTGAACTCAAGATATGCTTCTCCCGCTGAAAATTCAATTCCGTTGAATGTATGGAGTATGTCGTTCATTTTTTTGTTGTTGGCAATGGATTATAAAGTTAATAGTCACTTGTTTTTAAAAGAAATTCTATCATCAGATTTCACCCTTAACGATTACTTATTTTTCTTCTTTTTAAACATCTCAAGCATCCGGTCAGTCACTGCAAATCCTCCGGCAACATTTAATGTCGCCAGAAAAACGGCGAGGATTCCGATAATCATTTGTGCTGATATTTTTGTTATATCCGCATGACCGAGCAAAATAATCCCGCCGATAATGATAACCCCGCTGATGGCATTTGCGCCCGACATCAACGGTGTATGCAAAACTGAAGGGACATTGGATATCACTTCAATACCCAGAAAAACAGAAAGAACCAGGATAAAGATGGGTTCTTTAAATGAATAGAAAAAAACAAGAATATTTTCCATAACTATAAGTTAAATTCCAATAAAGCAAATACCAAAATTCAATTAAAAATCAATTTTCAAATTTAAAATTACAAACTCAGGTTTATCGCTTTTGAGTTGTGTTTTAAAGACTTTTCAGATAGTCCCAATGAACGATTTAACCCTTTCATTTACAATTTCCCCGTTGTGGGTAATGCAGGCACTTTTAATAATATCATCATCAAAATCAAGGTTCAGCTTTCCGTCCTGATCGATCAGGATTTTAAGGAAATTGACCACGTTTTTACCAAACATCCGGCTTGCATCGACTGGCATTCCGGAGGGATAGTTGGAATTTCCAAAAATCTTTATTCCTTTATGATCGACAACTTTATCGTTTCGGGTCAATTCGCAATTTCCTCCGGTTGAGGCCGCAAGATCAATGATGACGGATCCCGGTTTCATGCGTTCAATACTTTCTTTCTTAATGAGTACCGGAGCTTTTCGACCCGGAATCTGAGCTGTGCAGATAACCACGTCCGATTTAATTGCGTGTTCCTGTATGAGCTGGCTTTGTTTTTGTTTAAATTCTTCCGTCTGTTCAACGGCATAGCCTCCGGCTGCTTTATCTTCAATCGCTCCTTCAACCTCTACAAATTTTGCCCCAAGGCTTTGAACTTCTTCTTTTACCGCAGCTCTTACATCAAATACCTCGACCACTGCACCAAGCTTTCTTGAAGTTGCAATGGCCTGCAATCCGGCAACTCCGGCTCCCAACACCAGTACTTTTGCAGGTTTAATAGTTCCTGCAGCCGACATGAACATCGGGAAAAATGTAGGAAGATTGAAGGCTGCTTCTAATACTGCACGGTATCCGGCAACTGTAGCCATCGATGACAAAACATCCATTGATTGTGCCCGTGAGCTTCGCGGAATAAAATCGAGGCTGAAAGAGGTGACTTTTCCTTTTTTCAGCTTATTTACGGCCTCGGGTTCCGATAAAGGATTTAATGTTCCAATTATAACCTGACCCGGCTTTAGCGCTTCAATTTCCTGCTCCGTGAAAGGATTTATTTTAATAATAATATCCGATTGCTGCAAAATTTCTTTTTTATCCAAAACCTTTGCACCGGATTGAGTGTACTGGTCATCCCCGGCAAAAGCAGCTTCACCAGCTCCTCTTTTCAATAAGCACTACGACTTTAAGATCGACGATGCCGGGAATGGATTCGGGAAGCAATGCTACCCGCTTTTCGGGAAGGGTCTCCTTTAAAATTCCAATCGTCATTTTATTTTAATTTGAAAAACAGAAATCGCACAAATCTTAAATTTACTTTTGGGTCAATCTTCATCGATTCGTAAATGTTTCAGTTAATGCTATTGAATTAATTTATTCAAAATTTCTGATACTTCCCTCGATTAATTTTGAAGTAGCATACGTAAAACCCGGCAGTGACTTCTTTTGTTCAAATACCTGATGAATAAAACCGTGATTTTTCAAAAAGAAGTTTTAATTTTGAGGTAACATTTAAATTAAATATTGTCATGAAAAAGTTAATTTTTACAACGATCAGTTTAATCGTACTTTTCGCTCAACTTAACGCTCAGTGGAGTACTGATCCACTGGAAAACAATGCCATTGGAACTGCTCCCGGTGAAGAAGCGATTCCTAAAATCGCGATTGCCGAATCAGGTACCACGTATATTTCCTGGTTTTCGAATGAATCGGGAAATTACAATGTTCGGTTACAAAAACTGGATGTTTACGGAAATAAACAATGGGCCGATGAAGGATTACTCGTAAGCGACAACGCTTCCATGTCCTGGCTTACTGACTGGGATATGACTGTCGACCAGGACGAATGCGCCATTCTTACGCTTCAGGATATCCGTACCGGGAACAATAACATTTTTGCTTACCGCATTTCACCGGATGGTGAATTCCTGTGGGGTGCTGATGGTCTTCAGTTATCGAACAGCCCGACTGTATTTAATGTTTCACCTAAAGTTACCGTAACACATTCAAATAATGTCGTGATTGCCTGGCAGGCGGATAATGATGTCATCCGGCAGAAAATTGCACCCGATGGAACGCTGCTTTGGGGAAATAATGGAATTACCATGACCGGAGCAAATACCTATTCGTGGCCTCAGCTTTTGCCCGTAGGAACAGATGATGTGATCATGAAATATTTTGAGGATTCAGGTTCTTTTCCGGGTATTACCCGTCATGTCTATGCACAACGCTATGATGTGGATGGAAATGCTGTTTGGTCACAGGATGCAGTAATCTCCGATGCCGGGGGTATTACTGCCTGGACACAAATCTTACCGTTTATCAATGACGGGAACGATGGATTTTATATCGCCTGGCACGATGACCGCGATTTTAATAACCTGGCAAGTATTTATGTGCAGCACATTGGTCCCGATGGGCAGGTTTTACTCGGTGCTAATGGCACTGAAGCTTCCACAATGCCTAACAGGAATCATTTTTATGCGCAACTTGCTTTGCCCCAGAATTCAGAAGATATCTTTGTTTTCTGGAACGAAATGGATGGGGACCAAAACAACCGCGGCATATACGGACAAAAAATATCCTCCGCCGGTGAAAGGCTTTGGACAGATAGTGGGAAAAAATTCATCGAAATATCACCACTCGATGTGTATCCCTATGACGCAGGAAATTCGGATAATGAACTGGTCATTTTTTATGAAGAAAATCCAAGCGGGTCAAATGCAAAAATCAAGGCGATCGGAATTGACCCCGACGGAAATTATATCTGGCCAAACTCCATTGTTGATATTTGCAGCCTGAGCTCATCAAAAGTGCATACTACGACAAGTGATTTTCACGACGGGCAATGGATTACCGCCTGGGAAGACAACCGCAACGGTGGTTCGGATATTTACGGACAAAATTTAAAGCTGGATGGGACATTGGGCCCGGTCAACTTTTCAGGAAGTGTTGAAGTTTCTCCTGATACAGTTTTTTGTGAAACACTTGGTCCTCACTATGTCAACATTTTTAACGGAACCAGCGATGTGGTCTCTCTTCAATCTGTTACATTTGAAGAAGGAATTCACACCTATTTTGAAAATTTACCCTCACTCCCGACCAACATTGCAGCAAATGAATCGCTGAGTATTGAATTCTGGGTTATTCCGGGAGTAGATGCATCCAATCCACAACTATATTATTATGATGCGATAAATATTGTAACCGACGTAAGCAGTGATCAGGTTATAGTGGCTATCAACGACGATCTGATCAGCGGCATAAATTCTACAGCTGTGTCAAATGAATGTTTTGCTTACCCGAACCCATCAAATGGTAGTGTCCATTTTCAATTTAATGCCGGGAACTCCGGTAATCTGAACCTTGAAATTTTAAATTCGTCAGGTCAGATGGTGAAAAACTTACACTACGATGCCTCTAATCAATTGAACTACCAGGTTACCTGGGATGGAACAAACCAGGAAAATGAAAAGGTAAAACCCGGCACTTATTTTTATATTTTGAATACCGGGAAGGAGCAAAAAACAGGCAAAATTATTTTACTGTAACGGTTTGCAACGAATTAACGTATCGGATTGTCATCTACACAAATAGTATTTAAAACATGAAAACAGTCTACACCCTGCTGGCAATTTTTGGTATTGCCCTGAGTCCTTTATTTTCCCAAAATAATTTAATCAATGTAAACCCTGATCCTAACGGTGAGCCTTGGTATGCAGGCGGATTACGGCCGCTTACAGAAGCCGACTGGAATTACCTGAATTCTTTACCTAAACTTACGGTCACTGAAAGTACAAAGGATCTTCCGGTTTCGGTTGATAATTCGACACAGCCTTATTTTCGTCCAATTTTTAACCAGGACGGGGGAAGTTGCGGACAGGCAAGTGGTATCGGCTATTGCTTTACCTATGAAATCGATTGCGAACGCGGAATACCGGCCAATATATCTTCGAACCAATACCCTACGCATTTTACATGGAATTTTTTGAATGGGGGAAACGGAGGAGGCTCCTGGTATTTTGACGGATGGAAGATTATTCAGGCGGATGGCTGTCCGAACATCGCCGACTATGGAGGAAGTATCTCTTACGGCGGTGATACCCGCTGGATGAGCGGTTATGATGAATATTACAATGGAATGCACAATAAGGTCTATGAAATTTATTCAATTAATGTTACTACTCCAGAAGGTATTGACGCTCTGAAAAACTGGATGTACGACCACATGAACGGTTCACCTGTAGGCGGAATTGCCTGCTTTGGAGCCGGTGTTTCAGGAACATTCAGCATGACTACCTTGCCAGCTGGTACGCCGGAAGCAGGCAAAGCTATTGTAACACGATGGGATCCTTCTGTAAACCATGCCATGACCTTTGTTGGGTACAATGATGATATCCGTTACGATGTAAATAATGATGGACAGTATACCAACAATATTGATATCACCGGCGATGGAATCGTGGATGTGAGAGACTGGGAGATTGGTGGTGTAAAACTGGCCAATAGCTGGGGTAATTCGTTCGGAAACAATGGCTACGCCTATACGCTTTACAGGAATCTGGCCGAATCCCTTGCCAATGGAGGCATCTGGGCCAATACCGTACACATTATCAACACAAAGGAAACCTATTCACCCGTCCTTACAATGAAGGCAACTGTGAAGCACGATTCGCGGAATAAAGTCAAAATAATTGCAGGTGTAAGCAATGACTTGGCAAGTGATCATCCTGAAAATTTCCTTTCCTTTCCGTGTTTTAATTTTCAGGGAGGAGACCTTTATATGCAGGGAGGCTATACCAATTCTGATAAAACCATTGAGATAGGACTGGATGTGACACCTTTACTGAGTTATGTAATTCCCGGCCAACCGGCTAAATTTTTCCTTGAAGTGGTTGAAAAAGATCCTTACAGTCAGGGATCCGGACAAATCATTTCCTGCTCGTTAATGGATTATTCCAACGGTGTAGATGAAGTGGTCTGCGACCAGCAAAATGTCAATATAATCGATAATGATACTACATCAGTAAGTATAACCAAAACGCTCGATTTTGATAAAGTACAAATTGCTTCTGAAGAACTTCCGGCAGCAAACGTAAACGAGCCATACAACTATCAGCTTGAAGCTGAAAACGGGAACCCGCCCTATACATGGGGAATAAAAATTGATTATGATGAGGAAGAATTATCGACCACAATTCCCCAAATAACAGATGAACAATTGATTCCTTCGGATAACGATGATGGTTTTGCTTTGAAATTGCTTGATTTTGCATTCCCGTTTTACGGACAGGAATACAATCAGATTACAGTTCTCACAGATGGCGCCATTGTTTTCAAGGATAATTTTGAATATATCCGCGACGAGGAATCGATCATCGCCAATAAATGCCTTGCCGCTTATTGCGCCGATTTAATGATTTACCCGGCGCAGGGTGATGGAATATGGTACAGTGGGGATGAAAACGGTGCGATCATTCGGTGGAAAACTTCACTTTTCGATCAACCAAATGTGGATGTTGAATCAGCCATAAAACTTTATCCCAATGGCCAAATCGATTTCTACTATGGAAACGGCATTACCGAAGGACTTGCTTGGGCTGCAGGAATTTCAAACGGAGATGGAAGCAGTTATTCGATCGCACAAATATCGAATTCGTATTTCATTCCTGACAATTATTCTACAAAATTTATGTACGCAGATTTCCCGCTTGGGATGCAGATTGCAACCGACGGTATGTTTTATGGAACTCCGGTCGTTCCCAATACAACCTGGAATGTGACTTTTCAGGCAACAGATTATTCCGGAATTTTCGCAACCAAAACACTGGCATTTACCACTCTAATGACTGGGCAGCAAGAATATGCGGGGAATCGCTTGACGCAGTTACAAGGATTTCCAAACCCATTTGCCAAAGAAATTTCAATAAAATTTTATCTTCCGGCGCAAGAAAAAGTTTCATTATCTGTCTATAAAACAGATGGAACTTTAGTTATGTCTGTAATATATAATAAAGAGTATAATGCCGGAATGAATGAAATAAACATCACCGATAAAAGGTTGCCTGCAGGAATATATTTTTGTGAGCTTAAAACCGGCCAGGGATTAAGCAGTATAAAGATTGTAAAAACAAATTAATCTGTTAATTTTGCAATACATTTGTTTCAGGGTGATTTAAACCATTCCCCATTTTTGCTATCATAATTCTTTTACTTATTCTATGAAAATCAAGAAAAACATTGCCATCAGTGAATCAGGATATATTTTTAATCCGACTACGGGTGAATCATTTTCTGTAAACCCCATTGGAATAGAAATATTTAACCTGATCAAAGATCAGAAAAGCTATGAAGAAATAAGCAAAACCATTACTTCGAAATACAACGCTGCCGAAGATACTTTTGACAAGGACTACCAAGATTTTGTTGCCATGCTGAAGCAATATCTCCTAATCGACAACAATGAAGAAACGGAAAGTTAATATTGCTGTCACCGGCTTAAATGCTATTGATAGTCCCGGGCCCGGTATAGCTGTTATACGGGGATTAAAAGAGGCGGAGTCACTGGATGTGAGGGTAATCGGGCTGGCTTATGAATCGCTTGAACCCGGCATATTCATGCACGACCTGATCGATAAAACCTATCAAATTCCTTATCCTTCAGCCGGTAAGGATAGTTTACTGGCAAGGCTTGAATACATTAACAGCGTTGAAAAACTGGAAATGATCATTCCAAATTTTGATGCTGAACTTCTTCCTTTTATCAAGCTTGAAAACAAGCTTCATGAAATGGGGATAAATACGTATCTGCCCACCGACAAGCAATTTGAGGAAAGGCTTAAGCTCAATTTACCTGCATTTGGGAAAAAATACAATATCCGGGTACCCCATAGTAAAGCCATTTTTTCTCCAGCAGAAATTCCGGGTTTGATCCGTGAATTTTCCTATCCGGTCGTTGTGAAAGGGCAATATTATGATGCACATATTGCCTATGCGCCCGAACAGGTTCAGACTTATTTTAACAAAGTTAGCACCAAATGGGGGCTTCCGATTATAATTCAACAGCACATTAATGGAATTGAATACAATTCTACCGGATTGGGTGATGGGAAAGGAAATACGATCGCTGCAGTACCAATGCGAAAACAATACATTACGGATAAAGGCAAAGCCTGGGGAGGAATTTCGATCGATGAAGAAGAGATTGTAAATATGACCCGGCATTTTGTGAGTTCTACCAAATGGCGGGGTGGGTTTGAGCTTGAGCTAATGAAGGATATCAGCAACAGCTATTACCTTCTGGAAATCAATCCGCGCATGCCTGCATGGATTTATCTATCGGTTGGAGTGGGACAAAATATTCCAGAAGCACTTGTTAAACTTGCCCTTGGCATGGATGTGAAACCATTTACGGATTATGCTGTGGGTAAAATGTTTGTACGTTATTCGTACGATATGATTGTGGATGTTGAAGAATATCACAAAATTTCAACCAACGGAGAACTTTAAAAGAACATTTAAGGACAGAAAATAAAATAACCATGAGTAAAGAAAGATATGAGCGGCCGGTCATTAAGAAACTGGAAACCAATATGCCGAACAAATTTGGACTTCGCACGGAATATATACCCAAAACTCACATTGACGGAGTTGCAGTGGATGATTTAATCGAAAAGCATGGTTCTCCATTATTTGTAATCTCTGAAAAGGCAATCCGGCAAACATACCGTCAGGCTAAGAAAGCGTTTGCAACGCGCTACCCGAAAGTTCAGTTTGCATGGTCGTACAAAACCAATTACCTGAGCGCCATTTGCAATACATTCCATCAGGAAGGAAGCTGGGCTGAAGTGGTATCGGGATTTGAATATGACAAGGCTATTCTGAATGGAGTGGATGGTTCAAAAATTATTTTCAACGGGCCGGATAAAACAGTCGAAGATCTTGAAAAAGCAATAAAAAACGAATCACTTATTCATATCGATCACCTGGATGAATTGTACACCATTACCGAGTTAGCAACGAAAATAAAGAAAAAGCCCAAAGTCGCTATACGGATAAATATGGATACAGGGGTTTATCCGATGTGGGACCGTTTTGGTTTCAATTATGAAAACGGACAGGCATGGGATGCACTGAATAAGATCATGCGTTCAGAAAAACTTGAGCTCGTTGGTTTGCATTGCCATATCGGTACATTTATGCTGGCACCCAGCGCTTATTCGACAGCTGCCTACAAAATGGCGGATCTTGCTTTAGGTGTAAAAAAGAAGTACAACCACGACATCAAATATATCGACATGGGAGGTGGATTTGCTTCCAAAAACACATTGAAGGGTTCTTATTTACCGGGATCGGATATTAATCCCACTTTTGATGATTTTGCCGAAACCATTACCAGTGCACTCATCAATTCGAATTTCGATTCAGATAATCTTCCTTTGCTGATCCTTGAGACAGGAAGAGCATTGATTGATGATGCCGGGTATTTACTTGGTACTGTAATTTCCAATAAAAGATCGTCTACCGGTAAAAGGACTACGATCATCGATATCGGTGTAAATATTCTTTTCACTTCCTTTTGGTACGACCATAAAATTACACCTTCTCAGCCCTTCACGCATTATTCCGAGGATACTACGTTATATGGACCTTTATGCATGAACATTGATGTGGTACGCGAAAGTGTCAGCCTGCCATTGATGAACAAGGGAGACCATTTTGTGATCCACCATGTGGGTGCATACAATATGACCCAATGGATGCAGTTTATTACCTTAAGGCCTAAAGTTGTAATGATTGATGAGCAAAGCAAAGTGCATGTCATCAGAGAAAATGAGACCATTGAACAGGTAATCCAGATGGAAAAGGTACCCGAACACCTGAAAAAATTTGAAATTTAATTCCTCAAAATTCTTTGTATAGAGAGAATTTTACCCATGGTAAATAATTTTCACGACAAAATAAACAACCTGATTGCTGACAATCGGTCCGGTTCGACTGAGATTTTAAACAAGCTCATTGAAGCAATTTTAGAACTTCCGGCTGAGATGACAAAAGCCGGGATCGATGAAATTGTTAGTTTGTTGAATGACCTTCTTAAACATCATTCAGGTTTTGTCGTCCTGTTTCATTTCGTGAATGAATTTTTCATAGAAATTGAAAAAAATACTGACGATTTCAGTGTCCGGAACTTTACCAGAAGGTATGTTGAATTCTGGTCGCAAAGCCAGAAGAAAGCAAGTTCAAACCTCATTGAAGAAATTGATCTGAATAAAAAAGCAGTTTTACTTCACAGCAATAGTTCGGCGATAAAAAATCTGTTTTCTCAGGTTGCATTGAAAAAGATTTCCCCGATTCTTTACCAAACTAACTCCGGGCCGGTTAATGAAGGTAAAATTCAGGCCGATTATTTAAGTAAACTTGGCTTTAAAGTAAATTTTGTTCATGAAAGCGCCATCGGGAAATTTATGAATGATCTCGATATGGCAATTTTCGGAGCCGATCTGATTGATGAAAACGGATTTCTCAACAAAACAGGAACGCTGCCCATCACATTACTTTTTGATTATTACGACAAACCGGTTTATGTGATTTCCGAATCAAGAAAAATGGCAGATTTAAAAGTGTTCCCGAAAACAATTTCATCCCGAATTCTTCGTGAAGAAAAAAAACCGCCGACAGAGTTGTGGACAAAACCTCCTCCGGGAATAAAACCAATAAATTATTACTTTGAATTTACCCCCGGATCCCTCGTCACAAAATTTTATTACTGAAGGTGGGGGAGTCAATTACCTCGATTTGAAAAAACAAATCCAGCCCATTCAAATTTCTGATTTGCTCAGGCTTGGATAACTAAAATTATAGCATACAAAAACAGATAACAGGAATTAAGTATTTTTGAAATCCATGCGAGAAGGACTTAGAACCATATTCCCGAATTTTAAAGATAGCATCCTCAATAGCTATTCACAGGTCTTTTTCTCGAATAATAAATTGTTTGCGGTAATCCTGTTAGTGGTTACCTTTTTTGACTTGAATTCAGGGATCAGTGGAGTTTTCGCAGTCCTTGTGACAAATGCTACCGCCTATCTTATCGGTCTCAACAGGCATAATATCAGAGCGGGTTATTACGGGTTTAATTCGTTGCTCGTCGGTTTGGGGCTTGGTATTTATTACCAGATGCATATCGAATTCATACTGATCCTGCTATTTGCTTCCATTTTTACCCTTTTTATCACAGTTATGCTCGAAGGCGTTATCGGAAAATATGGTCTTCCCTATTTAAGTATTTCCTTTTTACTTGGAATCTGGATGGTCACACTCGCCTCACGTGAATTCACTGCCCTGCAGGTAAGTGAAAGGGGCATTTTCGTAATGAATGATCTGTACGGAATAGGGGGTCTGTTTTTTGTAAGGATCTATAACTGGTTTTCAACTATCAACTTACACGAATCGGTGGTGATTTATTTTAGATCGTTGGGAGCGATATTCTTTCAATACAGTCTTTTTGCGGGGATCATCATTGCAATCGGATTATTGATCTATTCCCGCATTGCTTTTATGCTTTCACTCATTGGTTTTTTTGCTGCCTATTTGTTTTACAAATTTGTAGGGGGAAATATTTATGAACTCAACTACAGTTATATTGGATTCAATTTTATTCTTACATCGATTGCAATAGGAGGATTTTACATTATTCCGTCAAGGTATTCATTCCTCTGGGTTGTATTGTTGATCCCTTTGATATCCATTACCATAACCGCAACAATGACTGTGTTTTCATTGTTCCAGCTTTCCATCTTTTCGCTTCCGTTTAATATAATTGTTATCTTATTTCTGTATGTTTTGAAATTCAGGGAAAAAGCAATATTAAAACCTGAAATGGTCGCTTTTCAGCAATTCAGTCCTGAAAAAAATCTGTATTCTCAGATAAACAATAAGGAACGGTTTCACAATTATAAATACCTGTCACTGACCTTGCCTTTTTGGGGTGAGTGGACTGTTACACAGGGACATCATGGTGAATATACCCACAAAGAAGATTGGGCACATGCTTGGGACTTTGAAATTACCGATGAACACGGCTCAAACTTTAAAAATTCAGGCAAGCAGCGTGAAGATTACTATTGTTACAATAAACCCATAATCTGTCCGGCAGATGGCTGGGTGGAAGAAATTGTGGACGGAGTCGATGATAATAAAATAGGTGACAGTAATCTCGAACAAAACTGGGGTAATACGATTGTTATTAAACACGCCGAAAAGCTTTATTCGAAATTAAGCCATATTAAAAAAGAATCCTTTAAGGTTAAAAAGGGTGATTTTATTAAAAAAGGAGATATTCTTGCTGCCTGTGGTAATTCAGGAAGAGCTCCTGAGCCCCATCTGCATTTTCAGATACAGGAAACACCGTTTATCGGATCAAAGACACTTGATTATCCGATCGGTCATTACATTCTTCATGAAAAATCAAACTTTGTATTCAAATCCTACACAAGACCAAAGAAGAATGACATTATCTCAAACATCGAAAAAAACCAAACCCTTTTTAATGCATTTCACTTTGTTCCGGGCCAGCAACTAAAGTTTAAGGTAATGCGGGCAGGTGAGCCAAAGGAGAAAACAGTCATTTGGGAAGTACAGGCCGATATTTACAACAACACCTACCTGTATTGCCTGAAAACAAAATCGAAAGCATGGTATAAAAACGATGGCCGGATCCATTACTTTACCCATTTCGATGGTGACAGAAATTCGTTGCTTTTTTATTTTTACCTCGGCGCTTATAAAGTGATCAGCGGTTTTTATAAAGGACTAAGAATAACGGATAATTACCCGATTCATGCCCTGAATAACAAGGGCTTGATATTTCTACAGGATTTTATTGCTCCCTTTTACCTGTTTATGAAATCGGAATATACCGTAGAATATTTAAAAATGAAAGATAATCTGACCGATAGCATGATTTTTCTTAGGTCAAATGCAATCGTGAAATATGGAAACAGATCTACCCGACACCTTGATTTTGAACTTGAAATCGAATCGAACAGGATTAAACGGTTCAGGGTAATTGATGGTAATAAAAGCCTTGAAGCAAACGAAATTCCTGATTTATAACAGACTTAGCTGAAAGAAGATACATGGTAATTATAGTAATAAATAAGCGACAAAAGCAAAACAATAAACTGAATTTTCGCAGGGTAATAATTCAGCTATGCCCATTATTCTTTTTGTTTAGCTTGCCAACTTTACTTCATGCACAGCAACCCGGGAACGACTTTGCGAGCCTTGACCGAAACATGCGGCTTTATTACCTTGCTAATGACTGGGATTCCGTAATTATTACCGGTAAAAACGGCTTAAAAAGTGGAGAGGATTACTTTTTTCTTCGCCTACGGCTTGGCATCGCCTACTACAAAACGGGTAATTACTGCAAAGCCGCCTATCATCTTGAAAAAGCCAACCTGTTCAACACAAATGATGAAACAGTGTTGGAATTCCTGTACTACAGTTATCTTTTAATGAACCGGAAAAATGAAGCTAGAGCACTTTCTGTAAAATTTTCTTCGCGTCTTGCTGCAAAGCTTGCTACGAACAAATCCCCTGTATTTAATCGATTTTATTTTGAAACGGGACCTTCAGTAAGCAATAATATTGAGAAAAACAAGCAGAAAAACCTTGCTGGAAATGATTCTATTTACGGAGAACAAGATTTGAATGGCAACATGTATTATTTGCATGCAGGCACAGGACTGAACCTTTCAAAAAAAGTTTCACTTTATCTGGGTTACGGTTACCTGACCATTGCTAAACTCAAACAAATTCAAACCTCCGAATTGGTAAACCCCGGCAATAATTCATTTTCATCTGTCAAAGGTTATGATGTTGGCACGGTTTATAAAAAGAAAACTGATCCTTATTCTGACAATTATACGCTTTATCAGCATGAATTTTATTCGAATGTAACACTTGTCCTTGGGCGTGGATACATTGTTACACCAGCATTTCATTTACTCGATGTACATTTTAATACAATTTATGGGGATCTGCTATCCCAAGATTTTAATTTGCAGTCAACCGATACGGTCTATAATGCGGAAACAAGATTTATCAATTATATCATTGCGGCAAGTGTAAACAAAAGCCTATCACTCTATTCGTTAGGAATATCCGCCTCTTTCTCAAATCTGAATTATAAAAATCAGTACCAGTTAGGTGGGTCTTTTTCAGTCTTTCCAATGGGGAACCTGAATTTGTATTCTTCTTCCACCCTGACCTTTGCCTATGAATCTCCCAATAAAAGGCTGGTATTCGACCAGCTTATAGGGGCTAAAGTATGGCCAAAACTTTGGATTGAAGGGTTTGTAACCATTGGTGACATGATAAATTATAATGAAAAAAATGCCTTTGTTGTCTTCAATTCAGGAGACATTATCAGGTTTAGAGCAGGTGCAAACGTTATTGTCCCGTTAACAAAGCACCTTGAATTTTCGCTCAGGTATTATTTTTACAACATGCAGGGTAATTGGCTCAGAATAAATGCTGATTATGAAAAAACAACAACTACATTTGCATATCAAAACAATACATTTATAGGAGGAATACAATGGAAACTTTAAAAAGAATTATTTTTCTTTCGTTGTCGGTTATATTTTTTGTTTCATTTGCCCGGTCGCAGGATATAAAGGCAATCCAGGATGCTTTTGAAAAAAGTTACCTGTACGAATACAGTGGCGACTACACAAAAGCAGTTGATGCATTGAAAAACGTTTACAATGCCGAATCCTACGAACTGAATTTACGACTTGGCTGGCTAACTTACATGGGTGGATTCTTCACCGAATCGTTTGCATATTATCAAAAAGCTATCGATTTGAAACCGCTCTCCATTGAAGCAAAGCTTGGATATGTATACCCGGCTTCCGCTCTTGGTAACTGGGAACAGGTAAAATCACAATACAATGAAATTCTGAAAATAGACCCCTTATATTCACTGGCAAATTTCCGTCTTGGTTCTATATATTATGGCAACGAAGACTATACAACGGCTTTAAAATATTTTGAAAAAGTTGTTAATTTATTCCCGTTCGATTATGACGGTCTTGCAATGTATGCCTGGACAAATCTTAGACTTGGAAAATTCAGGGAAGCCGAGGTATTGTTTAATAAAGTATTATTGATCCGGCCTAACGACAGTTCTGCTTTGCAGGGATTGGGAATGATAAAGTGACCCGATTATTTGCCTTCGCAAACTTCTTTCAATGTTTTAATTTTTAACCCACATGTCTTCATTCCAAATAAGGAAATGATTTACATTTCGGTGAACTTTTGGGATGACATTGCAACATATCCGGCTGAAAAATTGTTGTAGTCTGAAAGTTTATTTAAAATATTGGTAAGGGAATTAAATCGATGAATTTAAATCATTTAAAAATCGAATTCGAGTCAAATAAGGAGCAAACAAAACCCCTGCCTGTCCTGTTTATCGGTCACGGTTCTCCCATGAATGCCATTGAGGACAATTATTTTACCCGTGAATGGAGTTCAATAGGTCAAACCATACAGACACCAAGGGCAATTTTATGTATTTCTGCTCATTGGCTCACCAGGGGTTCCCTTGTCACCGCCATGGATTCACCGAGAACAATACATGACTTCGGTGGATTCCCTGAGGAATTGTACACGATTGAGTATCCCTCTCCAGGTGCTCCGGAATATGCTGCTTTAACAACGAAATTAATCAGTAAAACGGAGGTACACCTTGATTATGATTGGGGATTGGATCATGGTACATGGTCGGTTTTAAAACATTTGTATCCGGAAGCAAAGATTCCTGTTTATCAGCTAAGCATTGATTACAACAAACCAGCTGAATACCATTTTGCACTTGCGCAAGAACTCAAACAATTCCGGTCGAAAGGTGTCCTCATTATTGGCAGCGGCAACATCGTACATAACTTAAGAAGAATAGCATTCAATAAACCGGATGAAGCATTTGACTGGGCTGTGGAATTTGATGATAAGGTTCATAAAAGTATCAACAACAAAGATTATAAATCGCTTGTTAATTATCAGCAATTTGGAAAAAGCAGCGCGCTATCAGTGCCAACGCCTGATCATTATTATCCGTTGCTTTATGCATTGGGGGCAACAGATAAAGATGAACCCGTAAAGTATTATGCAGAAAAAATAACCATGGGTTCTCTCTCTATGCGGTCACTAAAAATTGGATAGAATTTCGGCAACATTGAACGTTGAACAGGTGTTAAGAATGTGTTCAAGGTTGGAAGATTAAATTCCCGTTTCCGGGTTTTGAAACAATCAAAACAGAGTTTACAACAAAGTGACAATTTTATTGGTTTTAATACGGGTTCGTATTGAACAAAATAATTGGAATTCATTTTATCTACTTTTGTATACAATGATGAATAAGCTAACCTATATTTCGCGAGTTGTTCCTGTTGGAAATATCCCGCTTGGCGGTACAAATCCCATCCGGATTCAGTCGATGACTTCGACGAATACGCTGGATACGGAAAGTACGGTAGCCCAAAGTATCCGGATGATTGAAGCCGGCTGCGAATATGTCAGGATAACCGCACCTTTTGTAAAAGAAGCTGAACATCTGGCAGTGATAAAAAAAGAGCTGAAAAAAAGAGGATACACCACACCGTTGATCGCCGATGTTCATTATAAACCACAGGTAGCTGAAATTGCTGCCCGGATCGTTGAAAAAGTAAGGATAAATCCCGGCAATTACATTGATCGCAAAACAGGCCGAATCAAATACAGCGAATCGGAATTCACCGCAGAAACAGAAAGAATTAGAGAACGAATAAAACCCTTAATCACCATTTGCAGAGAATATGGAACTGCACTCCGGATTGGCATCAATCACGGCTCACTATCTGAACGATTCCTCTTGAAATATGGTGATACACCAACAGGTATGGTTGAATCGGCTATGGAATTTCTGAAAATTTGTGAGGATTTGGATTATCATAATATCGTCGTTTCGATGAAAGCCAGCAATGTGAAAGTAATGGTTCAGGCTAACCGTTTGCTGGTTTACCGGATGCTGGAGGAAGGGATGAATTATCCATTGCACCTTGGAGTTACAGAAGCCGGTGACGCCGAAGACGGAAGAATTAAATCTGCTGCCGGAATTGGACCGTTGCTTGAGGATGGGATTGGCGATACCATTCGTGTTTCGCTTACCGAAGATCCTGAATTTGAAATTCCTGTTGCAAAAGCGATTGTCCAAAAATTTAACAGCAATGGCAAAAGAATTGGGACCAAAACCGCCACAAAACTTGATAACTTGACAAATCCATTTCATTTTGTACGGCGAGAAAGTCAAGCTCACGGATTAATCGGAGGAGGTCAACCACCAGTAGTCATTATGGGAACGAAAAAATCTGGTGTAGATTTGTCGGGATTCGATCCGCAGTTCCATCCCGACTTTATTCAAATTGGTGATAACATTATTAAGCCCCTTGACAATTCTTCCGAATATATTAAGCTTCATTGTATTAAATCCTTTGATCAAAACAATTTGCCTGATAACATTGACAACTCCGTGATTATTCTGGAAACCGGGGAACAGGATTCACTAAATTCCGCAAGAGAATTCATTAATGGTCTAAGCAGAAAGGATATTAATGCACCTGTGATCCTTAAAAGAAAGTTTAAAAAATTATCTGTTGATTCTTTTCTGGTCCGTGCAGCATCTGATTGTGCTTATTTACTTGTTGATGGATTAATTGACGGAATCTGGCTCGATTCGGACGAAGTTATCGGACAAAATTCTTTGTAAAACAGCTTTTGATATTTTGCAGGCTACCGGATCACGGATTTCAAAAACCGAATACATTGCCTGCCCATCCTGTGGAAGAACACTCTTCAATATTCAGCAAACGCTGCAAACTATAAAGGCACAAACCAGTCATTTAAAGGGGCTTAAAATTGCAGTGATGGGTTGTTGCGTGAATGGTCCGGGTGAAATGGCTGATGCCAATTATGGATATGTGGGTGCCGGACATGGAAAAGTTACCCTTTATAAAGGCTCAAAGATCATGGAATTGGGGATTCCGGAAGACGATGCTGTTCCCGCTCTGATCCGGATCATTCGGGAAAATGGTGACTGGCAATAGCCAAATTTTTCTATCTTTACGGCAGTATTAAGCATATAATAATTTCAGAAAAATCGAGTTTATCCTTATACATTTTAAAAAAGCAGATCTAAAGAATGAAGTCCAAATTACTATTCTCCTTTATTTTTATTTTATCTTGTATTCCTTCGCTGTTTTCACAGGAAATTGCAATCGGTGAATGGAGAGACCACCTCCCTTATCAGAGCACTATTTCAGTGACGGCCGGTGATCAGAAAATTTATTGCGCAACACCCTATAGTATTTTTTATCTTGATGAAGTTGATAACAGTATAAACCGGCTAACCCGAACTTCAGGATTAAGTGATATTGGCATTGCAAGGATCGGTTATAATGAATCCGCAAAAACTTTATTGGTTGCCTATGAAAACGCGAATATTGACCTTGTAAAAGGCAATACTGTAATAAACATGAAGGATATTCTTAACAGTGAAGCAGTTACGCCGGAAGAAAAAAGAATTTACAATCTGGTATTCATTGATAATATTGCATACATCACCTGTGGATTTGGAATTGTAGTTCTTAATTTAAGCTCGGAAGAAATTTCTGATACCTATTACATTGGCCCAAGCGGAAGCCACATCAAGGTTTTTGATCTTACTCACAACGACACATCATTTTTTGCAGCTACCGAAAATGGGATCTATTCCGCACGGATGGATAATCCGAATCTTGCTTATTATTCATCCTGGACAAAAGATGAATCCCTCCCCTTTCCTTCCGCAGCCTATAATTTTATAACATTTAACGGAGATAAGTTGTTTGCCAACAAATACAGCCCCGATTATGCAAAAGATACAATTGTTTGTTTTGAAAACGGACAGTGGAATTATCACAACGACGTATTCGACCACCTGAATGTTTATGCACTGCGGTCGTTCAATAATCTGCTTTATCTCACAAGCCGTTACAATGTAAAAGTGTACGATAATGATTTCAATATTGTTCTCAATATTTGGACCTATAATGATAACAGCGGATTAAACCCGAGGGACCTGACTGTCGACAAGAAAAATGTGATCTGGATCGCAGACGACAAAAAAGGACTTGTAATGAGACACAATGATTTTGATTACTATTTTTATTCCCCGAACGGTCCCTCGACGGCTGATGTATTTGATTTGTCAAGCGAAGGCAACGACTTATGGAGTGTAGCCGGCGGAAGAAATTCTAGCTGGGGAGATATCTGGAAATACGGAAACGCCTCTCATTTTAACGACAGCGAATGGAAAACACTGGACAGGACAAACACCCCCGCATTTGATACAATCCTTGACCTCGTAACCGTTGCAATTAATCCGTTTGATCACAGCGATGTTTTCGTTGGCTCATGGACAAGGGGGTTGATTGAAATTAAAAATCAGAATGTTGTTACAACCTACAATCCGTCAAATAGCTCCCTGGAATTTAACAACATTTTGGGCGGTCCGACACTACAGATTGGAGGGTTGGCTTTTGATAATTCAGGCAATTTATGGGTTGCCTGTTCCCATTCTCAAAATATACTTTCTGTTCGTATGCCTGATGGCTCACAGGCCGGAAGCTGGAAATCCTTCAATCTTGGTTCTTTTTCAAGCAACCAGGATATCGGAGAACTGGCCATTGATACCTATGGCCAAAAATGGATATTAACAAGAGCTCAGCATACACTTTTTGCGTTCACGGATAATGGTACAATTGCAGATATAAGTGACGACCACTATAAGGTCCTTTCTTCCTCTCCGGGAAGCGGCAATCTTCCTGGCTCCGTTGTCTATAGCCTTGCTGTAGATAATACCGGCGAAATTTGGATAGGCACAGATGGCGGCATAGCAGTTATTTATTCCCCTGAAAATGTTTTCACGAATTATAATTTCGATGCACAGCAGATCCTTATCCCAAGAAATGACGGAACAGGTCTTGCTGATATTCTCCTCGAATTTGAAACCGTGACGGCAATTGCCGTTGACGGAGCAAACGATAAATGGATTGGCACCGATCGTTCAGGTGTTTTTCATTTATCACACGATGGGCTGACCGAACTCGACCATTTTACCGTACAAAACAGCCCGTTGTTATCGAATAATATTACCAGCATTGCGATCAACGCAAATGGTGAAGTATTTTTCGGAACAGCTAAGGGGATCATTTCTTACAGGGCACAATCCACTCCAGGAAAGGAAACGAACAGTGAAGTTTATGCATTTCCCAACCCGGTGCGACCCGGCTATAGCGGACCAATTGCTATTACTGGTCTGGTCAGCAATGCAGATATTAAAATAACAGATATAAGTGGCAACCTGATTTACAGCGGGAAAGCCGAAGGTGGCCAGGCTATCTGGGACGGCAATAATTTTGAAGGGAGAAGAGCGCAGTCTGGCGTATACCTTGTTTTCATTTCTGACGACAGCGGTTCACAAACCATGGTGACTAAAATACTATTGATTAATTAATGCTCCACAATACCCGTGGTATCGTTTTCCATCAAATTAAATATACTGATAACAGTGTAATTGTTACCATTTATACCGATGTTTTTGGCCTTCAAACCTACATGATCAGAGGCATTAGAAGTAAAAAATCAGGTTTTAAACCAGCACTGTTACAACCCCTGAGTATTGTAGATTTAATTGTCTACCACAAAGAACGAAGCGATTTACAACACATCAGGGAAATTACCAGCAACTATCCTTTCCGGTCTGTCCCCTTTGATATTGTAAAGAGTTCCATTGTTTTATTCTTATCGGAGGTGCTTTATAAATCGATAAAGGAAGTGGAACCCAATTCCGGATTATTCAAATTCCTAAGCGATTCAATTCGCCTGCTTGATAATACTGAAGCTGGTAAATCAATATTTCATTTTATTTTTTTATTCCAACTGACAAGATCTCTGGGATTTTTTCCAAATAAAGAAGTTTCAGCTCCTATAACTACGTTTAATCTGATGGAAGGCACTTTTAATAAATCAGACACGCAGGAACAATTTTATATCCGGCAACCATTCAGTAATTACATTTACGAGCTGATCAACTCCGGTTTCGAAGACCTCCCTGAAATTAAAATTCCGCAAAACCACAGGAGCGAATTACTAACTATCATTTTGAAATATTATGAAGTGCACCTTTCGGGATTCGGAAACATTAAATCGCATAAGGTATTGCAGCAAATACTAAGCGATTAGAAATTTCCTTACCGGCAAACCAAATGTTATGAACCAGTGACATAATTCGTGCAATATTAATACTTTCGCTTTTTATTTGTGGAAATGAAAGAAGCGAAAAACGTTACCGGAGTTTTAATCCAAAAATACTATCCTTACCTGATCCTTCTATTTGTTGCCGTTGCGGGTTATTGGCAGGTTTCTTTTTTTCAACACCCATTAAAATGGGATGCAATTGATCAGGCCTTTCCCTGGAAATATTTTATCGGAGAATGTCTTCAAAATCATACGTTACCCCTCTGGAACCCATATCAGCACTGCGGTTATCCCATTTATGCCGACCCTCAAAGTTCGGCGTGGTATCCGATTGTATGGATACTGGGCTTTTTTTTGGGATATGATATTTACACTTTTTCCGTTGACTTTACACTGCATATTTTTCTTGCCGGTAGCGGGATGTATTTTTTAGGAACAATCGTTGGTTACCGCAAACAGATTGCTTTACTAATGGGGATCGGTTATATGTTAAGCGGATTTTTTACAGGTAATGCTCAACATATTATGTGGATTATCAGTGCAACCTGGCTTCCGTTTGTGATTGGCTCCTATATTCGGCTCCTCCAAAACAGAAAAATCAAAGATGCCGCTGTTTTCAGTCTCTTTATGTTTATGCTGATAACCGGTGGTTATCCGGCCTTTACGCTGATCCTGCTTTATTTCCTGCTCATTTTGCTCACCTGGGTCACAGTAAAAATGGTCATTAAAAAAGACTGGATTTCAATTTTATCTCTTATGAAGCTTAATGCCCTGGCTCTTCTTTTGACGGTTCTCAACGGGTCGGTAATGCTGCTGTCGATCTATAAAATATTCCCTTACATGTTACGCTCTCATGGTGTCGACCTGGCTGCTGCACTTTCCTTTCCGCTTTCACCAAAAAGCCTGATTTCCTTTGTAATTCCATTTGGAGCTGTAAATCATGATATGTCATCCTTTGGTACCGATTTAACGATGACGAATGCTTACTTCGGGCTTATTCTTTTCGTATTTTTTGTTTTAGCGCTATTCATTAAAAAAACACCGCTCATTCGCATTTTCTTAATTTGGGGTTTTATCATGCTGCTCGCTTCCGTAGGGAAATATTTACCGGTTAGAGAACTCTTTTACAAATATCTGCCTTTCTTTAACCTGTTCAGGTTTCCAAGCATGCTTCGGGTTTTTATTATTATAAGTTTCATTGTTGTCGCCGGATATGCCCTGGAGCAGGTACTAAAAAAAAGACAAGAATTGTCACATAAATTGAATCTCAGCATTGCCCTTGTCTTTCTCATTTTCATTGTTATTATTGCATATAACACGTACGGTAAATACCTCGATCTGGGATGGTTCATCACAAAAGGGGGTGTTTTTTCCTTTTCATCCACCTCAACGCTTGCGCAACAGATTTTTTTCCAGGGACTAATTCAATTAATACTGTTGTCAATCATTACGATCACCTTCCGTAAGTTCAAAAAAACCTCCGGGATTATAATTGTAATTATAGCACTAGCCGTTATTGACATGGTCGTCGCTGTGCAGTTGAATGCTCCGTATTCGGTGTATTCGGGACAGTTTGATCAAAAGTCCATAAAAGCCTTTACGGACAAACTGCCAGAAGGCTTTCCGGTCGCAGATACACAGCCTGTCTCAAAACATTTTGATGATCCAAAACTCGCCTCAGGACCTGTTTGGAGAAATCTGAATATTTTTTACAAAAAACCTGCTTTCGACGGGTCCAATCCCTTTTATCTCAAATCCTTTCAAATCCTGCTGGATTCTTTTCCCGGACTTCTCCAATCTACCGTCAAAAATCCGGAAGTTTGTTTTGCTAGCAACATCAAGCCAGAAAAGCTTATCAGGCAAACCAATTCCCAAGAAAATTACAAAACCGGAACATTTTTTCTTCCAGAAAGCGATTATTTGAATTTAGATCCTGTCATCCAAAATCAGAGTAATGCAAGATATCCTAACCATTGAAAATTTTCGACCCGAAAATATCCGAATCAGCACCCGAAATAATTCCGCTCGGTTGTTGGTTCTTCTTCAAAATGATTATTATGGATGGGAGGCTTCCGTTGACGATCATGAAGTTCCAATCTTCCAGACAAACTTAAGCTTTATGGCGGTTCGTGTTCCGGCAGGAAACCATATTGTAATATTCAACTATCATCCCCGGCTTATTATCGCCGGACTTTATATAACATTAATTTCACTTATTGTATCTCTTTTTATTATTTTAATTGGTGGCAGAACTCGCAAACAAATTATTTTGCTGAAACGTTGGTTTGGATTTACAGGGAGACAAATTTAACACAAACTGATTTCCATTATCATAAAACATTCAGGCACATGAAATTTTTCTATTTTTACATAAGAACATTAATCCCAGGGAAAACCTTGAAATGAAAGTGCACGAGTTACCGGACAACCTCAGAAAATCCATCGAAAAAAACTGGATTTTGATTTATGTGGCAGTTGCAATTGCTAATCTGGTAACAAAATTCTGGTCACTACCAGCAGAAAGTATGTTTAATGATGACGCTTTCTCGGCATTTTATGCACAGCAACCGTTAAAAAACCTGTTCCATACACTACTCCACGATCGGAATCCCCCTTTTTATTTTATTTTACTTCATTACTGGATAAAAATTTTTGGACTGGGTTCTATTTACCTGAAAGGATTATCTGTATTATTCGGCACAGCTACTGCCCTCATCCTGTTAAAGATCGCTTCGCGATACATAAATAAAACAGCAGGTATTATTGTATCCTTCCTATACTTATTCTCAAACTGGTGGATCATTGTTTCGCACGAATTAAGGCCCTATTCTCTGGTCGGATTTTTAACGGCCCTCTCGTTTTATCTTTTTCTGAATACTATTCACCGCAGGCGGATGTCAAATCTCGCAGGCCTGGCTGTGAGCAATGTACTGCTTTTATTTACGCATTATATGACCTTTTTTATTCCGATAGTGCAACTGATAAGTGCTTTTACATATAGAAAAAAGAACAAAACGGGTTTTAAATATTTTATCATCAGTCAATTGATCGCTTTGGTTATTTACCTTCCCTGGATCCGGATCGTGTTAACTAACATTCCCGAAAAAGGTGGATTTTGGCTCGGCGTGCCCGATTTCAACACATTTATGTCAGTTATAATAAATTATTCAATCTATTTCAAATTGTGGCGAATCCATATGTTCCTGGCCATATTGTTCATCGTTCTTGTGATCCTTAATAAAAAATACAAGCTGCTCAAACCTGTATTCAATCCTCAATTGATGATTTTGTTACTCCTCTGGTATGCGTTACCAATATTAGTTGATTATTTTCTTTCACAATACGTTCCTGTCTTTCGAATTGAATACACATTATACACGTCCCTTGGTCTTTTTCTGTTTCTTTCCCTTGTTTTTTCAACCATCCGGATGTACGAATGGCTGAGGTTGATTTTGGTTGTTGGATTCCTGTGGTATTCATACGGATGGTTTAAAGTGACACCGGTTGTTTGGGAAGACTGGAAAAACCTGGTTCCAGAGGTCAGGAAATTAAAAGATGAAAATACCAGTATAATACTATCTGCCGATTATAAATACCACGATTTCTCATACTATTACAACCGCGATTATTTTCAGGATTATCAAAATACGATAAATAAATTAACGAATGAACGTGTATTCCTTTTTGGTGATAGCCTTTCACTTAAGCCAATTTATTACAATAAGTACCCAAAACTGATATTTGTCAGAAGCCATGATGAAGTTACAGATCCAGGAAATACTATCGAAAAACAAATTCTCCGAAACAATTACCGTTTATGTAAACGATTTGGCGCAAACAGACTTTTTGTGGAATTATATCTGAAAGACAGTTTACCTTGCAGTGTTTACAGACTGCCAAAACAGTTTCCTGCTGAATAATTGGGAGAAAATGTCCGCAATTGGTTATGATTTTAAACCGGAAATTTTGTACCTCAGTAACATGGAATACGGATCGCAATGCACCGTACCCTCAAATTGTGTTACAAATCCTGTTTTTGCCGGGCATTACTCGGCAATGGTCATTGATTCCATTCAGTATGGTTGCTCATTGATTTTGCCAGCAACCGAAGTCGAAACCCTGAAATACATCACTGTTAGTTTACAAGCATTTCTACCTCAGAAAAATAATGCGCGTATTGTGGTCACTTTGCTTGCAAAAGGCAAAAACGAATTCTATCGCGAGTTCAACCTTTACGTGAACGATACAAAGGACAGTGCATGGTATCCTGTAACAAGAACTTTTGAGCTACCAGACAATAGAAATGCGGCGGATCAATTTCGTTTTTATATTTGGAATCCGGACCCTGCTCCAGTGTATGTTGATGATGTTGAGGTTTGGATATACAAGGAACCGTAGAGTAATTATTCCAATTCGAAATTAAAAGTCGATCTGAAGGTCTTTAATAGCTGATCTTTAATTTCTCCTATATCCATCCTTCTACCAAATTCATTTTCCATCGAGGTTACCCCTTTATCTGTAAACCCGCAGGGATTAATAAAGGAATAATAATTCAGGTCGGTATTTACATTAAATGCAAAGCCGTGCATCGTCACAGATCGGCTCACCCTAACACCAATAGCGCAGATTTTTCGTGTTTTTACCGGATTGTCGGTATCAAGCCAGACACCTGTAGCTCCTTTCAATCGTTCTGCCTTTATAGCAAAGGAATTAAGGGTTTTTATAATGATCTCTTCGATTGTATGAATGTATTCTTTTACACCCATCCCAAACTCTTCCAGGTCGAAAATGGGATATCCAACTATTTGCCCTGGCCCGTGATAAGTTATGTCTCCTCCCCGGTCAGTTTTGAAAAAGGAAGCCCCTTTTTGTTTCAGAAAATCCTCATTTACAAGAAGATTATTTACATGCCCGCTTTTCCCGAGGGTATATACATGAGGGTGTTCACAAAACAGGAGATAATTATACCTGCCCGTTTGTTCGCAAACAGGAAGGTCATTATTGATTTGCTTGATTTCCTGGATCTCAGCCATCAATTTCTTCTGGTATTCCCAGGCATCCGGATACCCAATCAAACCGAGATCTTTATAAATAATTTTATTCCTCACAAAAAAAAATTAACAGTCAACAATTGACTTCAATAGTTATAATTTAAGCTTAATGAACATGCCTTTCAGCATGATAAGATGACCTCACCAATGGGCTGCTCTCCACATAACGAAATCCTTTTTTAAGCCCGGCAAGTCTGTATTTTTCAAACACAGCAGGGGTAATAAATTCTTTGACCGTCAAATGATGAACAGTGGGCTGAAGGTATTGGCCTATGGTAAATACTTCCACTCCCAATGTCCTCACATCATCCATGGTTTTAAGTACCTCTGTTTCGGTTTCGCCCAATCCCAGCATGATGCCTGTTTTGGATCGGATACCAGATTGAACTATGGTCTCCAACACATTCAGACTGACATTATAGCGCGCTTTACTGCGGATGATTGGTGTGATTCTCTCCACGGTTTCCAGGTTATGCGAAATCACTTCAGGTCGTGCATCGATCAATTTATTTATTAAGTCTCTATTTCCATCAAAATCAGGAATGAGCGTTTCAATTGTTGTTTTTGGGTTGATCTCTTTCACTTTTTTTATAGTCAGTGCCCATATTTCAGCACCTCCATCTTCGAGGTCGTCTCTGTCGACAGACGTGATCACAACATGTTTTACTCCCATCAATTTTACTGATTCCGCGACGCGATCCGGCTCTTTCCAGTCGGCAGGTAATGGCCGGCCTGTATTCACATTGCAGAATTTACAAGCTCGTGTGCAGATATCGCCAAGGATCATAAGCGTTGCCGTTCCCCTGCCCCAGCATTCAGCCATATTGGGGCAATGACCGCTTGTGCATATTGTATGCAACTGATGCTTCTCAACGATATCCCTGACACTAAGGTAACTTTTCCCGATCGGAACCTTTGTTTTCAGCCATTCGGGCTTTCGAACCTTAACTTCTCCCATAGTCATATAATCTTATTGCCTCCGCGAAATTATCAAATTAAATCTATCTGCATCCTTTTGTTCTTTTCTCTATTTTTTATAAAGAATTTCTGTTTATATTTGTTCAAATTTTAAATCGATTTATAATTTAATTTTATCAGGGATGAAAAAATTTACACTAACAGCAGCGCTATTTATAGCTACCTGCTTTGCATTTTCGCAAACTCCCTTAACAGTGGCTGTTGATTTTACTGCCACCGATGTCCAGGGGGTTGAGCATAATTTATTTGATATTCTTGCCGGAGGTCAATATGTATGTATCGACTTCTTTTTTACAAGCTGAAGTTCGTGCCAAAGCACCGCTCCTATGATAAGCGGGGCTTACGACTATTTCGGCTGCAATTCTGCCGATGTTTATATTTTAAGCATCAGCGACAGTGATAACGACGCAGCTTGTATTCTATTCGATCAAACGTATGGCATTGAGTTTCCAACAATAAGTGGAATTGAAGGAGGAGGCGCTGCCATCAATAATACGTATGGGATCATTGCATTTCCGACTTACATTTTGATCGCTCCCAATCACCAGATCGTTGAGCAGGACATGTGGCCTATTTCCAGCACTCAAACTTTTATTAATTATTTTGAGAGTCATGGGTTGGAACAGGCACCATGTGGTGGATTTCTTACTGCTGATTTTTCTTCTGACATTACCGAAGTCTGTGAGACAGGTGCAGTCAATTTTACTGACGAATCTCCGGCAACAGTTACCAGTTGGAGCTGGGTTTTCGAAGGTGGTGAACCGGCAACTTCCACCGAACAGAATCCTGCAGTAGTTTACACTAATGAAGGGACGTATGATGTTGAATTAACAGTATCAGACGGAACAAATACGAACACCCTGCTTCTTGCGGATTACATTAACGTTTTAATGACACCCCCCTGCATGCTCCAGCCATTTACAGATGTTTGCCTCGATGATCCACCATTTCAGCTTACGGGTGGCTCACCGGTGGGAGGAATCTATTCCGGCGACGGAGTAGTTGATGGATGGTTTTATCCGGCGACCGCTGGTGCCGGAACACATATCATTTATTATACATACACAGCCGGCAACGGATGCGACAACACAGCCCAGCAACCTATCGTGGTGAGTCCTTGTACAGCCATCGATGAATTTGCTGACGGGATGATGAGCATCTATCCCAATCCGACAACTGGCAGTTTTGTTCTTCGTGTGAATTATAGCTGTAACCTTTCAGTAAACATTGTAAATCTGTTGGGTGAACGTATTTATAAACAGGAATTACGGGCCAACGGAAAGCTTCTGGAAACAATTGATTTATCCGGCTATCAGGACGGCATTTACTTTGTCACCCTGCGAACAGACAACAGAACGTTTGTAAAAAAACTGAAACTTATCAGCAACTAAAAATATTTTGCATTTTTTAAACCCTGGATTGTTTAGTCCGGGGTTTTTTTGTTCATCGCATACAACTGGTAAACCAGGCCGTCAGCAAGCCCGATTTTGGGAACAAGGATGGATTTTGCCCCGATGATTTTCATGATGTAGAGAAAAATTTCAGCAGCCGGAACGATTACATCTGCGCGGTCGGGACGCAATCCTAATTTATCAATTCGTTCGTGAAGGGTAAAACTTTTCAGGTATTTACTCGCATATTTTAGATTGTCAAACGTCAGGTTGTAATGAAACGGATCACCATACAACTTATTTATTTTGTTAATATTCCCTCCCGAACCCACAACATTGATTTTCCCAAAATACTCTTTGTACTTTTTGAGCCATTTTTCAAGTTTATCCCATTCCTTGTTATCCATTTTGCCACTGAGCATGCGCAATGTTCCAATATTGAAAGATTTCACACTGATTGGCTCATCATTTTTCAAAAAAGAAATATCTGTACTGCCCCCACCAACATCAATGTACATGGAGATATTATGCGGATGTTCAAAACCCAGTTTATTGGTTTGACGGATAATATTTGCTTCCTCAAGACCATCGATGATACGCACATCAAATCCTGTTTCTTCGCGTATTCTGTTGATGACCTCCTCACCGTTTTCTGCTTCACGCATTGCTGCAGTGGCGCAGGCATCAAAACCCGCCGGATGGTAAACTTCTATCAGCAGCCTGAAAGCATTCAGGGTTTTGATCAGGTTATCGGCACGCTTTTCTGAAATCCTGCCAATCCGGTAAACATCTTTTCCGAGCCGCGTTGGAATTCTTACCAGGGTAGCTTTATCTACAAATATTTTTTTATCCAGTTCAAATACATTTGCGATGAGCAACCTTGCCGCATTCGAACCAATATCAACTGCTGCATAAATCATGAGGTTTTACTTTATAGATTTCCAAGTTAGTCCGCAATGTAAGAGAATCAGATAAAGCCTTTGATAGATGATCTTTAGCATCCAGTTATTTATTTTCAAGCTTCTTTTTTAAATAATTGTAAATTTCAAACTGCGCCCTGATCTTTTTACCCGATTTATCTCTTTTGTATTTGTTAACGGAATTTCTGTTGCTGATCCTTGCTTTGCAATTATCACTAAGGTAAATCTGAACCATATCCCACAGTTCCTTTTTTATTTCAGGATTAAAAACTGGTGTAATTACTTCAACCCTGTGGTCGAGATTGCGGGGCATCCAATCGGTAGAACCGATATAATATTTATTATCGTTTCCATTACAAAAAATAAAAATCCGTGAATGTTCAAGAAATCTGTCGACGATTCCGATTACCTCAATATTTTCGCTAACTCCTTTTACCCCGGGGATCAAAACATTGATTCCACGGATGATCAGCTTAAGCCGTACACCTGCCTGGCTCGCTTCAAATAGTTTATTGGCCATGGGTTTGTCGACAAGACTATTAATTTTAATAATAGCCCAGGCTTCTTTCCCAGCTTCCGCATTTTTGATTTCATTATCCAGAGCATCAATAAAAAATTTTCGCATCTGGAACGGTGATACAATGAGTGTTTTGAATTCAGGGTGAATGTATCGTGTTTCAAACAATTTGAATACTTTATCTACCTCCTCTGCAATATCCTTGTTTGCTGTTAATAAACTAACGTCGGAATAAACCTTTGCGGTGGACTCATTAAAATTGCCGGTACTAATATTTGCATAAAAAACATCTTTCTCATTTTCGCGCCGTTTTACTGAAATTAATTTACAATGAACTTTAAATCCTGAAATAGTCGGAACGATTTTCACACCTTCATCATGAAGTTTACCTGCTAATGTTATGTTTGCTTCCTCATCAAACCGAGCCTGGATTTCCAGAAATACAGTCACTTTTTTTCCGTTCCGTGCAGCATTCACCAGTGCATTTATGACATTTGAGTATTTTGCTGCCCGATAAAAGGTCATTTTTATTTCCGTTACCAGCGGATCAATTGATGCTTCGCGCAAAAAATCGATGATATACTGAAACGACTGATATGGAAAATGAAGAATGATGTCTTTTTTCTTAAGGATTTTAATAATGCTTGTATTTGGCGGAATATCTTTGTGGCCGAGGGGAGGGAAAGGTGGATAATTGAGCTTTTTAATACCCGTATCCGGAAACGAAATAAAATCCTTGAAATTATGATACCTTCCACCACTTCTCAGGTTGTCCTGATTAGAAATTTTTAGCTTATTTGTAATTCTATTCAGAAGCCTCTCAGGAATGTCAGCGTCGTAAACAAATCTCACCGGTATACCGCTTTTTCGCTGCTTTAAGCTATCGTGAAGTTTTTCAAGGAAACTTTTCGAAACATCATCGTCCATATCCAGCTCAGCATCGCGGGTAATTTTAATCGTATAGGCATTGAAGATATCATAGCCAAAAATCGAAAAAATATCTTCCAGGCAATACCGAATGACATCATCGAGTAGTATTATATAATGATTAGTTCCTTTGTTGGGTAATTTCACAAATCTTGACATCGATTTTTGCGGAACTTTGATAAGGGCATAATTCTCTTTCAACCGGTTATTTGAACTTCCAAGAACAACTGCAAGATAAATGGACCCATCTTTTATCGAAGTCATTTTTTGAAAATTCTGAAGCATGATCGGAAACAGGTTCTGACTCAATTCCTCCTTGTAATATTGTTTTACAAATTTCCCCTGCTCCTCGTCAAGTTCCTTTTCATTGATAATAAATAAGCCATGTTTGACCAGTTCTTTTACAATATTGTGGTAAGTTTGGGTAAATATTTTTTCCTGATCCTCTACGATGGTTTTGATTTCAGACAGAATTTTCCGGGGATCCTCTTTAGTATCAAAACTTTTATTCCCCCATTTCACCATCCTGTTCAGACTGGCAACCCTGACCCTGAAGAATTCGTCCCTGTTATTTGAAAAAATACCCAGAAATTTGATGCGTTCTATCAGAGGAGTTGAAGGGTCAATGGCTTCCTGGAGCACTCTTTCATTAAAATGCAGCCAGCTGATCTCCCTGTTAATAATGTAATCCGAATAGTTGTCGTTTTGATTGTTTTCTTCCATTCGCCTAATGATAAATTTCCCCGTTACTTTCTTTTTTGTTTACTCGCTTCCTTAACCGATTTTGGGCTGATGACAAATTTAATTCTTTTTTTGGCAGTTGGAACCTGTTCCCACTTGTCTGCATCAAACTCAATGCAAACGACGCCAGAAGTTGGTAGCCAGTCAATCTTTTTCTCCAGGAAACCATTTGCAAAATTGGTTATTGTTGGATTGTGCCCAAAAATCATCAGTGAATTCACATCATCCGAAAGATCAAAAAAGAGGTCGAGCAAGTTGCCTGCATCCCCATGATAAATTGATTTGGAAATTTGTATTTTACCTTCCGGGTAATTTAGTGCCCGAGCAATAATTTTTGCTGTATCCAGCGCTCTCACGGCATAACTCGAGAGCATTAAATCGACAGTTACGTCATGTTTAAGTAAATAATCGATAACCAGTTTGGTTCTTTTTTTACCTTTTTCAATGATGGGGCGCTCATGATCCTCTATTCCGGATTGTTCCCAGGAAGATTTTGCATGTCTGACAATATACAGTGTTTTCATTTTAAGTTTATTATTGACCCCAAAAATAGCCAACTATGAACCTGAAATTAATTTTAACATTTAAGGTTAACGATTTCTTAACATTAATTTTATAAAAAAAGCCTCTCTGAACGGGAGGCTTTCAATAAAATTTTTCCCGCATTAATCAAGCTTAGGAAAGTTTATTTCATCAGAAACAACAAATGCATTTGGATATTCACGTTCAATTTCTTTCTGCAATTTTTCAGCTTCCATCTTTGTTCGGAAATCCCCAACCCTTACCTTATAATAAGGTTCCTGAAAGAGCAAATAAACGGGTACATTCGGATGGTTTCTTACAAAATTTGATTGTGCATCCCGCGCCTGTTGTTTTGAATAATTTCCTGCTTCAAAAAAAATCTCAACCCTCCAGCCATCGATACCCGGGTTCTGCTCATTTTTATAAGTAATCTTGCTCAGCAGTGTGTCAATCCTTGCATCCTGAATGATCTGAACATGTCCTTCCGGAATTTCCTGTGAAAACAAACTGAAATGAATGCTGATCAATAGTATAATGAAACCGGCCTTCCTCATAAAACATATTTTTTACCGCGATGCAACCCGGATATATTCTTTAGCGTGAATGTTTAAAACCGGAATAGGTGAATGATTGACCATTTGTTGTGCAAATGCCCCTAAGAACAAATTCGATGTTGTTGTTTCCTGCTCTGTCATGATTGCAATTATATCCGCTTCAATACCTTTAGCATAACTAATGGTTGAATTTGTAATGTTTTCACCCTCGAGGGTTTCAATGTGGAATTTAACGTTTTCCTCCTCAAGATATTTTTTCACCTGGTTTGCATAATTATCGACCCGTTGCCTCACAGCTTTGATGGAAGTGGAGTACAAGGACACAACGTGAATTTCCGAATTAAAATATTTAGCGATTTTTGTTGAGAAGGGCAATTTTTGCCTTGTTTCCAGCGAACTATCGATGGGAAGGACAATTTTGCCGATGGAATCTTTGATTTTGAAATTGGTTCTTACTGTTATCACCGGACAGGGGGCATACGTAACAATACGATACGCGTTACTGCCTATCCAGAATTCTTCGAAACCGGTAACCCCATGGGTTCCGGCAATCACTAGCATGGCATCACTATATTTAGCCTGGTTGGCAACCTCAATATGCACTTTGCCTTTCCTGACTTTATAGGTTATTTCCCCTTCTTTTAAATCTTTGCTGTATTTGCTAACTAATTCATTAAAATTGTCGACAGTTTCCTTTCGGCTGGTATCCATGCCTTCCGGAAATGCCGACTCTTCGCTGCGGATATTATCTACCCAAACCATTAAAATATTTGATTTTATCCGGTTGGCGAGATGAATTGCATATTCCAAAGCGTGAACCGAACACTTTGAGAAATCGATGGCAACAATAATTTGCTTCATGGTTTTGCGTGTTTAATTCCGGTTGCTAAGGTATGAAATTTTTTATTTGCTTACTTTTGCTTACTAAATTTTCATTTGAAAATGAACGAAAATCTTGATGCGAGCGGAAATTTTCTGACAAAAACAGAGATAGAGATTGAAAAAGTACTCAGACCTACAAATTTTGAGGACTTTGCCGGGCAGAAAAATGTAGTCGACAATCTGAAGGTTTTTGTTGAAGCGGCACGGCTGCGTGAAGAATCACTGGATCATGTGTTATTGCATGGCCCTCCTGGTTTGGGAAAAACAACCCTATCGCATATCATTGCCAACGAATTAGGTGTAAATATTAAAATTTCATCCGGGCCTGTTTTGGATAAACCGGGTGACCTTGCCGGTTTGCTTACCAACCTTGAAGAAAATGATGTGCTTTTTATTGATGAAATCCATCGTCTGAGCCCCGTTGTGGAGGAATACCTTTACAGCGCCATGGAGGATTTTAAAATCGACATCATGATCGAGACCGGGCCCAATGCACGAAGTGTTCAGATCAAGCTGAATCCGTTTACGCTGATTGGTGCAACAACCCGGTCCGGACTTCTGACAGCGCCGTTGCGTTCACGATTCGGAATAAATTCAAGATTATCTTACTACGATTCGGACACCCTGACACATATCGTTAAAAGATCTTCGGATATTTTAAAAGTCAGGATCAGCGAGGATGCATCACACGAAATTGCCCGCAGAAGCCGTGGTACGCCACGTATCGCTAACCTGCTGTTGCGGCGCATACGCGATTTTGCACAGATAAAGGGTAATGGTGAAATCGACATGGAAATATCCCTGTACAGCCTTGCAGCTCTAAACGTTGATAAAAACGGTCTGGATGAAATGGATGTGAAAATTCTATCCACTATTATCGAAAAATTTAAAGGCGGTCCGGTTGGAATTACAACTATATCGACTGCAGTGGCTGAAGATCCGGGAACCATTGAGGAAGTTTATGAGCCGTTTCTTATCCAGGAAGGTTACCTGATGCGGACACCCCGGGGCAGAGAAGCCACCGATCTTGCTTACCGGCATCTTGGAAAGATTAAATCACGCGAACAGGATAAACTGTTTTGATTTATTAGCCATGCGAATGTTTTCAGGTTTGGTCAGCAGGAGAAGGTTTTGGTTGGGTGGTGTGCTCATTTTCACTGTCCTTGCTTATATACCAATCGTTTATAACGGGTTCACCAACTGGGACGACAATATCCTTGTTACTGAAAACCCCCTGATAACATCTTTTTCTTTTCATCATATTGTTTCCTGGTTTACCCTTTCTTTTACCGGTCAGTATCAGCCGCTTGTCATGTTTTCATTTGCTTTCGATTATTCCATCGATGGCCTTAATCCATTAGTTTTTCATACCACAAACTTATTTCTGCACCTGATAAATATTATTTTACTTTTCCAGCTTCTTGAACTTCTTTTCCGGAATTCGCTAATTACTTTTTTTACCACCTTTTTATTTGCCATTCATACGTTAAATGTTGAAACAGTGGCCTGGGTGACTGAACGCAAGAACACCCTCTATGTGATGTTCTTTCTGGCTTCGGTAATTTATTATATTTATTACCTGCAACGAAACAAATCCTCTTATTATTTATTGTCAATGAGCCTTTTCATAATGGCACTATTGACCAAAGGATCGGCGGTTATCCTGCCTGTTATATTATTACTGGTTCACTATATTAAGGGGAGACAGGTTTTTACAAGAAAAATGATCGGTGAAATGATTCCCTTTTTTCTCATGTCAATAGTAATGGGAATTATTGCATTGATCGCACAAAACCAATACGGAACTTTTGCCAATTCTTCCGGATATCCTTTCTGGATAAGAATACTGCTTACAGGAAAGGTTTTTATGTTTTATATTTTAAAAACCTTCCTCCCTATTCATCTTTCAGCATTTTATCCTTTACCTTCAAATCTTAAAAGTCAATTGTTACTGTTGATTTTGACATTTTTCATTAGCTATACTATATTAATCACTGCGTTGATTATCTCATGGTTTAGACAATGGAAAATTATCTTCTTCGGCCTTTCTTTTTTTCTGATAAACCTGTTGCTGTTTCTTATTCCTCCGGGAGCTCCGGTTATGGCAGCCGATAGATACGCATACATGTCATCGATAGGACTGTTTATTGTTTTAATGGCTGGTTTTGAAAAGATAGGGAAGCTATTGCCAAAGATAAAAATCCCAGGGTTTTTACTTTTATTTTCTTATATATTCTTTCTCGGATACATGACATTTCAGCGGACAAAGATTTGGCACGATAGTCTTACATTGTGGAATAATGTTATTGAAAATACAGGCAAAAGCGGATTTCCTTTGTTAAAAAGAGGAATTATTTATAGAAATAATAAGGATTACCAGGCAGCACTTGGCGATTTTAACGAATCTCTTGGCTTCAATCCGGATTATTATATTACCTATGATCACAGAGGCTATCTTTTTTTATTGATGAAGAATGAGGAAAAGGCGATTGAAGATTTTAAAAAATCCATTTCGCTCAAACCCGATAACAGTTTTGCCCATAACAGTCTTGGTTTTGCTTACAACAATCTGAAGCGGTTCGGAGAAGCATTAACCGAACTGAATACTGCTATTAAGCTTAAACCGGATTATTCGGATGCTTACAAAAACAGAGGGAAAACCTATATTGCCCTTGGAAGAATTCAGGAGGGATGTACGGATTTAAAGAAATCGCTATCTCTAGGCATTTCAACCGAAAATGAAAAAGAAGTGATCAAAATTGTGAATGAATATTGCCCTTAAATGCGACATTTCAAATGAAACTTGTGCTACTACTCTTAATGAAAAAAAATCCGTCAAACGTTGAAAGATTATAAAAATATCAGTCAGCTAATAAAAGCCGAAGCACTTAAGCTTGGGTTTTTCAATTGTGGTATTTCGAAAGCTGAATTTCTGGATGAAGATGCCGATAGATTGAAAAACTGGCTCGATCGAGGACTGCATGCGGGAATGGGTTATATGGAAAATCATTTTGAAAAAAGGACTGACCCACGTAAACTCATGGAAAATGCCAAATCTGTGATTTCTGTTCTTTACAATTATTTCTCTGAGAATACTTTGTTTGAGGGTGATAACCATAAAATCTCCAAATATGCGTATGGCAAAGATTATCATTTGGTAATAAAAGAAAAACTGAACCGATTAGTAGAATTTATACAGATCGAAAACAACACTGTTCATGCACGGGCATTTGTTGATTCTGCTCCGGTTCTGGACCGGGCATGGGCAGCCCGAAGCGGATTAGGCTGGATCGGAAAAAATACCAGTCTCATTACGCGGGAACAGGGCTCATTTTTTTTTATCGGTGAAATTATTACCGACATGAGCCTGGATTACGACACTGCAACAGTTGCCAACTATTGCGGAGGTTGCACCCGCTGCATCGATGCCTGTCCGACACAAGCATTAAAACCTTACGAACTGGATGCAAACAAATGCATCTCTTATTGGACCATCGAATATAAGGGAGAATGCATCCCGGATGATTTGAAAGGAAAATTTGACAATTGGATATTCGGATGCGATATTTGCCAGGATGTATGCCCGTGGAACCGTTTATCGGAACCACGTAACGAACCGGCGCTTGAACATAATGACGGACTTGATAAGATGAAAAAATCTGATTGGGAAACCTTAACTGAAGAAAAGTTTGAAATTCAGTTTAAAGATTCACCGTTAAAACGGGCTAAATTCAAGGGATTAAAAAGGAATATTGAATTTGTCAGGCGATCTGTCCAAAAATAATGAGTGAATGAGTAAATGAGTAAATGCTCAATAAAAGGCATCAGTAATACTTCCTTTTCGAACTCCCTCGCTTACCTCTGACTGATTCAACTGATTCAACCTATTTACCAATTCAATAATTCTCCAAAGGAGGCCTGTGGACTACACTTCATCAAATCAACAATTCATCAATTCCTTTATTCCACTAGTTCATCTCAATAAATTTGTCCTCTGATGTTGGATCCAGTGTATTATTGGGTCGGTTATAACGCATGTAATAACGTCTTTTGTTCCCGGAGGGATAATTTTCCCTGATGTATTGATTCATCAGGTAATCATAGGTATAGCCCGCATACCGTTGTCCCAGCAATTCACAGTACTGGTAAATAATGTCAACATCAATATCGGCTTTCTGGTACTTATACTGTACATCACCTGTAAAAACATTTTCGGCAAAATATCCGTCGATAATATCGGAAATGGTCTCCGTAGCAAAGAAAAGTTTCCTCCCTTCCTTTTTAGGATTTAGTTGCGTAAGTTCGAACCAGTTGTCAAAAGTCACCGCATTCAAATCCATAGACTTGTGATATACATATCCGCCGAGGCTCTCTTCATCTTCATGTTTGAGGTAATGTTCATCAAGTTCTATCTGAGCTATATTGAACAGATATGCCTGTGAGTGGATGAACAGGAATGTATCGATGCTGTTATCGGTATAAACTTTGAAGCCCAGCCTTGTAAACTCATCGATCATGCTGTTAATAAAGACAGTAAGGAAGATGGAATCGGAAATATCCTTCAGAAAAAGACTTTTAGCTAGTGCTACCGAATCAATCTGTGATTGTGTCATATGACTGGTATCGCCGAGCTCATTTCGCTTTAGGTTTACTTTAAACACATAGTTGGCAGGAATAATCATCAGCGATATATCCGGTTTCGATTCAATAAAAGTTCGGGCGAGCTTCCATTCCGGCGAGCAGGAAGAAAGTCCAAACAATATCAAAATCGCTAATAATAATGAAGTTCTTTTCATTCAAAAAAAGAATTACGGGACACCGATTGCATTTCAAGTTTAGCAAAAATCCATCAATCACGACAATCAAACTATAACGTTCTAAATCGCAAAATCGTCCCGGGTAAGTTTCAAATTACTTTTCCTGCTTTAATAGTGCCTCACCAAAGGCTTTTCCGTATGCGATACAGTTGTCGATTTCTTCTGCCGATGGAGTAAACTTCACAAATATGCCTTCACCGAAATAATTCAATTTCAGATTGGTCAGGTTGGATTCGATCATCGCTTTATTTTCACCACTCCAGCCAAACGAACCAAATGAGCCGGCAAGTTTACCCTTGTCACGCAACGGGTTAATGGTGGCAAAAAGTTTATAAACCGGCAGCAATATATTCTGATTAATGGTAGGCGAACCGACAATAATGGCCGAACTGCGCATCACTTTTTCGTCCAACTCACCGATAGGTACTTTTTCGATATCCTGCAAATCCACTTCAATATCACCGGCCAGTTTAATTCCTTCGGCAATTTTTTCAGCAATGATACCGGTTTTGTGATAAGCCGAAACATACGGGATATAAACCCTGTCCTTTTCAGGATAGTGTAATGCTTCTTCAGCATACTGCTCAGAAAGATCCACGTATTTTTTCCAGTCGCTTCTCAACAGGGGGCCATGTCCGGGACAAATGGTGTCAATTTCCAGCGGCCGGATCTTTTCAATGGCTTTCACCATAAACTTACTGAACGGTTTCAGAATTACATCAAAATAATATTTGAAAGCATTATCAAAATTTCCCACCTTATCGTCAAACATTTCTTCATGGCAAAAATGGCTGCCGAATGAATCGCATGTAAATAAAACCTTATCTTCGGGTAGCCAAGTATAAATGGTATCGGGCCAGTGAAGGTTAGGAGCTCCGATAAACCGGAGCGTTTTATTCCCCAGATCCAGCGTCTGTCCGTCTTTGATGATCAGATGCGGAAAATCACTGCCAATAATATCTTTCAAATAACGAATCGCATTACCGCTGCCGACAATAACGGCATTGGGAGCAATAGTCAGTAAGTTTCTTAAATTGCCCGAGTGGTCAGGTTCCGTGTGATTGACCACGATATATTCTATTTCTCTGGGATCCGTTACTTGTTTTAATTTTTCCAGATAGCTTTCCCAAAATGTTTCTTTTACCGTGTCGATAATAGTCTTTTTTTCCGCATCGATAAAATAAGAATTGTAAGTGGTGCCGTATTCAGTCTCCATAACAACATCGAACGTAACAATATCGTAATCGAGCACACCGATCCATTTTACATTTCTTGTGATGTCAATTACCCTGTTGTCAATCATTTCAGTACTTTTTGTTTGCATTAAAATAACTCCATTTGTTTTGGTTTATCCTCATCTGAATCTGTTTCTGTTTTTTTCTTTTTTTTATCTTCACTGATCTCCGCTTCTGCTATTTGACTTATCGTTTCAAAATCGCTGACATTTTCCGCTAGCTCCGGATCGATTGTCATATTTTCCGAAATTACTTCTATTTCCGCTTCACTTGCAGCAGGTATTTGATTTTCCGGTTCATCAAAAGGCAAAGGATCGATGAAACGGATATCTTTTACCGACTTTGTGGTCACTCTTTTCCCTTTGGCTTTGTAACTCTTAATACCGATAAACTCATCAATGCTGATGATCAGATCAGGGTGCTCCTTTTTACTTGCAGAAGTATCAAACTCGACCTTTATTCGGGGAAGCCTGTCGATACTGAATGCCAGCAGGGAATTCTGAGGATTTTCACCGATAAAATCAATTTTCTTTCCTACCGGTGTACCCGCTTCAACCTGAAAACGTTTCAGATAATAACTTCCTGTTTCGTTTTCTATATATAAGGCAGAATAAACTTTTGCCGGATTGAATTTCTCGATCAAAGCCATATCTTCCTCAAAATGGCTCGACAAATCGTAATTCATGAGTTTAAAATAGCCGGCTTTTTGGAGTGTGATGATTTTATCATCCGATTTAAAGGCTCCTAAATATTTTCCTCTTTCTTCTGTATTCAGGCGCTTCACGGTGTCATCGTACCAGATATCACGCGCACCCAGTGTTGAAATCCCCTCTTCGCGCTTCACTATGCTTTTTACAGCATGCTTGGTAAGAATATTTCCCTGAGAATTTTTGCCCTTTATCGCCAGTTCGCTGAAATCGAATTCGAAGGAGAGCTTTTTTAGTTTCGGTTTGGGTTTGTGGAAAATCTTCACCACTTCAGCTTCCCCGTTCGGATTAGCTGAAAAATAAAGGATCCTCGAGCCATCCGTTCCTTTGGTAAGCGTGTATTCCTTGTCCCGCATTACATTCGTTACGGCGAACCGTTTGATCCTCACAGCACCGTTGCGGCCATCCCTGAAAATGACATTGTAGACGGTTCGGTCGTCATTTTTGTTAAACACATTGATATGGACAATGTTGCTGCCCACAAAGGTTTTGGCAGAAACACGGGTAACGATAAATGTTCCGTCGGCCCTGAATGCGATGATGTCGTCGATATCGGAACAATCACATACGTATTCATCTTTTTTGAGTCCGGTTCCGGCAAAACCTTCTTCGCGATTCACATAAAGTTTTTGCGTAGCAGCAGCCACACGGGTTGCTTCGATCACGTCGAAATTTCGCAACTCCGTTTTTCTTTCTTTGCCTCCACCGTATTTCTTTTTGATTTGCCTGAAGTAATTGATGGCATAATCGATCAGGTGTTCGAGGTGGTTGTTTACTTCATCGATTTCGGTTTCAATTCCTTTGATGATCTCATCAGCCTTCAGCGAATTGTATTTCGATATACGCTTAATCCTGATCTCGGTAAGCTTTACAATATCGTCTTCTGTGATTTCACGGTGAAATAATTTTTTATAGGGGTTCAATCCTTTATCAATGGCTTCAATTACAGCCTCCCAGGTTTCACATTCTTCGATTTTTCTGTATATCCGCTTTTCGATGAATATCTTTTCGAGAGAGGAAAAATGCCATTCTTCCTGCAATTCCTGCTTCCTGATATCCAGTTCGTCTTTAAGCAGGGCAACTGTATTTTCGGTCGAAATTTTCAGAATTTCCTTAACGCCGATAAACCGTGGTTTGCCTTCATCGATGACGCACGCATTGGGAGAAACCGGCATTTCACAGCTGGTGAACGCGTAAAGTGCATCGATGGTTTGATCGGGTGACACATTGGGAGCCAGGTGAATCATTATCTCCACGTTTTCAGCAGTATTGTCATCAATCTTCCGGATCTTGATCTTGCCTTTATCATTGGCAAGGATGATGGTATCAATCAGTGATGTAGTGGTTGTACCAAAAGGTATTTCTGTAATTACCAGGGTTTTTTTATCTACCTGGCTGATCTTAGCCCTGATCCTGACACGACCTCCGCGAATTCCGTCGTTATATTTTGAAACGTCGGCAAGGCCGCCCGTGGGAAAATCAGGAAAGAGCTCCACTTCATTCCCTCTAAGAATATCGATGGAGGCATCGATCAGCTCGTTGAAGTTGTGCGGCAGAATTTTAGAAGCCAGGCCAACCGCGATGCCTTCGACACCCTGCGCAAGAAGCAATGGAAATTTTATGGGCAGTGCCACCGGTTCTTTATTCCGGCCATCGTAGGATAATTTCCAGGTGGTTGTTTTGGGATTGAAAACGACTTCACTGGCAAGTTTTGAAAGCCGGGCTTCGATGTACCGGGGAGCGGCAGCACTATCGCCGGTGAGGACATTTCCCCAGTTTCCCTGTGTATCAATTACAAGCTCCTTTTGTCCAAGCTGAACGAGGGCATCACCGATTGAAGCATCGCCATGCGGGTGATACTGCATGGTGAACCCGATGATGTTGGCAACCTTGTTATAACGCCCATCATCGAGGTTTTTCATAGCATGTAAAATCCTACGCTGAACCGGCTTTAGCCCATCCTTCAGATCGGGTACAGCACGTTCGAGAATTACATAGGAAGCATAGTCAAGAAACCAGTTCTCGTACATGCCAGACAAATGGATGGTCTTATGCAATTCGGCAACACCGTGATCTGATGATTCGGGTTCTTCAAAATTTTCTTGATCGTGTTCTTCAAATTCACTCATTCATTCGTGCCTTTGTGGATTCCATGATGCGCCAAAATTATAAATAAAATAAGATTTCAAAAGAATGTAAAGGTAAAACTTATGAACGGAGTAGGATTTCCTGAATTATATTTCTTTTGACAAGTGGATTTCGGTTTTATTCAGTAAAAATATCATCAGATCTGTAACGTTGGTTAAAAGGATAAGGTTTAGCTGATAATTATTAGCAATAAGATCTTCAGGGTTTATCACTCCCGCATTAAGGATTATTTCTCCAATCCAGTTATTATTTTCATCTTTTTTATAAAAAATAACATTCCCGGAATCGCCTTCTTTTTCCCAATCGATAATAAAAACTTGATTGTTAATAACAGCAATTTTTTGGCTAAAGGGATCTTCAACAATAAGTTCCGGTTCCGACCAGTTGTTGCCGTCAAAGTACCTGTATAATGTACTGTCATTGCTTTGCCCGGTTCCGGGTGTGTTTTGTCTCCAAACCATGTGAGGATGGTTATTATTATCACAATCAATATCAGCTCCCCCACCGCTTGTCAGCCCTGAAATATATTCTAAATCGCTCCAAAAGAAGTCAATAATTCATTTTTAAAGAATACATAACTTCCATAACCGTAAATTTCGTTTCTATGCGTTCCCATGATTTGTAAGTTATTTTCTTCATCAATAGTAAGAGCAACAGGAAAAATTATATCGTTTGGGTAGGGGATATATACTTCACTCCAGTTAATCCCATCTTCAGAAGTTCTATAATTCATTGATATTGATTCATTCGATAAATAAAGAATATTTTTAGTCCAACTGAAATTAACAGCACCAAAGTAAAAAGATTGGCAAGCTCTTTAATCGGATTTAGTAAACAAACCGACTCTTTTCAGAAAAAAAATCAGTTTTAAGTCAATGATTTATCGGTTGCAACAATTAATAGAATTATTACACCCCTGCTATTTCCTGTACCGATTATAAGTTTACTTTTGTAAACTGGTTCGGATTAAATTAAATAATAAGGTTGAAAACACTCATCGAATTCATCAACGAAAAACAGGCAGATATCCCTTTTGCTACCGGGGAATTTTCACGTCTACTGAACGACATCGGAATTGCGGCTAAAATTGTCAACCGGGAAATAAACAAAGCAGGGCTCGCTGATATCCTGGGTTACGAAGGCACAACCAATGTGCAGGGCGAGGATCAAAAAAAGCTGGATGTATATGCCAACGATCATTTCATTAAAGCGCTGAAGTTTGGTGCTCAATGCTGTGCAATCGTTTCTGAAGAGAATGAAGAGCTGATAACCTTCGAAAATATAAGTTCCAACAAAGGTAAGTATGTGGTCGCTATTGATCCTCTTGATGGTAGTTCAAACATCGAAGTGAATGTGTCAATAGGTTCAGTGTTTTCTATTTACAAAAGGAAGTCGGAACCCGGCAAGCCGGGCACAGTCGATGACGTGTTGCAGCGGGGAACGGAAATTGTTGCCGCAGGTTATGTGATCTATGGATCTTCCACCATGCTCGTATACAGCACCGGTAACGGGGTGAACGGGTTTACGCTCGATCCGTCGGTTGGCCTGTTTTTGCTTTCACATCCTGAAATGAAAATTCCGGAAGGCGGCAATATTTATTCGGTCAATGAAGCCAATTATATCTACTTTCCTGAGGGCGTCAAAGAATATATCCGTTATTGCCAGGAGGATCATCCGGAAACAAACCGGCCTTACACAACACGTTATATCGGATCATTAGTAGCTGATTTTCACAGAAATCTCATCCGTGGTGGAATTTATTTGTATCCCGGAAATAAAAAAAATCCGAATGGTAAACTTCGGTTGTTGTACGAGTGCAACCCCATCGCTTATCTGGCTGAGCAAGCCGGAGGCAAAGCAACGGATGGTTTCAGAAGAATACTTGAAATAGAGCCTGAATCGTTACATCAGCGGTGCCCGTTATTTGTTGGTTCAATGCACATGGTTGAAAAGGCGGAATATTTTATGAATTATTTTTCACGGGATTTTGATACACGGAAATAAAAACATCAACAGAAATTAATTGTTTTTTTTCAGAACAGAAATAAATCCGTTCATCTGTTTTTAGAAGTTGGAAGTAAAGGAACTGTTTGATATTTATTCAACTGATGAGAATACAGAAATTCTGATCAGTTATCTTGAAACCCTGTCCAAAAGCCGGATCAGGTTGAAGGGATTGGTGGGCTCAGCCAGGTCTGTTCTTGCTGCAACCGTATATCAAAAGCTTCCTTCGAATCATATCTTTATTCTTTCCGACAGAGAAACTGCCGCCTATTTCCTTAACGACCTCGAAAGCCTTTTCGATGAAAAAGAAGCAGGTTTTCATAAAAAGAAAGTTCTGTTTTTTCCGGCATCCTACAAACGGGTGCATGATCTGGAAAATCAGGACAGCACCAGTATATTGCAACGGACTGAAATGCTCAAACGGATGGGAGGAAGTTCACGAAAAAGCATTGTTGTTACCTATCCTGAAGCACTGGCTGAAAAGGTAGTTCGAAAAGCCTACCTGAACAAAAACATGATCCGGCTGAAACGGGGTGAGCCGCATTCTATCGAAAAAATGACTGAGCTTTTGTACGAAAATGATTTCGAACGCGTGGATTTTGTCTACGAACCGGGTCAGTTTTCAGTAAGGGGCGGTATCGTTGACGTTTTTTCTTTTACAAATGATTATCCTTACCGGATCGAGTTTTCGGGAGATGAGGTTGAATCAATCCGTTCGTTCAACCCTGTTGATCAGCTTTCTGTTGATAAAATCGATCATGTAACGATCGTTCCCAATGTTCAGGATCGGAAAATTATTGAAAAAAGAGTGCCGCTGCTTTCGTTTATCCCTGAAGAGACTGTCATTTGGGTAGATGACCTGAAATTTGCCATCGACCGGATAGGATTTGAATATGAAAAAGCATGTCAGGCTTTTAAAAACGAATTCACTGAAAATGATGCGGTTACTCCTGAAGAACTTTTTACTGACGGAGGTGAATTTGAAAAACAAATACTCGATTTTACAATTATTGGATTCGGAAACCAGTTTCCTTTTGACAAAGCTGAAAGCCTTGAATTTAATACTGCTCCGCAACCTTCCTTTAACAAAAATTTTGACCTCCTGATTGCAAATCTGAGCGAAAATACCCATAAAGGGTTATTAAACATTATTTTCTCTGACATTCCGAATCAGCTCAACCGGCTCTATGCAATATTTGATGATATTCATGCGACACAGGGATTGATAAGGAAGTTTGAATTCGAAACCTTACCCATCAGTTTACACGAAGGATTTATTGACCAGGATAAAAAAGTTGCCTGCTATACCGATCACCAGATTTTTGAGCGTTATCATAAATACCATCTGAAGGAGAAATTTGCCGGCAAACAGGCACTTACGCTAAAAGAGTTGTATGATCTGCAGCAGGGAGATTATGTAACTCATATCGACCACGGTATCGGACAATTTGACGGTCTTGAAAAAATAAACAACGAAGGCAAAGAGCAGGAAGCGATCCGGCTCGTTTACAAAGATGGCGACCTGCTTTATATCAGCATTCACTCGCTGCACAGAATTTCCAAGTATGTGGGGAAAGAAGGCACAAGCCCGCAGATGAACAGGCTGGGCTCAAATGCGTGGAACAAATTAAAGGAAAGAACCAAGAAGCGGGTAAAAGATATTGCAAAGGAGCTTATCAAACTGTATGCGGAGAGAAAGTCATCCGATGGTTTTGCATTTCAGCCGGATACGTATTTACAGCATGAACTTGAAGCCTCTTTTATTTATGAAGACACACCCGATCAGATCAAATCAACACTTGATGTGAAGCGGGACATGGAAGCTTCTTTCCCAATGGACAGGCTGGTTTGCGGCGATGTGGGATTCGGCAAAACAGAGGTCGCTATACGGGCTGCATTCAAGGCAGTTTCAGACAGCAAGCAGGCAGCGGTACTGGTACCAACTACAATTTTAGCCCTGCAGCATTATAAAACATTTCGCGACAGGCTGGAAGAGTTTCCCTGCAGTGTTGAATACATTAACAGGTTTAAAAGTCAAAAACAGCAGACAGAAATCAAAAAGCTGGTTAAGGAAGGAAAAATCGATATTCTGATCGGTACCCACCGGTTACTGAGCAAAGATATCGAATTTAAAAACCTGGGATTATTGATTGTTGACGAAGAACAAAAATTTGGGGTAGGTGCGAAAGAGCGGCTCAAGCAACTGAAAGTGAATGTGGACACACTCACACTCACAGCAACACCGATTCCGCGTACCCTGCAGTTTTCGCTCATGGGTGCCCGTGACCTTTCGGTTATCAATACACCTCCTCCCAACAGGTATCCCATTCATACCGAAATACGTCCGTTTGGTGCAGATGTGATCAGGGATGCCATTAATTATGAAACGGACAGAGGAGGTCAGGTGTTTTTTGTTCACAACCGCATCCAGAATATCGGTGAAGTAGCTGATATGATCCGGAAATTTTGTCCCGGTGTTACAATTGCAATCGGACACGGCCAAATGGAAGGTCATACCCTTGAAAAGGTGATGGTGGATTTTATTGACGGGAAATACGATATCTTACTATCCACTACCATTATCGAATCGGGGCTTGATATCCCCAACGTCAATACCATCATCATTAATGATGCGCAGAATTTCGGACTGAGTGATCTTCACCAGCTTCGCGGAAGGGTTGGTCGGGCAAACCGGAAAGCTTTCTGTTATTTACTTTCACCTCCATTGTCGGTGCTGACGGATGATGCAAGAAAACGACTCAAAGCCATCGAAGAATTTTCAGAACTGGGAAGCGGATTTAACATTGCCATGCGCGACCTCGACATCCGTGGTGCCGGTAATATTCTTGGAGCCGAGCAAAGCGGCTTTATTTCTGATATCGGATTCGAAATGTACCACAAAATACTTGATGAAGCGCTTGTTGAATTAAAGGAAACCGAATTCAAAGAACTGTACGAAAATGAAGTACGAACGGATTATGTTCGCGACTGTGTTATCGAAACCGACATGTCTATACTGATTCCGGACGATTACATAACAAGCATCACGGAACGTTTAAGCCTTTACAAAGAGCTGGACAATATCTCTGAGGAAGTCGAATTGCAGCGTTTCCGGCTGCATCTCATCGACCGGTTTGGAGATGTTCCTCCGCAAACTGAAGAACTGATAAATACCATACGACTTCGATGGATCGCACGCGAAATTGGCTTTGAAAAAATAATTTTGAAAAATGAAAAAATGAGCGGGTATTTCATTTCGAACCAGGAATCACCCTATTACCGGTCAGAAAAATTTACAAATGTGCTGAAATATGTGCAGATGCATCCTGCATCGTGTCGAATGAAAGAAACAACCGATAAATTATCTTTATCCTTTATTAAGGTGAAAACTGTTGAGCAAGCTATCCTCGTATTAAAAGGGGTTTTGGAATATTCGTCCGTTACAGATTAAACAATCGGAAGTGAAACTTCGTTTTCGTTATAGGTTATTCGGAAAAGTGCACTTTTTTAAAAAGACAAACAAAAAGTATTTATGAAACCAAAAATTTTAGTCACGGGAGCCACAGGAACGATAGGATCATTTTTGATAGAATATTTGAAAGATAAAAATGCTGATTTTGTCGCTCTTGTCAGAAATGACCGCAAAGCTAAAATCCTGCAGGAAAAAGGATTTAAAACAGTTATGGGTGATTTTGATGATATAGCTTCACTGGAAAATGCATTAGAAGGGATTGATAAGGTTTTCCTTTTGTCAGTAACCTCTCCTAAAATTCCCGAATGGCAGGGAAATGTCACAAATGTGGCCATTCAAAAAAGAGTAAAACACATTGTTAAAATTTCAGCGAGAGGTTCAGCACCGGATGCCAATTTTAACATTGGGCAGTGGCATGGTCTGGCTGAAAAACAAATCAGAGAGTCAGGAATTGATTTTACCTTCCTTCGTTGTCATTCATTTATGCAGAATCTTTTTTTTGAAGCAGAGACTATTCGAAATAAAAATGCTATTTACAGCCCACAGGGCGATGGTAAAATTGCCATGGTGGATACCCGTGACATTGCCGCTGTTGCTGCAGAAGTACTTACCGGACAGGGTTACAATGGCAAAACCTTTTTGCTTACAGGGACCGAAGCTGTTTCGTATCCTGATATTGCCGGTGCATTAACAAGTCTTCTAAGGCGAGAGATAAAATTCATTTTGCAAACTCCGGATGAAGCATACAAAGCCATGATAGCCGGTGGTATGCCTCAATGGCTTGCGGATGATTCCCTTACGCTGAATGAAATGTATTCAAAAAACGATGCGGATGAAGTGAGTCCTGATATTCAAACTATTCTGAAAAGAAAACCAATTTCCCTGGAAAAATTCCTTGTTGATTTTGAATACAAATTTAGTTAATCATGATGAAATATAAATTATTAGGAAAAAGTGGTCTCAGGGTTTCCGAAATCTGTCTCGGAACCATGTCATTCGGAAAGGAATGGGGATGGGGATGTGATTATGAAACCAGTAAAAATATCTTTGAGTCTTTTGCAAAAGAAGGCGGAAATTTTATCGATACAGCAAACCGTTATACGGATGGTACAAGCGAAAAACTTGTAGGGGAATTCATAAAATCCGACAGGGATCATTTTGTACTTGCAACAAAATACACCCTCAAGGATCGAACAGGAGATATCAGTTTTTCGGGTAACAGCCGGAAAAACATGTTCAGATCGGTGAAGGAAAGCCTTGCCCGGCTTGGTACTGACTATATCGATCTTTTATGGCTGCATGTCTGGGATTTTACAACGCCCGTAGAAGAAGTGATGCGAGGGCTTGATGATTTGATCCGCTTCGGGCTGGTTCATTATATTGGAATTTCGGATACACCTGCATGGATTGTATCACAGGCAAATACCCTGGCCGATTTCAGAGGATGGTCCAAATTCATTGGATTACAGATTGAATACAGCCTGATCGAACGGACAGCCGAAAGGGATCTGATTCCGATGGCCAACGCATTAGGCATCGCTATAACTCCCTGGGCCACACTCGGTGGCGGCGTTTTGAGCGGTAAATACCTGACAAATGAACCGGGAAGAATTTCAGCGGACCATGCCCGAAGGAGTGAGAAAAATATGAATATTGCTAAAGAGGTGGTGCAAAATTGCTAAAGAACTGGGCGTGACACCTTCACAGGTAGCAATTAATTGGACAAGGAAGCGAAACAAGCTCGTTGTGCCGATCATCGGAGCCACAAAACAATCGCAGATTGAAGATAGCATGGGATGCGTGAATTTCGAGATTCCAGAAGAACACATCAAAAAATTGGATGAAATCAGCGCTATAAAACTCGGTGTACCCCACGAAATGCTAAAATCAGATTTAGTGAAAGATTTGGCTTACGGAGGTATTTACAATACCCTTGAACTTTAAAAATAAATTTGTTTGGATCTTTTGTACGATTTGTGAATTGACAGGTTTGCCTGTTTTTTTAATGCGGAAAACTGAAATTTGAAGTACCATTAAAAAGTAATCTTTTTTACATTTGTCAAAATCTTTAATTTTTCAGATATGACAACTTCCAATCAAAATCGCAACCTGGGTTTCGGCTTGTTAATCATACTTGTCGGCCTGGCAATATTGCTTCACCAGCTAAATTTTTTATCTTCTGAGGCAGATGATATTATATTTTCCTGGCAGATGCTCCTCATTGTAATCGGCGTGTATAACTTGGTGTTCAAGCAAAGCCGCGTCGCAGGCTACATTTTAATCGCAGTCGGAGGGTTTTTCCTGTTACCTGAATTATTTATTTTACCAGATCATTTTGAGCGCAATTTCTGGCCATTTTTATTGATACTTTTAGGACTGTTTATTATTTTTCGTCATGGATTCGGTAACAGGACGCCTGATTTTCAGCTTTCGAACGCCGCCGGCACAGAATTTATCGATGAGGTAAATATATTCAGCGGTTCAAATAAAAAAATTTCTATTAAAAATTTCAAAGGAGGCAGAATCACCTCTATTTTTGGCGGTTCTGAACTTGACCTCATGGAAGCTGGGTTATCATCCGAAACGAACATAATCGAAATATTCAATATGTTCGGAGGATCGGCACTTTACATACCATCTGACTGGGTTGTTATCAATAATGTCACAGCAATTCTAGGCGGTTTTAGTGATAAAAGGAATGTTGCTGCCACAAATCAGGGGGACCCTAAAAATATTTTGATAATTAAAGGATTTGTCATGTTTGGTGGGGGAGAAATCAAAACAAGGTAATTCCAGATTACCTTATTAGTAGTCTATAATAATATCCTGTCTTTTAAATTGGTTGCAATCTGTCAGTCTGGCACCCGATTTCAGTTGGCTTAAAATTAGATGGATGAAGCCAAATTGATGCTATGACAAACTTTAATTCACTAACGGAAGGCATTCTGAAGGAACAGAATCCTTCTCCAGGCTGATGATATCCTTCTTGATGAGTACTCAAAAACAGTCGTTAATGTTGCCCGTGAAATCAGCAAAGCAGTGGTTCACGTAAAAGTTAAAAAGCGAAATAATCAGCAAGCCGGAAAAAGAAATAATCAGAATCCATACGGAACGGGTTCCGGTTTTATTATATCGACTGACGGCTATATCGTCACAAATAACCACGTGATAAGCAACACCGAACAGATTCGTGTAGTGCTTTTGGATGGACGTGAATTGGATGCAACTGTTATCGGAACAGATCCGCCAACCGACATCGCCATTATTAAAATTTATGCTGAAAATCTTCACATTGTTTCATTTGGAAATTCAGATCAATTGCAACCCGGTCAAATTGCTATTGCAATAGGGAATCCACTCGGATTTCAGTGTTCTGTGACTGCGGGAGTCGTTAGTGCATTGGGCCGGACGTTACGATCCGAGTCGGGCCGGTTGATCGATGATGTAATTCAGACAGATGCAGCGCTGAATCCCGGAAATTCTGGTGGCCCACTTGTAGATTCGTCCGGAAAAGTGATCGGGGTCAACACAGCTGTCATAATGATGGCGCAGGGATTATGCTTTGCGGTTTCATCAAATATTGCCCAGTACATTGCCGGCAAGCTGATCATGGATGGAAAAGTCAGAAGAGGGTTTATTGGTATTTCGGGTCAACAGGTCAGGCTGACAAGCAGAATGGTTGCATACAACAAGCTGAAATTTGGTTCCGGGGTTTATGTGGCTGAAGTTCATTCTTATGCCGGGGTTGATAATACAATGCTGAGAGTCGGGGATATTATCGTTGAGTTTGAGGAAAATGGGGTCGGGTCAATTGATGACCTTCATAAAATGCTTGACGAAAATACGATCGGTCACAGGATTAATCTTTCTGTGCTAAGGGAAGGGAAAAAACATGCAATTTCTATTGTACCTGCTGAATTAAGTTAATTTTTGAAGAATTATTCAGCATCTTTAATCAAAATGACATAAACCGGGAAATGATCGCTATATCCTCCCAGATAAAAATGTCCTGCAAATGTCCGATCGGGATAACCTTCATACGCTCCTTCTTTTTGCTTTAAAAATTCTTTATTGAAAACAAAGGCTTTATCAAATGTAAAACCCGATTTATCTTCTTTCAAAAAACCCGGAGAAACAATAATCTGATCGAAGAGATCCCAGATTCCTTTGTATTCAAGCGATCCGATTCCATTTTTATACATTTTAAACATCGGATCATAGAGATCTCCCTTACCCGTGTTGGATATATTTCCTAGTGCGTGCAGATGTTCAACGACACTGGAATTATCAGGATTGTCGTTCAAATCGCCCATGACAAGGATTTTTGCATTTTTATCTAATATAAACAAAGAATCAACAATATGCCGGCAAAGGTCTCCTGCTGCATTTCGTTTGGGCTCGCTGGCATCTGAACCGCCACTTCGCGAAGGCCAGTGGTTAACAATTACATAAATTATTTCACCATCAAGCAAGCCCGAAACAACCAACTGATCACGTGTTCGCCATGAAGTATCCTCAGCCATTCTTAGGGGATACGTTTTGCTGTTAGTCACCTTAAAGTATTTGGATTGATAGATTAATGCCACATCGATACCCCTCCGGTCAGGACTGTCGAAATGAACGATCTGGTAATTCCTTTCTTTGATCGGGTCCTGCTTTACAAGGTCTTCAAGAACTCCCCTGTTTTCTATTTCTGAAAGACCAAGCAACGCCAGTCCATCAGGAGTTACATCCGTAGCAATTTGCGATATGGCATAGGCCATGTGATTGAGTTTCTCATGATATCTTTCAGAGGTCCACTTGTAGGCTCCCTGTGGTGTGAACTCTTCGCTATTTTCAAAGCCAACATCATTGATTGTGTCAAAAAGGTTTTCGAGATTATAAAAACCAACGCTGATTCTATTGAATTTTTGATCCTGCTGTGCCTGTAAATCACTTCTGAAAGCAAAAAGCAAAAGAAATAATGCCGGTATTAATAAAAGTATTTTTTTCATCTGAGTTATTTAGAAAAATGACAATCGCCCCTGAAAGCTTAAATGCTTATTTAGCACGGCGAAAATAATTAAAAGAATTCATTTTCGGTTGTGGGTCATTCGTGTATTTTTTTCAACTATAAAATGATACTAAATGCAGGATTTACCGATAGATTTCCTGTAAAAATTAAGGGTGTTAATAATTATTCGTATCAGTAATTATATTACCTTTATTTTTCTGAATAAAAAAATATAGCTTTGCGAGTTAAATAATAATAAAGAACATCATTAAAATTATCTTAATCGTTATTATAAATTGAAATTACTATGAAAAATTTTTTACTTTTAATTGGCATGCTTTCTACTGTATTTTTTACTTCTGCTCAAACTCCCACTGATTTATTCTTTTCAGAATATGTAGAAGGAAGCGGCAACAACAAATGCCTAGAAATTTACAATCCTACCAGTCAGGTCATCGACCTGAACAATTATTATGTAGTCAGGTTTAGCAATGGAAACTCCGGTTATGCTGAGGGAGGAATAACTCATTTAGTCGGGACTCTTCAACCTTATAAAACGTTTATACTGGTTAACGGACAAACAACCAGCACTCCGACCTCACCTGCCTGCAGCCCGGTTTTACAGGCTATGGCAGACCAACTTGACCACGACTATCCGGCGCCTACCTACATGAATGGTAATGATGCTATAGGTTTGATAAAAACGCCCAATGGCGATCCTCCAAACTCGACAAATATCACATCAGTTGACCTTATTGGTCAAATTGGGTTGGGTAATGCGATTAGTCTTGAGACCGGCTGGTCATACGTTCAGGATTCTACGCTTACTTACAATAACTCTAGCGGCAATCCAGTGACCGGGAAAGTAATTAATTACATTGTTCAGGCTAAAGCAACCGATGGTGTTACATATGGCCCCTACTGGATGTCGTGGACTTCAGACCATTCCCTCATCCGAAAGCCTACTGTAGTGCAAGGGGTTCCAACAAGTCCCGTTCCACCCCTGTCATTTGTGGTTACCCAGCAATGGGATACTGTTCCAGGTGTTATTGATACGGCCACAGGTTTTATTGTTTATAAAGATATCTGGACTAATCTTGGAACACATGCCTGTATTGCTGATCCGAATTATGCCGCTATTAATGAAACTTCATTAATTGGGTCATTACATATTTATCCGAATCCTGTTGTTTCTGAACATTTTGGATTAGTTTCAAATAAACCGGTTAAATCTGTTCATGTGTTTGATATTACCGGAAAGGAAATTCAAAGTAAAGTATTTACTTCTCCCGTTAAAGAAGCTGAAATTCGGATAGGACAAAAGGATCAGGGTGTATACCTGGTTAAAGTTATTTTTACTGACAACTATTCAACGGTCCAAAAAATTCTGGTTAAATAGTTTCATCTAACTTCTGATTGAGTAAATATAAAGTACCTGTAAATAATCATCTTTTCGTCCCAGGTACTTTTTGGATTTTAAAATTACTATTTATGAAACGAGAGATTATACTTTTCCTCCTGCTTTTGTCTGCCTCATTTTCCGTTTTAGCGCAAAAGCAAACAGTAAGCGGAGTGGTTAAAGATTCTTTTTTAGGTGAAACTGTAGTGGGAGCTAACGTTATAATTAAAGGTACATTTACCGGTACGGTAACAGATATAAATGGAAAGTTTACGCTTCAGCTGGACAAAGGCAACTATACGCTTCAGGTATCTTATGTTGGATACAATACGGTTACCCAGGACATTGTAGTAGACGATAAACCACTGAACCTGACTTTCACGTTAGAGACTATTGTTCTGGATGAAATTTCCATAGTTGGTGATGTTGCCCGTTCGCGTGAAACACCGGTAGCTTTCACCACACTACTTCCGACCAAAATTGAAGAACAGATATCAGGACAGGATATTCCGATGCTATTGAACAAAACTCCTGGGGTTTATGCCACCGAGCAAGGAGGAGGAGACGGTGATGCCCGGATTACGATACGGGGTTTCAGTCAGCGGAATGTTGCCGTAATGCTCGATGGTATTCCGGTGAATGACATGGAAAACGGCTGGGTGTATTGGTCCAACTGGTTTGGTTTGGATGCCGTAACCCGAAGCATACAGGTTCAGCGTGGATTGGGTGCTTCAAAGTTAGCACTGCCTTCAGTAGGTGGCACAATGAATATTCTTACAAAGGGAATTGAAAACAATCGTTCACTTAGCGCTGAAGAAGCCATTGATGGAAATGGGAAATTTACAACTAATCTTGGATATACTTCCGGTAAGTTAAATCATGGCTGGGGGGTTACACTGGCTGGTGCCTATAAAGCCGGTTATGGCTGGGTGGATAAAACAAACGTAAAAGCCTGGTTTTTCTTTGTAAAAATTGATAAGCGCTGGGGAAATCATATAACAAGCCTTACGGGATTTGGTGCACCACAAACCCACAAACAACGTAATTATAAGCGCGCAATTGCTACATACGACACGAAATATGCAGCGGAGCATGGTGTTAACCCAGAAGATTTTCCTGTGATACAGAATATGGGCATTGATTATAATCAGCATTGGGGATATTTACGGCGGGTTGCAGACGAATGGAACAGCGATTATTCTGCCCGTATTAAAAACCCTGACGCACCGGGATATGTTGTTAATGAAATGGTGAATACTTACTTTAAACCCCAATTCAGTATACGCGATTCCTGGAATGTCAGCGACAAACTCACTATTTCCAATACCTTGTACCTCTCCATAGGAACCGGGGGTGGTGAACAGCCTACGGAATAGCCTGAAAAACACAAACCTGATCACGGCCGCCGATGTCGAAAACAATCCTGATAAATTCGTTAAGGAAGAAATCGGCCAAATTAACTGGCAGGGTATATACGACCAAAATTCCGGACCAACAAATTCGGGATTCGGTTTGGTTTATCCAATAAATCCTACTTACAGTGATAAACTTTATTATTCAACCAACTATCTAGTTCAGAATAATAACAATCATCACTGGTATGGATTGCTTTCCACTTTCAGTTATAACTTAACTGATAAAATTGACTTGTCTGGAGGTATCGATTTACGTTCTTATAAAGCAGAGCATTACAGCGAAATTACTGACTTGCTTGGGGGTGATTATGCCGTTGATAAATATGACTTACGAAACGATTATACTGCAAATCCCCAATTAGCGGTAAAACATGTGGGTGACAAAGTGTATTATTATGATGATGGATTGGTTAACTGGGGAGGTCTTTTTACACAAGCAGAGTATAAAGCAGGAAATTTCAGTTCATTTATAAACCTGACTGCCTCAGAGTCTGGCTTTAAAAAGATTGACTATTTTGGTGACCTGGAATCTGCCTGGCTATACAAACCTGGTTTTACATTTAAAACAGGTGCGAATTATAACCTGACAGTTCATAGCAATATTTTTATCAATTTGGGTTACCTTTCCAAAACAAAAGATTTTAATTCCTATTTCCAGGGATATAGTGCTAATTTTCTCTCTGATTCAGTAACAAAAAATGAGAAAGTTAAGGCTTTGGAACTTGGTTATTCCTATACCAGTAAGAAATTTACGGCAAATGTGAATGCCTACTATACAAAATGGCAAAACAAGCCGACCAAACAGGTGAAGGGTAAATACGAAGATCCTACGTCCGGTACCGAAGGCTATACGTATGGTGACATCCCGGGTATGGATGCCCTGCATACCGGAATTGAAATTGATTTTATTTACAAAATAAAACGTACTCTTGATCTTCAGGGGTTAATATCCCTGGGTAACTGGATATGGGATAAAAAAATTGATAATCTTCAAATGTATTACACCGATACTCACCTGCCGGCTAATACGTTGAGTTTTGATGCGACCGGAATCCATGTAGGTGATGCGGCTCAAACGCAATTGGGAGCCAGTCTCCGTTACGAACCTGTTAAGGGATTTTATATGGAAGCCGGAGGTACTTATTTTGACCGGTATTATGCTGATTTCAATCCTGAGCAATGCACAGATAGTTTAGGAAATCCTGTTGAATCATGGAGAATTCCATCCTATTTGCTTTTTGATTTTCATACAGGTTATAATTTTAAACTGAAATCTATTGATAAATTCAGGTTTACTGTCAGATTAAACGTATTAAATGTAATAAATACTGTTTATGTTTCTGATGCGTTAAATAATGACACTTATATACAACGACCTTTTAACACTTTCGATGCCCGATCGGCGTCGGTATTTATGGGAGCACCGCGTCAATTCACGGTTTCTTTAAAAATCATGTTTATTTAATTATCATTAATCTTTATTCAAAATGAAAAAATCACTCTCAATCACACTCCTCTTCCTAAGCATTTTTTCTCTCAGCTATGCTCAAAATACGATTCTCGAGGCTCGCGGAATGCCTATCGGTACAGTAGTTACGGTAAAAGGAATTGCAACAAATGGTTCTGAACTGGGTATCATTCGGTATTTCCAGGATGCTACAGCAGGAATTGCTGCCTACGGCAGTTCTGTTGGGGTGGTAAACAGAGGCGACACCATAACAGTTACCGGTACACTGAAAAACTATAACCAGTTGCTCGAACTGGATCCGCTTACCAGCGTTGTCGTCAATTCAACGGGAAATCCCCTGCCCTCGCCTATTGTGTTAACACCGAATCAAATTTCCGAGCAATATGAAGGCAGGTTGGTGAAAATAGATAATGTTGAATTTAATGATGCCGGACTCACTTTTACTGGAAATAATTTATATGAATTTACTGCTGGTGGTCAAACGGGTTATATTTATGTTAAAAATGGTCAAAATATAGTTGGAACTGTTATCCCTACCGGGATAGTAAACCTCACCGCTATCTGTTCTCAATTCCACTATAGCAATCCTTACGGAGGTTATCAATTATTACCCCGCGATTTGAATGATATCAGCCTTACCAGCTCCATTTACCTTACGAGTACCCTAGCAAATACTTCATTCACCAGTTCAACGCTCGATTTTAGCTGGAATACAAATATTACCGGGACAACTCAACTATTTTATGGAGGCACCGAGGAGACAGTGACTACTCACATCGTTTCAGGTACCGGCACCAGTACAAGTCATAGTATCGATTTGTCGGGTTTAAACCCCGGAGAAATAACCTGGGTGCAGGCTTTTTCGGTAAACGGAAATGATACAGCAAAATCAAATATCCAGTCTTATGCTACTATTTCGAATTCAAGTGGCGATATGAAAGCGTATTTTAATACTCCCGTTGATAATTCTTATTCAAACGGAGTGGATGCAATTTACCTGAATCACACAGTCGACGATACCCTCATCAAATACATCCAACGCGCTCAGTACACCATCGATTTGACAATCTATAATTTTAATAACACTGGGATCAGTAATATAAGTGATGCACTGAAAGCTGCTGCCAACAGTGGGGTTAGGGTTCGCGTAATCGGATGCGGGACAACTGCAAACATGGGAATTGATGAATTGATAGGTTCCGCCGTTCATGTACTTATTGGACCAAATGCATCACAGCGTGTTGGCATTATGCACAATAAATTTGTAATTTTCGACGCCGAATCCAGCGATCCCAATGATCCGATTGTTTGGACCGGTTCAACAAATTTTACTGATGACCAAATCAACCTCGATGCGAATAATGTAATCATTATTCAGGATCAGAGCCTTGCACGCACATATCAGATTGAATTTGAAGAAATGTGGGGTTCACACGGGGATGTACCAAATGCAGCCAATGCAAAATTCGGATCGGCAAAAAAGAACAACACCCCGCACGAATTTATGATAAATGGAAAATATGTTGAATGTTATTTCAGCCCAACCGACGGAGTCAACAGCAGGATTGTAGAAGTAATTAATACGGCTAACAACGACCTTAGCATAGCCACGATGCTTATCACACGCACCGAAATGGCCACAGCAATTGCCGATCGTAAGTCGGCCGGTGTAGCAGTGAATGTAATTACGAACAGCGAAGGTGGTAATACACCTACCGTGAATGATATTCTCTCAACCTCCTTAACGACCCATTACACGTTCGATGATGTAACGAGCGGTTTGCTTCATAATAAATATATGATAGTGGATCAGTATGCCCCGAATTCTGATCCTATGGTCTTTACAGGTTCCCACAATTGGAGCGCTGCAGCAGACAATGACAATGATGAAAATACTGTGGTGATCCACGATGCAACACTCGCCAATATCTATTACCAGCAATTTGTTAAACGGTTTGTTGATAATATGGGGGTTCTGTTCGAACTCACTACGCCTCCAACGGCAGTGAATGACAATGCTGAAGCCAAGCTCAATCAGCTATTAACCATACCGGTATTGGATAATGATGTCATTCAGGCCCCGGTTACAATCAGCATTGTTCAGCCGGCTACCATGGGCGACTCCTACATTCCATTTGCCAATCCGAATGTCATCAGTTATTTACCCAATACAGGATTCATTGGCCAGGATTCCATTGTATACAAAATAACCTATACCGCAGCACCGACGCTTTATGCCTCAGCCACTGTTTACATTAATGTAATTGACGACAGCGGAATTAATGAAAATTTCGTACAAAACGGCTTGAATATTACTCCAAATCCAGCAAAAGATGAAATCAATATAAAATTTTCATCCAACCTTAAGGGTAATGCCACTTTAACCTTTTTCGATTTAATGGGAAATCAAAAATTTGAAATCTGCCCATCTTATAGTGAAAACCATATTCATGTGAACTTCAGAAGTGCGGGGCTCAAGCCAGGAGTTTATTTAGTTGCATTGAAAGATGAAAGTACCGTTTTGACCGGAAGACTTATCATTTGTAATTAAAGCGTAAGGCGTTATTAATTTCAGGATTATTCTTCTTACAGGATACCAGGAAAAAGCGCAAACTTTATTTGTGACTCTGATTATAGAGTTGTCCTGGCAATGTTGTCCCACAAAAACTTTGCATTTGGATGTCCAATAAAATATGACAAATAGAAAGAAATTGAAGAATTAGAAGAACAAATAAACTACTGTTTACGGGACAATTAAATCTTACAAATGCCCGCTGAAAATTACCCGTTCACCATTTTTATAAATGACAATAAATGCATCCGTAATTCCTTTTTCAACCATTTTTGCCCGCAACATGTTGGCTTGACTTATTGAAGTGAAATTCCCAATGGTGTATTTATTCCAGTTAGCTGAGGTTTCTTCATTTATTGGTAAATCTATTTTATAAATTTCCTGAAGTGTTTCAGGCGATACTTTTGAATGCAGCAATGCTAATATCTGCACACGGTAAACAGTTCCATTTTCCTGATAAGAAGATTTGAATGGGAAGGCTTCAGGTGCTACATCCTTTAGATCACTGAGCGAATTCAACCGCTGTCCATTTAAATATGCTACGATAAAAGCATCCCTGATACCATTCCCGTTCATAATGTTGTTCCGATAATCTTTTGCTTCTTTAAAGGTTTCGAAATTGCCAACCGAATATTTGTGCCAGTTACCGATTTGTTCTTCTTTAATTTCGTCCCTGATTCCATATTTAGAGGCTAATAACTGAATAGGAATGACGGCATTGTAGGCTGCCCGTACCTGCACACTGAATTCAACTTTATTTTTGGCCGGTTTAGGTTCCTCTTCCTTTACTTCAGGTTTTGGCTCAGTAACTACAATTTCGGGTAATTCAGTTCTCTGAATAGATACTTCTGTTTTAAACCGATAATCCTTGTTGGTTTTTGAAAAAAACATAATGGTATTCAGTGGAAATTTACCAAAAATTTTATCTAACTTGATCCTGTAGCTAATCTCGAAAACGGAATCTTTCGGCATTTCATCCCATGAAAGATGAAGGATATAATTGCTGAAATCCGTCTTTGCATTTCCTATTACGGTATCTAAAACGTTAAACCCAATTGGTAAAATTTGTGAAATTTCTCCTTTACCATCAATTTTACCTTTATGGATGATGCATTTCATGGTAAATTCATCCATTGATTTCAAATTTTCAGGAATCACATAAACCAAATTAACTCGTTCATTCCCTAAATCTGTAGCTGCCGTTTCCGGTCCTGGCATTGGTATTGTCTGAATTCCTTTTGTCTTTTTCCTGGCGAAATTATAGGAAAGCCCCATCAATGTATAATAATAGGCATCTTTACGTGAACCGCTTTCCACTCCATCAAGCTTGTCAGAATTAGTCAGCCGCATTACGCTTTCAAGGTTTAAAAATAACCTTTCACTGAGTTTTATATCCAATCCGGCTCCAATTGGGAAAGCAACAGCCGATTCACGGCTTGCATTTTGTCTGTTATTGCCGGTTGTATACCCATAATCATTAACAAGGTTACCCGTAGATTGCCTCCGTGCTTCACTCCTGAAAAACAGCGTGCTAAAACCAGCCGTTCCATAGATATTTATTCGTCTTTCTTTATTTTCAAAAAACAGATTGGTAAGGTTGATGGTTGCTCCAATTTGATATTCCAATAAATCGGATTCAAATTTCAAGTCCTCTTTATCTTTGTTTCCCTGAAACATTCCACGATAAAACTGCAAATGAGCAGCAAACACCGGGCTGATGTATTTACCTAATCGTGCACCATATCCGATTCCAGTTTCATCACTCAGCTTAGTTATAGGGTTGTTCTCATTTTGAACATCGCCGTAAAGCTGCGAAAAACCTACATTAGCATTAAGATACCATTGATAGTTCAGCGAAGATTGTGCGCTCAGCCCTTTGTATAGAATCAGGTAAATCAGAATCAGCAGTGCAGTAATCAATATAAAGCGAATACTTCTGAACATGTTCCTGGGATTAGCATTATTATAAAACAAATATAGATACATAAATCCCCGTTGATTTTTTATTCTGTAAAATTTATTTAACAAAAGAATGTTTATAATTATCACATAATGAAACAAACAAGCCTGTAAGTTGAAATCTACATTACTGTAAAAAGTTTACCTTTGTCTTATTGAAAAACATGTTATGACAAGGTTAAGCGTGAACATTAACAAGATTGCTACTATAAGGAATGCCCGTGGAGGAAATGTTCCGGATGTCCTGAAGGCAGCTATTGATTGTGAGCGTTTTGGCGCTGAAGGAATAACGGTACACCCGCGACCCGATGAACGGCATATCCGGTATCAGGACGTTAGAGATATCAGGCCGGTTATCAAAACCGAATTCAACATTGAAGGTTATCCTTCTAAAGATTTTATACAATTAGTTCTTGAGGTAAAACCTGATCAGGTTACACTTGTCCCGGATCCGCCTGGTGTTCTGACTTCAAATGCCGGGTGGGATACATTAAAAAATGAATCCTTCCTTAAGGAAATTATTTCCGAGTTCCATGCACATGGCATCAGAACATCAATTTTCATCGAAACAATCAACAACATGATTGTAAATGCTGCTAAAACAGGTTCGGACAGAATTGAATTGTATACTGAAAGTTATGCAAAGAATTTCCCGGTAAATAAAGAAAATGCGATAAAACCTTTTGTTAAAGCTGCTATTGTTGCCAAAGAAGCAGGATTAGGTTTAAATGCCGGTCATGATCTTGACCTCAACAACCTCAACTATTTTGTAAAAAATATTCCCGGTTTGCTGGAAGTGTCAATTGGACATGCCCTAATCTCTGACGCCCTTTATTTCGGTCTCGAAAATACAATCCAGTTGTATCTGAGGGAACTTAAAACTCAAATGCCCGACTAAATTTCTTTTTTAACGATTTCTGATTCATCGTTTTTTTCTTCCTGCATGGAATAATAAAATAAAAAGGCATTGAAAAATGCGTAAAAAACAACACCTCCCTGACGCTCAAGCATTGACTCAACCAGCATATGCAATGTAAAAACAGCAATAAAAAGGATGTAAAGTAATTTTTTTCGACGAATGGCAGCGATCATTGGCAAAATCAATGTAGCCAGTAAAACAATAAAACCTACCAATCCCAGCGCAATAAAAGTCTGTAAAAACTGATCGTGAGAATTAAATTTTTCCCGGATTGCTCTTTCAATGTTTTTCTCTTCATATTTCTTCATCAGCTCGGTTTTTACATCACCGGTTCCAACACCGAAAATCGGATTTTCAGCGATAATTTCCAGTGAGCATTTCCACACAAGCATTCGCGCAACACTGCCATCGATCAACTGGGAATGAACCTGATTACGTTCGGAAATAGCTTCCGTAGCAGAATTGAAGCGTTTATAAGAATGAGGAAATAAGGCAAGTGTGATAAAAAATGATATCATGAGCGAAACGGAAAGAATAACAGGTAACCTGGATTGTTTTCTTTCAAAAACTATGTAAAAAACAATTATCAGGACAAACATTAAGACCATTCCAAGAATAGCAGCTTTTGAACTTAGCAAAACAATAAGAACCTGAAAAAAAAGTACAAGGATAATTGCAGCAAAACGTTTCTGCGCGTTGTTTTTCCAATTTGGAATAAGCCATGTGATCAGAAAAGCAATGGCCACATTAAAATATAATCCCAGATAGCCTGCATGATGCCACATCGACAAACTCGTATAATAGAAAACGGAACTGTCGTGCTTGATAAAATATTGGAAAACAGCATTATTTAAAAGGATTAGTGACGTAATTATGCACCCTAAAATATAGGTATACCTAACATTGCTGAAGAAATTTTTTTGAATACTGCTAAAATCAATCGTTGCAAAGAAAAGAGGGAAAATTAACAATGACAGCTTTACTTCGAGATCAAAGAAGGCTCCGGATTGACCCGATAGCTGATGCGAGTACAATGTTCCAATCAGGTAAAAAATATAGATGGAAGAAAAGCCAAGTATATATTTCGAATTCCGGGAGTTTTTTACCCGATTGAACTTTGTCTTAAAATTAAATTCAAATATCCAGTTTAGAGCAATCAGCAAGATTACCAGGACAACGAATCGATCATAAATCGGGATACAAAATGCCAGCGCGGCAAAAAGGTAATAGTATATTTTATTGCTTATGTCTTTATTCATCAATATTATACGCTTCAATATTTTAAACAAAATTGGATGCTATAAGGACCCCTAAATTAATAAATTGCTTTAGTTAAAAATCCATTAATAAAATTTTTATCTATTTACGTTTTGATGGTTGATATTTAGTCCCGTCGCCATTATTAGTTATTTTTTTGTGAAAATATCCCGATCATTTTATCAGCTAAGGCAACGTAATTGTGATTTGTAAGAACGTATTTTCTTCCATTATTACCCAGCTCTATTTTTTCATCCTCAGTAAAGGACAATATCTTTTTTATTGCTTTCGTCAGTATATCAGGGTTTTCGGGTTCAATGCTAAGGCCGCAACCGGCTTCTGCCACCATATCATTACCGGCGTCTATTGCCTGTATAACCGGTTTGGCAGCCATCATATAATCTAAAAGTTTATTCGGGCTGATACCAAACCGAAAAAGGGATTGTCTTTGTAATCCGATATACAGAATATCAAAATAGTTCAACAGTGCAGGAATCATTTTTTTGGAGACGGACTCAAGGAAAATCACATTTTGCAAATCCAATTGTTTGACTTTGGCGAGTAAATTCTCTTTTTCCGGACCATTTCCAACTAATACAAACCGGACTTTTTCGGATCTGAGAATAGCGGCAGCTTCTAACAAATTCTCCAAAGCATTTGCAATACCAAAACTGCCTGTATAACCTATAATGCTATTTCCCTGGTGCTTTATTTCATTTAGAATCACCTGGTGCTTTTCCGGAATTTGTGTTTCATTTTCCCATTCCTCAGGTTCAATCCCATTGGGAATATAATACCACTTATGAGGGTCAAGTCCATGACTTTGCATATGAGGAAGTGTTGCAGGCAGCATCGAAATGAGGATATCTGCATTTTTATACGCAAAATTTTCTGCATGTTGCATGATCCGGATAAACGGATGATATTTTGAATAGCCACCCAGTTCCATTGGGGACAAGGGCCAGAGATCATGGACCTCATAAACATATTTAGCTTTGCTTTTTTTTGCTATCCGAAAAACAGGATAATTATCCAACGGATATGTAGAGGAAGCAATTACTATCCCGGGTTTATATTTTTTTGCAATCGCTGATGAATAAAACCAGAGTTTGAAAATAAAAGCAAACATATTAATTATCCGGCCTAATCCATTTCCCCTGTATTTTGGGGTTTTTACCCAAACATAGTTCACCCCCAAAATAATTTCTTCTGTAAAATTTTTGGAAACCAGAGGCTGGGTTTGTCTTACATGAGCGAAGGATGCTCCAATTATCGTCACATTATGTCCTTTCCTAACCCATTCTCTGCCAAGGTAAAATGGCCTGTATTCCATTCCAAGATCAGGCGAACCAGCGTAATGATTGATCAGTAATATATTCATGAAATGAATTTATACTTAGATACTATTACCTCCATAAAAAACTACTTTATAACGTTACGAGAAACTATAATTTTGATAAACTTCCAACCATACTTACTGATTTCGACTCCGATCACAAGTTAGTAATTCTATCAACATATTCTTTGATTGAATCAGGGAAAATGGCCCTATTTTGAATCATCTCCCTATTGTGCTTTGCAATTTTATCTTTGTTCTTCAGTATTTTCCGAAGATCAGCATAACTTGTTTCATCTTTTCTGTAAATAACACCGTTTATATTTTCAGTTATCCATTCATGATTAGCAGGAATATCCGAAACAACCGGTATGCAACCAGAAGCAAGAGCCTCAATTAATGAAACGGAAGTTGAGTCGGAGGTTGGTATTGAAATATAAAATTGGGCCTGTTCATAAAGAGAAAATTGTTCGGTACTGGAAATGAATCCGATAAACCGAACGCTCCTTAGCAGACCAAGTTTCAAGACTTTGTTTTCCAGTTCTTTTTTTTGCTCTCCAAGGTTTGAAATGATCAATTTCGCAGAAGAATTTTCCTTATAAATTCTATGGAAAAAGGTTATTACCTCACCGATATTGTAATTCTCAGATAATATTCTGTTTGAATAAAACAGATTTGAATCTTTTTTTGAAAGATCGACCTCAGGAATTTTATCCAGACCGAATGCAAAAGTCATTGTGCTGGTTGAAGATAATTTTTTAATAACTTCTGTCATAAATCCTGAATCGGATGTAATTAAATCAGCACTATCAAGACAGAACCTGGTTATTCTGTAATACAATCTGTTTATAAACGGAGTGACCAGAATATCAGTACCCCAGGCTGATTGTATGAGTTTGAATCTGAATTTTCCTGTTTTTTTTATCAATGCTGCTAAAAACCCATGACTTGTAACATAGTGAGCATTTAAGAAATCCGGATTAATTCTGCGGATAATTTTTTTGATCCGGAAATACTGAAAGAAAAGTTTGGTATTTCCTCCGGCTTCTGATATATCAAGGTTCAGCAAAAAAATTTTGCTGTCGGGCAAAAGAGTTTGGATTTCAGTATTCAAACCTTTGGAAGATATAACATAAACATCAAAATACGTTGTAAGCTCTTTTATCCATTTTACCAAATGAACACTTTCGGCATTCCCTATAATCAGATATTTTTTCATTACATCGTAAACGTGAATTGCTTTAGGCTCTTATTTTTTATCGGATTTATGTATACTTTTCTGAGCAAAATTATGATAGTATCTCCGATAGATTGACATTATTTTGAAATACATAAAAATTTGGAATAGGGTCTGTGAAATACTCAATGTCAATAATATCGGAAAGATGTTGGTCCCAATAATTCCGGGTATGGCGATACTCAGGATCATAATCAAATTTCCTGTTAAATTAATTAAAAAATATTGTTTTTGCTTATTAATGATCAATGGAATATTTGCAACCGGGCTTATCACAAATTTAATAAATATCCAAACGGATAAAATCCTTGCATATTCTCCTGCTATGATCCAGTTTTTACCAAGCACAAAGCCAAACATCCAGGGACTGATAAATAAAAAAAGAATTAACCCGGGGAATGTCCATGTTGTTAATGAGATTACTAATTTTTTCAGATTTGCTGAAATATCGATGCCCTTTGAATAGTCTTTGGTTGCTTTTTGATAAAAAACCTGCGAGATGGATGTACCCAATAAGTTCAATGGGATTAACAAGATACGTAATGATTTTGAAAATTCTCCAACCGTCGTGTTATCAAAGAAAAAGGAAATAATAAAAATAATTCCGCTTACCTGCAGCATTTCAGTTAATGCAATTGGAATATTGACTTTCGGAAATTCAGCATAAACTTTAGCCTGACTAAAAAAATTCTTTCCGGAAAGGAAAATGAATTTATTCCTGTCGGATTTCCAGAACCTGTAAATCAAAACGGCTGTTGACATGATCTGGCCGATGATCTGGCCAAAAATAAGTCCGATGGTCGACATCTTCATGAGACCAAATAAAATGGAACTTCCGGCTTTTCCCGAACTTTCAAAAATCCGGGACAGGCTCATATTTCTCATGTATTTACTTCGGAGTGACCAATAAAGAAACCCTCTATTTGTGCCGACAAGAAAGATTCCCAAAGGGATATACAAGAGAAAGTTTCCTAATTCCTGATTATTTAGCAGGGAAATAATTTGCGATCGGGCTGTCAGCAATACAACAAACAATAAAACAGAAAAAGAAGTGACAATAAAAAGTGATAATCCCAGAACATTCACCGCCTTATTTTCCAGCTTAGGCAGAATGATTGCCATTTCATATCGTGCACTGGCTATTGAGCCGAGGATAATTACAACTGCAGCATAAATTTCAAAAGTACCGAATTCAGCAGGTGTGAAGATACGTGAAAGTATGGGTTCTGCTGCAAATGGGATCAACTGGGCAATGGAACTGCCCGTGACCAGTATAAAAACATTCTTTGTAAATTCTGATTTTTTGAAAGTTTCCAACACTATGTTGTTAGAATTCGAGGGGGATAAAAGTACGAACTTTTTAGCTCGCCTGAAATTCGCTATTTAAACAAGGAGATAATCATTAAAATTGTTTCCTCCAATACTGAATTGAATGCACGTATAAAAAATCGGAAGAAATGCATTGTCACTTTTTACTTTGACCATTCCCTCATAAAACTCCATGAGATCGGGGAATCTTTCTAAATATTCAGCATCCATCTGGCGGGTATCACCAACAACTTTTGCAGGATTACCTTTTATTATTGAAAAAGGAGGAAAATTGCCTTCTACATAGCTGTAAGCCGCCACCAGTGATCCTTTACCAATGTCAGCGACAGGGCATGATTACACTATGAGACCAATAAAAGAATATTCACCAAGTTTAATACTGCCCTTTAGATATCCTTACATGTTCCGAAAATAACGGGTAACTTTTCCCCCACTAGCCGGATTGAAATATGGCTTGAATGCGAAGTAATACTTATAAAGTTAGTGACCTGACAACCCTCACCAATCGTAACACCATTGCTTGCTTCGATATAATTATGATGGCCGATAAAAACATTATCTCCAATATTCAGGGTCCTGGCATTGTCAATAAATGTTGTGCTTCCAATCCGGGTATTTTTTAAAAATGTACCATTCGCTGTACGATAGCCCCATATCATTCTGGGTTTTAAAACAGGTAACATTAACTTATAGAGAAAATATTTCAACGTCATAATAACCGTCAGTTCGTTTGGAACAAAAATTTCGCTGGTTCCATCTTTTCAAAAGTACGAACTTTTTTCTTGCCCATTTTAAGGATATTCTTTTCACGATTATGAATCGTTTTAATTAACAAACAAGTAAATGAAGTGATGATTGGCTAATTTTGCTTTCATGCAGCATTTGAATTTCATAAGAAAATATCTTGTCTACAGGTTCTTTTCCAAAACAAAGTACGATGTCCATCCTCCGTTTCTTTATGAGTTAATTACGAAAGTTTTGGAAGATAAAAAATACATTCCTGTTTTTGAAAAACCTGAATCCCTTAAAAAGAGATTAAAGAAAAGCAAACAAGTCATCGAAGTTGAAGATTATGGCGCAGGCTCATCATTGACGAATGGAAATTTACGCTCGATCGGACAAATCGCTAAAAACTCATCAAAGCCTGCAAAGTACGGGAGGTTGTTATTTCGTCTCGTAAATTATTTCGAACCGGCAACAATAGTTGAATTAGGGACATCGTTAGGCTTTAGTTCTTTGTACATGGCTTTGGGAAACCCTTCGGCAAAGGTATATACAGTTGAGGGATGCGAAAATATCTCGCGACTTGCAGATCAAAATTTCAGAGAGCTTTCTGTAACTAATATCGAACTACTGAACGCTAAATTTGAGGATGGGTTGCCAGCGTTATTGAATTTGATGGATAAGGTTTATTTTGTCTTTATTGATGGGAATCACAGAAAGGAGCCTACCATTAGTTATTTTGAACAATGCTTTACAAAAGCCGTTAATGATACCGTGATTGTTTTCGATGATATTCACTGGTCGGATGAAATGGAAGCAGCGTGGGAAATAATAAAAAAACATCCGGCTGTGAGTCTGAGCATCGATATTTTTTTTATGGGTATTGTTTTTTTCAAAAAAGAATTAAGTAAGGAACATTTTGTTATTAAGTATTAAGAATAGTATATCTTTGTTTAAACCAAAAATACTTACATGCAACAGGAAGTTATAAGATTGGCGGACATTACACGGCATTTCAAAGTAGGAACAGAAATAGTCCGTGCATTGAGAGGGATTTCGCTTACGATTTATAAAAATGAATTTGTAGCTCTGATGGGACCCTCAGGTTCCGGAAAATCTACGTTAATGAATTTACTGGGTTGTCTTGATACACCGACAAGTGGGGAGTATTTTCTGAATGGTCAGGATGTTAGTAAACTGGATGATAATAATCTGGCAGAAATCAGGAATAAAGAAATAGGGTTTGTTTTTCAAACATTTAACCTTTTACCCCGCTCAACAGCACTTGAAAATGTTATGCTTCCATTGATTTATGCCGGTTTTAATAAAACCAAACGAATACAAATGGCTCAGGATGTACTTACGCAGGTACAATTGACCGACCGGATTCTGCATAAGCCGAATGAGTTATCCGGAGGACAGCGGCAAAGGGTTGCTGTTGCAAGAGCTCTTGTCAATCACCCTTCTATTATACTGGCTGATGAACCTACAGGAAATTTGGATTCTAAAACGTCCATTGAAATCATGGGGCTGATCGAAGAAATTCATAAAGCCGGTAATACAATAATTGTCGTGACTCATGAAGAGGAAATCGCCATTCATGCGCATCGCATAATCAGGTTGATTGACGGGAAAGTCGCATCGGATGAACTTAATAAAAATATCCGGACAATGAAGCATTATCATTTAGAACCAAAGGAATAATTTTAATCCAACACACAAAACCATTTTGTAATTATCCCGTTATCTATTTGCGATGAGCAAAACGAATAAAATATATACACGAGGAGGTGATAAGGGTCAAACATCTCTTTTGGGTGGAACAAGGGTACCTAAATATCATGAAAGAATTGAGGCTTATGGTACAATCGATGAATTGAACTCTTTTATCGGATTGATCCGTGACCAAAATATAGATGAGCATTACAGGCAAGTTCTCTTTCAGATTCAGAATACGCTTTTTGTCGCAGAATCACGGCTTGCTGCTGATAAAGTTGAAGCCTCTGAATCCCTGCCTGTTATTAGTCCGGAAGCTATCTCACAACTTGAAAATGAAATTGACAAAATGAATGAAGAACTACCTGAATTGCGTTCATTCATTTTACCCGGTGGTCACCCGATTGTATCTTTTTGTCACATAGCCCGTACTATTTGCAGAAGAGCCGAAAGACTTACAATTAAACTAACTGAGAAATACAATGTAGATGAAGTTATCGTTATGTTTCTGAATCGGCTCTCCGATTACCTTTTTGTGTTAGCCAGGAAACTGGCAAAAGATCTAAATGCTGAAGAGGTTCTCTGGAAGCCTTTAAAATAGAAGCTTTTAAAGAAAAATCAAAAATATTTTAAATATTTTTATTTGTGCTAAAAAAAATTATTTTTGCAAAAAATTAAACCCTAAACATCAGGAAATGTACTGGACACTTGAATTAGCCTCAAAACTGGAAGATGCACCCTGGCCAGCCACTAAGGATGAGTTGATTGATTATGCCGTTCGATCGGGGGCACCTATGGAAGTTATTGAAAACCTTAAAGAAATTGAAGATGAAGGTGAGGTATACGATAGCATTGAAGACATTTGGCCAGAATATCCTACGAAAGAGGATTTCTTCTTCCATGAAGATGAATATTAAATGAACTAATTTAAATAATTCGTAATCATAAAAAAGCGGCTGACCCTCGGGTCAGCCGCTTTTTTATTTTCTGTCTACCGGCTGAATTATCTTCAATCGGTAATTACAACCAGGTATTTGGATGATTTCCAAAATTCGGTTTTATTCAGAATCTCCAGAATCCTTGTATCACCTTCCCCCGAAATCTTATAGGATTCGGTTGGATGATTCGTTACAATCTTCGCTTTCTTGCCCGGAATTGGAATCTGACTTGTTATCCGGATGTCAATTTTTGTGAAATAGTCCTGATTAAAATCAGATTTTAACTTTTTGTTGGTTCCAATACCAATAAATCCGCCTTCTGAAGTAATGATATTGTTTTCCTTTAAAGTTTTTTTGGTGCCAACGGCATAATAAGCTGTATTTAACGCCAGGTTTTTATCATTGATTACTTCTGTCTGGTCTTTAATTAATGATTCTTTCTCCTGATTTTGCTGGTTAAGTTCGTTTACATTCTGCGTTAAATTCGTCACTTTAATGTTCATCTGCTCAAGTTCCTTACGCATCGATTCAATCTCTGTGTCTTTATCCTGCAATTGCTTGGTAAGATGGTCAACCATTTTTTGCAATTCTTCAATTTTATAATTCGCCGTACCTAATTTTTTTCTTAATTCGGCTAATTTATTCTGATTATCCTTTAACAGCATGTAAATCGAATTAATATCATCATTGATCTGATCCTTGGCCGATTGTTGTAATTCAGGTTTACCTTCCGTTTTTTCAGAAATGATCATTTCCTTGGCCTTGATTGAGTCAAGGTTGTTTTGAATATCATTAAATGACTGTAAAAATTCATTTATTGACTGGTCCTTAAGATTGGTTTGCTGCGTAAGACTATCGTTTCTCGATTCAAGTTCCTTTAATTTTTGCTGATGACAGCTCATTAAAAAAGGAATTGCCAAAAAAACTAAAACAATTTTTTTCATGGTGTATTTATTTAGAAGGTTAAAATTCATTGCATTAAGACAAAATGAAATATTGCGGTTAAAGCGCAAAATTAGTAAATATATTTTTTAACGGGATTTAAATAAAATCAATTTTTATGTTTTTTTAACTGATCGATCAGTCTTCTTTCTTTTTTAGTGGGTCTTCCGGCGCCTTTGGTTCGGTATTCAAAACTTCGTTCTTTCATCAATTTAAGCTTATCATATTCTTCGGCAGGGGTTAGATCAAGAAGATAATCGCTCACAAGCCTGGCTGCAACTCTGTTGGTTAATAATCCGGTAACCTGAACGGTTTTTGTAATTATACCAATTGAAATAGTTAATTTATCCTCGACCTTGATCTCCTTTGATGGCTTTGAGGAAATTTCGTTAACCTTCACTTTTCCAGATCTGCATGCTTCCCCGGCCTGACTGCGTGTTTTGAATATCCTTACTGCCCAAAGCCATTTATCGATTCGGATGCCTTCTGACATGTTATTTTCTACGGAAATATATTTGAAGTGGAACGCCCGAGAAATCAAAATATTGCCGCAACTGATTCTCAATAAATCTTTTATATGGCTCCCTGATATATTGCGGTAAATTGCAGAAAAAAACAAATGCCGGGAATGGTGTCTTCAGTTGCGTAATGTATTTAACTTTAATGTATTTCCCTTTTACCGCCGGTGGCGGGGTTTTTTCAATAATGGGCAGAAGTATTTCGTTCAGTTTTGATGTAGTGATAGTGTTTTTCCTGTTTTTAAAAACGACATTCCCCAGTTCGAGTGCTTTGAATATTCGTTGTTTTTTAGGTACGGAAGTGAATACGATCGGAACATCAGAAAAAGGTGCAATTTTATTTCTGATCAAATTTTCAAATTCCAGATGTGTTTGGGTTTCTTTTTCTACCAGGTCCCACTTATTCACTACAACCACAACTCCTTTTCTGTTTTTTTCGATAAGATGAAAAATATTCAGGTCCTGAGATTCAAAACCATCCATAGCATCTATCATCAAAAAACAGACATCACTGCTTTCAATCGCTTTTATTGAACGCATTACGGAATAAAATTCAATATTGTCGATTACCTTGGCCTTTTTACGGACTCCCGCTGTATCGACTAAAAGAAAATCAAAGCCAAAACTGTTGAACCGGGTATAAATCGAATCTCTGGTTGTGCCAGCAATCGGTGTTACGATATTGCGGTCGTCACCTAGAAATGAATTTACAAGCGACGATTTGCCTACATTGGGTCTGCCAACTACCGCAAATTTTGGTAAATCGGGGAAATCCTCTTTTTTCTCTTTATCAAAGACATTTACAATTTCATCCAGAAGGTCACCAGTTCCGCTTCCATTTATGGCAGAGATGCTATAAACATTTCCCAGTCCCAATTGGAAAAATTCAAGTGCATCATTTAACCGGCTTGAGTTATCAACCTTGTTAGCGATCAGAAACACATGTTTTTTTGTCTTTCTTAGAATTTCAGCCATCTCCTGATCCATTCCTGTTAACCCGGCTTTAACATCCACCATGAAAACAATTACATCCGATTCATCAATGGCAAGCGCAACCTGTTTTCTTATTTCCTCTTCAAATATATCATCCGACCCGACGACATAACCGCCTGTATCAATAACTGAAAATTCGATACCATTCCAGTGCGATTTTCCATAATGGCGATCGCGTGTAACGCCGCTTGTTTCTTCCACAATAGCCTGTCTGCCCCCGATTAGCCTGTTAAAGAATGTTGACTTCCCGACGTTCGGCCTTCCTACTATAGCTAGTATATTTGACATTTCTTTATAAAATTAATAACCAAATTTTTTTAATTGTCTGTCACTGTCTCTCCAATCCTTACTTACTTTTACCGTCATCTCAAGATAAACCTGCTTACCAACAAGTAACTCAATGTCTTTTCTGGATTCAACCCCTACCCTTTTTATTGCTTTTCCTTCATGCCCCAGAATAATCATCTTTTGTGATTCCCTTGTTACATAAATGATCACACCAATCTTTATAATCCGACCTTCCTTTTTATATGATTCAACGCGCACTTCAACGGAATAGGGTATTTCCTCTTTATAATAAAGCAATATTTTTTCACGGATTATTTCGGAAACAAAAAAGCGCATGGATTTATCCGTAAGTTCATCTTTTGGATAATAGGGCGGATTTTCCGGTAATAAACCGACAATACTTTGCAATACTTTTTCTGTATTAAAACGTAATAAAGCTGAAACAGGTATCACTTCTGTTTCATTAAAAACCCCTGACCAATATTTTAACTGATTCTCGATGCTTTCCTGGTTCGACAGGTCTATTTTGTTAATTACCGGGATGACCGGTATCTCTGAATCCTTAATTTTATTTACGATTGTTTCATCGTATTTAGTTTCCCCTGCTTCAACCATATAAAGAAAAACATCAGCATCTGTTAATGCCTGTTCAATGAAGTTTAACATTTTTTCCTGGAGTTTATAATTGGGTGTGAGAATGCCGGGTAAGTCTGAAAAAACGATCTGGAAATCTTCACTGTTCAATATTCCTAAAATACGATGACGCGTTGTTTGCGCTTTGGGAGTAATAATGGAGAGCTTCTCCCCAACCAAGGCGTTCATTAATGTTGATTTACCGACATTCGGATTCCCGATAATATTTACAAATCCAGCTTTATAACTCATGGAAAAATTAAAAATAATTTGATAACCTATAAAACAAATTATATCTTTGCAGCCGCAAAAAGGAGTACAAAGATACACTAAAATATATTGCGGGGTGGAGCAGTGGTAGCTCGTTGGGCTCATAACCCAAAGGTCGTAGGTTCGAATCCTGCCCCCGCTACACAAAGCCCCGGTCTTAAGGCCGGGGCTTATTCTTTTACCATCAGAGATAAAAAACGGGATGAATGGGGTTTTCAGAGTTTAAGGAAATTGAAACTCTGTCACTCTTCTGGTTTACTTAAACAACGAACACACTTAACTTTATTTTTAATTCAGCAATACTCTTTCTCATTATTTCCTTCTGATCCTGATTTTAAACGTACCGTCTATTTCTTTTTCTGAAATCAGAACCAAATAGCCTCCACCACCAGCACCCGAAAGCTTCCAGCCCATTGCTTTCGCTTTGAATTTTTCAATTGTATCAAATACCTCGGCGTTTACCATATTTGGGAACATAGCCACTTGTGCTTCAAACGATTTTTGGAAATAGTTACCGAATGAAACGGTATTTTTTAGAAGTATGGCTTCCCATGTTCGAGCTGCGGCCTCTGCCAATGCTTTTGCATGATGCATGGTGATTTGCGTTTCTGCCAGTACATCATATTCAGAACTACGGGGAGATAAGGGGAAAAAATGAAGACGGTCTTCCAGCCAGTCAAGGATCTGGTCATCATTGCATGAATCGATCGAATCCGGCCAGTAAGTCCCCGAATAGTTTGACCGGTTCAGTCCTGGAAAAACAATTCCAATTGAATCCTGTGAACCGCTGATTTCTTTTTTACCCGGTGGGTTTTCAAAACTGAAAAGTATCTTCGCCAGTTTCTCGGGATCTTCGTCAGGCAAGCTATATCCCCAGATCTCAATTGCTTTTTTACGGGTGCTGGATGACATGCCGCTCCGGTCGTTGAATTCCCGGTCAGGCTCAATTGAAATCGTTAGAACAGGACCTGGGTAATGGCTTGAAACAAACGGTTGATCCAGCCATCCACCAGCCAGATCAAGCCGGTATGGAATGGTACTTTTCAAACGCAGGCGGGAAGTTGAACGCACGGGCAAAGCATCTTTCGGAATTCGCTTACTTATCCTGTATTCAATTCCCATTTCTTTACATAAAACCCTTTTGGCTTCTCCGTCTCCATCCTCATTAACAAAAAATATGTCGGGCTTTAACTCTTTTAATTCCTCTAAAAAGTCTATTGTCCCGCTTCCCTTGCTTATCCATGCATTCTTAACGAATTTAAGGGATTTAACCAGATAAAGCCTTTCCTTTTCAGTATAGATCGTTTTTTTGTTTTTAAGTGAATGTATGGTATTGTCCGAACCCAGTCCGACGTAGACATCCCCAAGTGATGAAGCTTCTTCAAAAAAAGCAACATGCCCGCTGTGAAGCATATCAAAACAACCACTGACAAATACTTTTTTTCTCTTCATTCTGAATAAACAGGTGTCAACAGCAAATTTAGAAAAAAAAGAACACGCTATGCTTTAGGTACGATCGGTTTTTGGAAAATTTAAATTTCTATAAATTAGCTGGCTATTTTACATAATCGATTCATCTATGACAGAAAAATCGCGAAAGCTCCTGTTTCCGCTTATTCTTATTACGAGTTTGTTTTTTCTTTGGGCACTTGCTCACAATTTAAACGACATTCTGATCAGGCAATTTCAGAAAGCGCTTGATCTGAACCGCGGACAGGCCGGATTTATACAATTTGCCTTTTACCTTGGTTATTTTATAATGGCTATTCCTGCCGGACTTATCATGAAAAAATATGGATATAAAAAGGGAATTATTGCCGGTTTATTATTGTATGCTTTAGGGGCTTTACTCTTTTTTCCTGCTGCTGAAGTAAGGATTTACGGGTTTTTTCTTCTTTCATTGTTCGTCATAGCCAGCGGACTGACTTTCCTTGAAACTGCTGCGAATCCGTATGTCACGAAGCTGGGCAATCCTGATTTTGCAGAACGCCGGTTAAATTTTGCACAGGCATTTAATGGGTTAGGATCTGTAATTGCTCCGGCCATCGGCGGATTGTTTATTTTTTCGGGTAAAGAGTACACTCCGGATCAACTTTCTGTTATGTCGCCAGAAAACATAGAAGCATTTCGATCAGCAGAAGCACACGCAGTTCAATGGCCATACTTTTCCATTGCAATAGTTGTGCTGGCGGTTGCCTTTCTGATTTACCTGACACCCATGCCTAAAATCGAAGATGAAGAAGATGGGAAAATTAAATTGTCAAAAGGGTTATTTAAACAATCGCATCTTGTTTATGGAATTATTGCCCAACTGTTTTATGTTGGAGCACAGGTTGGAATCTGGAGCTATTTTATTGACTTTATGAAGGACCTTGTTCCGGGAACTCCTGAAAAAACTGCTGCCTATTTTCTTTCTTTAAACCTGGTCTTTTTTATGATAGGCCGGTTTTCGGGTTCATTCCTGATGACATATATTAAACCGCATAAATTACTCGCCATTTACGCTGCCGCCAACATGGTACTCGTTTTAGTCGGCGTTTTGAGCTCGGGTTTCACCGCTGTTTATTCAATTATGGCAGTCAGCTTTTTTATGTCAATAATGTTTCCGACCATCTTTGCGCTAAGCATAAAAAATCTGGGTAGCGACACAAAAATCGGTTCATCTCTTGTGATCATGGCAATTATTGGCGGAGCGATTTTCCCTCTGGCAATGGGATATATAGGTGTCAACAATATCCAGACTGCATTTTCAGTTCCATTTGTTTGTTTTGTGGTTGTTTTCCTGTTCGCCATTCATGGTTATAAGATCAAAAATATTAAACTAAAAGTTGTAGAAGTATGAAAAGATACTGCTTTACTTTGGATTTAAAGAATGATGTTGACCTGATAACAGCATACAGGAAGCATCATGAAAATATATGGCCCGAAATAACAAGCAGCATACGGGAATCAGGAATAGTAGATATGGAAATTTATTTACTTGATACCCGTTTATTTATGATCATGGATGTAGATGACAACTTTTCATTTGAAAAAAAATTAAAAATGGATACTGAAAATCCCAAAGTGAAAGAGTGGGAAGAATTGATGTGGAAATTTCAACAGTCCTTACCCGGTTCCAAACCTGGCGAAAAATGGCGGCTCATGGAAAGGATATTTAATCTCGAAGAGCAACCTGTTTTGTAATTTTTTGAATGAAATAAAGGGTCACAATTTTATGAAGAATACCACCTTCTTTATCGTTGCAGTACTGATTATTATCTATCATATCTCAAATGCTCAGATACCCGACACTATTATCTCCAAAGGGAATTCAATAGTTTGCACTACCGGGAAAATATTGAATATTAATTTGGACACCGTAATCCATTTTCAACCAGATCGCAAAATAATAAGTACTTCATTACTGATCGATTCGAACTTTAGATTTCATAATAAGATTGGTTTAAAAACTAATCGTGCACATCCAAAATTCATTTTACCTGTTAAATTAACGGATGGCTCATCAGATGAAAATTTCTATACAATTACCGCCTATGTTGATCACGATTCTTTAAATCCGGGTCATTTAAAAGATTACATGTGTGGTGATCTTACTTATGATTACACGGGCTACAATCACACCGGAACCGATTTTTTCCCCTGGCCGTTTCCCTGGTATAAAATGTACAATGACGAAGTCGAAATCGTGGCGGCTGCACCGGGGATCCTTTATTACAAACAAGATGGAAATTTTGATCAGCATTGTGAAGAAAATACTGAGCCATGGAATGGCGTGGCTGTTTTGCATGAAGATGGTTCAACAGCCTGGTATATCCACATGAAAATGAATTCGATTACGCAGAAAAATGTGGGAGAGGAAATTTCACAGGGTGAATATTTGGGTATGGTGGGTAGTTCAGGAAGTTCCAAAACTCCTCATTTGCACATGGAGGTTTTTGATTCTAACGGCAACCTCATCGATCCATTCTACGGACCATGCAACAACAGTATCAGTGATTCCTGGTGGATTGACCAGCCAGCTTATAAAAAACCCAGTGTAAATAAAATCTCAACCAATGTCCACCTGCCTTTTTTCGGAAACTGCCCGGATGAAGAAATCACCAATGAGGCAGATATTTTTAATCTGGGAGATACCGTTTATCTTCTGAGTTATTTCAAGAATATTTCATTGAATGACACGGTTAAAATTTCCATTTTCCGTCCTGATAATTCCGTATTTATGGAGTGGTCGTGGTATTGTCCCTGGACATTCTACCCCGCATCATGGGTCTATTTCTATTTTGTTCCTGTGGCAGTAGAAACCGGATTGTGGAACTACCGATTGACGTACAAAAGCATCGATTACAATTGTGAATTTGAAATTAAAGACCCTCAGGGCATTCAAGTACAGATGAATCAAACAGCGGTAAGGCTTTTTCCTAACCCCACTCATGGTTGGACTGAAGTTATCTGCAATGATCCTTTTTTAAGAATTATTAAAGCAGAAATTATAACACCTTTGGGTGGTATTTTTCCGGTTGAATTTTCACATTCTTCAAAATCTGATTTTCAACTGTATCTTGGTGACCTCGACCCAGGAGTCTATTTCCTTAAACTACATTCCCAACTTAAAACCCAAATCATAAAAGTTATAAAATATTGAAATCCATTAACCAGGAAGGAAATTCAGGCAGGATGTCGGGAAAGAAAAAGTAGCGGGTGGACTTTAACCACCTCCCTTTTGAGGGGGGAACTGCCTGTCGCTACTTTTATGTTTTTTCTTCCCGGTTTTAAAAATTTCTCATCATCAGTATGGAAACCGAAACCCATATGATTGAAATGTAAAAATATATGGAAATATTGTCCTGCAAAAGCTATAAAAAGATAATTTTCAACAGCAAATTGTGAATTAACAATGGGTTTTGATTTATAAATTTTAAGCAGCTTTTCTATTCATTCCAAACCGGATTATCATCTGAATTTTATTGAAAATCAGATTACATGGATTAAAATCCAGAAACAGTTTCACCATGACAATTTTATAAATAACCCCCCCTGTATTCGAATGCTTGCTTTAAAAAAAACAAAAAAGTCATTTACATGGAGCTTCAACGGAACATTTGGTTAAGAAACTTCGTAGAAAAAACATACTATTGAATTTAATAAAAGAAATATGAAATACACAGGCTTCTGGTATCTTCCCCTATCAATTATAGCTTTAATACAATTATCGTCGTGTGAGCCAAAGTCAGTAACTACCGATCCCGAGTATCTGAGTAATTCCTCCAGAAAATGGATACCATTTACGGGTAATGAAAATGCTGTTTTTGTTTACGATACAAGCGAAATAACCTTCGTAGCAGATCCTAAGAAAATCTATTACGAGACGGCTAGGTACATGACGGATGAAAGTGGATTCTTTAAACCGCAGCAGGATTACTACGCTGATTTTGAGCGTCAATATCTTGACTTTACCTCTGAGGTTACTCCCTATTTTATCAACTATTATCTTGAGCGGAATAAAACCGAGCTGGGTGATTTTGACGTTTTAAAAGTCTCTATTGGTGACGGTGATTATTATAAGAACGAGATGAAGATCGTTTTGTATGAATCGGATCATAGTGACAAGGGAGAAAACTATAGTTTTAAAAAACAATTGACACTCAACAATATTATATTCGACAGCGTTTTTTACTGGAAACAGGAACGGCGGCCCTTTGAGATTTACTATACAAAAAAACAGGGGGTCGTGGCCTTTAAATTGTCGTCGCAGGAAATCTGGACGTTAAAACAGGAATAGAAGGTTTTATAAGATACGCTTCCCTCAGAATTCATACAAATTCTTTCCAAAGCAGAGTCTTCATTCTGCAAGATAGAAAAATCGTAATTTTGTCAATGCTACACATTACGCAAATTCATATTTTGTAACACATTATTATGAACAAGTTATATCCATTGAAGTTTCGTCCCATTTACAAGGATAAAATCTGGGGCGGCCATAAAATATCTACGATCCTCGGAAATAATTTCTCACCCTTGCCGAATTGTGGTGAAGTATGGGTTTTATCAGGCGTGGAAGGCAACCAAACGATTATTGAAAATGGATTTCTTGCCGGTAACGAGTTGAATGAACTTGTAGAAGTTTATATCGGTGACCTTGTGGGTGATAAAATTTATCAGAAATTCGGTAATGAATTTCCCATCCTGATCAAGTTTATTGATGCCAACGACTGGCTGTCCATTCAGGTTCATCCAAACGATGAACTGGCATTAAAACGACACAACGGTTTCGGTAAAAGTGAGATGTGGTATATTCTGGATGCAGAAAACGATTCGGAACTGATTTGCGGATTCAACAAAAAAGTGAGCCGGGACGAATATTTGAAACATCTGAATGACAAATCACTCAAAACGATATTGAACTTTGAGAAAGTCAAGAAAGGTGATGTCCTGTATATGCCTTCAGGGCGCGTACATGCCCTGGGTCCGGGTATTTTGCTTGCGGAAATTCAGCAGACTTCGGATATTACTTACCGGATTTACGACTGGGACAGGATTGATAGCGCCGGTATGATGCGCGAATTACATACCGATCTGGCACTTGATGCCATCGACTTTAATCTGTATGACAATTATAAAATCCACTATCAGGATCGGTTGGATAAAACAGTAAAATTGATCGAAAGCCCTTTTTTTACAACGAACCTGATCCATTTAAAAACAGCCGTAAAAAAGGATTACTCCGAGCTCGATTCCTTTGTTATTTACGTGTGTGTAGAGGGTGCATTTGAACTGCAAATGGATAATGAAAGGACAAAGGTTTCGCTGAGCGAAGCAGTGCTCCTGCCTGCCACTGCCGAATCCATCAGCATTTACCCTGAACAGGAAGCTAAAATACTTGAAGTGTTCATGGTTATATAGGCACACCCGAAAGATTCATTTTATACAACTTATTTTTAGCCGAATTTGTCTTGAAGATGACTTCATCAGAGGTGAAACTTCATAACAAATATTTTTGATTACCTTTTGATATTTAATCAGAAGTTCTAATTTTGGCTCGCAATTTGAAACATTTTGAAAATTTTAATTCGTTTACTATGAGTATTCTTAAAAAGACAGCTATCATCTTACTTTTTGCCTCAATCCTCACAATGGGATATTCTCAGGAAGAAAATAAAACGTTAAGTAAAGTTCCTTCGGTTGAACTGAAAACAATGGACGGCAAATCATTTAACACCTCCGCGATTTCGAATAACGGAAAGCCGGTGATCATTACATTCTGGGCCACGTGGTGCAAACCCTGCCTGAAGGAGCACGCAGCCATTAATGATGTTTATGACGACTGGGTGGAAGAAACAGGTGTAAAATTATATGCCATTTCTATTGATAATGCACGGTCGAGTAAAAGTGTAAAGCCCCTGGTAGATGGAAAAGGCTGGACTTTTGAAGTGCTGCTTGATGAAAACGGCGATTTTAAGCGCGCCATGAATGTGAATGTCCCTCCTCATACATTTATTCTTGACGGGAAAGGTCAGATCGCTTGGCAGCATGTCGGCTACCTCGAAGGTGATGAATCGCAATACATTGAAGTGGTCAAAAAACTCATCAAGGGAGAGAAAGTTGATTAGTAACGAATTTTTATTTCTTTAAAACCGCGAAAATTGAAAAATCTTTACGAACCATTAAAAGTTCTTTTACTTCTGGTACTTATTCCCGTGTTTTCGCAGGCGCAGGATATCCTGAGCGGAGGAAAAGTAACCGGCAATCTGCAGGTAGATGCGCAATATTACAGCACGGATTCGAAGCTGGGGATTACCGATACAACATTGAATTTCAAGAAATTCGGCATGAATGGCTTTGCCAATATCCTTTATTCAAATGGTGATTTTAATGCCGGACTTCGCTTCGAGGGTTACCTGAATCCCATGCTTGGCTTTGATCCGAGGTATGAAGGCGTCGGTATTCCTTATTGGTTCGCAAGCTATAAACTCGGAACGCTTGAGATGACAGCGGGTCATTTTTATGAGCAGTTCGGAAGCGGGCTTGTCCTGCGCAGCTGGGAAGAATGGACCCTGGGTTACGACAACAACATTTATGGTTTTGATGCCCGGTTCGAACCTGTTAATGGCATCATGCTTAAAGGAGTAGTCGGAGTACAACGCTATTTTTGGGAACCCTACGAACGCGACAGCCGTGGAATCATCAAAGGAATCGACGGAGATTTTTCCCTGAATGATATGATTACAAGCTTAACCGACTCAAAGCTGAAAGTTACTCTTGGTGGCAGCTTTGTAAGCAAGTATGAAAATCCGCCTGTAAAATCTTTCAGCCGCGATTCTGCATATTCAATTTACGATACGATTTTCAGTGATACCATTAATTGGGTTCAACGGACAACATATGAATATAACCTCCCCCACAATGTTGGAAGCTGGGCCGGCAGGGTGAACCTTGCATACAAAGGGTTTAACCTGTATACCGAATATGCGCAAAAAAGCAATGATCCGAATGAAGGGAATAACTACATTAATAAGAAAGGACAGGCCGTCTATTCTACAATTTCTTATTCAACCAAAGGCCTCGGAATTCTTTTGGCGACCAAATGGATCGATAACATGGGCTTTAAATCGAAACTGACCGAATCGGGAAACCCACCCATGCTCGATATAAATTATCTTCCTGCCATTTCCAAAGAACACCTTTACAGTTTTGCCAGCATGTATCCCTATGCAACCCAAAAAAATGGCGAATTCGGCATACAAGGGCAGTTGAACTATAATATACCGAAAAAGTCCAGGCTGGGTGGTAAATACGGAACCGACATTTCATTGAACTACACCACAGCCAATGAAATCAAAAAAACGCAGGTTGCGGATAACATCCCCATCGACTCAACGGGTACTGAAGGTTATTCTTCAACCTTGTTCTCAAAAGGCAACCTGGTTTACTATAAAGATTTTAATATCCTGATTTCACACAAATTCAGCGGTAAAGTTAAAGCACAAGTCTCTTATTTAAATCAGGTTTATAATCTTCATGTTATCGAAGACAATGTTTACGACGATCAGAATATCGTTTATGCCAACATCGGGGTTCTCGACCTCACCTATAAATTTACGGCAAAAAATTCGCTTCGGATGGAAACCCAGGGTTTATGGACAAAGCAGGATGACGGCAACTGGGTAGCCCTTCTGTTTGAATACAATGTTTCCCCTTCCTGGTTTTTTTCCGTTCAGGATGAGTACAACTATGGAAATCCTGAAGATGCCATGCAGGTGCATTACTACAATGTTTCGTTTGGTTATACACAAAAAACCAACCGTATTTCGTTACGTTACGGACAGGCAGCGCGAAGGACTGTTATGCGTGGGCGGGGTTTGCCGCTATGTTCCTGCTTCAACCGGCCTGACGCTGACAATTACAAGCTCATTTTAACTGTTAAAAGAGATGATGTTATGAAGTTCAAAATAGTTTATCTTTTCCTTCTTGCAGGTTTCATCACTTTCGCCTGGACAGCCTGCGATAAAATTGATGATCCGCTGATCGTTACTGGTATTCAAAAGGTCCCTTTAAATGTTGGGGATACCCTGAGCGATTCCGTGATTGTTACTGAAAAGCATGTACTGCTTGAAGATTTTACGGGCCATAAATGCGTAAATTGTGCCGAAGCCTCTATAGCTGCTCACCAATGGGCTGAACAGGATGGACATATGCTGATCATTTACAGTATTCATTCGGGATATTATGCTTTTCCTGATGCAACAGGAAATTATACAGCCGATTTCACCTGTCCGGCTTCGGATGAGTTATACGCCGATTTTTCGGTGTTTGCTAATCCTACCGGTATGATCGACAGGGTAACTCACAACGGCACGAATGTGCTGAACTTCAGCGACTGGAATACGGTTGTTCAGCAAGAGCTGGCAAAGCCCAATCAGGTGAATATGCAACTTAAAAACAGCTATTATCCCAATTATCAATCGGTGAAAATTGATGTATCCTCAACCTTTATAAGTCAGCAAGATGGAAAATACAGGCTGGTTGTTTTTATTGCCGAGGATCACATTGTTGCTCCTCAAAAAAACAATAATCCGGCCATTGGCCCAAGCCCCGACTGGCTTGACTATGAGCACCGGAATATCCTGCGGGGATCCGTAAACGGTACTTACGGAGAGTATATATCAAATGAAGGAAATGTTCAGGTCGGTGAAACCTATCAAAAATCCTATTTTTATCCCATAAACCCTGAATGGGTGACGGCCAACTGCAAAATCATCGCTTATGTTACCAATGAGGATACAAAAGAGGTTCTGCAGGTTGCTGAGCTGGGGATAAAGACCGAATAAACAAGACCCGGTAAAGAAATCAGGAAACCATCTTTGTCGAATAACGAAGGTGGTTTTTTCGTTTGCGGGATCCCTAAAGGTCTAATAAAATACTTGTTATAACACAATGCCGGGTTTGAACACTTGAGATTGCGGGGGTTGCAAACTCAAATCAGCGAGGGGCTACTCTTTTAAACTATTTCTGTTTAATATTTAACCTATCATATAACTTTTTAAGTATTGCTATGCTTTCATGCCAGCCTTTTTTAGTTTGTTCATCATCTTCTAAATTATTAAATAACCGACTGAAATTATATCCAAATTCTTTTTCTTGTCGTTTTAAAAATTTTAACATTAAAGAAAATTGTTCACTATCATTAACTTCTAATGCACCACTTTTGTGGATATATTCTATTGAATCATTATGAGTCCAATGCTCATTATTTTTTTTCTTCTTTTCAGAGACTGTTTAAAAATATAATTTCAAAATTTATTAAGCATCACCCGAATCATAGAAAGCTGAATAAAAGCTATGCTTGATTCGGTTTGTCTTTCATAATCCTTAGATGTTCTGCGTTGAAAAGAAATCCAGGCGAAGGTTCTTTCAACAATCCATCGTTTCGGTAATACGTGGAATTGACCCATTTCATTCCTTTTCACTATTTCAAGTATCCACCCAAACCTTAAACGTACCCTTTCTATCAATTCCCCCCTATATCCGCCATCAGCAAAGATTTTAACAATCCCAGAAAAATATTTGCTTTTTAATTCTTCCAATACTTGCTCAGCTCCTTTGCTGTCATGGGTGGCAGCTGAATGAATGACTATTGACAAAATAAGGCCAAGCGTTTCTACAACTATATGCCTTTTTCTTCCTTTTATTTTTTTACCTCCATCATAACCAATATTATCTTCACAGATATTGATTGTTTTTGTTGATTGGCTATCGATTATCCCTACAGACGGTAATGGATTCTTATTCTTCTTTACTCTTATTTTGCTAACCAGGTAATCATGTATCTCTTCTATTAGCCCATCCCTTTTCCACTTCCTGAAGTAATAATAAACACTTTGCCAGGGTGCAAAATTATCCGGAAGCATGCGCCACTGGCAGCCTGATTTTGTTATGTAAAGGTTCGCATTTACTATGCCTCTCAACTCATATTTTCTTTTTCTTTCCGTATCAATTAAATTTTTTATAACTTGCCACTTGTTATCAGTTAAATCACTTGGGTAATTTTTCATCGCTGTACATTTTATTGGTTATTAATTGTACAAATCCAATGAAAATTATCTAAGTGGCTGATAACCATTCTTTTAAATATTAACACCATGGTGTTTATTTCTTAACTGTATTTTTTATCTCTGAATTTTAAACTGTCTCTTAATCTTCTTTGAATAATGTTGTTTTTATTATCTGCTCATACTTAGGCGGATTCTGATTTTGATCATATAAATTTTTTAGGTTATCTCTAAGCCCTATCTTCGACATTGGGTCACCCAAAAACCTCAAGAAATCCTTGTTATGCCGCTTATATTCAAACTGTTATAAAATTAAATCGAATAAGTTGTCGAAGTCAGGAAGAGAACTAATCGTAAACTGGGCGGATAGCCTCGGTGACGCTGAGCTTGATGAATAATCGCGAAAGACCCGTTGATATTTATTTCCTGACTTATTTTGAAAATCCGAAGGGTGTATGAATTTACCGGAGCCTCCGGTATATGATTATATCTCCAACTTTTCAATCATTTCCCTGATCACCAGTGTCATTTTTGGTTCAACCATGCTGGCAGCATCAATTACGTCATCGTGAGTAACCTCTACGATTTTCCCTTCCACACCCAGATCAGAAACAACGGAAACGGCAAAAACAGGCAACGACATGTGCCGTGCCACAATGGCTTCAGGAACGGTTGACATTCCTACCGCATCAGCACCTATCGTACGGATATATTTATATTCGGAAGGTGTTTCGAATGTAGGGCCTGTAACGGCTGCATAAATGCCTTCCTGGAAATGAATGTTATGCGTCCGGGCAATTCGGGTGAATTGCCGTATCAGCTTTTTATCGTAAGTATCGCTCATATCCGGAAAACGGGGGCCTAAACCCGTATCGTTTTTACCAATCAGGGGGTTATTTCCCATCAGGTTGATATGATCCCTGATAACCATCAAATCACCGATCTCATAATCGGGATTTACGCCACCGGCAGCATTCGAGAGAATCAATAATTCAATACCTAAAAATTTCAAAACCCTGATCGGAAAAGTCAGTTCCTGCATGGTATACCCTTCATAATAATGAAAGCGGCCCTGCATGGCGACCACATATTTTCCTCCGAGCTTCCCGAATATAAGTTTGCCTTCATGGCCTTTTACAGTTGATACCGGGAAATTAGGAATATCCTTGTAAGGCAGGGTTCCTATCGTCTCAATTTCCTTTACCAGGCCACCCAATCCTGTTCCCAATACGATTCCAACTTTCGGACTGCAATCGATTTTACTTTTTATGTATTCTGTTGTTTCCTGAAGTTTCTTTAACATAGTTTAGTATTTGACTGTTGAACGCTTCCTTATCCTGCGCATGCAATTTTATTTCGATCGGCACATAAAAAAAAGGAATTGATTTTATCCTGTTTAATAGCTCAGGTTTCGAAAACCGCATCGCATCCTTTTCGGTTGTAACGATGATTTTATTTTTCGTTACAATATTATCAAAAGTTTCAATGATCCTGTCAATATCTTTCAGTGAATAATTATGATGATCAGGAAATTGCAGGATTTCAAGCTCTTCACATTGCTTTTTTAAATGAATTTCAAGCGGATACGTATTTACGATTCCTGCCACTAAAAGCATGGTATTGATTTTCGCAATGCTGCTTATCTTATAATCAGCACCCGGCAAACGGGTAAGTTTACCATGACTGATATAGGAGAAATATAGCTTTTGGTGTGCTTTTGGCTTAATACTTTCCACGATTCCCCGCCGGACAATAGGAGATAGAATGCTGGAAGATTTTGTCACGATAATAATATCTGCTCTCGATGCTCCTAACCTGAATTCCCTCAATTTCCCTGAAGGCAATGGAAAATCATCCGAATAAAGCCGGTGAAAATCGGTAAGCAAAATAGAGAGCCCAAGCTTAATATGACGGTGCTGAAATGCATCATCCATTATAATCGCATTCAAATCCGGAAATTTTTTTAGTAATTCGTTTACTCCGTGCACCCGTTTCTCATCAACAGCTATTTTACAATCTGCAAACTTACGGGCAAACTGTTTGGGCTCATCCCCGATATCCGTTACTTCCGTATGCTCATCCGCTAAAACAAATCCTCTTGTTTTCCGCAGGTAACCACGGCTCAAAACAGCAATGTTTTGTTCTTTTTTTAGCAACCGGATGAGGTATTCGACATGTGGTGTTTTTCCGGTACCGCCAACCGACAAGTTTCCAACTGATAGTATAGGAATGTCAAATGATTTCGAAGGAAGGATCTTCCAATCGAATAATTTATTCCTTACAAACATCACTCCTCCGTAAAGGAAGCTAAAGGGTAATAGTATCAGGCGAAGGAAAATCACAGGGTAAAAATACGAATTGTTTTTAAATCGATCAATTAAGTGAAACTTTCAAAATAACTTCCTCGAAACTCTGTTTGATATTTTGCATTTCAAATCAAAATCAATGGAATAAGATTTAGAATAATAAGGGAATCTGTGATAATAATTTCGTACTTACAGGACTTGATTATCCGTCGCTAACTATTCTACCAATATTCCGTCAGCCAGATGGCGGACGATCCCGTCAGAGATAACATATTAGTAGAAAGAAATATAAAAATTTGAATAAGTCCCGTAGGGACTAAATGGTAATTATTTTGATGTTGTAGATTGGTAACTTCAACTTTTGAATCGAGGAAGTTATTTTGGCATCTTTACTAAGGCTATAAGATTAAGCTACTTTTTCTTTTTAAGCATTTTTATGCTTTTTCAATTTACCTAAAATTGGTACCTTTACTGACTAAATTTGTATAAATATGGTCAGTGTTATACCCAGAGTACTGGAAAATACAATATATGAAAGTCTTACACCGGGCCTTGTAACGGGCTTATTTGGTGCTCGCAGGACTGGAAAGACATTTTTGATGGAGCAGATAAAGAGCAGGATTAAGGGAAAAAGAGTTTTAATGGTACAGGGTGATAATCTCGATGTTGCTGAGATCATCTCCAGCCAGCGACTCAGTGTCCTTAAACAGTTTATGGCCGGTTACGATTACCTGTTTATCGATGAAGCGCAAAAAATTCCAAACATTGGTAACAGCCTGAAATTGATCGTGGATACCCTTCCTGAGTTAATCCTGTTTGTAACCGGTTCATCAGCTTTTGATTTAAAAAATAAAATTGGAGAACCATTGACGGGCAGGAAAACCTATTTTTATCTTTATCCCATTGCCCAGTTGGAACTTGGCGAGGATTTTCTTCAGTCTAAACAAAACCTGGAATCCCGTTTGATCTATGGTTCTTACCCGCAAATAATAATTGCTGAAAACGAGAAGCAAAAATCAGATATCCTGCAATCCATAAAAAATGGGGTTTTACTCAAAGATATCCTGGAATTGGACAATTTGAAAGATTCGCTATTTATATTGAACCTTTTGCGGCTGATTGCATTTCAGATTGGAAATGATGTCTCTCATAATGAACTGTCAAATTCACTTGGTGTTAGTAAAAATACAGTTGCACGATACTTGGAACTACTTGAAAAATGCTATATACTTCTTTCACTGCAGAGTTACAGTAGAAACCTTCGCAAAGAGGTAACCAAATCGAGACGCTATTTTTTCTGGGACAACGGAATAAGGAATGTTATCGTATCAAATTTTAATCGTCTTTCTATGCGAGATGATGTTGGCAGGCTGTGGGAAAATTTTTGTATTTCCGAACGATTAAAAAGAAATCATTATTTGGCAGAATCCTGTAATTATTTTTTCTGGCGAACGTATGATCAGCAGGAAATTGATCTTGTTGAAGAGTCGGGTGGCGAACTGAAAGGTTTTGAATTCAAATGGGCAGAAAAAAAAGCAAATCCCCCTAAGCTGTTTTTAAATACATATAAACATTCCACTTATCAGGTCATTCATAATCAAAACTATCTGGAAATTATTTCGTGAAAAGCAGATTAAAATGATACTTTAAAATATCAGACATTTGATTTGAGCCAACAGTAAGTATTAATTCAACCCAAATAATTCATAAACTTAATACAAATCATCCGTAATAATTGTGCGACTATGAAAAGCTAATATTTTAATGCAATTCTTTTTTAAATTATAACCTTTTCTAAGTCGGGGCTAACCTGCTTAAGCAGCTTGGAGTTTCTATTTTATGAATAATGCAGGTTAATTTGAAGGAGTTTTTCAGGAGGTGCAGATCGAAAGGTTTCTGAAAGATATAACCGTTATTTCGAATGATTTTGAAGGAAGGATCTTCCAGTCGAATAATTTATTCCTTACAAACATCACTCCTCCGTAAAGGAAGCTAAAGGGTAATACTATCAGGCGAAGGAAAATCGCAGGGTAAAAATACGAATTGTTTTTAAATCAATCAGATTGTTGATTAACACATTTTTAAGTTAATTTTGAAAATCATAAAAATCAACCGTTATGATTATCAATGACCTTGTTAAATCTCTTGAAAATCTGGCACCCCTTTCCCTCCAGGAATCCTACGACAATTCCGGCCTGCTGATCGGCAACTTAAATGCGGAAATACAAAAAGTGCTGATCACACTTGATGTTACTGAAGCTGTTTTGCAAGAGGCTATTGAAAAAAACTGTAATCTGATTATATCTCATCATCCGGTAATTTTTAAAGGACTGAAAAGCATTACCGGGAAGAATGCCACCGAACGGATCGTTGAGATTGCCATCAAAAACGATATTGCCATTTATGCCATCCATACCAACCTGGATAACGTGGATCAGGGTGTTAATTCAATTTTGTGTGATAAGCTGGGTTTGAAAAACAAGAGAATTCTTGCTCCCGGAAAAGGATTGCTCCGGAAACTGGTAACATTCTGCCCGGTTGATGATGCCGAAAAAGTTCGCACGGCGCTGTTTGAAGCCGGAGCAGGCCATATCGGTAATTATGACAGTTGCAGTTTCAATACTTCCGGAACAGGTTCCTTCAGGGGGTCGGAAATTACAAATCCGTATGTGGGAGAAAAAGGTATGTTGCATTATGAAAATGAATTCCGGATTGAAACCATTTACCCGGTTTATAAAGAAAAAGAAATACTGGAAGCTTTATTCACTTCTCATCCCTATGAGGAAGTTGCTTATGACATTTACCTCCTTCAAAATGAATTCACAACAACAGGTTCAGGAATGATCGGTGAACCGGAAATACCCATGGATGAAAAGGAATTTCTGCTTTCGGTTAAGAAAATAACCGGGGCCGGCTGCATAAGGCATTCCTCTTTTTTAGGAAAGGAAATTAAAAAAGTAGCTGTTTGTGGCGGATCGGGAAGCTTTTTAATCCCGGATGCCATTCGCGCAGGAGCAGATATTTTTATAACAGCGGATGTAAAATACCACAACTTTTTTGATGCGGAAAATAAAATGGTGATTGCCGACGTTGGACATTTTGAAAGTGAGCAGTTTGCAAAAGAATTAATTTATCATGTTTTAATTGAAAATTTTCCTAATTTTGCGACCCTTATTTCAGAAATAAACACAAATTCTGTTAATTACCTATAATATTAGTTGGAATGGCAAAAAAAACAAAAGATAGTGAAGTTGAAAAACCGGAACAAACAGCTCCGGTTACTGTTGAAGAAGAGTTTACAATTGAGCAACGACTGGTTGCATTATATTCATTACAGCAAATTGATTCGCAAGTCGACAGGATCCGAATTGTACGGGGAGAGCTTCCGCTTGAAGTTCAGGATTTGGAAGATGAAGTCGCCGGTCTTGAAACACGGATAAACAATTATGTTTCAGAAACAGAATTGCTCACAAAACAAATTTCTGAAAAAGAAAATGCGATCAAGGAAAGTGATGCGATGATTAAAAAGTACGAGAAACAACAAATGAACGTGAGGAACAACCGGGAATATGATTCGCTTTCAAAGGAAATTGAATTTCAATCGCTCGAAATGCAGCTCGGTGAGAAAAGAATAAAAGAATTCAGCTTTAAACTGGAGACGATTAAATCGGAGATCGAGAAATCCAAAGAAGAGCTTAAAGAAAGGGCAAACGATCTGAAAATAAAAAAAGCCGAATTAAACGACATCATTGCTGATACCGAAAAAGAAGAAAAAGCACTGATTTCAAGCTCACAAAAAAATGAAAAATATATTGAGGATCGTCTCCTTACTGCCTATCAGCGGATTCGCAAAAATGCCCGCAACGGACTTGCTGTCGTTCAAATAGAAAGGGATGCCTGCGGGGGATGTTTCAATAAAATTCCACCACAACACCAATTGGATATCCGCATGCATAAAAAAATTATCGTCTGCGAATATTGTGGCCGTATCCTGGTGGATGAAGAAATTGGAAAGATGGTTCATGAGGGAAACTAACCATTCTATTTTACTGTATAAAAGAGGGGACTGAAAACATTCTCCTCTTTTTTTTACTTTTACATTTCGTTAAATTTCTATGTATAAGTTTGGTTTTATATGGTTTCTGGTTTTCATACCCATCTTTTCCATTGGGCAGTATAATTATGATTTCAACCCGAAGTGTAAGGAAGCGTATAACTGCATTTTAAGCCTGAAGTTTGAAGAAGGACAAAAGCTTTTGGATTCCGAAAAAGCAATTCATCCTGATAACAACATACCCTACCTGCTTGAAAATTATATTTCTTTTTTAACCATTTTTATTGGTGAAGAAGAACAAACATTCGAGCGGTTTAAGGATTCAAAAGACGATATAATTGATCGGCTTAAAGATGGAAATCAGGATTCGCCGTACTACAGATATTCCCTTGCACAGGTTTATCTGCAATGGGCATTTGTCCGGATTAAATTCAATGAATATGTAACTTCAGCATTTGAAATAAACAAAGCTTACCGGCTCCTCACTGAAAACAATAAGAAATTTCCTGATTTTTTACCGAACCTGATTAATCTCGGTTTGATGCATACCCTGATTGGAACAGTCCCCGACAATTACAACTGGGTGAAAAATCTGGTTGGGGTTGAAGGTACGGTTGATCAGGGAGTAAATGAAATCCTTACCGTTATGGATGCTTCTCTGACCAGGGAGGAATACAGTCAGTATAAAGCTGAATGTTTGTTTTATCTCAGTTTTATCCAGATGAACCTGTCAACCAATAAGCAAAAAACGCTGAAATATATTGGGCTCATTGAAAAAGACTCTGCAAACCTGAAAAGCCCTCTTGCTATCTATGCGATTTCACGGATATACATGGCTAACGGCATGAATGATAAAGCAATTGACCTTCTTTTATCCCGTCCGACAAGCAGCAATTATTTCCCTTTTTATTATCTCGATTATCTAACCGGCCTCGTTAAACTCAGACGGTTAGATGGTGATGCCAACATGTATTTGTTCAGATTCGTCACGAATTTCAAGGGTCTCAATTTCATTAAAGATGCTTATCAGAAAATAGCGTGGTATTACCTTGTGAATGGCGATCAGGCGAAATACAGAGAATATATTAAAAAAGTTAACCTCTATGGTAATTCAATTGTTGATGGCGACAAACAGGCAGAAAGGGAAGCCGAAGAAAACCTGATTCCAAATATTTATCTGTTGCGGGCAAGGTTACTCTCAGATGGAGGATACTATCAGGAAGCACTTGCAGCTATTACCGGTAGCACAGCATTAAATTTCCTGAGAAATTCAGCCGATTCACTTGAATTTACATACCGGATTGGACGAATCTATCACGATTGGGGAAAAATTGAAAACAGCATTCCTTTTTATCAACAGACAATCGATCATGGAGCAGAATCTGAATATTATTTTGCAGCTAATTCGGCACTGAAACTTGGAAATATTTATGAGGATAAAGGCGATGATGAAAAAGCGATTCATTATTATACACTGGCTCAGTCGATGAAAAACAAGGAATACAAAAACAGTATCGATCAAAAAGCCAAAGCCGGAATGAACCGAATAAAAAACAAATAAAATTCAAGTTCCGGGAAAAAGTGAGAATAAAAAGAATTTAAATAAAAAAACTGCCATTCTGGAAAGTTTTCTGTAGAATATTCGAATCTAAAACCTGAATCCCAATGTAAGAAGAATATTATTGGTAACCAGTTTATTTTTTACAGGATTTACAACGATATCCTGCGTTCCATACAAATAATAATCTTCATTGCTGGATGACCTTACGTAAGCAAGATCAAGAAAGAAATCCTTATCCCTGAAGCCTAAGCCTCCTGAATAAAAGGATTTTTGTCCATCGTTTATACCTGAGGCAAAAGGACTTCCGTAAATTCCATAGCCACCGCGGAAAGAAAAACTGCCAAGCCGGTATTCAGCACCTATTCTGATATTTTGAGTGTGTGTATAGTTGGTTTCTATGGCATTGTTTTCATCATAAAAACTGTATTGGGGAGCCCTTAATTTTGCCTTTGAATAATCAATGTATTCATAGTCTGCACTAATCAAACCCACTTTTGCCACAACAAAGGCAATACTCCCAATCGCTCTCCAGGGGGTTTGCAGATCATAATCGTAATTTCCGTAAGGTGACCATTTAGAAATATAATCGTTATTGTCGAATGTTGATGTCATTTCATAATTCCATTCATCATGCATATTGTTGAACCATGTTGGCGAATGTATTGCACCACCCAGCCGCAACCAGTCAGTGGCACGAAAGATCATACCGAATTTCATGTTGAACCCGGATCCATGCGTTTTCAAATACTGGTACAACTGCATACTACGGAAATCGTAAATCTGGTTATTAATATCCTCTTCACTGTAAGTCGAACGTTCAAAATACCGGATGTAAGGAAATGCGAAACTCGCTCCAAGATACAGTCTGTCGGCTAAATTCGTTCCAAACGTAAATAACATTTCATTCATCGATCCCCATGTTTCAATATCTTTCCGCTGTAATAGATTACCACCGGGCGGTAGCCCGACTGCACCGTTATAGAGATTGGAATATCCGGGGACCGTATCAATAAG
>CAVXGA010000009.1:0-463113 GCA_963761195.1 uncultured Bacteroidales bacterium
TTGAGACTTTAGACTTTAGACGCTAGACTTTAGATTTTAGACGTTAGGCATTTGTATTGAGTACAAAGTATTGAGTACAAAGAAAAAAAGGCACTGAAAACTCATAGATTTTTTTTATTAATTGGTTATGTAATGAAAATAATTTACTTTGTTTGGGGTGAAATAATTTTTTAACCAAATAAAAAGAAATCTTATGGCATCTAATTCAGAAAACTGGCCACACCAAGAATGTGGCAAATTTAGGCTTATTAATTTCGGAAGTCACCGAAATGGGAGCAACGTACAATCCTTCGAATGTGAGCATAGCCCTTGCAGCTTTAGTGGCAAAAAAGGAAGCTTGCGATTTAAAAATGAAAGCCGTAACCGATACCACAATACCCTATAAGGTTGCGGTAAATGTAAGGGAAGAAAGTTATGCCGGAATGAATTCGCTTGCAACCAAAATTTTTAATTCGCTTTCGGCCAGCGGGGCATTCCTGAACTTCAGATCATTGTTTCATTCAACAAACCCGATGAGGCTCAGTCATTATACAAAGAACGTTGGCAGATAGAAACTGCATTTAGAGCGCTGAAAACAAGCGGTTTTAATATTGAAGACACGCATTTGACCGATATTGAACGAATAAATAAACTCTTTGCCTTGGTGCTGATTGCTTTTGTTTGGGCTTATAAAGCCGGGATTTTTTTAGACTCTATTTACCCGATAAAAACCAAAAAGCATGGAAGAAAAGCTAAAAGTTTATTCAAGTACGGGTTAACATTGCTTGCAAGTGTGTTGTTTTCCAATGATATAGATAAATTTAAAAATATTTGTAAATTTTTGTCATGTACTTAGTTAAATTTTAATAATTGATATCAATCCGGAAATAAAAAGTAAATTTATAACTTCTGAAAGTACTATTCAAATTTATTAGACTTTTTTTGCAAGCATTGATTATTTTTGTGAGCCATTTTCAAATCCTGTAAGCTGAAATTAAAAACTGAAAATGAAATGAAGGTTCAGGAAAATATGAAACCTGTTTGGCTTGAAGATTATGCAGTCTATTGGCATGATACGAATGCTTACGGGAAAATGACCTTTTCGGCCATTTCAAGATATTTGCAGGAAACGGCCTGGAAACATGCCGATAATCTTGGAATTGGATTTGAAAAAGCCCTTGAGTTGAACCAAATATGGGTTGTAATGCGGTTATTAATTAAAATGCAAAAATTTCCGGATTGGGGCGAACAAATACGATTGGAAACATGGCCACGCGGCGTTGATGGTTTTTGGGCTTACCGTGATTTCTTATATTAAAAATGCAAAAGATGAGATTTATGGCGGTGCTTCAACCTCATGGATGCTACTTGATTATAAAACACATCGCCCGCAAAAACCCGATCTGGTTAATCATGTACTTCCGCTGGTAAATAATAAAATGGCTTTAAACAGGATAGCAGGTAAAATCGAGGAGGAAGAATCACCGGTTCTTGTTGAAAAAAGAAAAGCAAGGGCGTCTGAAATTGATTTGAACGGACATGTAACAAATTCAAAATACATTGAATGGATTTCGGATGCATTGGGAATTGACAAAAAAATAGAAAGTTTATCACAACTGCATATGAATTTTGTTTCCGAAACTAAATGCGGAGAAGAAGTTAATATTTTGATTTCAACCCTGCCGGATTCGTATTTTATAAAATGCGTGAAATCAACAAATGCAAAAACTGTTTTTACGGCGAAAGCTGAAATTTAATAAATCAAAGCAATTTGGAATAATCAACAAGAATGGGAGTATTGTTTTTAAAATCAAACAAGGTCATTCTGCGTAAATCATAATAATTTCTCCAGTACGTCCACAAAGCATCGATGTAATTTCTTCTTGAATCATCCGAAGCTACCTGGGCGATATTCAAATCTGTGATACTGATTTTTCCGATGAGATACCTTGCCTTAGTAACTTCATACCCTTTTTGTGCAACAGTATCCGATTTTGCAGAAATCATAACCTGGTCGTACTGCATATTAAAACGTGCCACTTTAAGAAAAATCTGTTGGTTAAAATCAATGAGTCCCTGCTCAACCGATAATTTTTCAATTTCCTGGTTCGATTCGGCGATCTTTATTTTTCCACGTGCTACGCCCCAGTCAAGTATAGGAAATTGTATCCCGAGCCTTAACTGCTGGTTATCCAGCGGATTTTTGTTAATTTCATTAAGATTCTGTGTGTTGTTGGTCAACCCATACACGGCAAAAAGGTCCGCATCAAATCGGCCATCAAGTTTAGCCTGATCAACGTTACTTTCTGCCACGATCAGTCGCAAATTGAAATCAAGAGCCTGCGAACTGTTGGCACGGGCTTCTTCAATTGCTTTTCCGGGGTTAACTTCGAAAGGTTCGATAATGCTTGGTTCGATAAGCCTGATCTGCAAGTCGTCCTTAATCCGTAAAAAGGACTTAAATTGAAAAAGCTGGTTATCCGTAGCAAGCTGGGTTTCTTTTACTGCTGAACGCGCATTGAGGTATTGCAGTTCGAGCTGTAACAGTTCATTTTCAGCTATTCTTCCTAAATTAAACCGTCCCTGAGCAATTTTATATAACGTATCATAATTAGCCTCGTTTATCAACGCAATTTTTTCATTTATCTGGGCAGTCAGCAAATTGAAAAACAGGTTCGTTGCATTAAGTGCGACCTGTTCCATATCTTCCAGGTATTTTTTCTTAGCCTCATCATATTTGATGGGTTCCGTTTTTCTTTCCCATTTATAGGAATTGTACTTGAAAATCGGCTGAGAATAGGTAATGTTTAAAATATTGGAATTATAATTTATGTAGGTAGCAGTATCGGTTATATTATCAAGGCGCGTGAGGTCCGAGTTTAATGAAAGTGTGCCTCCTGTTACTCCAATTTTCTGGTTGAGCGACATGCCTGCGTAATATTGCTGCGATTGCTGTGGCGAAAAGACATCACCTTCAACCGTCGAAATTGTTTTTATCGACCGGTTATAATTCGGCATTGTTCCGAATAAAACCAGGGAAGGAAGGTAAGAAGCTCTGTAGTTCCTGATATTGCCAATAGCTTGCCCTGAAACGATGTGTTGCCTGAAGGGCATCCGGAGATTGCTGTTTTGCAATTTCAATAGCATCTTCTAAATTTATGTTCGTTACCTTTTCCTGTGAATATAAATGGTTCGTAAACAATAAGAATAGTGCAAAAAGGACAATATTCTCTGTTTTTTTAAAGCTGAGGAAAGAAAATTCTGTAAACCGTTTTCTCATTTTCAGTTGAAAATATTTCAATTATACCTAAATTTATTAATCGTGTCTGAGCGATTCAACCGGATCCTGCTTAGCTGCATGTTGAGCCGGCATATAACCAAAAATAATCCCAACAGCCACAGAAACTCCAAATGAAACAAAGATGGATAATGGTGAAATAATGGTTAAAATATCTGTTATTTTCATGATGATTTTGGATAAGGCCAACCCAAGTATTATTCCGATCAAACCCCCGGTTATACTTATCAGCGTGGCTTCCGACAGGAACTGAAAAACAATATCTCTGCGTGAAGCACCCGTTGCTCTTCGAACACCTATTTCCCGGATTCTTTCCATAACAGATGCAAGCATGATATTCATAATCCCAATGCCGCCAACAATCAGTGAAATACTTGCAATTGCTCCCAAAACAATATTGAATATATCCTTGGTGCGTTGTTCTTGTTTTAAAAGCAGTTCAGGGATTTTAATTTCAAAATCCTCGACATGCTGATGACGTCTTAATAATATTTCTTTCAGAATTTTTACAGTTGAATTCAGTTGCGAACTTTCCTTAACCTGAACTACTATTTTATCAATCTGGTTTAAATTATTATCATCGCTGGATTCGGAACTGGAACTAAAAGAAGCAAAATCATCCCCAAAAACAACGAAAGATCCGGACTCACCATGAATGGATGATTCGGTTACAGCCGAACGATCACGATAACGTAAAAGAATGGTTTGTATGGGGGCATAAATATTTACATTGTAATCGCTGATACCAAGTTGCTCTGTATTTTTTGAGCTCATGTTGCGTCCTTCCAGAATGCCGATTACTTCGAGCCAGATGCTTCCGCATTTGATATATTTTCCAAGCGGATCTTCCTTTGGGAAAAATTTAGAAGCGATATTCGGGCCAATAATACAAACCGGTTTTCCTGAAATCATCTGCTGTTCAGTAAACATATATCCTTTTTGAAGGTTCAGGTTAAAAACCTTAAAAAAATCGGGTGTAACACCCGAAATGGTTGCACTGCTTCTGACACCGTCCTTAACAATGGATGTTTCATACACTACCTCCGGGCTAACTTTGTCAACAGTGGAAATAATGTTTTTAAAGCTTTCTGCATCTTTAAGGGTAAGTCCCGGTGAAAATTTTTCGGTTTTGCTCTTACCTTCTTGATCGTCACTTGATTTTGAAGTTTTTTCTACCACCGGTGAAATGATGATATTGTTCACGCCCACCAGTTTTATCTGATCAAGAATTTCCTGTTGGGCACCTTTTCCAATTGCCATCATTGCGATGACGGCAGCCACCCCAAAAATAATTCCAAGAGCCGTGAGGATTGAACGGAATCTGTTTGCAAAAACCGCTTCAAGGGCAATATTTAGAATTTGAAAATAACGTTCCAATTTTTTCTGTTTTAGGAATTCCAATTGAAATTATACCCTGGCTTCTTAGTGTGCAACTTTTTTACCTTTATTTAGAAATTTCTTATCCTGAAAATGCTTTCCAGTATCTTTCGCCAATGTATCTTCAATGGGTGAATTGGCTGGCTCTAACGCTTTATTTTTCTTCATCGCATTTTGCGCATAATATTCTTTAATGACATCATCAGGAAGTTTTTCTAATCTGAAATCTTTAAAATCGTCGGGTGGAACGAGGTATACATCTTCTCCTGCCTCCAATCCTGCCTTAATGATAATTTCATTCTCATTACTTTTTCCAACGATTACCTGTTTTTTATACTTCCCGGCAACAACATAACTGATACTGTCCTCGCTGTGTATGCATTCGATCGGAAGGTAGAGCGCACTATCAATAACATCGGTTATAATAATATTTTTTGTTGTCATCGCCGGCCTCATAACGGAATCGAATTCATTTACATCAATATGAATTTCAAAAACCTTGGCATTGGAATTTTTCATTTGTTCACCAATGTTGGCTACTTCTGTCACTTTTCCGGTAAATTTCTTTTCAGGAAACGCATCGATGCCGATATCGACAGGCTGTCCTACTTTTACCTTGCTGATGTCGATTTCATTTACATAAGTTTTGGAAATCATTTCTTTAAGGTTTGGTAAGGTGGCTACAATATTCTCCCAGGTACCGATCTGTGATCCGATCCCCTGCTTTTTACCGTCCCAGCCACGTTTATAAATAACCATTCCTGCTTTTGGCGCATAAACAGTAAACTTACTCAGCACTTTTGCCATGTCGTCGTACTTTTTTTGTGCTTTATTCAACTGGCCTGTAACTTCCTGCATATTGGCCTCCGCTTTTTCAAGCTTCAGCTGATAATTCTCCACAGCCTGTTCGTAGGAACGCTGGGCCCGTTCCAGATCAATTTGAGCCTGCCTGATAATAGCAGGTGATTCGTATTTTGATTGATCAAGCTCTATTTTTTTCTCCTCAAGCGAGTAGTTCAGGTTGATCAAATCATCACGGAGTGTTCTCAGTTCAAGAGTCGTATCAAGTTTGGTTTTTGTATGTTGGGTTTCATACTGGTCTACTTCAAGTTCCTGATCTTTCATTTTATTGGCCAGTTCGGTCCGGTCGAGTGAAGCAACGAAATCCCCTGAATCAACAACCGTTCCATCAGGCACCATATCTTCTATTTTCAATTGCCAAATCCGAACGTTCTGAAGACCTTCAGGTCCCAGAATATTTTCTGAGCTTTTGGCTTCCAACTCTCCGGCAGTTGTAACGGTAATTTTAAACTCACCTGATTTGACTTTCGTTTTAATGGTTTCTGCCGTGGAAGATTCACCCCCCAGGAAATAATAAAGGGCAATGATTACAATTATGATTGCCCCAATAGCAATGTATACTTGCTTTTTCATTTTATAATAGAATGTTTCTCAAAAATAACAGACATGTTTATAACCCATTCAAAAGTAAGAATATTATTCAGATTGAGTTTTTAAGATTATTTATAAAATCCTAACAGGCAGCATCCCGAGTTTGTTGCAAGTGTAACGTGGTTTATATTATTTTATTTCGTTAATTTTGCAGCCTCAACAATTGGGATGAAAATTTTAAAAATTATTTGTTTTCTGGTTTTAGTACTGTTTTTTTCGGGATGCAACAATACCGGAAATGGAACAATACCGGCTGATGTAGTTACAAACCCAAATTCAGCCACTGGTGACGAAAAAAACAATTTGCCTGACATTCGCTTTGAACGGGAAGTTTTTGATTTTGGAAAGGTAATACAAGGTGAAAAGGTGACTTATAGTTTCAAATTTAAAAATACCGGAAAATCGGATTTGCTGATCTCACAGGTTACCACCAGTTGTGGTTGTACGGTTACTGAATTCCCAAAAACACTTATTAAACCTAATGGAGAAGGAAGTATTAAAGTCACGTTTGACAGTGAGGGAAGAAAAGGGGTTCAGAATAAGGAAATAACGGTGGTAACAAATTGTCAGCCATCGGCAAAAATGGTACGGATCAAGGCAATGGTGATTGCACCCTGATTTGGTAAATGAATACCTCAATTGAACATGAATCATACGTATATTTGTAAAAATTAACAAACAACAACACATGATGAATTTATTGAATGTATTGCTTTTTATGCCTCCGGCTGAAGGACAAAAAGGGGGAGGTCTGATGAGTTTTCTTCCGCTTATTGCTATTGTTTTGGTTTTTTATTTATTCTTTATCAGGCCTCAGATGAAGAAGTCAAAAGATCAGAAAAAATACAGGGAAGCGTTGAAAAAAGGAGATAAAATTATTACCATTGGCGGTATTCATGGAAAAATAATCGAAGTTCAGGATACAACCTTCACCATTGAGGTTGAAGGTCAAAACAGGCTTAAAATAGAAAAATCAGCCGTTGCTATGGATAGCACTTCACAAATCGGTGAACGTAAATAAAATTTCATTTTTTGTGAATGGTTGACAATTCTCTGTGTTTATTGCGAAATGACGATTTAATAGGTGAGGGTGTAAAAAAATCAATCAATAGATTATCTTTTTTTTATAAAATAAAAAAATAACAGTTTGAGACTCGATTTTGATGAACTGATTCAAAGGGTCAGGAAGCCTAAAGGGGAGGATTTCAGAAACCGGATTGTTGTTTTTTTAATTTGCCTTGCCATTTCCGTTTTTATCTGGTTTTTAATTGGTTTATCAAATCAGTCATTCACATCCATTGATTTTCCGATTAAGTTTACGAACGTACCTGCGGAATTAGCTCTTTTAAACAAGCCAGACAGTGTACTTTCATTCAGGATAACGTCCGGGGGTTTTGAACTGATCACATTAAAATACCTGACACGTAAACACCCTGTGGAAGTTGACCTGAGTAAATGGGAATTAAACCGGCAGGGTCAATATTTTACATCACAGATACCTACGGATGCACTTGCCCGGAATATTATCAACAGACTGAACATTGCTTCTGAATTTGTTTCCTATTCTCCCCAGAACATTTTTTTGAAATTTAAGGTTCTTTCAGGTAAAAAAATACCTGTCGTTTCGAGGTTTCATCTTAATTTTCAAAAGCAATATCAACTTTCCGACAGCTTAAAAATAATTCCGGACAGTGTTACAGCCCTGGGACCGGATAATCTGATTGATACATTGGATAAAGTATATACGGAAAACCATGAGCTTACAAATTTAAACAATACAATAACCATTGAATCGGACGTATCGGTTTCGGCTGAAAATGGAAAAGTAAGGCTGATTCCTGATAAGGTGAAGGTGTTGATCCCGGTTGAGAAATATACGGAAGAAACCATTCAAGTTCCCATTTTAGCAGAAGATTTTGAAAACCTGACAGTCAAAACTTTTCCTGATGTTGTCAATATCACATATCATGTTTCACTCGACAATTACAAGCGTGTTGATAAAGACTCATTTATGGCCTCTGTAAATATTAATAATGAAAATGAACAAGCCAGTAAACTTAAAGTCCGGATTACTTCAAAACCCTCCTTCGTAAAAATAACGAAAATTGATCCCGAAGAGGTAGAATTTTTAGTTCTCAAAAAATGATAAAAGTTGGATTAACCGGAAATATCGGCACCGGGAAAACTGTTGTTGCAGGTATATTTGAAGCCCTGGGTATTCCTGTTTTCCACGCCGATGAAGAAGCCAGGAAATTCTTTGGTGATAAGGAGGTAATAACAATTTTAACCGATCGGTTTGGGAAACAAATTTCAGTAAATAATAAGATTGACCGCAAAAAGCTTGCATCCATTGTTTTTCAGGATAAAAAGGCACTTGATTTTCTAAATTCGATCATTCACCCCCTTGTTAGAAAAGAATTATTTGCGTGGTTAGACAGACAGGGTCAACACGCCTATATCATGCATGAAGCTGCGATACTATTCGAGAGTGGATTTTACAAGGAATTCGATAAAGTGATTACCATTGTCTCTCCGGTTGAATTGACAATTAAGAGAGTGATGGCGCGTGACAATAGTGGGAGGGAGGCGGTTGAAAAGCGGATATTAAATCAGTGGGATCAGGATAAGAAAATTGCACTGTCTGATTTCATTATTCAAAACGATGAAAGACATCTTATCATTCCTCAAGTTCTGAAAATTCATCAATCTTTGATAAATTAAAAAGGTCGCCTGAATTCGGCGACCTTTTTATTGTTGGGTTTTCCCTGATTATTTAACCAAATTAATTTTCTTGTTTAACACCGTTTGATCATCAACAATGATATTCAGGAAATAAATCCCGTTATCAAGATTTGAAAGATCAATTACGTTCGACCGGAAGTCCTTGTAAACAGCAACCTGGGTTCCTGTGATGGAATAGACAACGATCGTAGCATTTTCCGCTCCGTCAATATTGACTTTGCCATTTGTCGGGTTCGGATAAACTGCATACATTATGGTGCCTTATTTTGCTTACTAATACCGGTAGCAAAATTAATGACATTATTCGAATTTAAAATCTCACCTGTTGTCATATCGATCAACAAACCTACAAATTTGAGTTTATCATAGTTCCATGTTTGCGGAATTGTGTAAGTATAATTGTGCGAATATGTATTACCTTCCGAATGCAGGCGTGGGTAGACTTCCTTCCGTACCATAAGGAGTATCGAGGATAACCCTGCCGACGTGGTCGTAGTGCATCTGGGTTGCAGGTACTGGATTTGGCAGACTTTCAAAACCACACATCGAGCCATATCCTGAGCCGGCATAATAATAATTGTGCTGGTTCCATTGTGATGATAGTTCCCCACAAACTGTCTTCGACAATAACAGCAGCAAATCGTAAATTATTATAATCATCAGCATTGACTTCGGCTTGTACATCGAACGAAACAACCCTTGTCACAGGGTCCCAGTATAATTTACCAAATCAACAGATAGCCGGATTCACTGCATTCATCCGTTTGCTGATATCCCTGCTCAAATTGACTTGGATCCCAGTAATTAGTTCCGGCTCTGTCAAGTGTACCACTCGGATAACCGGGGAAATTAGGGATAATGCTCGGAATGGCTGCATCCCATGGAGAATAAACCATCGGATCGCCATTATGAACTGCCACGCCTATCCAGGTATCCGGATAAGTTTCATACATATAATCCATAAAGCAGATTCCTCTGACACACCATCCACACCAGGTTCCCGTAGCTTCCTCAGCAAATACTTTTTTAGGCATCGATTCAGGTACAGCCATTATATACTTTGAAATTATATTGTTATCCGGATTATTATCGTTACCCCCGTTCACATTATCCACCGTAACTTCTATATTATATGCCTGAGGATTTGTGAGTTGTATTGGTACATTGTGCGTAAAATTATAGGTAGCACCAAATGCCAGGTTCAAACCACTAACAGAATACAGAACTGGTGAACCCCCGTCGACAGTGTAAGATATATCGAATGAATTAATAGTATTTAACCCGACATTTTTAATCTTACCCGAAAGGGTCACCTGATTCCCGGCAAGTACATAAGAGGGTATGTTTAAACTATTCAATTGGGCATCCAGATCGTACGGTGTATAGAGCTGGATATCATCAAGGTACCAGTAATCAAGATTATAGAAATTTCCTTCCAGAATAAAACAGAACTGGAAATCCGGTTGACCGAGATCACCACCTGTCAAATCCAAAACTATTGTTTGAGGTCCGACATTGCTGGTCGGTGTGATTTGCCAGACTGAATTCCATGCACCACCACCCGAGCGGGTTGCGACACCAACTGAAGGAGCAGGATTAGCAAACCAGTCGTACATATGGTTGAAAACGAGTTTCACGGAATTAACTCCAGTCATATCAATTTCCGGAGAAATAAATCGTGTAGTGCCAATAGTTTGAATGTAAGTAAACTTAGCCTCAGGTGCAGTACCCCCGGCATGATTGGTTCCTGCTGTTGACCATTGTGCAGAAAAGCCATCTATTGTCCATCCGGAAGGTGGCATCAAACCACCACTAAAATCTTCGGAAAGATAGGTTTGTCCTGATAAGTAAACCGAAATTCCTACTAAGCAAATTAATAAGTAAAGTCTTCTCATAGTTTTATTTTAAATTTTAATAATTTTTTCAACTGATAATTTAAATATTTAAATAGTTTATACAAAAATAGAAATATATAAATACGATTACGCAAAAAAGACAATATAATAATTCATTAAGTTGTCAATAGATGAAGATTTTTACAAAGTGAAATGAAGGGAAAAAACATGTCATTTTTGCCAGATCGATAACATCGGTAAGGTGGTTTATATATTACATGCAAGAGTGATTTATCATTAAAAAAACGTTTCGGTTATTGATCGGTTCCAAGCACAGTCAGACTGCCTTTTAAAGTTTGCTTTATATTTTCCGATCCATAATAAACATCAAGTATCCAGAAATAGGTTCCGTCGGCAACATACCGCCCGTTTTGCTTCCCGTCCCAGCCAGAGGGAAAATCCTCCGATTCCCAAACAATCTCACCCCAGCGGTTAATTACTGTCATCTTGTGTTTTTTAATACCCTGCCATTTTGCCTTATCAGGCAGGAAATAATCATTCTTACCGTCTCCGTTTGGTGTGATCACCTTCGGAACCCAAACCTTGAATAACTCTATCTTTATAGTATCAGTGTTTTTACAGATACCTTCAGATACTTCTACATAATAATAAGGGTCCAAAGGATTAATATTGTTTTCCGTAACTATAAAGTAGCGACCTCCGGATCCATCCTGCCAGAGGTAGGAATCATATCCCTGGCCTGCGTCCAGTTCGATAGTCTGACCGGGAAGAATTACTTGATCTTCTCCCAGGTTGACTTCAGGAACAGGCACTACCGTAACGTTTATTTCATCGGTAACACTATCGCAGATATTTACAACGCTGAGTGTATAGTTTCCCGAGCTGGTAATAAGGTAGCTATCGTTACCCGGTTGTCCGTTCCAGAAATAACTAAAATCACCTTCGGGTGCCTGAAGTATCACTGTGTCACCTGAACAAATTTGTCTGTCATCGCCAAGATTAGCTGAAGGATATAAATAATAAGAGATTTCGGTTTCATCACTGGCTGTGCAGCCAAATTCATCCCAAACGTTCACTTCGTAAATGCCGGATGTATCTGCAATCAACGTTTGAGAGTTTGAAAAATCCTGCCAAAGATAGGTTACAAATCCTTCACCTGCATTGAGGATAAGGCTGTCGCCAGCACAAATATGGTTGTCCGGTCCAAGATCAACCTGCGGATCATCAACAGTTATATAAATTTCGTCTGTTCCGGTACAGCCGTAATTATTTTCAACTTCAACAGAGTAAGTACCTGAAGAAGTTGCCTCATAGAACGATAGCGAAGAATTATCCTGCCATTGATAGCTGACAAACTGATTACCGGCGTCAAGAACAATACTTGCTCCTTGACAAATCGTTGTATCGGGACCCAGGTCGGGTTCGGGACCTGGATAAACAACAACATAAACCGAATCGGTATCTTCACCACAACCATTATTTACTGTAACCCAATATGTTCCGGAAGCTGTTACTGAATAAAACTGATTCGTGCTTCCATCCTGCCAAAGATAGCTTTCATAACCTGGTCCCGGAGTTATAGTTTGCTGATCGCCTTCACAAAGTGTAAAATCATTACCCAGGTCAATTACCGGAGCCGGTAGCGTAGTGACGACAATCGAATCTGTTGCAGAACACCCGTTCTGATCGATCACCGTCACCCAATATAATCCCGCAGAACCTACAGTAAACGTTGGATTTGTTGAATTGTCCTGCCATAGATAGGAATCAAATCCGTTCCCGGCATTTAATGTGATCGATACGCCTTCGCATAATATTGTATCATTACCAATATCCAACTGAACTGCTGGATAAAATTGTATTTGAATACTGTCTGTTGAGATGCACCCGAACGAGGAAGTTACCTGAACCCAATAGGTGCCGGCCTGATTAATTGTCAATGTTGAATCGTGAGAACCGTCCTGCCAGGTGTACAATGGATATCCCGATCCGGCATGAATGGTATACGAGCCATCGATACAAATCAATGTGTCATTGCCCAAATCAATATCGGGACCTTGTAAGACCTTCACTTTCACGGAATCGGCAATTTGCAGTCCGCAATGATCGGTGATAATTACTTTGTAAAATGTTGTTGAGTCCGCAATGACGTTTACGCTCCAGGTTGTATCGGGCAATCCTTCCCATGTATACGAATAGGGAGGTACTCCGTTTAAAACATTTACCCAGAGACTGATCAACTGACCCTGGCAAACAAACAGTGTGTCGATCATATTGGTTGTCATGTCAATATAATCAGGGACATTAATATGAATGGTATCCGAAGCAGTGCAACCGTCAGCTGTAACCACCTGCACCCAGTAAGTGCCACCGGTTGTAACAGAATAGGTTTGGTTTGATGATCCATCCTGCCAATAATAAATTGCAAAACCCGGACCCGGATCTAAAACCAGCGAATCGTTCCAGCATAAGGTGAGGGTGGTATCATTGCCAAGATCAATCTGAGGTGTAGGAGTGATCCGGATGTTGTCCAACAGAATATACCCGTAATACGGAACGGATCCCACATAATAGGCATCCATAACAAGACTTGTAATATCGAATTCCGGATTGTGTATTAAAAACTGATATGTCAGCCAGTTGGTATTTGAAATGGCAGGTGATTGCCAGATCAGGTTGGTTTTCTGGCACGTGGCGCTGCTTCCGTAAACCTTAAGCACACATGGTGAAACCGTAGTAAAAGAAAGGTATTGCCAGAAAGCCAGGTCAATTTTAAATAAGTAGCATGAATCCTGTGAGAGGGGAACATCCAGGTCCGATTGAACATCCTCCCAGGTAAAATCCGGCCGGGTGAGCATACCGAGATACGTCTCTCCATCAGACGGAGGCAAATAAACCTGATATTTACCCGGCTGGACATTGGGTGAACTCAACTCATTGCAAACATCCCAGCCCGGCGGAGGCCCGATCATTAGAATGGTGCCTTCAAAAGACGGATTGGATAGGTACTGGCTAAAGCCGGAAATAAAACCCATGAATAACAAAAGTACCAGTAAACTTCTTTTTTCCATTACAATGACAAGACAACGAATAATCGATTAATGGTGTAAATGTAAAACATTTTTTTTATTTTTTTTTGATTCTGAGGAATTAATCAGTAAGAAAAACTAAAAGTCAATTGATAAAAACCAATAGGCAATAGCCGTATCCTTTTAAATTAAAATAATTTTCCGCCAATTGGAACCGGCCTATCCGGGCTGATAAGAATACATTGTTCCTTTTCATCCGGAACTCCAAGCGTCAAAACTTCGGAAATGGCAGGGCCGATTTGCCGGGGTGGAAAGTTAACAACACACATAACATGTTTGCCAATCAGTTCAGTGGCTTTATAGTTTTGTGTCAGTTGTGCAATCGATTTTTTTATGCCGATTGTTGCACCGAGATCGATCTTAAGCTTATACGATGGATTCCGCGCTTCCACGTATCGTTCTGCTTCAATAATCATCCCAACACGAATATCCACCTTTTGAAAGTCATCCATTGTTATCATAATCAAAAGTAATTGAAATGAATAGTTACAAATATATGGATTAAGTGCAAAAGATTCGATGATGTCCGGTATTAATCGTTCAATATTAAGAGACTGTTTAAAAAATGATAATACTATTGTTTTTTAATGCCACAAAAACACAAAGTTTTTACCAAGGGATCTGTGCATTTTCAACTCTTTGTGTTTTCTTTGCGTATTAGTGATTTAGTGGCAAATTTGATACTATCAAATTTTTTATTGAATTTTAAACAGTCGCTAATATTACCTGAAAAAACTAAAAATGCCTGTCAATTGTCACCTGTTTTTTGATCACACTCATTCGGAATGAGAGGCTATCTGTCGGCAAGGGGATTTTAATTTAATCCTTTCATGTAACTACAAATGCATATTTTTTGGATCATGTTTTATAGCTCTCAGGAAGCTTTAAAAAACCAGGTAAATGAAGTGGATCTGTGGCGTACTGAAATGTTCTCTATTTTGGTTTATCATTCGTTAAGGTTAATAATTTGTTAAAAGTGAGTTATTTGATAACTTATTTTGATTGTGTGAGTAAATTTGAAGAAATCATTTCAGAATGGAATCTTTAACAAGAATTGTTGATCTCACATTTCACCGAAAAGCCTCACCTGCAATGTAAGTATCGAAAAATTCCTGGAACTTAATTATTTTATTATCCTTTATTACGATCAGATGCACAAAATCAGATTCGTAAACCTTACCGGTCGGTTTGGCAAGGCATCTCATATGGCCCGTCACAGCTACTGAATCATGATCTGTCAGAAACTTTTTTGGTTCCATCACCAGAATATCCTCTGCCTCTTTGCCGATATTCAGCCATTCCAGGAAACCGGAATGTCCTTTTCGCGTTCCGGCGGCAGGATTAAAGGGATTTTCCGGTTCTCCCCATTCGACATCCTGACTCGAGAACACCCAGTATTTTATTGATATCTTTTTTAAAGAAAGCGTCATACAATTGCTTTACAATTTCGATGTTCACCAGATTTTCGGACATAGTTGAATTTTGTTTTTAAAGCTGGTAAAAATAATGATTATTAACTCATTAATAGTGTACAACAATGAAGAAGGATGTGTCATTTAGGATTGCATATACACCGGATATTCATTTCCGGATCACAATCATGGACCTTTTATGGACAATAACTGTAATTGGATTGATGAATAGCGGCAAACACAAATAGTTGAAAAATCAAAACTTTATGACTTTTTTTGTTTCCGAAATTTTAGAAGTACTGAAATTGAGTAAGTAAAGTCCGGCTTGATAAATGGACATATCAATAACTGTGCTGTTGCTAACTTCTTCTTGTAGTAACACACGACCAGATAAATCAATTAATTTAAATTTGAAAACTATTGAATCTTCCGCAAACTTTATCATCAAATTATCAGAAACAGGATTTGGAAAAATACACACTCCCACAGAAGAATCGTAAGAGTAAGTATTGAGAGTTCCTCCATTAGAGGTTTTCAGAATTGTGGAGCCCCCTGCGGCATATCCTCTATTTTCGTCAGTAAAATAAACTGAATTTAAATGACCGAACATTGGATAATTTTGCCATTCCCAGGTTACACCGCCATTAATTGTTTTTCCTATTATTCCGTAATCTCCAACAGTATAGCCCACAAACGTATTCACAAAAAAGATTGAATGCAAAGTAGCATCGTTTCCATAATCCTGGATCGACCAGGAATTTCCACCATCGTTTGTTACAACCCTGCTCCCTTCATTCCATTTTGAGCCTCCAACAGCAATTCCATTATTTAAATCTGAAAAACAAATAGAATAAATACAGATACCTGAATTGAACACAGTATTCCAACTATTGCCGCCATTGGTTGTTTTTAATATTATACTTTCCAGATTAAGTGACCAAAGTCCGCCTGCAGCAAAGCCGGTATTATTGTCTAAAAAATATACACAATAAAGATCATAAGTAGTTCCTGAAGCGGTTGTAATCCAGTTTGTTCCACCGTCCGTAGTCTTTAAGATGACTCCAAAATCTCCTGTGGCAAAACCATGCTGTTCATCAAAAAAATAAACATCATTGAGGTTGTATAAGGTACCACTGTTTTGTTGTATCCAGTTATTCCCGCCATCCGATGTTTTAAAAATTGTACCTGATTCACCAACAGCAAAGCCTGAATTGGAATTGATAAAATAAACTGTATTTAAATGGGCATTTACCGGAGTGGTTTGCAATGTCCAGTCATTACCTCCATCAAGGGTCTTATAAATTCCGTTGCCTGCAGCTATTCCGGTAAGAGAATCAGTAAAAAAAACGGAACCGACCCCATTAACTTTCTCCTGTGTCACCTGCATCCATGTATCGCCTCCGTCATTCGTATTGTAAATTTTATTTCCTGCCAAAAAACCATGATCGGAATCAATAAAACTAACAGAGGTATTGTTAAGAAAAGTGGTAAAAATAGTTTGTGAATTCCAATTTTCTCCTCCGTCAGTTGTTTTAAGTAATACTACTTCATCGGAGATATAATCTTGTCCTAAAATAAATCCCTCTAAGGAACTGATGAAGCAAATTGATAGTAATCCTGTGTTATAAGACGATATGTTTTTCGTTATCCAGGAAGTACCGCAGTCATCTGTTTTAAGAATCAATCCGTTTTCACCTGTGACAATAAATGTATTAAGGGCAGTATTGCAAATGGAAAGCAACAATTTATCGGTGATATTATTTAAGTTTTGCCAACTACTGCCACCTGAAGTCGTTTTGATTATTACTCCGTCCTCGCCGACTGCTAAACCGTTATTAATATCCGTAAAACTAACTGAAAACAATCTTTTTCCACCCCAAACCGTTTGATAGGTCCAAGTTATTCCACCATCAGTAGTTCTGAAAATTGCATTTTGACCAACTGCAATACCTTCATCTGCATCCGGAAAAAAAACAGAATGCAAAATTCCGGAATAATCTGCCATTTGCTGTGGAATCCAGTTTAAACCCCCATCGCTGGTTCGAACAATTGTTCCGTTGGCGCCAACTGCACATCCGCTGTTTTCATCCGCAAAATAGACTGAAAGCAAATTATTATATGTACCACTAGATTGGTTTGCCCATGTAATTCCGCCATCCACCGATTTCAATATTGTACCATAATCCCCAACCATATAACCTGTCGTTTCATTAACGAAAAACACGCAATTAGTTATATTATTGGTAGGTGAGGGACTTAATAAAACCCATTGCGTAAAAACACACATGGGTAGTATGAATGCTGTTATAAGAGCAAGTCCTTTTTTTGACATGATTTTATTTATTAAAATAGTTTCATCTTATCCGCTGGTTGATCTGTTTCGTCAATTATTAATTTCAAATTAAGCATTGCTAAATTAATGAAACTCCATTAACAAAAAAACATCAGGATAAAATTAAATTCGATATTGAATTTTCGTTATGAACCAATGAATTGTATTTGAAATTTTGGTCCGGCTATTCACCATGAAGCTCAAACTTCTTCTCCGCAATCCGTTTATCAAAAAGATAAACCCTAACAAAGTAAGTTCCCGGTTGTCGCTTATCAGGCGAAAGTGAGATGGCACTGGAAATTGTAGCAGGGATATCGGCAGGAGCAAGGTCGGATTGCTTCCGGTAAAACGACTTGCCATCGGGTCCGATCCAGTCAACGGAAATTTTCAGCTTCTTTTTGTTCTGGCTTTTGTTATTCAGGTCGATACAGGCATGGACCCAGCCCTTTTCTTTAATAATGAATACCGAATCGACACCAGCTTCGTTCACCGGTTTTCTTATCAACATCTCTGCAAAGCACAATACTTGCTTCGATTCCTTCAATCTTAGGAGGAATTGGCTTAATTTCCCTGCAAAGTTCAAATTTCTTTTCCGTAACCAAATCATCTCCAAGAAAGAGGCGAAGGTAACAGGTTCCCGGCTGCCGTTTATCGGGATCGAGGGAGATGGCACTGGCTAATGTTGCCGACGAATCCTCGGGTGAAAGTTCAAATTGTTTTTTGTAAAAAGTGCTGCTGTCCGGACCAATCCAGTCGAGGTGAAACTTCAGTACGTCATCATTTAGTTCCGAAAGATTATCGACATCAACAAAAGCATAAACAGTTCCTTTATCGCGGATTGTAAATACCGAATCCGTCCCGGACTCTTTGTCTGATTTTCCGCTAAGTATGATAGTTGCTTTGACCAGATCGGCCGGCGAAGGAGCAACCTGCCCTTCGGGAAGTAGAGTAAAGAATTTTTCAGCGATCAGCTCCCTGAAAAGATAAACCCTGAACAGGTATTTTCCTGGTTCCCGTTTATCGGGAGGAATAGAAATGGTACTATTCAGCACAGTTGTTGAATCATCGGATGAAAGATCGAAGCGCTTTTGAAAAAAAGAATTGCCGTCAGGATCGATCCAGTCGGTGTGAAACATCAGTGGTCGGTTGCTGTTTGCAAAACAGTTTTCCAAATCCACAAAAGCATGGACATTCTCTTTTTCTCCGATTGTAAAGAATGTGCCGACACCCAGCCGTTTACCACTTTTTCTGCTTAGTTTTTTGCAAAATGTGATCTTCGCTTCGATGCCATTAGTTTTTTTTGACGGGTAAATGATCGCTGAATCTGAGGTGGTAACGGGCTTTTCAAACCGGCCGGAACAGCCTGAAAAAAGTATCAGTAAAATTACCGGGAAAAGGATCAGTATATATCTTGTCAATTTTTTCATTTTTCCTTTGCAGATCCTTTATATCATTCGAATAATAAAATTCTTGCTGCGGCTTTTTACACCGTAAAACCATTTGCACAGGAATAGCATAATAACCATCATTACGACCAGCCCGATCAGGGAATCAATTACTCCGCCCTCGCGGTAAAACAAATCAAGACGTTTCACAAATATTCCCATCAGGGCGATGTGGACGCCATAGAAAAACAGGGGTACTCTTCCCGGGATACTGAATACTTCCATGAGCTTTGGTGCTGATTTCCCGACAGCAATGAACCCACTAACCGCCAGAAGCACAAAAGCAAAGAACCAAAGATTCATGTAAAGGCTGGGTGGATATTTCTGGTCGAAGAAAAAGGAATAAGAACCGAAATCTGAAAAAGGAAAGATGTTGCCGTACCCGCGGCTCATCCTAACCCCTACTGCCAATAGCAATGCTACTGCTGCAATTCCGGTGCTCATGGTTATTCGTTTTTTATCGGTTTTCCAGGCGCTAAGCCAGCCGTTTGCCATCACCGAACCGAGGATTGCGAGCCCAAACCAGGGCAAAACTGGGTATTTGTTGAAATCACCTGCATCGATAAAGGTCTGCATCAGGACACGTTGCCAGACAATTTCCGGATCATACGAAATTTGGTAAAGAAAAGGATGTATAATCAATATGGCAAGCCCTGTAACGAGCAGCCATTGCCATCGCCAGTTTACGATGAATGTAAGCAGGATCATGGAGATGCCTATACAGGCAATGATGCCTAAATGCCAGGGCTGAAATTCACGAAACCCGCCCCATGATGAATTTACCCATGTCATCTGCAGAACGACGAGAAACAAACCCCTTTTGATCAGATACCAGCGAGCGGCCCAGACAGAAGTTCCCTTTTTAATCCTTCGCTGCCATGACCACCAGGTCATAGCCCCGAACATCATCAGAAAGCCGGGGGCACACAGATATGGCACATAACGCAGGGCGAACTGGCCCCAGCTGTCGAAGAGCGGATCAAGAGGATCGATCTGTTTCCAAATCGAATTGAAGTAGTACGAGGTATGGTCAACAAGCATAAGGATGACTACCAGGCCACGAAACTGATCGATAAATTCAAATCGCTGTTTTTCTTCAGGCAGTCTGTTCATGGTTAAACCCTGATGTTTTGATGTGTAATCCTCATTAATTTCTTTTAAATTTTACTGTATTTGAACGCCTTAAATTCCTGAATATACCGTTTGCAAAGTTGTACTTTAATCTGGGATGGAAATAACGATCAACCCCTGAACCTGATCAGCAATATAGACGTAGTGATCGTCCAAATCAAATCCAAGTGCATAATCTGTATCAACCTTGCCAATTAGGTAAGGAGCAGTGATATCGGAAACATCAATAATTTCCAACCCCGACAATTCCGCTGTCATGTAAATTCGGTTATTTTTATAGATCAGTTCCTTCGCATAACCGCCGGCATCGTAACTTCCTACAATATGGATATCTGTTGTATCGGAATAATCGATTATTTGAAGTCCGGCAGTTCCGCAAGCTAAAAAGGCCAGCGATTTATCTTCAAGGACTGTTAAGGCTTCTGCATAGCCCGGGGTATCGCACCATCCGGAAAGCCAGAAAACCCCAAATCCCTCAACTAATTGGGAAATATTGACAATGGAAAACCCCATCTCGCCAGAGGCGACGAGTAAACGATTCGTATCTGAAGTAACGATTAAATCATTGGCATATCCGGGTGTCGATACGGTTCCCCGAATATCGGGAGCCAGCGGATAACTTATTTCAGCAATGCCAACACCTTGTTCACTAATTGCGGTATACATATAATTTCCCAGAATATACGAATTCTTTGCCGGTTTTATGTTCAGATTATGCACGGTAACCTCGGGTAACGATGGATCTGCAACATTTAATACATTAATACCAAAGGTACCCGCAGCCAGAAATACGACACTATCCCTCATTGCAATTTTGTTTGCATAGCCTTTAACATCTTCGGTTGTTATTGAAACGGTTTCGGGATTAAAGGGATCCACTATATCGATGATTTCCAAACCACCTTCGCCCTGTGCGACATAAAGTAAATTGTCCTTTTTTACAATGTCCTGCGCATATCCGGAAGTCGGAAATATCCTTACAATTTTATAACCTCCTGAAACATCAGGAACGCTTAAAGATTCCGGGGTATTTGGTTTTCCACAACTCACCATTATTACAATCCCTAACAAATAGAAATAATTCAATTTATCCATTTTATCCATTTTCATTTTTTTTATTATTAACCAAATTTTGAGATTTCAGAATAAGTAACCTTGTCTGAAAGGTTGATTATAATTTAAAACTATAGCTGAATTCCAATCCTACCTGACTTTGCTTGTAATCTTTTTCGTTCGAAACATACTCACTGTTTAATGGTGATTTGGTGCTCGAATCCCTTCCGTACCATTTGTAAAAAATAGACAGATCCATTGATTTATTCAGCTTTACATTATAGCCAAACCTCATGTACAGGTTATTATCAACACGACCGGCATGCTCCGGATCTTCTTCAACGTAATGATCGGTTGTGTAATATCGTTTGGAGAAAGTGATTCCACAATCAAGGGCATTTTTAAGTTTAAAAACAGCAGGCAATTGCCAGTCAATTCCTAAAGAAAATTCGTCACCTTCGTTCGTGGCATCGGCATCATCAGAAGTTGCTTTTGTTTCAGTAGGGTCGTAATATCCTACAGCGTCAGTCTGATCATATCCTTTTGCATCCGATGTCCCGAATTCGTAACCCAAGTCTATCCTGATGTTTTTGGTAATTCCCTGAAAAATCTGAAAACCATAGGCGAAGTTTTTGCAATCGTATTCAGTGTAATGTAAATTATGGTAATACCGTGCATAATCAAAATTAAGCTTGATCCGGGTATTTTTAAAAATAGTGTTTTGTATCCAAAAACCAAAATCATCTTTTGCAAAGGAAAAGGGTACAAATGTTTCAGGAATATATCCGTAACCATATAATTTTTTATAATAGTTTACCAAATCTTCATCTCTGAAATGCCTTACATAAAATTCAGGGATGTATGTGTAAAAAACTTTGAAACTGGCACGTCTGGTCAGATACTGCTGGAAACCAGCCGTAAACATGCTCCAATTTTTAACGTCATTAACGATGTAGGCACTATAACTGTAATCTAAACTAATTCTTGACTTCTGTTTTTTTAAAATATTAAATGTCCAGTCAAGAGCTAACGATGGCTTGAACACTATATCATCATAAGTATTAATGTGAAACCTGGCTTTATCCAGGCCGTTTTTGAAGAGTTCCAGGTATTTATCTGAATATTTCAGAATATTGTTATCATAAAATGAAGCGAGGCTAACTTCAACATCAAATGGCTTCGATTTCTTCTTGCTCTTTTCCTGGGCAATTACATGTCCATTAGAAAGGAAAAAGAGGAATATCAGAAGAATTAAATGAATCTGCCAGTGAATGAAAGAAAGATTTGATTTAAGACTTTTCACAAGATTGTACATTTAGTTTCAAATTGAAGCTGTTATGTTTTAATTTTTTACTTTTCCAGTTTCACATCTTTTTTCGGGATCAGTAAACGTCCAAGCAATGTGCTTTTGTCTTCATCCAGGGGAAATATCTCATAGATATGTCTTCCTTTCGGGACATTAATCACAAATTCGCATGCTTTTCCAGGTACCAGCTCGCTATTGTCCTTATAAACCGTCACTCCTGACCGCGAACTGCTCTGTTGATATGTATTGATCACTTTCTGGTCCTCAAGTACCTGAACCCGGTAGTGTATCCGTCCTCTCATCTGGTAGTGATTTTCAATGCGGGTGAGTATTCTTAATTCAGTAGGCCCGTTTACTTCTATTTTCAGTGGTTTTTCCTTCGCGAAACGGTAATAGGTAATCGCTTCTTCTTTTGTGATCAAATCGATTGGTTCGGAAGGTTGCAAGGGTGAAAAAGCAATCCAGTCTTGTTTTTTCGCTTTTGCGGGAACAAAAAGATAGCGTGCGGCAGCAGGGGTTTTTTCATCCTGGATTTTGAATTCTACACTGTGGTCGCCCCGGCCCAGATCAAGTTCAAAACTTTTGGAATTTCCCGGTATCCCCAATTTCCCATCGGAATAGGTGTCGGTTTTGGAGCGTTCAACATTGCCTGCCGTAAATTTTTTCTGATCACCTCCGTCAACAGAATACAGAATATCATAACTGATTCTATCTGCGTCTCCGGGTTTAAACCTGCCCCGAGTAATAACCTTTAATTTTCCGGGACCTCTGAGGGTAACCACGGAGGATTTATCAGCACTTAGGGCATAATAATACCGTGTTTTACCCGATACGAGCTCGGTTACACGCTTTTGATAATTAGAAGGTTTCAGATGACGGCTTTTCCGGCTTGTCTGTGCCACCGTTACTGACGATAAAAAAACCAAAATCAACAGGAAAAAAGGAATTTTTTTCATTTACTTTTCATTTTAACTTATGCGTGATAAATTTTCGAAATTCTCTCTTTTGTAATTACAACACCGGCATATCGTCGGTACTGTATTCTTTGGTACTTTGAAATTCAGGCTTCGTTACTACATCGGTTCCGAGCCTGTTATATTTCCGGTCACTAAAGTACACTAAAACGATAATAACTACCATAAAAAGTGTGACAAAAAAAGTAATGGCGACATTGTATTTTTTTTGAACAAAGATTCCTCCGTCACCCGGTTCGGGAAGCGGAAATGAACCGTTGTGCAATCCATATTTTGCGACCATCTGATTAATATTCAACAGATGAATGATGGGAATCCCCTTCTGACCCATCTGAATGATAACGCCGCGAACCGGAAAGTTTTTCAAGGGCAATGATTCTGTTAGTCCTGCAGGGATCAGTTTCCCGTTTATCGTATTTCCCAGGCTTGCAATTCCACCCCCGACATTGATATAGGCCTTTATCGGCTGGCCTTCACTGTGTTCTTCATAAATTTCGATTCGCCGGGCAATGCTGTTTTCAATGTATTTTTCATCGATAAACTCAACATTATTTCTTTTGATAGCTTTTTCAATCAGATGACGTCCTTCGGGACTCAATCCACGTCCTACGTCAAATCCCCCGCCAATGGATGCTGCCACCGAATGGCTGTGAAAAACATTTGATTTATACAAATAATTTTCCATATCGAGCCAGGTAAAATATGGATCATTTGCACCAAAATTGGACGAACCCACGGAGGTGATAATGATCGGTTTCAGACGAAGAGTTTCAAGTGCAGCCAGAACGGAAATATTCATGGCCGGAAATGACCCGGTAAAAGCGACCGCCACATGGTCATTTTTACTTAAACCGGCATCTTTCAGCAGTTGAACGATAACTGCAGCAAAATTCGGATTTGTAGATGATAGTTTTGAATCTATATTCCCGCGGTCGGTCGTGATCATTGTATACTCCTGCCCGATCAGCGCGGTTTGGTTAGGGTCGTTCACCACATCAATAAATACGCCCTTTTCAAGGCGATAATTCTTGATCTGGTTTTCTGCTAATTGTGACAGTTTTGCAGCTTCCAGTTTTTCGTTGTACCACTTTTGCTTGTCATCCACTTTGCTGTTTTCGACGGCTATAAATGCCAGCAGCGCCAGGATGGTCAGTACACTCAAAACAATATTTGATTTCGCTCTTAATTTGAACATCGTCCTTTTGCTTTAATAATTACTCGGGCAGCAATGAACCCGCAAAGAATAAAATGATAAATAACCTTACAAGTACTGAAGAAATAAACAGTACGCCTATTGTTTTAAAAACGCCCTGTTTTCCGAACCAGTGGGCAATCAATCCAGGGACAACCCACCCCACAGCCTGAAGTTCCAGTGTCGTGCTCCCTAAATTCACGGTTAAAAAATGACGTGAAAAATTAGCCAGTAAACAGCCGATCAGCAGGCATAATACCATTTGGCGACGGCCATACAGAAATGTATAATTGCCCAAAATCTTAATGATCAAATAGGTAAGCAGGCTCACGGCAACCAGGCCTGCAAGCCGGTCGGGATGTGATAACTGTAATGCAATATAACCCGGAACGACGATCCCACCTGCAGCCAGCCCGAAAACTTCGTAAGAAAGGAGGCTAAAAATCAAACCCAATGTAATTGCTAATTCAATCATAATTTCTATAACTTCTGTGTTCAAAAAAATCGGCTGTTTCGGCACCCATGCCACCCATGTTACCAATAGCCACTGTTGAGGATACAGTTTCGGTGACTGATAAAACGGTTTCGAAAACTTTGTCGGGCGTTGTCCAGCCTAAATTAATTATCTTATCCTTTGGAAATCTATATCCAATGGCCATATTTTCCACCACATCAGTCGACTGGCCGATGAGGATCAGGAAGTCTGTTTCTGTAGCAAGTTTTCTTCCGCACATTTCTGCTAATTGACGTGCCCGGTCAAGTCTGTCGTGACGTGTATTCAGCAATATGATGCGTGAACCTTCAAAACCGATTTCATCTCTGATCTTGTGCCATACCATTAAGGTAGAATCAGGATCGTTTGCAGCAAAAGCATTGTAAAACAACATGTGTTTCTGAAATGCTTCTACCCTGTGAACGCGTAATGCACCTTCATCTGGAATGGCGCGGTACATTCCCAAAAGTGCTGTTTCCCGGTCAATGTTCAGATGCTGGCAAACACCCAGTGCCAGGGCTACATTTTCTTTGTGTTCAATATAACTGAAACCTTTCATTTCTTCATTCGATACAGTTTCAGAATCCACAAAGTGGGAAATGGTTTTGCGTTTGTCAGCAATTTTCTTGAGTGTATGAGGGATGACATTTTCAGCCGAAAAAAAATGTTCGTTTTTTGGAATCGTTCGGCCCATTGTCGCTGCAATTTCCGGCAGCGTATGTCCCATAATATCAATGTGGTCATACCTTACGTTGGTCATTACGCCGATATTGGAATGGATCATTTTGTGTTCGGTTATGCTTTGATACTGGGGTTGCAATGCCATGCATTCCATCACGAGTGCCTTTACTTTTCTTGAAGCAGCATATTTTACAATGGCCAGTTGTTCGATGATGTTGGCCGATGATTTCCGGTGGATATACGTTTCTGTACCGTCCTCGATGATAAGGCGCGGAAAAGTGCCTGTCACTTTGGTAATGTTTGGAATACCTCCTGCTTTCAAACCGGCACCAATTAAACGGGTCACACTCGATTTCCCCCGGGTACCATTTACATGAATCCGGATGGGAATGGAATAAATTCGTTTTTGATGCCGAACATACTCAATTATTCCTAAAGTGACTGCTATGATGAAAATAGCCAGTAAAATGTAAAAACTCTGCATACTCAATTCTTCTTATGCTAACGACCCAACTACTACCAACTGTTTACTATAAATATTTTTAACAATTTAATGCTGTTATTATACTTACAAAGTTTACGTCCTAGAGATACTTCAAACACACAAAGATAGTTCTACAAATTGGGAAAAGTTAATGGGTACTATTTTAACTATTACACGATTATTTCATTTTAAACATTTTCATGGTTTTTGTGAAACCATCTGTCTGTAGACGATAAAAATAGATACCTGAACCTACAGCAGTTCCCTGATCATTTAATCCATTCCAATCAACCGCGTATTTTCCGGCTGCTACCAGAGTGTTTTGAAGTGTTCGTACCAATTCCCCTTCAATATTATAAATTGTAAGACAAACTTTACTTTGATAAGCTAACGTATAATTAATTCGGGTGCTTGAATTAAAAGGGTTAGGAATATTCTGCTCTAAAACAGAACCAGAAATAATAGACCCATTACTTAATTCATGATTTTCTTCCCCTGTAGTTATTAAAGAGATGGAAGGCGGATCTGTTGTAAACCGAATGGCGAATTCGTTTATCAAACCAGCAGCAGTGGGATCATACGTATTGTTATAAACATATTGCAATCCAATATCCTGTGTACTGTTTTCGATGCCAATTGTATTACTTGTAGTGTTTGTTAGTTTTTTATATTGAAAAAGGATTTCCCCATCACCGGTTGGAGTTGGGTAATAAACAGGGTCCAGTAAAATTGCCTGAAATGACTCAATCTGAGGTTCCAAAATTGTATCATTATGTGCAATGCTATCCCACTCGATGATAAAACGGTGATTTGAATTATCATTGTAATAGAATATGCCGTTTTGAGGTATTATGTAATCGTATAAATCATCCCAGAAAACGGCTATCATGTTATTCACATTATCATTCGCTGGCAGTGATGCATTAACCGGGTTTGTTTCATTGCCTCCTCCCGGAGCTACCCAACCATCCGTACTGATACGTAGCATGGAATAGTTCAATCCGTAATATTTAAAGTTAAATGGTAAGGATACATTTTCAGTAAACTCACTTGTGTTTGGAGGTATATTTAGCTGATTCCCTAGCCCTTCTATTTCAAACCAATTATAAACAGGCGTCTTATTAAAAAAAGCGTCGTTGCTTGCATAGGCATAATAGCCATAAGTGTCGGGTCCGCTATAATCGGCAGGAATAGGCAACGTAACCGGGACATTAAACGATTTAATAATTTGATAAGGGTAATTCCCATTTTGTGTATAAAGTTTTACACTAAATTCTGCAAGATATTGGACTGGGCAGGATGGGTCAACGCTTATTTCAAAATAATTATCGCCATTTGTCGCGATGGAATTAATATTTAAAGTACCAAAAGATCCAATTGAATCTTCAATGGTGATATACGGGTTACTACTTGTCAATATCCCCATAACATCGGTTGCAACATCCTCACCTCCATTTTTGATTGAAATAACCAATTTAGCCGACTCACCTGGGTCAAGCCGGTAATTCATATTCGATGATCCATCATCCTGAACAACGAAATTTTTATACTGTAATCTGCAACCCATAACTTCATACGATTCATAATAGTCCCAGGAGTAAGCTGTGCTTGCCACGTGCAGATGTAACGTAATGGTTTGACCTACCGGGCATTCAGGTTTTACAAAAAACTGAAACGGACTTCCGGTAAATGAACTTTCTGAAGCAATATTGCCAAAGTTTATAGGGTTCGTGGTGATAATTTGCACAAAATCCGGCTGACTAGTAAGTAATGTGGCCTGGACGTTACTGGCAGTCTGATATCCCCAATTTTTCAGTGTATAGGTTATGCTGAAATTTTCATTGGGATTAATAAGTCCGTCCATATTACCATTCAACTCGGCAATAACAGGATCTCCAACGGGTTGTACCAATTGAACTTCCTGAATCACTTCAATTGTTCCCTGGTAAGGGATTACATCACCTCCACGTACAGTTACAGTGAGAGTCTCCATTGTCTGAGGTAAAATTTCCAAATATACTTTACCCGTTGAATCGCTGGTACCGGTGACAAAAATATCGTCTCCTGCGAGACAAAGCTCTTCATTAGGCATAGGCTGTCCTGTTGATGAGTTTGTAATTGTAAATTCGAGTGAATTTACCCCAACATCAATGGAAGTAGGATGATCGACATTTATAGCAAGAGGAACTTCTTTCCAGATATGAATGCTCGGATCACCTAATACACAAAAGATTTTAAAATGGTATTCAACATCGTCCGTATTACCGTAAACATTGTACAAATACATTTTACCGCGAACCAAGGCTTCTCCCGGTGTATCCAATCCTTCCTGGAACATGCCTATATAGATACCTTTGTCGATCTGATTATTGCAGGCTGTATGTGTATTTGAAGTCGGGCCGATGAAGGCAGCAGCACCTTTTGGATTTGTCAGTGTACCTTCCTCTATCCATTCCTCGCCAAAACAATTTCCGCCTGGAGTGTCGAACATTGCAACACCGCATCCGATGCTGGTAACAAACGTGAATTTTTGTCCATTATTCAAACTGCTCACGTCAGCTGTATAAAAATTGTAACAACTCGCATACCAGCCATAGGACCAACCTTCGCCCCGGTAATTTAAATAACTTCGTCCATTATTTATGGCGTTTATTACGTCACTTAAATGAACCGTACATCCGCCTCCCGATGTATTACCATCACTCATCAACGTATCTACAGAAGTAAAGTTTCCATCATCCATCATCCGGTGGTATGCAAACCGCTTGGTTTCAACTTGCGAATCATAATCATTATTCGAGCAGCAAACACCTTTCTTAAACCAGCTTGTATTTGTTGTGTAAGGGTTTTTTTCGTAAAGTAAAAATTTATGTATCATTACCTGCATCCCATAATCACTCTCGTTGGTAAATCGACCGATCATCATTTCGGGTAAATAATCATTGCCATCAATCTCTACGAAAAAGTCTTCATTTGGAAATGAATAGTCAGGATATGTTACAATTTTTTTAGGAAATACACCATTATCACCGACGATCAAAACATACGTCGGAGGAAACTCCCAGTTGTGATAGGCATCGGCGATATGTGTTTTAATGATATCCGGATTGCTTGCATTCGCACCAATATCGCTGAATTTTGTTACATGAATATCAGTTCCACTTTGCCGTTTCCAATCCGCATATATCTGAAAACTTGACACAAAAGCATCTGGCATGATACACAACATTACTTCGTGACCGTCTTCCTTCCCGCCATATAGGTTATCCAAAACGTTTTGATAATTAAAAATGAAGCTCCGGTAAAGTTTGGCAAAAGACGGAGCAATTCGTTTTTTAGGTGTGGTTTTAGGATTAATTACTTCACCGCGTCCGTAATTAACCCGGATTGTGATAGAAGAAACTGCCTGTAATTCCCTTTTTGCCGGAATATAACGAATAGGGTACACAGAAATCCTGGAAATACGAAAATCCCGAAATATTGATGGAGGTTCTGCATAAACATAATCCTTTGGGTAAATTTCATTCGATTGATAAATCTCCGGGTTTTCGCTATACGGCGATTCAGGAGCGCCCTCAATCCAGCTCGTCCGGGCAGGAGGTAAATAAATATTGCTGAATGTTTGAATCTCACTAGTTTCCAATACTTCGACTGAAATACCCGACAGGTCAGGAATGGCAAGAACTTTTGCTAAATATGACAGTTCAGGATAGCCGGGTTTTGAGGAGAAAATCTCCGATAATAAATCCACCGATTTATATGTTCTGCCTTCAGATTCGAATTCCCTTACATCGAATCCTGCTAAATTAATTTTAATAACCGTACCCGTATTGTCATCGCTGATAATTGAGACTTCAGGTTCAGTATTTGATGGTTTATTTTTATCAAGTGATACCCATTCTGCCTCCATTTTGAAGGGTAATAAGGCTGATATTAAAATGACAAATAAGTATTTCTTTAACATAACACCTCCTTTATAAAACAAAAAAAATTATTGTATGCAATGATATTTATTTAACAGGACTTTTTGTTTACTGATATCAAGACACATGAGTTTTTTATTTAGTTGCTCGTTAAGAATTAAAAGTTTAATTTATATCTAATCTTGATATCCTTGTGTTTAACCAATCTGTTTTATTCGCGAGACTCAAATTTCAAAAATGAAATGCATTGAAATTTATAAGTCGAACAATCCCGACGAAGTCGGAGAGTATATTACCCGGCGGAATAAGTATCCAAGTCCCCGATAAGCGGGATTTCGCAAACTCAACTTGCCCAGGTACATACCCGTGATTGTAAATTTTTAGTGCTTCTTCCGATTCTCAAAATGCAAATCTATTAACATATTGTTATCATCAAATAATAAACTTAAATTATATTATTCAGAATCGACCTGTTATGAATTATTAGCGAATCATCTATAAAACAGCACAATCGGATCAGGAATAGAAAAGTATTCAGTGCAAAATGCTCAACATAAACTGTATTCCTTTATCCCAAACGACCCCATAAAACTACTAATTTTATAATTCATGAAAGCATTATTTAAATACACCTATTAAAACGATGCACCATCACCTTATAATTTCAATCTTAAAAATAAATTTGAAAGTAAAATTTGCAGACGGAATGCTATTTGAAATAGTGTAAAGTAAAATAATTGCCACGTATCATAGAGATTCTTTTATTTTGGAAACTTCCGGTTAACCTGAAACAGAAGCTATTTATGAAAACCCCAAGGCAATCAATAATTTTTAATTTAGGACTTAAATAATTAAAATCGGTATGAAAAAGAAGTGATCCCGATGGGGCTCGAACCCATGACCCTATGCTTAAAAGGCATATGCTCTACCTGCTGAGCTACGAGATCATTTTTAATTTTGAGGGTGCAAAAGTAGGGCTTTTTTTTATTTATACAAACCCTTTTATATTTATTTTAATTTGCCATGCACGGCAAGCCATAAACAACAGGGATCACTGCTTGTCCTGATAATTCGGTGTTTTTTATGCGATGGTATGAACAGGTAGTCTCCTGCTATTAAATGTATAATCGTTTTGTTATTAAATTCAAGGGATGCTTTACCCTGCAATAGAATAACCCATTCATCACTTTCCTGATCATACCATTTGCCTGGAGCAGAAACGGGTTTTTGGGTAAAGATTCTTTCAATTTTGATTTGTTCCCCGTTGACCAGTGATTCCAGAATTTCTTGCCCTGAGGATTTCATATCGGGTTCATCAAAAATATTTTTCTTTACTAATTCCTGCATTGGCTTTTAATTTTCACAAATCATAGGTAAATTATATTTTTCCTTTCCCTTCCCTCACGATGAGAATTTCTTCACCGGTACAATCAATAATTGTAGATGGCTCGTTGTCTCCATAACCGCCATCAATAACGATATCAACTGTTTTTTCAAATTTCTCATGAATAAGTTCCGGATCGGTGCTGTATTCAATAATTTCGTCTTCATCATGAATAGAGGTTGACATAATCGGGTTGCCAAGCTCACGAATGATCGTTAAAGGAATTTTATTGTCAGGAATACGGATACCTACTGTTTTTTTTTTGCTTTGAAAAATATTCGGAACATTGTTGTTCGCATTCAGGATATAGGTAAAAGGTCCGGGAAGTGTACGTTTCATCAGTTTGAAAACTTCATTTCTGATGGGTTTTGAATAATCGGATAGCTGGCTAAGGTCATGGCATAGGAACGAAAAGTTTGCCTTTTCTTTTTTTATTCCTTTTATCTGTGCAATCCTGTCGATAGCCCTTGGGCGATGGATATCACAGCCCAATGCATAAATAGTATCCGTTGGAAAAATGATTATACCACCATCAATTAAACATTCCAGAACCATTTTTATCTGGCGTCCGTCAGGATTTTCCGGATGAATTCTTAACAGCATGTCGAAGCTCTTTTGTATAATTATTGACCCCGCAAAATTAGAGATAATAGGGTGGCAATCTATTCTTGCCAACAATAATTTCAACAAATCATCCTAAAAAATGTTTTATTCACTATTATTCGTTTATTTTAGTAAACGATAATACTTTAAACCAAATGTCGGGTGCCATAATTTTAATTTCCGTAAAAATTTGCTTATGAGCATGTTTTTTTATAAATTTCGAAACTTTTCATTAACCCATTAATTATTAAATAATATGGACTGTCCGGTATGTCATTCAACCCTTCCCAGTGATGCGTCAAACAAATGTCCTAATTGTAATGCTGATCTGGACGGTATTTTACTGACTTATAAAATAGAACAAACAGCCAAAAGAAGACTACTCTATGGCGCTATTACTACCGCTCTTTTGGCAATCTTCGTTCTGTTATGGATAATAATCGGAGTTTCCTCTGGCAATTCAGAAGCAAATAGAAATAAAGATACTTCACTTGAGGAGTTTTCTGATATGAAAGCTAAGCTTGAAGAATCAAAAAATGAAAATATTAAATTAAAGGTTGAAAATAAAGATCTAACCGAAAAACTTAAAAACATAGAAAATGAAATAGCCTCACGACATGAAACATATATCGTACAGCCTGGAGAGTCGCTGTTTGTTATAGCAAGAAAAATTTTGGGAAATGGTTATAAATATGTTGATATAGCAAAAGATAATAATATCAGTGACCCAAACAAGTTAGTTGCAGGCCAGCAATTAATTATTAACTATTAGAAAAATTCCTGAACCATGGCAGAAAATAATATTGAGAATCTTAGGCTCAAAATAACTGAATACCTCGCGGAAATAAACGAGCTCAGAACAAAAATCTCGAAGTTGGAGGATGCTAAAATGAAATTAGATAAGGATCTTTCAAATGAAAAAAGTCAATCGAAAAAGCTAAGAGATGAAAACGGCATGATGCAAATAGAAATTGATGATCTGAAAGAAAAGATTACGAGTGCTAAGAAAAAAACAAAATCTGCAAATTAGATTTGAATAGCCCCAACTATTTCGGTTACTGACTTCAGGTTGTGCCTTTCAAGGTATTCTTTAATTCCATCTATAATTTTAAGTGCAGCGTAAGGATCGATGAAAGTTGCTGTGCCCACCTGTACCGCTGTTGCTCCAGCCAGAAAGAATTCAATCGCATCAGTTGCATTCATGATACCCCCGATACCAAAAATTGGAATTTTTACAGCATTGTGAACCTGCCAAACCATGCGAATGGCAATGGGTTTTATCGCCGGACCTGAAAGACCGCCTGTTATTGTCGACAGAACGGGCCTCCTGGTTTCAGCGTTAATGGCCATACCCAGCAATGTATTGATAAGAGAAATCGAATCCGCACCGGCACCTTCCACTGCTTTTGCTATTTCAGTAATATCGGTAACATTCGGTGAGAGCTTAACGATCAATGTTTTTTTATAGGCTTTGCGAATTGCTTTGGTTACAGCTATTGCAGAAGGGCAGCTCGTACCAAAAAGCATTCCGCCGGCTTTTACATTCGGGCAGGAAATATTCAATTCGATCGCAGGGATTTTTTCCAAATCATTCAGTTTCTCGGCAACCTCAATGTATTCTTCAATGGTTGAACCGTTTATATTGGCAATAATGTGTGTGTCGTAATTTTTAATCCGCGGGTAAGTTGTATTCACAAAATAATCAATGCCTTTGTTTTGTAGTCCAACAGCATTAAGCATTCCGGAGGTCGTTTCAGCCATACGAGGATAATTATGGCCTTCACGGTTTTTAAGCGTAAGTCCTTTAACAAATATACCTCCCAGTAAGCCGGGATCGAAAAAATCTTCCAGTTCTTCCCCAAAACCCGATGTTCCCGAGGCTGTACAAACTGGATTTTTAAATTCAATACCGTTTATTTTTACTTTCAGGTCTGCCATTTTAAATAATTTACGTTAAAAACCGGACCTTCCCAGCAAACTCTTTTATTGCCTTCCTGAGTAGCAGTTACACAACAGAGACAAACCCCGAAGCCGCAACCCATCATATTTTCGAGGGATGCTTCGCATTCAACTTTCAGATTCATTGCCAGCTTAGCAATAGCTTTCATCATTGCATCGGGGCCGCAGGTATAAATTGTATCAAATCCAAAAGGTTTTTGCCGGAACACAGAATGGGAAGTCACTAATCCCGTTTCACCCAGACTTCCGTCTTCCGTAGTAATCAGAACATCACCGTATTTTGCAAATTCATCGGTTAGCAGGATATCTTTTTTGCTTTTACCACCAACCAGAAAAGTGGTCTGAATGTGCCGTTGTTTCAACTCTTTTCCTAACAGGATAAATGGTGCTATCCCTGAACCGCCTCCAACAATCAGTACATTTTTGTTCTGCGAGGCAATGGAATAGGAATCTCCCAGAGGATACATGAGGTTTACCTTATCTCCTAACTGATTTTCAACCAGCTTTGAAGTGCCTTTCCCGATGACTTTTACATAAAAGCTAATGATCCGATTTTCATAATCAACATCAAGAATTGAGAAAGGTCTTCGCAAAAAAACATCGGTAGCATTAGCAATTTGAATCTCAGCAAAATTGCCGGGAAGAATAGAGGGGATTTCAACGGGTGATTTAAAGCGAAGGATATAATTGCCTTCTGAAAGGTAGTGTACTTCAGTTATTTGGTGTTCAGCAACAACTTTTTTCATGTAATCCTATAAAAAAGTCTCCCGAAGGAGACCTAATCTTAAACTTTTTTCTTTGTTTTCGGCGCAGCTTTTATCTTTGCTGTCCGGACTTGTTTTTTTGGTTCCGGTATTTTCGGTTTTTTATGTACTGTTTCCTCTGGTTTTTCGATGAGTGGCTTTTCTTCCACCGGCTTTTCTTCATCAGCTTTTTCGTCGAATTCCAGCATCTTATGCTCATGCAAAATATTGTACCAGTTGATCACCTTACGAATATCGGAGATGTAAACCTTTTCTTTGTCATACGTGGGTATCACTTCTCCAAAAAAAGCAATAATTTCCGGTTCATTGGCTTTATGCGATAATGCGGGTCCTCCGTTGAGTTTATCAAATATGGCTTTCATCACATCTTTAAGTGGCATGTCCTCACCCGTAGTAAATATACTGATTTCTTCGAGGGTGCTTACCCGTTCATGACTGAAAGCAGTGAATCTTTTCCCATCAGTTAGCGATTCAACAACAAACCCATTTTTAGTTTGCGCTAACAACTTATGCAATCCCGGTTTTCCTGAAATGGATAATACTTTGCTTAATTCCATATCTCAAAATTTTTAGCAAAAATAATGATAATTTAATTTTGACAAGTTTTTAATCAAATAAAACGTATTAAAGCAGGGAACTTGTTTCCGCAAAAAAATCTGCAACAATTAAACACTCAGAAAAAATTCAGAGAATGATTCAACCAATAATGAAATTTACATTGATAACCCTTCAATGTCAAATATTTATCCTCTATTTACTGAGGATCAATTTTTTTGTATCTGAAAATTCACCCGTTTGCAGCCTGTAATAATAAATTCCGCTGGTCAGCCTGCTACCGTCTAAATTTAACGTTTTATAGCCCGGTTGTTCTATGTCATTCATTAGTGTTGCTACTTCATTTCCTAACATATCGTAAATCTTTAATGTAGTATACCCCGGAACCGTTAAAGTAAATGATATCATTGTTTCAGTGCTGAACGGATTAGGAATATTTTGGTGCAAGACTAAATTTTTGGTATCTGGTTTATCCCGATGTTCAATTCCTGTTGAAAGGTAACCAATTCTTTTTTTGTAAAGTTTCCCGACAAAACCGGTTCCTCCACCGGTTGATCCTACACACCAAACATCCATTGAATCGGCTGATACTGCTTTACTTTCAATTGCGAACATTTCGGCAAAGGTATTTACATCCAAAGTCCAGTTCACTCCACCATCGTTAGTGCTGTAAATGCCTCCGGCTTCATCATAAAGGTTGCCGCCAATTGCCCAGCCACCGGATTCATCAAGAAAATGCACTGCCCGTATGGGGTAGTCGAATGTTTTTAGCCTTGGGCTCCATGACTGTCCGCCATCCATTGTACGGCAAACCCAGCCTGAAACCGGTGCGCTTATCTGGCCTCCTCCTGTCCATCCGAATAGATTATTATCATCTAGAAAATCGACTCCGCCATCGAAAACGACATCTGCAGAAGGACCACTTACCCAGTCGAGTCCGTAATTGGTACTTTGTGCAAAGTGTATCCCTGTCGCATAAACCTGGCCTGAAGCCTGCGCATCGATATTTCCTGAAAACCATGCCAAATCGGGATTCACAGTGACATAGGTCCAAGAGTCAACCTCTTTTCCCCCGTTCAACGTATACCAGCATCCGCCTGTAAATGAATTGATAACAATGCCAGTATCGGCGTTAAAAAAATGTACGTTTTGCAGCCAGCCGACTCCATTCACAGGAATGGTAAGGGTAATATCCCCACTCCAGGTGGTTCCCCCGTCGTAAGTCCAGCGAATAACGCCATCCGTAAAAGAAGCCTGGTTGTTGAAACCGGAAATTATTACGGTGTCGGGTGTTAATGCATATACTCCATACCAGTAATACGGAAAGCCAAGGTTCATAACCAGTGTCCAGTTATCACCGCCATTCGTGGTTTTATATACCGAACCGAGCTCTGTCACAATATAGCCAACCTGATTACCGGCGAACGAAACATCCTTGAACACCTTTCCCGGTTGCGAAAATTTCAGGACCCAGCCGGTATCGGATAGCATTTTCCCGGAATACTGCAAAGGACTACTGCCGGAAGTCAGTGCCGGAGTTGTAGATAATAGGAACTGTTGAGATAGTGTTTGTTCCTGACTTAAGATTAAGTGTTTTTACACCGTCTTTATTTTGTAACATCATGCTGTGCTGTGCATAAAGGCTGAATGTTAAACTCGCAAACACAGCGGCAAGTAATATTCGCGATCTGTCTGAAAATAGTGTGGAAGTAAATGATTGACGTGCCATAACAATTTAATTTTAAGAACAAAGATAGTTTGTTTAACATGAAAGGACAAACCTGGATATTTTACTGTACGGTTATTTTACCCTTCATTCCTGAATGAATCTTGCAATGGTACGCAAAGATTCCGCTTTGTGTAAATTTATAACTGTATGTTTCTCCCGGATTGATGTTCCCGCTATCGAACAGTCCTTCATCGCTGGTAACCGTGTGGTCAAAACTGTCCTTGTTGACCCACGTAACTTTTGTATTTACTGAAATAGTTAGCTCAGCGGGAGTGAAGAGCGTATTTTGCATCCATACTTCATTGGAACCAGGATTGTAATCAGTAGTTGTTGCGGTTTTTTTGCAATTGATCATAAATCCCAGAACAGTAAATAAGACTACCCATATGATAAATGTAGACCGATGGGCATTCATCCGGGTTTTCATAACTAGTATTTTGTAAAAATAAAACATTTCTGAATCGGATAAGTTCACAGGTTCAACTAGTGAGCAGAGAACAATTAGAATTAAAATTTGCTGATGTGCTGAACAGATGGATTGAAATTATTAAAAATAGGTCGCTCCACTTTGTGAGATAAAGGAAATCTGAAAAGGAATGAATTAAAGTATCATTGCATTCTCATTGCAAACTAAACCGGTTTTGAAATATTAAAATCAAATTCATTTTTTATGCAAAGAAATGACCCTGCCTTTTAAACAGTATGGAATCAGGGTTGTTATTACCATATAAAGTAAAAATCAAAAAAAATATCGATGAATTCAAATCCTGTCATTGCTGTCAAAAAACTAGGTTCAACTTGGGAAACAGGAAATCCCTTTCTTTTCTGTGTTCACCATTTGGATGATTTTCCAGCCGGTAACCAAAATTTGGGTCCAATATTACCACTATCGGGAAGGAATATCGGCAACGATTTCGACCCAAGAAATAGCTGGCGTATGTATCATGGTGAAACCATACCCGGATTTCCAATGCATCCTCACCGGGGTTTCGAAACGGTGACCATTGTTTTGAAAGGATTTGTAGACCATGCTGATTCTGCAGGGGGCGCAGGAAGATACGGTAACGGCGATGTTCAATGGATGACAGCCGGTAAGGGTTTGCAACATTCGGAGATGTTTCCGTTGTTGAACAAGGATAAGGAAAATCCTCTGGAATTGTTCCAGATTTGGCTGAATCTGCCACAGAAAAGCAAATTCGTAGAACCTTATTTTGGTATGTTTTGGAACGACTCAATCCCGCATTATCGTAGTGAAGATGCGAATGGAAAGAAAACAGATGTCACCATTATTGCCGGAGCCTTGAACGGTGTTGAGCCTTTGCAGCCTTCACCCGATTCATGGGCTGCCGATGGCAATAATGAAGTAGCGATTTGGCTGATTAGTATGGATCCTAATGCTGAATGGGCCCTTCCTACTGCATCTGGAATAACTAATCGTACACTTTTCTTTTTCCGGGGCTCATCTATCCATATAAATGAACTGGAAATTTCGTCCTACCAATCTGTTGTACTCCATGCTGACAGTGAAACAAGCATCCACAACGGGAATGATAAAAGTTCCTTGCTTTTATTACAGGGGAAACCCATTAAAGAGCCGGTTGTTCAATACGGACCCTTTGTAATGAACTCTGAGGCAGAGATTCAGCAGGCATTTCTTGATTACCGTCAGACGCAATTCGGCAAATGGCCCTGGCCAAGGCATGATCAGGTGCATGATCGCTTAAAAGGAAGATTTGCAAAGTATGCGGATGGAAGGGAAGAACTAAAATAAATGCTTTCAACTTACAATCAAAAGGGTGTCCCATTAAAACTATAATTAGTTGGGGTAGTCCAAATCGAATATCGCTGCTGCTTCCACTGATTGAAATTTGAAAATTGATGATCCTGGAATGGGGGCAAAGAATAAAGTATAATGGATCAAGTTGCAAACTCTGGTAATTATTTAATACAGATTACTAACTTGCAGATGCAGAGGAAATGTCGATGAAATTATTCAAACGCCTGGAGGTCGTAAAGTTTTTTGTACGCCCCTTGTTTGGCTAACAATTCCTGATGTGTTCCGCGTTCAACAATTTCACCTTTTTGTAAAACGATGATCTCATCTGCATGAATAATGGTCGAGAGCCGGTGGGCAATGACAATGGATGTACGGTTCGACATAACCTTAGCTAAGGCATCTTGTACAAGACGTTCCGATTCAGTATCGAGTGATGAAGTAGCCTCATCAAGGATAAGTATTGGCGGATTGCGCAAAACAGCACGGGCAATACTGATACGCTGACGCTGTCCGCCCGAAAGCTTTGTGCCGCGGTCGCCGATGTTTGACTGATAACCTTCATCCATATCCATGATGAATTCATGGGCATTGGCAACTTTGGCGGCGCTGATGATGGCTTCCTCCGTAGCATCATCCTTGCCAAAGGCAATGTTATTAAAAACCGTATCATTAAAAAGAATGGCTTCCTGTGTCACAATCCCCATCAGGCTTCTGACATCATTTATCTTGTAATCTTTCATCGGGATACCGTCGATCAAAATTTCCCCTTCAGTGGTATCGTAAAAGCGTGGTAAAAGATCTGCGAACGTTGTTTTACCGCCACCTGACTGACCGACCAGGGCTATCAGTCTGCCTTTTGCAATAGTGACATTGATATTCTTTAAAACAAATTCATTCTTGTATTTAAAGAATACATTGCGGTACTCGATTTCTTTATCAAACGATTTTTTGGAAATGGCATCGGGTTTTTCCTCAATCACCTCTTCGGCATCCAGGATTTCAAAAATGCGTTCGGCAGAAGCAATTCCTTTCTGAATGCTGTAAAATCCGGTAGCAAATGTTTTGGCCGGCGGAATGATCTGGGAGAAAATAACAATGTAGGTGATAAAAACTGCTGCACTTATTGAGGATTGATCGGTAAGAACCAGCCTTCCTCCAAACCATAAAACAATGATGATGACAACAGAAGATAAAAATTCACTTAACGGGGATGAAAGGTCACGGGTACGGTATATTTTAACGAGAAGTTGGGAATAGCTTTGATTCATTTTCAGGAACCTTTCGTTCGAAAAGTCAATGGCAGTAAACGCTTTTATAATCCTCAGCCCCGAAATGGTTTCTTCGATAGTTGCCATTAAGCCTGCAAATTTTGCCTGACCGATTTTCGATTCTTTTCTCAGTGATCTTCCGATCCTTCCGATGATATAGCCGGTTACAGGCAGCAAAACAATCACAAAAAGCGTAAGCCGGGGGCTCATAACAAAAAGAGTTATGAAATAGGCGATGATGGTAATCGGATCGCGGACAATCATTTCGAGGTAATTCATAATGGAATATTCCACTTCCTGAACGTCGGTGGTGATGCGGGCTATGATATCACCTTTTTTATAGGATGAATAAAAAGAAAGAGGGAGGATCAACAGCTTTTTGTAGATTTCATTCCGGATTCCTTTTACCGCACCGATTCGCACATTAGCAAGAAAATAGGTCGAAAGAAAACGGAACAGGTTTCTGAAAAAGAAGGTTACCAGCAAAAAAATGCAGATAAAAATGAGAGCCTGGACTTTTCCGTTAGAAAGAATAACACGGCTGATGTAATAATTAAGCGAATCAAGGATTGCACCGGGGTTCAGGCTGAATACCGGTTTGGCCTGAACGAGTTTTTCAATCCCAAACAAGAGATTCAGGAAAGGAACCAGCATGACAAACGAAACCAGGGAAAATGCAATAACGAGCAGGTTGAACAGTACGTTTAACAGTGCGTTTACCCAATAGGGTTTAACATAGGCAAGGATTCGAAGATATCTCCTGAACATTACGCCATTTTTCCTTCCATCTATCAGGTTAATTTTAATTTCAGTCCTGTATAATTGAAAGGTGTGATTTTTAAAAGTTCTTCCTTAACAGATGCTGATACTTTTAGCTTTTTGATAAAATCGTGGATGGCTTTCTTGTCGATTTTATCGTTTGTGCGTGTCAGTTCTTTCAGCTTTTCGTAAGGTTTTGGAAATCCTTCACGTCGCAATATGGTCTGAATAGCTTCCGCTACTATTGCCCAATTATCTTCCAGATCGGTATTGATTTTTTCTTCGTTCAATATCAAATTATTCAATCCTTTAAGAAGCATTTTATAGGCTAGCAGGCTGTGTGCGATTGGAACCCCAATATTCCGGGCAACGGTTGAATCCGTTAAATCACGCTGCAGACGTGATAGGGGTAATTTATCAGAAAGATGGGTGAACAACGCATTGGCGACGCCAAGATTGCCTTCTGAATTCTCAAAGTCTATCGGGTTTATCTTGTGTGGCATCGTTGAGGAGCCGATTTCGCCTTCTTTTATTTTTTGCTTAAAGTATTCGAGTGAAATGTAATACCAGATATCCCGGTCAAAATTGATGAGAATCGTGTTGATCCTTTTCAGGGCATCAAAAAATGCGGCCAGGTTATCATAATTTTCAATTTGCGTGGTATATTTTTGTCTGACCAGGCCAAGACTTTTAATGAAGTCATCTGCAAATTTTTCCCAGTCAATTTTTGGGTATGCGACAACATGGGCATTGAAATTACCAACGGCACCTCCGAATTTCGCATTTATTGGTATGGATTTTAATATTTTCATCTGTTGTTTTAACCGCTCGACAAATACATAAATTTCTTTGCCAAGCGTAGTAGGTGAAGCGGGTTGCCCATGTGTTCGTGCGAGCATTGGAACGTTTTTCCAGGTTTTAGCAAGGCTGGTGAGTTTGGCTAACACTTTGTCAATTTGCGGAAACAGGCTATCACCGCAGGCAAGTTTTAAGGAATAAGGCGTAGCCGTGTTATTTATATCCTGCGAAGTCAAACCAAAATGAATAAATTCTTTATACTTTCCAAGTCCCAATTTTTCAAACTCTTTCTTTAAGTAATATTCAACGGCTTTCACGTCGTGATTGGTAGTAGCTTCAATTTTTTTGACCTCTTCGGCATGAATAAACGTAAAGTCCCTGCAAATCTTTCGCAGATCATCGAATCGGTTTTTATCAAAATTTTGAAGTTGAGGTAACGGAATATTGCATAAGGCAATGAAATATTCAACTTCCACAAATATCCGGTAATTGATGAGCGCTGCTTCCGAGAAATAAAACGAAAGTCCTTCAACCAGTTTCCGGTAGCGGCCATCTAATGGCGAAATAGCGTTTACGCAAGAAAGTTCCATATTCTTAGGATTTAAAGATCAAAAGTAAAAAAATATTAATATCCAAGTGTTAATATTAAAAAAATGACATATTTTTTTGAATAATTCATCATTGTGAATTTTCCGGTTAAAAATCCATCAAAAATGGTAAAAATAACGTGCAACTGAATCGCTTCATTTGCAATCCGGTAAGTGTAGAAATTTTATCGGAAAGAAATATGCAATCTGATTAAAAATTGACGGAGAGATCCTCAATGAGGTAAGTTTTCAGCTGGTTGGGCTTTACCCGCGTTTGTATCTTGCCATCCTTTGCATAGGCTATGTTGCCTGTTTCTTCAGAAACAACAATTGCAAGGGCATCTGAAAATTCGGTAATACCAACAGCCGCTCTATGCCTGAGTCCAAGCGATGCGGGTATCCGTGGATTGGCGGACACAGGCAATATGCACCGGGCTGCTTTTATTTTGTTATCATGAATAATTACGGCACCGTCATGGAGGGCGTTATTCTTAAAGAAAATACTTTCGATCAGTGCTTCAGAAACAATAGCATCCAGCTTTTCACCGGTAATAACGAACTGTTCCAATTCGCTTTTGTTGGTTACAATAATCAACGCTCCGATTTTTTTTTCTGCCATATTTCTGCAGGCCATGATTATTTGATCAACATTTAAAATAGTTGGGTTTGTAAAATCCAGTTTCCAGAAAAGAAACCGCCTTCTTTTTTTCCTCATGAATGCAGGAGTTCCAACCATCAGCAAAAACTTCCTGATTTCAGGCTGAAAGACAACGATTAAAGCAATGAACCCAACGCTCACAAATGATCCCAAAATTTCACTCAGGAGTTTCATTTCCAGAGCGGTCACTACTTTCCAAAGAAGATAAAAGGCAACGATACCAAAAAAGATGTTGATTGCAACCGTTCCTTTCAGCAGGTTGTAAAGTTCATAAAGGAGGAAGGCAACTAGAAAAATATCCAGAACATCGAGAAATTTAAACTGAATAATGCAAACGATTTCGGGTAACATAAAAAGCATAAATAAAAACCAAAAATAGAAAAACTTTTATTCTGCTGTACAATTCGGTTTGCAAAATAAGAGAAATGAAAGATAGAAATTGCTTGTATAACGCTTTCGCTACTAAAAATTACGGAAAGATAACAAGTATGGTTTTAATATAATTTTTCGCGTTTCAATAAATAGGGAAGGAGTATCTGTTCGAATCCCTGGTTGATATCGGCCTCGATAAGTTCGATGCGATATTGCCCGCAGCGGAGTTTTAATTCGTTCTTAAAAGCAGTAATTTTTTTTATATAAATCTCTTTAATCTCATTCGGTGTTATTTTTAATTCATCGCCTTTTTCCAGGTCAATGAATTTGTAGGGTCTGTTTTCGAATTCAAAGTCAATTTCCTTCTGTTTATCATTTACATAGAAGAGTATGACTTCATGCTTGTTATGCTTTAAATGCTGGAGAGCCGAAAACAATTCTTCGGATTTCGAAATATTTTCAAGCATATCGCTGAAAATGATCACAAGGGATCGCTTATGAATTTTTTCCGCAATTTCATGAAGCGATTGCGTGGCTGATGTTTTTTTCTGTGCATCAACCGACAGTGGTGTGAGTAATTTTTCAAGTTCGGTATATAAATATCGCTGGTGGACAGAGCTCGATTTGGTTGGTGTATGCAGCTCAATATGATCACTAAAAAGGCTTAACCCAAAAGCATCCCTTTGTTTTTTGAACAGAAAAATCAAAGCAGCGGCAGCGTATACTGAAAATGTTATTTTGTTAGGATGATCAATGGAAATGGTTTCCATCACCGGAAAATACATCGAAGAAGAAACATCAAGTATAAGCTGACAGCGTAAGTTGGTCTCTTCCTCATACCGTTTTACAAAAAGCTTATCGGTTCTGCCGTATAACTTCCAGTCGATATGTTTGATTGATTCACCGCTGTTGTAAAGCCTGTGTTCCGCAAATTCGACCGAAAATCCATGAAAAGGACTCTTGTGTAAACCCACAATGAATCCTTCGACAACCTGTTTTGCCACGAATTCAAGTGAGCCAAACTCCTGAAGTCTGTTATGATCAATCAAATAATCCAAAAAGATGCGAATTTAAAGATTCAGCGTTACGGTTTTTGCTTTAGCTGGTAATATATACCAATCGAATACCTTGAAACTACAGAGGATAAAATGGAAATTCCGGGAAAAATCTAAAGCAAAGCTTCAAGTTTGTTAACGATGATTTGTTTTGGAACGGCTCCAACCTGTTTATCGACAACCTGCCCGTTTTTGAAAAACAATAACGTAGGAATATTCCTGATCCCGAATTTGACAGAAACACCGGGATTGTTATCAACATCAAGTTTTCCAACCACGACTTTTCCTTCATAGTCATGACCGATTTCCTGAACGATCGGGCCAACCATTCTGCACGGGCCGCACCATTCTGCCCAAAAATCAACAATTACCGGTTTATCAGCCTGAAGAACGATTTCATCGAAATTCGTATCGGTTATTTCTAAAGCCATATTATATGTATTAAATGTTCAACAATTTTAATGGGTCAAAAATATTACTTTTTTATAAACAAATTCAATAAATAGCATTAAATCAGTTAAGTTTATAACTTACTTCCGGATCATCCGAAATTTTACTGATAAGCTGAGCAACTGCGACAGAATATTTGGGTGAAGGCATGTCAACCGAAATGGCATTTTCAGAATCTATTATTTGTAGTTTAAGTGCGCAATTTCCCTGTGCCTTTTTTATGATATCAGTAAGCTCATCAACATATTGATTGGTGAGCTTTGCCAGAGGTATTTGTATAACCAGCTCAGAGGTTAGCTTTTCAAGGGCATCTGATAATAATATGATACTTGATATTCTGACTTCCACCTGATCCCGGTTTTTATTATTTCGTGGTGCCACTTTTGCCTTAACCAATAAGGAAGATCCTTCGACAAGAAAATGCCGCATTTTCAAATAATCTTCCGAAAACAAAATAAACTGGTAAAAATCGGTAAAGTCTTCAATTGTAAACGTGGCAAAGGGGTTACCTGTTTTTGCAGTTCTGTGGTTAACTGTAGTGAGAATCCCAGCAAAAGTTATTGTTTTATTCAGGTAATTATTCAGATTATTTTTAATCTCTGTCAGCGAAACATTGCAGAAGCTGTCAATCTCAACCCTAAAATCCTCTAATGGATGCCCTGACATGTAGAAACCTGTTATATCCTTTTCATTTTTGAGTTGTTCAAGTTTCGTCCAGGGATCGCAAACTGGCATTTCCGGATCTTTTATATCGATCTCGATGGTATCACCAAACAGGCTCACCTGTGAAGAAAGTTGATGCTGCTGAAAATCACCGGCAAACTTGACAATTTTTTCGAGGAAAATAGTATCGTCCGAGTTTGCACGATAAAAATATTGTGCACGGTGAGTGTCTTCAAAACAATCAAATGCACCGGCCATGGCTAATGCCTCAAGACTTCTTTTATTAACCGACCTGAGATTGACCCGCTTGGTAAAATCGAATATGTTTTTGTAATCACCATTTTTCTCACGTTCCTCAATAATGTTTTGGGCAGCATTTTCACCAACATTTTTGATGGCGGCCAATCCAAACCGGATCGCACCTTTATCATTTACCATAAAGTCAAGATCACTCTCATTTACATCGGGACCCAAAACCTGAATTTCCTGCCGATGACATTCATCGATGAAAAAGGTGATTTTCTTTATATCATTGAGGTTATGCGTAAGAACGGCAGCCATGTATTCGGCAGGATAGTTGGCTTTCAAAAAGGCTGTTTGGTAGGCAATCACAGAATAAGCTGCAGAGTGGGACCGGTTGAATCCGTACTTTGCAAATTCCATCATCATACTAAATACGCTTTCAGCCTTCTTTTTTTCAACTCCTTTGGAAGCAGCTCCTTCTATAAACAATGCTTCCTCCTGTTCCATGATATCCACTTTCTTTTTTCCCATGGCACGCCGGAGCAAGTCAGCTCTTCCAAGAGAAAATCCACCCATAATTTGTGCTGCCTGCATGATCTGCTCCTGGTAAACCATTATACCAAAAGTTGGCTTGAGGATATCTTCAAGCAAGGGATGGGGATACTCCACCTTTTCCTTACCGTGTTTGCGTTTGATATAAGTCGGAATAAACTCCATTGGCCCCGGACGATACAAGGCGTTCATTGCAATGAGATCTTCGATGTTGGTTGGTTTTAAATCTTTGAGGTAACTACGCATGCCCTCCGATTCAAATTGAAATGTCCCGATGGTATCTCCCCGCTGATACAATGCAAACGTTTTTTCATCGTCGAGAGGAATTGTATCGATGTTAATTTTAACCCCGTGGCGTTTTTGAATATTCTTAATGGCATCGTTAATAATTGACAATGTTTTTAAACCCAAAAAATCCATTTTCAGCATCCCTACAGTTTCTACCAGTTTGCCTTCATACTGTGTAACCATCAAAGTCGAATCTTTTGCAGTCGCCAGCGGAATATAATTAATGAGGTTATCCTTTCCGATGATTACGCCGCAGGCATGCGTTCCGGTATGCCGTGCCGAACCTTCTAAAATTTCGGCGAATTGTAGTGTTTTTCGTTCAAGTTCATCGCCGTTATTTTTGATGTCTTCCAACTCACTTACTTCTCTGAAGGCCTGTTTTAAGGTGATACCCGGTTTTTCAGGAACCATTTTAGCGAGTCTGTCAGCATCGGGCAGGGGCAGTTTTAAAACACGAGCCACATCTCTAATTGCCATTTTAGCGGCCATGGTGCCAAAAGTTACGATTTGTGCTACACGTTCCTTTCCGTACTTATGTACCACATATTCCAATACTTTATCCCTTCCTTCATCATCGAAATCGACATCAATGTCAGGCATCGTCACACGGTCGGGATTCAGGAACCGCTCGAAAAGCAGATTGTACCTGATGGGGTCGATGCTTGTTATTCCGGTACAATAGGCCACAGCCGAACCTGCGGCGGAACCTCTTCCGGGGCCTACGGTAACATTCATTTTCCGGGCTTCATTTATGAAATCCGCCACAATAAGAAAATACCCCGGAAAACCAACTTTTTTAACGACGGCTAATTCGAAATCAAGTCGTTCTTTGATTTCCGGAGTCATTAGTGGATATAGCTTTTCTGCTCCTTTGTACGTCAGGTAACTAAGGTATTCATCTTCTGACGAAAATCCTTCGGGTAGCGGAAATGCCGGTAAAATAATACTGCTGTGAATATTATAATCTTCCACTTTGTCCACAATCTCTTGTGTATTGGCCAAGGCCTCCGGATAATCGGAAAAAAGTGCGAGCATCTCATCGGGCGATTTAAGGAATTCCTCACCCGTATATTTCATTGAATCCTTTGAATCGTTTATATCGGATCCGGTGTTCAGCCTGATCAGAATATTGTGTGCATCGTAATCATTCTTGTTAATATAATGTACATCATTCGTCGCAATAACTTTCAGGTTGTTTTTTAAGGCTAATTGAACGAGTGATTCATTTACTTTTTTCTGCTCGGCTCTGCCATGGTTTTGAAGTTCAAGGTAATAATCCTCTCCAAAAACATCCTTGAACCAGTCGATTACCTCCTGTGCCTTTTCTTCGCCATTGTTCATAATTGTTTGAGGAAGCTCGCCGCCAAGGCAGGCGCTTGAAACAATCAATCCTTCGCTGTATTGTTTCAGGATTTCTTTATCGATTCGTGGCCTGTAATAAAAACCTTCGAGGTAGCCAAGTGAACTGAGCTTAGCCAGGTTATGATATCCGGTTTTATTTTTTGCTAATAATATTAAATGGTGATAATGCTTTCCTTTGGTTTTTTCCTTTTTCAACCGGCTTTCAACTGCAATATAAATCTCGCAGCCAATGATGGGTTTTATTCCCTGCCGTTTTGCTTCGTTAAAGAATTTCAGCACACCGTACATATTTCCGTGATCGGTTATAGCCAGTGAATTCATTCCTGATTCCTTTGCTTTTTTTATCAGCAATTCGATGTTCGCAGCACCATCAAGGATTGAATACTGTGTATGTACATGCAAGTGTGTGAAATCAACCATTTTTAATTGTTCAAAATGTAAAATTAATTGTTATCAATCCTGACCGACCGTCTGTAAGCAATTTCTTAAACCTAAAACCGGAAATTTTAATCCTTGGTCAGACCATATAATTCAAGATGGTAAAATTATATAAAATCACCCCCTGATTTGAGGATGTTGATAATTATGGAAAACTACCTATGTCTCTGTTTTCTTGATCCTTAAGATGAAAAAAATAATTTGCTCCATTTATTCAGAATGTCAATAGACATAATTGTGTAATTTCGTTTTAAGATGTACAAAATATTAACGATTATACTATTTATTATTATAACACATCCGGTGAATTCTCAGAATCATTCGCAAAATCCACCTGGAAATGATTTCAAAGACTACTCAGGGGAAAAATTGCCGGTAACATTTACTCTTCAGGGGACAGGAAGGTTAGGTCCGGTGAAGACACAGCCGGATGGTGGGTGTTGGTCAAGTGCCGCTTTAGGCTCTGTTGAGTCGGTATGGCGTACTTTCGGTTTTGGAGAATATATTTTGTCTGATATAAACCTGAAGTTGTGCAATGGTTTTGATCCTTCACGAAGCACTTACGGAAATCATTACATGGCAACTGCCTATTTTACAAGGGGATCAGGTCCTATAATGAAAAATCCTGAGACAGATTCCCTGTGTGAGCAAAACCCGGTTAAACCTGGTTATATCACAGATGCAAGGTTTTTGCCTGATGATCCCGGATTGATAAAACAAACGATTGTTGAAACCGGAGCAGTTTATAGTATGTTGTATTTCAGGAAGGAGCTGCTGGATACCCTGACAAATATTTATTATTGTCCAAAAAAAAAGGATATAAACCATGCTATCGATTTGGTTGGCTGGAACGATACGTTGAAAACTGAATCCGGAAAAGGAGTCTGGATTGCGCAAAACAGTCTTGGAATTTCATTTGGTGATAAAGGCTATTTCTATATTCCCTACTCCGATCCTAACATTTTGAAGTATAATGCCATCTGGCCGAAGTGGATTTCTTACGATCCGGAAGCCGAAATCTATTATTACGATACGCTTGGATCATACAGATCTTACGGATTTCATGATTCTGTGTGTTATGGATTGGTAAAGTTTACTGCCCGGGATAGTTTATTTATAACGAAAATTGGAACTTCTGTAAATGAGCCAAATACAAAGATTTTTACTGAAATATATCATCAATTTGACACTGTTACCATGCAATTATCGGAAAAACTTGCAGTGATTGGTGAAGCGACTTGCAAATTTGCCGGCTATTATACATTCGATCTGAACGAAAAAGTAAGGGTAAAAAAGGATGAGGATTTTTATATTTTGACGAGATACATTACACCAAATGATACCATGCCAATTCCAATTGAAACATTTATCAGAGGCTATTCTGATCCAAAACTTGCCAGCCATAAATGCTGGATAAATCCGGATTATAACAAATGGCCCGAAGCCTGGTATGAATGCGGGGCCGACAGTAAATTTAAATTTCTTAATTTTAATCTTTGCATAAAAGCATATACGCTTTCAGCAGATAAAAAATAGTCTGACTTTTATTTTTTTTACAGTTTTTGCGACCCTCAATATATTTTGTTGTCCATCAAAATATAAACAAAATTACTTCTATGAAAAAAGCTAAGATTATTATTACACTTATGATTGTCAGTATAGGATTGCTGTTTTCATCCTGTATTAAAGACTTAAAGCATATTAAAGGGCAGGGACCGGTTGTTAGTCAGAACTTTGATCTCCCGTCAGTTTCAGGAGTTGCATTGAGCATTGATGCCAACGTGGTTGTTTCTTACGGTGATTCACAATCAGTAAGGATTGAAGGCCAGCAAAACATTATAGATGACATTGAAAAATATGTTACGGCAGACGGCCTTTGGCAAATCGGGTATTATCAACCTGTCAAAAACCACGCTGGAATAACTATTTATATTGTGACGACCCGTTTCGATTATGCGGTGATCAGTGGTTCGGGAGGAATAACTACCACAAGCTTCTTTCCTGATACACTGGATGTTTATCTGCGAATAAGCGGTTCAGGGAATATTTCGATGAATACTCTTGCACAGAATATTCAAAGCGAAATTTCGGGTTCAGGATTAATTTATCTTTCGGGAAGTGCTCATGAGCATCATATTCAAATCAGTGGTTCAGGTACCGTAAGGGCATTTGACCTCTCTACCTTTAACACGTATGTGACCATCAGCGGATCAGGAAACAGTGAAGTATGGGCAAGCAATATGCTAAATGTCGAAATTTCCGGAAGCGGAAATGTTTACTACAGGGGTTATCCTCAAATCATCACGAAAATCAGCGGTTCAGGCAGAGTTTTTAATGCGAATAAATAGGTTTCCATTAAATCCATTCAAGAAGGTTTGCAATACTGCCTTTTTGAATGGATTATAAAACTCTTCTTACGGAATCGATAACGGTTCCGTCAACCCATTTTATAACAGCTATGATTTCGTCACTGAGTTTTGGTTTTTCAGGAATACCGCATATTTTTTCGGCTTCCTCTTTGAGTTCTTCAATCGTTTTAAGGGGCAATGCAGTATTTTTCAATTTTTCGATCAGGTCTTTTCTTCGTGGATTTATGGCGATCCCTCTTTCCGTAACGATCACGTCAATCAGTTCACCGGGGCCGCACAGCGTAGTAACTTCATCAAGGATAACAGGCATCCGGTCGCGGAAAAGCGGAATAGGCAGAATCGTGCATTTGGAAAACAGGCAGTTTTGCCAGCCGCCTATTCCATGCAGCAAATAACCGTCGGAGTGAGTGACCACATTGGCATTAAAGTTTACATCCACTTCAGTTGCACCTAATATAACCACATCCACCATCGATGCAAAATTTCCTTTTCCATGATAGTTATAACTCGTAAAAGGACTTGTATTTACATGGCCTTTATTTTCACGCATTGAACGAACGCCTTCAAGATCGAATGTTTGTCCGTCCAGGATATAATCAACCAGACCTTCTTCGAGCATTTTTACGGGATATTGGTTGCTGCCTGCCCTGATAAACCGGGCTTTCCAGTTCCTGGCTTTGAGAATTTCACTGAAATAAATTCCGATTGACAGCGCTGTACCTCCTGCTCCGGCCTGGTACGAAAAGCCATCCCGGATGATTCCTGCCTCATCGCAGAATTTTGCTGTCATTTCAGCAATGAGCAACCTGTCGGGGCTTTTTGTTATTTGCGTGGTACCCGAAATAATTTTTTCTGATATTCCCACTTGTTCGACTTTGACTACAAAATCGACATAATTTCCGTGAATCTGCCAGGGGATGCATGGAAAGGGAACAAGATTATCCGTAACCACAATAACTTTGTCAGCATACTGAGAATCTGCAAGGGCAAATCCCAACAAACCACAGGCAGCGGGTCCGTCCACCCCATTTGCATTACCGAATGGATCGGCTGTTGGAGCAGCAATAACAGCGATGTCGATTTGCACTTCTCCATCCTGCACAGCCTGATACCTTCCACCGTGTGACCGAAGAATACCAAGTCCTTTCATTTTACCTTGGGAGGCAAATTTCCCCAAAGGTCCGTTCATGCTTCCTTCTATCCTGTTAATAGTCCCGTCTTCAAGATAGGGGATCAAATGCTCATGGCAGGGAAAAGACGCCGATGGAAACCAGCGTAAATCTTTGACCCCCAGTTCATGCGCAATATCGAAGATCTGGTTAGCAATCAAATCTCCGTTCCTGAAGTGATGGTGCGTCGAAATGGTCATTCCGTCTTTAAGACCTGAATTAATCAGGGCTTCTTTTAATGTTGCGACCGTTTTGTTTCCATCAGCAGGGTAATCGGCGCAGGAGGAAATACGCGGACCGAATTTTCTTCCTTCAGGAATAAATTTTCCAACACCCATGTAGGGTACATGGTTTTCTCCGTTAATGACTGTTGGAACCATTCTTCCTGCAGCATTTTTGACCACGTTATCGTATTTTTTCATAAAACCTTAATTTTCAGATTGAATTCTTCAATTATTTAGCAGAGTTGTTATTTTTATAAATTAACTTTTAACAGGTTCTTCTCTCCAACCACGTTCAAGTTTACCAAGAGAAATGGCCAGATCAACCGTTTTCTGAGCTCGTTTAACTACCGGCGCATCGATCATTTTCGAACCTAAAGAAACTACACCCAAACCTTTTTCCCGGGCTTCCATATAGGCTGATACTATTTTTTTAGCTTTTTCAATTTCATTCGTGTCCGGAGCAAAATTTTCATGAATGACACGTATTTGTCTTGGGTGAATACAGCCCATTCCATCAAAGCCAAGTGATTTGGATACCAAAACATTTTGCTTTAGTGCTTCCATGTCAGAGATGTCTGAAAAAACCGAGTCAATGGGCTGGATCCCTGCAGCCCTTGCAGCATTGACAACCATCGAACGGGCAAAAAATGATTCAGTACCTTCCTGTGTCCTTCTGGTTCCAAGGTCGGCAGTATAATCCTCAAGACCTATCGCGATTGCGACAACATTTTCAGCAGCACTTGCAATTTCATAAGCTTTTATTACACCTAACGAACTTTCAATGATTGGCATCAGCCAGATATCACCTTTTATTTCCTTTTCTTTTTTTATTGAATCAATTCGTTTGTTGACAGCTAAAATCTGGTCTTTGCTTTCACATTTCGGGATCAGGATCAGGTTTACATTGTGTGGAACAATAAAATCGAGATCATCAAGCCCACGCGGAATCTGGTTTATTCTGACCATACGCTCAGCTCCATAAAAATCAACCTGCCGTAATGCATTTCGAACCACAAATGAAGCTTCGAATTTTTTATCGGGAGCTACAGCGTCTTCCAGGTCGAGAATGATTCCGTTAGGATTGTGAATTCCTGCATTGATCATCAGATTAGGAGAGTTACCCGGCAGATAAAGCCGCGAAAACCGAAAAGCATCCCGTTTTGTTCCGTATTTATTTACTTCAATCATTTCGGGAAGAAACTCTTTATCTGTTTTAATGACTTGTCTGATTGCGGCTTCTATTCTGGCCATCAGCACATATGGCAAAGCACCGGAATCCTCAATTGTCAGGGATGCATTGGCAATATTATAATATTCAAGCATTTCGTTCGCCAGTTTTTTTATCGAATTGCCGTACATTGCTTCAACTTTACTCTGAAGAGATATTTGTATACCTCCCGTCTTGGAAATTTCAAGCGTAACAAAACAGTCGGATCGAACGCGTTCTCCTTTATTCCCGGCATATGCCGTTATTTTTTCCGGAACATTCATAAGTAAATCATTTAATTGTTTGGAGTAGCCAAAATTATAATAAAAGCGATTGATGGCAAGGAATGATTGTTTTTTAATAAAATTAGGTGAATATCATATATTTAATTAATTTACAAATAGTTAAAGGGTATTCTGTAAAAAACGGTTGTAATTTTTATCCGTTTTAAATAAATTAGAAATTGTTTCACTGAAATCCTTAGTTTTGTCAAAAATAAATGTAAAATGAATAAAATGCGAATTGCACGTGTTTTTATACTTCCATTCATCTTTCTCATAATAACATTGTTCACAACCTGTAAAAAGGCGGACACTAAAGATACTACAGCTCCAGTCATCACAATCAACGGCACGAATCCGGTAAATGCATGTGTAGGTTTTGCGTATGAAGATGCAGGGGCAACGGCTACAGATGATGTGGATGGAGACATTACGGCTAACATACAAACAACAAATACTGTCGATACAACGGCTATCGGTATGTATACCGTTACTTACAGCGTTTCGGATCAGGCCGGGAATTCAGCTCAGGCTGTACGAACAGTCAATGTAATTTATTGTAAATAATTAAATCCTTGTTGGTTTCTAAATATGCAACGTAAAGTCTGGTATTCGGGAAACACGCATATTTTTCTTCTCGAAAGGTTGGGACTTGCCCTTGCACTCTTATTTTTATCACGCTGTGCAATTTATTTTTTTAACATTTCGATATTTTCAGCCTTAAGCATCAGACATCTTCTTTATATTTTTATTTCAGGCTTGCGTTTTGATCTTGTAACTCTCGTTATTATTAATTTCCCCTTTATTCTTCTGAATGCAATTCCATTTCAATTTAAGTATAAAAAGCCCTATCAATGGCTCAGCGATCTCCTGTTTTATCTTCCGAATTCAATAGCCCTCATGGCGAACTTCATTGATGTCATTTATTTCCGGTTTACCCAAAAAAGGATGACCATTGATATTTTTAGTTATGTCAGTGAAAACCAGCGTGAAATTGTTTCCCTGATCCCTGATTTTATTCGTGATTTCTGGTTTCCCTTTGTTGTGTTTCTTCTTTTTATTGTCATTCTGATATGGGCCGGAAAGAAACTAAAGGTGAATGACTCAAAATACAACAGATTTACCGGACGAAATTATCTTGTAGATTCGGTTGTTTTTATTGTAATTGCGATTTTCATTGTAATTGCCGGAAGGGGAGGACTCCAGAATAAGCCGATAAATATTGTCAACGCAGGGCAATATACCGAACCCCGTTATTTCCCGATTATCCTCAATACTCCCTTTACGATTATTAAAACTAAAGACGAAGCAGGAATAAAAGAAAAGCAATATTTTTCAAGCAAACAGGAGCTTGATAGCGAATTCACTCCGTTTCACAAAGGCAAAAGGAATGAACACGGGATGAAAAAATTGAATGTTTTTATCATTATTCTTGAAAGTTTTACGGCAGAACATAGTGCTTTTTTAAATCCAAAACTAGACAATGGAAAGTACAAAGGGTATACACCTTTTTTGGATTCTTTGATGGAACATAGCCTTGTTTTCAGGGGATTTGCCAACGGGGAGAAATCTATTGACGGAATTCCTGCTATTCTTTCCGGGATACCATCACTGATGTACAGTGCCTATTTGTTATCTCCTTATGTAACAAATAAAATAAGTTCGATAGCCGGAATTCTCAAAAAGGATGGCTATTCAACTGCTTTTTTTCATGGCGGGACAAATGGAACCATGGGCTTCGAAGCGTATACGATGATAGCCGGATTTGATAATTATTTTGGCCGGTACGAATACAACAACGACGCTGATTTTGATGGAAAATGGGGAATATTTGATGAACCATTCCTCCAGTTTACCGCTTCGAAATTAAATGAAATGCATAAGCCTTTCATGGCATCGGTTTTTACACTCTCGTCCCATCATCCATACACCATTCCTGATAAATACAAAGGTGTTTTCCCCAAAGGGACGCTGGATATCCATGAGAGTATCGGATATGCGGATTATTCGTTGAAAAGGTTTTTCAATACAATGAAAAAAATGGAATTTTTTGACAGCACCTTGTTTATCCTTACTGCCGATCATACCTATGCAGGGCATTATCCGTTTTATAAAACCGCTGTCGGCAGGTACTCCATACCCATCATATTTTACAGCCCGGTCGCTGATTGGCACACAAAAAGTAACGAGATTGCCCAGCAAACGGATATTATGCCCAGCATTCTGGATTATCTGAATGATACAGCATCATTTGTATCCTTTGGGCAAAGTGTTTTTGATTCGACGGCCACACGATTTGCAGTATCCTATTTATATGGAATTTACCAGCTTATACAAAATGATTTTATACTGAAATTTGACGGCGAAAAAGATTTGGCTCTTTATAATTATTCAAACGACAGCCTTTTACAGCATGATTTAAAAAATGGCGAAGATTCAATAGTTGCGAAAAACATGGATAAAATGGTTAAAGCAATTGTTCAGCAATATAATTACAGGATGATTAATAACAAATTGACTACCGATGAATGAGGATCAAAATAGTAAAAAGAAGATTGTATTCATCGTAAATCCAATATCCGGAGTTTTCAGGAAAGATAATATTTCAGACTTGATCGAAAAGCACCTCGATCATTCAAAATTCATATATTCGGTTGTTTTAACAGAACGTCAGGGACATGCGACGGAAATTTGCCGCGAAAGGGCCTCGAATGGAACAAATATCGTGGTAGCAGTAGGAGGAGACGGCTCCGTAAATGAAATTGCCCGCGGGTTAGTTGGCACAGAAACTGTTCTGGGGATCATCCCGGCCGGCTCAGGTAACGGACTTGCCCATCATCTGAAAATACCTTTAAGTTTTAAAAAAGCCATTGACATTATCAACCAGGAAAAAGTTATTAAAATTGATACCGGATCCATCAATGACAGGCTGTTTGTAAGTATCGCTGGAATCGGGTTCGACGGACTCGTTGCTGCCAGGTTTGCACAAAATAAAAGAAGGGGCTTTTTATCGTATTTGAGGATAGTAACGGAATTGTACCCACGTTACCGTCCGAGAAAGTACCGGATTTTTTACGACGGAAAATCAATAAAAACAAAGGCACTATTGATTGCTTTTGCCAATTCCGACCAGTTTGGCTACCATACTTCCATAGCTCCAGAAGCTCAAATTGATGATGGATTGCTTGATATTATCATCGTACAAAAACCTATGATGATTGAGATACCCTTCATTGCCAGCTTGTTGTACTGGCGAAAAATCGACTCCTCAAAACATATTGAAATATTTAAAGCTTCGGAACTGCTCATTAAAACCAAAAAAAAGAGATGGGTAAATATTGATGGCGAAGCTCATAGACCGAGCAAAAAATTATATATCAAAGTGCATCCTCAATCGTTAAATATTCTTGTCCCATAAAAAAAGTCCTGTAACTGTTTACAGGACTTTATCTTTAATCTAACTCGATTGTTTAACTAAGTACTTCCTTTACTTTTTCTGCAGCTTCGCGAAGTAGAATAGCCGAATGAACCTTAAGTCCGGATTCGTCAATTATTTTTTTGCCTTCCTCCGCATTGGTACCCTGCAACCTGACAATGATCGGAACTTTGATTTCGCCGATCCGGTTACAGGCATCCACAACTCCCTGCGCTACACTGTCGCACCTTACAATACCTCCAAAAATATTGACAAGAATTGCCTGTACATTTGGATCTTTCAGGATTATCCTGAATGCCTCTTCAACCCGTTTCGAATCGGCCGCTCCGCCCACGTCCAGAAAATTTGCAGGATTACCACCCGAAAGTTTAATAATGTCCATCGTAGCCATAGCAAGTCCGGCTCCATTAACCATACACCCGACATTCCCTGAGAGTTTAACATAGCTAAGATTATACCTGCTGGCTTCAATTTCAGTAGGATCTTCCTCATCAAAGTCCCTGAATTCGACAATATCCGGATGACGGTACAATGCATTGTTATCGATCACTACTTTTGCATCAGCAGCATAAATCTTGCAATCAGTTGTTTTGATTACAGGATTGATCTCAAACAGGGTAGCATCAACACCAACATAAGCATTGTAAAGCGCCGGTACAAACTTTACCATTTCCTTAAATGCATTTCCGCTTAAGCCAAGGTTAAAAGCGACTCTGCGAGCCTGAAATGACTGAAGGCCGACTTTCGGATCAATTTCTTCCGTAAAAATAGCTTCGGGAGTTTCTTCGGCTACCTGCTCAATGTTCATACCTCCACGCGGAGAATACATGATCATGTTTCTGCCTTTTTGCCGGTTGAGAAGGATGGAAAGATAAAATTCTTTTAACTCTGATTCACCCGGATAATAAACGTTTTCTTCGATCAGAACTTTTTTTACTTTTTTTCCTTCCGGTCCGGTCTGGGGTGTTACCAATTGCATACCGATAATCTGATCGGCAAAAAGCTGAACCTCATCAATGTTCGCAGCAATTTTTACGCCCCCGCCTTTACCTCTCCCTCCTGCATGGACTTGTGCCTTTACCGCCCATTTTTCGGTTCCGGTTTTTTCGTGGAGGATTTTTGCAGCTTCAACTGCTTCTTCAGGTGAAAAAGCAACAATTCCTCTGGGAACCGTAACTCCGAAACTTTTTAACAAAGATTTACCCTGATATTCATGCAGATTCATAGGGATTATTTTTTGCTTTGATCCACTATTCCTTCTAATTCTATCTCAAATATAAGAGCATTATTAGGTTGTATAAGTCCTCCATTGCCTCTTGTTCCATAACCAAGGTCCGGATGGACATAAAGCATCCATTTTGAACCAACAGGCATGAGTTGCAGGGCTTCGGACCAACCTTTAATTACACCGTTTACCCTGAATTGGGCCGGGTTTTCTTTGGTTGTGCTGTCGAATCCTGTTCCATTGGTAAGCATTCCTTTGTAGTACACTTTCACCATGTCAGTTGCTGTTGGTTTCGGGCCGGTACCTTCGGTAATAATTTTATATTGAAGTCCGCTGGCAGTTGTCTGAACGCCTTCTTTTTGACCGTTTTCCTTAAGAAATTCTTCTGCAGCCTTAAGATTTTCGGCAGCTTTTTTATCCCTCATTTTGTTAAAATATTTCATCACGTATTGATTGGCATCAGCAGATTCAATCATCGTTTCAGAACCTGCAAAAACATCTGCAAACCCCTTGGCTATAGCATCTGTGTTGAGATTATCTACCCCATTCTTTTTAAGGTTATTGCCAATGTCAATACCAATTGCATAACTTACTGAATCGAGTTCACTGGTTAATGCAACATCTTTTTTTGAGCCAGAAGGCTGTGTACAGGATACAATCATGCCGGACGCTATGATTGAAAAGAATAAACCTGATGCGATTTTCGAAATTTTCATTTTTTTAAATTTAATTATTTAACTTCCAATAATTCTATGTCGTAGACTAATGCTGCCTTTGCAGGTATTTTATCCCTGTCGCCCAGCAATCCAAAAGCGAGGTGCGAAGGTATAATAAATTTTGCATGGTCACCGGTTTTCAATAATAAAATTCCTTCTTCCAGTCCCGCTTCCGTGACATCCTTTCCTAAATCAATTATTTTGGCACCTTCTTTTTGCGATGAATAACAGGTATCACCATTAAGCAAGCTAACGGTATAGTTGAATTTTACTATTTTACCTTGTTCTGCCTTCTTACCCGAACCGTTTTTATAAATCATGTACCTTAGACCCGTTCCTGTTTTATCCATTGTCCATTTGTACCTTTGTATGAAATCATCAATCTGTTCCTCTTCTGACTTCACCAGTTTTTTATTCACCTTCATCAGCGGTTCTTTATATTTTAGTGGATTCACCTGCTTTTTATCGGATTTATTTTCGGAACAGGAAATAAGAATGAGGATATAGATAAAAAATAAGAAACTGAATTTAATTTTTTTAATTGCCATTATTCTTAGCTCTTACTCAGACGATAAAAGCTTTTTATTTTCGGGTAATAAACGCACAAACTTTTCAATTGTTTTGTCCATGGAGTCAAATGAATCTGCTCCGGCAGCATTCATGTGTCCTCCGCCCTGAAAATGTTTTCGGGCAAAGTCATTCACTGAGAAATTCCCGGTTGATCGTAAGGAAAGTCTGATTTTGTCTTCCCTTTCGGTAAAAAGTACAGCGAACCGGATCCCCTTGATTGAAAGAGCATAATTTACAAGGCCTTCAGTATCCCCTACTTTAAATTGAAACCGGTTTAATTCATCCATTGTTAATGAAATATAGGCCGTCGAAAATTTAGTAAGTACAACAAGTTTTTCACTTAATGCATAGCCAAGTAAGCGTAAACGGCTTTCAGAATAAGTGTTGTAAACCAGTCTGTTTATGGCAACACCGTCAATACCAGCCTTATATAATTCAGCTACAATACGGAAGGTCTTTTCATAATTGCAGGAATAGCTAAACGATCCGGTATCGGTCATAATGCCGGTATAAATGCATTCGGCTATTTCACGATTCATCAGATCAGGCCTTATTTGCGTTATAAAGTCAAAGACCATTTCAGAGGTAGATGAAACATTAAGGGTTGAAAAAACATAATCATATTCACTTGTATGAGGGCCGGTGTGATGGTCGATCATGATTTTTTTTGCAGAGGAGGCTTTAAATGCACCCGTTGTCAAGCCTAGTCGGGAAGGTGCATTATAATCAAGTGAAAAAATCAAATCCGTTTGATCAAACAGCTTTTCACAACTTTTTTTATCCTTATCGCCGATTATAATTTTGTCAGCATCGGGCATCCATTCAAGAAAATCAGGAAAATCATTAGGGAGCACAATGGTTGTTTCATGCCCCATCCTGATAAGAAAATGATGCATAGCCAGGCACGAACCGAGTGCATCCCCGTCAGGATTAATATGAGAGGTCAGCAGGATTTTTCTTTTTGTGGAAAGCAAGTCCTTTACAACTGAATAATCGATAGGTGCCAAAAAAGATGTGATTTGAAATTTACCGCTGCAAATTTATAAAATATCTTTAATTTTGCCGGCTTTCATAAAAATCAATTCTATGGCAGGAAAATTAACATTTACTATGATCAAACCTTTGGCTGTAAAGAAAGGCTATATCGGACCCATTTTGTCAAAGATTGCAGAGGGTGGCTTCAGTATTAAAGCGATGAAATTTACTCATCTGACTTTAGAGCAAGCAAAAAAATTCTATGAGGTTCATAAAGACAGGCCATTTTACGGAAGCCTTACGGCTTTTATGTCTTCAGGTCCTATTGTAGCAGCTATTCTTGAAAAGGAAAATGCTGTTCAGGCTTACCGCGATTACATAGGCGCGACTGATCCTTCAAAAGCAGCTCAGGGAACCATCCGTGCGCTGTATGGAACGAGCCTCGAGGCGAATGCGGTTCACGGTTCCGATAGTGATGAAAATTCCATCATCGAAAGTGATTTCTTTTTCTCTAAAATGGAGCGGTTCTGACTGACATATTATTTGTCAAAAATTTGCAGGTTGTAGTTTAATGTTTATTGGGTTTCATTGCTTTCCGGTTGTCTAACATTGTTCGGGACAAAATGGAAAGAAAATAATAATTAGATGAGGGGGTTTTCTGCTTGATAACTCCCGTTTTTAAAAACTATCCTGCGATTGTCCTTACAAAGTGAATCATATTTGAGAGGAGAGGATTACAGGTGAATAAAATTAATTTCCCCAATACATAAATTTATAGATTTTCTTCACTTTCAGGTAAAATAAATCTGCTAATTTATCAGGCAAAATCGCTTGTATTTTTGATGTTATGCTTTTGCCAAAATCAGTTATTCTGCTTTTATGATTGCCGAAACAATACCAGAAAAAGCCTTCTTCTTCTGATAATCGGATAGCTTCGAGTCTTTCCAAATAAGTAAATTCAGGGGTTTCGAAAAATACCGGTGGATTAATTTTGCTGATTTCAATTATGTCATCTGTTTTTATTTTTCCGGTTTTACTAATCTCCTGCCACAGTGGCGTTCCCTTATAAGGAATTGCACTGTAAAATTTAACTGTGTCCATCTCTGATTTTTTAGCATAAGCAATAGACTCTTTTACAGTTGCTAATGTATCTCCAATGTTACCAATTATAAACATGCCGAGTACCTCAATGTTTTGTTCCTTTAAATGTTTAATTCCCTCGGTCATTTCTTCAATCGTAACTTTCTTCCCTGCTTTTTTAAGTATAGTATTATTGGCAGATTCTATTCCTGTACTAACGCTATAACAACCTGCTGATTTGAGTTTCCTTGCGACAAAAGGAGTTATTTTCTCCCCTCTTACATTTGTTGACCAAAGAAAGTCAATATCAGTTTCAGTAATTTTATCACAAAATTCGACCACTCTTTCAATTTCGATATCAAAACTGTTATCTATGAAAACAACATTCTTTTTTTTATATCGCCTAAATAAAAACAACAATTCTTCGAGAACAGAATTTACATCTCTTTTTCGCCATTGACCGTTCCAAATTTTTGAATCAAGACAAAATACACATTGGTAGGGACAACCTCTGCTCGTGATAATTCTATGAGTCGGATACCTGTTCATTTTAAAGATATCATAGGCGGGAAAAGGGATAATATTCAGGTCTTTAATTTGTTCCACCGGTTCATTACAAATAATTGCCTTGTTTCTGTATACAAGACCATTTATTTCAGAAATGGAAATTTCGCTTTTCAGAAAACCGATTAGCCCAGCAAAGGTTTTTTCTCCTTCGCCAACAACTGCATAATCAATGTTCTTATTTTCAAGAATTTCTTCTTTTACCATTGTAACATGGGGTCCTCCGACACATATTAAAGTTTCGGGAAAGTTGCGTTTAACAATTTCTATACATTCTACTGCTTCCTGATAGGTTAAGCTCGAAACAGTAATTCCAATAACTTCAAATTGGGTAGTGTAGAATTTTTTTTCTTCTTTATTTGTTGAAACGCGTGTATCTAATAATTCAAAATGCAAGTCGCTGTATATATTCCTTGCATATGATGCAATATAGCCCAAACCCAGATGCACAGATTTGTCCTTATTATTTTTATTCGGATATATTAATCCTATTTTCAAATAGACCGTTTTAATTATTTATTGGAAATTTCATTTACAGGATTCAACTTTTTCTACTAAGAATCAAATAAATTTTTAACGCATTAAAATCGACTTACCAAAACTCAAAAATACAATTTCCAAGGTGAATGATATAATTTTACTGGAAATGAATTTACTTATTCAACTTATTTTGCCTGATCCACATATTTCCACCACAAAATAGTACTTAAATATCCCGCGATGCTGGTAAGGATTAAGATCAAAAAACTATAAATGTTCAACTGTTCCTTCATTTCTGCACCACCGCTGCCGCTGTATATTCCCGGCACAGCCCAGGGAAAGTAATTTCCAAACCCCATGGCTCCTACAATCTGTGCAAGGACCAGTGCAATTGCGACAATCCCTAATGGTGTCAGATATCCTTTACCGGCTATTGCAAAAAATGCAATGGGTGTGTTCAAAAGGATAATAAGGACTGTGGTTACAAAATAAACAGTTAGGTTCTTTATAAACATTTCAGCACTCCAGTTTGGCAACCCCAATAAAATTCCAATTAGCAATCCCAGCAGCAAATTTGATAGTATTAGGGCAAAACACCAGAGAATATAATAAATAAACTTTGCATTTATAATTTTGGCTCGGGAAATGGGAAGGGATAATAAATCCTTGGCTGTACCATCCGAGTACTCTCTGCCGAATAACCAGCTGGCCACAAACCCAAATATTAATACACCGCCCACGCCGACAGCCTGTGACAGCAGTCCCAAATAAGAGTTCCAGTTAGCTTCGAATGACATTAAAAGCGCCTTTGATTTAAAAGCACCCGAAAGGCCATCATACCCGTTGTCTTTCATCAGTAACATGAAAACACCTCCAAATAATGGAGCAAGTGAAAATGCAATGAACGTTACCCATGTGATACGGGAATGCCTGTTTTTAATAATTTCTGCCTTAAAGGCCTGCCACTGAAGTTTCATTGCGCATTGTTTTGCTTTCCAATAATTCTTAAAAAATAAGCTTCCAAATCTTCTTCAACAACATTCAGTTGTTTTAAGGGAATTCCCGATTGCACCAATAGCGTTGCTATGGTTTCGGGTTGTTCAATTGCTATTAAATCCTTTGTTTCAATTAAACCGTTTTCCCTTTGCAACAGGGTAACCCCCTTTTCAGTTAAAATCTGAACAGCCTTATCATTATCAGAAGTGCTTACGCATAATTTTCTGATGATCTGATTTTCGAGTTCATCTGCATTTATTTCTTTGATCAGTTTTCCCTCATGAACGATTCCTATTCGTGTTGCAAGCTTTGAAATTTCGGAAAGGATATGGCTCGAAAGAAAGATTGTTGTTTCGTGCCTGCTCACGAGATCTTTCAAAAACTCTCTGATCTCAACTATTCCAGCAGGGTCCAGACCATTGATGGGTTCATCGAGCAACAATAATTTAGGATGGTGCATCAATGCTTTGGCTAAGCCTAACCGCTGGTTGTTTCCCATCGACAATTGTTTGGCTTTTTTATTTTTATAAGGATTAAGCTGAAGAATATCGATGATGTTGTCAATGCATTTCCTGTCAATCAATCCTCGCAAATAAAAGAATACCTCCAGGTTCTCACGAACCGTAAGATCGGGATATGAATAAGGAGTTTCAACCAAATATCCTACATTGTTCCAAAGGCTTGAAGCTTGTTTGACATTTTTTCCAAACAATGTAACAGACCCGGAATCGGGCTTGATCATTCCAAGCAAAAGCCTTATTGCCGTTGTTTTTCCGGCTCCGTTCAACCCAAGAAACCCATAAATTTCACCTTTCCTGACATTGATTGAAACGGCATCAACGGCTATTGTTTCACCGAATCGTTTGGTCAGATTTTTAGTTTCTATAATATTCATTAAATGATATCTAATAGCCTGGAGGGCTTAAAAACAATTATTTTATAATTTGAATAAAATCCATCTTACTGAAATTTCATTAAATAATTTCTTTTGATGAATTTTTAGTTCAATGCGCTGATTACTTTCTTGAGTTTTTGCTGAACTTCCAGAGCCATTTCTCCCAACGCTTCATTTTTAACAGCACTCATGGATGCAATCGGATCCACAGCGGAAACTTCGACATCACCATTTTCGTGTTCTTCTACTATTACATTACAAGGAAGAAAAACGCCTATTTTATCTTCGCTTTGTAAGGCTTTGTAGGCAAAATGAGGATTACAGGCTCCCAGAATTTTATATTTTTTGAAATCAACGTCTAATTTCTTTTTCAGCGTTTCTTTTACATTAATTTCTGTAAGCACACCAAATCCTTCTTTTTTCAATTCGGCCGTTACCTGAACGATAGCTTCATCGAAGCTTATACCTTTTAATACAATGTTAAAATAATAGTTCATAGTTTTTCTTTTTTGTCATTATCGTTTCTTTTTTTCTTGCATTTGAAGCATTCCAAACTTTAAAGGTCTAAATTATTTACAGGGTATAAAGTTAATGATTTATACCCTGTAATATGGTTCAATAAAATAAGGGGGCCCAAAATTTCACAAAGTCAGGTTTTTTTATCGATTACTTAGGCAAATATTCAGAGAATTTATGGTCGGAATAAAATATTATTATTTTTTCTATGTCTCCGGGAAGGGGCATGGATTCATTTTTTTTTATCGATGGCGCCTTTGAAGGTATTTTTTCAGCATTTGTTTTTTCTTCCGGCACGACTTCCTCTATTGGAGGAAAAGGAATTTCATTTTTTGTGCTGATAACCGGTGGTGGAATCGGTTTGGTTGTCATTTGTCCTTTCCCAAACAATAGCCAGTCGGCATCGATTTCAGGATATACCTTTAACACCTTCATTATAAAGTCCAGGCTCGGGTTATTCCTTCCAGATAAAATATGTGACACACCCGAGCGCTGCACTTTTATCTCATCAGCAAATTGAGAAGGAGAGAGGTTTTTGGTTTTTAAGATTAACTGTATGCGATCAATCATAATTTATAATATTTATTAAACAAAATTCCCGGAAAAATTACAGTTTACAAAAGTATATTTTGGCACTCATTCAGAATGACAGGTGTGACAAATGTAACCCATGCCCAGCTAAATTAAAAAATCAAATAGCATTACAAATGTAATTCAAATGATTTACATAAACAATAACTGAATTACGAAATTATTAACAGGAATACTTACTGTATATCAACTTTATAATCTAATTATTGGTTTTAAACCTATTCAACTTATTAATGAGAAGAAAGACTCAATAATAACTTTATATAATAGCATTAAAAAGCAGGTTATCAATAAGTAAAATGTAAATATAACGATAGTAATTACATCTTTGGAGTATTATCTATAAAATATACAACGTTATTCATTTTTAAATTCAAAGTACATTTGTAAACTCTCAGTTTAAATAATTGATTATTAAGCTATAATAATATAATTACAAGAAATAAATTACATTTGTGATTTATTCATTATTTTGTATATAAATGTGAATTATTAGATGATACTTTCAAAAAGAAATTTAAAAAATTCTTTAATTCTAAAAAAATTTATAGTTGGATGAAAATTTTAGAAAAAAAAGGGAACCGACAAGGTTCCCAGGAATACTATTTTGAATAGTTGTTATTCAAGTTTGTGTACAACCAATCCACTTCTTAACTTGGGTTCAAACCATGTAGTTTTGGGAGGCATGATGTTACCACTATCAGCGATATCGATCAACTGTTTCATTGAAACCGGAAAAAGTGCAAAGGCTACCTTCATTTCACCACTGTTCACCCTTTTTTCAAGTTCTTCCAGTCCGCGGATACCGCCGATAAAGTCAATGCGTTGTGAAGTCCGAAGGTCTTTAATATCAAGTAATTTATCAAGCACATGATTGGAAAGAATGGTGACATCCAGAACACCTATCGGATCAGTGTCGTTGTATGTACCCTCTTTGGCAATAAGGGAGTACCAATTACCTTCAAGGTACATGCCGAAATTATGCAGTTTATCCGGTTTGTAGATTGTTTGCCCCATTTTCTTCACCGTAAATGCGCTCTCAAGTTTTTTTATAAATTCAACAGGAGTCATTCCGTTCAAATCTTTCACCACACGATTGTAATCAATAATTGTAAGCTGGTTATCGGGGAAATGAACAGCCAGGAAAAAGTTATATTCTTCTTTGCCCGTATGATTTGGGTTTTGTTCCTTTTTTTCTTTTCCTACCAAAGCAGCGGCAGCTGTTCGGTGATGTCCGTCGGCCACATATGTACTGGGTAACTGATCGAACAAATCGATGAGGCTGCTTATTATTCCCTGATCTTTAATCACCCAAAAATGATGACCAATTCCATCGTCGGATACAAAATCATAAACGGGGGTATTATTGAGAATGAATGCTTTTATAATATCATCGATTTCACTGACCGCAGGATAAGAAAAGAAGACAGGCTCCAGGTTTGCATTGTTGATGCGCACATGCTTCATCCGGTCTTCCTCTTTGTCTGGACGTGTTAACTCATGTTTTTTTATGACGTTATTCAGATAATCTTCTACGGCAGCACAACCTACAATTCCGTACTGTGTCTTCTCAAACATTGTTTGGCCATAAATATAAAGATAGTCCTCATCGTCCGGCACGAGCCAACCTTTTTCCTGAAATTTCAGGAAGTTTTCCTTTGCCTTTTCATATACTAACGGAGAATGAACATCTACTCCCGGTTCAAGATCGATTTCCGGCTTAATGATGTGGAGCAGTGAATAACTGTTACCTTTTGCTTCTACTCTTGCTTCTTCCGAATTCAACACATCATAAGGCCGGGATGCGACTTTTTTAGCCAGCCTGACAGGAGGGCGCAACCCTCTGAAAGCTTTAAGTACAGCCATTTATATAAATTATTGTTGTTAGTTAATTGCTAATATTTTCTTACATCAAGAGAATCGGCAACAATTAAATCTTCCTGATTCTCTTTATCCTTCATCCTGGGATTATTTCTTTGCATGGATCCAATAAGAGCGCCTATCATTTTGGTCAACTCCATCAGGTAATTGCGTGATTCTTCCACCATTGATTCATTAAAGAGACCTTGCTTTTCAGCAACTGCTGTCAGGACAACACATTCCCTTACAGAACTTTTAGCAAGTTTCAAATAATAAACAAACTGGTTTTTGTTGCGGGTTGATCCTTCTGCAATATAAAATGCAATTGCCTGAGCGCTCGCGATAAAACGGTCGCTGATAGCACGTCCCTGAGTTGATGGAAACATGGCAGATGCATTGTAGATCAAATCGATGTATTCCAAGGCTTTGTGATAGATTCTCAAGTCTTCAAACTTGAAAAAAGATACATTTCTAGAATTGTCGTTTTCCATTGGTAATTTTTTTTAGTTTTTGAACCTTTGTAAACATTCAGTAAGCATGATATATTAGTTTGATAATTATTGATATTTTAAGCTATAAATCAGAATGTTTTGGCGGATAAATTCAGTTAACTTTAAAGGTAGTGTCTCCTTTTTCAATAAAATTCACAATTTGACGAGCAGCGGCAAGTCCAGCATTGATATTTGCTTCAGATGTCTGTGCTCCCATTTTCTTTGGTGTAAAGAAATACCTTCCATCAAAATCTGCAACTATTTCAGCGGCACAGTCGGGTGCTATGTCCGAAAGGTATTTAAAATCATTTCTTTCTTTAAACATTTTCAGTAAACTAGCTTCGTCTATTACTTCTTTACGTGCTGTATTCAAAAGGGTTGCATTTTTTGGCATTTTGGATAGCAGGCTGAAATTGATCGATTTTTTTGTTTGCTCATTTGCCGGAATATGCAGGGACACATATTGACATTTCGAATACAATTCTTCAACCGAACCAAGAGGCGTAACTCCCTGATCCTTCATTTTTTCATTTGCAATAAACGGGTCAAATGCAAAAACCTCCATACCGAATCCTTTGGCAATTTCACCAACAAGCTGTCCCACATTTCCATAGGCATGAATCCCAAGCTTCTTGCCTCTCAATTCTGTTCCTGAAGATCCATTAAACTGGTTTCTTGCCATGTATACCATCATTCCAAGTGCAAGTTCAGCAACTGCGTTTGAATTTTGACCAGGTGTATTCATGGCCACTACATTCTTAGCTGTTGCTGCGGTAAGGTCGATGTTGTCGTAGCCGGCACCAGCCCTGACGATAATTTTCAATTTTTTACCCGCATCAATTACATCTTTTGTTACTTTATCGCTTCTGATAATCACAGCATCTATATCTTCCACTGCTTTCACAAACTGCGATTGGTCGGTGTATTTTTCAAGTAGAACAAGCTGATAACCGGCTCCTTCAATTATTTCCCGAATACCCGCAACGGCAGTAGATGCAAAGGGTTTTTCTGTTGCAACAAGTACTTTAATCATAATTGAGATTTTTTTTGTTTAATGTGAATGAATCAATAATGGCCTTTAATTTACTAAATTAATGACTTTTTATAAAAATCAGGCAGTTACGCATTTGTTTTTTCAAATTCCTGCATTACGGCAACCAAAGCTACTACACTTTCCTTCGGCAGGGCATTGTATGTAGAGGCCCTGAACCCGCCGACAGAGCGATGACCCTTAAGCCCGATCATTCCTTTTGAAGCTGCAAATTTGCCAAATTCTTCTTCCAGGTGCTTGTACTCTTCTTTCATAACAAAGCAAATATTCATCAACGAACGATCCTCTTTAGCAACAGTTCCAACAAAGAGTTTATTCCTGTCGATTTCATCGTAAAGCAGCCGGGCTTTTTCAATATTCTTCTTTTCCATAGCAGGTACACCGCCATTGTTTTTCAGCCATTTGAGTGTTTGTAATGCAGCAAAAACAGGAAGACAAGGAGGTGTGTTGAACATTGATTCTCCTTCAATATGCGTTTGGTACGACAACATGGTTGGAATCTTCCGGTCTACTTTTCCCAGTATATCATTTTTAATGATTACAAAAGTTACTCCGGCGGGTGCGAGGTTTTTTTGTGCACCCCCGTAAATCACAGCATATTTTGAAACATCAACCGGCCGGCTGAAAATATCCGACGACATATCGGCTACCAATGGCACCGGGCTGTTGATATCTGTTCTGATCTCTGTGCCGTAAATTGTGTTGTTGGTTGTAATATGCAAATAATCAACATCTGACGGAATCTTGAAATTTTTGGGGTAATAGCTGAAATTTTTATCTTCGGAGGAAGCGATAACTTCAACTTCACCAAATAATTTAGCCTCCTTAATTGCTTTTTTTGCCCAGACTCCAGTGTTTAAGTAGGCTGCTTTCTTATTGAGCAGATTAAAAGGAATCATAGCAAACTGAAGACTGGCACCGCCTCCCAAAAAGATAACACTGTATCCTTCGGGAATGTTTAACAATTCTTTAAACAAAGCAATTGCCTCATCCATTACTGCAATAAACTCTTTGCTCCGGTGCGAAATTTCCATGATGGACAATCCTGTTCCCGCAAAGTCTTTTACAGCGTTTGCTGTATTTTCGATCGTAAACTGTGGAAGAATCGAAGGCCCTGCATAAAAATTATGTTTTTTCATTGAATTATGTATTTTCGAGTTAATACCTGAAGTTATCATTGATTTGAGGCAAAAGTATAATATTCTTGTTAAAAGAATAACGAAACGAAATATTATTTTTGCAGAATCAGTAATTTGAACACAATCTAAAAAAAGAGACGTTCTATATGCCTCAAAATTAATAAAATGATTTCCTACGAAAAGCGAATGAACGCGTTTATTCTGCTGGGTAAATTCCTGGCTGAAGAAGTAAAACAGGATAAACCGACTGAAAACGGTTCAAAACTAAGTCAAATAATTTCCAAAAGTTCTGCACATAATCCCTGGTTCACGGAAAACAATATCATGCATGCACTGTCAGGCATCGGCGAAAGTTTGAAGGAAGACAAAATGAAAACATGGCTTGGTCCTTACGCGAAAGATTTGAAGAGTCCGAAACAAGAGAAGACCATAGGGGTTGTAATGGCAGGAAATATCCCATTGGTCGGTTTTCATGATTTTCTATGTGTTCTTATGTCCGGCAACCGTTTCCTGGGTAAATTGTCTTCTGATGATACTATTTTACTCCCTGCTTTAGCGAATAAACTCATAGAAATTGAGCCTGAATTTAATCATTACATTGAATTTGAAAATCATCTGTTGCACGGATTTGATGCCATAATTGCAACAGGGAGCAACAATACTTCCCGCTACTTTGATTATTATTTTGGTAAATATCCCGGCATTATTCGCAAAAACAGGAATGGAGCAGCAGTTCTTACGGGGAAGGAATCGACAAAGGATCTTGAAAAGCTGGGTGAGGATGTGTTTCTTTATTTCGGAATGGGCTGCCGGAATGTTTCCAAATTGTTTGTGCCAAAGGGATATACATTCGACAGAATGTTCGAAGCATTTGAAAAGTATAAATACGTAGGTGACAATTACAAATATAACAACAATTACGAATATTATAAATCGATTTATCTCATCAATACAGAACAGCATTTCGACAACGGTTTTCTGCTCCTGAAAGAGGAATCCCGCTATGCCTCACCACCGGCAGTTTTGTATTTTGAATATTACAAGGATATCAATGACCTTATTCAACGAATTAAGGACGATGAAAACCTTATACAGTGCGTTTTGAGCCAAGCTGAAAGTTTTCCTGAAGCTGTTCCGTTTGGTAAAGCCCAAAAACCTGAATTATGGGATTATTCCGATGGTGTGGATACCATGAAATTTCTTGTTGAGCTATGATGTTAGGTCCTGAAATAATATAGTTAATGAAAAATATATATTCTGAACTGTTCTTCCCCCATTTACAATAATTCCAATCCTGTTGCGGTTAAGAAGAATGATGTGGTTCAGGTATTTTGAATTAAAATACTTTCTATGTTTGCAAGGTGAAAAGAAGGAATTGAGGATAAGGAAATTTAGATTGATCCATTTTACAATGCAAAAAAACAGTACTCAGCCTTATCATGAATAATTAAAATCGAATAAAAATGAAAGTTATAATTATAGGATTTGTTCTCTTTTTATCAGTCATTACAGTAGGATTGGCGCAAACAGCCAGTCCGAAAATCTACAATCCGAATGCCGATGCAAAAGCCGATATAGCACAAGCCGTAAAACAAGCTAAAGCGGAAGGAAAAAATGTACTCTTGCAGATTGGTGGTAACTGGTGTCCGTGGTGCATACGGCTGCATCAGTTCTATCATGATCAGCCACAAGTGGATTCGGTAATGAAAGCGGATTACGTTTTTTTGCTTGTAAATTACAGCAAGGAAAATAAAAACCTTGATATACTCGCCGAACTGGGTTACCCGCAGCGATTCGGTTTTCCGGTTCTGGTTATCCTTGATCAGAACGGAAACCGGTTGCATACTCAAAATACAGCCTATCTCGAAAAAGATAAATCGTACGAGCAAAAAAAACCTTGTCGAATTTCTTGAGCAGTGGTCTCCTGCTGCTTTGGATCCGGCAAAATATAAGTAGGATCGCTGGCTGGTTTGGATCAGAGAATTGGTTGAATCAGCCAATCAATTAGGACATCGTCTGCAAGCCAAAAAAATTAAATTTTTCCCCACCACACTTATTTTGACAAAAGCAGTATTTGCTTTTGCACAACCGCACAGCCTTCATACATCACCAACACTCTAAACAAATTAATTTGACTGTTTCTTTTTAGTAATTGGAATAGGTTGGTCTTTATCATTTATAGCTGCAAAAGTGAAAAAAGCTTCAACGCTTTTTTGTCTGTTATCAGAATACATATCCTCAATAAAAATTTCAACCTGAATTTCAATCTTAGCATTTTTTACTTTAGTTACTTTTCCAATAATTTCAGCAATTTTACCGGATTTCATTGGTAATAAAAAATTAATTTTTTCAACCGACACAGTAACCATTTTGCTTCTTGTAAAACGAATTGCAGTAATATATGCCACTTCGTCCATCCATTGCATCGCAATCCCACCAAATAATGTATCGTGGTCATTTAACATACTGGGAAAAATGACTTTAAACTGTCTTGTTTCTGAATTTATTATTCTTTCATCCATAAAAATGTATTTTCTGCAAAAGTAAAAATAAATTTGTTAATTGAACAATAGTTCATTACATTTGCAGCGAACTATTGTTTAATATAAATTATGTGCCCAAGAATAAAAGTGCTGAGAAAAGTTTTAAATCCTCCGATAATTAAAGGATTTAAGCCTTATGGTCCGGATTCCGAAAAACAAAATCTGGAGCTTGTTAACTTATTATATGAGGAATATGAAGCCATACGCCTGAGCGACTATGACAAACTTAATCATCATCAGGCATCCCTTATGATGGGAGTTTCCAGACCAACTTTTACACGTATTTATGCATCTGCCCTTCAAAAAATTGCAAAAGCATTTGTTGAAGGCAGACAAATATCTATTGAAGGAGGTAAGGTTTATTTCGACAGCGACTGGTATCATTGTAAAAAATGCAGGTGTTACTTTAATAATCCTGAGAAAGAAAAGCAAGTAGAGAATTGTCCACTATGTGGAAGTCAACGTGTTGCTAAATTTGATTATAAGAATAACCATGAAGCTGTTGCTGATGAGTATTGTGATGATATGTGTATATGTCCAAACTGTGGATTTGAACAAAAACATCAATACGGAGCTCCATGTAACCATGAAGTATGCCCTGAATGCAACATTGCGTTGATAAGAAAAGGAAGTCCCAAATACAGAAAATTATAAACATATAATATGAAAGTAGCCATCACATCAACAGGAAATTCATTAGAATCAATAATTGACCAACGATTTGGTCGCTGTGCTTACTTTGTAGTTTACGACACAGAAAGCAAAGCAGTAGAATTTATTCCTAACCCGAACAAAGACGCAGAAGAAGGTGCTGGCCCTGCATCTGTTCAATTAGTTGCATCCCGTAGTGTAAATAAAATTATTTCAGGCGAGTTTGGGATGAAAATAAAATCCTTGCTTGATAGCCTGAAAATTCAAATGATAGTTTTAAAAGAACCAGAGAAACAAATTAAGGAAATTATTGAAATGTTAAATCATTAAAAATTAAGAAAAATGCCACAACTCAACGGAACGGGTCCCGACGGCAAAGGTGCCGGAACAGGACGCAAATTAGGAAAATGCAGTGAATCGACTGCTGATGATAAATTAAAATCCCTCGGTAAAGGTCTGGGTAAAAAACGTCATTCCGGCGGCGGGAAAGGCAAAGGAAAACGCTTAAAAAGCGGTTTAATATAGAATAATCAATTTTTTAAAGGAGGTTTTTATGCCAGGATTTAATCAAACAGGCCCGGTTGGGCAAGGCCCAATGACTGGTAGAAGAATGGGTAGGTGCAGCCCTTCTGATAATGCAAAGAGCGATGGTAAAATTAAGAATGCAATAATTGGTTTGGTTGCTGTGGTGATCATCGGTGTAACTGAAAGGGTTTGGAATTGGATAAAAGAAAAGCGCTTGAAAAGCGACTTGAAATAGTATTAACAAATTTAAAAGGAGGTTATTATGCCAGGATTTAATCAAACAGGCCCTAACGGACAAGGTCCAATGACAGGCTGCAGAATGGGACGTTGTACCAATTTTGGTGCAAATCTCAAAAATAAAGATATTACATCAAAAGAAAATCCCAACGAAAATCTTCCTGAAAACTTTCAGGGAAGAGGATTTGGGTTTGGACGAGGTAGAGGTGGAAGAGGTTTCGGTATGGGACGACAAAACCGTTTCAGGGGTGGTCAGCAATAAATAGAGTGAGGGCTTATTTATACTTCTTAATTTTCAAAAAAAAATAATATCATGGGAAAACAAGCAATTAATGTTTCATCCGTGGATGGAGACAAATTGATAAAAATGTTAAATGCCGCTCTTTCAGAAGAATGGTTAGCTTATTACCAATATTGGATTGGTGCAAGACTAATGGAGGGGCCTATGAGAAGCGAAGTTGAACCTGAACTATTGCTTCATGCAGATCAGGAACTTGGTCATGCACTTTTAGTTGTGAACAGAATTATTCAATTGGGTGGCACCCCTGTAATAAATCCTACCGAATGGACAAAATTAGCTCGTTGTAGTTATGATGAACCATCCGATCCTTATATAGAAGTGATATTGGAACAGAATTTAAAAGGAGAAAGATGTGCAATACAACGGTATCAGGAAATTGCCGATTTTACAAATGGGAAAGATCATAGTACCTATCAGATGGCTGTAACGATTCTCAATGAAGAATTGGAACATGAAAACGACATTGAATCATGGATTACCGACTTGAATCGAATGAAAGAAGAGTGGAGAAAAATCAAGTTCTAACAACTTAAAAAATAAAAAAATGGAAAATCAAAATCAAGAAATTATTGCCATGCCACGTATTGGCGAAAAAGCACCTGAATTCAAGGCAGTAACAACACAGGGTGAAATAAATTTCCCGGCTGACTACAAAGATGCCTGGGTAATTCTATTTAGTCATCCTGCTGATTTCACTCCGGTGTGCACTTCAGAGTTCATGACTTTTGCAAGCCTGGAACAGAAGTTTTTAAATGCTAACTGCAAACTCGTTGGATTATCTGTTGACGGTCTGTATAGTCACATTGCCTGGCTCAGAACAATAAAGGAAAAAATAGAATACAATGGGATGAAAGATGTTGAAGTGAAATTTCCTTTGATAGAAGACATTACAATGGAAGTTGCTAAAAAATATGGCATGATGATGCCCGGAGAAAGCAACACTAAAGCAGTAAGGGCGGTATTTTTCATTGACCCAAAGGGAATCATCCGTGCAATTATCTATTACCCCTTAAGTTTAGGGCGAAATTTTGACGAAATATATCGTGCTCTTATTGCCATGCAGACTGCCGATGCTTTTTCTGTTGCAACTCCAGCCGATTGGCGTCCTGGTGATGATGTGATTGTTCCAACTGCAGGTTCTTGTGGTGTTGCTAAAGAACGTATGGAAAGCAAAGAGGATATTAAATGTTACGATTGGTTTTTCTGTACCAAACCAATCAGCAAGGAAGAGGTCGAAAAAACAGTCTTAAAAAAATAAGATCATGAATAAAAAAATTGCAATACCCATGGAAAATGGAGTATTATGTGCTCATTTTGGGCATTGTCAGACATTTGCCATTGTAAATGTTGAAAATGATGTAATAACGGAGATAAAAGAAGTAATCCCACCTGAACATGTGCCCGGATTGTATCCAAAATGGATCGCTGAATTTGGCGTAACCGATGTAATTGCGGGAGGCATGGGGCAACAGGCAATAATGTTGTTCAATCAGCAAAATATCAATGCTTTTGTTGGCGCACCGATAAAACCAGCCAAAGAACTGGTCAACGATTTTTTAGCCAACAAGTTAAGTCTTAGTGCCAATTATTGCAATCATGACGAACACCACGAACACGGGAATTGCTAACATTAATTTGCAAAATAAGCTTGATAAGCGGTGTAAAAGTTGTTTCCTTAATACTTATCAACGCTTGTTTGAAAAGTTTAATGTCGGAGAAGTTCAACGTCAAAAATTTATTGCATTTTTTGAGGAGACAATAAATAATCACAAATACCTTTCAAGTCCTGAAATACAAAGGGAATTGAATAATGAGTTTTGCCGGATTATCAATGTTTCCAATCCTTTTGAAGAAGAAAAAATAAACAGTAACGCTATTGCTTTAGAGTTATACAAGGAATGGAAACTGAAAGTACTTTCATCAGGTGACCCTTTTAATTTAGCATTAAGGCTGGCTATAGCAGGGAATATCATGGATTATGGAGCAAATAATAGCTTCGATGTACATGCGACAATAAATGAAGTTATAAAGGCTACTCTTGCAATTGACCATTCAAAACTTCTTAAGAACAGGATAAAAAAGGCGAAGAGAATTTTGTATTTGGGAGACAATGCCGGAGAAATAGTTTTTGACAAACTTTTTATTGAAACCATGATGCATAATGATATCACCTATGCGGTTAAAGGTGCTCATGTGCTAAACGATGCAACAATGGAAGATGCTACTGAGGTTGGAATGGGCATGGTCTCCAAAGTAATTTCAAACGGATACGATGCCCCTTCAACTGTTTTGCATAAATGCAGCAAAGAATTTATTGAAATTTATAATTCTGCAGATATTATCATTTCAAAAGGACAGGGAAACCTTGAGGGCTTAATAACACAAAAAGATTCAAGAATATTTTTCTTACTTATGGTGAAGTGCGATGTAATTGCTGAAATTTTAAATGTTAAAAAAGGAAGTTTTGTTGTTTGCAATCAAAATGAATAGTTAAATGAAAAAAATTAAAATCGGAATTATCATTTGCGACCGTTACCATACATGTGCTGGTGGTAAGTGTTTCAGGGCCCTTCAAAACAAAGAAGGAGCTTTTGAAATGTATAAGGATAAAGAAGTAGAACTGGCTGCCTACACTACCTGTGGCGGATGTCCCGGCGGGAATATTGAATATGCACCCGAAGAGATGAAAAAAAACGGGGTTACCCATGTCCATTTTGCCACCGGATTTTTGGTCGGCTATCCACCTTGTCCATACATGGAACACTTTGAAAAGTTTATTACTGAGAAATACGGCATGAAGGTCATTTTTGGTACACACCCCATTCCTCAAAAATATTATATACCTCACAGCAAAATGAATACCTGGGAAGGAGAATTTTTGCATAAGAATATTCAAAATACCTTATGCGATGAAAAGACCAGGTTAAATTATGATTAAACCTTTAAATATAAAAATTGCCATTGCCAGCGGTAAAGGAGGAACTGGTAAAACTTTGGTTTCTACCAACCTGTTTTATGCGCTTCAACAACTTAGCTATCAAACTACTTTGGTTGATTGCGATGCTGAAGAACCAAATGACATGGTATTTTTTAGTGGAAATAATGTGAAATCTGTTGAAGTAAACCAAAAAGTTCCTGTAATAGATGAGAGCAAATGTACTTTTTGCGGAAAATGCCACGAATACTGCAATTATAACGCAATTTTCATTTTACCCCCTGCTAAAATCATTAAAGTAATCGAAGACCTTTGTCATGGTTGCGGAGCTTGTTCGGTTGCCTGTAATGATGAGGCAATCAGCGAAAAAGACGTTTTACTTGGAACTGTAAGTCATTATAGAATTTCCGGAAAATCTGCGATTATCGAAGCCAAAATGAAAGTAGGCGTTTTTTCACCGGTTTCAGTAATTAAAGAAGCTATAAAAGAGGCCGGGAATAATGGAATTATCCTTTTAGACTCAGCTCCGGGTACTTCATGCCCATTTATTCAGACAGTCTCAGTGGCCGATTATGTTATTTTGGTTACAGAACCCACTCCCTTTGGATTAAGCGATTTAAAGCAATCGGTTGAAACGCTGAAAACAATGAATAAAACCTGTGGTGTAATTATTAACCGGGCGGGACTTGGAGATAATGCTATTTATGATTATTTGGAAGATGAGCATATCCCCTTATTGATGGAGATACCCTTTGATAAAGCTATTGCTTCATATTATTCTAAAGGGAAAATCGCCAGCAAATTTCTACATGATTTGGAAAAACAATTTAATAAGTTGATAATGCAAATCATAAAACTTGAAACTATTGAAAAAATATTTTTTTAAAAATGATTTTTATGTCTGTTGAATTTAATCCCATCGGAATTATTCATACACCTTTTATCTTAAAAGATGGAATGCCCATACAAGCCAAATGGTGCCATGGGTGTCAAGGGGCATATTGAATTGAACGAAGAACTAACAATTGGGCTTCAGGATTTAGAGGGGTTTTCGCATATTATCTTGTTGTATTATTTTCATCAGTCAAAGGAATATGATCTCCTGGTGGTACCATTTTTAGATACTAAAAAACATGGAATATTTTCAACCAGGGCCCCAAAGCGACCGAATCAAATTGGTTTTTCTGTAGTAAGATTGCTCGAAATTAAGAAGAACATTCTTTTTATTGAAAATGTAGATATTTTGGACAAAACTCCTTTGCTGGACATTAAACCATATATTCCTGAATTTGATTGTTTTGAAGTTGATAAAACAGGTTGGCTTAAGCATTCATCGCAAAAAATTGCTCAAGCCCGGTCTGATGGAAGATTTTAGTATGTATTGAATATGAAAGTAAAAATTAGAATATGGAAATAGCAGTAATCAGCGGTAAGGGAGGAACAGGCAAAAGTAGTATAAGCGCTGCCTTTGCAACATTATCCGAAAAAGTTGTTTTGGCTGATTGCGATGTGGACACGGCTAATTTGTATATTCTTTTCAATCCCACTCATGAAGAAGAACAGGTATATATCGGCGGACAAAAGGCGGAAATCGACTATTCCTTATGTACAAATTGTGGCTTGTGCGTGGATTATTGCCGTTTTGGTGCCATTTCATTTTTGAATGACAAAGTGATTATTTCAAAAGTCTTATGTGATGGCTGTAAGCTATGTTCCCGTATATGCCCATCTGAGGCAATTACAATGATTGACAGCGATGAAAGTCGCATGTATGCGGGCAAATTCCGGAATGGGAAAATGGTATATGGCCGGCTTGCTCCCGGGGAAGAAAATTCAGGGAAACTTGTAAATATTGTACGCGAAAAAGCTAAAACAATAGCCAAATCAGAAAAAATTGATAAAATTATTATTGATGGACCTCCGGGTATTGGTTGTCCTGTAATTTCAACCATTACAGGTGTTGACCATGTGCTTATCGTAACAGAACCAAGTATCTCAGGAATGCATGATTTAAAAAGAACCATTGAAATAGCTTCAAAATTCAATTTAAAACTCTGGGTGATCATTAATAAATACGACCTGAATTATGATATGGCAAATGAGATCGAATTGTACTGTAGTAATTTAAACATAAGCATTGCAGGGAAATTTCTTTTTGATCCGCAAGTAGTTGAAGCAATGGTTCATTGCAAAAGTATAATGGAATATGCTCCGGAATCCGGTTTTGCAAGAGGAATACAATCTGCCTATAAAATGATTACAAAGAATTTTAACTAAATTTTAAAAGATGAATACAAATGACAAAGGTTTTAACACCAAGCTAATTCATGCAGGTGTGTTTGAGGATGAATTTGGAAGTGCCACCGTGCCAATTTACCAAACATCAACATTCAAATTTAAAAGCGCCCAGGATGGGGCTGATTGCTTTTCAGGAAAAAATGATGGGTACATATACACACGTATCAGCAATCCCACCATCAGGGTTTTTGAAAAAAACATTGCAGCCCTTGAAAACGGATACGATGGTATTGCTACAAGTTCGGGAATGGCTGCTATCAGCAGCGTTCACATGGCCCTGCTTGGTGCCGGCAGCCATATTGTAAGTTCCGATGCCGTGTATGGCCCGGCCCGCGGTTTGCTCGAACAGGATTTCTCGCGCTTCGATGTGCAAGCTACATTTGTGAATACTTCCAAACTCGAAAATATACTTGCGGCTATAAAACCCAACACCAAAGTTTTATACATCGAAACACCGGCAAATCCTACCATGGAAATTACAGATATTGAAGCCTGTGCAAAAATTGCAAAAGAGCATAAGCTGATTTTGGTTGTTGACAATACATTTAGCTCGCCTTACCTGCAAAAGCCACTCGATTTGGGCGCTGATGTGGTGCTTCATTCGATTACCAAATTTATAAACGGCCATGCAGATATTGTTGGAGGCGTAGTTGTAACAAAAGATCCTGCCTTGTACAAAAAAATCAGGCATTCGATGGTTTACATGGGCTGCAATATGGATCCCACGCAGGCATTTATGGTTATAAGGGGCGTTAAGACCCTCGCTATCCGCATCGAACGTGCCCAGGAAAATGCAATGAAAGTTGCCGGTTTTTTAGAGGCGCATCCAAAAGTAGCATGGATCAAATATCCGGGTCTGCAATCTCATCCTCAATATGAACTGGCAAAAAAACAAATGAGTGGATTTGGCTCCATGATGAGTTTTGGGCTAAAAGGAGGATATGAATCAGGTAAAAAATTAATGGATAATGTGCATTTAGCATTATTAGCAGTTTCACTGGGAGGCGTTGAATCCTTGATACAACATCCGGCTTCCATGACTCATGCTGGTGTCAGCAAAGAACACAAACTGGCTGCCGGCATTAGCGACGATCTGGTAAGATTTTCGGTCGGGATTGAAGATGCAGAAGATATTATCAGTGATTTGAAACAAGCTTTGGAAACGATATAAAAAATTTATTATGAAAAATACAGATGTATTGATTATTGGCGGCAGCGCTGCCGGAATGGTAGCGGCAGTAACGGGTAAATCACATTGGCCAAAAAAAGAATTTATCCTTGTAAAAAAACAAAAAGAAATGATGGTTCCCTGTGGCATTCCATACATATTCGGAACACTTGAGGGTATTGATAAAAACCTTATGCCTGTTGATGCAGCTTTACAAAAAGGCGGAATCACATCCTTAGTCGATGAGGCAGTTGATATTAATACCAGCAACAAGGAAGTTCTGTTTGCAAGTGGCGAAAAAATCAGCTATCAAAAACTCGTTATTGCGACAGGCTCAACCCCCATGAAACCTAAGTGGTTACATGGTGCCGATTTGGAAAATGTTTTTGTAGTCCCCAAGGACAAGGAGTACCTTGATGACATGAAAAATAAACTGGGTGAAGCAAAAAATATCGCAGTAATCGGGGCGGGTTTTATCGGTGTAGAACTTTCCGATGAACTTAACAAGCATGGCTATAAGGTTACACTGATTGAAAAGATGCCTAACATTCTTAACCTGGCATTCGATGTTGAAGTTGCAGAGAAAATCCATGAGTTGCTAGTAGCCAGAGGGGTTAATATTATCGCAGGGAAAGGGATAAGCAAGGTAATCGGAACCAAAAAGGTGGAAGCCGTTGAACTTGAAGACGGACAAAAGATGGATATGGATGCGGTTGTGCTGTCAATCGGTTACAAACCGAATAGTCAACTGGCAAAAAAATCGGGTATTTATGTTGATGAAGACAATTTTATTGCTGTTGACGAATACATGCGTACACATGTAAAGGATGTTTTTGCTGTGGGCGATTGTGCTCAAAAACGTGATTTTGTAACCCGCAGCAGGGTTGCAACCATGTTAGCCTCCACAGCCTGTGCAGAAGCCAGAATTGCCGGAATGAATTTGTTTAATCTGAACGTGGTGAAAACCTTTAGCGGAACAATTGCAATTTATTCGACAGCAATTGGCAACACCGGATTTGGAACTGCGGGTGTAACCGAGCAGAGGGCTGAGCAGGAAGGTATTGCAACTGTTACCGGGCTTTTTGAGGGGATTAACCGACACCCGGGGAATTTACCCGATGCTCACAAGCAAATTGTAAAACTTGTTGCAGCTAAAAATTCGGGCGTTATAATAGGTGGAGAAGTAATCGGTGGGTTAGAGGCTGGCGAATTAACCAATGTTATTGGCTTAGCCATACAAAATCGCATGTCAGTAAATTCATTTTTAACCATGCAAATCGGCACGCATCCTTGCCTGACTGCTTCTCCTGCTGCATATCCACTAATAAAAGCCGCTGAAATAATTGCCAACAAAATATTAAAAAATATGATTGAGCAATAGCATTATTGATCAACTATTATTTAAGCTTTAAAGAAGTAATTGAAAAAATGTTTGGACAATAATTTGCAAGCGTATTGCCCAACGCTAGGCTGTGCTCTTGCTACAAATTGTACCAACCATACAAGTCCAAAGGTTACAGCAAAAACTTGACATTTCGTACACTTTCTGAATTAGAAAAAAAACAAAGAACCCCATCTCATTTGTAAAAATTTAAATGCTGACACATATTCCACTCCTGACAAAAACGCTTTGACCTGTGACAGTGAAACTAATAATGATAGCATCTTTGTGACGCGAAAGACTAAACTGCCAATTGCTAACCGCGTGCAGTTTCAATTGATTATTCAGCAAGGGTTTTAGCGTTTCTGCATGGAATAATTTTTAGAGTAATTTGACAGGAAAGTGTTTTGAAATCGGGAACTAAAAAATTTACGCAAACCTTTAAACAAGATTCGCATGCCAGATGATGACGGCATAAACGGCATACCGGATAAAGCGGGACAAAGCCCAGAACAGATATTTTTTCATGGGATAATGAAATGATCCAACCAGCATGCTGACTGCAGAAAATGGAACCGGTGTTAGAGCTGCGACCAGGATAAGAAATGCACCGTACTTTTGAAACATCAGTTGGTATTTGTTCATGAATCGTTTGCGGATGTAACGGAAGAGAATCGTCGTATTGAGATAACTACCAAATAGAAACCCAACAAAGCCTGCCGCATAGCTTAGTAGCGCAAAAACTGCAACAAGTAAGGAATAATCGACTGCATTGCCGGTACGCAATGCCCACAACATAAAGAGCTCCGGAGGGATAATACCGAATATCAGTTCTGATAAAATATAAATACTAAAAATCAGATATGTATTCCGGAATACAGGTTCCAGGATTCTTTCATAATCAAAAGCACCATAGGTTTTGATTACCACAAAAAGGACAAGCAAAATAGTAAGCCATAGCAATCCTTTTAACAGGTTCTTTAAAAAGAATGTTGTTTTATCCGATAAAGCAGGCTTTTGCATGACCAATTATTTCGCGATAAAATTAGGTAACAAATGAGTCGATTTCACAACTTTCATTTAACAGCAATATTAGTGAAGTTAATAAAGGTGAATCCGAAGTCAAAATAAAATTTCGATGTAATTCCGATTGGAATTTTCCTAAACTATCAACTTACAATTCTACTATTTCTGAAACGCTTCAAAATAGACCTTCCGTTTCTATTGTTCTTTTAGCTTCCTCTACATGGTATATGGTTCCGCATTTCGGACATTGGAGATAGTATTCGTAGTAATAAGTCTGGCCGGGTTTTCGTTTTCCCTGAGAAATTTTTCTGATCACCGGCGTTGAACATTTCCGGCAGGGCTGTCCTTCAGTGCTTATTTTATCTGCAATTTCCTCATCAGATCTGGCCATATAGCCTTCATCGAGGGGTAGTTCTTTTTCTTTCATTGCATTCATTGCAAGCTCATCACAGCGTTCATTGTGAATAAAACCTGCATGGCCTTTTACCCAGATAAACTCGACCTGATGGCGTTCTGTTTGGTTTAGCAAACGTTCCCAGAGATCAGGGTTCACCGCTTTTTCCTTATTGTTCCGTCGCCATCCTTTCTCCCTCCAATTTAGCACCCAGCCTTTGGTCATGGCGTCAACAACATATTTCGAATCGCTGTAAAGCTTTACTTTACAGGGATATTTTAATGCTTCAAGTCCGGCGATGGTAGCATAAATTTCCATTCGGTTATTTGTTGTCAGCTTAAAACCACCAGAAAGCTCTTTCCTGTTCTTTCCGAAAAGCATCACAACTCCATAACCACCGGGACCGGGATTGGGCTCGCATCCGCCATCAGTATACAGAATTACTTCCTTCAATTCCTTATGTGCACTGTTCATTTGTTTGTTGCTGATTTATTTGGCTTACAAAAATAAATAAATTAACTGCTTCAGGACGAAGGTATCTTATGCATGATCAATTGCTTCAGCACCCATAATTAATATTAATTTTGAACTTCATTCAATATTTAGCAAATATGACATATCCTGATATCATACAATCCCTGCCTAAAATCAATCTTCCTTTGCCTGCTGTTAACGGTTACCTTTTGCAGGGAGCAAAAAACCAACTTGTTTTTTTCGATTTCACGGAAGACACCGTTATTCCCGAACATTCCCATGACGCTCAATGGGGCATTGTTGTCGACGGCTCGATTGATTTGACAATAGGAGGGGAGACAAAAACATACCGCAGGGGCGACAGCTATCTGATACCTGCCGGTGTAAAGCATTCAGGAACGGCGGGAAAAGGGTTCAAAGCCATTGATTTCTTCAATGAACCGCATCGTTACTGATTAAGGAAGAACAGAAAATTTAGGCGAAAATTAAAACATTGATTGAAACAGGCAAATCTTTTAGTTTTAGGTAATTGTGTTAACGATTATTTTTTTAGACAGGCTTGTTCGAATGGCTAAATTGTAACGTCACAGTCATAAGCGGAAACGAAACAAATCCTGACAACAGCCTTATTTCTTGCTGTTTTTATAGTAAACAACATGGATCTTTTCGGTGGTTACAAGCCCTCCATACTTTGAACTTTCAAAATAAGGTTCCAATAATTTTATAAAATTTTCGATTTTTTTATGATCGTCGATAATTTCGACAACTACAGGCAGATCTTCGGATAGGGCAAACAATTTCGCAGTGTGGATCGTACTATTGGCGCCATATGACATTACGCCGCGCAGTACGGTTGCGCCTGCAAGGCCATTGCGTTTTGCAAATAAAACGATGGCTTCATAAAGAGGTGTCTGGTGGTATTTATCCAGTTCGCCGATAAAGATTCGTAATAAGGTTGCTTCGCCTGATAGTTTTTCCATGATTACAATGATTTGATAAGCCAGATCCCTGCAAAAGTTGCCAGTATACATAACATTACGCTGCTCACCAGATAGGCCGAAAAGTAAAAGTATTGCCCGTCTTTCATCAATCCGTAAGCATCGAGTGAAAATGAGGAAAATGTGGTAAAACCCCCGCAAAAACCAACGGCAAGAAACATCCGGATCTCGGGAGTCATTATTTTTGTTTTGTCGCCCAGGGCAAAAATAATTCCGATCAGAAAACTGCCGGCTATATTTATTAACAACGTTCCGGAAGGAAAAGAAATAGAAATGTGATCTGAAATGACACGCTGAAACAAATAACGTGAGCCACTGCCTAAAAACCCACCCATCCCGACTATAAAAAACATCTTCATCATTACCTTAATATATTTCGTTTATCATAGCAGGAGTCATCAGCAACTGTGCGGTTAGGGCGAACTCCATCGCCGCTGCAAAAATACAAATTAATTTAACCGGATTTCTGTGGACAATATTTTTACGGGTTATTTAGCTCCATCGAAAAAAGCCTGCAAAAAGATTGACCTTTTGCTTACCTTCGTTTGTTGATATGTATAAATTTAAAGTTATTCATTAAATGGTATTGAAAATGAAAGAGCTGACCCGATCGTTTATCCAGACAATCTCATCAGGAATAAAATACATTCTCCTTTTGTGCCTGGTTGCTGCAGGCTTATCTTCAGGAGCACAGCCAAAACCCAATGATTTCACCTGGAAAATCCCTGATTTCAAAGAAATGCCGAAAATTGCATGGACTTGCAACTTAACAGGACCGTTGTATTCTTCTCCAGTTATTGATAACGACAGGGTATATTTCGGTGGATGCGACAGCATTCTTTATGCGCTTGAACTGAGTACAGGCAATGTTATCTGGAAATTTCATTCAAAAGGTCAGATTCGCTCCTCAGTATGCACGGATGATAGCTGTTTATACCTGAATGGTGGCGACGGTAACCTGTATGCGCTCAACAAAGCATTAGGAACAATTGTCTGGACCTTTGCTACCAAAGGTGAGCGAAAATATGATTTTGCCGATTATTTTCATTCAACCCCGGTTCTGCTTGATGATATTCTTTACTTCGGTTCGGGTGATGGAAATGTATATGCCGTTAATAAAATGACAGGGAAACAGGTATGGTCATTTCCCACCGGAGGCATTGTTCACTCAAAACCTGCCATTGATGGTAACCGTTTATTTATTGGTTCTTTCGATGGATATGTATACGGTATTAATCGTACGACCGGCGAATTGTTATGGAAGTTTAAAACAGTTGGTCACATGTATTTTCCTAAAGGGGAGGTTCAGGGTTCTCCTGCAGCTTTTAACGGTCTTGTCTTTGTCGGAGCCAGGGATTACAATGTCTATGCGCTTGATCAGGAAAAAGGTTACTGCCATTGGAACAAAGCCTTTACAAGCGGGTGGGGGCTTAGCACAACCATTCACGATTCGGTTTTGTATATTGGTTCGGCAGATGAACGGGTGATGATTGCAGCCAATCCTGAATCGGGCAATGAATACTGGAACAGAAAAATGGAATTTCTGGTATTCGGAAACAATGTCTTTACAGGAAGCCTGATGTACGCAGGCACAACGATTGGAAAGCTGCACGCTATAGATGTGAAAACAGGCGATGACGTATGGTCCTTCGAAACGGATGCCTACCAGAATAACCGATCAAAGTATTTCAAATCCGATGATTCGTACCGCGATGATATTTATTCCATCATACTTTCGAATGAACAGTTTCTTGATGTTGAGAACGAGTTGGGCGGTATTTTTTCCACACCTGCAATTTCATGGAATTACATTGTGGTTACGTGCTCCAATGGAACTGTATATTGCCTGAAAAGGGCATAATTATAAATGCAAAAATGGAAAAGAAAACAATCGGATTAAAAGAAGCCATGTCAATTGGTATTGGCGGAATGGTGGGAGGTGGTATTTTTGCCGTTTTAGGATTGGCTGTTTCTCTGGCCCGGGGAGGAACTCCTGTTTCCTTCCTGATTGCTGGGATAATAGCCCTGATAACTTCCTATAGTTATGTAAAACTTTCTCTTGCCTTTCCTGACAGAGGGGGTACTGTAAAATTTATAAACGAGGGCTATGGACGGAATGTATTTAGCGGAAGTATCAATAATTTACTTTGGGTCAGCTATATTATAATGTTAGCCCTCTATTCCTCTGCCTTTGGTTCGTATGCGCCTAATTTATTACAGCTCTCTGCCAGCAAAGCAATAGATTCACACATATATTCCAGTATAATTATTCTTTTGGCTTCAGCCATTAACTATTACAGTATTAAAGTGGTTGGGAAAACGGAATCTTATGCGGTGATGATTAAATTGGTCATTCTTCTTGCCTTTGTTGTTGTTGGTACTTACGGATTGTTTGGAAATGCAAACCTGGGTCAATTAGCGATTAAGAACTGGGAAGTTCCGATTAACCTGATAACTGGCGGAATGGTAATTTTTGTTGCATACGAAGGTTTCGAGTTGATTGCCAATGCTGCACCCGACATTATACATCCTGCCAGGAACATCCCCAAAGCTTATTATTTTTCTGTCATTTTCGTCATATTCCTTTATGTGATTATTGCAACAATTACAGTCGGTTCACTGCCGTTTGGCGAGATTGCCAAAGCACAGGATTATGCCCTTGCAGAAGCAGCAAAACCTATGCTGGGTAAAACCGGCTTTATTGTAATAACCATTGCAGCCCTGCTGTCAACCTTTTCGGCTATTAATGCTTCGCTTTACGGAGGAAGCCGGGTTAGTTTTGAAATAGCCGAAGACGATGAATTACCGCATGAATTAACAAGCCGATTGTGGAATAAGCCCATCGGATTACTTATTACAACCATAGCAACGTTGATTTTAGTGAATACATTAAATTTGGAAAGTATCTCAGCAGCAGGAAGTACCGGTTTTTTACTGGTTTTTGCAGTAGTGAATTATGCAAGTTTTACGCTTTCAAAAGAAATAAAGGGCAATAAAATCATTCCTTTAGTTGGTTTTGTTGGTTGCATAGGATCACTGGCGGCCCTGATCGTTCAACAATATTCCACGAATAAAACCGGGATTTTAATTTCGATCGGAATTATTCTGGCTTGCTTTATTTTTGAATTTTGGTACAAGAAACTTTACCCAATTTTGGAAGAAGACCAATAGATATTTATGATTAATGTCGTATTATTTTATTGCATTTTATAAAACTCCCAACCTGACAAGTTTACATAACAGATAAATCCGGTGCACTCTGGCTGTCCTAATCACAAGAAGCTATACTCACTTTATTGTATTCCAAATTAAATGATGATCACCGATAAACATTCCACCAAAAGAACAAATTATCAGGTTCTTCCGCCTGTAAATACTTTGCCTCTTGATTCAAGTTTTGCGATATAACGGTCGCGGGCTTCCAACGGATCATCTCCCTTGGCAATATAAATTTTGGTTCTTCTATCGATTACTACTTCCTGCATCTTGCTTATATCAGGGGTTTTGAAAGCGCTTTGCTTTCTATCCGGCATGGAATAATTTTTTCTTATCATTGAAATTGATTTTAATAATTTATTATACTGTTTGTGACCTGCAATAAATACTGAAACCCCCCTTGCGAGTGGCGTATGTGACAATTTTATCCTTATTCGAGTAATGGAATTTTTAAGAAACTAACTTAGGTACCACTGTGTATTACTAATGAAAAGTACTACTAAAACCCTGCCCTTAAATTTAGCTTTTTACCAAAAGTACATTAAATAATGATCAGATTGTAATATAGTAACGTTTAATAATCATTAAAGTATTAAAAAAAGTGAACTATTTTCTGCAGAATGTATTCGTTTCGATCGCAAAGCCTTGACACGACTGTAATAAATTAATTTTCAAAATAATAGTCCGACAGGATAAAAAAATTGATGCTCGTCCTAACAAATCGACCTAACAGGTAACTTATTTTATTGTATGTATCTTTGTAAATCCTCAAATTGAAAATTAACAACATGGATGCACCAAGAGATCTTCGGATCGCATTACTGATCGATGCCGAAAATGTTCCCCACGCGAACCTGAAAGAAATGCTGGAAGAATTGGCCAAATACGGAACCCCGACTTTTAAGCGGATTTATGCCGACTGGACCAAGCCGGCGGTAACAGGATGGAAAACAATCCTGCTTGAGAATGCCATTACACCCATTCAGCAATACAGCTATACAAGCGGCAAAAACTCCTCCGACAGTGCGATGATCATAGATGCAATGGATATACTTTACACCGGAAAAGTGGATGGCTTTTGCATCGTGTCGAGTGATAGCGATTTCACCCGTCTGGCTACCCGATTGCGCGAAGCCGGAATGAAAGTCATCGGAATGGGTGAAAAGAAAACTCCATCGGCTTTTATTTCAGCCTGTGAAAAGTTTATCTACATCGAAATATTGAAAACCAGGCAGACGCCATTAAAGACTGCGGATTCTGAACCCAGAAAAAAATCTGCGGCATCACCTTCGGATACCTTTACAAAAGTTGATAATAAGATTATCAAATCCATTACCGATTCCATAATTGACCTTGCGGATGAAGACGGATGGGCGTTTCTGGGAGAACTTGGTAATTTGATCTTAAAAAAACACCCTGATTTCGATCCAAGAAATTATGGGTTCAATAAAATGCTTCCGCTGATAAAAAGCATAAAGAATTTTCAGGTTGATGAGCGTAAATCCGGTAACAGTAACATAAAGCTTGTTTATGTAAGGATAAAATGATCATTTTTACAGTTATAGCCTGCAATTGTTGAATGGGGACCAAACTGAAAATTTCTTTAATAGCCTGACCTCTCCCAAAATAATTTTTAAGCAATCATTCACCCTGAATATGATTTTTTTTACTATTGCATTCAATTTTTTCAGACAAAAACAGGATGAAAACGGAATTAACCTGGGGCGGAATCGGACCAAAACTGGCATTAATTTGTCTTCCCTATGTGGCATTATCGCTGTGGGTAGTTTACAGGGAACCTGAATTTTTGAGTTTTAAAGCAGTTGACTCGACGATAACAAACAGCCTTGGATTTTTACTATCCGGCTTTGGTTTCTTATTCTGGATTGTATCAGCCATCATTTTCATCATTGATTTCAGGAAGGGAAAGCTGATCACCCGGGGCACCTATAGTTTGTGCAGGAATCCCATTTATGCTTCCATCATTGTTTTTATTATTCCGGGATTGGCATTCATCCTTCAGTCGGGAATGATTTTAACGATTGCTGTGGTGATCTATATTAACTTCAGGATATCTATTCATGGTGAATACAAGCTTCTCGAACAACATTTCGGCGAAGAATACGAAGCTTATAAAAAATCAGTAAATGAAATGTTTCCGTTTCCACGGTACTTATTTAAGCGGTAAACAATAATTAATCAGCATACAATGAAAAATTCATCAACAAACGAAAGAGAAAGCAAAGTGGCTCCCTGTGGCATCGATTGTGGTAACTGTGAATTATTCCTCAGCCGGGATAATGCCGGACTGATGAATTACCTGTTGTCGAGAGGTATTCCGCAGGAAAAGCTTCCATGCGACGGATGCAGAGCCATTGAAGGAGCCTGCCCGGTGATTGGAGGTATTTGTGAAACCTACCGCTGCGTTGGTTCACATGCAGTCGAGTTTTGTTTCGAATGCGGTGAGTATCCGTGTTCGAAGCTCCAGCCCGCTTCAGACAGGGCCGATGTACTCCCGCATAACCTGAAAGTATTCAACTTAAGCTATATCGAACGGTTTGGTGTTGCTGCCTTCGTTAAGGAATCGGCGGCAATCAAAGAGCGCTATTACAAAGGAAAAATGAGGGTTGGGGAAGGGCCACAGGTCATCAGCACAAAAGAAGGATAGGCAATACGTATTGGTTTTAAATAATTCGCTTTGTTTGGGAGAACGCGTTATCGGCTATTTAACTTCCCGGCTGTTCGATTGTTTAAAATACACAGGAAAGCAGAAAGATTAAACATTAATAACAAACAGCAGTCAAGATGACATTGCAGGATATTTCAGCCCTTCGCCTGATCAGCCAGAAAATTGCAGCAACGGAATTTACAACACCTGAGGAAATTGTCGGCTGGATGGGAGCCATGCAAGCCCAGGATTATGCAATGGCTAAATGGGCCATCGGACTTCGGCTTTTAAATGCTACGGATGAAACCGTTGAAGATGCTTACAACCGTGGAGCAATCCTTCGTACACACGTAATGCGGCCCACCTGGCACTTCGTTTCAGCAAATGATATTTACTGGATGCTCAATCTGACCGCTGACAAAATTAAAGCTTCAACAAATTCAAGACACAGGAACCTGGAGCTTACGCCAGCCCTGCTCAATAATACCAATTCACTTATCCACAAAGCACTATCAGGAGGCAGAAATCTAACCCGTGATGAATTAAAACGGATTTTTGAAGAAGCCGGTATCAAAACCGGTGGGAACCGCCTTTCCCACCTGATGTTTTGGGCCGAACTGAACGGAATTGTCTGCAGCGGACCTGTAACCGGCAACAAACTGACCTATGCATTGCTTACGGAACGGGTTCCACAAAAGAAAACCCTGACCCGTGACGAATCCTTAGCCGAACTGGCAAAACGCTACTTTACAAGCCATGGTCCCGCAACATTACAGGATTTTACCTGGTGGTCGGGTTTGGCTGTTGCAGATGCCCGGAAAGCGCTTGAATTTGTTCAATCAGGCTTTATCTTCGAATTTATCGGTTCTGAAAAATACTGGTTTAGCGGTTCAGTAAACGGAATAACTCAGAAAGATGCGTCCGTTTATCTTTTACCTGCCTACGACGAATTCCTGATCAGTTACCGCGACCGAAGCGCTTCATTGCCGGTAAAAAACACCAATAGGACCGTTTCCAACAATGGAATATTCTACCCGATAGTGGTCGCAAACAGCCAGGTAAAAGGGTTATGGAAACGAACCCAAAAAAAAGATAAGTTGAGGATCGAAACCGAATTTTTTAAAGATCCTTCCAAAATAACAAAAAAGCAACTCATCAAAGCAGTTAATAATTATGGACATTTCGTTGGCATAGCTGCCTTTCAATAGCTTAGGCCATCATGGATATGCTATGCCTTTTTATGATATACCTCTAAAGCGATGAAACGGTTTTTTGAGATAAAACATACTTGCTTGATAAAATGCGATAGGATTATAATTCCCATGAACAAAACAAAATCAAACGAATGCTTGTAGCAAGCAAGCGGTAAAGTCCAACTCTATTTTATCTCCCATCCTCCCTTCACTTTTTTATAAACACATTTTTCTGAATTCAAACTTCTTTCTTTATCTTTGAACCTGCCCTTTGGGAGGACGGTAGATAAAACACTATTATGCAGCAGCTTAAAAAACATTAACATAAACCTAAAAATATGAAAAAAGATGTTTTTGCAATTGTCTTAATTTTATTTAGCAGCTTATCATATGGACAGGACAAGCACAACTATGTCCATTTTAATAAATTGACGGAAGTTGAGGGAACTGAATATGTAATTGCTTCAATTGAAAATTGGGGAAAAATATTAACCACTAAGAGCAAATACCTATTATTTATCAATACAAAAAAGGGAGAAACTAATAAAGTCGATTTTCCAAATGACGGATATATTCGGGAAATCAAACAAGTTAAAATCGAAAAGCTACAAATCAATAGAATTATTGTCACAGCTCAGACTGTCGACCTTGATAACAAAAAAGGAATTGACTGGAATGACCCTCAACAAATTATTGTTTTATCAACTGATGGACTAGGAAGGAAACAATTGACCGAGGATAAATTCTTTACAGTGACATGGACATTTAATGAACAAACAGGAAAGATTGTAATAACTGGTTACTACGACACTAATAACAATGGAAAATATGATAAGACAGATAAAGATGAAATTCTGGTTTATGACCTGAAGACATTACAATTAGACTATAAAATTTAAAAAGCCGACCGCATAACAGTGGCTCATAATGCATGCCGCAGGAAGTGGTCATCAAGACAAGAAATTGTGACTTTAAGCAGCGTGAAAATCAACTAACATAAATGTGAAAATGCGGCATTCAACTTAGCCGAAAAACATTAGTGACAAGTGTAAGACACAATGAGGATTCACCAGAATATTTTGATAATGAAAGCAATTGTATGTAAAAAATATGGGCCTCCGGATGTTGCCAAATTGATGGAGGTTTCTAAACCCATACCAAAAGACGACGAAGTATTGGTTAAGGTTTATGCAACTACAGTAAACCGAACTGACTCTGGTTTCCGTAGTGCCGAATATTTTATTTCACGATTTTGGAGTGGACTTTTACGACCCAAATATCAAATATTAGGTTGTGAATTTGCAGGCGTAATTGAAGAAATTGGGAAGGGTGTAACAACATTCAAGAATGGGGATAAAGTTTATGGTTTTAATGACAAATCCTTCGGAGGACATGGAGAGTATTTAACCATTGCTGAAACGGATGCCGTTGCAATCATGCCTGACGACTTAAGCTTTGATAAAGCGGCAGCTCTAACAGAAGGAGCCCATTATGCCCTGGTTGATATCAGAGCAGCAAAGGTTGAACACGGACAACATGTCATGGTGTATGGAGCAACGGGTGCCATTGGTTCTGCATCTGTACAATTATTAAAACATTTTGGTGCAAAAGTAACTGCAGTTTGTAATACAAAAAATGTAGAACTGGTAAAATCGCTTGGTGCGGATATTGTTATTGATTATCAAACACAGGATTTCACAAAGACAGAAGATAAATTTGAATTCATTTTTGACGCAGTAGGTAAAAGTTCCTTTAAACAATGTAAACCTTTACTAACTGAAAAAGGAATTTATATTTCGACCGAATTAGGGAAAAACGGAGAGAATATACTTTATGCGCTTACCACACCATTTTTTGGTGGCAAAAAACTTCTATTTCCAATTCCGTCAATTACTAAAAATGACGTAATATTTTTGAAAGAGCTTTTTCAAAAAGGTGAATACATTCCTGTAATTGACAGACACTATAAGTTGGACCAAATTGTAGAGGCATACAAATACGTTGAATCAGGACAAAAAACAGGGAATGTTGTAATAAAAATAGTAGAATGATAATTATACCAAACACCATCAGCGGTATTGCGTAAGGCGGGGTAAGGTGTTTCGTATGACAGTTTTTCGTATAATTGAGGAGCGGTTTTTCGTATCAGTTGCTGTGCTAAAAGCGCGGACGAATGCAAGAATGCAAAGCGTTATACAGATTAAAAAAAACTTTAAACAATAGTAGAAATAAAAATGGAAATTATGATTTTAATTTTTGGTTTTTTATTCGGTGCCATATTGCAATACGCAAGCCTGAATAAATATAATGTAATAAGTGGATTGGCTACACTGGATAATTTTGCCGTGGCCAAAACAATTGCTGTGGCAATAGGGATTGGAGCAATATTATTGAGTATTGAAACAGGTTTGGGGTTTGCTTCCTTCCATATAAAGCCATTGCTTATGGGTGGAGTGGTTTTGGGCGGACTGATCTTTGGAACCGGAATGGCAATATTGGGTTATTGCCCCGGAACTCTTGCTATTTCGGCAGGAGAAGGTTCAATAGACGCTGTATTTGGTATTGTTGGCGGTTTATTCGGCGGATGGTTTTATACATTGATATCACCTTCTATACAAGGAATTTTAGGCCCCGATTTTGGAAAAATCTCATTGAATTCATTAACCGGAACAAATTTCATTTTTTATCTGCTTACCTTCATAGTCGGTGGTTTTTTCATTGCCATTTCTTTTTGGTTACACAAAAAAGATAAAATAAAAGATTACAAATGGCTATATGCCGGAATTGCCTTAGCCATATTAACTCCCATCGTATTTTTAACCGTTGCGGGCAACAGGCCTATCGGTGCTTCAACGGCCTATCCATACATAGCTGATTTGTTAACAGGAACAACCCAAAACGATTATTTTGCCAATATTGAAAAACCAGGTAGTTGGGAATTGATTTTTCTGGCTGGTGCCTTTTTAGCCGGACTCATTATTTCACTGATCAAAAAAGAATTTAAAATCACTTTAATCCACAGCAACTGGGAAAAGTTTAAAGGTTCGTCAGCAATTAAAAGAATCGCCTGGTCTTTGGCAGGAGGCTTTATATTGATTACAGGTGCACGAATGGCAGGAGGTTGTACCAGCGGACATATACTATCGGGTGGGATGCAGCTTGCCCTAAGCAGTTTAATATTTGCCGCATTTGTATTTGCGGGACTTTTAATAACCGGAAAGATATTTTATAAAAAAAACTAATACAATTGTTACCACGCAATCATAGTTAATTGGCGCATTCCGTTCATCAGGACAATGACATGAAAGAAACAAACGACTACACATCAACTAGCCTTATCGGCTGCACACCCGAGGGTATCTTATAACCAATAACAGACTAGCTGTAAATCTTTGAATAATATAATGACTATATGACAACTTCAAAAAAACCAAAAACAGTGAGATTATGCAGATTAACATTATGGGTCTGTTTTGCACTTTTTGTATCAACATGCACTAGTCAGGAATCAGGATTCGAAATTAGCAAGGACCTGACATCCATCTATTATAAAACGTTCGGATCAGGAATGCCTTTACTCATAATTAATGGCGGACCGGGCATGAATAGTGACGGATTTGAAAATCTGGCGAAAAAGCTATCTAAAAACTACCAAACCATTATTTACGACCAAAGAGGGACTGGAAAATCTGTTTTAAAAATATTGGATACAACTACCATTACGATGAAATTAATGATGGATGATATTGAAGGCATACGCAAACATCTGAAAATAGAGAAATGGTCGGTATTGGGACACTCTTTTGGCGGGATGGTGGCATCTTATTATGCAACGCAGTATCCCGAATACATTGATAAAATTATTTTGTCTTCATCCGGAGGAATTGATTTGGACTTGTTGAATTATGTTCAAGTCGAAATAAATTCTAAATTGAGTAAGGAAGATTTAGATTCGGTAAATTACTGGACGAATAAAATTACTGAAGGAGACACTAGCCATTATGCAAAACTAGAAAGAGGTAAACATTTAGCCCCTGCTTATGTTATTGACAAAAAGTTTATTCCGGTTATAGCAGAGCGATTAACTCAGGGAAATGCAACTGTAAATCAATTAATTTGGACAGACCTTCAAAAAATAAATTTTAACTGTTTTGACAAATTGAAAACCTTTGATAAACCGGTTCTCATCATTCAAGGGAAACAGGATATTATTAAAGCAGAAACAGCTGAAAAAGCTCATAAAGCCTTTTCCAATTCAAAAGTGGTTTTTATGGACCATTGCATCCATTATGGCTGGCTCGACAATGAAGAGGTTTACTTTCGGGAGATAAATTCATTTTTAAAATCATAAATGTGATTTGTATTACAGAAAGAAAATCATCCTGTCAGGCAACTCCGACAATAGTGGGCCAACCATCTAAAATTTACATTTTTTACCACAGCCAACAAAATACTTTTGCCGATGATTTTGTTATTAAAATAGGTCATTTAGCCCATTCGGAATGACCATTGAGAGGGTTTGTATTGCCCTGGGTACTATATTAAAGAAGGCAAACCGTGATCTTCAGGTTATTTCGAATCAAACTATTTCAACATATTAAAACGAACAACCAAGATGAATACTAAACCTGTTTTAAAACCATTTTTTACACTGCTGATCCTTATGCTGGTGTCCTGCTCATCGAATAATCCGAAAAAAATCATCGGTCTGAATACAGCCATTCATCACGACGATTTTGAATATTATGTAACCAGTTATTCGGTTGCGAAGCAAATCGGGGAGGGGATGGATCCGGTTCAGGCCAAAGGGAATTTTTATATTGTCGGTTTCAGGGTTCGGAACAATGCTATGAGGGTGAATCATCTTTGGGATAATTCCATTGCTTACCTCATTGATGAAAACGGAACCGTTTATGAAAACGACACGGCGGCACAGCAAAAATTAAATGAAATTTCTCCTTTTGGATGGAGCGAAAATTATAAAACACCGCATAAAACTGATCAATCCACGCGACTGGTCTTTGACGTGCCCGTTTCGGTCACAAAGCCATATCTGATGGTACGAGGAGAAACCCTGATGGGTGATTTTTTTGACGGTTCCTCCTTTACAAAAATCAGGGTAAAATTGTTTTAAGAGGTTTTCAGGTTTCACCAATCGCAGGATCCGGATTTCTTTTCATTTGAGGGTCGGACCAGGTATTTGTTTTTTAATTACTTTAGCTTTAAAATAGTTTGAAAATAACCAATCATTGCGTAGAAATCAAACTCAAACAATTCAACAGGGCGATAAACGGGTGATCCGCGGCTGGGTGATGTACGACTGGGCCAATTCTGTTTATCAGTTGACGATCACTTCCACCATCTTCCAGATTTATTATAACACGGTGACGCATTCGGGCAATGATTTCACTGTTTCGTTTTTTGGAGCACGGGTTGTCAACACGGTCCTTTATTCATGGGCGATTGCTGCCTGCTACATCATTGTGGCGCTGGCTTCGCCGTTGCTTTCTTCAATGGCCGATTATACGGGCCGCAGGAAAGGGTTTATGCGTGCTTTCACCTGGATTGGTGCAACCGGATGCGGCTTGCTGTTTTTCTTCAATGGTACGAATATCGAATTCGGCATTATTGCCTTTATGTTGGGAACGATCGGCTATTGCGGAAGCATTGTATTTTACAATTCATTTCTCCCGGTTATTGCGGCCCCGGAGGACCAGGACCGGGTCAGTGCACGGGGTTATTCGATGGGCTATCTGGGCGGCGTAGTTCTTTTGGTCTTCAACCTGCTGATGGTGGAAAAGCCGGGCTGGTTCGGGATTGCTGCGGGAACTTCATTGCCGGCGAGAATTTCATTTGTAACGGTGTTTCTCTGGTGGATCGGATTTTCGATGATCACGTTTTCCCGGCTTCCAAAATATACCTACCGAAAACGATCGGAAGGTGCCCGTGTGCTTTCGAACGGATACAAGGAGTTACGAATGGTTTTCAATAGTGTACGCAAATCGCGCTACCTGAGTATTTACCTTGCCGGTTTCTTTTTCATGATGATGGGATTGATAACCGTGATGTTCATGGCTGCCAGTTTCGGCAAGAAAGAACTGAATCTCGACGATGACCTGCTGATCGCAACCATACTTGTCATTCAGCTTGTGGGAATGTTCGGTGCATGGCTATTTGCCCGCTTATCCGAAAAACTTGGTAATCTTCGGGCACTCATTTTGTCTGTTGTCATCTGGATCGTGATTTGCTTCGGGGCTTTTTACATTACCGGGGCCACCGGATTTATCATTGCAGCTTTCTTTATCGGTATTGTGATGGGTGGATCGCAGTCGCTGGCCCGGTCGACCTATTCGAAGATGCTTCCTGAAACTACAGATCACACCTCTTTTTTTAGTTTTTACGATGTCATGGAAAAACTGGCTACTGCGGCCGGAACCTTCAGTTTCGGCATCATCGAAGCGATCACAGGCAGCATGCGTTACTCAGTGCTGGCAATTGGGATATTTTTCTTTATCGGGCTAGTGTTCATGTCATTGTTGTTAAAGAAAAAAGCGGCTTTTATGCAGGCAGCCTGAGAAAAATCTTTGAGAAAATCAGCTTTTTATTGTTTTCTCGATCCGCCGGTCGGGTATAAACCAGATGGCCGCTACAGCAACGTACAATCCAAACGCCAGCCACTGGTTCACGAAAGATAACGGAATAGCCAGCGCATAAATAACAACGGATATTTTTCCTTTAAAGTCGGAACCTACAGCATTTGCGAGTAAACTGTCGCTGCCATGATGCGCAATGAGCGCCCGGCTGAGAATGTAATAAGCAATAGCTGCCATGATAAGCACGACGCCATAAAGGGCTACCGGTAAGCCCGAAAAATGATTTTCTCCCATCCAGGCAGTAACAAAGGGAACTAATGAGAGCCAGAAAAGTAAATGCAGGTTTGCCCATAAGATGGGCCCGTTCACCAGTTTTACAGCGTGAAGCAGGTGATGGTGATTGTTCCAGTAAATTCCGATAAAAATAAAACTCAGGATATAACTAATGAATTTCGGGATTAGTCCCTGAAGTGAGGACAGATCATCACCCTTTGGTGCACGAAGCTCAAGCACCATAATGGTAATGATGATCGCGATAACTCCATCGCTGAATGCCTCGAGACGGTTCTTTCCCATTGTTTTATTCTGTTTGGATATGTTAAAGGTATGAACCAAAAAACCCGGAAGTATCGAAAATGTTCAATAGCAGCAATAATGATCGCGATCTGGGTTTAATAATCCCCAACTGTCACAAGCCTTGTACGACGGGTATTTGAACAGTACTCTTGTACACGCCAAAAGGATCATTCATATCGAAAATATTTTTACTTTTGGTTTATGAGTTCCGGAAACAAAATTCAACTGATCGATGCGGGAACAAGTCACAAGTCAACAGCGAGCATGGTCTGACGCACTGTACTTGTGCCCGAGAGGGGTTTTAATTTTTTTACCCACTGTGCAAAAATTTTGAAATGCAAACACACATTACACACGTTATCAAGCCACACAAGCTGACCTGCAAATCTAAGCTTGCTAAAGAATGCAATCTTGACCATACAACTAAATATTTTATATGACCAGACAAGAAGCAGAGACAAAATTACAACGTACATTTAAATTAAACCGCTTTTATGATGAGCAATGGTTGACTATTGAAAAGATTTTAAAAGGTGAAAGAGTACTTCTTATTGAAAAAACTGGTTTTGGAAAATCGCTATGTTTTCAATTCCCTGCAGTTTTGCACAAAGGAACAACAGTAATTTTTTCACCTCTTATTGCATTAATGCGCGATCAGGTAAAAAAACTTAACTTGCTTGGTATCACAGCCAAATGTATTAATTGTGAACAAACTCGCGAGGAAAACTCTCAAATAATAGCAGATGCAAAAGCTGGCAAAATAAAGATTCTTTATATAGCACCTGAAAGGCAGGAAAACTCTGAATGGATAGAAGCAACCCGACAAATGGACCTTTCAATGGTGGTGGTTGACGAAGCTCACTGCATATCGGTTTGGGGGCACGATTTTAGACCAGCATTCAGACGTATCGTTAATCTTGTAAATCTTTTACCAAAGGGACTTCCTGTATTGGCAACAACAGCAACCGCGACTAAGAAGGTTGAAACTGATATTGCTGAACAAATGGGAAGCAATTTATCAATCATCAGAGGAAACTTAATGAGAGATAATTTTAAGCTATTTGTCATTAGAGTAAATTCCGAAGATGAAAAACTAATTTGGCTCGGCAAAAACCTTCAAAAATTACCTGGTACAGGTATTCTATATACCGGCACAAGAGTAGATACTGAGATATATTCCAAATGGTTTGAGTTTTTAAAAATTCCTTCAACTGGTTATAATGCTGGATTAGACCCTATATCAAGAATTACTATTGAAAACGGTTTAATGAAAAACCAATGGAAGTGTGTTATTTCCACAAATGCTTTAGGGATGGGTATTGATAAGCCCGACATTCGGTTTATCATTCATACTCAAATACCACAATCACCAATTCACTACTATCAGGAAATTGGCAGAGCTGGAAGAGATGACAAGCCCTCTTTTATAATTTTGTTTTATAACCCTGAAGACAAAAAACTTCCGGAAGCTTTTATTGAGGGAGGAAGGCCAGCAATTTCAAAATATGAGAAAGTGATTGCTGCAGTCAAAAATGAAATGCTTGGTGAACGAGACTTAATGAGAAGAACAAATTTAAAACAGAATCAAATCAGAGTTATCAAAGCAGACCTGATGGAGCAAAAAATCATTCGTGAAGTTACAATTGGAAGAAGTAAAAAGTTTGAATACATAACTGGTGCACCACCACTGAATACAAAAGTATTTGAAGAATTACGAGCAAGTAAAACAAAAGATTTGGATAAGATGATTGAATATGTTGAAACAACTCAATCACGAATGAAATACTTGTGCGATTATCTGGGCGATTCATCAACCCATTCTCTAAATAATTGTGACAATACAGGTCTTAAAAAAATAATTGTAACAGTAAGTGATGAATGGACTCAAAAGTTGAAAGATTTTCGCGAAGATTATTTCCCTGTCCTTGAAGTTGAAACAAGAGGGACAAATTTAGTAAATGGTGTAGCAGCATCCTATTACGGTGTTTCAAACGTAGGATCAGCGTTGCATCGCAGTAAATATGAAAATGGTGGTGATTTTCCTGACTTCCTTTTGAAATTAATTCTTAAAGCATATCGCAAAAAATTTGGTCAGGAAAAATTTGATTTAATTCTTTATGTGCCTCCTACAAAGTCAGGTGACCTTGTAAAAAATTTTGCATTAAAAGTTTCTCAGGTTTTAAAATTTCCAATTTCATATAACTTGGTCAAACAAAGATTTACAAGTGAACAAAAAGTTTTTGAAAATGCATATTTGAAGTCTGATAACGTTAAAGATGCTGTTTATACACAAAGTCCCGGATGAAATTAAAGGAAAGACCGTTTTATTAATTGATGATATTTTTGATAGCGGTGCCACTATTAAAGAAATTGGGAGATATTTAACTAATTTAGGTGTTTCAAAAATTGCACCTTTAGTAATAGCAAAAACAGTAGGAGGGGATTTAGTATGAATAAAGAAGCAGCATATTGGATAGCATTGGCACATTTGCCAAGATGGGGTCATTTAAAGATTAATAACCTCATAATTAAATTTTATCATGAGAATAAACTTTCGATTGAAGATTTTTTTCAATTAACTGAAAATGATTGGAAAAATCAATATGGTATTGAATTTAAGGAAATAGAGGATTTAAAGAAAGCAAAGTCAGAACTGGCCAATAATGCCTTTTTAGCAGAATCATTGAATAATGAGGGCTATGAATTAATCCCGATAACTTCACCTGAGTATTCAAATACTCTCAAGGAAAATCTTAAAGCCGCACATGCCCCGGCTCTGTTATATGTAAAGGGCAATAAACAAGTAATGAGTGAAAAATCAATTGCAATAGTCGGTTCTCGCAATGCTTCTGATAAATCACTGGAATTTACAGATAATATTGCCAGGTTGGCAAGTAAGGAGTATAAAGTTGTTGTAAGTGGTTTTGCTAAAGGAGTTGACAAACAAGCATTAGATTCTGCAATCCAATATAAAGGGCAAAGTATAATTGTATTACCTCAGGGTATTATGACTTTTGGCTCAGGTTTCAAAAAGTATTATAAGCAAATTGTTGACGGTGATGTTTTAGTTTTGAGTACTTTCTTCCCAAAAGCACCCTGGAAAGCCGAATTAGCGATGGCAAGAAATCCAATTATATACGGACTTGCAGATGAAATCTATGTTGCAGAGTCTTCGGGCAAAGGAGGCACTTGGTCAGGTGTTGTTGATGGGTTAAGAAAGAACAGGAAAATATTTGTAAGAAAGCCAGATACCTCTGAAAGCAATGCAAATAATCTATTAATTCAAAAAGGTGCCATTGCAGTTGATTTTAATGGGAATCACATGCCAGGACATATACCAACAGAATCCATCCAAACAACATTATTTGCAAATGAACCAACTGTGAATTATGAAAGTAAAATAATTGAATTACTTAGAACCGGCGAATATGGTGTGAAGGACATAATAACAAAACTTAAACTGTCTTGGTCTGAAAAGAAGCTCAGAGATTTTCTTAAATCAAACAAGGAAGTTGAAACATTAAAAAAGAAACCTCAAAAGTTCACATCAAAAAGTATTGTACAACAACAAAAATCTCTATTTGAGCAGAATTAGAATAGCCAATGAATTTGCAAATACATTGCCAAAGGCACCTCTGCAGCTTCAAGCACACAACTGCCCCAAGCCTTTTGCAATAGGTAGTTAAGAGGCCAACTTGTCCCCGGCAAAACGATCATTCCAGTCAGAAATATTTTTACTCCGACTTCTTTCCCGCCAAAGGCTGGATTCGACTTACAAATTTCAATGCCTTTCATTTTTGAAAATTGAGTCTCACAAATAAAATGAATAAAAAACCATTCCGCTGTTAAAAAAAAGTAACTTTACAAATAAATACAATTCTGATGTTAATGCATTAATAAGCAGAAATATAAATAAAAAAATTACACGATGAAAAAAGTATTTTTGATGATGGCCGTATTTTATGCTTCCATCACTATTTCACAGGATGTATGCAGAAGGATCGTAGGCGAATTTAATGCGCCTACAGGAGAAAACCCAGTTTCCGGGCAGGTTGCACTAGTCGATTCAATAGGTCAGCTTTATGTTGTTTTGGGGGATGATTTTTCAACTGTTGCAGGACCGGATTTGTACATTTATCTGGGTATTATGAATGTAGCGCCCACTATCAGCGGGAATACACATGTTGAAGTTGCAGCGCTTGCCAGTAACACGGGAGCACAGACGTATGAGGTTCCGTCTGGTGTCGGTATCAATGATTATAACTACGTTCTTATTCATTGCAATACATTTAACGCATTTTGGAACGGGGGTGAATTGGGAGAACTGGATTGTGGTTCAGGTGTAAATGACGCGAATTTCATCAAAGAACATCTTTCCATTTACAATACTACAGCATCCGATGTCATCATCAGTCTGCGTAATACTACTGAGGATATTTATGTTTTGAGTATTTATTCACTGAACGGGCAGTTATTGTACAGCAGTTATCAATATACCAATTCAGATGTTGACATCAGCAAAGTCCTGAATACCGGGATCAACCTTATTTCAATTTCATACCGGGACAAATTTTACTGTACGAAAATATTTAAAAATTAAACTTTTTATCCCTCACTGGAACATTCTATGGTAAAATCCAACCAAATTCAGGCAATAATTTTAATGAAACAGCCGGTTACTAAAGTTAATAAAAAACCACTTCTCCGTTTCAAAAAATAGTTACATTAACCACACAAAACAAACATACAGGGGCTGTAGCAAAATCGGAAATTTCAGAGAAAAATATTAAACTGTTTTTGGCGGAAATTGGGGGAGAACTATAGTTTCAGGTCAGTGTATATCCGATCAGCCCAGGATTTTCATGCGGAGTTGTGGATTTAAGGAATAATTAAATGTAAAATCGCATTTCTTTAAATTCATACTAACAAAATCGATGAATAGTTGTTAATTAGTCAGTATAGTTAAAAAACTGATTATGAGCACTAATTAATAGATCATGAAAAGGAAATATTTACTGCAAATTCTTGTGTTTCTCTCTATATTGCAATTAAAGTTAGTTGGACAAACCGGAAATAATCTGGTTCCTTTTGCCACAGGTTTTGTTCATCCTGTAACCATTGCAAATTGCGGTGACAACCGCTTGTTTATTGTTTGCAAGACTGGCTATATCTATATTATCGATTCAGCGGGGAATACCAATCCGGTACCATTTCTTAATATCGTTTCGAGGGTTATATCTACCGGTTCAGAACAAGGACTTCTCGGTCTTGCTTTTCATCCCGAATATCCTGACAGTGGCTATTTTTATGTTAATTACATTGGAGCCGGCGACAGTACCCATATTTCACGTTTTTCGGTGAATCCGGCCAATCCTGATCTTGCGGATGCATCGAGCGAAAAAAAGCTGATGACGATCTATCAACCATATACCAACCACAATGGCGGTAATGTCATTTTCGGTCCTGATGGATATCTTTACCTCGGTCTCGGTGATGGCGGATCGGGTGGTGATCCTGGCAACCGGGCCCAGAACCTTCAGGATATTCATGGAAAATTACTGCGGATTGATGTGGATCATGGTAATCCTTATGCCATTCCTGACACTAATCCGTATTATAACGATCCTACGGGGCTCGATGAAATTTGGGACTATGGATTGCGAAATCCCTGGCGTTTCAGTTTTGACAGGCTTACCGGTGATCTGTGGATCGCAGATGTCGGCCAGAACCTTTATGAAGAGATAGATTTTGAACCAGCCGGCGATCCTGGGGGAGGAAATTACGGTTGGAGATGCTACGAAGCAAATCAAACCTATAACACCAGTGGATGTGGTAGCATGAGTTTGTATACTTTTCCTATATATCAGTATTCGCATAGTTTAGGATGTTCCGTTTCAGGCGGTTTCGTTTACCGTGGATCCCAATTTCCGGGTTTGTATGGCAATTACTTCTTCGCCGATTATTGTTCTGACCGGGTATGGACCATTCACAATGAAGGGGGAAACTGGATAGCGGCGGATTTTGGGACATTTACGACCAACAATTTTTCAACGTTTGGTGAAAATGCAGCCGGAGAACTTTTCATTGCCGGATATTCAAGCGGCACCATCTACCGTGTTGCTGATAATTCAGCAATGATAACTCTGAACCTCAAAGTTTATCTGGAAGGTCCGTATTCAGGTTCACAAATGACAACAGACTTGAATTCCTCCGGACAAATCCCTCTGTCACAGCCGTACAATACCGCTCCGTGGAATTATACCGGAACGGAATCGGTTGCTGCTATTCCGAATGCCAATGTAGTAGATTGGGTTCTGCTGGAATTGCGGGATGCAACAAGTGCTTCTTCGGCTACTGTTTCAACAAGAATTGCTCGTCAGGCTGCTTTTCTGTTGAATGATGGTACAATTGCCAGTATTAACGGATCACCCGGAGTTCAGTTCAATAATTTCGTGAACCATCAGTTGTTTGTGATCGTATGGCATCGCAACCACCTGGGTGTGATGAGTGCCAATCCGCTTGCAGGAAGTAATAATGAATATTCATACGATTTTACAGGAAGTGCCGGACAGTATTATGGAACCAATTCAGGAAATAAAGAAATCGCACCGGGAGTTTGGGGAATGGTAGCAGGCGACAGCGATGCAAACGGGATCGTGGAAGAAACGGATAAAAACGCTGACTGGAATGCACAGGCCGGTGAATCTGGCTACAGTAACAGCGATTTTAATATGAATGATGAAGTGGACAATAGTGATAAAGATGACTGGCTCATCCCGAATTATTTAAGGGCCAGTCAGATTCCCTTTTGAGAAAATAAATTTAATTTCCTGACTATTTCCTCAATGCCGTGAACATCCTGCTCGTTGCGTCTCTATAACATTTGAATAATTGAATTAACCGGATTGGTCTATGATTTGGACTTGACCCCCCTGTTCAGCGAAGGCTCTGCCTTTGTCGAATATATCCTGGCAGGCTGCAGACCCCAGTTCGTCGAAAGGCTCTGCCCTTCTCGAATATATCCCAACTGTCCCGGGTCTTATACTACGGGTATTTAAGCAGCACTCTTGTGCAAGCCAAAACGATCATTCCAGTCAGAAATATTTTTACTCCGGATTCGTCGGGATTGTTCGACTTACAAATTTCAATGTATTTCATTTTTGAAATTTGAGTCTCACAAATAAAATGAATAAAAAACTATTCCCCTGTTTCAAAAAAACCTTTACATTAGCCACACAAAACAACCATAGAGGTGCAAAAGCAAAACCGGCAATTACCGATGAAAAAGGAAAGCCATACAAGTATAAATGATTGTAACCGGGTATACCCAATTAATTTCGGATATCTTACCGGTTTCAATACTGTTGGACGAATTTTACCGGAAAGGGGAGAGGTGCATTTATAAACAAGTTATGCTTAATTTAATGTAGAAGTTAGTCCAATCATGATTAAGATGATCTCATACATCAGCCTAGTATTGACACTAATAAGTTGTGTTACCGAATCTAATTTAATCGAAATCAAAAAGTTTAATACAATAAAATTTTCGACAGACAGATTTAATGCAAATTATTCAAACCAAGATTCAACGAGTTGGAGGTTATGGGAAACTTTGTATGAGTGTTACTCATTTAAAATAAGCAAAATACCAGTTCCTTATAATGCTATAATAAATCTTTCTTTAAAAAAAGATAATATTTTGCATGTAAGTGCTTATGACGGAAATATAATGATTGATGAAATTGATTTAAAAGGAAAACCAAAAGAAAACTATTTTTCGATAAAAAGAAAACTTCGATTAATCCCTATTCCCTTTTTTTGGATTCATAATGAAACAAAAGTTATTTTAGGCAATGATCAAGAAAGGAATTTAATAGTAAATGTAGGTGAATTAAATGGAGGATGGATTTTAATAATGGCTGGAGGTGGTTCAAAAATTTTTTCTTCAAATAGATATGTAAAATTTGATTAATAGGATGTACTAAGCATAACACAGGATAAATGCAATACCGGCAACCGTGGAATTAAATGAAATTAATAAATATCGTACCCAGCCAAAAAGAGACAGGTAACCAATCCGGTACTGCACTTATCCTGGGAACGTTAGCGGTCATTCCCCACGTAAAGAAACTCTACTAATTTCTCAAGCTAACGGGTGAAATTTTTAGAGTATTTTTAAGATGAAAAATTACCGTTAGTCAGAATTGTATGACAATAACAGAATAGATAAAACAGACAGAAAATGAAAATGACAGAAAAACGAGGACAAACACCAATTGTAGTTTCTTTAGAGGATCATTACTTGCATCCAAAAGTATGGGATACCCTACCTGTCGCATTACAGGAGAAATACAGACTTTTAAAAGAAACTCTTATGGATATAGGCGAAGAGCGTATAAAAAAAATGGATGCGGCCAGAATATCTTTTCAGGTTATCTCACATGTTGACCCGGGAGTAAAACAAATTACTGATACAAATGAGGCGGTTAAATTAGCAGCTGAAGTAAATGATTATTTGTATTCAGCAATTCAAAAATACCCCAACAGGTTGGGCGGTTTTGCTGAATTACCATTACAATCGCCAATAGACGCTGCAAAAGAATTGGAACGAGCAGTTCTTAAATTAGGTTTCAAAGGAGCTATGATAAATGGTCATATCAATGGTAAATATTTGAGCGATGATTGTTTCTCGCCAGTTTTAGCAAAAGCTCAAGAATTAAACGTTCCGATTTACATACATCCAACAGACCCCCCGACAGAAATTTGTAAAGACTATTTTGATAGTAGTGATGCGATTATTACCGGTTGGGCTTGGCAAATTGAAACTTCTACACATTTGATTAAAATGATTAACTCGGGAACTTTTGACGAGTTTCCTAATTTGAAAATAATCATAGGACATATGGGAGAGCTTATTCCTTATGGATTGACAAGGCTTAATTTGGGTTTAACTTTTGGAAATTGGATATTGAAAAAGGGGAATGTAGATATGAATGTGTACTACTATTTTAGAAATAATATTTTTATTACTTCAAGTGGTGTTTTTGACGAACCTGTTTTTACGTGTGCTAAAGAAATGCTTGGTTCTAAAAATCTAATGTTTTCTGTTGACTACCCATTTCAGGATAACGTAATAGCTACTCAATTTTTAAACAAGCTACCTCTATCCATTGAAGAAAAAAAACAATTTGCTGGAAATACAGCGATTGATTTATTAAAAATTAATTGTTTGACTATCAAGTATAAAAATCTTCGTAAGACCAGTAAAATAGAGCAATTTAAAATCAAGATGAAATCAAAAATCGCAAGTTATTTACTCAATAAGTTGGTGAAATAAAAACAACGAACCCCTAACACGCAATAAAAAAACATAGGGCGGAAAGTGCTAAATTTGAACGACATAGATTTCAATAAACGGCTTGGCATTTTGATAGGTAGGAGCTTTGAAATGCCCTACGTTTCTTATTGCCAACCGTTGGCAACAAGGCTGAATTAAAAAATAAGTCCTATAATTATTAATTTAAGAAGATGAAAAAATGAAAAAGCATATTTTAATTTTGACATTTGTTTTATTGTTCATTTCGTTATTTTCCCAAGAAAAGAAAAATGCAAATGACATATTATTAATCAATCCAAATAACGACACAACAATATTAAGTCAATCAGAACTGACCTTACCAACAATCTTTATTGTTTACGGAATCGGTTGCGGTGTTTGCATGAAAGAATTAGATGTCATTGCAGCCAAAAAAGCTGAATGGGAAAAATTGTATAATCTAAAATTTGTTGTATTCTGTAAAGCGACGAAAAACAGATATTACTCACAATTGGCTAAAATATCAGAAAGAAAAGCTTATCCATTTGAATTACTTATTGATATAAATTCGGATTTGGCAAGTTATCTTTCAAAGTTAAGAAACATTGATTTGAAACAATTTTCTTCGATAGGCAATTTTCATTTAATAATTCCTCAAACAATCATTAAGAATAAGGATAATGAAATAATATTTCAAAAACAAGGATACCAAATTGGTGACGAAGATAAAATTGAAACAGCTTTGAAACAAATGGTAGCGAAAAATTAAAATTAATAGAATATTATCAAGCCCAGTTGCCAACAAAAAATATAGTGCATGCCGCAATTAGCTGTAAATAGGAAGGTTATACCACAAAATAAAATTAGTCGTATCATGAAAAATAATCGTTTCAAAATGCGGCACGCACCATATTCAAAACGCTACAAGACAATACCGGCCCGAAGTAAACCGCCCCGGCCCCGAATGTCCTCAATTTCATTAAAATTCGTTTATTATTGTACTGGCGGCTCGTTTTCCTCAAGCTTAATATTTTGCTGGGTAGTATTATCTTTTTCAATTACCACATTCTCGATAATTACATCCTTAAAACCGTCCATAATGCCTTTTATAGTATAAGTCCCGACATTAATTTTATCAAAATCATATTCCCCGTCCTCATCAGTTTCTGCTGTATCATTAGTTTCAACAATCAGTACAGTTGCTCCTTCAATAGGTTCATCATTATTTTTATTCTGTACTATTCCTGTCAACAACCCCATATCTGGTTCTGGTTCATTATTCTCATTTTCGTTATTTTTGGTTTGCCTGATTCTTGATTTTATTTTTGTTGCAGTATAATCGCCGGTTTTTTCTTTATTATCATATTTGTATATTCTTTTACCTACGTCCATTATTTCAGCCGTAATAGTCCAGAGCTCAAGTAACGATCCAAGGTTTGCTTGCACCGCTGCCCTCAGTTCGGCGAAGGCTCTGCCTTTGTCGAATATATCCTGGCAGGCTGCAGACCCCAGTTCGTCGAAATCTCTGCCTTAGCCGAATATATCCCAACTGTCCCAGGTCTTGTTCAGATGGCTTAAGCGTTGCTCACAAGAATGCAGCAGTTAGGGATAAAAAAAACCTGCCGGGTTTTAAGTGGCAGGTTTATTCTCAAAGAAATTGGTTTTGAGAATGTGATTTTCATACTCTAATTATTTGTTCAGTCTGTCAGGGTGTAACCGGTTCCTCAATGGCAACCAATTCAATATCATTCACCGTTTCCTGGTTTTCGAATACCGGTACAATATAGTCAGTATAGGTTTCATATCCGTCAATTACGAATTCCATTACATGGTTCCCAACCGGTACGGTCATCAATTCGTATTCGCCGTACTCATCCGTTTCGTCGGTCAGTTCGGTTCCTTCCACTTTACACACAACGCCTTCAACCGGTTCGCCCGTACTGTTTGTCACCGTACCGCGAATGCTGCCGATTCCTGTCGGTTCGGGTTGTCCCGATGGAGTGTTGTAGATCACATAATCGTTGTACTTGGCTTCATCCACTTCATACCAGAGGTCTTTCCCGGTATTGCAAACCTTCACCAGAGCCCTGTAAAGGCCGTTACCTTTGGTTATTCGGTCAGCTGTTTCAATATCGCGGTCGCGCTCGGCCATTACCTGTTCATCTCTAGCCTTGTCAAAGGTATTCAGCTTTGTTTCGGTATCATCCAGAAACTCCGATGTGATTCCTTCATCGGCAAGTTCTGAAGAATATTTCCGGGCAGTCGAGAGAACAAGCCTGCCGTTGCGGATCATATCACTGTCCTTCAGCTTCGATAATCCTGAAGTACCAAACGCACTGTAATGACGTGATTTTACACCGTACACATTAGCAGCCGCAACAAAAATGGTGCGCAGCGCTGTTGTTACAACTCCTCTGGCCTTATCTTTCTCTTCGGTTTTTATACCCAACTGGGCCAGGTAATAATCATCAGGCAAAGTATTTGCAAAGGCATCCCGCAGGTCTTTGATTGCATCCTGCTTTGTTTGTGTCAATCCGCGAACCTGTAACAAAGCACCGTCGCGGCCGATCAATAACAATATTCCGTCAGCAAGCTGTATCAGCCAGCCATCAGAAAAATTGTAAATTCTGAGCAATGACTTTTTTTTCATAATAATTTGATTAAAATTAAACTTAATTGAATGTAATTTGATTAACAGAAGTTTGTACGATGCAGGTTTTTATCAGGTTACAAAAAGGAGAAAAAATTTAAAAAGATTACTAATTTGTAAGAGACTGTTTAAAATTCAATAAAAAATTTGACAGTATCAATTTTGCCACTAAATCACTAAAACGCAAAGAAAAAACAAAGAGTTGAAAATGAACAGATCCCTTGGTGAAACTTTGTGCTTTTGTGTATTTGTGGCATTAAATAACAATAGTTTTATCATTTTTAAACAGTCTCTAAGATATATGCTAATTCTTAAATGTTTTTGCTTTTAGCTGATAACAGTAAGATAAGATGGATGTAATTAAATAGAGAGATACTACGTAAAGCATTCTAATAATTTTCCGGATCGGGATGCAGTGGTTTGCAAATTGTATTGCGGATTGCTCCGGCATTGATGAGCAGTATATTTTCGAATGTTCCGGGCGTTAAGTTAAGTGTGTGCAGGCTTTCGTGCAAAACAGAAAATAGTCAGATGGCCGTCAGCCGCCGTCCGTAGCTAATTCGCTATCGTCAGAAGGCGATTTGCCGCCCTCCGTTGGTGCTCCGCTGTCGTCCGAAGGTGATTCGCTACCGTCCGAAGGTGATTCGCTGTCGTCCGAAGGTGATTCGCTGTCGTCCGAAGGTGATTTGCTGTCGTCCGAAGGTGATTCGCTGTCGTCCGAAGGTGATTTGCCGTCGTCCGAAGGTGATTTGCCGCCGTCCGAAGGTGATTTGCCGTCGTCCGAAGGTGATTTGCAGCAGTCGAATGGTCTGTCGCCCTTGTATTTCCGGCATCTGAGCAAAAATCCGGTATGCCGGAGTAAAATGCCGGGGCAGCTAAACCGGACAAAAATTTAACCGGCCGCAGGCATGAAACTCCTGACAAAAGCATGAATTATCAGAACCGGAAAAAATGTTCTCCCATGCACTGCCATTGCCTTACAAACCGGATAAACCAAACGGAAAACAAGTTTAGAATGTATATAAATTAAAGCGATGTATAAAAATGGAATTGAAATTTCGGTACTTTAGCGTTGCCTGATTTTTACGAATGAAAGCAAACAACCAGACAACCAGAACGAATGACCGGACGGCACGTTTCCGCCGCCATTAAAGTGCTTTAGCCCGTTGTTGCTGATAGGCGGTTGAATATTTGAGCAGGAATTTTTTTGAAATGATTGATTTTCGAATATTTTTGAAGGGAACTAGAGAGGATGAAACAGAATACAGGAATAGACCAGGGAGTTTTGCTAAGTAAAAAAGGGGATTTTATTCCTATATTTGATCCTGTATGGGTTGTAAACGGGAAAAAAGTTCTTGTTATAAATAATGTTATGTGCAACACTGAAAGAATGAAAAGAATATCAATCATATTATTGATTTTAATTTCTGCGACCTTTTCATTTTCACAAAGTGACTCAATAGAATTTGACAAAAAGGCAAAAGATCGATTTGGCATTTGGTTAATTCCTTCTGCATCGAAAAATATTTACGGAATAGCGATTGGACCTGTTGGATCAGAAGCAATATGTAACAGACCTTATACAAAATACTCTCACGGACTAAATCTACAAATACCAGGACAGGGATTTTTTCAGACCTTCTATATTAATAAAGTGAAATTTAGGGATTTCCATGAGAATGAAAACTCAGATTCGTTAAGACTGCAAGACACATTACCCCTGAGGGCAATCCACAACGGACTTATGATTTCGCCACTGGGCACATTCACAAACAAAGTGAATGGAATTTCATTTTCATTATGGATGAGTATGGGTCAAAAAATAAATGGACTTTCAGTTAATCTTCTTTGGAATTTATACGAACAAATTAACGGAATAACAGTTGGTTTTGTAAATACAACAGCGGTGACCAATGGAGTACAAATCGGACTTGTAAATAAGACAATAAAACTTAAAGGGCTTCAATTTGGACTTTGGAATAAAAATGAAAAAAGGTCACTACCCATTGTAAACTGGAACTTTAAGAACAAAAAAAGTGCAGCACATAACAGCCCATCATAGCCCATAGCCGGCTTAAGTGTCATCAAGAAAAAGAATGGTAAATTTGAGCATACAGAACATCAATAAATATCGGAGTAAAGAAACGGCTACGGGCTATATGGGCAAAACGTTGTGTGTAATTTTAAAGACAAAATCAAAAATCGTAAAAAAATCTAACTATGCTGAACCTACAAAACATAAATGATGCAAAAGCAAGACTAAATAATTACGACCCTTTGGTTTTCAACAATGCGGATAATAGTTTTGCAAAATTCATTAATCGTATTGACATAGAAGAATTTAGGCACATTCAGAATCTTAATTTGACTTTTGACCATCCAATAACAGTAATTACAGGAACTAATAAAATTGGTAAAACAAGCTTAATGCTTTTAATAGCTTGCAGTCATTACAGTTTTTTGAGATATGACTCAACTAAACCAGAGACTGATTTACGTAGGCATACTTGGAGAGATGTTCTATCTTTCACAAATTATGAAAACACCACGCGTGATTACGGGTATAAACTATATTGGAGAATAGGAAATAGTAGTAGAAATGGTGAGGCAAAAAGATTATCTACAAGTCAAGCCTGGACAGGTGTTGGTAAAGCAAGTTCAGACCTCAATCGAACTAATTCACAAATAAGAGAAAGAGAAGTAAGATTTATTGATTTAGAAAGAGTCTTACCGGTAAGAAATTTTTCAAATAGTTTAATGCGTAAAATTGCTTCCGGTGTTCAAACAAGACTAAATGCAAATATTGAACAAGCTTATTCATACATTTTTGAAACGGCACCAGCACAAATACACGCAATAGGCTCTCATATTAACAAACAAGCTTTTCTTATAAATTATCAAAATTCACCTTATTCAAGTTATAATGCAGCTTCGGGAGAGGAAGCTCTGTTAAATATATTAGTTGAAATATTTGCCTCCCCTCCTAATTCTTTAATATTAATTGATGAAATAGAAGCAGGATTTCATCCTTATATACAAAGACGAATTGCAGATGTCATACAGTATGTATCTTGGATTCATAAAAAACAATTCATTATTACAACGCATTCTCCTACTCTATTATCAGCATTTAATCAAAAATCAAGAAAATTTATAGACATAAAAATTAATGGAGATTATCAAGCAATTTCGCGAATATCAGTAAATGCAGCATTTTCAAAAATGGACTCAAAAGCATATCCTTTACTAAACCTTTATTGCGAGGATGATATAGCGGAGTTTATAATTACAAATTTATTAATCCAAATTAATACAACTCATAAGTATTTTGACAGATTAATCAGCATTATAAAATCTGGACCAGCAAATCAAGTCAAAAATGACTATGAAAGGCATAAAAGGAATTATGCACAGATGAGATACAAAATTGGTTATTGTGGAGTGTTTGACGGAGATTACAAAAGTGACCCCCTTTATTCAAATTTTCATCAAAATCCTACTGAATTTACTTTCTTCTTATATCCTTATGTCGCTCCTGAAAAATTTCTAATGAGGTCATATTTAAATGCTCATCCAAATGCACAATTACAAACTTCCTTGAATTATTCTGACCATCATGCACTTTTTCAGGAAATGGTAAATATCGGTCTTGCTGCTAATGAAAAACAAGCATTGCAGCTTTGTTGGACGGAGTTTACCCATTCTCCTGAATATCAAAAATTGCAGTCAGATTTTGAATTATTTATCATTCATATAACGTCTTATTTTTCTGAAAAAAATGAATAAAAAACTACACACAACACAGTACATATTGCAGGGCGGGGTTCGGTGGTACGCCAACTGCGGATTCTCGCATCGCAGTTCCGTGTCCTTCGGACAGGAACGCTCTCCGAAATCCGCCCCGACAACATGTACCAACCCCGTTATGCAACATTTAACAAAAGAGACTAATGAAGTACTTAAAAGATTCATTATTAAAGTTTAAAAAGGATGCATTGTCAAAAATATTCTATGACTTGATGAAATATCTGTTCGTAACGTTTGTATTGGTTTTTATTCTAAAATATATTCCAATTATTAAGGAAATTTTTAATGTTGAATTTTCATTTTCATTATGGCTAATTCTATTGATTTCATTAGGCTTAATTATTTTGACTTTTGCAGTATCTATTTTCATGTTTAATAAAAGAATTCAAAAATTAAAAGCTGAAAGTCAAATTGATGAATTAACTGGACTGAAAAATTATAAAGCTCTAGATATAGATTTACAATTATTAGAAAATGAGAGAAATACCAAAGATGAACCCATTTCATTAATTCTTATAGATATTGATAATTTTAAAAAATTCAATGAAGAAAACAGTTATGAAATTGCAGATAAAATTCTTGCAAAATTGGGCAATTTATTAAATAAGGATAATAGGATAACAGATGAAGTATATAGATACTTTATGCGAGGAGATGAATTTCTTGTTGTTGCTAAACAAACAACAATTTCAAATGCGCAAATTGCCTCAGAACGTAAACGAAAACTAATTCAAGATTCAACATTTAGTATTGATGGGAACAATTTCAACCTTACTGCTTCATGTGGTGTGACAGAATTTTTGAAAGATGAACCCAAAAATCAAGTTCTTGAAAGACTTAATCAGGCTTTGCAAAATGCAAAAAAGAAACCTAACAAAAATAATACCGAAATCTTAATTTAATAATGGCAAAATATTCAGAAGAACAACTAACAAATTGGACAAAACCACCAAGCGATACAGAGCAAACTAAACTTGAAAACTCTGAAAGAATGGTAAGAGATGCCATTAGGGAAGATGAAAAATTTAAGAAAATTTCTACTGAAACTTTTGGACAAGGTTCATATGCTAATGACACGAACGTTAGGCTTAACAGTGATATCGATATTAACGTGAGATATACAGATGGCTTTTATTTTGACTTACCAGAAAATACAACTGAAACTGATTTAGGTTTAGACAAACTTCCACCAGCAGGTTACACCTTTACCGAATTTAAAAATGATGTTGAGAACGCTCTTGTAAAGAAATTTGGAAGAAGCGAAGTAAAAAGGAAAGACAAATGTCTAACCATTGCAGGTAACAGTTATAGAATACAAACAGATGTGGTTCCAACTTGGAATTACAGACGATATGAAAAAAATGGAAATTATATCTTAGGTGCTAAATTTATTCCCGATAGTTCCTTTGTTGGAACAGTTAATTTTCCAAAACAACATATTCAAAACGCAGTAAATAAGAACACACATACTTCAAAAAGGTTTAAACGACTTACAAGGCTGCACAGAAAACTCCGATACAAAATGATTGATGACGGAGAAAAAGTAAGTGACAACATTACTTCTTTTCTGCTTGAATGTTTGGTCTGGAATGTTCCTAATCGAATTATGAATGATTATAACACTTGGACAGACCGACTAAGGGAGTCAATTATTTATATTTACAACCAAACGAAAACAGAAGAAACTTGCAAAGAATGGGGCGAAGTTTCAGAATTACTTTACTTGCTACGTGGCGGCAGAAAGTGGTCAAGAACTGATGTAAATGAATATATGGTTCAACTATGGAATTATTTAGAATTTTAAAATATGGTTAAACACAACATAAGAATTTTTGCATTTGCAATTTTAGGACTTGCATTTATTGTGTATGCTATAATTTTCATTTTAACCCAGAATCTTGACAGTATTGACTTTCACAAAGCAATAACTCATGTCTCGACTACTATATCAATCAATATTGTAATCTGGATGGTATTTATTGGTTGGGCTTGGAAATGGAAGATTTTCTATCCTTGGCTTGTACCTTATCCCAATCTTTCAGGCAAGTGGGAAGGCTTTGTGAAATCAAATTGGAAAGACAAAGAGATTGAACCTATCCCAATTGAAGTAACTATCAATCAGAATTTTTTTCAACATTCAGGTACAAATCAAAACCAATGAAAGTAGAAGTTATAGTATTGGGGCTTCATTTGACATTGACAAAGAACGTGGCCTTCAACAACTGTTTTACACGTATTTAAATACTCCTAAGGCAGGCGTAAGGGAAAGAAGTGGAGTGAAATACACTACGGTTCGACAATTTTAAACTTTGACGGATATAAAGTTACAAGTTTGGATGAGAATATTGAAAAAACAAGACAGAGAAACAACAGGAGAAATAAACCTAACAAAGAAAAACGTTGCATAATAAGTAAGGCTTCGTGTGGTCGAGGGACGAGACCCACATGAAGCCTAACTGGCAAGTCTTGTGCGATGAAATTAGAGCAGCAGACTTGTGCCTGGCAAAACGATCATTCCTATCGAAAATATTTTTACTTTTGGTTTATGAGTTCCGGAAACAAAATTCAAATAACAACCGATGCAGGAACAAGATATAAGTCAACAACGCGCAGGGCCTGACACACAAGACTTGCAACTGAGAGTAATAACCGAATAAACGAATAAACCGCAACTCATTAAACTTAATATAAACCTTAAAAATAAATTAATAAAAATGAAAAGAATTGCAGTTATCATGACTTTACTAACATTAAGTTTAACTTTCACGTTTGGTCAAACTGTTACAGATTCAATTACTATGGAAAAAGTATTTGGTGGTTATCAGTTTTATCAAGGATATAAAAGATTAAACATGAATCAACTTGTAAGTACAATGAAACCAAATGAACAGGCCTACAAGCAGATTAAATCGGCACAATCTACTTATACAGTAGCTATGATATTTTGTTATGCCGGAGGATTTATGGTTGGTTGGCCAATTGGAACAGCCATAGGTGGTGGAGAACCTAACTGGGCAATGGCAGGTATTGGGGCAGGTTTGATTGTTGTTGCCATCCCTATAGGTCATAGTTTTAATAAAAAAGCTAAGCAAGCTGTAGATACATATAACGGAAGATTACAATCAATTTCATTTCGGGATACAAGTGAATTAAAATTATCAATGACAGGAAATGGAGTTGGATTAATCCTTAGATTCTGATAACTATCCTCAGTTCGGCGAAGGCTCTGCCTTAGTCGAATATATCCTGTCAGGCAGTTGCCTGAAAAATAATTTTTGTTATCCCAAAACCGAAGGAAATCAAGGATAATTTAATGATCGTTAATCCTCAACTTTTTTCAGAACCAATGCGGTCCGGTTCGTTACATACAGGTTGAGGTAATGGTTTGAATCGCCCTGCCGCTGGAAGGTTTGATAAACTGCGCTATCATCTATCCTGCCGTGTCCGCCAAATTCCGCAGCATCCGAATTCAGGATGATTTTATATTGACCTGCTTCCGGAACCCGGAATCCATAGTCAGGCACGGAATGGTTTACATGGAAATTAAAAATGAAGATTAAATTATTGCGTTCAAAAATGATCGTTTTGTTCCAGTCGTCCATATTTAACTGCTGGGCGAACATCGATTTCATCACGCTGTTTTCTTTGATCACTTCAATCATCGCTTTATCGAAGGTAGCGAGGTACTGGTATTTCAAAAGCGGATTATCGACCAGCGACCATTGCCGGCGGCAGTATTTATAGCTCCAGTTGTTACCCTGCCTCGGGAAATCGATCCATTCGGGATGGCCGAATTCGTTTCCCATAAAGTTCATATAAGCCTGTCCACCCATCGAAATTGTAAAGAGCCGTATCAATTTATGCAGGGCGATGCCCCTTTCGATAATTAAATCCGTGTCGTCCTTCTGCATGTGAAAGTACATTTCCTTATCCATCAGCCAGAAGGCAAGGGTTTTATCGCCAACAAGCGCCTGATCATGCGATTCGGCATAGGCCACCGTGTTCACGTGTGGAAGACGGTCGTTCAGCACGTTCCAGATTTCGTAAATGCTCCAGTCCTCATCGCGCTTTTCTTTCAGCAGTTTGATCCAGAAATCCGGAATGCCCATCCCCAGGCGGTAGTCAAATCCAATACCTCCTTCTTCGATAGGAACTGTCAACCCAGGCATTCCCGTTACGTCTTCGGCAATATTAACGGCATGGGGATACAGATCATGAACCAGTTTATTGGCTAACTGGAGGTAGGTAATGGCATCCCATTCAACACCCTGCTTGAAATATTTTTCACGTTCATCGATGGGTGTGTTGCCGTGGTGGTAATACATCATCGAGCCTACTCCGTCGAAGCGAAATCCGTCGAAATGAAATTCTTCAAGCCAGTATCTCAGGTTTGAGAGAAGAAACCGGACCACTTCTGTCTTCCCGTAATCAAACAGTTTCGAATCCCATTGCGGATGCTCACCACGCCCTCCGGCATGAAAGTACTGTGAACCCGAACCGTCGAACTGGTTAATTCCTTCATCGGTATTTTTTACCGTATGCGAATGGACAATATCGAGGATAACGCCAATTCCCATTTTATGAGCACTTTTTACCAGTGCCTTTAACTCTTCAGGTGTGCCGAACCGTGAGGAAGGTGCAAAAAAGCTGGATACATGATATCCGAACGAACCATAGTAGGGATGCTCCTGAACAGCCATTAGCTGAATGGTATTGTAACCTGCATTTTTGATCCGTGGAAGTATGTTTTCCATAAATTCCGTATACGAACCGATTCCTTCCTTTTCCTGTGCCATCCCGACATGACACTCATAAATGAAAAGCTGATCAAGATCGCCAATATCAAAGTTATCGCCCTGCCAGCTGAATTTTTCTGGCAGCCATACCTGCCCGGTAAAATTCTTGGTATCTTCATCCTGAACCACTCTCCGGATATAAGCCGGGATGCGGAATTTTTCACCGATGGCTGAGTCAACCAGCACTTTAACCTTACTGCCATGCGTAAAAGTCGAGCCATAAAGCTTTTCATCGAGGAATAGTTCCCATACACCGAATTCATCTTTTTTAAGCGGATGGGTATATTTTTCCCAGGCATTAAAATCACCGGTCAGGTAAAGTGCAGTAGCCTGAGGTGCCCATTCCCGGTAAACCCATCCTTTGCGCTTTTTGTCATAGTTGATCCCGAAATAACCGGCTCCGTCAGCAAACTTTTTCAGGTTGCTAAAATCGCGCTCAATAGAAGTCATACGATCTTTAAACCGGTTGTACCTGTCCTCGATATCTTGCGCACTCGGCTCCAGCCAGGGATCTTTCTCGATTAGTTTCAGCTTGTTATCGGTCATGAATAGTGAATTTAATGTAAACAAAAGTACAAAATGCCTTGTTATGATTAAAAATAATTAATCAACGGTTCGGGATTAATTTAAATTGATTTATTGTTTTGATTGAAATAGAATAAAGGAATAAATTTGTCAAACAGTTTAATAGGCATTACAGATGGAAAAGAATGAGGTTCTCGAGAAGCTTCCGAAACACTTGCTAAGCCTGGTCATCGAACAGCCTTATAATGAGTATACAGCTCAGGATCATGCTGTTTGGCGGTATGTAATGCGGCAAAATGTGCGCTACCTGCCGAAAGTAGCACATCATTCCTATCTGGACGGATTAAAACGAACCGGCATCAGCATCGATCAGATTCCGCATATGTATGGGATGAACCGGATTTTAAAAGATATCGGTTGGGCCGCCGTTGCTGTGGATGGATTTATCCCGCCTTCTGCTTTCATGGAATTTCAGGCTTATAATGTACTCGTGATAGCAGCAGATATCAGGCCCATCGATCAAATTGAATATACACCTGCACCCGATATCATCCATGAGGCTGCAGGACATGCACCCATCATTGCTGATCCGGAATACGCTGATTACCTGAGACTGTTTGGTGAAATTGGTTCCAAAGCTTTTCCCTCAGCTCTTGATTATAAAATTTATGAGGCCATCCGTCATTTATCCATCCTTAAAGCTGACCCTTACAGCACAGCTCTTGAAATTAAACAGGCAGAATCGGAGTTGATGCAGTTGGAATCAATCGACGAAGAGCAATCAGAAATGTCGCTGATACGAAATTTGCACTGGTGGACCGTAGAGTACGGGTTAATCGGAACACTCGAAAATCCGAAAATTTATGGTGCGGGATTGTTATCGTCCATTGGGGAAAGTTATTCTTCCCTCCAACCGGCAGTCAGGAAAATTCCCTATACGATAGACGCGGTCAATCAGGGATTTGACATTACCACCCGACAGCCGCAGTTATTTGTTACACCCGATTTTGAGCATCTTTCCAGTGTGCTCGATGAATTTGCCTGCAGGATGGCATTGCGAAAAGGCGGGCTTTATGGCATAAGGAAGGCAATCGGATCGCAAAACACGGCAACCATTACCTATAGTTCCGGACTTCAGATAACCGGAACGTTTAAGGATGTTATTCAGCAAGACGGAGAACCGGTTTATATAAAAACAGTTGGACCCACTTCCTTGAATTACCAAAACCACCAACTTGACGGACATGATAAATCCTATCATGCTGAAGGATTTGGCTCGCCGATTGGAAAACTGAAAAATATTGGTAAACCGCTTGAATATTTTACCGACGGAGAATTAGCTGCCATAGGTATTCGTCCCGACAATTCAGCCAATCTGGAGTTCTTATCAGGGGTTGTTGTAAGTGGAAAATTGAAAAACATTCTCAGAAGGGATGGGAGAATTCTTCTCCTGACTTTTACAGATTGCAGGGTTACCTATCAAAAAAATGTTTTGTTTGAAAAAGACTGGGGGATTTATGATATGGCAGTAGGGGAAAAGATATATTCGGCAATTCCGGGAGCGGTTGATCCGGGTACTTTTGGATTTACGTTTAAACCTCCTGAAGAAAAAACGCATAAACTCCGGCATACGTCAGCAGCGGAAGTCTTGCATTCAATGTATCAAAGAGTAAGGGACATCAGGGAAAATAAAAAAGATACTTCGGAATTGAATGAAATTTTTAAAACGATTAAATCAACTTATCCGGAAGAGTGGTTGCTTCCTTTGGAAATCCTTGAACTTTCAGCTAAGCAAAACGGTAATGGGTTGACCGATCAATTAATTGAATACATCTCGCTGAAGAAAGAATCCAACCCGGAACTTACTACGCTTATCGATAATGGATTGGAAATGGTTTCGATACAGGAAAAAGCCGGATAAACCGCATCTTTTAATTTCGATAACTCATCAAGACTTTCATCGCTTCTACGATTTTACCCTGATTAAGCAATTCTTTTGCATAAAGATGAATCTGTTTTTCAAGGTCTTCTTTGTTCATGGCTTTTGCAATGATTTCAATGGATCAGGCTTTCACTTTTAAACGATTCAATTTCACTTGCATCAGGCAAATCACTAAGATTTCCAAGTTTTCCAAGGTCGTTTCCGCTCAGATAGGGACTGAATTTAATAAATTCCGGTAGCTGGTCGATTCCCATACCCAATGGCCCCGAAGGTTTTTTAAGCTTAAAAACCGAATTTCCGGAAGCTCTGCAATAATAATCACCGCCCATTCTTCCGATTAAGTCTATTTTGTCAGGATCGATGGCGCCGTTCTCATCAAGGATATTTTCATCCACATGCATCAGCACAATTTCGCAGATGATAAGGTTTCCGGCTGCGCCCTGGTTCCCCGTTTCGATGATTTGGTTTACCTTGCATTCAAACTGAACCGGTGATTCTTTTACACGGTAAGGTTTTATTTTTTCTGATGGCAGGCTCGTAAAACCGGCCTTCATAAATTCATTCACTTTTTGCGGATATTCGGTACTGGCCAGGTTCATTTGCTCCATGATGCTATAAGTAACTACATTAATTACAACTTCAGGAACCACTTTCAGATTTTCAAACGTATGCTTGGTTGTATTGTCACGGCCACGTCGTGAAGGTGAAAAAATAAGCATAGGTGGGTTCGCCCCGAATGCATTGAAGAAACTGAAAGGGGAGAGGTTTGGATTTCCTTCTGCATCGATTGTGCTGGCAAAAGCGATCGGCCTCGGAGCTACTGCTCCAAGTATCATGCGATGGAACTGAGGAACCGTTGAAGTTTTGGGATCTATTTTTATCATCGTATTTACATTTTAATTGCAGGAAGAATCTTCGTTCTGCATTCACCAAAACCGATCCTGAGCCCATTTTTTTCAGCACTGCCCCGCATGATAATCGTATCGTTGTCGTTAATGAATTTCCGCTCCGAACCATCACTCAGTTTTAGAGGTTTGGTTCCTTTCCAGGATAGTTCAAGCATCGAACCGAATGAATCCGGTGTTGGTCCGCTGATGGTACCTGATCCATACATATCGCCAATATTGATGTTGCACCCATTTACTGTTTGATGAGCCAATTGCTGACACATATTCCAGTAGAGGTATTTAAAGTTTGACCTGCAAACCCGGTTTTCTGAACCCTTTTCCGGCTGAATTAAAACTTCGAGATCAATGTCGTAATTTTTCTTTCCTTCATATTTTAAATAAGGCAATACTTCCGGTTCCTGCCTGGGTCCTGCTGTTCTGAAAGGTGCGAGTGCATCAAGCGTAACGATCCAGGGAGAAACGACCGATCCGAAATTCTTTGCCAGAAACGGTCCCAGCGGAACATATTCCCAGCTCTGGATATCACGTGCTGACAGATCGTTAAACAATACCAATCCGAATATATAATCCTCAGCTTTTTCAACAGGAATGGTTTCTCCAAGCTTTGTTGAAGCTCCTGTAATAAAAGCCATTTCCAGTTCAAAATCAAGTGATTTTGAAGGACCAAATACGGGTTTATCGCTGTTTTCAGGTTTCATTTGTCCATTAGGCCGGTGAATTTCAGTACCGGAAACGACAATAGAAGAAGTTCGTCCGTGATAACCGACGGGCAGGTGCCTCCAGTTCGGAAGAAGTGCATTTTCGGGATCGCGGAACATGATACCAACATTTGTTGCATGTTCAATGCTTGAATAAAAATCAGTATAATCACCAACTTTTACGGGCAGCTGCATTTCCACATCCTGAATCGGAATAAGAACTTTGGCAATAGCGTCAGGATGATTTTGTAATTCCGGGTTGCTTTTTTCAAAAAGCCCGATGATCCGGTTTCTGACAGACCTCCAAACCGGCTTTCCGCAAGCAATAAAATCATTCAGGTAAGGCTTGCTAAAAACCTCATTATCATTTACTCCGGTATTCTTAAAATAACCAAGATGAGCCAGTGCCGAAAGGTCTATTGCATAATCTCCGATCCGGGTTGCACACGAAATGTTACCATCGTTATTTTTAATTACCCCGAACGGAATATTTTGAACAGGGAAATCACTGTTTTTAGGAATTTCAATCCAGGATTCCAGCCCGGGATCATTTTCTTTGATCATTTCTTTATCCTGATAATAATTTATAAATTGATTGGCGAGTCACAATTAACGATTAAAGCGTTCCTCTGCTTTCCTGTTCTCTTTCTATGGATTCGAACAAAGCCTTGAAATTGCCTTTCCCGAAAGAAAGTGCACCTTTGCGTTCAATGATTTCAAAAAATACGGTTGGCCTGTCCTCAACAGGTTTGCTGAAGATTTGAAGCAGATAGCCTTCATCATCGCGGTCGATCAGTATATTCAGCTTTTTTAATTCATCCAGATCTTCATCGATCTTACCTACCCGGTCTGTAACCGATTCATAATAGGTTTCCGGAACATAGAGAAATTCCACACCCCGTTTTCTAAGCGCTCCGACGGTATATAAAATATCATCCGTAGCGAGGGCCACATGCTGCACACCCGCTCCACCATAAAAATCAATATATTCCTCAATTTGAGATTTTTTCTTTCCTTTGGCCGGTTCATTGATCGGAAACTTAATGCGCATGTTGCTGTTCGCCATTACCTTACTCATGAGAGCCGAATATTCAGTTGAAATGTCCTTGTCATCAAACGAAACGAGCTGATCAAAGCCCATAACGGTGCGGTAAAATTCTGTCCAGATATTCATTTCACCCCATCCGACATTACCTACCATGTGATCAACGTATTTAAATCCTACCTCACTGGTTTTATATTCAGGTTTCCATGCCCTGAAACCAGGCAGGAACAGTCCGCTATAATTTTTCCGCTCCACAAACAAGTGAATGGTTTCGCCATATGTATGGATTCCTGAAATAACAACTTCACCATTTTTATCGGTAAACTTTTCGGGTTTCATGTATGACTTCGCTCCCCGTTTTGTGGTTTCTTCATACGATTTAGTTGCATCATCCACCCAAAGTGCAATGAATTTAACCCCATCACCATGCATTTTACAATGTTCCGCAATTTTTGAATCGGGAACCAGAGCCGTGGTAAAGACAAAGGTCACCTTGCCCTGTCTGAGAACATAGGAGGTCCTCTCTTTATCGCCGGTTTCCAATCCCCGGTAGGCCAAAGGCTGAAAACCAAAAGCCGTTTGATAATAAAAGGCTGCCTGCTTGGCATTTCCCACATAAAACTCTACAAAATCAGTCCCGTTAATCGGTAAGAAATCTTCTTTCATTTTTTATTTCATTAATAATTAATTCTTAAATTCTTTTTAAACCCTGATATTCAAGCGTAAAATCTGTAAACTGAAACCTGAAATCTGCAACTCATTTCAAACCTTCAACCCATGACCTGAAGTAATTCTTGTCTTCTATAGTTAAGGCATCTTTAGTGATCATAAGCGGTTTGAATGTATCAACCATTACCGCCAGTTCCTGCGTTTCTTTTTTACCGATGCTTCGTTCGACGGCACCGGGATGCGGGCCGTGAGGGATCCCAATGGGATGAAGGGTAATCTGTCCTTTCTGGATGTTGTTTCTGCTCATAAAATCACCGTCAACATAATAAAGCACCTCATCCGAATCGACATTGCTGTGGTTATAAGGTGTTGGTATTGAAAGCGGATGATAATCGTAAAGCCGCGGAACAAACGCACAGGTCACAAAATTATGTGCTTCAAAAGTCTGATGAACCGGCGGAGGCTGATGAATCCGGCCTGTGATCGGTTCAAAATCATGAATGGAAAGTGCATAGGGATAATGATAGCCGTCCCAACCAATCAGATCGAAGGGATGGGAAGCGTAATGATAAGGATAGATCATATCCCCGCGTTTGATCAGAATCAAAAAATCACCCTTTTCATCATGTGTTTCCAGGTTTTGCGGTTTACGGATATCCCTTTCATAGTATGGTGCATGTTCGAGCAATTGACCCGCCCGGTTGACATACTTTTTCGGAAAACGTATCGGTGAAAACGACTCGACTATAAATAAACGATTGTCGCTGGTTTTGAATTCAATTTTATAGATGATTCCTCTTGGTATCAGCAGGTGATCGCCGTAAGCAAAATCAATACTGCCATACATGGTGCGCAATGTTCCTTCCCCCCGGTGAATAAAAATCATTTCATCCGCACCGGAGTTTTTAAAAAAATATTGATCGGTCGATTTTCTGGGAGCAGCCAGGCTGATATGCACATCATTGTTTATGAGCACCGGTACACGGCTTTTCAGGTAGTCATCGTCGGGTTCAACATGATATCCGAAAAAACTTCTTGCCTGCAGGTTTTTTTCGATGGCAATTTCAGGAGCAACTGAATAGGGTTCATCTACCTTTAGAACCAGGGTAGGAGGATAGCAGTGATATGTCAACGAATAAAGATCAGAAAATCCTTCGGTCGAAACCAATTGCTCGGAGTAAAGATTACCATCCGGTTTGCGGAATTGTATATGTCGTTTTGGTGGGATTTTCCCCAAGGTATGATAATGCGGCATTTTTATTTACTTAATGAGTGTTGATAAATCGTTTTTTAACAAAAAAATTATTTATAAGAACGAGGGTCAAATCCCGCTGGTAAAGGCAATTCATTGTCATCATTATTCGAAATTATTCGTATTCCGGGTATTTGTAACCTCCTGTTTTTTTCAATTATATGATTTATGTTAACCGAATTATTTTAAATGCGGAAAACAAAGATATTAGAAAAAACATTCCATTGGATGTAAAACCGTCTTTACTGACAAATTGTTCACAAGGTTTTGTGTCTGATAGTGGAAAACAGCTCAAAAGAATATATAGACCTTGTGTCCTTCATTTAAAATTCAGGAGCACTTTCATTGAAAAATACGAATTGATGCAGCGAAGTGAAGACAATTTTAGGACCTTTGCAGGATATTAATAAACGTTAATTAAAAATATGTATAACCGGAATTTTACCAGTAATTGAAAATCTCTCGCAGATACCGCAGATTATCGCAGAATTTAATTTTCTGCGTTTTCAGCGAAATCTGCGAGAAACAAACAGATTATTTTTTCATTTTGTATGAATCTGGCATAAAAGCGGATTATCAAATTAAAAATGACGGCTCGACTACAGCCGTTTATATAAAGCGGAATAGTTAATTTATGATGATGAAGAAAAAAGCAGCACTTTTAACACCACAGAAGGTTGGGAGATTCTCACTAAGAAACAGGATTGTTATGGCTCCGTTAACCCGTCGCCGGGCAACCGATGATCATGTACCCACCGATATCATGCGGATCTACTATGAGCAAAGGGCTTCCGCGGGCATGATCATAGCCGAGGCAACCAATATATCACTTCAGGCTGTCGGGTATATGAAAAGTCCTGGAATTTTTACAAAAGAACAAATTGAAGGTTGGAAACCAATTACAAATGCTGTACACGAAAAGGGAGGCCTATTTTTTCTTCAATTGTGGCATGTAGGCAGGGTTTCGAATAATCTTCTTCAACCCGGTAACCAAGCACCTGTATCTGCTTCTGCAATCAAAGTCAGTGGCATCATCAATACTCCCAATGGTCATCTGGAAAAAAGTACTCCAAGAGCGTTGGAAACTGAAGAAATACCTGGTATAGTAAACGATTACAGATTGGCAGCACTAAATGCAATGGAAGCCGGGTTTGACGGAATAGAAATCCATGGTGCCAATGGTTACCTCCCTAACCAGTTTCTGAATAACGGATCGAACCGGCGAAGGGACAATTATGGTGGTAGTATTAAAAACAGGGCAAGGTTCTTAATGGAAATTACCGACGCTTGTTGCAACGCAATAGGTAACGACCGGGTCGGCATCAGGCTTTCCCCCAGCGGTGTCAACAATGATATGTTTGATTCAGAAATCGTAAAGCTATATGAATATGTCATCGATTCATTGAATGATTTTACTCCCGCATTTCTTGAGCTGATGGAACCTTATGCCGCTTTTGATCCGCCCGAAAAGTATGCCCATTACCCGAAAGAAGTTGCCCACCATTACCGTAAATTTTTCAATGGTCCGCTTATTACCAATGTCGGTTATACGTTTGAAAAGGGGAATAAAATTATTGAAGATGGCCATGCTGATATGGTTTCGTTTGGAAAATTATTTATTTCGAACCCTGATCTGGTCAGCCGTTTTGAAACGGGGGCTCCGCTTAATCCCTGGGATAAGGAAACATTTTATTATGGTGAAGAAAAGGGGTATATCGACTACCCCAAAATTGATTGAAGAGATACCGAACAAAAAATCCTGAATTTTCATTCAATCGTAAACTTTATTCAGGAACCGAATTCACTCCAAACTTTAATTCACAGTTTTTGTTTTAGATTGATAAACAGGAAATCAGGTATCTGACTTCTGCACTCGGTCAACTCCAAAAATCAGTAAAAATGGAAGCATTTTTAAACCCAAACTGGGAAGAACTATTAAGCCGGATGGAAGAGCTTATCATAACCCGAATTAAGGAAATTCAGGACAATCATAGCAATGGTAAAGAACTCAGATTTAAATTACCTGGATAAATTCGATTCAGGCTTTATAGGTAAATACTTAAGCATGGAACTCAGTAAGGAGGAGGAATTTATCTGCTTTCTTGCGCTGATACCCTATTTGGCCCCCGGATATTTTGATGCCGTAATATCCCGATTTTTTCCACAGGGAGCCGAGTTACCGGAGTTGGGAGGAGTAAAAGGAAACAACCACAGAGGTTTTATTCCTACAGGTGAAACTGCATTGTTTCTGATTGCCGGTAAAAATCTCGGTTTGCGGATCAGAATCATGCACTATTTTAAACCGGATCATCAGTTTGCTAAGCAGGGAATCCTTTGGCTTGAAAACGGACACGAGGGTGAGCCAAAAATTAGCGGACGTATAATTTTAAACAATGAAGTCGTTGAAAAACTATTGTTTGGCAAGACCAGTCGATTCAAGGTCCTAGCAGATTTCCCGGCAAAATATATTACCACACCGCTGGATTGGAGCAGCCTCGTAATTACTAAAAGCACCCAAATGGAGGTAGAGACAATTCGAAACTGGATTACCCATCATAACCAAATGGTTCAGGAATGGGGCCTTGAAAATAAATTCAGTTCCGGATACAAAGCTCTGTTTTATGGACCACCGGGAACAGGTAAGACATTCACGGCTACTTTACTTGGAAAGCATTTTAATAAGGATGTATATCGCATTGACCTGGCTCAGATCGTTTCGAAGTACATCGGTGAAACAGAAAAAAATCTTGAGAAGATTTTTCAGATGGCGGAAGGCAAGAACTGGATCTTATTTTTTGATGAAGCCGATGCTTTGTTCGGCAAAAGAACCTCTGTCTCGAGTGCTCACGACCGCTATGCAAACCAGGAGACATCCTTTCTTCTCCAGCGCATCGAAGAGTTTAGCGGGCTGGTAATACTCGCCTCAAATAACAAAAGCAACATTGATTCGGCATTTTTGCGCAGGTTTAATGCCATTGTTCATTTCCCCATGCCCGATCCTGGTGAACGACTTCACCTTTGGAATATTTATCTCCCAAAGAATCATGGATTGACCAAAGATGAAGTGCAGGATATTGCCAGGAAATATGAAGTGACGGGGGCAATGGTTTTAAACGCCATTCACCATTCAGCGATCAATTCCTTTGCTAAGAATAAAGTGATCGTCCTCGATAACATTATTGAATCGTTGAAAAGGGAGTTCAGAAAAGAAGACCGGATGCTGAACTAGCGGGATTCAGAATGCAGGTATAACCATTTACCAAAATAAATTTGCCCATCCTGATCTGATTAATTTGTATTGATCCACAAATCTTAGCTACCAGAAGTTAGTGATTTAATAGGTTGGTACCCAATACCTAATAATAAGCTAATCCCAAAGTAATACATCATTCATTAAAATTTTAACAAAAAATTCACAATTTATTTTTAACATAAAGTGCACCTATTTGTTTCATAGATAACACTTGTTTTGTATTACTGAGTATTCGATCAACTAACTAACTAAACGTTAACTGCTTAAACTAAATTAACTCAATGATTACACAAGCGTTAATTTTTGCTGCAACTAAAATCAATTTAGCCTTTTTTACCCCCGATGGAAGTCCGCGTGTGGTATTGGGAAATGTTGCAGCCTTGAATGATCCCGATTACAATGAACCCAATATTTTATTGTCATTAATTAATATTGAGGAGGAAGTATTACTTCGCAATCCGGAGAACTTCTTTAAAAGGGATAATTCGGTCGTATACAAAAATCCCCCGATGCATTTCAATTCAACCATTATTTTCGGGGCATACCGTACCGACATCAATCGTGAACAGGATTATACCGATTCAATTACCTATATTCAAAAAGTTATCGGGTTTTTTCAGCGTCAGAATGTCTTTGATGCGAGCAATTCGCCTGATTTGCCTGATGGAATTGAAAAAATAGTTTTTGAGTTGGTGAATCTGAATCTTGAACAACTTTATCACTTATGGTCCATGTTAGGAGGAAAATATATTCCATCGGTGGTGTATAAAATGCGGATGGTGATTATTGACGAAGCTCTGGAGGAAATGGAAGCGCCACTGATTTCACAGATAGTTATTGATGATAACATTAAATTTCAGCAATGATCGTAGCCAATTTTACAAAGCTCTTCAGTATAGAATTTCTGCATGATTATTACAGAAATAGTGAGGATTTGATGCACGCCATGACCATAGTGGCAGATGAAAAGACAGGCCCGGCAATGAACGGATACAAATTAATTAACAAATTTGACGAAAATTTCCTTTATTGTTTCGTCCAGACGATTGCTTCTATCGATCTTTCAGGTGGATCCATCAATGTGATCACTGAAAATAAGCCGCTCATTCACTTTGATGAAAATACGGTACTGAATTTCAAAATGACATTAAAGTCACCGGAATTTTTTAATCACACCAATTTACGCCGTTTTGAAACTCACAATAAAATTTTCAGCTTTGGCAACGATAGTGGAAATAAACACAATTCCCTGTTCTTTTTATCAAAAAAAATTCCGGCGTATAATGCAGCAAATGATTACCTCATCGGCATGCTGGTAACAGATGCTGTTGATCATACGTTCGAAGCCATTAAGGAAAGCAGTGCTGTTGATCCTCATGGCACAGCAGAAAGCGACTTCTGGAGCGATATAACTGATTTTGTGCAATATGTAAATCAGGAAGATCTTGTTGCTGATACCAATGGAGATAAAAGTTTTGGTGTCCTAAAAATTTCATTTAATAAAGAACTTCAAAACGATTTCAGCCTGTTGTTGAAAAGCAATGATCCAGGCCTTGATAACACCATATTGGGGAAAGATTATGTTATTCATTTTAAAATCAATGCAGTAAATTGAAGGTTAATCAGAACCTTCGAGTAAACTTAATTTATTTAACAAACCGATAAAAACTAAACGTTATGTCACAAATCAATGAAACTGCTATCAGAACTCCGGGTGTATACACAACGGAGATCCCAACTTTACCACCATCGGTAGCCCAGGTATCAACTGCTGTTCCGGCATTTATCGGATATACACAGCAGGCGATCAACGAAAATGGTGAATCGCTAATGAATGTGCCTACTAAAATTTTCTCATTAAAAGAGTACGAACAGTACTTTGGATTTGCAGAGAACGAAACAGGAATTACTGTGGATGTTTCGATAACCACCGATCCTGTTTCAGGTGCAGTGACTTCGATGACAGGACAAGCTGCCATCGCAAATCCTTCGGTACATACCATGTATTACAGTTTGCGTCACTATTTCGAAAATGGGGGAGGACCCTGTTATATTGTATCTGTCGGACCTACAACGGATCCTCTTGATGCAAATGAATTACAGGCAGGGCTTACAGCTCTCGAAGCATGGGATGAACCTACCCTCATATTATTTCCTGAAGGTCAGGGTTTGGGTGAAGCGGCTTATTATGGCCTCATCGGTCAGGCAATTGATCAATGTGCGTTATTGCAGGACCGGTTTACCTTTGTTGATGTACATCATACCTTGCCTGTAAATGCTACACCCAATACGACCACTACAATTACGCAATTCCGAACAGCCTTTACTCGAACAACGGATTTAAATTATGCCGCTGCTTATTATCCGAATTTAAGAACCACATTTAATTTTACGTATCAACCGTCGGATGTCAATGTAGTAATTACTACTGACGGTGTTCCGGCTGCACCAGTAACGCTCGATACATTGCAAACTTCACAAACCGCGGTTTATAATTTGTGTATCGACAGAATACGCAGTCAGATCGGTCCGATACTCCCACCGTCGCCGGCGATGGCTGGAATTTATGCTAAGGTGGATGGATCGAGAGGAGTGTGGAAAGCGCCGGCAAATGTTTCAGTGAATTCCACTTTTGATACGATGGATTTTATTACCGATGCAGAACAGGGCGATATGAATATTGATCCCGGTTCCGGGAAATCGGTCAATGCTATCCGTTCTTTTAATGGTAAAGGAATATTGGTTTGGGGTGCCAGAACACTTGACGGCAACAGCAACGAATGGAGATATATTTCCGTCCGCAGATTTTTTATTATGGTTGAAGAATCGGCAAAAAAAGCAACATTTCCGTTTGTCTTTGAACCCAACGATGCCAACACCTGGGTAAAAGTAAGGTCGATGCTCGAAAATTACCTTACCCTATTATGGAGGCAAGGTGCCCTTGCAGGTGCGAAACCCGAACAGGCCTTTTTTGTCAAGTGCGGACTGGGTTCTACCATGACTGCACAGGATATTCTGGAAGGAAGACTGATTGTAGAAATCGGTATGGCTGCAGTAAGGCCGGCTGAGTTTATCATCCTTCGTTTCATGCATAAACTGCAGGAATCCTGATTATAAATAAGAAACCGATAATTATTCACGAAATACTAAAAACGAAATATTATGGCAAATTATCCAGTTCCAAAATTTCACTTTCAGGTTGAGTGGGGTGGTGCTAAAATCGGGTTTACGGAAGTTACCGGTCTTGAAGTATCAACCGACGTCATCGAATACCGTGACGGCTCAAGTCCGGAATATCATAAAATTAAAATGCCGGGCATGCAAAAGTTTTCTAACATAACGATGAAACGAGGCATTTTTAAAGGTGATAACGATTATTTTAAGTGGTGGAATACGGTAGCATTGAACACTATCGAACGGAGGGACCTAATTGTTTCATTACTCAATGAAAATCATGAACCTGTTGTTGTCTGGAAGATCAAGCAGGCATGGCCGGTAAAGGTCCAGTCAACCGACCTGAAAGCTGACGGCAATGAAGTGGCAATTGAAAGTATAGAAATCGCTCATGAAGGTTTAGTCATTCAAAACGAAGGATAATGGCTGAATACCCACCGGTTGGTTTTCATTTTACCGTATTTTTTGAGCTCGCAGGCCAGGCACCTGGCGATTCACGTTTTCAGGAAGTAAGCGGGCTGAATGTGGAAATGGAAATGGACACCTTTGTTGAAGGTGGTCAGAACCGATTTGTATGGCAATTACCTAAACGTGCCCGGTATAGTGATATAACGCTTAAACGGGGAATGCTGATAGGCTCAGGAATTGTTTTATGGTGCAAAAACGCGTTCGAAAATTTCATATTTGAACCCTGTAATGTTATCATCACGCTGCTCAACGATAAACATGTTCCTGTTCAGGCCTGGTCGGTAGTAAATGCAATTCCAAAAAAATGGTCAATATCCGGCTTTAATGCAGAGGAAAACTCCATTGTTGTTGAATCCTTTACAATCAGCTATCAGTTTTTCAATGTGATCAGCGTCGATTCATTGATCAGCGGAATTGCATCTGTACTTTAATTGATAAATAAATGTAAAACAATGCCAATCGAAATTAAAGAACTTCATATAAAAGCAGCCGTCAGCAATACTGAAAAGGTATCAACTGATTCTGCGATTACACCTGAGAATCTGATTAAGTTTAAAAAGGAAATAATCAGGGAAGTAACCGAAAATGTTTTTAGGTTGCTTCAGCAAAAAAGTGAACGATGATTTCAGTAAGTCTTGGACATTTGGAGAAATTGCGCATCGAATCATACAAAGATGCGGAGCTTAAGGAAAAAGCCGGAGATCCGTTTTATGCCCTGTTAAATCCTGAATCCTATACGACGAGAGAGGTAATTGAATATTCAGATACCCAGGCACCTGGCCGGTCGATGCCCATCCTGAAGTTTAATAAGATTCCTGCGCAGGTAATGAATTTTGACTTCTTATTCGATAGTACAGGTGTTGTTACAGGTTCGTCAATTGCCAGTGTTGCTACACTTAATCCTGCCGCAGCGCAAAAATCAGTAACTGATAGCCTTACTGAATTTAAAAAAGGGGTTTTCCAGTACGAAGGTGATATCCACAGACCCTACTACCTTAAAATATTTTGGGGAACCTTTATTTTTAAGGGTGTGATGACTTCCATTGAAATTGAGTATAATTTATTCAATCCGGATGGCTCACCCATGCGGGCCATCGCGAGGTGCGGATTTAAGGGAACCATTGATGAACCTCTTCTGCGGCGGCTTGAAAACAAATCGAGTCCCGACCTAACGCATGAAAGAATTGTGAAAGCGAGTGACCGACTTGATCTGATGACCTATACCATTTATAAAGATCAGCAATACCTTATACAGGTCGCGTCTGTTAACAAACTGGATGGGTTCAGAAGTATAAAACGGGGAACAAAAATATATTTCCCCTCAATCGGAAAATAGCCATGGCAAATGTCCCAAATATAGCACAAACATTAAAAAGTACCGATCTGGTAAGTGTGGAATTACTGGTTGACGGAAATCCACTTTCTGATGTTTACCAGGTCATTATGCTGAATATACGGCAGGAAATAAACAAAATACCAGCTGCAACAATTGTGATTTTTGATGGCGAACCCAATATTGAAGATTTTACAATCAGCAGCAGTAATGATTTTAAACCCGGGAAAAAAGTTGAGATTAAGCTCGGTTATCAAGGGCACTAATGAAAAGATTTTTACCGGCGTTATCATTTCAAATTCGCTGAAAATCAATAACGATGGTTCGGAACTGCACATCGAAGCGAAAGACGAAATCTTTAAAATGACTATCAATAAAGGGAATCGCCATTTTAATAACATAAAGGGAAGCGATGTTGCCACGCAGCTTCTGGATGAAAACGGCATACCGGATTATGAAATTGAAAATTCGTCATTTGAGCATAAGCAACTGGTTCAGTCAAACATCTCTGACTGGGATTATATGATAGGTTGCATTGATGTAAGCGGAATGATGTGTGTGATCGATAATGCCCAGGTGATGATCAGGAAACCTGATAAAAATGCCGATGCAAAACTGAAATTGACTTACGGGGATGATATTTTGGAATTAAATGCGAACATGGATGCACGCATTCAAAATGATCAGGTAAAAACCAGTGTCTGGGATTTTACATCTCAATCGGTTCAAAATGAAGAAAGCGAACAGATTACTGTTGAGGGCGAAAGCCCCGCCTCCGAAGAAGAACTTGCTGGCGTATCAGGCCAGCCTTATGAAATGCGGTCCTCAGTTTCCTTATCCACCGAAGAAATAAAATCAATTGCTGACGCCAAAAAAGTCAGACAGGTTTTATCAAAAATAAAAGGAAGGATCAAATATCAGGGAACCAACAAAGTTCTGCCGGGTGATTTTATGCAGGTTGAAGGAGTCGGTTTGAATTTCTCAGGGAAGATTTTTGTTTCTGCCATACGGCATGAATGTTATGAAGGCGATTGGACGACAGAAGCTACATTGGGCTGGAACGAACAATTTTTTGCCGAAACAATTCATCCGTCGCATGCGGCTTCTGCTACCGGGCAGGTATCTTCGGTGCAGGGTCTTCAAATCGGCGTAGTAACCGATATTATGGATAGCGATGGAGAATATCGTATAAAGATTCGGTTGCCTGCTGTTAATGAAAATGATGAAGGAATTTATGCACGGGTGGCTACGCTGGATGCCGGGGATAATCGTGGTACATTTTTCAGACCTGAAATCGGAGATGAGGTAGTTGTCGGGTTCATGAACAACGATGTAAGCTACCCAGTGATTTTAGGTATGCTTCACAGCAGCGCAAAATCTTCACCGATCGAACCTCAGAACAGCAATAATCAGAAAGGTTACGTGTCGAGGAATGGAATCAAACTGGTTTTTGACGACGGCAGTATGAGCGTGAAAATCGAAACTCCCGGCGGACGGGTTTTTGAATTGAATGATTCGGAAAATACAATAACCATAGACGATGGGACAGGTAATAAAATTACGATGGAACAAAGCGGTGTCACCGTTGAAGCCGCAATCAACCTAACCCTCAAGGCAGGAGCAACCCTTTCACTGGCTGCGCCTCAACTTGCGATCAAAGCTGATGGAATGATGAGTGTGGAAGGAAGTGGTGGATTAAGTGTTAAAAGCAGCGGGATAACGGAAATTCAAGGTTCACTGGTAAAAATTAATTGATAAGTAAAATGGCATTTGCAGCACGAATAACAGATATGCATGTTTGTCCGATGTTCAACGGAGTGGTTCCGCATGTCGGTGGACCTGTATTACCAGCAGGTTGCCCGACTGTATTGATTGGAAATTTACCGGCAGCAAGGGTTTCTGACTTATGTTTCTGCGCCGGACCACCCGATACTATTATCAAAGGCTCTGCAACTGTCCTGATAGGAAATATGCCGGCAGCCCGGATGGGCGATACAACAGCTCACGGAGGTGCGATTGTTGCCGGATGTCCAACTGTAATTATAGGAGGATAATAAATGAGTTCGATGATCAAATCATTTTTAGGAACCGGCTGGGGTTTTCCGCCTGAATTCAGTAAAAATCCGCCTCAGCCAGGAATGCTGAGCGATGCGGATGACATTCAGAGCAGTCTTGAAATCCTCCTTTCGACCCGGCAGGGTGAACGTGTGATGCGACCCGACTATGGCTGCAACCTCGATGAACTTGTATTTGAACCGCTTACGACAACATTTAAAACGTATATACAGGATTTGATCAGAACGGCCATTTTGTACCATGAACCACGGATCGATGTGAATAAAATTGATTTGGATGATACCGGTGAACTGGATGGCAGAATAATTATTTCGATCGATTATACTGTCCGTTCAACAAATTCCAGGTTCAATTTTGTTTTTCCATTTTATAAGAAGGAATCGACCGGTTAAATAATAATGTTGACAATCAGATAAACCAGACCAACTATGCCGTGCGACGAAAAAAATCCATTAGTCAGAGAAGGAACCAGCCTGATGAACAGGGTTCTTGCTGCATTATCAACCGATTATGCCAGGGTTGATGAACGGGACGCTCCTGACTTGCTTCTTTTTGCCAAACGATATGCGGCCTACCTGAATTACTTTAATAGCAGCAATACAGTTGACGGTGATTGGGAAGTTTTAATGAGAATGGATATCAGTGTGGTATTAGCTACCCTTGATAAAATCAATGTCCGGAAAATTTCTGATTATAAAAAAACACTTTACAAAAGAATTAAGCAAGCCGCTGATGATGCGGAAGCAAGAAAGGAATTCAAATATTTGTTTGATATCCTGTTTTCACTGGTTGTAATCATTGATGATCAATACACGTTACTTCCGGATGAATATGAGTACAAAAACATAATAAAAGACCTGGTTCAAAACAAGCTGAAACTGCCACTGGCTAACCTTGAAAAGTGTTTTAATGATTTTAAAGCCGCAGGTTTATTGGATTATTCAACACCTGAATTGGACGGGCAGGCACCAATGACTGTCAGTTCAAATGAAAATTTCAGCGTTACACAGTTAAGCAGTGAATGGCAGGGAGCGGTGAGCGACCTGAATATCACGCTGCCATCCTTTGCTGATGACAAATCTATCATTGAATACCTCATCAATCACAATCTTTTCAATGCGCAGATTGATTCGCTGTTGAATGGGATAGCCGGGCTTGTGAAATATGCCGGAACTCTTTTTGATCAAACCATTGAAGACTTTCCGGCGCATTCTCCTCATTATGCCTTATTTATTTCGTTTGTAAAATTGTTCCGGTATGCACAGGATTATTTAAATACCTACACGCAAAGACACCTCGATTTTTATTATAAGGAGGTTTTGCAATTATCGAATAAAGCACCCGAACCTGATTCTGCACATGTAACTTTTGAACTTCAAAAACCTGTAAGTCAAGAGTTACTTAATAAAGACAGTTTGTTTAAAGGAGGCAAAGATGCTTCTGGAAAAGAAATTCAATATTCCCTAACCAGCGATATAGTCATCAATAAGGCATCGATCAGCAAAATTCAATCCTGGGAAAGAACGCAAAGAAAAAACAAGGATGTTTTACTGGCATCGCCCATTGCAGGCTCCGATGACGGGCAGGGTGCAAAAATTACTTCTGCTGACAAAAGCTGGTTTACATTTGGTGATGTGAAAAAGGCAGGTACTGCCAAAGCGGGCTTTGCGATTGCTTCAAATCTTTTATTTCTGAATGAAGGAACAAGAATTGTGACGGTTACTGTTGATTTTGTCAATGACATTTCCATACTAAGCACGTCGGGTTTTGACCTGAATTGTTTTTCAGCGGAGCTTACCGGGAAAAAGAATTGGCTTAAAATTGAAATGCTTGCTGCTGGTTTTCCGTCAAATAAGCAAATGCAATTTACGATCAATCTTACTCCTGATGATCCCGCTATCATTCCGTATTCAGAGAAAATCCATAAAGCAAACATGGACATTGATTTGCCGGTTTTAAAAATTTACCTCAACCAGGATGTTGCAAATTCAATTCCTTACCCGTTGCTTTGTAACAAACAAATTGCCACAGTCACAATTTTGGTAAATGTTTCGGATGTAAAAGATTTGATGCTAAGCAATGATGCGGGTTCAATCGATGCTTCCAAACCCTTTAAGCCGTTTGGAGATTTCCCCGGAACAGACGCTGCATTTTATATTGGGAGCAGGGAAATTTTTCAGAAACAACTGACCCAACTCACGATAAATACCGACTGGAAGGATACAGTTCCAGTGTTAAAAGCAACAGTTAATTATTTGCGGCAATCAAATTATTCTGACAGTTTTGCACTTAGCGGGAACAAAATTACATTTTCGTCAGGTAGCCCTTTCGTGAAAGCAACTGCTAATTTTGAAGCCAATGAAAACTTGAAAGCAACGACACTGGAAGGATTTCTGAGAATAAAAAACAACAGTAATTTTTCGCAGGATACTTATCTTCAGGCCATCGGCACAAGCCTGAGTAAGACTACCATTACTCAAACGGGAAGTAATTACGCTTTGCACATCGAAAAACCGCCCTCGCCAACAGAAGTAATTCTCAATTCCTTTTCAGTCGATTACAGTGCTGAAGAAGTCATTTCTTTTTCCGATCCTGTTGAGACCAGCAATAATCTTTTTATCCACCTTACACCTTTTGGATATTACCAGGTGCATCCCGATTTATTCCCGGCTGATGTGACGGCTTCGGAAAAAGCGGAAAGACTTACGATGATTCCCAATCCGGTCAATGAAGGTGAATTGTTCCTTGGAATTGAAAATGCAGAGCCTGATACCGTTGTTACTGTTTTGTTCCAGGTAGCCGATGGAAGCTCAAATCCGTTAAAGGATATGGAAGAGTTAAGCTGGTACTACCTTTCGGAAAATAACAACTGGATCCTTTTTGATAAACAAGCAATTGTCGATAACACAAAGAATTTTACCCAATCGGGGATAGTGACCTTAACATTACCAAAAGAAATCAGCAATCAAAATACCGCATTTGAAAAAGGTTTGCACTGGATAAAAACTGCTGTAAAGCAAAATACCGATGCTGTATGCAAAATGATTCTGATACAAGCCCAGGCTGCACGTGTGGAACTTGTTCAGGATGCTGCAAAAGAAATTGAATTCAGGCAGACTTTACCTGCCGGAACGGTATCTAAACTGGTAATCAGTGATTCTTCGGTTAAAAAAATTACTCAGCCTTTTGATTCATTTGGCGGAAGAAGAAGAGAAAGCGACGATCAGTTTTATGTAAGAGTAAGTGAGCGATTACGGCATAAACAAAGGGCCATCACAATCTGGGATTACGAGCACATTATTCTTGAGGAATTTCCAACGATCTATGAAGTGAAATGTCTGAATCACGCTGGTTTTTATTCCGAAAATAATGAAGATGTATTTTGTGAAAATTTTCCCGGACATGTTACTGTAGTGACGATTCCCAATTACAGAGACAAAACCAATATGAATCCTCTGCGTCCTTATACGCCCATAGGATTGCTGACAAACATCAATGATTATTTAAAAACGATCACTTCTCCTTTTGTGAAATTACATGTTAAGAATCCTCAATTTGAGGAGATCCGCCTGAACTTTAATGTGAAATTTTACGAGAACCTTGATGTGTCGTATTATGCACAGCTACTCAATATCGAAATAGAAAAATTTCTTTGTCCATGGGCATGGGATAGCAATGTTCAGATTTCGTTTGGCGGAAAAATAATCAAGAGTGTATTATTGAATTTTGTCGAAGAACGGCCCTATGTAGATTTTGTTACCTGTTTTCAAATGGATCATATTATCAAAAGAGACGGTCAGGTGATAAAGCAGGTAAAAATTGATGTAGAAGAAGCCATTGCTTCTACATCCCGGTCGGTTTTGGTTTCATACTTCAATGAGGACGAACCGGATGTGACACAACAAAGGCATTTGATTGATACCAATGTAACCTGTGAATGCTGATGGACGAATTGATAACCATATTGAAAAACAAACTGCTGCCCGCATCGCAGGATTACGAATTTCTGCGTGCTGAAGGGTTAACATTTATTGAAAACCTTTCGCATGATTTGTGGACTGACTACAACACGCATGATCCGGGGATTACAATTCTGGAGGCCCTTTGCTATGCCATCACCGAACTTGGGTATCGCAGCGGATTTGATATGAAGGACCTGCTTTCGGATGAAGCGCACAAAATTTATGAAAATCAAAATTTCTTTACAGCTAAAAAAATCCTGACAAATAATCCTTTAACAATAAATGATTTCCGAAAATTGCTAATCGATCTTGACGGAATCCATAATGCCTTCTTTTTTGCAGATGATAAAAAGCTCGATGAGAAAAAAAATGAACTTCCTGTCAATGAGATAAACATATATGCCAACTGTAAAGAGGATATTCTGCAATTTGACCCGCCAACACCGGAAATATTGTTTTTAAACGGCTTGTACCGCGTACTTCTGGATTTGGATTATAACGACCGCTACGGGGATTTGAATAACGGGGAAGTACTGATAAACAACCCGAAAACCTCCAATTTTGAAGAAGGTGAATTTGTTTTTTCGATGGAATTGCCATCATGGAAAAATGCTGATTTTATTTTTGCCGCCAGTGCCAAAGATCCAAATAACCTGGCTTCAGCAACTTTATCGGAAGAATCTCAGCATTGGGTCTGTGAGATTGAACTAACAGATACTTCAACAATTCTCGTTAAGGTTTCGGTATCAAAAAATCCCTCCTCAAAAAAAGTTACAACAGCAGATGTATTGGCAATGTTTGACCTTACCAGTTCCGAAATAAAGGTTTTTGTAGCTTCAATATTCGAGCTTTATTTAGCTAAGATTGAAAAGGCAAAATACATCGTTCAAACTGCAGTTAAAACCTTGCATGAACACCGGAATCTTTGCGAGGATTATCTTGAGGTAACAACTGTGGATGATGAAGAAATAGCCTTTTGTTTTGACACCGATGTGAAAGCAGATGCCGATATTGAAAAAGTTCAGGCCGAAATGTTTTACGCCATCGAAAATTACCTGAATCCATCAGTCGATTTTTATTCGCTTAAGGAAATGCTGGATAAAAAAATACCTGTCGATGAGATTTTTGAAGGACCAGGGCTTAACAATGGATTTGTGGAAACAGGACAATTGGAAGCCACGCAGCTTCGTACAGTTATTCATACTTCCGACATCATCAACCTGTTGATGGATATCGAAGGGGTGATCGCCATCAGGAATTTTTCGATGACAAAGTATGATACAGACGGCTTTGCTGTTCCCGGATTTATTGGACTGAAATGGTGCATGGATGTTACTCCTTTTCACAAACCGGTTCTAAGCTCTGATAAATCGAAAGTACTTTTATTCAAAAATCAATTTCCTTTTCTGGCGCAATATAATGAGGTACATGATACAATCCTCCTGCTTCATGCGCAGCGTTCACGTGCTAAATTAAAAGGCCTTCACAGCGACATTCCACTTCCTGAAGGAGATAAGCGGGATACCGAGAGTTATTGGCCATTGCAGTATGATTTTCCGCAAACATACGGAATTGGTGAAGCCGGTCTTCCAATCACCGCAACACAACATCGGGTTGCGCAACAGCGACAACTCAAAGCCTACCTGATGTTTTATGAGCAACTTTTGGCTGATTTCTTTTCTCAGCTTTCAAATGCTTACAAACTGTTTTCAACGGATGATATCGTTCAGACCTATTTTGCTCAATTTCTGAAAGACATCAAGGATATTGATCCTGTTTATAACACGTCAGGACCGTTTGGTAAACTTGAAGATGTGCTTGCGAACCAGGATTCCACGCAGAATGCAAAAAACGGATGGCAGGATCTGTATGAACCAAAAGATAGTTTTGAGGAAAGGCGAAACCGATTTCTTGATCATTTGCTGGCTCGTTTTGCCGAATCGTTCAATGATTATGCAATGCTGATGTACAGCATTAATTACGATGAGAAAACAGAGGAGAAAATCGATTTTGCTGAATTAACTGCGGCAAAGACCGTACCCTTAAGGAGTACGATATCATTAGCAGCCAGCGGGGGAAAGCATATAATTATTTCCCGCAGCATGATGATTTTACAGTAGATGTTTCACAATTGTGGGATACCGATAATGTCTCGGGAATTGAAAAACGGATCAGTTTTTTGACTGGGATCAGCGATTACACACGCAGGTATTTATACTGCATAAAAAACATTGAAATAATTTGTAACGAGGAGGAAGTTGAAATAGAGGGTAATAAAATATTGAAATGTTATTACAGTTTCGCGGTTACAACACTATCGGGACTTACAATGCATTCTGGTGTTGAGTACCAAACAAAAGATGAAGCCATGCAGGCTGTTCTGGATGCGATTGAACTGGGAGCCGATAGCATGAATTACCTGTTTGATACAACTGATAAAACAGTCCAGATCATAGGTCATTCCAGTGAAGTATTGCTTGAATCGGATAAAACCTATCCCGATAAGGAAACGGCTATGACCGATGCAAATGAATTTGTAAACGAATTCTCCACCAATTGCAACGATCCTGTCGGACTTCATCTGATCGAGCATATTTTACTTCGTCCAAGGGATGTAAATTTTAAATTGATGCAGGTTTGCCTGCATGATTGCGATTGCCCGTGTGAACAGGATCCGTATACATTTCAGGCTTCGGTTGTGTTGCCATACTGGCCCGGACATTTTGATAATATGGCCTTTCGGCAGTATTTCGAAAATAAGATTCGTGAGGAAGCTCCGGCCCATATCAAATTAAAAGTGTGCTGGCTTAATAACAATCTTATGCGTGAATTTGAGGTTCGCTATAAAAATTGGATTGAAGCTCTTGCTGATTATTCTTTTGATAAAGCAACCAATCTCAATGCATTTACAGATGCAAATAATAAAATGATTGAAATTCTTTCCCAACTGCATAGCGAATATCCCAAAGCAACATTGCATAATTGCTTTGAAAGTGAGGAAGGAAGTAATACTGTTCAATTAGGCCAAACAGTTTTAGGAACTTTTAAAAACTAACTACCATGAGTATTGCTAATACATTCCCGGTTTTTGAAGCCGACCAGGTACTGACCAACAATCACCTGAACAGCTTGTTCAACTATTTGGACCAGCAGAGCCGGCTCACTCGCATTAAACTGATTGGAAGCGGTATTGTATGCGGGCTTGAAGTAAAAAGTTCTTCCGATACAATCACCATCACAAAAGGGGCCGGACTCACATCGCAGGGCTTTATGATCACGTTTTGCGACACGGATTATAACTACTATATTCCATACATATCTCCGAATTATCCCAATGATCTGGAGCTTATTATCCAATGTTCAGGAGGTGATGATACAAACGGAAACGGATTCCTTTTTTATGGTGAATATGGAAATAATGTTTTGCAATTAATTACCCAATCCGATTATGATAATCTTGATGCAGATAAAAAACAAACTGCAGTTGCATTGTCACAATCAACAAAAGGATTTCTCGATAGTTATGCCGTAGTATTGTTTCTGGATGTTGAGGAAGAGGCATTGAAAAACTGCGATACCAGCGACTGTGATGACAAAGGCAGCCGAATGGATTTTGAAGTAAGGGCATTGCTTGTGGATAAATCAATTCTCGACAGCAGGGAAGGAGGATCAAAGGAAGACAAGGTTTTACTCCATCATGTTGAACTGAAAAGGTATAATGTGCCCGTTCAGGATATAAAATCTGCTGATGATGTTTTAAATGCATTTACAAAACTGGTCGATGATTCTGACAAAACCCTTACCCGGCTTGCAAACGACCTGAGCTATTGCTGGATTCATTACAATTATTTATTGAAAAATGAGCCCACAAACCCCTTTACAACTCTTCTTAACGATTTTAAAGCTATACGCACGGATATTCTTAAGAATTATCCCATCCTGATCCAATATTTTTACGATTTTATAGATGACCTTATTAAGGCATTTTATGAATTCAAATACGAGGTATATGGCACAGTTGGAGAATGTTGCGGTGATGAATTAAAGTTTCCCTTTCACCTGATGCTGGGAGAAGCAAGCGTAAACACAAGTTCCGATATAAGCTCGGTTTATCGACAGTATTTTATCTATTCTCCTTTATTTGATGCACAAAATGATAAGCTTGAAAGGGTACGCAGCCTCTTTACCCGAATGAAACTGATGGTTCAGGAATACGTCCTGAACAACAAGCATCAGGCTGAGAAGAGAGAATTAATCAATTTTAGTAGCAAAGTTGTTAAAATAACCCCTAGCCGTTATGGCCATGCATTTCTGTCGGATAAGTGCATTCCGTATTATTATAAAGTGAACGATACAGGAAGTGAATTGTACCGTTACTGGGATTATGATAAAAGCCGCAAGGGAAGTGCGCGGTTTAACCTGGGTTATGATGCAAATTTGTACAATGCTGCAGATACTATTGTCCATCCGCTGTTGTATGATATTGAGTGGTTTAATTTTTTCCGGGTCGAGGGACATATCGGTAAGCCTGTATTGAATGCACTTACCGACGTAAAGACGATTCAGCAAGACTTCAATCTTCCGTTTAATGTTATTGCACTAAGTGCCGATTATATTGGAGCTATTTTAAAGGGAGAAGATCCGAAATGTGTTATCCAGGATCTGGAGACAGATTATCGAATTCTGATCGCTGAATTTATATGTAAAGTTCATGATGCCTTCTGTTTCGGAGCTAAACTTCCTTTCCAGATTCCTGACAGGATATTTAGCTTCACAGCAAGCAGTTTTACCAATGCTACAAATGCAGATGCTTCTACAATTAAAAACACCCTTTCCTTTAATCCGAACCTGGTTGATAAGATCAATCATCCATTTGCTTCTTCGCTCGTAAATCAATTTCTGGCAATCCGGAAATACACAAAGGGCGAAACCCTTTCGAGATTGTGTAATCCGGCTGCCGGAACAGTTGGATCTGCCTATATTCAGGGCATAAAGGACAACAATGGTAATTTTATTAATCCTGTAAACGTAAATGCCGGTCAGCCGGTTACCACTGTTATGTATCATGTTTTTGAATTTATTGATGCCGTTGAAAGCATGCTGGAACTTTTGATGACAAATGATCTGGCTGATATCGATATAACAGAACTGAAAAGCAGGAATGACCGGTTTGAGAAAGAAATAAATGTACTCACTGCGTTCACAATCGGCTTTATACAAACACTTGAGAACAACGATAATTCAAATTTATCGGACCTTGTAAGCGACCTGTACCTCGATCTGCTGATATTCAACCTTGAGATGCTACTGCATTTATGTATTGTAGAGCAGGTAGAATCGATGAAAAACGAATACCTCAGAAGGGTAGCACAGTACCGGATGGCACAAAATTTTAATTACTATTTCAAACAGCATGGGGGTATCGAACACAAAGCCGGGGTACCGAAAGGAGGCACCTTTATTTTGGTTTATCATGAAGAACGAAGGAACCGCTTTATCGATGTCCGATCACTTTTTATCAACAATGACCTGAGCTCCTTACTGATGACCCGTTTTCAGACTCTGCTGAACCCGACAGTTGAACTGAGCGATATGGAGTTTAATACACAACTCCTGCAGGTTGCAACGCTTTACCGTGATCCGGCATTGTATCTTCGTTTTAAAGATGTGATGACTCAATACCTTGATGATTGCAATGACATTACCGAGGAAAAAAAGAACAGGATCAGGATACTTATAAATCAACCGCCTCCAGTTCCCCATTTTGAATTGACGGATGGAATGGTGATCGCAGATTTTTATGTTCCTTACATCTGTTGCAGCGATTGCCCCCCGATAACGTATATATTGCCTCCACCTCCGAAAGATGAAACGGAAGATCCGACAATCACCATTGATAAAAATCAATTCTGTAATAACGATCAGACATCCTATTCCATAAATGTTACACCTGCGGGTGGAGTTATTAGTGGTTCGGGTGTGCATGTACAGGCGGATGGAAGCTTTGTCTTTGTGCCTCTTAGCCTTGAACCGGGAGTTTATACACTAACCTATACAGCAAATAGTAAATCTGCTTCTGTCACTGTTGAAGTTGTTGCCACTCCAAATCCAAAATTCAGCTTTACCACCATTGTGCACGCTGAGTTAATGACGGTTTCATTTACAAATGAATCAACCGGAACAAATGATCAAACGATCTATGAATGGTCACTGGACGACAATAAATTTTCAGATCAAAAAGATCCGGATACGATTTCATTTAAAGTTGCAACACTGCCTCACACGATTACGCTAAATGAGTCAAATGGTCAATGTACTGCTGAATTCAGCGATGAGATTAAACTGGAGATCAGAAGAACGGACATTTTCACTTTGCAGTGATGTGAAGGAATTTAAACTTGAGCCAAACCTGACCAGTTCGGATTTTGTTGAGGTTTTAAGTAATGATGGAATTTCCATGAATGATGCTACCCTGGTTATTTCCCCATCAGGGACAGCCGTTGATCAAACAACAACTTTCCATGTATCGTATATGATCAATAGCAAGCAGGTGAATTGCACCATTATAATCATTGTGCTGAATTCCGATTTCAATATCACGATTGACAAAATCGTGTTGGGAAATTCCGTCCTTATCAACCTGATTCTCGAATCGAAAGATAAAAGTTATAATACCAATCAGTGGCAGATCACTCCTCAACCTGATGGTGTGAATTTTACGGATGATCCCCTTACGGATATTCATCTCACTGAAGCTCAGATAAGGAAGGCCAAAAAGATCAGCATCATTCATTCGATCACTAAAGTAACTGATAGTGGTGTATGTTCGGGGAGTGCGTCAATTGATATTTTATTTACTGATCTGAATAAAGCAATTGAAAAACATTCATTCGATAATCATTTTCAGTTTTGAAAAACAAAAGCTTACATATTATCCAACAGCAGGAAGTAGAAATTCACTTCGATAATCTGGATGATGCGATCGGAATACAAAACAGGATGGCTGACTTGTTTTATGAAAAACTGCAGCCTGCCATGGACAATTTGTTTGATGAATTGGTAGGTAAAAATGATTTTCTTAAACTTGATAAGCTCGAAATTGACTGCGGGATATTATCGGATAAAAACTGGGAAGCCGAGTGGGTAGAGCATTCAATCCGAAAGCTTAGACAAGAACTTATTTCTGTTCAAGATAAAGAATCTGCTATTTATTCGGATTATTCGATGCAGGCTACAGAAAGCCTTTTATTTTTTTTAGAAAATGGATATTTTCCCTGGAATAATCGAATGGGTTCTATTGCCCAAATGGAAAATGAAGTTTTATTCGACGAAACTTTGATTTCGAGGCTAAAGCTACTTTTAAGGAAATCAGTACATGCAACAGAACGTCTTTCGGTTCAGTTTTCAGACCAATTCAGGGAAAAAGTCATTCGTGAATTTACGGCTCGCAAAAAAAAATTTCTTCAATCAATAATGGCTTTCCGTGAAAATCTGACCTATTATAAGATTGACGATTCCATGATTGAGGCCGGATTGTTCAGATCATTAGCTGATGAGGATTTTGAAGTTTCAGCTGCTCAATTTTTCTCTCAACTATATTTATCTACTGACGAAAACGTAAAACCGTTCGTTAAGAAATTTCTGGATCAAATTTCGCTTCCTGGTATTCAAACCAGCAGTCCTATTGAATTAAAAGAGGAAGCAAAACAAGTTTCTGAAATCAGAAGAGAGGAACCTGTTTATATTACAAATGCAGGATTGGTCATTCTGCATCCTTTTTTACCTGAATTGTTTGAACATTTCAAACTGATACGGAATGATATATGGACAGACAAACAGGCACAGCACAAAGCAGCGATCATATTGCAATACCTAGTATCCGGAGAAGAATCCTTCCCTGAATTTGATATGCCGTTGAATAAAGTTTTATGCGGTATTGATTTGGAGGATGTGGTAGTGCAAACAGAAAAAATCAGCAACGAGATTAAATCGGAATGTGACAGGCTTCTTCAGAAAACAATTGATCATTGGCGTGCTTTAAAAAATACAAGTGTCGAAGCATTACGTGAAACTTTTCTACAACGAAACGGACAAATTCAGCAGGTTGATAATGGTTGGCTTCTTCGGGTGGAGCAAAAAGCTCTGGATGTATTATTGAGTTATCTTCCCTGGGGAATGGGGATCATCAAATTACCCTGGATGGAAGATATGCTTTATGTGGAATGGACTTAGTTTAATGACTTTAATTGCAACATAGTATGCAAACACAAACACTTTCATTAAATAAAAATAACCAAACGGTTGAGACGAGGTATAGAAACAAGCCACAGACTTTTTTTGCACCGATTCATATACAGCCTAAATTAGAAATAAACACTCCTGATGATCCTTTCGAGCGTGAAGCCGATGCGATGGCTGAGAAAGTGATGAGGATGACAGTTCCATCAAATAATCGAAGACCTTTTTTTAACCCGGCTTCAAACGTTATTCATCGAAAATGTGCTCATTGTGAAGAGGAAGAAAAATTACAGCGAAAGACGCATATAGAAGAGGGGATATTAAATGTTAAAGCCGGAAAGTAATACTGAAGTTCAGCGGAAATGTGCAGACTGCGAGAAAGAAGAAAAGCAAATTCAACGGGCAGAAATGAAAAATGGAGTTCCAGCTTCCAGCCTCGGTTTAGAAAGTTATGTTGGCAATTTAAATAATGGCGGACAATCCTTAACACCTGATGTTAAGGGTTTTTTTGAATCCCGGTTTGGATATGATTTTAGTAATGTCAGAGTACATACAGATTCACTTGCAGATAAATCAGCAACCTCAATTAATGCATTGGCCTACACCACGGGAAATAATATTGTATTTAGCCAAGGTCACTATTCACCGAATACTGAGAGCGGTAAAAAATTGCTGGCACATGAACTGACTCATGTAGTTCAGCAGGGAAGTGGAATATCCGGCAAAATTCAACGATTGGGTGATTTGAGCAAAGTTCCGCCTATGTTTTGTGATGTAGCCAATTCCAGTCCTGGTGGCTTGCCGGGAGGAGATTTTTTATTTTCGACGTCTTCTACGGCTTTAACTGTTGATCAGCGAAAAGATTTGGCTAATCTTGCCAGTAGCTGGCGGATCAGCGGGGGAAAGGATACCTTGCGTGTTGACGGTTATGCAAGTAAACCGGGTACCGATGAATTGAACTGGCAGATTTCCTGTGACCGCGCTTTATCAGTTGCCAATGAACTGCGCAACAATGGGGTTCCTGACACAATGATTACGATATTTGCTCAGGGTGAAACAGATGAATTCGGAACGATATTGAATAATCAAAAGGCAACTGTTACAATAATTCCTGCTCCGGTACCCCCTTCAATTAAAAGTGAAACTGTCCTCAATTCGCCTGGTTCAAGGGAACGAACTTCAATTGGAGTCGGTGAGAAAGTCAACCTTACCCATTCATCAGGAAATGCTGGTACCGTATGGGTTGCAACGGATGGAATATTATCATCCAATAAAGGTGCAAAAGTGGTGTATACAGCTCCCGATAAGGCAAAAAAAGTGACGTAATTGCAGGAGGTGCAACTATTGTCTTTACAATTGTCGCTCCAACAAATGTTCGTATGGTCAAAGCTTCAGCAACCGTGAAGCATCATCAGAATTTCCCTGATTCAGGAATCCTGATGGATGTCTTCTTATTACCTGATAATGTAAACTTTAAGAATGTAACTTATCGAGAAATCGATGTCGTTGGTATTGTATCAGGTGGATCTTATTCTTGTAATCCTGCAAAAGGAGGCCATTGTCCTCCTGCAGGACTGGCCCCATGCGGTGATAAATTTTTAACAGATACTGTTATTGCCGGACAAGGGTACAAAATCTGTTCTGGGTGACTGTGCATATTCCGGTCATTGCGGAGGAACCCCGCCATTTAAACCAAGCACATTAATATTATTAATTCCATATGAGTATAAAATAGGATACAGGAACTTACCACCGATTTTCAACTGTATTCGCAGTTACATGTACTTTTAGCTGATGCAGTGACACTTACCTCATTTAAAGCTGGTGCACATGGGAGCGACTAAGTAAGTGGAGCGTAACGGCCTTAATAGCAGTTTGTCCCTGATTGAATAGATTGCAGGTTCAGAAATTTTAAGTAAAGATTATAGAAGTAGTAACGATTTAATTAACAGATAATATCAGAAAAGACATATTGAAAACATAAATTATTTTTCTTTTTGGCGTGGTTTTGAGGTGATTGGCCTTTACTTGCTCTTCCATGATGTTTTTCATCGGTCTGAAGTCGTTTCGAAGAGTCACCCATTTTTCAGGATACTTTTTCAGCAAACTATTGATTTTTCCTTTATGATTGTACAAGGCATCCGAAATGGCAGGTGCGCTGACGGGTTGTTGACAGGCTTTTCCGACATTAGTTCCCGTAAGCTTTAATTCACTGCTCTTTACCACCAATGCAGCATTTTCAAGCTTATCAAGTAACTGAAGTGTCCGGGCGTATTTATCATCTTTAGATTCAATGACTCTTTGTTGTAGATTTTTTGTGGTTTTTGAAACCGGTTGATCAAACTGTAAATGCCACTCAAGAACTTCAATCTCCGGTTTCTCGTCTAAAAAAAGACTATCTGCATAGATAAGTGTATCTTTTATCATCGTTTCCAAATCCTTTAAATCTCCCTTATAATTTTTAATTTTATCAATTGCTCCCGGAGAAAATGAATAAATTTTATTACTTATTGCAGCATATTCAGCAGTGAATTTCTGACACAATTTTACAAGACTAACACCGTAATTTTCTTTTGTAAGCTGAATCTCATTTTTAAGTGATTCTGTATGATCAATAATCTGACGGGTCCGGCTATTATGAGACTTGAGTGTATCCCGATCCTGATTGTGCAGACTGATAAATGATTTAATTGTATTATTCAGAATAAATGCAATTATACTTTTATTATCTGTGGTCAGAGGATTAATGGAATTGGTAACACCGAAGTTACCTGGATTTTCATTCAGATATAAAAACACAAGATCGCAAAATTCATTTTGCTCATCAGGTATCCGGATAAGAAGTACGATGTTATGAAATTCAGAGAATATATCAAGAGTAGGGGACTTATCCCTGTTATCAATTTCGAAAGGAAGGCTTTGTTTGTTATACCAGTCATAGGGATTTTTTTCTTCCATATACCGTTGCAATACGGGTAAAGATTTATCAATATTTAACGGGTGAGTTGTATATTCTCTCTTTTCTTTTGATGTGATATTTCCCTTTATTAGTTTTTGGGTACTGTCGTAATGGATGGTTATTATTTTTTCAATACCGGGTAATAACGTTGGTATAATTTCGTGCAGTTTTTCTACTGGATGCTGTATGAATGAATACACGCTCACGTATAAAAATTTAAGCAAAAATAGATAATTTATTAAGACCATCATATATTTTTTTAAGAAAATAATTAAGCTTAAAAAATCACTTAAGAAATTAAGGATTGATTTAGGGTATTTATTTAAGCACTTAATTTTAATAATAACTTCTTAAAAACGTTGACAAATAATAAGATAATGTTGTAATATTGCAGAATTATTAATTAGAAAAAATTATAACTTATTTGTTTACTTATCCATTTTTTTAAGACTGACTTAAAATGAGAAGTGAGATTTTTAACAAGATAAAGCAGAATAAAATGGAATTTTATTCTGAACTGAAAAGTCAAAATAAACCAACTCTTTCCAACCCGGAAAAAATTAATACCAGGAAAGAAACCAATTCAATTGACCGTAAACCAATTGTCGACACCCAAAACAATGAGAATCAAATGGTGTTTAAATTACCTGAAATTAATTTAGCGGATGTTGGGAATTCTATATCCCAATTACAGGGAAAAGCACAGAAAGTGGTTCGGGCTTCCACAAAACAAACCATTATGGCTTATAAAAGAATGGCAGCATTAGGAAATAGTGTTGCAAATAGTAAGGCCTCTAAAAAAATCAAAAAGGGTCTCAATTCTCAGAAAGAGCAACTACAGAAAATGAACAATAAATTGAACCAAAAAGTTACAGCAGAAACGGAGAAAATAGCCCAGGGAATTTATGATGTGACGTCAAAATTATTTGAAGATAAATATGAATTCAGGGATGTACCGGATCCTCAAAATGAATCGGTCGGAATAAAATATCCGGGAAATGGAACGGTTGAGTGGACTATAGTGCCTGATTCACCTTTGGAACGATTAAATAAAAGTATTTCGCAAAGTAATTTTGGCGATGAAATAAAAAACCAGGTAAAGAATTTTCGACAGAAATTCTTTATAGATCCTGAGCCAGATTCTAAGAATTAAAATCAGTAAAACATTTTATTAATACCGGGAAGTAATTTACAATAATCACAAAACATGGATTAAGGCTTATAAAAATTTAAAGCAGCGTAGATTTAACTTTAAATTAGGGACTTAATAATTCTTTTCCGAATCATTTTTCCTTCGCTATTAAAGGATTTTCAATAAGCTGAATCAGTTTAAAAGTATCCCTGCAATTTTCCAATATATAAACGGATTATCCTTTTGAAATATAATGTGGACAATAAAAGTATATCCAATATTTCCCATTTTAACATTTAAATAACAGTTTCAATCGTAATATGTTATAATTTTGTACCTATTAACTCATCAAAACAAAACAAATCATGAAAGCTCTTAAAATTGTAATTATCATTTTCGTAGTAATACTGGCAATTATGTTAATTCCGCCATTGTTTATGCCATCCAGTCTTTATCTTGAAAAATCTATGGTATTAAAAGCACAACCTGAAGTTATCTGGGATCAGGTAAATTGTTTAAAGAACTGGGAAAGCTGGGATGTCTGGCATCAGGACACGACAATGACCAGCAACTATGAAGGGCCCGAATGTGGTGCAGGTAGTAAGAATGTCTGGACGTATAAAAATTCAACCGAAGGAGGGAGTCAGACGATCGTTGACAGTCGTGAATACGAGTATATCAAAACCCATCTCGATTTTCAGGGAATGGGTGGCGCTGATACCGAATTCAAATTTGAAAAAACAGCTGACGGCACTAAGGTTACGTGGAATTTTCAGTCAACAAAATCAAACCTGTTGATGCGGTGGATCAATACATTTATGATTAAACCTGAAGTTGGAAAAAGCTATGAAAAGGGACTTAAAAATCTTGATGAATTGACAATGAATATGAAGCCGTCGACTAAATGGTCGACCGGAGAAATTTCAGAAGAAAATGCTGAGAAGATGATGGCTGTTGCAATAAAAGTTGAATCAGGCCCTGACGAAATAGGTAACAGGATGAGTGAAAGTTATACAAAATTATCGGATTATATACAAAAAGCCGGGGGTACTGTAGCCGGACCGCCATTTGCAATCTGGTATAAATACGACGATCCACAGGACTTTATTTATGACATAGCAATGCCTGTTTCAAAACAAGTAAATGGGGATGGGGATATTCATTTCCTCTATACATATGCCGGAAAAGTCGTTAAAGTTGATCATTATGGGGATTATTCAACCACGGGGCATTCATGGTCAGCGGTTATGAATTATATGCATGCCAAAAACCTTGAACCAAATGGAGATCCGTGGGAAGTGTATATGACTGATCCCCAATCTCAGCCTGACACTGCAAAATGGCTGACAGTTTTATATTATCCTGTTAAATAACTTTTATAAGGTAGATTATTAACGAACCCGGAATTTCCGGGTTTACTTTTTTACTTTTATCTATAATTATTGTAAAAATAATCTTTCTTAGAGGGTGGATTTTTGCTTTCGGACGATTATGTAGGATGTATATTCAGGATAACTTGTTAAAAATAAAAGATCCTTGACAACTATTTTGTACAAACTTGCCATTTTTGCAAAATAAAGATCAATTAGTTTTATTTCTGTCCATAATCGTTTCCTTTTGTAAACTCAAAATTCTGGCGGCTTCCATGGCCATTATTTTTGAACCTTCAGCATTCGGGTGAACATTATCGGGAATAACTTCCGCAGGTTTTACAAAGACATGAAAAAAATCAATGATTCCGGTTTTATCAGCTATGGCAACTTGCCTGATCAATATGGTAATATCCTTTTCAACAATCTCTTTTCTGATCGTCCACGTGTCTTTTATAACAGGGATTGGAAACCCAACCCATATCATTGGTTTTGATTTTAACTTTCTGAACAACGAAATCATATCTGCGTAGTCTTTCGTAAATTCATCCTTATGAGCATCCCAGTTTTGGGGTTTTGAATCATTTGTACCCAATAAAATGATGACCACATCCGGTTCAAAATCGAGAGCAGCCTGAAGTTCTGGCACATTCCAGTAGGGGGTATCCCCATTTCTGATCATTGTTGCACCACTATGTCCAAAATTCCTTACTTCCCAGCCGGTTCCAAGCAGTTTACCCATTTGGGGCGGCCATGCAAGAGAATCTCGTCCTTCTATTCCAAATCCATACGTGATGCTGTTACCAATACAAGCTACTTTGATTTGCGATTGCAAAGGTAGCGTCAGGAGCAAATAGCTCAGCAGAATAATAAAGCTTATTAATTATTTTCATTACTGATCGAGTTTAGCAAAATACATTTCAAAATTAATGAATTATTATTGTTAGAATATCCGAATTACGCTGTTGGTTTTGAAAATTGAAGATTATTCTTGGTCTTTCTGATTGAACAACTAACTTTGCCAGCTTCGTAACCCTAAGTCAAAGGAAGGGTCGGCGTTAAAAAGTAAATGTAAATTCATGGAATTTATAACAATCCTCAATCAAATTTCTATCCTTGGTATTTTGACTATTGTCGGGATCATTGCATTCAGGACCAAAATCATCAATGAACAGGCTAAGGATGTGATTGAAAAGATTGTTTTTTACATTACCCTGCCGCTGATGATCGTTACAAAGCTATCTTCACTGGAAATAACAGATGAAATTCTTCGCAATGGTGGTTTGATAATACTCTTTACCTATTTGATCATCTTTATTCAAATGGGAATCGGAAAATTGACCGCCAGGTTACTTCACCTTGAACCACCTCAGGCAGTTATCCACGTAATGCACACCTATCTCGGCAACATTGTTTTTTTAGGTTTTCCATTACTCGATGCTCTTTTTCCCGGCGGAGAGGCCATCCTCTATGCAGCATTATTCCAGTTGGTAATGAATACTGTATTGTGGTCCGTAGGAATAATGCAACTTAATCCTGCCACCCATGAAAAAGGTTTTCGAAATATTAAAAAATTGTTGAACCCGAATACCATTGCTCTTACGATAGGTTTGCTTATGATGCTTTTAAAGATCAAATTCCCGGTATTAATCCTCAGGTCATTTGGTGGATTGGGTAATACCACCCTTTATCTTGCAATGCTTTATATTGGCATTTTACTCGCTAAAACGAAGATAAGAAGGATGTTTACAAAAATTGATGTGCTGGTTATTAGTCTCAATAAACTTATCATCTTACCTGTTATTTTTTTATTCCTGATTCACGGGATCATTACTATTATTGGTTTGCCGATGAATCACATTGCCTTTTCGACCCTGATTCTGGAGGCCGCTATGCCTTGTATGACCATCCTTGTTTTGTTGGCAAAACGATTCGGTGCAGATGATCAGAAAGCCATGGAAAATTTTGTGGTAAGCACAATTCTAAGTATCATAAGTCTGCCTTTCATTATTTTTCTTATAGGAAATCTATAATTTTTAAACACGCTTCCCATTCAAAAAACTTTAAAAAATGTTAACCCTGAATGCAATTCTAGTATTAAATGTAATTTTGCTGTTTAAGATTATAAGTTGTATGAACATCCTTTAAAATTAATTTGTCATGAAAAAGAATCTTTCGATCGTTTTATTCATCCCTCTGTTAATTGGTTTTTCTGATTGTTTTGCCCAAACCGATAATGGGGGTTATACAGTGGTCAATAAAATCAGTCTGCCTGGTGATGGAGGCTGGGACTATCTTGCTGTAGAAGAACCTGCAGGAAGGCTTTATGTTTCTCATGGGACCATGGTTCAGGTGATGGATGTAAATACAGGAGAACTTATCGGTACAATTGATAATACGCCGGGCGTTCACGGAATAGCGATTGCCAGTGAATTTAATAAAGGATTCATTAGTAATGGGAAAGATAATTCGGTTACCATATTTGATCTGTCTGATCTGAGCTATCAAACAACAGTGAAAGTGACAGGAATAAACCCGGATGCCATCCTGTTTGATCCCTTTTCAAAAAAGGTTTTTGTTTACAATGGGCGATCGTCAAATGCAACCGTAATTGATGCCTCTACAAATGATGTGATTGCCACAATAAAACTTGAAGGAAAACCCGAATTTTCTGTATCGGATAACAAAGGAAATATTTATGTAAACATTGAAGACAAGTCGCTTCTGACAAAAATAAATGCCGCTACACTTCATGTTGAGGCAAATTGGCCACTTAATCCGGGGGAAGAGCCTTCCGGGCTTGCTATTGACAATAAAACACACCGGTTATTTAGCGGTTGTTCAAACCAGCTGATGATCGTTGTGGATGCTGAAACGGGCAAAATTATCACAACCTTACCGATCGGCAGGGGGTGCGACGGGGTTTCATTCGACCCGGGATTGAATCGTGCCTTTGCATCCTGTGGTGATGGAACGTTAACAGTAGTTCAGGAAGATGGCGGTGATATGTTTAAGGTAATTGAAAATGTAACAACACAATCAGGAGCGAGGACAAATACGTTGGATTTAGTATCACATAATTTATTTTTATCTACTGCTGAATTTTTACCGGCACCTGAACCTACTGCTGATAATCCCCATCCAAGAAAAGGTATCAAGCCCGGTACGTTTGTAATATTGAAGGTGGCTCCGGGAGAGTAATCGAATAGGTACTTTATTTTACTCCGTAATGTGAGGAAATAATTTTAAAGAACCATTTTGCGGGAAGGATATGCATAAGTGCCACTGCGAGTTTTTGTTCAAATGAAGCAACAACATACCTCATGCATGGATTCTTTTTTTCAATGATACGGAGAAGTTTTCTGGCTAAAATTTCAGGATTTAAACCGCTGCCCTCATCTTTTTCGATAACAGAAAGCGTCTTTAAGAATTGAGGTTGATAAGCACTTTCCTCATTGCTTTTTTTTATGATAATACGCTTCGCGGTAAAGCTGGTACTAAAATCACCGGGATTTATAAGAATGACATTGATTCCATGAGGTTTTAGTTCCATATACAGGGATTCGCTAAGTCCTTCCAGCGCAAATTTGCTCGCCGAATAAAACCCCTGATAGGGGAGCCCCATGAGTCCGCCAACAGAACTGATATTGATGATGGTTCCGCTACCCTGCTTGCGCATCCCCGGCAAAACAGCCTGAATGGTATGCACAGCACCATAAAAGTTGGTGTTCACCTGCAATTTCATTTCATCTTCTGATGCCTCTTCAACAGATCCGGCAATACCCATCCCGGCATTGTTGATCAGTACGTCGATGCGACCTTCTTTTTGAAGAACAGTTTCAATGGCCTTTTTCACTGCTTCCTTATCGGTAACATTTGCTTTTATCGGAAAGATGCCCTGAGCAGGTTGAAAATCGTTCCGGCTGGCACCATAAACCACATACCCTTTTCTGGCAAGAAGTTCAGCAGTTTGTCTTCCAAAACCTGAAGATATGCCTGTGATAAATACTACTTTTGACATTCGTAAAAAAATATGCAATAAATTCGTACCTATCGTGAGGGATATTCTGTAACAGTTTGCACAGCAATAACGCCAAGTTGTTTTGCTGCTTTTGTAATTTTATCGATAGCCGTTTCAACCTGTTCAAACGTATGGGTCGCCATTAATGAAAACCGGATAAGGGAGTCTTCTTTCGGAACGGCAGGTGAGATCACAGGATTAACAAATATTCCATCATCAAGAAGCATACGCGTGAGTTTTAACGCAATATCATTATCTCTTATAAACAATGGGATTATTGGTGTTTCGGATATTCCTGTATCGAATCCCGCAGATTTAAAAGCATTGAGAGCAAACTCCGTTAATTTCCACAGATGAGCTATCCGTTCAGGTTCACTTTCCATAATATCAAGGGCAGCGAGAACGCTTGCTGCGGAAGCAGGAGTCATGCTGGCGCTGAAAATAAGCGATCGTGAATTGTGTTTAAGAAAATTAATAATTTCTTTATCGGCTGCAATAAATCCTCCGAGTGATGCCAGTGATTTGGAAAAAGTTCCCATGATAAGGTCAACATCATCTGACAGCCCAAAATGCGAAGCCGTTCCGGCTCCATTTTTACCAATTACTCCAATAGAGTGGGCATCATCAACCATAATGCTGGCATTGTATTTTTTTGCCAGACCAACAATTTCAGGTAGGTTAATGATATCACCTTCCATCGAAAATATACCATCAACGACGATCAGCTTAATGCGTTCGGGTTCACAAAGTTTCAGTTTGCCTTCAAGAGCCTCCATGTTATTGTGATCGAATTTAAGAACTTTGCTGAATGAAAGTCTGCTGCCTTCAATTATTGATGCATGGTCAAATTCGTCAAGAATAATATAATCGTTGCGTTCAGTAAGTGCAGAAACAACACCGATATTAACCTGGAAACCTGTGCTGTAGCAAATGGCTTCTTCTTTATGCACCAACTGTGCCAGCCTGTTTTCAAGTTCGATATGAAGATCGAGCGTACCATTCAGGAAACGTGATCCTGCACATCCTGTTCCATATTTATCAATCGCATTTTTAGCAGCTTCCTTGATTTTTGGATGGTTGGTAAGACCCAGATAACTGTTTGAACCAAACATTAAAACTTTTTTACCACCCATCGTTACTTCGGTGTCCTGATCCGACTCGATAACCCTGAAATAGGGATATATTCCTGCAGCCATAGCTTTTTGCGGAACATCATATTTCGAAAGTTTGTTTTGCAACAATTTCATCCTACAACAACTGTTTGAATTAAGTGCTTATTCCCGGCTAAAAGTAAATAAAAATCATAAACGAAAATATGTATTTTAAATTTTACATACAAATACTTTTACATACGAAATAATGATCCCGGGATTATTGCAAATAAACACGTTGATACTGAATGAAAATGATAAATAAAGTTGAAAGGACTTAATTCGATTGTAGATACGCGGTTAATTAGTAACGCAAACAATAAAATCATCGTCATTTTTATCTATTAAAGACCCTTTATCCACGATAATATCAGGCTAAGAGCTCCGGGGTCAAAAGTTTCTTCTATTTTTCCATATTCTGATGGTAAGCCTGATTCTGAATGTTGAAAAAGATGATTTAATCCTTCCAAGGCAACAGTTTTGAAATTTTTATTTCCTCCTTTTTTAAGAGCATTACTAATTGCACGGAGGTTTGATTTGCAGGGAACCTGAAGGTCGTTCGTTCCGTTGAGTGCAAGGACAGGGCAATGGACTTTCTCGAGGTATTCTGCAGGATTCAATACCAGAAATGTACGAAACCATGGAGATAAAAGCTGCGGAAATTGTGCTTCTACCTTTGAGATGGAAGCGGCTTTTTCATCTTCTTTAATCGTATTCGATTTATTGATTTCATTTGTCACAGTTTCCTTCATCTTTTGGAGTGCTTTTGCACTGTCGGGTTCCTGTGTCACAATATGGAACAATTTTTTATTGAGTTCAAGCGATTCTTTAATTGTCTTTTTATCTTTTCCGCTTTTCTGCATGATCAATTCCGTTTGGTCCTGGATGATCTTTTCTCCCGTTTCACCGGGGCCGGCCAGTAAAATGATAAAACCAACAGCCTTATTCCTTGCAGCAACAATCGGGGCGATGAGTCCTCCTTCACTATGGCCGGCGATTCCAACCTTTTGTTTGTCAGCTTCAGGCCTGTTATAGAGAAATTTAAATGCAGCTTCAGCATCGTCAGCAAAATCGAGCGTAGTGGCTGAAGAGAATTTACCTCCGGATTTCCCAACTCCCCGGTCATCATAACGCAGAACAACAATTCCATTTCTGGTCAGGTAATCGGCGATTACCAAAAAAGGTTTGTGTCCCATGAGTTCCTCATCCCTGTTTTGTGGCCCACTTCCTGTAACTAAAACAACTGCCGGAAAGGGTCCGTTTCCTTTGGGAATTGTAAGCGTTCCGCTAAATTCGTTCCCTGTTTTATCATTTGTAAAAGATACCTCTTCTGAAAGATAAGGAAATGGAGGCTTCGGCTCTTGTGGCCTGTTGAGTTTGAATGTTTCCTTGCGTTTAACCAAATCAAGATCCCATGATTGACCTGCCTGGAACCAGGTCCCCTTAAGAAGTGAATCTCCGGTTTGTAATACACCTTCATATTTTGCCCTTAAAGCTGAAGCATAAACCATAAATTTTCCCGCTGAAAAAGTGGATGAGTCTGTTGGAATACCTTTGACCCCCTGGTCAGGGCTATCAAGAAGGGTGACAAGATTTCCTGTTGAGTCGTTAATATTCAGTACAAGCCGCAGCTCCATTGATCCCAGATTGAGAGAACCAAGCCAGATACCGGTTATGCGACTGTTATCCTGTGCCTTAACAATAGTGATTAAAAATAAAAAGAAGGATATAAAAAAAATAATTCGATATTTCATGATGCAAAAATTGTTTTGTTCATTCAAAAAATAGATTATTCCATGTTACTTGTCATGTCGGTAACGATTAAAAAACTTCTTTGTCTGTAATAGCAGGCTTACAAATCAATCAAAGCCATCAAAATAAAAAATAACAAGATCAGGCAGATTAAAATTACCTTCTGACAAAGTGCAAAATTATTTCACTTTTAATTTAAAAACAAAACCCCTTTTTGGATTAAAGGATTTGAGCGTGAAAATTAAATGCATCCGAATTCAAATAATGAAGAGCAAAGTAATATGATTAAATGATTACAAAATAATTATCTTCTTCGATTTTACTGATTTTCCCAACTTGAAAACCAGAATATACTCACCTTGTTTTTCATTAATCACATAATGGTAATTTCCTTTTTGAAAATTTGCTTTTACTATATTCCTGACCAATTGGCCCTGCATGGTATACAAGGATACAGTCAGGTTGGAAGCCTTTTCAATTGTCAGATTTATAAAAATACTACCAGAAGATGGATTCGGAAATGCTCTCACCTTGATCCCACTGAGATCAATGCTCCGGATTGAAGTATTGACATCAAAAATATCCGTTATAAAGGTGCTGTTTGAAAAAGTAGATGCACAGAATTTCCATATATCATCAGCCATAAAGGCATGTGAAAACCCGGTTACATTGGCAGCTGGTAAGCCATCATTAGCCGGTTCCCAGGTTATGCCTGCATCGGTTGAAATATAAACACCATCTAGTGAAGTAGCAGCATACAGCACATCCGAATTAGCAGGGCTGACCAGAATATCTGTAAATTTCGAATAACTGCTCAGGCTGTTGGCTGTGGATGTCCAGTTATCCCCTCCATCTGTTGAAATGAAGATTTTAGCATTTAACCCACCATAACCACCAAGTCCGGCATAAACGATATCCGAATTAACAGGATCACAAACAATGGCGCCACCCCATTTTGCTGAACCCGGTAAACCCGTATTGATAAAATTCCAGGTAACACCAACATCGGTACTTTTCATAAAACCGCCATGGTCGGTTTCTGTTTTATAGGCTGAATAGGCAATCTGATCATTCGAGTTGGGATCTATAAACAAGAACCGGAAGCTATCATTTGCGTTGCCCATATATTCATTAACCCAGTTGTCGCCACCGTCAGTAGTCCTGTAGATCATCGATTCCCAACCGTTGGCACCAAAATTATTTCCACCGATAAAAATCAGGTCAGGATCGGTATCAGATGTGGCTAAACTAAAAATTTCTGTTTCAAACAGTCCCCCGATATTCGGTCCTTTGTTAACCCATACCGTACCGCCATCTGTTGATTTGTACAACCCTTCCTGAGCAATGCTTGAAGGACCATTTGACCATGCGTACAATGCCCCATCTGATCCAAATTTAACCTGGGAAAAACGTGTACCCGGCAGTCCTGCAACCAATCCCCAGGTAGCACCTCCGTCATTGCTTAAATAACAACCACCCGAATTTTCTGCTTCAAAACCAACCAGCACTTTGTTCGGATTAGTTGGATCGATATCGATGTCATCAGTTTGCAGCGTTGCAATGCCCTTATTTGCGTAATTCCATGCCTGTCCGCCATTCGTGCTTCTACAGGCAGCAAGGCTAAGAAATCCGGCATAAATTACGTCTGTATTACCCGGTTCAAAAGCAAGACAGCGGGCTGCGCCATTATCCCCGGCACCGGTAGTCGAAAAGTTCCATGAACTCCCTCCATTGGTTGTATAATAAACACCATCGCCTTCTGTAGCGACATACATTTTATCGGTATTCGTCGGATCAATCAGGATTGCATTCGACACCTTATTCGGAAATGTAGTTGAAATATTTTGCCAGCTCTGGCCATAATCGGCTGTACTGTATATACCAACATTTTGACCGCCAAAAAGCTGTCCTCCTGCAAGGTAAACGGTTTGTTGTGATATTGTTAAGCTATTATAAGGTTTACCGGTAGGCAGGTTGCCTGTTCTGTTTTCCCACGTTGCTCCGCCATCAAATGAAGCAGCTACAAGAGCATCACTAATTCCTGCATTGCCGATGGCAAAAATTGTCTGGCTATCATCCGGATCAAGGGTTAGATTAACTACCGAATATCCAACCGGTAACACATTTATCAAATTGAAATAAGACCAGTTATCTCCCAGATTGCTTGATTTAATAATGACATTATTGGCTGATGCTCCAAGAACCGAAGTGAGACCTACATAAACCGTGTTGGGATCACCGGGATCGATGGTAATATCCAGCCCGGCACCATTTACCGGCGTGGATTTCTGTTGCCAGGTAAGCCCGTTATCACTGCTTCGGAAAATTTTATAATATATGTAGGGTCCTGAAGCAAACATAACTCCGTCGCTATTAATTTCAACAGAACCGATCCCGGAAGGAGCCAGTGAAAAAAGGTTTTCCATAATCTGCCAGGTGGATCCTCCATCATTACTGATGTACGGAAATCCGGCAGCAGCAATAACAATCGATGTATCGATCGGACTAACTGCAATATCAAGGACATCACCACCGTAGGGACCGAGTGAGTTCCATTCGTTCCCTTCCTTGTTTTGATTTAGCATTTCTTTGACATGAGGATTGAAACGAGAACGGAGGGTATTGCCATTATCATCTTTCATAATAACAGCATTTTGTGATATTACAAACAGGCCTGTTGTAAATAAAAGCCCAATAATTATAAGTCTTTTCATAATTGATAATTTTAAACCAATACGGTAAATTAATTCTTCAAATTTAGTAATTAATATGGTATTTATTTTGTCAGAAATAAAAAATATCCAACTATCAATTGTTAATGAAAATGATCAGGATTGAGCTTTGATTGAACGATGATTTTAGATTCAGGTAGAACTTTCATGATTTTTTTGTGTTATTTAGCAGAATAAAAGTTTGAACCAGGATGAAAATAATTTACTGCTTTATCATGGCCCTATTACTTGCGACCGGATTTCAGTCAATCACGGGCCAAACGTTGGATCCATTTATCCAGACTGAGGTTGATAACGTTTCTTTCGATACGCTTTATTCAACGCTTCAGACGCTTGAGAACCTTGGCATAAAGCAGATTGGAACAGATGCTCTTGAAAATACGGCTCAATGGCTTATCAATACCTACCAGGGTTTTGGCTACACAGATATTCAGCTTGATTCATTTAACTACACCGGACATGAAACCTACAATATTGTTGTCACGAAACAAGGCTACCTTTACCCTGATACGTATCTCATCATAGATGGACATTATGATACACGGACAGGGCCCGGAGTAAATGATAACGGAAGCGGTATTGCCATTATTCTGGAAATTGCGCGGTTACTTCAAAATGTGGAGACAGCCTGGTCAGTAAAGTTTATCAATTTCAGTTGTGAAGAAAACGGGTTGGTTGGAAGTACGCATTATGTAAATAATGTTGTTATACCTCAAAACCTTGATATAAAGCTTGTATTTAACATCGATGAAGTTGGAGGGGTAGCCGGATTGGTTAATGATAAAATTGTTTGCGAACGTGATGAATCTTCTCCGACATATAATAATGCAGCTTCATGGGCTTTTACCGATACACTGGCTAATCTGACAGAGTTGTATTCAAACCTGATGAGCACAATCAGCTTTGCATATGGTTCGGATTATGTACCCTTTCAAATCAATGGTGAAATTATCACAGGCCTTTTCGAATACAATTATTCCCCTTATCATCATACGCTGAATGATAGCCTTGTAAACCTCGATATGGATTATGTTTATGAAATAGCAAAACTATCTGTTGCAGCCGGTTTTTATTTTTCCGGCGCCGTAAATCCATTAAGCGCATCTTTTGATTTAAATTCAGGTGAAGCTCTGGTTTATCCAAATCCTTTCAATGATCAATTATGGATCCGGGGACAGGCACCATGTCCAAAATACAGGTTAATACTTACGGATACCAAAGGTTCAATACAGCGGGATGTAAAATTTTCGGGAAATAATCAACCCATTTCAACCGGTAAACTTTCTCCCGGGCTTTATATTTATTGGCTTGAAGATGCTGATGGTTCACTCATTAAAAACGGCACCATTGTTAAAATTAATTGAAATAGGACATGGTTCTGAAAAATTTCCGATAAAAATTTAAGCGCTTACAACCTTTCCATTCCGGTTTCGTTAAAATCATGATGAGATTAACAATCAGGATACTAACAGTTGTCATTATACTTCTTCCTTTGACAGAAATTTTCCTGGTCAGTTATGCGACTTTTAACCACGGTTCAAACAAATGGCACAAAATTGAGATTACAAAAGGTAATCATTCATATTATCCATCAGTTCGTTTTATTTATGACCTGAATCAGGTGGAATTCTATTTTAAAACCAATGATACCTGGCTTTATAAAGCACCGGTCCGAAATGGTTGGAGTAAAATACACGGCTTTTCAAAAGGATTGCATCACGATCAAGGATCAGCACGACTGGTCTACAAATGCGTGAATGATACGCTGCTTCTGGTTGGAAGCTATTGCTATGTGAATGGTGTACATCCCGATAAAGGTAAAAACCAGCAAGCTATCCTTGATACAATAATCCCTAATATGATCTATCATTGCATTATCAAACAAGAGGATCATAAATTTAAATTTTACTTTGAGGATAAGTACTGGGAATGTGATTCAGGCGAAAATCCTGCATGGGGTTATATGCTCAATCCCTTCATTGGCGGCGTTTATACACTCGACCACGACTGGTACATAGATATGCTTGATGTCGAGAAAACGACCGACAATTCACTTCAGGCCTTCGAACCAGGTTTTTAATTGTATCACATTTTTACGGATTACAATTAGTTCCTTCTCAAATTTCGGATTCAATTGTATAGGTAAGCGGCTGTTTGAATAAACAACTACATCTTTTGTCGAATTTATGTTGACTTTGAGCGGGCGATTTAATCGAAAAAACATAACCTGAATAATACTCAATTCCGACTCTTTATACCGATAATCGATTATGAATTTATTTGTTAGGGGAATACCAAAAAAAGGACTTGTTATAAATTTGTTAAAATCAAAAAAAAATTATCTAAACGTTATTCGAACAACCATTTGTGTTATCTTTGCCCGCTCATATTTAAATTATTTATTACAAATTACATTACAAAAATGAAAACAGGCAAAGTAAAATTCTTTAATAAATCAAAAGGATTTGGATTTATTATTGATGACGAAACAGGAAAAGATTTTTTTGTTCATGTTTCAGGATTAATTGATGAAATCAGAGATGAAGATGATGTTACATTTGAGCTTAAAGAAGGGAAAAAGGGGTTGAACGCGGTTGATGTTAAATTGGCTTAACATAGTTATCAAATTCAATGAAAGATTTTAGAAGCCCGGCATATCGCAGGGCTTTTTTTTTGTTACTTTGCTGCATAGCAGGATAAAATAAAATCGATACATGAATTATCTGTCGGCAGAAAATATTTCGAAGGCATATGGGGATAAAACCCTTTTCGAAAATCTTTATTTTGGTCTGAATAAAGGTGATAAAATTGCATTGATTGCGCCGAATGGTGCCGGCAAATCAACACTGCTCAAAATCATCGCACATCAGGAAGAGCCTGATGAAGGACAAGTTGTAACGAGGGATTTGGTGAGGATTGGATATTTGAAACAGGAAACAGATTTGGATCCCAAACTGACCATTAATGAACTGATACGCAATGCCGGCACCAAAATTTTATCTGTAATACACGATTATGAAAATGCGCTGAAGGATCAAACTGAAAATTATTGCGCCGAAACGCATGCAGTTTTCGAACAAGCTTCACATAGAATGGATGAATATGGTGCATGGGATTACGAAAGAAGGTTAAAAGAATTGCTGACCCTTTTTAACATTACCGAACGCGATCAGAAAATTGCCAGCCTTTCAGGAGGGCAGAAAAAAAGACTTTCACTCGCATTTCTTCTACTTGATAATCCTGAACTGCTGCTTTTGGATGAGCCCACCAACCAGCTTGATATTGAAATGATCGAATGGCTCGAAAAATATTTGTCGCAATCGACCATTACACTTTTGATGGTAACCCACGATCGTTATTTTTTGGACAGGGTGTGCAACAGTATTTTCGAGCTTGCCGATTCAAAAATTTATCACCATAAGGGCAATTATGCCTATTTCCTTGAGAAAAAAGCAGAACGGGAGGTTGCTTTTCAAACAGAGGAGAATAAGATGAACCGGCTTTTGAAAAAAGAGCTTGAATGGATCCGCCGTATGCCTCAGGCAAGAACAACAAAGTCGAAATCAAGGGTCAACCAGTATTACGAAACCAAAGAAAAATCAGAGGGTAAAGAAAAAAAACAGGATCTCCGGCTCGGTATAAAAATGTCGCGAATTGGAGGGAAAATTCTTGAAGTAAATAATGTTTCGAAAACTTATGGGGACATCAGCATAATTAAAAACTTCAGTTATATTTTCAAAAAAGGTGAACGAATTGGAATTATTGGTAAAAATGGAGTGGGTAAAACAAGCTTTTTGAATTTGATGGCTGGCCTTGAAAAGCCGGATTCAGGAAAAATAAGCATGGGAGAAACAATAGTACCGGGATATTATTTGCAGGAAGGAATGAAATTGAAACAGGATAAGCGGGTGATTGATGTCGTAAAGGAAATTGCTGAATTTGTCAAGCTCGCAGATGGCTCAACCCGTTCCGCTTCACAATTTCTCCGGCATTTTATGTTTCCAACTGAATTGCAAAATACCCTCATTTCCGCTTTAAGCGGAGGAGAGCAAAGACGGTTGAACCTGTTGCTGGTATTAATGAAAAATCCCAATCTCCTCATCCTCGATGAACCAACAAATGACCTCGATTTATATGTGCTTAATACGTTTGAAGAATTTCTTATGGATTTCCCCGGATGCCTGATTGTGGTTTCTCACGACCGGTATTTCCTCGATAAGCTTACTGACCATTTATTTATTTTCGAAGGTGAAGGGAAAATACGTGATTGCTATTCCAATTATACGGAATACCGTGTGGCCGAAGAAAAGAAAGAAAAACTGATTAAAAGAAAAAATTCGGAAATAAACAAACTGGAAAAAAATTCGCAGGCAGAGGTGAAAGTTAAAGAAAAAACAAAGCTTACCTACCAGGAAAGACTCGATTTTTTACAGTTAGAAAAAGATATTGAAAAACTGGAACAACGCAAAGCGGTACTTGAAACGGAGCTAAATTCAGGAAATGCCGGCTATCAGGAACTGGAAAAATTATCACTTGAAATAACCGAAATTATAAATCAAATCGATGTAAAAACGCAAAGATGGATCGACTTATCTGAGTTTGATAATGGATAATTTTACGGGAGCAAATAAGGTTTTAGTAAAAATAAATTAAACAATTGAAGATTCAGGTATCTGGTTGAGAGTCACTTAATCTTCATCATTGGTAGAGGGTTCTTCAGCATCTGAATCGGTTTCCGCTTCTTTTTCTGCGTCCTTGTCGATAATGCTTTCATTCAGTTTTTCGATATCACTTTTTGAATCGACCTTAACATTAACTTTTACAAGGTAGGATGCATTTTCAGTATCAATATTAAAGGCATAAAAAAATTCCCCACTTGGTTTGGTTATTTTTCTGACGAAGTCCTTCCACCCATCCGGATACTTCTTTTTGACTACTTCCATAGCGTCAGCAGGAAGGTCTTCATAGCGAATAACTTTTCTAATCTTTTCCATAGTTTTAAATTGATTTGCAATATTAATTCAAAACTTTTTTTCTTAAGTACACTTTTAATTAATTTTTTTTTAAATTTTCTTAAAAGTACTAAAAGAGAGGGAGATAAGGCACGTTATCTTTTTAATATTATTGTAAATTAAGGGAGAGAAGCGTATGAATAATTATTCCATTAACCTTCATCTTTCATAAGTACTTACCTTTGTGTTTCCGTTTTGCTAAATTGGAAGGATACACCTGGCAAGCAGACTGATTGCGACCTTTAAAGAGGTAAGCCTGTTTGATTTGTCACGGTTTGATACGTATTAAGTTTATCAACAAAACACCCCGGATAACTTAAAAAATTTGTACCTTAGCTCCGTTTATACAACGATTATAATTCGTACAATGTCTTAATGTTAAACACACATTAAATTTGTCGTTAAAGGCAGAATCATTTCTTAAAATATTCATCATGAGATATACTTACCTGGCCGGAATTTTTTTATTGATAACTACGGCAATTCATTTCCCGGCTGATGTATTCAGCCAGGTTGTCATCAACGAATATTCAGCTTCAAATCTGAATACGATTACAGATAATTATGCTGCGTATGAGGACTGGATGGAATTGTATAATACCTCTGCAGTGGTTGTGAACATTGGGGGTTATTATTTGAGTGATAAACCGTCAGATTCGACCAAATGGCAATTCCCGGCAGGAATTACCATTGCTGCACATGGTTATATGAAAATTTGGTTATCGGGCAGGGATGAAGTCCAGGGAGGGCATTACCACACCAATTTCAAGCTGACGCAAACGAAAGATAACCCTGAATCTATTGTCCTGACGAATCCGCAAGGAGTAATCCTGGAACAGCATCAGTTGGGGATTACTCAAAAAGGGCATTCAAGGGGAAGAGTTACTGACGGTTCAGAAACATGGGGAATTTTTACCAATCCGACTCCAGGAGCTTCAAATAATTCAGCTACCTCATATATAGCTTATACTGCCAAGCCTTCGGTGGATTCAATTGCCGGATTTTATCAGGGTCCCATCACAGTTACGATTACAAATAATGAACCCAATTCGGTCATACGTTATACCACTAACGGGGCAGATCCGGGTTCTTCATCACCGGTCTATACCAATCCGGTTAATATCACATCAACAACCATTTTAAAAGCAAGAGCGTTCAGTGACAATTCATCAATTCTTCCCGGACTCATTCAGTTTGATACTTATTTTATAGGTGTAACGCATACACTGGCGGTAATGTCGATTGCCGGTGACCAAATCGATGATCTGCTGAATGGCAACGGAGGATTGATTCCTTATGGATCGTTTGAATATTTCAACCAGGATAAGGTTCGAACCACTTACGGATATGGTTCATTTAATGAGCACGGACAGGATTCCTGGGTTCACCCGCAACGAAGTATCGATTACATTACACGTGATGAATGCGGCTATAATTATGCGATACGTGAAAAACTGATTGATCTGACCGATCGTGATGAATTCCAGCGGATAATTCTCAGGGCACAGGGAGACGACAATTATCCTGGTATCGATACCAGTGCTCACCTGAGAGACTATTTTATTGAAAATACAGCCTGTAAGCACAATCTTCATCTGGATGTTCGCAAGGGCTCTACCGGATTGCTTTATGTGAATGGAATCTACTGGGGCGTTTACGGTTTCCGAGAGAAAGTGAGCGATTGTGACTTTACGGATTATTATTATGGTCAGGATAAATACCACTTGTATTACCTTATGTTATGGGGCGGAACATGGGCAGAATACGGAGGTCAACCGGCTTTTAACGATTGGAATGCCCTGCATGATTTTGTGAAATTTAACGACATGAGCAACCAGGATAATTTCGAATATGTCAAAGAACATCTCGATTATACCACGCTGGTCGATTATATCCTTATCAACTCCTATGTGGTCTGTTCCGACTGGATCAACTGGAATGTCGGGTGGTGGAGAGGCACCAACCCGGAAGGCGGTCATCAGAAATGGGGCTATATTTTATGGGACGAAGATGCTACGTTTGGACATTATATTAATTATACCGGGGTGCCGGGACAAAACCCATATGTTTCGCCTTGTTATCCGGAAGGGCTTACGAATGACCCGGAGGAACACATCGTTTTGCTCAACAAACTTCGCACAAATCCTGAGTTTGATCAGTACTACATTTCCCGGTATATCGATCTTATCAACACCGTTTTTCGTCCCGATACGATGATTACATATTTGGATGAAATTGAAGCGATGATGCTGCCTGAGATGCAGGGACATTGCAACCGCTGGGGCGGTTCGGTGGCGCAATGGCAGAACAATGTTCAGAAAATCCGGAATTTTATCACCACACGGAATAATATTCTGCCCAATGGCCTTAAAAACTGTTACAATCTCACCGGTCCCTATGAATTCCAGGTAAATATTGAACCACAGGGTGCCGGCAACGTCGGACTGAATTCACTTGTTCTCGATAAGTTTCCATGGGGCGGCTATTATTATGGAGGTATCGACATCAAGCTGAAAGCCCTCGAAACAAACAACATTTACGAATTTGATAAATGGATACTGAACAATAGCGTGGTTTCCCCTTCGGATACGGTTAAAGAAGTGACTTTGAATCTGACGATGGGTGATAATCTGATCGCCAAATTCAAGCTTAAATCCTTTGCTGATTCACTGGTGATCAATGAAATAAATTACAATTCATCTCCCGATTTTGATGCCGGAGACTGGGTTGAGTTTTATAATCCGAATACCTATGCGCTTGATATTACCAACTGGCAATTTAAAGATTCGGACGATCAGCATGTATTCTCTTTTCCTGCGGGAACGATTCTTGAACCCAATGGTTACCTGGTTTTGGTGAGGGATTCCGTGAGTTTTAATACCGCCTTTCCCGAAGTGCAAAATTATATTGGGGAAATGGGTTTCGGATTAAGCAGTTCCGGTGAGTTGATCCGGTTGTTCAATGCCGAAGGAGCACTTATTGATACGGTTCATTTTGAACCGACCGAACCCTGGCCACCAGCCGCTAACGGTATGGGACCAACCCTGGAACTTAAAGACTGGGAACTGGATAATGCACTTCCCGAAAGCTGGATTGCAGAGTATGAACATGGTACACCGGGTGAACACAATAGTTATTATGTAAAAGTGCCGGAAAGGAAGTTTAATTATCAAGCATTTACCTTTGTTATTTACCCGAACCCTTTAAGTGGAACTGCCTTTATTCAGGTGACAAGCGGTCCGGAAATTACCCAGGGGGAGCTTATCATTTATAATATTTTTGGCAAAGAGGTTAAACGACTAGCGGATATTCATGCGAACAGGGTGGAAATAAACAGGGAAAACCTTGCATCAGGAGTATACTCCTGCAAGCTTATCAATCATGTAACCGATGCATTTGAAACGGTTAAAATGGTGGTTGAATAAGGGCGGTTCTTTTAACTGAAAAAAATGATGAACCTGTGATTGATGATTTTCATGAATTAGCATAATTCGGGGATATATTTTGGTCGGCGCTTTAATAGCGATCAATGATTACTTAACATTCCTTAAATTTCAAAACAATGATTCACAGAAGAGAATTCTTTAAACTGAGCTCGCTCGGTTTGCTTGGGGCCGCTCTCCCTGGAAACTTTGTCGGGCAGTCCCTTCTATCACATCAATTTGATGATACTGCTGGTTTTGAGGAATTTAGCCTTGTTAAGTTACAGGATTTAATGAAAAGTGGTGATTTAAATTCGGTTCAGTTAACCGAATATTACCTCTCAAAAATTGACAAAATTGATAAGAATGGCACCCGTTTGAACGCGGTTATCGAATTGAACCCTGAGGCCATGAAAATTGCGATGCAACGCGATGAAGAGCGTGCGGGCGGAAAAATAAGAGGCCCTTTGCATGGAATACCTGTAATGATAAAAGACAATATCAATACAGCCGATAAAATGCACACTACGGCAGGTTCGCTGGCATTATCCGGTTTAATCGCCGGTAAAGACTCGTTCGTTGCAAGAAAACTTAGGGAAGCCGGGGTTGTGATCCTGGGCAAAACCAATTTAAGCGAATGGGCCAACTTTCGGTCGACACATTCTTCCAGTGGCTGGAGCAGCAGGGGAGGGCAAACCCATAATCCCTACATTCTCGACAGAAGCCCGTGCGGATCAAGCTCCGGCTCGGGAGTTACCGTTTCTGCTAATCTTTGTGCGGTGGCAATCGGAACGGAGACAGATGGATCGGTCGTTTGCCCTTCCGCAACAAATGGTATCGTTGGCATTAAACCAACCGTTGGACTCATCAGCCGATCAGGAATTATCCCGATCTCGTTTTCACAGGACACCGCGGGACCGATGGCGCGGACGGTGGAGGATGCAGCAGCTTTATTAGGTGTGCTTACCGGTTTTGACCCTGAAGATGAAAAAACCAAAACGATCGAAGGAAAGATTGCGTTGGATTACACTCTGTTCCTTGACCCTGAAGCATTACAGGGTAAAATCATCGGGATCGACAGGAAAAGCTTTGGGTATCATGAAAAACTCGATAACGTTATCAATCAAAATATTGAGCTGATTAAAAATGCCGGTGCCACACTGGTAGAACTGGATTCCATTATTTCCGACAATTCCGTTTATGACAATGAATTTGAATTGTTTTTGTATGAATTTAAAGATGGCATTAATAAGTATTTGGAGATGAATCCGGGTTCAGGAATGAAAACATTGCAGGACCTTATCGAATTCAACGAAGCGAACCGGAATACGGTGATGCCTTATTTTGGACAGGAAATTTTTATAGAGGCCCAGAAAAAGGAGGGCATTGATTCGATTGAATATAAATCACTGCTTGAAAAAATCGATAAAGTAGTACGAAAGGAAGGTATCGACCGGGTAATTGCAGAGCATAATCTCGATGCCATCGTTGCTCCGACAGGCGGGCCTGCCTGGACGATTGATCTTGTGAATGGCGATCATTACCTGGGAAGTTCTTCCAGTTTACCTGCTATGGCCGGATATCCGCACATTACAGTTCCTGCAGGATTTATCGATGGATTGCCGGTAGGCATTTCATTTTACGGCGCAGCCTGGCATGAGCCCGGATTGATTGCCATTGCTTATGCCTATGAGCAATTGACCAGGAATCGTCAAAAGCCTTCTTTTATTGACACGCTAAAATATTAAGAGGGAATTCCTATTCTGTTTTAGGCTTATAAAGCCCTTCCGGATTCGAGCCCAGCAATCCGGCTTCAAATAGCGATGGGCTGACTTTCTCCAGTTTACTCACCTGCTCAGGTTTGATGATGGAATAATGCCGCATGTTGTCAAGATAGGAGCTGATAAATTCCAGATCCTGATCCGTCGTTTTCCAGTTTTGCCTGTCGAACCGCTTCAGGTCGAGAGGCGGGGAATAGCGCTCGCAGTGTCTTTTCACCCAGCGAATTAAAATAGAAATCGAAATACGACATCACCAGTTCCCTTACGCTTTTATACACAGGTTCCCGCTGACGAATTACTGTAAAATTCGATTTGGCAATGGCACCCCAGCAACCATCGATGTTGTACACGGCAATCACATGATCGTCGTCATTTTCTGCCCGCATATCCACCACCATCGGACGAAAGTCCTGGTTTTCGAGACAGGCAGCGGCAAACAAAGCACCCTCCACACAATGGGCTCTCTTTTTTCGCATCACCCATCGCGGGGAATTTGTTTCATGTGTTGCATTGTATGAAATAGAATCCAGATACTGCTGAATTTTCAGCGGTGTGTTAAGCTGATCCAGAAATTTTAATTCTTCCTTTGTCCATGAGAAGTTCGTAATGGCCATAACAATGATTTATTTTGTCAAAAATGGTTAATATTCACCTTTAGCTTCCTGGCAACATATTCTCGGCTGTATGTTTTTTAATAACAGTCTTCAATTTATCACTCTCTTGATGCCATTTTTAAGAACAGTAGTTTGAAAATTCAAAAGCAAACCAAGTTTATAATTACATAACCTTAAATAAGTGAGAATTTGTGCAGTGTGAACGTCAGTGAATGCTTCAACGGTTTTGACTTCAATTACAACCTTTTCTTCGACTAATAAATCAATTCTATATCCATGATCAAGTTTCACTTCTTTATAGACAATCGGCATTGGTTTTTCTTTTTGAACTTTCAGCCCAGCCTGCATTAACTCGTAATATAAACATTCCTGATATGCAGATTCTAATAATCCAGGCCCTAATAATTTATGCACTTCAATGGCACAGCCAATAATAATTTTTGATAATTCATTTTCGGTCATGATAACTGTTTTTTCTTTGTGAAACTTTGAGTCTTCTCAGTGGTACTCTGTGTAATAGCTATTTCACAAAGTTACACAAAGAAGCCACAGAGGAAAGCGCAAAGAGATATTAATTTTTATTCAATAAAAAATCCCGCTATTAATCAGTAGAACATAGACCATTAGTGGATTTTAATTCTGTTACCGGCTCAGTTTCCTGATTTTGCCTCCGACAGTTCCTGTTTCACCCAACCGGATTACACTTAAGATGCTACTTAAAAGCAATCTGGGATGGTAAAGTTTCTTGCCGAATGCTACCACTTTTCTGTCTCTTTCAGTCAGGTACAGGTTTTTTTCGTGTTCGGTTTGCAGGGAAGCATATTCAACAGCCATTTGCCAGGCTGCATCCCTTGCAATTTCGAGCGAAAAGGAAGCAAGGCTTTCATCCGATACGTCCCATGATCCAGTCCAGCGGTTTCAAAAGCGGCCAAATTCCCGACAAGTTTTCCTGAACTTTGTCAATCAACGAAGCAAGTACTTTATTCACACGGTAGAAATCGGTATAGATTTCATGGATTGAATTTCCGGGCGATACGGTGGCGGCTGCTATCCCAAGATCGAAGCTGATGTGCGCATTCATTCCCAGAAACAGATGCTGAATCACCAGCGGCTTCCATGATTTTGAGGCTTCAAAAGCGATCCGCCAGGATCCGCAAACCGGTTGCTGTTCATTGTAATTTTGGCAGGCATCGAGATAGCGGTTGGCAAACACGACATCCAGCTTTTCCATCCGTTCGTTGTTTTCGAAAAAGCCTTCCCCGATCTTCTGTTTAATTTCCTTTGTTACCTGCAGGTATATGGCCGGAAAATAACCTGTCCTGCTCCCCGATTTTTGAGCATCCGATATAATTTGATTCAACCGGTCTATGACTTCATCTATGGTTTGCGGTAACATGGTTAAGGATTAAATTAGTTTAGATTTTTTATGCTGATTCCCGGAAAACCTATTGAATAACCGGGCATTGGTTAAAAAGTTCATTTTGCAAAGATAGGATAACTAAACTAAGAAAGGCGTTTGCCAGGACGAATAAAAATTGGATAAAGCGAATAAAATTATACTCTTATCTTATACTGATTTCAGTTAATCAGTATATTTGTTTCGGATAAAACGAGTTACCCATAAGCTGAAAAAAAGACTTTAGATTTAATGATAGAATCCATAAATATTAGAATTATTGCTATTTGTGACAATACAGGTATTCAAATCACTGACTTGAAAAAAGTGAATTTCATTTATGGTGCAAATGCAAGTCAAAAAACAACAGTATCAAATTTCCTGCATAATCCGGGACAATTAAAATTCGGAAGTTGTTCCTTGGTTTGGAAAAATGGTTTGCTTCTTGAAACTTTAGAAATCAAAATATGAAACTTTTATTAAATATTTTTGGGTTCTTAACTATTGGTCTAAACCTATTTTGTCAGACTCAAGATACTGTAATTTTTTACAAAGATTACTATCGACTAAAAGAGGTAATTGAACAAAAATCAAATTTTAAACTAATTAAAACAGAACTGGAAGATGGAGTATTACAGGTGGAATTCATTCGATTAAAGGATAACAAAACTATTTTTAATAAAAAATATTTACATAATGAGCCTGTTGGAGTATGGACATTTTTTCCAAGAAATAGTGATGATCCAATTATTTGGGATTTTAATAAACTGTCTTATTCAGAAGTAAAAATTGAGGGTGGTTATTATTTTGAGTTCAAATCTTTGCAAGGTAATGAAGGCTACAAACCCGCTTTTATTTCTGCAGAAACTTATATGAATTATCTTAATAATAATATTCACTATCCCCAAGATGCGATTGAAGAGAATATTCAGGGGCAAGTTCAAGTTCAGGTCAGAATTGATGAAGAAGGCAAACCAAGTGTGACTTCTATTTATAAAGGAGTTAATCCTTTCTTAGACTGCGAAGCATATAGAGTTCTCAGTGAAATGCCCACTTGGAAACCAGCAACGAAAGATAATGTTCCAATAGAATCATATACAATCATCCCGATTAGATTTAAAATAAATTAAAATGCCACGCAGCACAGGATAAAAAGCAATAATGGCAGAAGTGGAATTAATGGAAAACAAAAAAAATAGGAGTAGTCGACATTGATACTGGTTTCAAATCCACTACTGCTTTTAGCCTGGAACGTTCTGTACAATGAGAGAAATAATAAATTCTGAGAAATGATCAAACTAAAAACCATTGAATACTCAAACACCGACCGCACCTTTCAGGGTGTCATTGCCTGGGATGATGCGTTTCAGGGCAAGACGACCCGTTGTGCTGATTGCCCATGCCTTTGGCGGTCAATCCAAATTTGAAGAAGAAAAGGCCAGTTGAACTGGCAAAGCTGGGATACCTTGGTTTTGCGATCGACATGTATGGAAAAGGAAGACGGGCTGATACTCCGCAGGAATCGCGTGTATTAATGGAGGAGCTGACCGGGAACAGAAATTTATTGCTGGAACGGATTCAGCTTGCATTCGATACGGGCAGAGAACTCGAATTATCGGATAAATCGAGGATCGGAGCCATCGGTTTCTGTTTTGGAGGTAAATGTGTGCTCGATCTGGCACGATCGGGTGCAGATGTAAAAGGAGTCGTCTCTTTTCATGGAACTTATGACAAGCCGGAGATAGACTACCCTGAGCCGATCAAATCTTCCGTTCTGGTTTTGCACGGGTGGGATGATCCGGTCGGGAAACCCAACCAGGTTGTTGAACTGGCAATGGAACTGACCGGACGGCAAGCCGACTGGACGATCACTTCATTCGGACACACAGGCCATGCCTTTACAAATCCAAATGCGAATTCACCCGAAAGAGGCGTTTTTTATAACAAAAAGTCGAATGACAGGGCATGGAAATCGATGACCAATTTTTTTGAAGAAGTGTTTAAATGATGCGCCTCGATGGTATAAATGCAACCTATAGTGATTAGAAAACATTTTTAAGCAAACAAATCATCCTGAATGCATTAAAACATACAATTCAACCAAACAAATTATTTAATAAAATTCCCCGAATAGATTGGAGGATAAGATGGTAAATAAAAGAATAAAAAAGGAATCTCAACCCACTATTGTATTTGACGATCCTGGTTCAACAGATATTCAGCAAACCATCGAATTGCCGAAACCCCGGTTCAATTCCGGTACTACACTAATCAAGGCATTGCAACAGCGGAGGACCGTACGTACGATAAGCGACAAAAAACTCCCGCTGCAAACGCTTTCCAATCTCCTGTGGGCAGCCTTTGGTGTAAACCGTGAGAGAGGCCCATTTGGAAATCCCGGTAGAACAGCAGCGAGTGCAAGCAACTCACAGGAAATTGATCTTTATGTCGCTTTGCAGGAAGGAACTTATTTTTATGATGCGTTTCATCACAAGCTGGAGCTGTTTGTTAATGGCGACCTGCGCGCTTTGGCGATTGGCGAAGGTCAGAAGGGTTTTGGAGAGAAGGCTCCCGTTCGTCTCATTTACGTTGCAGATGTTAAAAAGCTATACCATACTTCCGGATACCAGGAGCCCGGATTGCTGGATCCGGAGATACAAAAATCGTATTATTATGTTGATACGGGACTTATTGCCGGAAACGTTTATTTATTTGCTGCTTCCCAGGGGCTGGCGGCGTGGTTCCATAACTGCAATAAACCTGCACTGACCGAAAAATTAAATTTACGTGCTGAACAGCGCGTACTTTTTGGACAAACCGTCGGATACCCCGGTTAAAAATAAATACTATTTCAGGAGGTAAAAATGGACATTTCAGGAAATACACTTTTAATTACAGGTGGAGCGACAGGCATTGGTTATGCACTGGCCGAAGCGTTTCTGGCAGCGGGTAACGAAGTCATCATTTGTGGCCGCAGGGAAGACAAACTCATTGAAGCTCAAAAAAAGCACCCTGAATTTCATATCAGGGCATGCGATTTAGCGAAAGAAGAGGATCGGAAAACGCTGGTGGACTGGATAACAGCCAACTTTCCCCATTTAAACATGTTGGTTAACAATGCAGGAATTCAGCGGGATATTGATTTCACAAAAGGAATTTCCGAATATTTTTCCGGAGGGAATGAAATTAAAATAAACCTGGAAGCCCCGATCGTTCTTACCGGAATGCTAATACCGCATTTGACCGGAAAAAAGGGAGCAGCAATCATCAATGTTACCTCAGGCCTGGGATTCATTCCTGCTGCCCGGGTTCCGGTATACAGCGCCACAAAAGCCGGAATGCATGCGTTTCACAATGGCACTCAGGCATCAGCTTTTAAAGACCGGTATTAACGTTTTTGAGGTTGTTCCTCCGGCGGTCGATACAGAATTAAACGCAGAGGGAAGAGCCAAAAGAGGTCACTTTAAAATTGATTTAAAGCCTGATGAATATGCAGCCTCGGTTATGAAAGGCTTAAAAGATGACTTGTTCGAAATGGGTTATGGGTCGACAGCAGGACTTATAAAAGCCTCCAGAGAAGATCTGGATAGAAGCTTTCAGCAAATGAACAGCCGTTGGTAAATCCCATTTGCAAGAGTTATTTTCTGCTACTGGATCTTCTATCATTTAAAAACAAATAATGCTTTATGAAACCAAAGGAATTAATCATTCAATGGGTTGAGCTATTCAACATCGGGAATGCAGAAGCAATAGCCGAATTGTATCACGATAATGCCGTCAACCACCAGGTGGCAAATGAACCGGTAATTGGGAAAAAGCGGATAAAGAAAATGTTTGAAAAAGAATTTTCTGATACCGAAATGGTTTGTAATGTAGAGAATATTTTCGAAGATGGTGAATGGGGCATTCTGGAATGGAAAGATCCTCCTGGATTAAGGGGTTGCGGGTTTTTCCATGTGATAGACGGAAAAATAATACTGCAACGCGGATACTGGGACAAGCTTACCTTCCTGAAACAACATAACTTACCGTTGCCGTAGCATAAACCAAATTGAATACCTTGTCATAACTCCATTATCTTATGATTCATTTTTCAGAGTACGGAGATATCGTCAGGATAATCAGAAACCAAATTTACATGTCATTTGATTTAAAAATGATTGTTCAACAGGAGCTATGACACAAAGTTGATTTAATAGTTTTTTCTTTTCAGTGAACATTTTGGACCAAAGCAATTCATTATTGTTAATCCGTTCAAACGGCTAAAAAAGTTCCAAAAAACGTGTGCTACTGCTGCTTAAATAAAAATTAGCTGAAACCTAATAAATGAAATCCGCGTTAAATAATAAAAATCACAAATGTCAGCTAAAGCAGGGTCATGATAAGGTAGCCAGGCTTTAAGCAAACTTTTGGCCAGTATTAACAGAAAAAATTAAAAAAACAAGAGATGAAAAAAACGACTTTGTTATTAGTTTTTATTGCTGTCACGGTTACGTTAAGTGCACAGCAACGAGTAGCTTTACACAGCAACGGTACAACAACGATTTTCGGAGGATCAACTCCTTTCGTTGATGCATACAATGCAGCAGTTGCCGGTGATACTATCTATTTACCCGGCGCAGCACTGACGGCTCCTTCAATTATAGATAAAAGATTGACAATTTTTGGTGCCGGGCATTACCCAGATTCCACAACGGCAACCAATAAAACATTTTTGAGCAGTACCCTGACAATTTCAGAAAATGCAGACAGTTTATTTTTGGAGGGCATGGAGATAAATGGGAACATTCAATTTTCCAATAATCATAAAGTTGATTATGTGGTTATTTCCAGGTGTATGTTTAACCAGTTATACTATCAGGGAAATCAGACTACGCCCTGTGAATATAACAATATTAAGGAATGTGTAATTAATTATTCTGTTCAGCTTGATAATGCTAACAGTTGTGCGCTGACCAACAATATTATCCGGGAAAGAATTTACAATGGCAATAACAATGCAATCTATAATAATATTTTGCTGTTTAATGGAAGTAGTTATTATTATACTCTCGTGAATGTTGATAATTCCAGTATTTCAAACAACATCTTTGTTAAGCCCGATGCATCCATTCATGTCAGCTGTGAGTCCAGTACCTTCTCCAACAATATATTTGGTTATAATCCGGCTGCTGGCTCCAATCTTTTTGTGAATAATTATCCGAATGTAGACTTAGCTGCCTTGTTTGTTAATTTCGGCGGTGGTAACTTTGATTATTCTTATGATTTCCATTTAAGTAACCCATCCATATACCCGGGTACCGACAATACCCAGGTCGGCATTTATGGTGGTTTGTTTCCTTACAAAACAAGCGCTGTTCCTTTAAATCCGCACATATATTATAAAAATATTTCTTCCACTACCGATGCCAACGGTCTGTTAAATATCGAAGTCAGTGTTAGTGCTCAACAGGATTAGTTATGAAAAATTTTGCAACAATAATTTTCATATTATTTTGCCTTGTTGATACGAGTTTATTCTCTCAAAATAAGATCAGTGGTTACACCTATTGGTTTGATAATGATCAGGCTTCTTATGTCACGACCACAATCACTTCAACTGAAAATTTTGAGTTAAGTACCTCTGTATCTGCGGCAGGATTGAATACCGGATTGCATGTTTTCAATATTCAATTTTGGGACGATAACTCGGTGTACAGTTCCATTGTAAGCCATTTCTTCTATAAAATACCGGAACAAGTGGTCTCGACAAAAGAATTGATTGCTTACGAGTACTGGATTGATGATGATTATGCAAATGCGGTAACGGAAGAGATATCTCCCGTTGAACAGTTTAACTACGTTGACAACATTGATGTAAGTGGCTTAAACACCGGGTTACATGTTTTTAACGCACGGTTTAAAGACAATACCAACATGTGGAGCCTTACGATGAGCCAGTTCTTTTATAAAATTCCTGAACAAACGGTTTCGATAAAAGAATTGATTGCTTATGAGTACTGGATTGACGATGATTATACCAATGCAATAAAGCAAACGATTTCTCCAGTGCAACAGTTCAGTCTTGCTGACAACATTAATGTAAGTACATTAAACACCGGATTACATGTTTTTAACATACGGTTTAAAGACAATACCAACATCTGGAGCCTTACACAAAGCCAGTTCTTTTATAAAATTCCTGAACAAACGGTACCGACAAAAGAACTGATTGCTTATGAGTACTGGATCGATGATGATTATGCAAATGCAGTAACACAAACGATTTCCCCTGTTCAACTGTTCAGCCTGTCTGATAATCTTGATCTGAATGCATTAAATACAGGATTGCATGTGGTTAATTTCCGTTTTATGGACAATACCCATATTTGGAGTAGCCCGTTAAGCCAGTTTATCTTTAAAAAGATTAATACCAACAATTTGGTGAACAATATGACCGAATATCGTTACTGGTTTGATGATGACTTTGCTTCTGCAGTTGAAGATCAGTTTGATCCATCGGCACCGATTGTAATGCTGGCTGACAACATCAATATGACTCAAATCTGGAAAGGCCAGCATTTGTTAAATTTCCAGTTTAAGGATGCCTTTGGCCAATGGAGTATTGTAACTTCGGATACGGTTGTAAAACAATCATTACCTATTGCTGATTTTGATTTCAGTGCACAGCCTTATTGTGATTCAACAGTTATCACAACAACCAACTCCAGTATTGACGGGGATGTGTATCTCTGGGATTTTGGCGACGGAGTTACCAGCGATGAAATGGAGCCAATACATGTTTATGTTGTTCCGGGTGACTATCCCATAAGTTTGACCGTTACTGATACCATTCTGAGTAAAGATAGTACGTTGATAAAATCAATTATAGTGATCCCGACTACATCCGTTTCAACTATTGAGCCGGTTTCCTGCGACAGCTATACATCGCCCAGTGGAAATTATACCTGGACAACAAGCGGCAGTTATTTGGATACACTGACCAATTCGATCGGATGTGATAGTATCATCACTGTTAACTTGACGATTCTAAACAGTACCTTTAATACGATTCAGGAGACGGCATGCAACAGCTATGCATCACCAAGCGGTAATTATACTTGGACGACCAGCGGAACTTATTTAGATACGCTTGCCCAATTCAGTTGGATGTGATAGTATTATTACTGTGAATTTAACCGTAAATTACGATTCTTATGCTACTATTATCAGAAACAGCCTGTGACAGCTATACCTCGCCCAGTGGCATTTACATCTGGACGGCAAGCGGAACCTATATGGATACCATTCCAAACCTGGCCGGGTGTGACAGTATCATCACCATCAATCTGGTGATCAATACAGTAGATGTTTCAGTGACAAATTCGGACCCCACGCTTATTGCAAATGCCACCGAAGCTCTTTACCAATGGATCGATTGTGGGACAATGCTTCCGGTACCCGGAGAAATAAACCAGAGCTTCACACCTGTTACCAATGGTTCGTATGCTGTTGAGGTTATACAAAACGGGTGTACGGATACGTCAATTTGTTACCCGGTGATCAGTGTGGGTATTCAGAAAAATGAATCCTGCCCTGCAATTACCTGTTACCCGAATCCTACGAATGGAAAATTGACAATTGATTTAGGTCAGCCCTATCGAAGCCTGATTATAAAAGTGAGTGATGATAAAGGGGTATTACGGTCATCAGCCCAATACCACAATACGGAGAAAATAATCATGGAATTGCAAGAGTCTGCAGGGCTCTACCTGATAGAAATAATGACAGAAGAAGGTAATTCTTCACGAATAAAAGTACTGAAGGAATAAAGTTTATCAGCATTTCAGGAAAATAATATGGGAAACCCGTAAATGTTTAAGAACAACTTATTCAGGGTAGAGCAGGGTGAAGTATAAAGTTACAGGAAATCATACAAAATTGACAACAAAAGCGCCGGCCTTAAGGCCGGCGCTTTTGAATAAAAATATGGATTGATGATCCTCTGTGGTTCACCATTTTTCAATTAATCGTATTTATGGTGTGAATTCATTTAACATCCTTATAGTCTCCACTTTTAGCCCATCTTCCGCCATCGCTTTTTTGCCTTCCTCTGATTCCATAACAGATTGAAATTTTTTCATATCCGGCACTTCTGCAAGAATCCCTGCATATTTATGATTTTGAGGATCCTGAAATGTCCGTGCCTTTACTCCATACTTTGCAAACAACTCATGTCTGCTATTGGGACCTTTACGCCAGGCCTTTGCCCAGTGTTCTCCGTCCTGAACTTCGTGATAAATTATTAATGTAGTCATTGCACTATTATTTAAAAGATTAGCCTACTCTCTTTTTAACGTGGTATTTTCGGCATTCATCCACGATAATTAAAAAACATTTTAAAAATCAGAAGGTCAACGGAATCGCGCAGAATAATGTTAATGAAATGTTATTTTTAGTCAAAGAGTTGATAATTTTCACCAGTGTTTATTCCGAATGGATTATTTCAAAACTGCATCCAACCTTTAATTGATGGCCAAAGAGGAGGGTGGCTACCGGCTGTGTATGAATACATGAAAATCGTTAATGATAAAAATTTCTTAACCAATCAGCGATACTTTTCTTATCCGTATTGCATGTAAGCATTGAAGGCGAAAGGTTCCGGACCGATTTAAATTGAGCCGGCGGCAAGCGCATTTGCTGCATCAATGGGAACTCTTTCAGGAATTTCAATCTCGTTTTTAAGGACATGTACCAGTTGGATCAATTCATCAGAGTCTTTTTCTTTTACAAGTGATGATAGCACATGATGCGCCCCCTGTCGTAAATAATAAGAGGTGCCATTTTTGACCAATTCTTCCAGTAGTGGTCTGATGGAGGGTCTGCCAATCCGTATCAATGCTTCGGCTGCAATCCAGCGGATTTCTGTTTCATGATCTTCCAGCATTTTAATCACAAAAGGGATAGAGGATTTATGAGCGATCAATTCTATTATTTTGATCGCCTCCTTACGGATTACTTTATGATCTGATTTCATCAGTTTATGCATTGCCGGGAGAATCTTTTCTCCTTTCTGAACCATTTCCTTTCTTGTTTTCGTGTGCTGTTCATAGTTTTTGACGTCAATTAGTGCGGATAAATACGTCTTTATCTTTTTTGAAATCCCAAGCTGTTTCAGTTCAATTTCTATATCTTCTGTTGTTTTCATTGTCTTAAGTTTAATTATTAATTTTTGAATTTTACTGTTGAGTGATCCAGAACTTTATAAACCTGAACTTTTATAAAATCGGTAATAAAGAAAGCTGCCAATGCATATCCCCAAACAAAAAAAGCCATTTTCCAGCCCAGAGCCGGCAACAGGAACCCGTATACCACGATCAGCGTAGCGATGGTTTGCGTGATAATAACTGCAAACAAAAGCGGCTTTGCTGGCTTCACCGACCAGAAATGACCTCGGGTACGTGCAACAAAAACAGTAAGCTGACCGGCTACCGATAGTTTCAGGTAAATAAACGACTGAAGGATTTCATTGCTCATATGAAACACCTCTTTACCGATAAAAAAGATTCCAAATGAACTAAATACGCCGATAATTCCTAGTGAAGTAGAAATGCCAAGTGTCGTCCGCATATTCCATCTGTCAGGCTTTGCAGAAATCTTCACATTATCATAAGCAATCGTCATGATAGGGGCATCGTTCAATAACGCGAGCAAAACGATCATGAGGGCTGTTACCGGATAAAACTGAAACGTAATGATTGATAAGGTGATGAAGAGGAGTACCCGAATTGTTTCGGAAATCCTGTAAATGGCGTAATTTCCCATCCTCTGAAATATTTTGCGGCTTTGTAAAATAGCATCAATAATGACCGATAATCCGGGTTTTGTGAGAACGATAGCTGCTGCGGATTTAGCTGCATCTGTTGCGCCGGCTACAGCGATTCCGGCATCTGCTTTTTTCAGGGCAGGTGCATCATTCACGCCATCGCCCGTCATTCCAACGATATGGTTCTTTTCCTGAAGTAATTCAACAATGTGGTATTTGTGTTCGGGAAATACCTGCGCAAAGCCGTTTGAATTCTCTATTAAACTTATTGCTTTGCGGTCGTTCAATTTCAATAATTGATCAGCTGGAACAATCTTTTGTCCCAGACCTACTTCACCTGCTATTTGCTGTGCGATGGCAGTGTGGTCGCCTGTGATCATCTTAACTTCAACCCCCATTTTCTGGGCTTTACTGATTGTTTCGGCTGAATCGGGCCGCGGCGGGTCGTATAAGGGGATCAATCCGACATATTGCCACTTGCCCTTTTCATCTTTCTTACCAACACCTAACGCCCTGTATCCGCTTTTTGCAAATTCAAGAACTTTATCGTTTACCCTGGTTTGCAAGGATGAATCGTTACCGGCTAGCTCCAGAATAACCTGAGGAGCACCTTTTGCAACTCTGAACTCAGTATTCCTGTCATCCCGAACGCTTGATTCCGTGCGTTTGGAAACAGGATCAAAGGGTTTAAAATTGTTAACGGTATACTTCTTTAATAAATCCTTGATTTCATTAATTCCTGATGATTTTTCAAGAATAGCTGTGTCGATGGGGTCCTTGTCTTCTTCATTCGAAGCCAGCGAAGCAAATAAAAGGACCTGATTACCGGTGAACGGATCAAAGTTGACCACATCAGCGACTGTCAGCTCATTTTTCGTGATGGTACCTGTTTTATCCGAACAAAGGATGTCCATTCCGGCCATTTCCTCAATGGCAGCAAGCTTGCTTACGATAGCTTCTTTTTTTGCAAGAGCCGTTGCACCCACAGCCATGGTTACCGATAATACCGCAGGTAAGGCTGCGGGGATTGCAGCAACCATGAGTACCAGCGCAAACTGGAACATTTCCATAAAATGTTCATGACGAAAAAGTCCGATAAGAAGTATCAGGAATACGAGTGCGAGGGCAAATAATATAAGGTAATTACCTATCTTGATCACAGCTTTTTGGAAATGGCTCTGTGTTCTGGCTCCTTCAACCAGTTTGGCTGTTCTGCCAAAAAATGTATGCATACCTGTTGAAACAACAAGGCAGTTCATTTCACCTTGTTTAATCACCGATCCTGAATAGGCAACATCGCCGTTCTTTTTTTCAACAGGCAGGGATTCGCCGGTCAGAGCGGATTCGTCGACCTGAAGGTAATCGCCGGAAACCAGCTTAAGATCGGCTGGAACTACTTCACCTAAACGTATTCTAACAATATCTCCGGGAACAAGATCAGTTGCCCTGACCTCTTTCCATGCCTTATCTCTCAATACCCTGGCATTTAGCGCTAGTTTCTTCTTCAGAAGTTCAATTGCATTGTCGGCTTTGAATTCCTGCCAGAAACTGACGACAGCATTTAAAATCAAAAGAGCAAGAATGATCCAGAAATCTTCCCAGTGATGAATGATAGCAGAAAGGATTGCAGCTATTTCTATCATCCAGGGAATCGGTCCCCAGAAACTTTTCAGAAACTTTAAAATGGGATTGGTTTTCTTTTCGGTAATTTCATTTTTTCCAAATTGTTTCATCCGTTCCTCTGCCTGACTGGTTGACAGGCCGTCGATCGATGTTTCCAAATCGCTGTAAAGATCATCAACAGACTTTGTTTTAAGTGCTTCTGGTTTGATTATTTCCATGTCATAAGGAATTTAAATTCATGAATATATTGATTGCAGGTATTTCATCCTTCTTTTTGATCTTTTTATGAATCCCAATAATTTTATCATGAAGTTCTTTAAAAGTTTATGTTTTAGCCTTAAAATAGTTTGCTTCAGCAGCATATCCTGATTTTATCCTCCCTGCTTTTCCGGGCAGCCACCAAATTTTGTTGTGAGAAAGTACGATTAACACCATTTTATTACAGTTAATAAATTATACCAGCGCTCAATTTTTACCTGGCAATTTGCTTATTTCAGCAACTTGCTTATTACTATAACATCAAAATGATAGTTGATACTTTATAATGGGTGTTAAATAATGTTATGAAATCTTAATGCATGTTAAAAACCTAATTATACAAGGTGCTGTATCTTTTTCCTGTTTTGCAATTTTCTATCTGTCCGGCGTTGATTTGATTAAAATATCAGAAATTCTGAGTTCTTGCCTTATCTTTGAACCTGTGTTCGGAGAGAAGTTGCTGAAACACAAACCGACGTAAACTCATTAAAATGAACAAATTCAAAACAACACTGAAAGCACTGCTTGAAATTGTTAAAAACCCCTGGCTCTTAAATAGGGTACTTTCGGATGATACGGTCTGGAGCCGGTATTTGATGAAAAAATATAAAATGGTAAACGGACTTCCTTTGGTAGACATCAATCAAATCTGCCCCGGTTTTACGGAAACGCTTGAATGTTTTGCTTTTCTTGACGGAGGCTCTCTCCCAACCGACATTGGATTATTAAAATCGTTGAGCAGACGATTTGATGCATGCAGCTATTTTGAAATCGGGACCTGGAGGGGAGAAAGCGTTGTTAATGTTGCAGATAATGCAACAGAATGTTACACATTGAACCTTTCGAAACCGGAAATGGAATCGCTGGGGTTAGGTGAAAAATACACTGACCTTCATGGTTTCTTTTCAAAGGGTAAAGAAAACATATCCCATTTGACAGGAAACTCGTTGACCTTTGATTTTAAGGCACTCAGGAAACAATTCGACCTGATATTTATCGATGGGGATCATCGGTACGGCTATGTGAAAAATGATACGGAAAAAATATTTGAGCACCTCGTGCATGATCATTCAATAGTGGTATGGCATGATTATGCCTATTCACCTGAAAAATTCAGACCGGAGGTTTTGGCTGCCATACTGGATGGAACACCGCAGGAGTACAGGAAATACCTTTATCACGTATCCAATACCTTGTGTGCTGTTTTCATCCGAAGCGAATTTCCAGTAGGTGAATTAAGACCACCATTAACTCCCGATAAGTTTTTTAAAGTTCAAATTGAAAGTGAAAAATTAGTATGATGTAACCATCTTACGAGCGATTATATTGAAACTCCGAATACTTTTTAATGGCCTGTGATGATCACTAAAATAACGATTGAGAAAGCCATCAATTAAGCGAATATATGATTGTACTTACAAAACCATTGACTTAAAATTACAACCCTGCTTTTTCCATAATAATCAAATTTTGTTACTATATATCATTGAAAATTAGGATATTTGTCGGCAATTAAACGAAGTATTTTACAAATGAAAGATAAACGTTTATAAATTTATTTTTTGTTTTCAATCATGAAAAAAGGTCATTCCATAAGTACATTACCTTATCGTTTTAAAGAACGTACCAAACCCTTTATACTCGAAAACAAAAAGATCATCGCTCAATTTATTTTAACCCTTTTCTTTATTGCTATCGGAATTTGGTTTTTTAAGCATGAACGTGGTGAACTGGTCGAAGTTAAACTTACGTTGATTTCGGCAAGGTGGAAATGGATGTTCATCGGAATAGTTGTAACCGTCATCCATATAATGCTTCAGGGGCAAATGTATGTGTATGCATTTGCATCGGTACGGCAGAAAGTTTCGTTGATGGATTCAACCGTACTTTTTATCAAACGGAATTTTATTAGTGTTTTTTTACCGGCCGGAGGAATTTCTTCCCTTGCATTTTTTACGGGAACAATCGAGAGTAAAGGAATAAAAAAATCCCAGATTCATTTTGCATCAACCATCTATGGATTTACAGGAATACTGACTGTAGTAATTGTAGCTATTCCCGCTTTTATATATACCATTGCCGATGGAGCACTGGGATCCGGGGAATGGTATGCCCTGGGCGCTTTATGCCTTCTCATCATTTTATTACTCCTCATTTATCGCTCCATCGTTAAAAAGGGAGTTTTCTATAAAATGCTGATAAAACTTGTGCCAAGCACTGAAGTTTTTCTCAATGATTCGGAGAACAACAAAATTGATACGAAAAAATTTCTGCTTACGGTCCTGATTTCTACAATTATTGAGATTACTGGGATAGCTCATTTGTATATTGCCATGAAGGCGCTCAATTTTGAACCTTCAATTTTTGCGGCCGTGATGGGGTATATTGTTTCCGTGATTTTTTTAAATATATCGCCTTTTTTAAGGGGACTCGGCGCTATTGAAGTTTCGATGACCTATCTGCTCATCCGCTTTGGATTTGGAAATGTGGAGGCCATCTCAATCACTTTTTTATATCGCTTTTTTGAATTCTGGCTGCCTTTGTTTACCGGAGTTTTAGCTTTCTTTTCGAAATTAAATAAATTCCTGATGCGGGTCCTTCCGGCACTTTTCTTATTGGGTTTGGGAATCGTGAACATCGTTTCTGTTTTAACACCGGCCATTCATCAAAGATTACATATTTTAAGGGATTTTCTGCCGGCGGATATCATTCACACTTCCAACTACCTTGTTATGGTGGCAGGGTTTTTTGCATTGGTTACGGCTGCATTTATGCTGAAAGGATTGCGAACGGCCTGGTGGTTCGCGCTTGTTTTAAGCATTGTATCCTTTATAGGTCATATTACCAAAGCGATCGATTTTGAAGAAGCATCTTTTGCACTTCTGGTTGTGTTCGTTCTAATAATAACACATAAACAATACTACATCCGGAACAATCCGAAATTACGTAATGTAGGGTTGCAGACTTCTTTACTCATGGCTGCGGCAACATTGGTGTACGGAATAGTAGGATTCTATTTTTTAGATAGAAAGTATTTTAATATCGATTTTAGCCTGCAGCAATCCATCCGCTTCACGCTTCTGAATTATTTTTTGATTGGGAGCAATGAATTGTTACCAACAACCGTATTTGCAAGAAACTTTCTCTATTCTATAAATATCAGCGGATTTGCTTCCATCGCATTTTTAATTTATACTCTGGTTCGTGCTTACGTGCCCAAAAATAATGTCACGGATGAAGAGCTTGCTTTAGCCAAAAACCTGATACATTCATTTGGGAAATCATCCGTTGACTATTTTAAAACGTACAGTGATAAAATTCTTTTTTACGCAACCGGATATAACTCGTTTATAGCTTATCGGATTTCAGGAAACTTTGCTGTAGCACTTGAAAATCCGGTTGCTGAAACCCAGGATGAGATGAAAAAATGCATCAATGAGTTCGACCTTTTTTGTTATGAAAATGGCCTGAAAAGCATTTATTACCGGGTTCCGGAAGAATCTCTTGAAATGTATCACGAACTTCGTAAAAAAGACTTGTTTCTTGGTCAGGAGGGAGTAGTCGACATTTCAACGTTTAACCTCGAAGGAGGTGACAAGAAATCGTTACGGAATGCCATGAACAAAATATCAGAACAAGGTTTTAAAGCTACAGTTCATACCGCACCTGTCAAAGATGGAGTTATTCAAAAATTAAAATCGGTAAGTGATGAATGGCTCGATGATACACAAAGAAGCGAAATTATTTTTTCGCAGGGTATGTTTGTTTGGGAAGAACTGAAACTCCAGACAATAATCACAGTAGAGAATGATGAAGAGAAAATCATTGCCTTCCTGAATATTATTCCTGATTATGTGAAAAATGAAGCCACTTATGATTTGATCAGGAAAACAAAAGATGCTCCTGCTAAAGTTATCGACTTTCTTCTAATTGAACTTTTTAATTATTTGAAATCCCAGGGTATTACCTTTGTAAACATTGGTTTTGCGCCGTTAAGCGGGATGGATGATCCGCATACCTTTCCGGAACGATCCATGAAATTCGCCTACGAAAAGATCAAATCGTTTTCTCATTATAAAGGATTGCGCGAATACAAAGAAAAATTTGAACCTGTGTGGTACAACAAATATTTGATTTACGAGCACGATTATGATTTGCTGCAGGTTCCGAATGTATTAGCTAACGTAATTAAACCATAAGGCCATGAAAAATTCGGCAAACTACATAAAAGTTGCAGCATGGGCAGGCATTGTTGTGTGTATAGGTGAATTTTTGACGATTTTTATTTTCGGCGCTTATTATCCGGGCTACAGCCAGTTGAAGGATACAATGAGCATGCTCGGAACATCCGAAAGTCCGGTATCGGTTGAAATTTCAACATGGTGGGTAATAATGGGGCTATCGTTCATATTCTTTGCAACGGGATTTTATAAGGCTTTTAGAGTGAAAGGGCGGTATGCAGGACTTGCAGCCGTATTAATCGGGTTGTACGGATTTGGAGAAGGGATCGGTTCAGGTGCTTTTAAAGCTGACCGAATAGCGAATGAATTCACTCCTATAGGCAGGGTTCATGAAGTGTTTGGAATTGTCGGGGTATTAGCCATATTGTTGTTCCCATTCATTATGCAAAAATTAATTCCTAAAAGTAGTGATCCGGGATTTTACCGCTTTTCGCAAATTATTTTTATCTGTGGAATTTTGACAGTGCTTCTTTTTTTATTAAGGTATTTACCTGATCCGGATAATTTTTTTACGATTTATAAAGGTTTGTGGCAGCGTTTGTTTATGCTGAACACCTACATTTACCTCACCACGATTGCAATCCTTATGCTAAGAGGGCAAAAAAAACTGTGATTATTGAATGGGCTGTTAGCTGTTGGCTTTTAGCCATTGGCATTCTATCATTTATTCATTTCAGCATTTACGTATTGTTAACCAGGGTAATAAAAAACCCGGCCGGTTTGGTTGGAAATAAAAGGGAAGTTTTTATATTTGCTGGAAGAAACCGTGCGAAACTGAATTTGGAAAAAGACTCATTAAAAAACTACCAAAAGAACTTAATCCACAAATCGCGCTGACGCACAAGCCGGGTATAGTTGGCATGCTGTAGTGGAACAGTAAAGTAAATTTTCAGCAAAATTTATTATGCTTTTATGCTTGTTAACGCTATCAAAAAATTAGTTTTCAGCGGTGACCAATAATAACAATTTTAAAACCTGATTTAATTATGAAAAAATTTTACATCTTATTTATACTTGGAGTCGTATTTTCCTGTTCCCTGAAATCACAAACTCCGCAATGGCTCAATTACACTAACGGAAGTACAATTTACGCTCTTGCTGCTGAAGGCAGTTATATATGGGCAGGAACAACGGGAGGGCTTGTAAAAATTGACACCCTTACCGGAGGGACAATTTTTTATAACAAAATTAATTCCGGTCTGCCTGGAAATTCTGTTTATTCAATCGCCATAGATGAACAGGGAACTAAATGGTTTGGAATTAGTGGTGGAGGAGTAGCAAAATTTGATAATACTAACTGGACCGTCTATAACAGCTCTAATTCCGGTTTGCCTGATAATGATGTTCTTTCAATCTCCATCGATTCCCAGGGTAATAAATGGTTTGGAACCTTATATGGAGGAGTAGCAAAATTTAACAATTTCAACTGGACAGTTTATAACAGTTCTAATTCGGGTTTGCCTGATAATGATGTTCTTTCAATCTCCATCGATTCCCAGGGTAATAAATGGTTTGGAACCTTATATGGAGGAGTAGCAAAATTTGACAACACCAATTGGACCGTTTATAACTCCTCTAATTCCGGTTTGCCAGCTAACATTGTCCATTCAATTGCTATTGATGCCCAGGGAAATAAATGGTTTGGAACGAATGGAGGAGCAGCAAAATTTGACAATATTAACTGGACCGTTTATAACAGCTCCAATTCCGGTTTGCCTTATAATAGTGTTTCTTCAATCGCCATAGATGAACTGGGAAATAAATGGTTTGGAACTTATGGAAGTGGAGTAGCAAAATTTGACGACACTAATTGGACCGTTTATAACTCCTCTAATTCCGGTTTGCCTGCTTTTTATGTATACTCAATCGTCATAGATGCCCAGGGTAATAAATGGTTTGGTACTTTATATTCAGGAGTGGCAAAATTTGACAATGCTAACTGGACAGTATACAATAGTTCTAATTCCGGTTTGCCTTCTAATTATTTCAATTCAATCACCCTTGATGCCCAGGGAAATAAATGGTTTGGAACAGACGCAGGATTAGCAAAATTTGATAATGTTAACTGGACCGTTTATAACACCTTTAATTCTGGTTTGCCTGATAATGATGTTCTTTCAATCTCCATCGATTCCCAGGGAAATAAATGGTTTGGAACTGGGTATGGAGTAGCAAAATTTGACAATGCCAACTGGACTGTTTATAACAGTGCTAATTCCGGTTTGCCTGGCAATATTATTTGTTCAATTGCCATCGATGCCCAGGGAAATAAATGGTTTGGAACTCAATACGGAGTAGCAAAATTTGACAATCTCAACTGGACTGTTTATAACAGCGCTAATTCCGGTTTGCCTGGCAATACTATTTATTCAATTGCCATAGATGCCCTTGGAAATAAATGGTTTGGAACATATTATGGAGTAGCTAAATTTGACAATGCCAACTGGACTGTTTATAAAAGCTCTAATTCCGGTTTACCCAATAATAATGTTCTTTCAATCGCCATCGATTCCCAGGGAAATAAATGGTTTGGAACTGATGGCGGAGTAGCAAAATTTGACAATTTCAACTGGACTGTTTATAACAGCGCTAATTCCGGTTTGCCTGGTGTTCATGTTTACTCAATCGCCATTGATGCCCAGGGAAATAAATGGTTTGGAACTTATGGTGGAGGAGTAGCAAAATTTGACAATGCCAACTGGACAGTTTATAACAGCTCTAATTCCGGTTTGCCTGATAACGATGTCCATTCAATTGCCATGGATGTCCAGGGAAATAAATGGTTTGGAACTAATGATGGAGGAATAGGCGTTTACAATGAAAATGGAATAATTTTAGGTGAATTTGCACAGAACTGGAAACCGATTGTGATTGACCAAAAAATGAATTACCGCCATTCCGATTCGACAGAAATCACAAATACCATTTGGGTGGATTCAGTTAATAATAACTGCAGTGAAACGATTTATTTCCTAAACAGAATTGTTGCAGATGTTCCGGACAATAACCAATTTGTTCTCAGAGATCATCCCCTGTTTTATTCTGCATATTTTACGGAGCAAGCAAACGGCATCTGGGCGACAACGCAATATACGCTGAAAACATTGAATGGATTGGATTCCTCATGGTTATTCGATCCGTCAAACAACATAATTGCGACAATTATAGGAATAAAAACAGAAGAAATTTTTGGTGTTTACGATTCGGTTAAAGTGATCAGCCTTTCCAACGGGAATGTTGTAAAATTATCCAAAAACTTTGGTATTATTCAGTTTCCTGATTTTGTATCGGGTGGCTATTACGAACTGGTCGGTCTGCAGGATACCCTTGGCGAATCAGTTCCTGATTTTTGGGATATTTACAATTTTGAAGTCGGGGATGTTTTTGAGTATCACGATTATTCGATGGATCCTTTTGGATGGGGCTATATAAAACGGAAAATCACCATTACTTCCAAGCAAATCAATGCGAACGGGTATTCCTATGATTATAGCGGTATTTATTACATTAACTATTTTGAAAACGGCGGGGGAGGCGGAACTGATTCCTACACATACAACGATAGTTTCACATTCACCAATTCATTGGGCCATCCTGCCAACTTGTTTCCCCTACAGCCGTTACTTTTAGAAAATTCCAACTCAGGCATCGGAACAGGACGTGTTTTTTGCCGGGCCAAAATAGTGTTTGAACCGGAAATGAATTCGATTGAAAAAGAATTCGGCATTAAAGATTTAACCTGTCAACCTCCTTATGATATCTTTTATGAATTGAGTGAAGCCAGCGATACACTCTACAGGATGGAGACGACTCCTTGCGGGCAATTTGGTTTGGGATTCGGAAATGCAATCGGCACTGCCTTTTCGAATGACGAATGTTTTGAATATGCTGAAGACAGCAAACTGGTGGGTTATATCAAAAATGGCGATACAGTGGGATTGATAACACCCGATACATTGCTTTTAACCGGACTAAAGAACCGGTACAATCCTGACGCCGGGATTAAAATCTATCCGAATCCCGCCCGCGATTTTGTGAATTTCAGCTTTCCGAAAGATTACCCGGAGAAATCCTGTGTGATCGAACTATCTGCACCGACAGGAGAGATCGTTTTGACAAGGCAGGCCAACACTGGAATTGATTTTACCTTAAATACAGGTGATCTCAACCCGGGGATATATTTTTATGCGGTTAAATCCGATCAAAGAATCATCCAGCGGGGAAAGATCATTATCCGGTAAAGGCCGTTCACTCGGTAGTCTCCAGTCTAACCGGGTGAAGCTGAAATCTTCAGATTTATCCAATATCACCGCTTTGCGCGAACGTTAAAGCATTTGGTTTCATACCCGTGATTACAATTCCGAAATCCTTTGACGTCCCTTAACCAATCTAGTAGCCTTTGTGTGAAATTTTACCCAAAATCGTTGAAGTCTCCTTGCAAAGCCGCGATTAACAGATAACACCCGACAGTTAACACCTCATCTTTGCTTTACATTTAAATGATTAATGGATTTCACGGAGATAATTCCTGGATAAGTAACCTTACTAATCACCGGAAGTTTATATATTTGCTGAAGTAAACTGCTTAATGACATAAAATGATGCGGATTATTTTTCAAACCATATGGTAAATGTAATATTCCATGCAAACAGCTACTGAACTATTCAATCATATTCCTCCAGATATCATAAAGTTCATTCTCGTAACTTTATTTTCTCTTTTGATCGGACTGGAACAACGGCGCCACCACATCGAAGAGGAGATGGAAAGCCTGTTCGGAACCGACAGGACATTTACAGTGATCGGGATATTGGGGTTTATCCTTTACATCATCAGTCCTCAGAATTTAATGCTCTTTCTCGGTGGTGGCAGCTGTGGTCGCTGTTTTGCTGGCCATATTTTACTACCAGAAAATACAGCTAAAGAAGAAGTTTGGTATTACCTCGCTGGTTATTGCACTCATCACCTATTGCCTTGCCCCGCTGATCTATACCCAACCCGCCTGGCTGGTGATTTTAATTGTTGTTGTCGTATTGGTGATCACGGAAATAAAGGAAACGCTGTTTAAGTTTTCAAAAAAATTTGATAACAACGAGTTCATCACCCTTGCCAAATTCCTGGTGGTGGCGGGAGTCATTCTTCCGTTGCTTCCGGATACGCCCATCTCAGCCGACATCAATGTTTCTCCATACAAGTTCTGGCTGGCAATAGTGGCTGTTTCGGGTATTTCCTATTTCAGCTACCTGCTTAAAAAATTTGTATTCCCTGAATCAGGCATTGTGCTTACCGGTATATTAGGCGGAATGTACAGCAGTACAGCCTCAACCATTATTCTTGCGCGTAAAAGCAAAGAATTGCCGGAAAGCAATAAATTAGCTGCTGCAATCCTGCTGGCTACCACCATGATGTATTTTCGCATATTTCTGCTGGCTTTATTTTTTAATGAAGAAATTGCTATCCGGCTTGTGCCTTCCTTTATCATCTTTATCATTGCATCTGTTGTTATTGCCGTTTACTTCTTAAAGTTTCGGACTGAAAAACACGGACAACAGGTTGATGAACCAACCTTCAAGGTGCATACGAACCCGCTTGAATTCAAAACTGCCCTGGTTTTTGCCGCACTCTTCTTCTTTTTTGCAATGATTACAGGATTTATCAATAAAAATTATGGAACAGAAGGAATTAATGTCCTCTCATTTGTAGTGGGTGTAACCGATATCGATCCTTTTATTCTGAACCTTTTTCAAAGTAAATGGAACATTGAAGCTTCGGTGATTGTGATGGCCGTGCTGAATGCTATTTCGAGTAACAATTTACTGAAAATGATTTATGGTCTTTCATTTGGAAACAGATCCATTCGCTCGCCCTTGATTATCGGGTTCGGTATCCTTATAGTTCTGGGACTTTTAATGTCATTTGTCATTCATTTTTAAAACGAACAGGCTTAATGTTAAGATCTGTTTTGTTGTCAAGATGATCAAACTGATGACTGTGCTTTGGATTTTGGCAGGAAACCGATGTTAATCCCTCCTGTCTCTGACCCTGAAAGGAAATTGTTCCTGCCCTTATTGTCTGCCATGCTATTCATTATAATGTGTTAATTTTGCCTTCATAAATAAAATTATCATGCACTCTATTGGTCCGGAGCAATTTCTTGAGCAGGCGAAAACACATGCGGTGCTGGATGTACGGTCACCTGCTGAATTTTTGCAAGGACATATTCCGGGTTCAATCAGTTTTCCCTTGTTTACAGATGAAGAGCGTAAAAGGGTTGGAATTGTATTTAAGAATTCAGGCAAAGAAGCATCGGTTTTACTCGGACTTGATTTCGTAGGACCAAAAATGTCATCGTTTGTCAAATCGGCAAGAGAAATAGCACCTTCCCGCGAAGTGCTTGTTCATTGCTGGAGAGGTGGCATGCGAAGTGCAGCTATGGCCTGGCTGCTTGAAACAGCAGGATTTAACGTGAAGATTTTGACGGGAGGCTATAAGGCTTACCGCAGATATATAAGGCAGGAGACAGGCTCTGGGTACAGACTGATTATTCTCGGCGGTTATACCGGCACCGGAAAGTCCGAAATCCTCAAAAGCCTGAAAGTGTCTGGGCAGCAGGTACTCGACCTGGAACAACTTGCCAGTCATAAAGGCTCGGCTTTTGGTGATCTTGCCCAAAGACCGCAACCCACCAATGAACAGTTTGAAAATACTATGATCCATGAGTTGTTAAAATTCGACACTGCCATTCCTGTTTGGGTGGAAGATGAAAGCCGGAGTATAGGTATCGTTAGCATTCCTGATCCGTTTTATTTAAAAATGAAGGAAAGTACCATGATATTTCTGGATATGGAAAAAGAGAAAAGGGTTGATAATCTGGTCAGAGAATATTCTGATTTTGATCCGATCCTTTTAGAAAATGCCATCATTAAGGTTTCGGAGAAGTTGGGTGGATTAAATACCACACTATCAATTGAAGCATTGCATCAGAAAGAATACCGGAAGGTTGTGACTTTATTGCTTGGTTATTATGATAAGGCATACCTTGCAGGTTTGGAAAAAAGGAATAAATCCACCGTGGTTTACCTTAAACCAGGATCACATCAGGAAAATTATGCTGAAATGATCTTGCATTCTTATGAAAATTTATTTCATGTGAATGCAGGCTGATTTTATCTGAATTAAAGGTAAGACAGAAAGCACGATTGTTTGTTTACTTGTTATAATGATTAGAAGCCCCCATAGTATTAAAATTCATCAATTCAAAAAAATACAATTGTAAAAATGAATCCCATCTATCTCGATTATAATGCAACAACTCCAATTGATAAAGAAGTTGCCGACACGATGAGGCCCTTTCTGAGCGAGCTTTTCGGAAATCCATCAAGTACCCATGAATTTGGAATAGAAGCAAAAAAAGCCGTCATTAAAGCGCGATCCCAGGTAGCTGCACTGATCAATTGTCGTCCTGATGAAATCGTTTTTACGAGTGGAGGCACTGAATCTAACAATTTCGCTATCAAAGGCGTTGCATTTGCAAATAAAGACAAGGGTAACCACATCCTGACCTCTTCGGTTGAACACCCTGCTGTGATAGAGGTCTGTGAGTTTCTTGCAGAAAATGGCTTTGAGATTACGTATCTTCCGGTTGATGAATTCGGACTTGTCGACCCCGATGATGTCGCAGGAGCGATCACTCCCCGGACTATACTGATATCAATAATGCACGCCAACAATGAGGTTGGAACTATTCAGCCCATAAAAGAAATCGGGCTAATTGCTCGTGAAAGGGGCATCGTATTTCATTCTGATGCTGCGCAATCACTTGGAAAAATCCCTGTGGATGTGAATGAACTTGGTGTTGATCTTTTATCAATAGCGGGCCATAAGCTTTACGCGCCAAAAGGAATCGGAGCCTTGTATGTTCGTCGTGGAGTTAAACTTCAAAAGTTGATCCATGGGGCAGATCATGAGATGAATATGCGTGCAGGGACTGAAAATGTTCTTGAAATCAGCGGCCTTGGCAAAGCCTGTGAAATTGCAGCACGTGATCTTGATAAGAACATGAAACACATGCAATTCATGCGCGAATTTCTTGAACAGGAATTGACGATGACGGTTCCGGAATCGAAGATAAACGGTGATCCTGTAAAAAGGCTTCCCAACACGCTAAGCATCAGTTTCCCGCGTATTGAAGCGAATACACTATTATCCGAACTCTCCGAAGTTGCAGCATCGGCTGGTGCGGCATGCCATACTGAAAATATCGAAATATCTTCGGTGTTGAAAGCCATGCATATTCCTGAAGAATTTGCAATGGGTACGATCCGTTTTTCGACAGGCAAATTGACAACCAGAAATGAAATTGTGAAGGCATCTGAATTTATCACTTCAGCCGTAAACAGGCTATACCAGCACAAAACAAAGTCTGGGGTTCCGGTTCAGGAATACGGCAGTATTAAACTCACACATTTCACACACGGATTGGGTTGCGCATGTAAAATAAGGCCGCAATACCTTGAAAAAGTGTTAAAAGATTTCCCTGTACCGGTTGATCCAAATGTACTTATTTCAATTGAATCCTCAGATGATGCTGCAGTTTACCGGATAAATGAAACGACGGCCATTATCCAGACCGTTGATTTTTTTACACCCATTGTTGATGATCCGTATGCTTTCGGGGCCATTGCTGCTGCCAATGCATTAAGCGATATTTATGCGATGGGAGGGAAGCCTTTGTTTGCGTTGAATATTGTTGGGTTCCCCGATAACAGACTTCCCGTGGAAGTGTTGCAGTCCATTTTAAAGGGTGCTTCCGATAAAGCGAAAGAAGCTGGCATTAGTATTCTTGGTGGTCATACCGTTGAAGATACTGAACCTAAATTTGGTATGACAGTCACTGGTATTATCGACCCGGCAAAAGTACTTAGCAATTCAAATGCACAACCCGGCGATGCTCTTATTCTTACTAAACCCATTGGAACAGGAATTATTTCGACCGGTATAAAAAGAGGGCTTGTTTCCAAAGAAACGGAATCTCTTGTCATCGCAATAATGAGTTTGCTCAGCCGGGTTGTTGCTGAAGTAATGAGCAATTTTCCCGTGAATGCCTGCACCGATATCACCGGATTCGGTTTACTGGGGCATTTAAAGGAAATGGTTGTCGGAAGTGGGGTAGTTGCTGAAATTTTAGGTTCAAAGATTCCATTGATTGAAGGTGTTCGTGAATTGGCTGCAAACAATATTATTCCCGGTGGAACTATTAACAACATTGATTATGTAAACGATGTGGTAAGTTGGGAGGATGGTATTTCAAATGCGGAGAAAGCAATATATTGTGATGCACAGACTTCCGGTGGTTTGCTGATTTCCATCCCGCAGCAGGTTTTAGAACCCTTTTTGAAAACATTGCATGAAAATGGAATTAAGGATGCTGTGGCAATCGGTAAAATTGTTAGTAAGGGTGTTGGTAAAATAATTTTGAAAAACAGGGAATAATTACTTAATTTTATGGCTTCAACTAAAATTAACCACCATGGGAGACATATCAGGTATAACTTTAGCGATTTCGTTAATCAGTTTTGTTGTTTTGGTAGTCATTTTAGTGACCTTGTTTTACAAGCCTGCCAAACGATTGCATGTCGATTGTAAATTCAGTGATACTAAAGATCAGTCGAAAACCTCCATTTTAGATGTAACAATTGAAAATATTGGGAAAAGGCGAATTAAATTAGTAGCTCCGTATGTTAAATTCAGTCATGCGCAGCATTCATTGCTATTTCAGGTAAAGCACGATTTAACCCGCACCAGATTTCCTAAAATGCTAAAAATCGGAGAGAAAATGACCGTCGATGTCGACCTGAGTCATTATAAGCATTTACTCGAAAGCAATTCGTTCCACCCGACCCATGTAAAAGTTATTGTGAAGGATATGGCCGGCCTTGACTTTGCGTCTCATAACCTTGAGTTCAGTATCGTATAATTTCTTCTTTCTTGTTGAATAAACCTGCGATGCCGATATTCCCTTTGACGTATCACTGTGCATAACTTTTTGATAGCCGAAAATCGGGATAAGGATTTCTCAGGCTTTTATACATAATTTTGCTCTGTCAAAATAGTTTTAACAAGTATGGTTTTAACAGAAAATAATCGGATTCGGTGAATTGATTTCCAAATAAATAAATTGACTGAATCCAATAAAAATCCTTTAATCAGGTTAAAAATTTTATAAAACAACTAAGCGTGGGTGATATTCTCGAACAATTGAATAAGGAACAACGACAGGCGGTGGAAGCGGTCGAAGGTCCTGTAATGGTGATTGCCGGTGCGGGCTCGGGAAAAACACGCGTGTTGACATACCGTGTTGCACATTTGCTAAACCTTGGAGTTGACCCGTTTAATGTTTTGGCGCTTACGTTTACAAATAAGGCCGCCCGCGAGATGAAAGACAGGATTATCAAGCTGGTGGGCAGCGCCGATGCAAAAAATGTATGGATGGGTACATTTCATTCGGTTTTTGCAAGAGTATTACGTGCCGAAGCTCACAGGATCGGATACCCGTCAAATTTTTCAATTTATGATACCGACGATTCAAAACGTCTTCTGAAATCAATCATAAAAGAACAAAACCTTGATGATAAGATCTACAGTTCCAATTTTGTTCTGCATAGGATATCGGCTGCAAAAACCAATCTGATTACGGCAGAAGCGTATAACGCATCGGAGGAAATTCTGACTCAGGATAAAATGTCGGGCAAACCTTTACTGGGTGAAATTTACAAAAGCTATAAAGTCAGATGTTACCGTGCTGCTGCTATGGATTTTGACGATCTGTTAATGAACACCTATTTCCTGTTGGCCAATTTTCCTGACTTATTACTAAAATATCAGCACCGGTTCAAGTTTATTCTTGTCGATGAATACCAGGATACCAACCATGCACAATACATGATCCTTAAGCAGCTCGCAGCCAATGATGAAAATATTTGCGTGGTGGGTGATGATGCCCAGAGTATATATGCCTTTAGGGGAGCAAACATTCAGAATATTCTGAATTTCAAACACGACTACCCGGACGCACGCGAATTTAAGCTGGAACAAAATTACAGGTCGACAAAAACAATCGTAAAAGCAGCCAATACGGTTATCGTTAATAACAAAGACCAGATTTTTAAAGAGATATGGACTGAAAACGATGAAGGTTCCCTGATACATCTCATCAAAGCAAGTTCCGACAACGAAGAAGGTTCACTGGTTGCAAATTCCATATTCGAAAATAAAATGAACCTTCAGCTTCAAAACGATGCATTTGCTGTTCTGTATCGAACGAATGCGCAATCAAGGTCCATTGAAGAAGCGTTGAGAAGGCTAAATATTCCCTACAGAATTTATGGAGGGTTGTCGTTTTATAACCGTAAAGAAGTAAAAGATCTTCTTGCGTATTTTCGCCTTGCTGTTAACAACCGTGATGAAGAAGCGCTGAAACGGGTCATCAATTATCCTGCAAGGGGTATCGGTAAAACTTCACAGGAACGTATCGTCGTAGTTGCAGATCAGTCGAAGATATCGCTTTGGGAAGTGATTGAACATCCCCATAAATTTGACCTGTCAATGAATTCGGGAACCATTGCAAAATGTTCCGCATTTGTCACTATGATCCAGAGTTTCTCAGCACAGGTGAAAACTAAAAATGCCTTTGATCTGGCTCGATTAATCGCATCTTCATCCGGAATTATGAAGGATTTGCTGGAGGATAAAACCCCCGAAGGAATCAGCCGGTACGAAAATATTGAAGAGCTTTTGAATGCCATCAAGGAATTCACAGAAAAAGGAGCTCTACAAAATTCTTCATCAGAAGAAAAAGAAACTGCACTAAAAACCCTGGATGAGTTTATGCAGGATGTAGCACTGCTAACCGATGCCGATGTTCAGGATAAAGATTCGACGGATAAAGTGTCGCTGATGACTATTCATGCAGCCAAAGGGCTTGAATTTCCGTTTGTTTACATAGTAGGTGTTGAGGAAAATCTATTTCCTTCAATACAGTCATTGAGTTCGCGCGCTGATTTAGAGGAGGAACGCAGGTTGTTTTATGTTGCCATCACACGCGCAGAAAAAAAACTGACGATCTCCTATGCTGAAAACAGGTATCGCTGGGGAAATCTTATTTTCTGCGAGCCCAGCCGCTTTATTGATGAAATTGATAAGCAGTTCATCGAATTTCCGCAAAAAGCCCAGATAAGAAATACCCTTTCTACAGATCATTCTTATGAAGTCAAAACCCTCCATCACGAAAGGGAATTTCAGGAAGATAAATCATTCAGAAAAAAATTCAGTTGATCAGGAATTTGTGTTCGATAATGACCTGGAAGGTAAAATAATTCCAGGTGTTGAAGTCGAACATCAGCGGTTTGGAAAAGGGAAGGTCATCAGTGTAGAAGGAGCAGGGTCGAGCAGAAAAGCTTCCGTGTTTTTTAAAAATGTGGGTCAAAAGCAACTTCTGCTTAAATATGCCAAGCTGAAAATAATCGAACAGTAAATTCCCGAATTAAATCAGACTTTCTTTTTCTTTTTATCTGCTCTGACCAGTAAAAGCATCACACCGCCAAATAGCAGCATACCTATACCGCTCCACAAATTGATATTGATACCTAGTGAGCGTGAATAAAGCTCTGTGTCGCTATTAGTAAAGAATCCATAAAGTGTAAGTATCACTCCAAAAATTGAAAACATCAGACCGATCGGAAATTTTATATCTATACCCATAATTTATAAATTTAAATTTTCAATTTATTACCAGAATAAGATGGTTAAAATTGATGCGATTAATAAAACAATTATTGCCAGTGTTTCTGAACGCATGTACCAGGCAACTTTTTCTTCAAAAACTTTAGGTGTCAGAGAATAAACCAGCCCTTTCAGTTCTGCATCTGATTTTTTCTGTCGGGTTATAAAGGATAATACGATGGTAACAATGCCGCTGGTTCCGCAGGCAAAGATGGCAGTCCAGAAATTTTGTGCCATTTCAACAGGGTAAGCGAAAAGGTGATAAATCCATCCCCCCTTAACAAGGGTATCTGCACCTACAGGATATGTTAATCCATGATGTATCAGTGCAATTAAAAAACCTGCCAGTAATCCTGTAAACGCTGCATGCCCTGTGGTTCGTTTCCAAAACATTCCAAGAAAAATAACCGCAAACAGAGGAGCATTGATCATCGAAAAGATGGTTTGAAGAAAATCCATAATATTCCCGAAAAGGCTTGCCAGATATGCCGCTGCAATACTCACAATCACACCAAAAATGGTAGCCAGTTTGCCAACCTTTAAATAATGTTTTTCATCTTCTTCTTTATCGCCCGTTACCGGCCGAATATAACTTTGATAAATATCGTATGTCCAAACCGTATTAAATGCGGACACATTGCCAGCCATACCCGACATAAAGGAAGCCAATAATGCTGTTATGCCAAGACCAAGAACCCCTGCTGGAAGGTACTGCCTAAGCAGCATAATGATGGTGTAGTCGTAAATGGGCTGTCCTGCTTCGTTTACGGGTAAGGCAAATCCTTTTCCCGGCGTATTCATAAGAACCAGCGCTACAATGCCCGGAACGATGATGAGAAAAGGGATGAACATTTTCGGGAGTGCGCCGATCAATGGGGTGTTCCGGGCAGCAACAGTCGATTTAGCTGACATAGCCCGTTGTACGATGAGGAAGTTGGTACACCAATATCCAAAAGAAAGCACAAACCCCAACCCGGCTAAGATGCTGTACCATTCAACACCCATTGGATTTGCTTCCGCACTTCCTGTGTATTTCCAGGTAGTTGTCCAGGTATCGGCAGCATATCCTTTCGCCGTAACAATGGGAGCAAGGTGTTCCTGCAAACCTGACCAGCCTCCGACATCTTTAAGACTTAATATAACTATTGGCAACAGACCTATGACAATGATAAAAAATTGCAGCACTTCGTTGTAAATAGCGGATGAAAGCCCTCCTAAATAGGTATATCCCAAAACGATTGCGGCGGATAAAACCAGGCTCAGGTGAAAATTCCAACCGAGAACAATTTTCATCAAAATTGCCAGGGCATACATTGAAATCCCCGAAGCAAGAATGGTCATTATTGCAAAAAGGATTGCATTTAATCCGCGTGTTTTTTCATCGTATCTCAGCTTCAGGTATTCAGGTACAGACCTTGCTTTGGACCCATAGTAAAAAGGCATCATAAAAATGGCAAGAAAAACCATAGCCGGTATTGCTCCGACCCAATAAAAATGTGTAGTGAGCATTCCGTATTTTACCCCTGAACCTGTCATCCCCATTACTTCAAGAGCACCAAGATTTGTTGAAATAAATGCTAAACCGGCGACCCAGGCGGGCATCGAACGACCTGCTTCAAGAAAATCCAGTGCAGATTTCATGTATTTTTTGAGCGCCCAGCCTATGCCGAGAACAAACAGGAAATAGATACTCATGATCGCATAATCAATCCATTCCAATTTAAAAGTCATATCCATGGGTGATGAATTTAGTGCGTTTAAGTAAACAAAAATAAGAAAAGAAATTAGATTTAATGATTCATTATTTATTCAATCATTTATTAAATTATTGTCTATAACACAAACATAATTAGCTTTTTACAAACAATCGCACCAATTTACAACACCGGTAATTCAATTTATTGGGGTAATTTTCACTCTCCGGAAATTATTATCCGGTTTCCGAAACCGGATAACGGAACTTTACGTATACCGACAAGTTTAACTTGATACTATCTTGATAGTTAAATTTTTAACTGATGATCAAAAAGTGGCATGGAATTGTATAGAGCATATACACTATTTGATGTTTATACGCTATGAAAATGAAAACTAATTATAACAGTATGAGTAAAAAATTATTTTGCCTTGTTAGCTTGTTTATACTAATTGCTGGAAACATTTTGTCGCAGAACCCACCACATCCAAATGGAGGCGTAGTCCCTGGAATTAGCAATGTTCCGGTTGGGGGTGGTTCACCGATTGGTGGCGGTTTGCTTATTCTGTTATTTTTGGGTTTAGGATACGGTATGAGAAAAATGTATGAAATAAGGAGCAAGAGCACTGATGATTTAAAATTTTAATCAGCTATATTCCAACTTTTCTTTCATTTACGCCTTTTTGTCCCTGATACAAATTCATAAGCTCCTAAATCTGGTCCTGAATCAGAAATTCTTGACATTCCATTCAAATCAGAAATAATATCTAGTTGAGATGTACTGATCACATCTAAACTACCCATGTCAATAGCCGGAGAAAGCGTGTCGATCATATAGTTATTTACAGAATAATCCATAAAAAGAGGATCCAGATTTCTTTTGCATGAAGAATAATATGCAGGATCAGAAATATCCAATTGAGTTTTCAGGATACAGTGGTCGAATTTATAATTAAATGCAGCCTGATCCGATTTCGAAAGCGTAATCTCTTCATCATTGAAACCGTAAACGATGCAATTACCAAAATAAGCATTTTGCAGATCGCCGATATAGGTCAAAGGGTTCCCATTAGCATCATAAACAGTCAGGTTATTGCTCAAAATAAAAGAGGGGTCGTTCCTTACAGTTTTTGTCCAGTAATTTGCAAATGTACATTGCCTGAAATCGTAATCTCCGCCGACTGACAGAAATAATGTATATTCAGCGCAGTTGGCAAAAATACAATTGGCTGAAAGCACCCTGTATGCCTTGGTAAATAATCCCCATCGGCTCATATTTTCAATAACGGTATTTTGCAGAATTAGTTTGTTTCCCAAATCATCATTAAGTGTTTCAGCCTGTATTCCAATAAACCCGTTTTTTATAACTGCATAATTGATTTCATTGTCAACGCTTCCTTCGTTGATCCAAATCCTGTCCCATAAACCCGGTAGATCTTTATACTGTGCCTCCAGCCTGTCACCCGAAAAAGTCACCAGACTGTCTTTTTCACCGCTAACATGTAGGCTGCCTCCTCGGTAAATCCAAAGGCCTGAATTTTGATGAAAATGAATATTGACGCCTGGCCCGATGTTAAGCCGGCCTGTGGAATCAACCACAGCCCAACCATAAATTACATAAGGTTTGTCATCCACCCAATTTGCGGTTTCACCCTCGTGAGCCACAATTTTATATTTATACGACAATCCATTTAATGTTGAATCCCCAACAATAAAGTGGGCATCCTGGCCCCATGCTACAAGATCGATATCCTGAATGTTTCCGTTTGTATTAAACAGGATTGAATCCGTTACTATTAATGGCGAAGTCATGAGATTTGGATTGATCGTCACTTTTACAAAAATGAACAGACTGTCGCTGGCATTCAGTTCGATATCTTTAAACGCCGATCCAACTGATCCGTCTACGTTGATCTGGTAAGGAGAATTTGATCCGCCAGCCAGGTAAATATCTGAAATCCTGATTTTATTGTTGTTTCTGTTATAAATTTTTACATATCGTGTGGTTGAACCAAGTGTAGTAAAAACAGTATCAAAAATAACCGTGTCACTTGAGAAAGAAAGTTTGTAAGACGGGTCTGATGAAATAACCTCATCTTTTATGCATGAGCCAAGCAGCAAAACAACCAGGATGGAAATTAAAAAAAGGAATCGGAAAACCTTGAAAATACGCAATCTCATTGTAAATTTAAATTTGGGCAAAGATAATGAAACATGGATAATTACGATCAGTACTTTATTTTATTGTTTACTTCTGCTATTTAGTGGAAGGATAATGTAATTCAGCCGAAATCAATCATTCAAAAGAGTAGAATAATCGTTGTTGTTCAAAAAAGGCTTAATAAAAAGAATTAATTTTGGGCATCGATTGTTGCCTATGGAATTTGGAATTTGTTTGCTGAGTTTAGTGCCTGTAAGGTCTGCTCCATCCGATAAAGCAGAGATGGTAAGTCAGCTTGTTTTTGGAGATTTGGTAGCTGTAACCAAAACCACTGACAACTGGATTCATGTCAGGATAATTTTTGATAATTATGAAGGCTGGGTCGATGGAAAGCAAATCACTTTTATAAATAAACATGAATTTGAGCGGTTATCCAATGCAACGCCACGATATATTAAAGATGTAGTGGAAGTAATCAGAGATGTTAAAAATAATACCTTCATTCCGGTTGTTCTTGGAACTTCCATTTACAACATCGCCGAAAGTGTATTCCAAATTGCAAATAAAAACTATTCATTTGAAGGAGGCCTTTCACAGGAAAACAGTTCAATAAACGCAGGTTCATTAATCGAAACTGCAATGCTTTTCCTGAATGCGCCTTATTTGTGGGGCGGGAAAACACCTTTCGGTACGGATTGTTCCGGATTTACCCAAACGGTTTTCAAATTAAATAACATCAAGCTGCATCGGGATGCCAGCCAGCAATCAACTCAGGGTGAGGTAATCGGGTTACTCGATGAATCACATTCCGGCGATCTGCTCTTTTTTGACAATGCTGAAGGAACAATCGTTCATGTAGGAATATACCTGGGAGGATTTAAAATTATACACGCTTCAGGAAAAGTCAGAATCGACACTATTGATCATCAGGGTATTTACAATGATGAATTAAAAAAATACACCCACAACCTCAGGCTGATAAAAAGAATTTTATGAACACCAAAAGACCAGATTGGTTTCATTTATTCCGTGATTAGTTACCTACTTCCTTTTTGTAAAATCATCATTTTCAATCATTATAAATCAACCGATTGTTGTAAACATTGAATCTACTATGCGAAGGCATAATCCTATAAGTCTATCATTTTAAATATTAAAAATTAATGATAAATTAACATAATTTTCAGCTTTTTAGCTGGCTTTTGTTTTTGTTTTGTCAAATGTTTTAAAGAGAACAAAACGAAGTTTTCTGGAAACTGATTTTGCTATTAATATTTTGGATAAAATGTTAAAAACTTTTCAAAAGCAAGGAAGTTTTTTTCTGTAACATTGTTTGAAAATAAGCAACTGAAATGTATAACCACTAAATTCAATTTTTATGAGAAAAATTTTACTTAAGTTACTTACAATTACCGTTTTGATGCTGATGATTCAAATGATTCAAGCACAAACTGGGATTAAAGGAGTCGTAAAAGATTCTGAATCGGGTGAAACGCTCATCGGAGCTACCGTTGTATTAGAAGGAACTACAGCCGGAACAGCGACAGACACGGATGGTAAATTTATCCTCGCAACAAAAACAGGCTCTATCAAGGTTAACTTTACCTACGTTGGTTATGTACCTCTCCAGATTGAGACGACAGTTCAATCCGGTGAATACACCAATTTGGGTACGGTAAAAATGAAAGCTAATGCTATTAGCCTTGGTGGGGTGAGTATTTTAGCAGATCGTGCAAAAGAACGTGAAACGCCGGTTGCATTTTCCAATGTGCAAAAGAAACAGATTGAGGAACAATTAGGCTCTCGTGATATTCCATTGGCAATGGATGTGACGCCCAATGTTTACTCTACTATGCAGGGAGGGGGTGCCGGTGATGCCCGTATGAGTGTAAGAGGTTTCAATCAGCGGAATGTAGCCGTTATGATCAACGGTGTTCCCATCAATGACATGGAGAACGGGTGGGTTTACTGGTCGAACTGGGATGGTGTCGGTGATGCCACTTCTTCAATTCAGATGCAAAGAGGATTAAGTGCTGTAAACTTAGCAACGCCATCAATCGGTGGTACCATGAATGTCATTACCAATCCTGCTGACCAAAAACCCGGTATAACATATAAGCAGGAATTCGGAACAGGTGCGTTTATGAAATCCACACTGATGGCGCATAGCGGATTAATCAATAATAAATTTGCTGTCAGTGCAGGTGGTGTGCGTAAAACCGGAGATGGAGTTATTGATAAAACATGGACCGATGCATGGGCTTATTATTTTGGCGCAAGCTGGAATATAAATTCTAAAAACCGTCTGGAGCTTTATGCACTTGGAGCCCCTCAAAGACATGGACAAAATGCCTACAAACAAAATATTGCAGCCTATAGCCATGCATATGCAACCAGTGAATTTGATTACCCGCAAGCTGCATTGGATAAATTTCCTGAATCCCAGTCTGGACGGAAATATAATGAAACCTGGGGTCCGGTAAGCTATAAATACACTGCTAAGGAATATTGGAATGGCAAAGAACACGATCGGTATAGTCCGGATTATATTAACCAGGTTGAAAATTATTTTCACAAGCCTCTGGTTAATTTAAACTGGTTTACGCAATGGTCAGAAAAAGTGACCCAATATACAGTTGCCTATTATTCGGGTGGCACAGGTGGTGGAACGGGTACGCTGGGTAGCATGAAATATGATCGAACCGGTCCTTCACAAGTTGTAGATTACAATGCAACCATGGCAAACAATATGCTAACGGATACGGCCAGGGGAATCATGAGAAACAGTGTCAATAATCAATGGTCGTTGGGTCTGATTTCAAAGGTCAAATGGGTTATCAACGATAAATTTACTACTTCCTATGGAATTGACGGCAGAACTGCTGAAATAGATCATTTCAGGGAAGTCAGGGATTTGATCGGTGGTAAATTTTTTATCGATACCAAAGATCAGTTCGCTATGGATGACAGAAAATTTCTGGGAGATAAAGTGGATTATCATAATATAAACACAGTGAACTGGCTTGGAGGTTTTGCTCAGGGTGAGTATAATTATGATAACATTACTGCTTATGCAATGGCTGGTTACTCGGTTATAAAATATGGGTTTAACGATTATTTTCATATGGCTCCGGGAACAACTGACAGGCTAACTACCAAGTCGGACTGGATTGCAGGTTACCAGGTAAAAGGCGGGATGAATTATCGCTTCACAGAGACGATTAATGGATTTATCAATTTGGGCTACGTTGCTAAAGTACCTATTTTTGATAACGTAATAGATGATACCGACGGATCGTTGGCAAAAAATCCAAAAACCGAAAATTTTACTTCTTATGAAGGCGGTGTACAATACAAGTCATTGAACAATAAATTCTCAATAACAGGCAACTTGTATTACACATTATGGACTAACAGGGCATTAACAAAACTTGTTCAAAATCCTGATGGATCCGATGATCTTGTGTTCATTACCGGAATGGATCAAAGGCACTACGGCCTTGAAATAGAAGGTCAGTATCGCCCAGTAGATGCTATCGGATTTATGCTTGCAGGATCGGTGAATAATTGGGTATACCTTAATAATGTTTCGGGTTCCTATAAAAATTATAGCACACAGGATTCATTGGTTCATTCAGTCGATTATAATTTTTATGTAAAGGACCTGAGGGTTGGCGATGCTCCTCAAACACAAGCTGTCTTAGGAGTTACATTATATCCGGTAAAAGGCCTGCAAGTTCAGTTATTGGGTAAATATTATGCGAACTATTATGCAGACTGGGATCCTTTTTCCAGGACAGTCGAAGGCGATAATGCCCAGGTTTGGAAAGTTCCGGATTATACGGTTTTCGATCTGCATGCTTCATACGATCTGCCTATTAAAGGCAGTACAGGGGTACAGGTATTTGTGCATGTGTTTAATTTATTCGATGATATTTTCGTCCAGGATGCTGTTGACAACAGTCAATATAATGGTTATTACGGCGACAACAATGAATTTTCACATACGGCTTCGTCTGCCGAAGTTTATTTGGGTTTGCCAAGAACAGTGAATTTCGGAATGATTTTGACCATTCGGTAAACTTTCAATGTAGATTGAAATCCCGGGTATATTTGATATCCGGGATTTTTTTTATTTCTGGACTTTAACATCAATAGTAATAATTCCTGTTGCACTAATCCCGATTGCGTTTACCCTTATCAATCCCAGTTTTCCTTGTACTGTCATAAATCCGATCACATTATTTGCAGAAAGATTCATCTCTTTCGAATCCGAGGGAACGGGAACAGCAACAATGGCTAAAATTTGGGTCGAAGTTGTGATGCTATTAAAACCAGCACTGTTCAATGTGGTCATCTTAAATTTTGTTGCATTCCGAACAGGCCATACAGGTAATCCGGTTATTGAGTCGTTGAAAACAGACGCTGCAAAGGCATCATTTGGGGCTGCGAGAATGGCTCCATTGGTATCATCATAGATATAAAGCCAGTCAACCGAACCTGCATTGTTCATTGCTTCATCCATATTATAGACCAAACCGCTGGACGATGCAAAAGTCCCTCCGGTATTTGACAATTGAGCACCTAAAATTTTATTGGAATAGGTGTTAATACTCGAAGGAGCAGGGGAAGTTGTTATTGTAAAACCGGTTTGTGATTGTTTGCCATTGGCATCGGTCACGATGAACTGCCATTCTTCATTACCTGTTACCGAATAACAAACAAATGTATGATCCACATTCAAATTCGTTGTACTCATGGCGGAATCGACGGGTGTGACTACCCCGCCCACTTCAAAAATTCTTTTTATTGTTAAATGTGTTAGAATGGCATCTGAATAGGGATTCGAGCTTGCCAACAGTCCAACCAGGAACGGAGAACCCATCGCAAGGGTCATGTTGGTGTGAATATATTCTACCCCACTTCCATTTGTGCCCTCTTTTAACGAAATAAGAGGAGAGAGCTCTGCTATAGTAGCCTTAATTAGAATAGAATCTGTTAAGCCTTCATTATCCGTAACTTTGAATAGCCAGCGTTGCAGAGCTGCCCCAGAAATGGCCTTGCACATATAGTTGTCAAGCCTAAATAAATTTCCGTTTAATACCGTATCAAAAATATCAAGTGGAAACTGTCCTTCGAGGTAAGAAGAAATTTTAAATTCAGTAAGCGTTTTGCCGGCACTGCTATCGGAATTTGCAATGAGCGAAACCATGAATTGCTGGTTGGGTTCAAGGATGAGGTCGGTTGTGTCGGGAACAATCAAGGTAATTTTCGGTGGTGTTTTTACAGGAGGTTCTTCCTGGGTCTCTTTTTTCTTGCAAGAACCAAATGCCAAACCTGTTGCGATAATAAAAATTAAAGCCCGGATCATTACGCCGGAAAAGGGAAACTGATAACCTTTGTTTTTCATGATGTCTTGTTTTGATTTGAGTCCAAAGATAAAAAAAAGAGAGACTTAAAAAAATTCTCTCTTTTTTTTTGAAATATTTTAATTCGCATCATTGGACTTTTACGCTAATTGTGATTGTGCCGTGGTCCGTTCCTGAAATTGCATCAACCCTGATCAATCCCAGCTTGCCACTTTGTGTAAGAAAACCTAATACCTTACCTGCGGTTAAATTACTTATTTTGGATTCACTTGGCAAAGGAATAGCAACAACTGTTGCAAGCTGAGCAGAAGATGTGATGGCATCAAATGTATTACTGTTAATTGTGGTCAGTTTGAATTTAGTTGCTTTTCTTACATCCCAGGTCAGCAATCCATTTGTTGGATCATTATAAACACTGGCAGCAAAACCATCATTGGGTGCCGCAATTGTAGCTGGATTAGTTGCTGCATAAAAATATAAGCAATCTATATTTTCTGAATTTGTCTTAGCATCAGCTAGCATATAAATGATTCCACCATCGGAAGCAAAAAAACTTCCAGTTGAATTATTTACTTGAGCACCTAAAACTTTATTTAAATAGGTCGTTATATCCGGTCCGACAGTGGTAGTAACAATTGAAAACGTACTGGTTGTGCTCATACCATTTTGATCGCTGATGATAATAAAAAAGTCCTCAGTTCCCACACTGGAATTAGTTACAACGAGCGTATCAACGCTAAAAGTTGAAGCAGTTAGTAACCTGTAAAGAACCGTATCTGTATTGATGTCTTCATGTACCCTTTTAATTAAGACTGACCTCAGGTTTGCATCTGAAGTGGAACTTGCAGTAAACCCAATCGCAAACGGACTGCTTACCGATAAAGAGGTATCTTTATTGATATACGCTACTCCCGGAAGGTATTGACCTGTTTTAAACGTAAGTGCAGGAGGGGTAGAATTTTTTTTGTCATCTTTACTGCATGAAAAGATAATTAGTACTCCTGCTAGCAGTAAAATCGAAATTTTAAAATAGTTTTTCATTTTATAGTGATTAATTTTCATTAAAGTGCAAATTTAATACAAAAAAGAAAAGAGATGAAAATTCATCTCTTTTTCTTTTAATTTCAACAGTGTCTGTAAAAATTACAAACAATAAAAAAGAATTATTTCACATATTTGCCGGTAATTGTAATGGTTGTTCCAGTACCGCCAACTACTACTGTTGCATTTTGAATGTGAATCATAAAATATTCATTATTGTATTTTGTTGCAAGAACAACATCATAGGCACTTGATGCTTCTGCTGAAACTCCTTCATATACTGTCATATCAGTTCCGGCTTCAACAGCTGCTGCCAAATCCTCTTTCGTGGTAATGGAAGTCCATTGGGCAGAACTAAGTTCAACAAACTTTGATAGCTGCATCCTTTTTTATCTGAGCATTCACGGCCTTACCATTGCTTGTCCATTTTAATCCGAACATATCTAAACCTGTAGCAGCAGCACCACCAACTCTTTGCCATGTAAAATCTGCTGCAGCTTCCAACGGTGTGGTTGCAGTTTCAACAGTAATAGTTAATGAAACATTGTTTTTTTGTCCGTCTTTGTCTGTTACCTCTGCATATAATTTCCCTGTGAAGGCATTTGAAAAGGTTATCACATAGGTAGCATCAAAGGCAGCAGCATTGATCGTGCTATCAATAATAGAAGGCTGCTGTGCATTATTGACAATTGTATAAATTTTAACATTGTTTAGCTTCGTACCTGAATTCGAATTTGCAGTGCAAATTACTCCAAGGTTGATTGATTCACCTACTGTAATCGTCACGTCTGATGAAGTCAGTCCGGTTCCTGTTTTAAAAGAAATTACAGGTTTTAGGTCCTGAGGTGTAGTTGTATCATCCTTACTACATGATGTAAAATAAATTCCTGCTATTACAATAATAGCCAATAAATAACTTAACTTTTTCATAGAATAGAATATTTAATTTATAATCAGTTTATTTTTTGAGCAAAAGTATATAATATTTTCTATTTATTTTTATAACAGGCTGTTTTAACACAAAAATTATTCCGGGATTGTAAACTATTTTTTTCATATTATCTTAAATACCGATTAACTTCTAATGCTTTACAAATTACCTTATAAAGCCAACCAGGCAGGCTAATGATGGTTTAACTTATTATTAATCAGTTGCCTTGTCAGTTAACAGCGGCACAAACCGGAAACTTCCATGATCTTCAACAATATAGTTATCCCGATCCGTTTTAATTATTCTTTTCATTTGCTGTATTTCCTTGCCAACGGGAATAACCAGAAAGCCGCCGGGAATCAGTTGATCAATCAGTTGTTGCGGAATATGCGGAGCACCTGCGGTTACAATGATCTTATCAAAGGGAGCATCGTTCGGTAATCCTTTATATCCATCTCCAAATGCAATCAGTTTGGGTCTGAAGCCAAGTTCTGACAGCAGGGCTTTCGCCTTCAGATAAAGGTTTTTCTGTCGTTCAATGGTATAAACTTTTGCTCCAAGTTCTATCAACACACAAGCCTGATAACCGGAACCGGTTCCTACCTCAAGGATTTTATCACCTTTTTTTACCTCCAGTAAAACAGTTTGAAATGCAACAGTGAAAGGCTGGGAAATAGTCTGGCCCGATCCGATAGGGAAGGGCTTATCCTCATAGGCAAATTCCAGGAAGGAGGAATCAATGAACAAATGCCGGGGCACTTTTTCGATCGCTGCCAGTACTTTTTCATCCTGAATACCTTTTTCTCTGATTCGTTCAACCAGCTTTTTTCTGAGTCCTTTGTGGCGGTATGTGTCGTTTAACATCTGATCGGAATTCTCTTGATAATTTTTTACAGGTTCGTTTAACTAAAATCAAATTTGATTCCCTTTTAGGCTGTCGGTGATTCTTTTATATTATTAACCCTCCTAAGTTTATAATTGCAGTAAAATTTTTGCTAAAGTAAGAAATCAGCCTATATCTTTGCTCAAAAGTAAACGATAACATAAAGATGTTAAAAATTGGTGTTTTAGGAGCTGGCCACCTGGGTAAAATCCATATAAAGTGCATTCTTGAATCCCGGGAATTCAAACTAATTGGATTTTATGATCCGGATGCTGAGATTTCAGCTAAGGTTGAGAAAGAATTTGGAATTCCCTGTCTGCCGGATATACATTCCGTGATTGAAGCCTCAGATGTTGTCGACATTGTCACGCCGACCATATCTCATTTCGATTGTGCTGCGGTGGCATTAAAAATGTTTAAACATGTGTTCATTGAGAAACCTGTGGTTAACACACCCGAAGAGGCAAAACAATTGATTGCGCTGGCAAACGAAGCAAAGGTGAAAATACAGGTTGGGCATGTCGAACGGTTTAACCCGGCATTTACAGCCGTAAAACCCTATTTCCGGCAACCCATGTTTATTGAGACACACAGGCTGGCACAATTCAATCCAAGAGGAACCGATGTTCCTGTAATTCTCGACCTGATGATACACGATATCGACATTGTTCTTAGTGTAGTAAATTCCAATATTAAAAAGATCAATGCGAGCGGTGTTGCTGTAGTGAGCGATACACCTGATATTGCCAATGCCCGTCTTGAATTTGATAACGGCTGCGTAGCCAACCTGACGGCCAGCAGGATTTCGATGAAAAATATGCGGAAATCAAGGTTTTTTCAAAATGATGCTTACATTTCAGTTGATTTTCTTGAGAAAAAAGCTGAAATACTGCGGATAGAAGATGTCCGGGATCCGGAAAATGCAGATCCGCTCGCTATTCTTATCGATCTGGGCAAAAACAAAGGAACAAAGCAAATTATTTTTGATAAGCCGGAAATAATACCTATCAATGCCATAAAAGCCGAACTTGAAAGTTTTGCAATGGCAATTCACAAGAACCAGGTGCCGCTTGTATCAATCGATGATGGGTATTCAGCATTAAATGTGGCCTATAAAATTATGGATAAAATGAACTATACACCGGGCATCTAAACCGGGCAGAAAACCTGTAGCATTCTCAATCTTTTACAGAATAATTTACAGCAATAATCATTTTTTCCGATCGTTTTTATACTTTCGTGGCAAAAAACAAGCATACTATTGAATCGATTTTTCATTTCAGCCGAAATAATTTTTCTTCTCGCTTTACTGGTGTCATCTTGCGATAAATTCGAAGGTGACCAGACGATTCCTGCATATATCCATATTGATAGCATCAGGCTGGCTGATAATCCGTCGATCGAAGAAGGTGCACTTACCAAAAATATTTCGGATGTTTGGGTTTATGTTGACGATCAGATTATCGGCGCTTTTGAGCTCCCGGCAACGATACCTGTGCTTAGTGAGGGAATTCACAAGCTTGTACTGTCGGCTGGGATCAAATACAATGGCATTTCAGGAACACAGGGACCTTACCCATTTTATAAGCCTTACACCGACGAGAATTTTAATTTTATTCCTGATTCCACCATTACCATTAAACCAGTGATAAAATATTATGACAATACAATTTTTGCCTGGTCAGAAAACTTTGAAACCAATTATATTTCCCTGCATCCTACGTCGGCAAGCGATACTTCACTTACAACAGTAGCAAATAACCCCCCTAGTTCATTGTATGGTTTTACATCCGGAATAGGCTATGTAGATACTGATCGTCCCGTTCTTGAAGTAAGTACAGGTGATGAAAGCAATCCGGGATATGAACTTCCGCTTTCCAGCCAGCCTGTATTTTTGGAAATGGACTACAATATCAATGTTCCGCTCATTGTCGGTCTATTTATGAGGCAGGTAAATGTTCAGATTATTCAGCATCCGATTTTGGTTTTAAATCCAACCGGCGGGAAATGGAAAAAAATTTACATCAATTTTACACCCGCTGTTTCCGGTAATCCCCAGACAGATTATTTCAATGTATTTATCCGGGCTGATAATCAATCTTCCATTGATATGCCGGTGATTAAAGTGGATAATTTCAAGTTAATATATAAGTCGGTGAAGTGATGAATAAAAATCTACAAGTCGCCAAATATGTTTTAGCTGATCTTCTTTCAGCTTCCATTGCCTGGTCACTTTTTTTTATTTATCGTAAATATGCAATCGATCCTGGTATTCTTCAGCATTTCGACGATATATTAAGCGATAAAAAGCTTTATTTAGGAATTTTCATCATCCCGCTTTTCTGGCTTACTCTGTATATCATTATCGGCACATATCGTAAGATTTACAGAAAATCGCGATTGAAAGAACTTGGTCAAACGATATCCATTACTTTCTTTGGTGTAATCTTTATATTTTTTGCTCTTCTCCTTGACGATGTAATCGTGACCTATAAATCGTATTATCAGTCGTTCCTCATCCTGTTTACGCTGCATTTTATGATTACTTACTCATTCCGGTTATTTATTACATCACGCACGAACAGAAGAATTCACAAGCGGATCATCGGATTTAACAGCATAATAGTTGGAAGCAACGGTAATGCAGTCAAAATTTATTATGAAATTGAAAATGAAAAAATTTCTTCCGGTAATAAATTTATTGGTTTTGTTAGTGCCGGGAAATATGACCATTATTTGATGGCAGATTATCTTCCACATCTTGGCTTTTATAAGGATTTGGGAAAATTAATTTTAGAAAATAAAATAGAAGAAGTAATCATCGCTATTGAACATTCGGAAAAAAATAAAATTGAGCATATCATTACCGAACTCGAAGACACCAATGTCGTCATTAAAATCATACCAAGTTTGCAGGATTTTCTGACTGGCGCAGTTAAAACAGAAGGTATTTGGCATGCACCTCTGGTGAAGATTTCGCCCGATTTGATGCCGGCCTGGCAAATGAGCTTGAAAAGAATTATTGATATACTCATATCCTTGTTTTCAATGATCATTTTAAGTCCCGTTTACCTGTTTACCGCCATTGGAGTGAAAATGTCATCTTCAGGACCGGTCATTTTTAAACAGCAAAGGATCGGATTGGGTGGAAAACCTTTTATGATGTATAAATTCAGGTCAATGTACTCGAATGCAGAACAAGGTGTACCCCAGTTATCTTCTGAAAATGACAGCCGGATAACGCCATTCGGCAAATTTTTGAGGAAGGTTCGGCTGGATGAAATTCCGCAGTTTTTCTCGGTTTTAAAAGGCGACATGTCGATTGTTGGACCCCGGCCCGAACGGCAGTTTTATATCGACCTGATCATGAAACGGGCGCCTCATTACAGGTTGCTTCATAAAGTTAAACCAGGAATTACCTCATGGGGACAGGTAAAGTTCGGCTATGCCTCAACCGTTGATGAAATGATCGAGCGGCTTAAATACGATATCCTTTACATCGAGAATATGTCGCTTGCTATGGACCTTAAAATTCTTATCTATACTGTTTTGATTGTTGTGCAGGGGAGGGGAAAATAAAATTTTAGTGCCTTTTAAATCCCAACTCAAGTCATCCGGAAATTAAAATAGTTCTTTCTGCATGTTATTGTTAGATTTTACCAGTTTCAATCATCACAACAATTTCTTCGATGTTCTGATCTTTCCCGGTGGGGTCATACTCTGTTTTAAGGTTATAATCGAATAATCCGGCCAGTGTTTGCCAGAAGAAAGCTATGAATTTTCCACGTAGTTCCTGAATAAGCGAATAGGAGGAATTACCGGTTTCCCTGTCAATTAATTTAATAAGGATGATGCCTTGTGTAAACGTAAGTTTGCGGATATCTCCTTCAAATTGATCGCGTAATTCCTGTTCTGCCTGTTTCATTAATTTTTTCCGCTCGATGTCATTCTTTGCATTTTTGAGAATATCCTCATATTCATTTAGCATTATTCCGGCCAACTTAGCATAGGGATATACCTTTTTTACATTGTATACGAGCCGTTCATCCTTTTTATTCTGGTGCTTTATTTTCCATGGCATCTTCGCGTCCACACTGTATTCCGGTAAATCAATGAAAAGAATAGTATCTCCACCAATAACGAAAGCCTTTATGAGGAAGTGAACTTCAGTTTGCGTATATGCTGAAGAGTAAGCGATCGAAAACAGAAATACTATCAGAAGAATTTTCTTCATAAGAAATTTTCGCTTGAAATCCAATTATTATGCCAACCGAAAGCCCTTTTATTTATGTGTACTAAATAAACAAAAAAACCAGGAAAAAAGTCTACAACTGATGTAGATTTTATGCCACTTTTAACTTGGTAATATTTGTTTTCCTGAATTTCTCTTCTGCATAAGGCAGCGTAATATGAAGATTGCGGATAGACTTATCAGACGGAAGCTCGAACATGGCATCGGTAAGAATTCCCTCAACAATGCTGCGTAATCCCCTGGCGCCAAGCTTAAATTCGATGGATTTATCAACGATGAATTCGAGTACATTCTCATCGAATTGAAGTTTTATTCCATCCATTTCGAACAGTTTGGTGTATTGTTTTATCAGCGAATTTTTCGGTTCTGTGAGTATCCTTCGCAATGTTGCACGCACAAGCGGATGTAAAAACGTAACCACAGGCATACGTCCTACAATTTCAGGAATAAGTCCATATTTTTTAAGATCCGGAGGTGAAATATATTGCAACAGGTTTTCTTTGTCGATGTTTGACTGATCTGAACCTGACATGTATCCAATCACATTTGTCCGGAGTCTTGAAGCGATAATTTTATCAATTCCATCGAAAGCGCCACCTGCAATAAAGAGTATATTTTTCGTGTCGATTTGAATCATTTTTTGTTCCGGATGCTTGCGCCCACCCTGGGGAGGCACATTTACCAGGGAGCCTTCCAGTAATTTCAGTAAAGCTTGCTGAACCCCTTCACCCGAAACATCTCTTGTTATCGAAGGATTATCACTTTTTCTTGCGATCTTATCTATTTCGTCAATAAAAATGATCCCTTTTTCAGCAGCAGCTACATTGTAATCCGCCACCTGCAGCAAACGCGATAAAATGCTTTCAACATCTTCACCTACATAGCCGGCTTCGGTAAGCACGGTAGCATCGGCGATGCAGAAAGGTACTTTGAGCATCTTGGCAATGGTACGCGCCATCAAGGTTTTACCGGTTCCTGTTTCACCGACAAAAATGAGGTTGGATTTTTCAATTTCAACATCCTCTTCATTTACTTTAGCAGTCGGTTGGGTTATTCTTTTGTAATGATTGTACACTGCAACCGCAAGTATAATCTTTGCTTCATCCTGACCAATAACATATTTATCGATGTATTTTTTGATCTCTTTCGGCTTCTGCAGTTCAATTTTATTGAATTGCTTATTGGTCTTTGTAGTGAGCTCTTCACTGATTATGCTTTGGGCCTGCAAAACGCAATAATCGCAAATGTGTGCATCAAGTCCGGCGATCAGCACATTGGTCTGAGCTTTTTCCCTGCCGCAAAACGAACATCTTTCTGTTTTTTTTACCATCAATGATCCTTATATACAATGTAGATTATACAAAGATAGCAAATTTTGGTTGCTAATACCGTTACTTTTTCTCAGTTCTGAGCAGTACTTCGTCGATCATTCCGTATTCCTTAGCTTCGGCAGCCGTCATCCAGAAATCACGGTCCGAATCATTCCAGATTTTCTTATAAGTTTGTCCGCTATGCTTGGCAATGATCTCGTACAATTCCTTTTTAAGTTTTTGAATCTCGCGGGCTGTAATTTCAATATCAGAGGCCTGACCTTCTGCTCCGCCCATTGGTTGATGTATAAGTATGCGTGAATGAGGAAGCGCCGTACGTTTACCTTTTTCTCCTGCACAAAGCAAAACAGCACCCATCGAAGCAGCAACACCGGTACAAATGGTGGCTACATTCGGATTGATGTATTGCATGGTATCGTATATACCAAGACCTGCGTAAACTCCGCCTCCGGGCGTATTCAGATAGATCTGGATATCTTTCTTCGAATCAACCGATTCAAGAAACAAAAGCTGAGCCTGAATGATGTTGGCAACATAATCATCGATCGGTACGCCTAAAAAAATGATCCTGTCCATCATCAGACGCGAAAAAACATCCATCGTAGCGATGTTTAACTGTCGCTCTTCAATGATCGTTGGTGAAATATAATTGCTTGCCGTTGAAATATACCGTCCTAACGTCAGACTATTAATTCCTCTGTGCTTAACTGCATACTTTCTAAATTCATTATTCATGTTCATGATGATGCGTTTTATGGTGTTCATTAACTAATTTAACAAATTCTTCGTAGGTAACTTCTTTTGTGTTCAATTTCAACTTCGATTTAAAAAGTTCACGGATTTGGTTATCGAACAACTCGTCATAAATCTTGTTCACTTCCTCCTTGTTTTTCATAACCGAATCAGCAATGGAATCAAGCTGCTTCGAACTATCTTCATTTTCAGCATTGAAACTGTATTGTTTTGTAAAAAACCCTTTGATGTGATCCCTGATATCCTGATGCTCAATTTTTATGTTGTTGTCCTTCGCTATTTTATTTATTATCAATTGTTGTTTAAGTGAAGTTGAATAAGTACCATAATCATGTTCCACCGATTCGGGAGTAATTTTGTCATCCGATTCAACCAGCCAGCGCTTAACAAATTCGTCAGGCAGATCGATGTGAGTTTCATGAAGGATCTTCTCCAGGGTATTGTGTACAAAGAAGTTCTCGCTTTCTTTCTGATAGTAGCTTTTAGCCTCATTTCGCAATTTATCCCTGAACTGTTCTTCGTCCTTGATTTCATCATCCGGATAAACTTTCATAAAAAGCTCTATATCAACAGGGGCAGGCTCTGTCCGGGTTATTTCTGTAATTGTAAAAGCAAATTCAGATTCAAGCTTTTCTGCTTCTTCTTTCTTAATAGCTAACAAATGAGCTGTGTCGTATGCATTACCTGTTGCTTTTAGTGGATTGAATCTCAATTCATCCCCCTTTTTCTTACCTAAAAGATTTTTTTTAACTTCTTCATCCTTCAAATAACTCACAAGCAGTGAACCCGTTTGTTTTATTCCATTTTCCAAAATCGCACCTGCATTATCAAGCTGGATAAATTCACCTTTCACGATGTCGTTATCCCCGACTGTTTCAGGATGGATCTGGTTGCCGTGCCGCTTGCGGGTTTCTTCAACGTAATTGTCAACAATTTTATCTTCAACCTTTATGTCGTAAAAATCAACTTCTGTTTTGTCTGAAATTTCTAACTCGAAGGAGGGTATTAACCCAATATCAAAATGAAAACTAAAATGGTCACTGTTTTCGAAATCAATGCCTTTGTTTTTCTCTTCATTGGCCAGCGGGTATCCAAGTATCTCAAGTTTGTTATCAATAATATAGTTGTTCATCGCTTCGGAAAGGATTTTATTCACTTCTTCGGCAAGAACCCCTTTATCATACATTTTTTTAATCAATCCAAACGGAACCTTGCCCGGTCTGAACCCTTTTAATGCCGATTTCTTCTGAAGTTCTTTCAGACTTTTGTTTACCTGTTCGGTATAGTCTTCCGGAGCAAGTTCAATTACAATTGTCGCCGATAAATTCCCTGTGCTTTCCTGTTTAATGTTCATTCAATTTTATGTTTAATTTTTAGGGCAGCAAAATTAGGGAAATATTTGAATAAAGCCGGCAGGCATCTTTTTTAATTGATGAATTTATGAATTTGTGAATTGTTGAACTAATGAATTGTTGAATTGATCAAATCGATTGAGAAAGCTAACCAGAATGCCCGATGTTCACTTCCATTTCAATTTTAATTATTTTAGTCATTCAAGTCATTTTAGTCATTTCTATCAAATAAACCAACTTAAATTCACGGAAGAAATGAATATTTGTTATTTTTGAAGAAAGAAAAGCCTGATTGTTTGCGGGGATACGCAGATTAAATTAGTGCCAATGCAAAGAATTATAAAAATAATACAAAAATGAAAACAAAATTAATTTTAATGATTCTGGTTTGTGGATCATTAACTGCAAAATGTCAAACACCTATTACAGGTGGTTCTATTTATGGGACATGGACACTTTCTGGTTCTCCATATTTAGTGCAAGGAAGTATAATGGTGCCAAATGATTCAACCCTTATTATTCAACCTGGTGTTACAATTAATTTTCAAGGACATTATAAGTTCCTTGTAGCTGGTCGTTTGATTGCAATCGGTACTCCTACGGATAGTATTATTTTTACGGCAACAAACATTTCAACCGGATGGTATGGTTTACGCTTTGACAACACCTTATCGACAAACGATACTTCAAAAATTATTTATTGCAATATTCAATGGGGAAAAGCAAACGGAAGTAACATCGATGCCTATGGCGGTGCAATTATTTTTAATAATTTTTCAAAAGTTCATCTTAAAAATTGTACAATAAAAAACAATTACGCAACATTTGGTGGTGGAATTTCATTTATTAACAGTAGTCCTATTATATCTAATAACACTATTTCTTACAATTCAGCCGAATATGCTGGCGGAATATATTGTACCAATAGTAATCCTTTAATTTCCTATAATTTTATCTCTAACAATTCAACCGAATATGGTGGAGGTGGAATTTTATGTACCGATAACAGCAGTCCTGCTATTTCGAATAATTTCATCAATAATAATTCTGCATTTGGGGGTGGGGGAATATATTGTTCATTTGACGGAAGCAATCCTATAATTACGAATAATACAATTTCAAATAATTCAGCTGATTATAATGGGGGAGGAATATACTTAGATGCTGGAAGTTCAAGTAATGTTTCTAATAATATAATTTCTTACAATTCTGCATACTTAAACGGTGGTGGCTTAATTTGTTTCTCAAATATAACTAGCCCAGAAATATCCAATAATTCAATATGTAATAATTCTTCTGGAAATGGTGGTGGAATAGAATGTTATCCAGAAAGTAATCCAATAATTTCCAATAACGTAATTTCAAATAATTCTGCTTCCGCAGCAGGTGGTGGAATTGATTTCTCCGGAACGTCTGCCATTCTTACAAATAACACAATTGTGAATAATTTATCAAATAGTAAAGGTGGGGCATTATCGTGTTCAAATGGTTCTAATCCAACGTTGCGTAATTGTATTTTATATGGTGATTCTGTATATCAAACAGCAGGAGAGGTCTATCTGCAAGATGAGGCAAGTGATCCAAATTTTTATTTTTGTAATGTGGCAGGAGGTAATTTAGGTTTTGATCTCAACGGAAATTTCTATACAGGTGTATATCAGAATAATATAGATTCAAATCCGCTTTTTGTAGCTCCATCATTAGGTAGTGGAATATTTTTTAATGGGGTAACAGCAAATTGGTCATTACAAAGTTCTTCTCCTTGCATTGATGCAGGTGATCCTGCAGGTACATATCCTGCAACAGATTTAGCAGGAAATCCGCGTGTAGTAGGTAGTCAAATAGATATAGGTGCTTATGAATATCAGGGTACAACTGGTATCGCGAATAATGATCTAAAAAATAATATTTCAATATTTCCTAATCCTTTTAACAGTTTCACGACAATCCAATTTCAAACCCAAGTTGATTTTATAGGACTATATATATACAACATTTATGGACAAAAAATAAAAACAATAAATAATCTTTCAGGTAATAAAGTTGAAATATTCAGAGACAATTTACCTAACGGAATTTATTTTATTAGATTATTACAACATGACAAAGTAATTGTTACAGGCAAAATAATAATCTCTGAATAATAAGATGCACAGACACTAACATGAGTCTACTGCCACACACCCGTCAGTGTTCCGAAAGACACTGGTGAGAATAGATAAGCAAAGTCTTTAACTTTTTCCTGGGAAGATGCTTGACAGTTCAGTCAAAGCCTTTATTTTTTACTGGAAGCCATCTGACAGGTCTGTCAAAGGCATTATTTTTTACCGGGAGCCATCTGACAGGTCTGTCAGAGGTATTATTTTTTACCGGAAGCCATTTGACAGGTCGGGCAGAGGCGTTATTTTTTACCGGAAGCCATCTGACAGGTCTGTCAGAGGCATTATTTTTTACTGGAAGCCATTTGACAGGTCTGTCAGATGGCTTCCAGCGTACAGGAATCGATTATGCCGCTATGACAATCAGCGTTTTAACCTATTTTTTACATATTCCTCAACCTGCAATCCCGTTCTTTAGATTTTTGAGTATGGGAGATTCATACGTTGCCAGACTAACTAAATTTCCTATCAATAATATTTTTACTTTAGAGTTATGACCCTGGTATGAATTCAATCAAAACAATGAGTAAGAAAGGCCCGAGTTCCCAGCATAAGACGGTAGCCAGAAGGGCCCTATTTTATATCGAATTCGTTTGACAGAAGCGTATCGGCTTTATTTAACTGTAGGGATTGAACCGGAATAAGTAGCCGGAATGTACCCGCCGAACCAACCAATTCAGCAGGCATACCATATGTAAAGTCAGTATTTCCGCGAATAGTGTCCATTTTTGTGAGACAGCGCAGCGACATGTACCCGAATAATAAATTATCAGACCATTTATCGCCTTCCTTTTTCTGGTACGACATTTCGAGGTATTTGCCGCATCTGAATCCAACCACCAGGTCGTAGGCAGTTGTGTTTTTCAGTTGCAGGCTGATCGTATCCCTCAGGGAATACACCTGCTTATCGGTTGAGAAAGCAACGGAATCGGTTCCGCCGGCCGGTTGTTTCTCGCATGTATTGACAGCAAGAATCAACAATGTAAAAAGGACAATTATCTTCATGAATAAAATGTTTTTTTATTTTGAACCTGATAGTCTGCCTTGAATGCCTCAAAGGTATGACTATTTTAGCAGTATTTCCTTATTTATTAACCCACAACCCGACCTCATTTTTAACAAGTTTACTTTTATAAGCGCATTTGTTTTGCAAATCCATTTCAAAAGGAAATCGTTCAGTCTGCGTTCACTAATCATTAATCATCCAATCACTATTTTCCTTCAAATTACATAGTATCTACCTGCACAGTAATGTTAATATGTCTGGTGAAAACAATTTAAAACCGGCCCTTAGAGAAAATGATTTTTTAATATTTTTAGTCCTTCCAAAATTGAGATTATTGAAAATAAAACTGACCTATGAATAAAACGTTGATTTTGCTGCTTACAATGTTTCTGGCTTCAGCAGGCTTTTCACAAACCAAGCCTTCCTTTATTGCCCTTAACTTCGGCCCATCCTATCCGGTAGGTGAATATGCAGGAACCAGTGATCTGCAGAACGATGGATATGCAAAAACAGGCTATAATCTATCCTTCGAAGGCGCCTATTTCATTTCACGAAGCCTCGGCTTTGGAGCTGACGTGGGTTTAAATACACATAATATGGATGAATCCGCTCTCTCGAAAATAAAGTCAACCTATCCAGGTGTTGTAATTGCAAACTATACGGCCGATCCCTATAAAGTTATGACATTCATGGCAGGGATATATGGAAACATCGGGGTTACCCGTAACTTATCCCTTACAGTTAAATTGCTTGCCGGTGGATTTTCTGCGCGGATGCCCGAGCAGTCATTGACCTGGGTCGATATCAATAATCTATCGCATGATGAATCAATAACAAGTTCCAGTGACTTAAAATTATCCGTTCTTGGTGGTGCAGGTGTGAAGTATGGGTTTACCGATCGGTTTGGACTTTCATTACAGGTTGAATATACGGCTGCCAGGCCTGAATTTGAATATGGGGCGGATAATAAAAAGTTGATGGTCGAACAACAATTCAGCATTGTAAATTTATTGCTTGGCGTAAATTTTTTCATTGGGAGGTAAAATCAGATAAAATTCATATGATATCGCTTAGCCTGACAGAGGTTGCCCGCAGTCAACCCAATTTCCCTGAAAATAGTATCTTTATCGCCACTAACTTTTTATAAAAGGGAAAAATTTTAAGATTATGAAACCAATAAATTTTGTTTTATTTTTTTTGACCGTATTGTCTACGCTGTTTGTTAATGGTCAGGAAACAGATCATCGCTGGGATAAATGGAATTACCTGATCGGAGACTGGGAAGGAGGGGGCGCTGGAAAACCCGGACAGGGGATGGGTACCTTTTCGTTTCATCCCGACCTTGATGGAAATGTACTGGTGCGTAAAAGCCATACGGTTTATCCTTCTGAAGTTGGCAAACCGGAAAGGATCCATGACGATCTGATGATCATCTATTCGGGAGGAAACGGGTCAGCTTCCAGGGCTATTTATTTTGATAATGAAGGACGCACCATTAATTACTCGATCACCTATCCTAACAATTCCTTTGTGTTCTCAAGCACCACGGATGAAAAAGGGCCTGTTTTCCGCCTTTCGTATATACCCATCGACAGTACGCATGTGACGATCCGATTTGAGGCTTCAACACCTCAAAACCCGGGAGCTTTTAAACCTTACCTTGAAGGTAATGCGACGAAAAAGAAATAAATGTCAGTAAAAATAAATGAGGTACATTTGAATATCAACCGAATCTTGTTCCTATGAAATTATCGGCATTAATTAAGATGATTGGCTGGATTTCAGGTGCTTTGGGAGCACTTTTTATCCTGGCCGGAATCCTGGGCTTTCTTACAGGAAAATTCCTGGGAGTAAACAACTTTTACAATTGGTTTTATTTCGCCAACAGCTTTATTCTGTTTGGAGTTTTTTGCTTATTGGCCGGGCACTTGAATGCAACGAAAGAGAATAAGTAAGCTTGTGGATCACTACTAACTTCGGTGCTATATTAAAGTTTGTACTGTAGAATCTCCTACTGAGCCAGCTTTACAATGTCTTCAACAGGCAGGCTGCTCATCAGTCCGGTGACCTCTTTTTCGTCACCAATACCATTTGTCTTGAATGTCAGCATCGAGCTGCCGAACGGCATTTGAATGGTATATGAAGTTATGCCCGTTGTGGTATCCTCGCTTTTATTGAGCAAAGCCTTATAGTTTTTTACCTTGATCCGTTTCTGGTTGGGATCCGAATTAATAAACACCGGCATCGTCAGCAATGAATTAATCCCTGCCATCATTGGCGAATCACTAATGATTTCAACAGATGCATCACTGCTTTCAGCTTTGTAATTCCGGTTTACATAAAGCCCTGCAAAGCCCATATTTGTGCCTGTTACATTATCTTCGGCGGCGACTTTATTCATTTCGCCCATATTTTCGGGCAGCAGGGCAAGTATCTCCCTGCCAATTTCCTGATTGATGCTGTTCAGTGCTTCCTGAAGTTGAAAGCGTGCATTCTCCAGGTCGCCTGAATTGTATGAAGACTGAGCCTGGTTCAGCTGGTTCTGAAAATCCTGTGCTATACCCTGTAATCCTGTAAAGATCACTATCAGGGTAAAGAAAAGTGTTGTCTTTTTCATTGTTCTCCCAATTCTTTTTTAATACTGTCGATGTCAATTTTATTTGCGGCGTCCATGATCTCCTGCTCATTTTCAAAATTCACGCCTTCGGCAACAAGGATGGATGACTGGCCAAACGGAACGCTGAGTTTATAGCCGGAGCCTTCATCGTATTCTAAAATACCGTGGTATTCCTTATACGTTACCTGTTTATGATTTTGATCCTGCGTGGATGCATAGGCGCCGGAACTTAAATACATGTTCACAGCCGAAAGCATCGCAGCATCATTCCCGATGGTTATTTTCAGCTGTTTGTCATCTTTGCGGTACGTTCGCTCAATAATGAGCCCAACAAATCCGATTCCTGAACTGGTCACATTATCTTCTTCATCAATTTTAGGAAGATTATCGATTTCGTCCGGCAAACCTTTCAGTATATTTTTACCAATCTCCAGTTCGATACCCAGGATGGCCTGCCTTACAGCAAACCGTGCATCGGTATATTTCTTGCCGTTAAAGGCAGTTTCTGCATCTTTTATATTTGCACTTACATCCGGAGCTGTATTGTTCAAACCGCTTCCTTTTGTGTTTGAGACTGTTGAAGAGGATGAATTGCCTGAATTGGTGCTAACTGAGGAATTATCAGAACCCGTGTTCTGTTTGTTTTTATCATCCCCGAACAATTTGTCAACGGCCTTGTCTTCACCTTTGTTTTTGATTTTGTTAAGGATACCCTGTGAATAGCCTTGCTGCCCTGCAATAAAAGCAAATAACAAAAGGTGGAATAGCAGGATTTGTATCTTTTTCATTTTCTGAATGGTTAAAAAATTCTACAGCAAAAATAGGGATTAAATGATTACTGTGTATTTTGTTTGGTGGTTAAAATTATCAACACTTAAAAGTACATAATTGCTAGATTTTAACACTTAAATAACATTTCGATAACATTTCATTAACATCGTGCAGGCCGTTGAAGGCGTATTTTTGACGTCGCTATCTATTACCAGTGAGGTTCTTACAAAATTAATATGGAATAACAGGATCAAATCCTAAACAATTATGGACTATCTATGTTCTTTGGGATAATAGTATTTCCAATCGGTCCAAAGTATAATCAAATAAATGTAAATTAACATCCAAACAAATAACCTTTATGAAAAATTTGACTACAAAATTTCAATTTTCATGGTTCTTAAATTTATTTATTCTGTTTTTCTTTATCATATTCAGTCCAAATCTTTGGTCGCAAACAGACTGTGAAATTACAAAAACCCACGGTCAGGGCTATACAACCACCGTTCAATCGATTACAGACCTTGGTAATAACAAATATACGATTGTCCTTTCCTTAAAACACGATAATTGTGGTCCACCGGTTTGTAAGAAGATAAATTATTACGCTGTTCAGGCTATTGCAGGGACCTATTCAAATGTATCTGCAGTTTTTGTTTCAGGTTGTTCGGGAAACCCGACAATAAATCTTGGTCCAAAAATCGGGGGTGTGCCTTTTCAGGGATTCAGAATTACCGGATTGGGCAAATTCGGTCAGGGAGCCGGTGAACTTTTAGTTACTTACACATTAACAGGGGGCCTGCAATCTCAAGCAACATTGGTAAAAGCTGCAAACAACAATCTTCAGGTTTATTTTACAGCTGATGAATTTCAGTCGGTACTTACTTGTATGAGTTCCAATATTTATCCTTACTATGAGCCACCAGAAGGTGGTAAATTGATAAATTCTTTGATTGGACCTGAACTGACCTCCCTTTACAATGCCTACCAGGCAAACGGTACTGCCGTATCAGATAATATTTTCCAGATTGACGGATCAACCGTTTTAATAAAAGTTTTTGCATTGAACGGACAATATGAGAACCTGCTTACAACACTTACTTCATCGGGTTACGGAATGACTGAACCAAATGGTGTTCCCGGACAACTTTCTATAACAGGTTGGTTCCCCATTGATAATTTATTGCTTATTAACGATTTGATAACAGAAGTTAATTATGGCCGCCCTGAATACCCGGCTCAGGTAAATGCCGGTATTGTTACTACCCAGGGTGATATCGCCATGCGTTCGGATATTGCGCGAAATGCATTTCTTTTAGGTGGTGAAGGTGTTAAAATAGGGGTGATCTCCGACAGCTATAATAAAAAAATCGGAAATCCCGCCAATGATGATATTCTTAAAGGTGATTTGCCGGGTATCGGTATTGATCCGGATGGCAATCCTGTTCCAAACCCTGAAAACAGTACTCCTGTTGACGTCATTAAGGATTATCCCTATACAGCTTCTGATGAAGGACGGGCCATGCTCCAAATTGTCCATGACATTGCGCCTAAAGCAACCCTGGCTTTCAGAACCGGATTTCTCAATGCATATGATTTTGCACAGGGCATTACCGAGCTAAAAGATGCAGGCTGTGATATCATTGTGGATGACATTACTTATATTTCAGAACCCTTTTTCCAGGATGGCACTGTTGCACAGACTGTCAATTCTGTTGTGAGTCAGGGAGTCGCTTATTTTACCGCAGCCGGTAATTATGGAACGAATTCCTATGAAAATGATTTTTATCCGGCACCTGCACCGGACGGGATCACGGGAGTAGCTCATAATTTTGCCGGACCGGGCGGGAATGATATATTCCAGAGCATTACCGTTGCTGAAGGCAACTATACGCTTGTATTGCAATGGGATGACGGGACTGATTATAGCAATACAAGTACCGACCTTGATATTTACCTTGCGAATAACAGTGGCTCAACTTTATTTGGATTTAACCGTGATAATACCGGTGGGAATCCGATTGAGGTGTTGCCTTTTACTGTCGGACCTGGCGGTGCTACAACCAACCTGCTTATTGTTAAAGCATCCGGTTTGGATAATGTCAGATTTAAGTATATTGTATTCAGAGGTCAGGTAATTATGAACGAATATGGCAATACGGGAAATTCAACTATTGTAGGTCATCCCAATGCAGCAGGTTCAATTACGGTAGGCGCCGTTTTATATAGTAATACTCCTAAATACGGAGTTAATCCTCCTACGGTAGCTTCTTTTTCATCGAGAGGCGGAACTTTGGTGGATGGAGTCAACAGAAACAAACCTGACATTACAGCGCCCAACGGTGTAAATACAACGGTTGATTTTGGTTCTGTCAATATTGATGGAGACCCATTCCCTAATTTTTTCGGAACTTCAGCAGCAGCCCCACATGCTGCCGGTGTTGCGGCTCTGCTCAAGGAAGCAGTAAACAAATTTTATGGTACGAACCTGTCTCCGGATGGTTTGCGCTCTATAATGACTTCTACGGCCATCGACATGGACACTCCGGGTTATGATGTTGCTACGGGAAATGGTTTTATTCAGGCAGATGCAGCATTGCTGACACTGGCAAATCCTTCACCGGTGATCAACGCATTAGTATATGACACAACGCTGACTCCGGGTACAGATACGCTTGTTATTACTGTTGAGGGAGATTACCTTACTGACGGATCTCAAATAATTTTTAATGGCGAGCCGGTTACAGGAGGAACAACTGTCCAGGGAGACACTGCAGTAACAGCCATGATCTATCCGTTTACAGATCTTTATCCAACAATCCAGGTATATAATCCACCAAATTCAGCAACAAACGGAACGGATGGAGGACTGTCGAATGCGCTCTATTTTACGAATAAAGAAACTATTCTAATTACCATCGACAATAAAAGTAAAGTATATGGAGAAGTGCTTCCCGAATTTACCGCTACATATGCTGTTGTAAGCCCTGATACGACCATATCGCTGGAGGATGCTGGTCTTTCGCCCGAAGAGCTTGCCCGGATACAGTCCATTCAGTTCAATGCATTGAATGTTACAGAATTATCCAATTCAGGACTTTGGGCCATTACCCCGGATGCAAATGACCCCTTAAATCCGAATAGTGGTATTGAGCCAACTGATCCGGTTGACCAATCCTTGCTGGACCAGTTTAACTTTGTTTTTGTTAACGGTCTGTTAACGATAAATAAGCTTGACCTCCTGATCAGGCCACAGGATACAACATTTGTATACGGAGAGCCTATTGCCGGTTTTGATTTCGATTATATTTTTAACAGCGATAGCAGTGCAGAAATCCCCGAAAATATTAACGAACAAATTGTATCCAATTTACATGCAAGCCATGCCACCGTTCTGGTGAATGCCATGGCTACAGCACTTGTAAATGCATCGGCTACAGCGCTCGTGAATTACAGTTTTATGATATCTGCAACCGCGCTTGTTAATAACACCGATTTAATCGTATTTGATTCGATAAGCGATTCACTGTTTAACGCGGATGGATCGATCAATGCAACAGCACTGGTGAATGGTGCTGCCAGAGCTACCGTTCTTGTAAATGGTGCTTCCAGAGCGACCGTCCTTGTAAATGCAACAGCATTAGTAAATGGTACGGCAACCGTTCTGGTAAACGGAACTGCTACAGCTCTTGTAAATGCAACTGCCCTGGTGAATGCCAGCGCTACAGCACTTGTCAATACGACGACCATTAACGAGAACAGCAACAGCGATGCCGTATTCATTTTGACGGATGATGATATTAATATTTTACTTGGAAACGACACCGGGACTATTTCGATGGTTTCGATGAACCTGATACCTGGCAACACAGTAGGCACTTATTGGATTGTACCAGGCACATATCTGACAAATAATTTCAATGTCACTTACGAGCCTTATTTCTATTCCATTGTGCCGGCCAGTGCTTCGATTTCATTTGAAGAAGCAAGCTTAACACAAACCTATGATGGTACGCATAAATCTGTGATGAGTTCAACCTCGCCGGCCGATCTCAGTCTCAGTATTACTTACAACGGATCAACCGAAATACCCGTTAATGCCGGAACGTATGAGGTTGTAGCTACCATAACAGATCCGAACTACACAGGAAGCGCTGCAACCACTATGACAATCAATCCAGCTCAGGTTACAGTTACCGCCGACAATCTTTGGAAAACATATGGAGAAGCAGATCCTTCCCTTACATTTTCAATTACCGATGGAAATTTGTTTGCAGAAGATGAATTTTCAGGTGAAATTATTCGCCAGGAAGGTGAAGATACAGGGGACTACATCATATCTCAAGGAACATTGACAGCAGGATCTAATTATATAATCAATTTTGAAACAGGTTTATTCTCCATTAATCCTGCTTTATTGACTGTTACTGCAGACGATCAGGTAAAAATCTTTGGAGAATCTGATCCTGCCCTGACCTATCAGATTACTTCCGGAACTCTTGTTGGGGAAGATAATTTTACCGGCGAATTAACTCGGGAACCGGGCGAAGATGTGAATGATTATGTTATTTTACAGGGATCTTTGACGGCAGGTGATAATTACACCCTCACTTTTGAGCCGGGGAACTTAACCATTATTCAGGCATTGATTACTGTTACACCTGATAATTTGAGTAAAACCTATGGTGAATCTGACCCTGATCTGACTTACCAGGTTACATCAGGAAGTTTGGTAGGTGATGATGCATTTACCGGAGCACTGAACAGAGAACCTGGTGAGAATGTAAATACCTACGTAATTTCAGAAGGAACTTTAACTGCAGGAGGTAATTATTCACTTACTGTTGAACCCGGAACATTTACTATCAGTCAGGCATTACTGACTGTAACTGCTGACAATCAAGATAAGACCTATGGGGATTCAGATCCGGTTTTAACCTATCAGCTAACATCGGGAAATTTAATTAATGAAGACTCATTTACTGGAGAATTGAGCCGTAATTCAGGAGAAAATGCTGATACCTATACGATTGGACAAGGTAGTCTTACAGCCGGTTTAAACTACTCAATCAATTTTATTCCAGGAATTTTTACGATCAATCAGGCACCACTGACGATTTCAATACTTCCGGAAATTCAGTTCATTTATCAAAATCAATCCGTGCCTTCAGTTACCTATCATTTTGATGGATTTGTGAATGGGGACGATCAGAGCGACCTTGCAGGACTTAGTTCTTCTGTTTCTCCTTCATATAACCATCAGCCTGGAACTTACGCGATTATACCGCAGGCAACAGCAATTAATTACTCGATAATCACTGTAAATGGTATCCTTTATGTAAATCCTTACGGAACTGGCGTACATGAAGTTGAACCCTATCTTTCCTGTGTCGAACAGATTCCTCCGGATGAGAATGGATTTACTTACATTGCACACTTCTATTATGATAATCCCAACACTGCAAATGTTTATGTTCCAAAGGGCAGTGATAATTATATTTCTAGCAATGGCGGTTCGTTTAATGATAGTGAGTTGCCTGAACTTTTTCTTGCCGAAGGTGGCGCTTTCTCCGTTCCATTTAACGGGGTACAAATTAAATGGCGGCTAAAAAGTTATAATAATCACACAAAAATAACAGAAAATGCCTATGCAAGCTCATCATCGCCAACTTGTGATAAATCTGCTGAAATTGGTCAGGGTTCAGGAAATGATTCATTTGCAGATGAACTAAAAGCTTACCCGAACCCGGCTACCGACATGGTTTATGTTACACTGACGAAGGATCTTGCTGACGTAAGCCCGGATAATGTTAGTCTGGTTGATGTGTTTGGAAATAGATGCCATACTTCAGTTCGGAGGTTGGATCAGACGATTGAACTGGACATGACAAGCTTAAAGCCAGGACTTTATTTTATCGTAATGAAAGCAGCCAATAAAAATGAAATGGTTCGCATCATTAAACAATAAATTCATAATAAACTAAATTATAAAAGTTCAAAAAGGAGGGAATCATATCCTCCTTTTTTTATATTTCAAAGAAGATCAATGATGGAATTGGGCTGCTTTATATGCAGGACGCTAATGAACAAACACATGCAACATATTGTTTTCATCCTTAACATAAACTATGAACAGAAGAATACTATTCATATCAGCCTTTTTTGCAACTTCATTCATACTTGCACAAAACCCCCGGATCGATAGTCTGAAAAGCGCGTTGAGTTTGGAAAAAGCAGATTCAAACAAAGTGAATACGCTGATCGAACTCAGCAGCAATTTTTATAAAACATCCCCGGTTAATGCACTGAATTATGCAAACCAGGCTAAGGAACTTGCTGAAAAAACCGGTTTTAAGGTCGGACTTGGTTATGCCTACAAAAGTATAGGCATGTCCTATTATTTCCAAAGTAAACCTCTGGAGGCCGTTCTGAACTGGAAATTATCGCTGGCTACTTTTCAGGAAATCCACTACGTAAAAGGGATTTCAAACATGCTGAACAATCTTGGCGCTACCTATTTTAATGAAGGTGAAGATGCAAAAGCGCTCGATTATTACCTTGAATCGCTCAAAGTAGCTGAGGAAATCCACGATACACTCAGAATTGCAACGGCACTCGTAAATATAGGTGCGGTTTATTCGAGGAAAGATGCAAGTACGGAAATGGCGTTGGGTTATTACCAGCGGGCCATTGCCTTAAGTGAGGCATTGGGTGATTATAATGCCATCGGTACGTCATCTGTAAACATGGGCGAAATCTACCTCAGGAAAGATGCGGATACATCAGCACTGTTGTACTTCACCAAGGCGCTTGATGCGTACAAGCAAACCACGACAGGGAACGTTCCTTATGCATTGATTGGCATTGGCAAGGTTTATTCGCTGCGTAAAAATTATGAGGAAGCAATCACCTATTTTCTTCAGGCCTATGAAATTGCAAAAAAAAACAATGCTGACATTGAAACCGCGCAATCTCTGATCGAGTTAGCAAAAGTATACAAGGACCAGGGAAAAAACGAACTTTCAGTTTCTACTTTAAAGCAAGCTGAAAAAATAGCTTCAAATCTGGATATGCGGGAAGAATTAAAAGATACGTACTCGGAACTGGCTCAGTCATATTCGCTTTTACAGGATTACAGGAATGCCTTTAACTATCAGTATAAATTATCGACAATTAAGGATACCCTTTACAATGCCGAAATGGATAAAAAGCTACAGGCTCAATCGTTGCTTTATGACATTGAAAAACAGCAAGGGGAAATTGATTTACTGGCGAAGGATAAAGCGCTTCAGGAATCGATCATCCGGCAGCAAAAAATTCTTCGGAATGCTACAGGTGTTGTGGGGATTTTACTGCTCTTGCTGGCAGGGGGATTATACAACCGGTACAGGTATGTGAGAAAAACAAAGAAGATCATCGAATATGAAAAGGACCGGTCTGATAAACTATTACTCAACATTCTGCCTGTCGAAACGGCTGAGGAATTGAAAGAGAAAGGAACGGCAACTCCGAAGCACTATGAAATGGTTTCTGTTCTGTTTACCGATTTTAAGGGATTTACAAATATTGCTGAGAAACTGACACCTGCAGAGCTGGTTGAGGAACTCGACCGGTGTTTTTTTGAATTCGATAAAATCATTGACCGCCATAACATTGAGAAAATCAAAACCATTGGCGATGCCTACATGTGTGCGGGTGGAATTCCTGCAGCCAACACTACCAATCCCGTTGATGTGGTCAAAGCGGGTCTTGAAATAAAGGATTACATGGAGCAGCTTAAAAAAGAACGGGAAGCAAAAGGACTGGATTATTGGGAATTAAGGATAGGAATTCATACGGGACCTGTTATCGCAGGGGTAGTTGGAAAAAACAAATTTGCGTACGACATTTGGGGGGATGCAGTCAATACAGCCAGCCGAATGGAATCGAGCGGTTTACCTGGAATGGTCAACATTTCCGGAGCAACGTATGCCCTGGTTCAGAACTATTTCGAATGTTCGCACAGGGGTAAAATCAAAGCAAAAAATAAAGGAGAAATCGATATGTATCTTGTAGAAAGAGAAAAGGACAGTACTGCCAAAATTGAGGCTGTAGCTGATTATTCCACAACTTCCTGATCCGTCAAAAAGATATTACTCGTTAAATTTCCGCTAAATTATCTGTAAAAGAACAACCCTTGTTTTAAAAGATTTCTTTATTTTGCAGCAAAGAAATTAATTATGGAACATACAGATGCCAGTTTACCGATATCTCCTGAAGAAAAGAAATTTAATGAATGTATGACGAATGGAGATAATTATTTCAAAATTGAAATTTACAGACTTGCCAAAGAGTGGTACAACAGGGCGCTTGAAACTGGAATCAACAAGAACGTGGTTGAGACGAAGCTTCAGGAACTGAATAAAAAAATTGCCAGTGAACGAAAAACAATTTTTATTCTTCTTGGTATCGCTGCTGTAATTATCCTGTCGGCAATAATTTTCACAGCATTTTAAATTTTCTTCAATTTCTGTGGCTAAATTATTACTCCTGCCAGGTCAGAAAACTTATATATTTTACAAAGTTAGCTGAAGCATCTGATTCGCCTAATTAATTTCTCTTGTTTATTATCGGCAGTTAAAGGTTAAGTTAATCTTAATCAACTAAATTCATCAAATGGCAATGGCGGATTATTAGAATATTTAAAAAAAATGATAAACCCATCTCATTTATTGAATTGTTAAATAATTGTTAATCTTAGTATCGGAAATAATCAGGATGATTTTTCAGTTGTTAAACCAATAATAAAAATTAATATTATTAACTTAAAATTGGCTATCATGAAAAAACTTACTGCCACTCTGGTTCTTGCTTTATTCATTGCTGGAATGGTGAATGGCCAGGCCTTTAAAAAAGAGAGCCTTGTTGGAAATCTTGGATTCGGGTTCGGTTGGTACAGTTACGGTTATTCCGTTTCTTCAATTCCAGCTATTTCTTTGAGCGTTGAAAAAGGTGTCTGGGATATTGAAGATGTCGGAGTGATTTCACTTGGAGGTATTGCGGGAATAAAATCAGCTCACTATAACTATGCTTTCTATGGTTATTCCGACAAATGGACATGGAATGACGTTATTATTGCAGCACGATCTGCCATTCATCCTGTATTTTTTGATAACGATAAAGTCGATTTATACGGAGGTATTGCACTGGGAGTGCGGCTGGAAACATATAAATATACCCTTGTAACCAATAGTCTTACTGGAGAAACAACGAATTATACAGACAATAGCACCAATGCTCTGATAGCAATTTATGCCGGAGGTCGTTATTACTTTACCGATCATTTTGGAGTTTTCGGTGAACTTGGATATGGTCTCGGATATTTAACCTTAGGGGTTAGTTATAAACTCAAATAAAAAGGCGAAAAATACGGTCTACGATTTCAATCTTAATCATTTATTCCTGAGAATCAGAAATAGATAACGGTCACTGGATTATTTTATAAAGGTATTAATAAGTTACAGTTTAATCTGAACAGCCCATGATTCATAGAATAATCCAAACCGATCTTTCGAAAGCAACCATTCTTATCCGGTTGATGGTGGGGGCCGTTTTTCTTTCAGAAGGCGTTCAGAAATTTCTTTTCCCGACTGAAGATGGTGTGGGGCGCTTTGAGGCAATCGGTTTTCCTAACCCTGCATTTTATGCTTCGTTTGTAGGATCGTTTGAGATCATCTGCGGTATTTTGCTGATTTTTGGATTGATCACCCGTGTTGCTTCACTGGCCATGTTTATCAACATTACGGTAGCTATTATTGTGACTAAAATCCCTTTAGGCCTTGGGCATGGTTTCGGACCCTTTGTTGTTCATCCGATGAAATCGTATGGTTTCTGGAGTATGGCCCATGAAATGCGAACCGATTTTTCGATGTGGCTTGGAACCCTTTTCCTCATGATAAAGGGTGGGGGTAAATGGTCATTGGATTATTGGGTACAAAAAAATTACTACTCAAATAACCAGAAAAAATAAAGCTCTTTGAAGAGATGAATGGCTTTGCAGGAAGACCTGCATTCTTCAGGGAAAGTGCGATGCTATGTGCGGTAGCTATTGCCGTGACATCCTTGTTTGCAGCCTGTTCAACTGATGAAGGGAGAGAAAGATTACCGACATGTCTTGCAACCATGTAAATTGAAAGCAATCAGCAACTCTGGTGGCAAAGACAAAACTCAATTAAAAAACCCGGATTCTTTGGCATAAAGAAAATCCGGGAATTCTTGGTGCGGATGGAGGGACTCGAACCCACACGCCTTTCGGCACCAGATCCTAAGTCTGGGACGTCTACCAGTTTCGCCACATCCGCTTTCAATTGGCACGGCAAAAGTAAATAATTTTTTGAAACATCCTGATTTGAATTCAACCATTCTTTATTTAATTTTGCCCGTTTTACGTAAATTTTATTCGATATGAAAATACAACCTGTCGTTATCGGTTTCCTGATTTGTTTGTTTTCAATTTTAAATTGTCAGGCTCAGGACCTCAATGGATATACTGAACAGACTGAAGGAAACATTGTTAGTAAAGGGTTTTATGAAAACGGTAAGAAAGATGGTGTGTGGATAAGTGAAGTCAGAAATGGCAATATAACTAAGATTGAATCGTATAAGAACGGAACCAGGCAGGGACCCTTTATCGAATTTAGCGCGAGAGGATATATCTGCAAAGCAGGAATATTACCTGGATGATTTATTGGACGGCTGGTCGATCGAGTTCACGGATGTAAATAAGCCGAAGTCGAAAACTTTTTATGTAAAAGGATTAATGGAAGGCCAAAGCATCACCTATTATGAATCCGGCACTGTGCAAGAAGAATCGGAATATAAAAACGGTTTAAAATCAGGGGAATCAAAATGGTACGATAAGGACCACAAACCAATAGCCGTTTATCATTATAAAGACGGGATGTTTGATGGTCTTAATCAAACTTTCTATACAAACGGGAACATTAATTTGGAGCAAAATTATTCAGCTAACGTTTTAAATGGTGAATACAAGGAATATTATCCGACAGGAAAAATCAAAGTATCAGGAAATTATCTTGACGGGAAAAAAGACGGAACCTGGACAGAAAACGATCCTCACGGAACTGTGCTAAAACAAACCGATTTTGTTGGGGGAAGGAAGAAAAGAAGTGAGCGTATGGTTAGTCGTAAAAAGAAAATAAATAACCCATATACCCGTCTGGAAGGCTACAACTGCTTTGGCTGTTCGCCATTTAATGAAATGGGATTGAAAATGGAATTTTTTGAAGAGGGTGATTTTGTGCTTTGTGAGTGGAAACCGTCTTCTAATTTTGGCGGATATAAAAATGTGCTTCATGGGGGTATACAGGCAACATTGCTGGATGAAATAGCGAGCTGGACCGTACAGGTAAAACTCAAAACTGCCGGAGTAACCGCCGGAATCGATATTCGATTAAGAAAACCGGTGTTTACTTATGAGAATAAAATCATGATCAAAGCAAACGTCCAAAACCTTGAAAAACGGATCGCTTTTATTCAAACCTGGCTCTATAATTCAAAAGAGGAACTCTGTGCCGATGGAATTGTAAAATACTTTGTTTATCCTGAAGAAATTGCCAGAGAAAAACTTTATTATCCCGAATTTGAAAAGTTCTTTAAAAAATAGCCGAAGTTTCCAAAATTTTCAGTTATTAAAGTTGCGATGACAGATTGATGCAAAAATCTGCCCAGTCAACATCTGCATAGCTTTTGCCCATCCTTACAAAAATAAGGTTTTTGGCAGGGTAAATAATCAGATATTGTCCAAGGATTCCTTTAGCAAAAAATGACCCGTTTTGGAGAACCCGCCAGCAATACGTATAAGGATACCCCTGTGAATCTTTTGAGTTGTTTATGATGGAGGTTGACCGCTCGACCCAGGATTCAGGAATTATCTGTTTACCGCCCCATGTACCTTTGTTCAGGTACAATCTGCCGAACCGGGCAAAATCCCTTGCTACCGCGTTGATACAGCAAAATGCTTTGATGGTTTGATGCGCTTCGCTGTCGATGCTCCAGGAGGCATCCGATTCCATACCGACAGGCTGCCAGATTTCCTGCTGAAGATACTCACTCATCTTCATGTTCGTCGCTTTTTCAATAACCTGCCCTAGTAACAAACTATTGACGCTGATATAATCGTAATTCAGATTTGGCTTCTCTTTGACTTTTAATTTTGTCATATAACCGGCCAGATCGGTTCCGTAATAATATTTTGCCATATCGGCAAAAGGTGTCGAATAACCTTCGGAGAAATCAATACCCGATCGCATGTTCAGTAAGTCTTCGATGGTGATTTGCGTAAACCCAGGAATATGTGCCAATTCTCTCAGATAATTTGTGACGGGTTCAGACGTATTTTTGATGTATCCTTCACTGATTGCGATTCCTGTAAGAGCTGATACAACAGATTTAGCCATTGAAAAGCTCGGAATTATGGATGAATCACTGTATCCCTCAAAATAGTTTTCGTAGATCATGCTGTCGTTGCGAATGACAAGAAAGGCAACCGTTTCTTTATCCTCAAGAAAGGCTTCAAATGAATCATAAGCATGATCCGGATCATACTTAGCCGGCACATGAAATTTTAAATTTCTTCCGGGTTCATAAAAGCTGAATACGCTGTCACCTTTTCTGACCTCAAGTTTCGGGAATTTTTTATAATCATTTAAATCGGCAAAGTTCCAGTAAAAAAAGCGCAGAACATACAAGGGGAGAAAAAGTGTACTCACGTAAACAATCAGAATAATTGACAATACCACTACAGATCGTTTAATTATCTTACCTTTTCGTGAAGCTTTTTTAATTTCCCTTTTCATTCTGAATTATAATGATCATCTTCGATAAATAGAATCCGCAAAAGTAAAGATTTATAAAGAACCTTAATGGCTGTTCAATTATTTCTGAAAGCTTTGGACATTAGTATACAGGAATTGTTAAACGAGTTATCAATAATGGCTTATTTAGGATTCGTTGAACCAAAGCTTCCTTTCATTGTTCATTTTAAGCATTTACAATGAAATTAGTCATTTAAAAATCAATTACGATAAAGTTTTAATTTATGTCAAGAGGTTATTTTAGTGTTCCGAAAGCTTATAATGAGCCCATTAGAAATTATGCCCCTGGATCGCGGGAGCGAAAGGAGTTAAAAGAAAAGATTGCCGAACTTCGTTCAAAAGTTATAGAAATACCTATGTTCATTGGTGGTGAAGAGGTCAAAACCCAGGATAAAAGGGAAATCCATCCCCCTCATGATCTCAATCATTTGTTAGGATATTATTATTACGGCGAGGCGAGCCATGTGCATCAGGCTATTAATGCGGCACTTGAAGCAAGGGCTTCGTGGCAGGCACTACCCTGGGATCATCGGGCGGCCATTTTTTTGAAAGCAGCTGATCTGATTTCAGGACCTTATCGGGCAAAATTGAATGCAGCAACCATGCTGGCTCAATCGAAAAATGTATATCAGGCTGAAATAGATGCAGCCTGTGAAATGGCCGATTTCCTGCGATTCAATGTGCAGTTTATGTCGGAAATTTATCAGCAGCAGCCGATTTCTACACCAGGTGTCTGGAATAAAGTTGAACAAAGACCCCTCGAAGGATTTGTTTATGCCATTACTCCGTTTAATTTTACTTCCATAGCTGGCAATCTGCCTTCTGCACCAGCATTGATGGGGAATGTGGTTGTCTGGAAACCGGCTGAAACGCAGATTTATTCGGCCAATGTGCTGATGGAAATTTTCAGGGAAGCCGGTTTGCCAAATGGTGTGATCAATATGATTTTTGTGCCTGGTCAGGTAGGAGGGAAGGTGATGTCGATGCATCCCGATTTTGTCGGTGTTCATTTCACCGGCTCAACAGAGGTGTTTAAAAAGATTTGGAAAGCCATTGGTGACAATGTAATGGTTCATAATACCTATCCTAAAATAGTGGGAGAAACAGGTGGAAAGGATTTTGTGATGGTTCATTCATCGGCAAAGCCAAAGCAGGTTGCAACGTCACTTGCACGTGGTGCTTTTGAGTACCAGGGACAAAAATGCAGTGCTGCTTCGCGGGCTTATATTCCCGACAATTTGTGGCCTGAAGTTAAAGAAATGCTTATCCGGGAAGTGAAAACATTCAAAATGGGAGGGGTGGAGGATTTTACCAATTTCATTAATGCCGTCATTGACGAATCGGCTTTTAATAAAATTACATCCTATATCGAACATGCAAAAAATGATCCTTCTTGCGAAATCATTGCCGGCGGTAACTATGATAAATCCATCGGATATTTTATTGAGCCGACCATTATTTTAACATCTGATCCGCAATACAAATCGATGCAGGAGGAGATTTTTGGACCGGTTCTGACAATTTATGTTTACGGATCGGGAAAATACAAAGAGACGCTGGAACTTGTTGATAAGACATCTCCGTATGCCCTTACCGGGGCTGTTTTTGCGCAGGAGCGCTGGGCAATTGAAGAAGCGCTTACCAAACTCCTAAATGCAGCAGGTAATTTCTATATCAATGATAAACCGACAGGTGCGGTTGTCGGACAGCAGCCATTTGGCGGTGCCAGGGCATCGGGAACCAACGATAAATCTGGTTCTCAACTTAATCTTTTACGTTGGGTTTCCCCGCGTACGATCAAGGAGAACTTCAATCCGCCGGAAAATTACAGGTATCCTTTTATGGAGGAGGAATAGGATAATTGATGAATTGTTGAATTGTAAAATTGTTATTGACTAAATTGACTAAAGTTTAGAGTGACTAAAATTAGTTCAAGGTTCAAGGTTCAAAGTTCAAAGTTCAAAGTTCAAAATTCAAGGTTTGAGTTTGCAGATTCTCAGGATCCCGGTTAACGATCCCGAAAGCTTTCGGGAACGGATAACATTTAACCTACTGAATGAAGAGTTTTTCTCTGATCAAGCGATTTCCGAATTTTAACTCCAGAATGTAGACTCCGGGCTGAAGACTTGATACATCCAGTATATTGTTTTCCGGTATAGATTCCTGAACCTTTTGGCCCAATTGGTTATAAATGCTTATTCTTTCGATTTTTAAACCGTTTTTCGCCAAAACTGTAACTGTATTATTGGTTGGGTTTGGAAAAAGTATTATTTCATTTTCCGGATTTTCAGATTCCTTAATACTGGTCTGGCAGGCTTCCTGAACTTCCTCAGGAGAGTTGCAGCTAGTGGTATTATCATGAATTTCAATGCTTCCGTTTGGATTTCCTAGATAATCACAAATATTTTGAATGTCGCATTCTGATAAAGAATCATTCCCGAAAATTTTTAAACTTAAAATTGTATTATAATCGATGTTTTTGATTCCTGAAATATCTTCTAACGAGGGATTATAAATTATTTTCAAGCTTTCACCTAATGGGTTTATTCCAATTGATGTCAATGTACTCAAGCCGTTAAGGCTTGTCATGACAGGATTATTATAAATGGATAAATCCTTTCCAATTGTTATAATAGAATTAAGCCCTGTAAAATCAACTAAAGATGAATTGAATCCTATTGCAAAAGAACTATTTAATACAGATAAACTGTTCATTCCCGAAAAATCGGTAATATTTGAATTAAATACTGAAAAGTATCCATCAATGGTGGTGAGTGATTCAAGTCCTGATAAACTTGATAAGGATATATTGTCATCCAATGTAAATAATCCTTCAATATGGGTCAGGGCATTTAGACCTTCCAGAGATGTTAGATTTACATTATGGGACAAAATAAAATCGCTTAAATTTTGAAGGTTGGTTAACCCTGTAAGGTTAGTTAATGAAAGATTTTCTGCGATATACAATTCTCCACCCTCAAGCGAAGTAATCCCTTCGAGGCCAATTAGATTGACAAGAGATTCATTATTATAAATAATAATATTGCTTACTGAAATTAAACCGGAAAGAGCCGTTATGTTTGTTAATTCATCACTTTCTTCGATATGTAAGGTTCCTCCGATAGTAGTAAGATTATTAAGTCCTTCCAGATTGGGAAGGTTATAGTTTTCAAGAATTCCAAGAGATCCGTCAATAATGTTTAAATTTATCAGTCCCGACAGATCAGCTATTTGTCCATAACTTTGAATTATCACAGAACCTTCAATTTCGTTGCATCCCGGATAATTATTTTGAAAATTATCTATTTCTTCCTGGGTTGTAAAAATAATCCCTTCGGGCAGACAACCTTGTGCTATGACGAAGAAATTGATGGTGATCATTGTCAAAGCCAATAGCAGTAATTTTTTCATTATTAAAATGTTTGGTTTCAGGTCTTAAAGATAGAAAATATTTGAACAGCAAAAAAAATTTCGAAATGATATTGGATTGTTAAACTGGTTAAATCGGGTAATGAATCGGTTGAATCACTGATTAAAGAATAACATTTGACTTTTCATTTCATTTAAACATTTGCGCATTCTATCATTTAAGCATTCATGTTTTTCCACTACCTTTGTCATCGCATAAATGGTGCACTAGTTCTTAAATTAAAGAAAAGTCTGAAAAGGGAATGCCGTGAGAAGCGGCAACAGTACCCGCTGCTGTAAATCCACAGAAATTCCAATCCCAAAGGTTCGGGATGGAATTTTCAACGGTTGAAACCTCTGCCACTGTCCCGCCACAGGTGGGATGGGAAGGCCTCAATCGTTGGGATGAGTCAGAAGACCTGCCATTGATGCAAAACAGTTCGAAGCTTTCGGGGTTAAAAAGCTGAGAGAATATTTTTTAATCTCTTCGACAACCTGATCCCATTGCATTTGAACAAAAGTATTAAATCTCACAGAGGTGAAAAGTCTGTTGTTTGCATCGGGTTTTATGTTAATAATGATTCTGGTAAACGGTCAGGATAATCCCATCGATACGACCTATACATTACCCGATGTAAGTGTCATGGCTTCACGGATCCGTTATTTTACGACCGGCCTGAACATTCGGAAATTCGACAGCCTCACAATGAATATGAACCGCGACAGGAATCTTGGCGAGCTTTTGTCAGATTATTCTTCGGTTCAAATCAATACTTACCAGGTAAATGGACTCAGCACCATCGCCTTCCGTGGCACCTCGACTCAGCATACAGGAATATACTGGAATGGGTTTGCGATCAATCCGCCCAATAATGGTCTTGTCGATCTTTCCCTGATACCTGCCGGATTTTTTAGTGATATTTCTGTGCTTCACGGAGGTGCAAGCAGCCTGTTCGGAAGCGGAAACATCGGCGGCAGCATTCTGCTCGAAAATGAGCCTCAGTTTACGAAAACCAAAGGGATATCGGCCGGATTTACTGCAGGCAGTTTCGGTGAATACAACGGCAACCTAAGTGTCCAACTTTCTTCCGGAAAATGGTTTTCGCGTTCAGGGATCAGTGTAAATACATCGAAAAATAATTTTGAATACAAAGATTTAAAAAAGGAAACCGTAAGGCAAACCAATTCAAAATCGGAGCAGTATGGGTTTATGCAGGATTTATACCGGAATCTAAACGATCATTCCATCCTTGGAGCCTCCGTGTGGATGCAATGGAACCGGCATGAAATCCCGGCAACATTGACTTCTAAGCCAAGTGATGCTTCCGAATTCGACCATTCCGTAAGAACCTCTGTTTCATGGAAAAAATTCTTCAGAAAGAATAACATTGAAATAAAGACTGCTTACTTGAGTGATTTTCTGCATTACACCGATCCTGACAAAACGAGCAGCTCTGAGATTGATTCGAAGATCAATACCGGTAAATCGATTTCTGAGGTTCGCTATACAAATGGATCGATCAGGCATTTGGTCATTAGTTCCGGACTTAATTTTACCTGGGAACAAGGCAATAGCATTAACTGGGATGGAAATGTCGATGAGCGGACAGTGGGTTTGTTTGCAATGCTGAACCGGAATTTCCTGGCAATAGGATGGAGGGTTGATTTAAACCTTCGGCAGGATTTAGCTGAAGGATATATCGTTCCATTTACTCCTTCATTTGGAGCTGAGGGCAAACTGTTACCGTTTCTTTCAGCTAAAATCAATGTTGCAAAAAATTTCAGGATACCGACATTTAACGATCGTTACTGGATTCCGGGAGGAAATGAAAACCTGAAACCTGAAAACTCATGGAATGAAGAAGTAAGCTTGCTTTTCAATCCTTTTCGAATACGTAAAAAATTTTCCGGAGAACTCATAATCACGGCGTTCAATTCCAATGTTGACGACTGGATCATATGGATACCAACAGGTTCATACAGTTCACCCGAAAATATTAAAAAAGTCTGGTCACGGGGATTTGAAGCAGAAGGCAACTTGAATTTTTCGATTAAACAATTGAAGGTTTACATCAAAGGCGGTTATACATTTGTGCGGTCGACCAGTGAAGCAAAGCTCTTTACGAATGACAATTCATACAAAAAGCAATTGATCTATGTTCCCGAAAACCGTTTTTATACAAATGTGACATTGCAGTTCAAGTCATTTAACATCAGCTATAATCAGTCTTTTATAGGCATCCGTTATGTAACCTCCGACAACAACGGATTTTTACCTGCCTACAGTACTGCAAATTTGTATTTAGGAAAGAATTTTCAATTCGATAAACATGGACTTTATTTTCAGGGTGAAATATTAAACCTTTGGAATGTCAGGTACGAGGCCGTTTTGGATTATCCGATGCCGGGACGGTCCTTTAAATTTACCATTCGTTATACATTTAATAAAAATTGAGAAAATGAAAAAGAGATTCACAAAAATTCTGTTTGCTATAATTCTGATTGTTGGTGTCGTACTTTCAGGTTGTAAAAAGGAAAAATCCGATAATCCTGTAAGTTCCGTCGATTACACCAATGGTGTGTTTATTGTCAACGAAGGCCCCTTTACAAATGGAAGCGGTACAATTACCTTTCTGAACAGGGATGGTTCAGGAATCCGGCAGGCAATTTATCAGCAAGCCAACCAGTTTCAGCAGCTCGGAAATGTCGTTCAGTCGATGAATATAGTTGGTGATAAGGCCTACGTTGTCATTAATAATTCGAATAAAATCGAAGTGGTATCAAAAAAATCATTTCAATGGCTCGAAACAATCGATAACATCAATCAGCCCAGGTACCTTTTATCCGCCGATAGCGTGAAAGCCTTCGTATCGTGCTTCGATGATGTTGTCAGGGTCGTTAATCTGGTCAACTATCACATCGAAACAGAAATTCCGGTAGGAACAGGCCCGGAGGAAATGATTATCGCAGGAAATCACATCTGGGTGCTGAACAGGGGCGGAATAAGTATCGACAGTACTATTTCTGTGATTGATATAGATACAAAACAAGTTGTTGAAACCTTAAACGTTTATCCGCAGCCAAGCGGAATTCAGAAGGATAAAAACGGAAATATCTGGGTGATGTGTACCGGCCGGAATTCCTGGCATCCGGGGGGTGAATCGTCAGCACACCTGGTGTGTTTTGATCCCGGCGATTACAGCGTCATTAAAGACCTTGATTTTGGCTTTCCGGTCGATCAGAATCATCCGCTTAAACTGAAGATCGATTCGGCGAAAACAACATTATTCTATATTTACACCGGCGGAATTTATTCCCAAAACATTAATTCCGACACACTTACAAGCAATCCCTTTATTTCATATTCTTCGGCTATTTATAGTTTGGGACTTGATCCGGTCGATGACGTCATTTATTTTTCTGATGCTCTCGATTACAACCAGAATGGATGGATTTACAGGTTTGATGCAACAACAGGAACAGCGATCGATTCGTTTCAGGCAGGTATTTCTCCGGGAGAATTTTATTTTTCAAAATAAGCAAGATATATTCCACAGGGCCGTTTCGCTGTAACTTAAACTTTTTGCAATTATGATTAATTTTGCCTGCAATTAAATCGGATTAAAATGATAAGAAAGGATTATTTATGAATAACAAAGTTGAAGTAAACTGGACAAATGATATGGTTTTTGAAGCATCGGTCAATAATCACAAAATAATGCTCGATGCAGACGAGGCAGTCGGTGGTCAAAATAAAGGTCCCCGCCCCAAAGCATTAACACTTGTTTCGCTGGGGGGATGCACAGGAATGGATGTAGTTTCAATCTTAAAGAAAATGAGGGTTGATTTTGAATCTTTTAACGTGGAAGTTGAAGGAGAACTTACTGAGGAGCATCCTAAATATTATCATACTATTACAATCACCTATTTTTTTAAAGGCAAAGATCTCCCGATGGATAAACTTGAAAAAGCAATCAACTTATCACAGGAAAGATATTGCGGAGTTACGGCCATGCTGAGTAAGGCTGCTAAAATTGATCATAAAATCATCGTTGAGGATTAGTTAATTTGGGGAATAAGTTAATTGAGTTGCCTGAGCCGATTAGGTAAATTAGCAATTGAGTAAATTGGTGGACGTGTGATTAATTTACCCCACATTAAATAAGGTAATTTTAATTAATAAGATCAATTCATGCTTTCGATAACCTCAAGTAATTCGGTTAAAATCATTGCGGTAGCTCCCCATAAAACATGCCCTTGTAAGTCGTAATAGGGAGCATTTATCTGATGACCATGGACTTCAATCATTTTTTCCTTTTTGAGTTTTTTATCAAAAAGAACTTCCAAATCTGTTTCGATTATTTTATCGACTTCAACCGGATCAGCAATAAAATCAGGTCTTGTTTCTGTGTAACCAATCACTGGTAACACGAGGAAATTACTCGGTGGAATATACAATTCTGTCAGCGTTCCTAAAACCCTGACGTGTGAAGGCTCAACATTTATTTCCTCTTTGCTTTCCCGAAGTGCCGTTTCAACAAGTGTTCTGTCCGTTTCTTCTTTTTTTCCACCCGGAAAGGAAATTTGTCCGGAATGAACGCCATTGTATTTAGGGCGGAGAATGAAGACCGTAAAAATGCGGTTCTTTACAGGGTAAAACAAAATTAAAACGCTGCTGGGTATGGCTTTAGCTCTGTCGTATTCAAATTTATATTCATCGAGCCGGATGCGGGAAGCCATTTTGATGTGCGAGGAATGCCCCGGTACAGGCATCATCAATCGCTTTTCCAATAAACCGGCAAAATGCAAAAGGCCGGGCTCATCCAATATGTCTCCGTTGAAATGCACGTTTCGAATTAAGTGAATTGAAATTAATCAGCTAAAATAAAGCGTTTAAAACTCCGATCAGCAATCATTTTTATTGATAATACAACGAGGTTAAGAATTAAATGTTTAATTTTAGGGAATTAATTTTAGGTAATTGATAAATGACAAAAGAAAAAATCAATCCTGTTGAAGGAACTCATGAACTTGAGGAAAATTTAAAGGAACTGATACTGTTTAACGACGAAGTAAATACGTTTGATTTTGTCATTGAAACCCTGGTGGAAGTATGCGGTCACGATTTTATTCAGGCTGAACAATGCGCGCTGGTAGCGCATTTTAATGGTAAGTGTGCTGTTAAATCAGGTTCGTTCACTGAGCTAAAACCACCTTATGACGAAATGACAAATAGAAAACTCACAGTTTCAATTGATTAATATATTATGACCTGGACAGTTATTATCGTACTTATGATTGTGGGATTTCTATTTCTGCTTCTTGAAGTGCTTGTACTTCCCGGAACAAATATTGCCGGATTGATTGGTTTTGCACTTGTTGCAATTGGAATTTGGCAGACATTTGCCGTTTATGGTACCACTGCCGGGACAATCCTTTTGATTTCAACATTGGTGTTATCGTCAATATCTTTGTTTTATGCATTAAAATCAAAGACCTGGAAAAGAGCCACCCTTAATAAGCAGATTGACAGTAAAGTCAATATTGTGGATGGCGAAAAGATCAAAGTGAATGATACGGGAATAACGATAGGGAGGCTTGCACCTATGGGTAAAGCAATGATCAATGGTGAATACTATGAAGTAAAAACAACCGGTGAGTTTGTTGAGAAAAATACAGAAATAGAAATTATTAAAATTGAATATAACAAAATAATTGTTAAACCTAAATTAAAATAAAAATGGAATCAAACGCTCTCATTGTTATCGCTATTGGAATTGCGTCATTGTTTGGACTTTGGATTATTTTTTATTTTATCCCCGTTGGTTTGTGGTTTACCGCACTATTATCAGGAGTAAGAATTTCACTTCTTCAGCTTGTGCTGATGCGCTGGAGGAAAGTTCCACCACAGGTTATTGTCAGAAACCTTATTTCTTCTACGAAAGCCGGACTGAAGCTGAACCGGGATGAACTCGAAGCACATTATCTTGCCGGAGGAAACGTTGTAGCCGTGGTAAATGCACTGATATCAGCTGATAAAGCCAATATCGAACTGAATTTTAAGACAGCTACCGCAATTGATCTTGCGGGCCGGGATGTTCTTCAGGCTGTGCAAATGTCGGTTAATCCAAAAGTGATTGATACACCGCCGGTCACAGCAGTGGCAAAAGACGGAATTCAGCTTACAGCAAAAGCCAGGGTGACGGTACGGGCGAACATCAAGCAATTGGTTGGTGGAGCAGGTGAAGAAACCGTTTTGGCAAGAGTGGGAGAGGGGGTTGTTTCTTCTATCGGCTCAGCCGATTCGCATAAATCCGTACTCGAAAATCCAGACTCAATTTCAAAGGTGGTCCTCGAAAAAGGATTGGATTCAGGAACTGCTTTTGAAATTCTTTCAATTGATATAGCCGACATTGATATTGGTAAAAACATAGGCGCTGTATTGCAAATGGATCAGGCGAACGCGGATAAAAATATTGCCCAGGCAAAAGCGGAAGAAAGAAGGGCCATGGCTGTTGCAACAGAACAGGAAATGAAAGCTAAGGCCCAGGAAGCGCGTGCAAAAGTTATTGAAGCAGAAGTGCAAATACCACTTGCAATGGCTGAAGCTTTCAGAAGCGGTAATCTTGGAATTATGGACTATTACAAATTTAAAAATATACAAGCCGATACATTGATGCGGGAATCAATTGCTGATCCTTCAATTCATGCAAAGGGCAGAGGTATTAAGGGGAAGGAACCTGAACACTAAACATTCATTTGAGGAATTTCCAGTTTCCATTAATTGCCTCGTTCACCTATAATTTTATTACTGATTTTTATCAAAAAACACATCAATGAATTCAGGAGAATTTCTTTGATAAATCGAGTTATAATAATTTTTGCAAAGTACGGTTATATAAAAATTATAGAAATCATTTACTGAAAAAACTATGGAACTTTCTTATTTTTAATTGAATGGATAAACCGTATTCAAATACGAAAAGGATACAGGAAATATACAGGGATCTGTTGCATACCTGCAAACCCTTCATGAAAAAAGAAGAGCAGAACAAGCTTAGAGAAGCCTTTGAATTGGTTATGGAATTCCATAAGCCTGAGTGGGAGTCTACAGGCGAGAAAGAATTAAATCATGTAGTTGAAATTGCGAAAATTGTCCTGAAGGAATTAAACCTTGGCGCAACATCTGTTATTTGTGCGCTCTTACATAATGTAGTAGATTATAAGACCTTTACTATTGAAAAAATTTCAGATCGGTTTGGTGAAGAAGCAGCAATTATTGTCGAAGGGTTTACCAAATTATCTGAGATAAAGACAGAAAAGATCTCCGTTCAATCTGAGAGCTTCAGGAGGCTTTATCTTTCTCTTGTCAAGGATTTTCGGGTGATATTGATAAAACTGGCTCACCGCTTGTACGACATGCGAAATTTCGAAAATCTTTCAGACGCAAAACAAACAAAATCTTTATTGGAAGTCAACCATATTTACATTCCGATTGCACACCGACTTGGTTTGTATAACTTAAAGACAGAACTTGAAGAATTGTGGATGTTGCATACAAATCCTGTAATTTACAAAGGTTTGCATGAAAAGGTAAAAGAAACCAGTGCAAAACAAAAAGTCTATATTGACGATGTCATCCATCCGATTGAAAAGGAACTGCTCAGGCATAACTTTAGCTATGAGATAAAAGGCAGACCCAAATCAATACATTCAATCTGGAGAAAGATGAGGGAACAGAATGTTGAATTTGAAGAAGTTTATGATCTTTTTGCCATCCGTATCATTATCGATTCTGATCTGAAAAAAGAAAAAGCTGATTGCTGGAGGGTTTATTCACTGGTGACAGACATTTACCCACCCAATCCCAAACGACTGCGCGACTGGATTTCAACACCAAAGTCCAGTGGTTATGAATCTCTTCACACAACTGTTGTCGGTCCGGGAGGCAGATGGGTTGAAATCCAGATACGTTCAAAAAGAATGGATATATTAGCTGAGCAGGGGTTGGCTGCGCATTGGAAGTATAAAGAAGGTGTGGCGAAAGAAGAACAGGAAAACTGGATGAACCGGATAAGGGAAGTCATTGATAGTCCCGACCTTCATGATAACAATGAAAGTGAACTTTCGAAAATAGAACTTTATTCCGACAAGATTTTTATTTTCACACCCGAAGGTGATCTGAAAACGTTGCCAAGCGGTTCAACGGTCCTTGATTTTGCTTATGAAATTCATTCGAGTGTTGGCGACATGTGCAGCGGAGCAAGGGTGAATAATAAAATAGTTCCCATCCGGCATGTTTTGCAAAACGGCGATAAAGTTGAAATTATCACATCAAAAAATCAAAAACCCAAATTGGACTGGCTCAACTTTGCTGTCACGTCCAAGGCCAAATCAAAAATTAAACGTGCAATAAAGGAAGAAAAATTCCAGGAGGCTGAAATTGGAAAGGAAATGTTGAGAAGAAAATTGCGAAACCGAAAAATTCAGTTCTCCGATACAATTATTGACAAACTTATCAAGCAGTACAAATTAAAATCCTCAGTCGACCTTTATTACCTTATTGCCATTGAAAAGATTGATCTTTCGGAGATCAAAAAGAAAATAGTGCAAAATGAGGGTTTAGCCGCTAAGCCAGCCGAAACCGAACCTGTTGAGGTAGGGCAAAAAGAACTAAAACCGAAGCCGGTTTACGACCGCGATTTTACGTTCTCTGACAAAAGCATCGAGCACCTTGGCTATGAACTGGCCAAATGCTGTAATCCCATTTCAGGAGACGCGGTTTTTGGGTTTGTAACTGTTGGAAAAGGAATTACCATTCATCGCATTAATTGCCCCAATGCCCGCCAATTAATTTCAAAATACAACTACCGTGTAATTGATGTAAAATGGAGTAAAACTGACGAGGAGCGGAGTTATATAACAACTATCCGGGTGGTTGGTAACGATGAGATTGGAATTGTAAATAAAGTAACGGATGTTATCTCAAAAGACTTTAAGGTTAATATGGTTTCACTCGATGTAATTGCAACAAAAAATGGAAAGTTCGATGGGCGGTTCAAGGTAAAAGTTAGGGATACGGGGCATCTTGACATGCTGATTTTTAAAATTCAGAAAATTAAAGGGGTTAAAAAGGCAGCAAGGTTAGATTCCGGTGATTAATTTAGTGTATTAGATGAAGGTAAAAATTGAAGAAGGAGTCATTTACCCTTTTAAAATTGTTGGAGTTACTGTTTTACCTGACGAAACAGAATGTTATGTATTATCTGATCCGAATAACGTAAGGCATCTCATTGAAAAATCTCCGTATGAGAAGTATCAGTTTAGTTTGAACCAGCTGGTTCAATGCAGGATCGATAAAATAAATTGTACCGGTAAAATTTTTATTGAACCAATACATCCCGTATATAAACCGGGCAATAAATATAGTTTCCCGCTGATCCGTTTTGAAGATATTTCTATTCAAAAAGGAGTTATCCAAAAGATGGCCGTTTTTTCTGACATCTTTCAAAATGAGATTTTTATTCCTTCTGAAGAGCTTTCTGAACGTTTTGTACCCGGAAATTCTTACGAACTCAACGTAGTGAAGATTAAAAAAGGTCGTGTCATACTAGCCGGAGATACTATCGATCAGGATTATAAAGATTTTGAACCGAATCAAATTTATTCTTTTAAAATTGCGCATTTGACCAGCTTTCCCGGCAATTTCAATTTTTACCTGCTGGCGTCCGAAGAAGGGATGATGTACAAACTAAGAAGCAGGTACTATTCAAAGTATGATTTTCAAATAGGACAAACAATTTATTGCCGGTTTATCCGAGATGACGGTGAGCAGTTTCTTGAACCGCAAAATCCGTTTTACTTACCCGGAAATACTTACGAATTCAGCATAATCCGACGAGATTTTATTACCGAATATCCCGAACGCAAAAAAGAAGTCTATATCTTGAATAATAAATCAGGAAAAGAAATTTATATACCTGTCGAAGAAATTTCACTTGCGAAAATTTCAAACGGGAAAATCAAATGTAAAATTAATGATATCAGGAAAAGCCAGTTATTTCTTGATTGCACAGATGGTTAAAGATGTTTCACCCTTAAATTTACTTATTTACCTGAGTTATTGCCAAAAAAATGGTCAACTTCGTGATTGAACAGATCTTTATGTTCGATAAGGGTTGCATGGCCCGAATCGGGTAATATCCATAAAAAAGCATGGGAAATATTCTGAGCGATAAGTAAGGTGTGTTGGGGAAGAATAATATCGCGGTCACCTCCAATTACCAATACCGGACATTGAATCTTATGCAACTGTTTGATTGTTATATGCGGTTCAAATAAATCCAGGCGGGTCAATTTAAGAGTACTCTTTAATTCAGACGTTTTGGGCAAATTGGTAAGAGAATCATAAAAATTAACCCCCCATTTAAAATCAGCAGGATTTATTGCGCTACTATCAGGCCATAGGTTTGCCCCGGTAATAGCTAATTTTTTTACTTTATCAGGATGACGAATAGCTAACAATAAGCCATTGATACCACCATCGCTCCAACCAAGGACAAAACATGAATCAATATGCAAGGAATCAAGCAACGCATTAAAATCATCAGCCATCATTTCAAAACTCAGCGAATCATTCGGATCGATTGATCGTCCCTGAGCTCTGCTATCAGGCACAATAACCGTATAATTTTTCGAAAAATAGGGTATTTGATAAAGAAAATTGTTTATCGATCCACCATTCCCGTGAATCATGAGTAAAGGTTTCCCAGAACCATATTTTTCATAATACATGTTAAATCCACGGATGTGTATATATCTTCCAGCATGTTCATTTCTGCCATAAATAGTTGTATCAAAGGGAGAAACATTGCCAGGCTGAGTAAAGGACTGGTTAAATGCAAGCAGGATTAGAAGCGTCAAAATAAAAGTTTTCATACCTTAGTTTCTTTTAAATTAAAAGATCAAAATAAGTAAGGCAGCAGGCGCCACGTATTTTTCTTGTAATCAACATAAGATTCAAACTTTAGTAGCAGCAATTTTTCTTCAAAAAAGAGCTTTAAGATAAGATTGATAATGAAAATTGCATAAATAATTAGTGAAATATTTGTTGGATGGCTGATAACCAATGGCGTAAAGAAAAATAGGAGTCCAAGGTACATCGGGTGTCGTACCAGTTTATAAGGTCCCGATGAAATCAGAATGGCATTATTTAGGGGCATTGGGGTTATGTTTAATGCACTCTTTCTCATATCGAAAATTGCCCATAATCCAACAAAAATACCGATTAGTTGAAGTAGTAAAAGTGCTGGATGTTTCGAAAACCAGGGATTAAAATACAAAAGAAAAAAAAGCGATAAGTATTGAATTGAGGTTAAAACTGCAGATTTTATGTGATCCATCAAATGCATTTTTGTGAGAGAACAAATGTATGTAATAAAAGTTCAGATTGTTTTATTATACTGTTCGTGGAATCAAAATAGAAGGCATGGTAAATTATTTATGATGTTATTGGATAGATGATATTGTATAAAGGATATCAACTAATTGAGTACATTAATAAAGTCCTATAATTAATATTATGATAAGTGAGAAATATTAAAATAAAGGAGAGACATAAACGAATCTCTCCCCTTTTTAATCTATTTATTTAATTCTTCATTTATTGCTTTTAGTTTATCGAGCATGTTAAGCCGTGTATAAATTTCCTTTAACGAACCCATTGTACCTTTATCTGTCGGTTCTAATTCATGTGCTTTTTCTAAATACGGTAAACATTCACTCAGGTATTTATCCGCATCTTTTTTCAACGCTGAGTATTCCTTGTCTTTATCCAACGGTAATTGGTTAGCAACACCCATTATAGCGGCAGCTTTGTTCACATACAAAGCACCCATATTATAATTTGGATCAAAATAATCAGGTTTAAGCGCTATGGATTGTTTATACGCACTAGCAGCTTTTTCAAATGCATCCTTCCGAACATCATCAGCTCGTGTCGAATCGTCAGCAATTTCATTATACTTAGCTCCTATCGCAAAAAATATGGTGGGATTCATCGTATCCTTGGTGGCCGCGAGTTGCAGATTAGCCAACGCTTTTTCTGTTTGATTTTCAGCCAAAAACAGATTAGTCTCCTGCAAAATAAGGTTCAGGTCATCAGGATATCTTTGGCGGCCCAGTTTATAATATTGCATGGCTTTTTCAATATTTTTATCCTGTTTGTAATAGATGCCTGCCAGCGCTGAATATATACCCGGTTCCGGGTAATTCATTTCGACAAGAGTAGTCAGCGTTTCCTTTGCTTTGTCATAATCTTTTGCAAGTTCTGCAGCAATAGATACATAATATATTGTAGCGGTGTCAACGATACCGGATTCTTTATAAATAGTATAAGCATTTTCAAAGGAAGTTTCAGAAACTTTAAATTCCTTAATAGCCTGTACGGTATCTTTTTCATTCATCGCTGTCATACCCTGGTTGTACTTATTGGCCCCTTCATTAAAATAGGATTGTCCGATAATTGGCATAAACCGGTTAATGTCCTCTTTATAAACCCCTTTGGTATCGAGTTCTGTTGCTTTTTTATAAGCTTCGTATGCTGTATTCAGTGCATCCGGATCAAGTTTTTTATAATCCGGGTTATCACTTCTGTAAATATCAATATAAATATTGCCTCTGTAAAACCATGTTTTTGCTTCAGACATGGTCTTTGGATTAATCGTAGCCTCATCGATTGCTTCTTTTGCCTTATCAAGTTTACCGCTTTTGTGATAATTATAAGCGCTTACTACTTTATTTGACTGGCTAAATCCAAGTGTTCCGATAAGAGTAAGAACCACAAAAATTGCTAATTTCTTCATTATCATAAATGTTAAAGATTAATTTTTGGCAAAAATATTAATTAAAATACACGATTGACAAAATTTAGCACATATCACAAAAAAATTCAATTCATCTGGTGCAATTTTCACTTACAATGCACCTTTAGATGTACAATGCAACGAACTATATATCATCCTCTTGTAATTCCTGAGTACTATCCTGATCCGGCTGTTCACTTGTAATATCCTGCTGATCTTGCTCCAAAGAACCGTTTTCTTCTTCTTCGTCAATTTCAACGCGTGCTACAGATGCAATCGCATCACCTTCTCTGATATTAATGAGCCGCACACCCTGTGTTGCCCTTCCCATTACCCGCATATCCGTGACTGCCATCCGGATCAAAATGCCGCTTTGCGTTATTATGATAAGATCATCTTTATCAGTTACGGCTTTCATCGCAATCAAACTTCCTGTTTTCTCAGTAATATTAATTGTTTTAACCCCTTTTCCTCCACGATTAGTAATACGGTAATCATCCACAGTGGATTTTTTTCCATAGCCGTTTTCAGAAACAACAAGGATGTCCTGTTCATACGTTTCGAGGCAGATCATACCAACAACCCCATCTTTCGCATTTGCAAGCCTGATTCCTCTAACTCCGGAAGCATTCCTGCCCATCGGCCTGACCGTTTTTTCATTGAAACGAATGGCTTTTCCCGACCTTAAAGCCATCAGAATCTCATTCTGTCCGTTGGTAAGTCTGGCTTCAAGTAAAATATCATCCTCTTTTATATTGATGGCGATAATACCATTTTGCCTTGGTCTGGAATAGGCTTCCAGTGACGTCTTTTTTATAGTTCCATGTTTTGTGCAAAGAATTATGTAATTGTTTTTGATGTATTCACTATCCGTAAGGTCCTTTACATTGATAAAAGCCCTTACCGTATCACCCGGTTCAATACTTATCAGGTTTTGAAGAGCTCTCCCCTTCGAAGTTTTTGTTCCTTCGGGTATTTCAAATACCCGGAGCCAGTAACATTTACCCCGTTCTGTAAAGAAAAGCATATAATTGTGATTGGTAGCGATATACAAATGTTCCAGGATGTCCTCTCCTCTTATATCGCTGCCTTTTGCTCCGATCCCGCCCCTGTTCTGTCGCCTGTATTCACTCAAGGGTGTACGTTTTATATACCCCATATGTGAAATCGTAATAACCACATTTTCATCGGCAATGGTATCGGTTATATTGAAGTCTTTGGCGGTATATTCTATTTCCGTTCGGGTTTCATCACCGTATTTTTCTTTTATCTCCTTTAATTCATCTTTGATCATTTGCATTCTCAGCGGTTCATTTCCAAGTATTTCCTTCAGCGTGTCAATCAGTTTTAATAATTCGGCATATTCTTCCTTCAGTTTTTCCTGTTCCAAACCGGTAAGTTTTTGTAAGCGCATGTCGAGTATCGCTTTTGACTGAAGCTCGGATAACTCAAATTGTGACATGAGTCCGTTTTTTGCTTCCTCCGGTGTCCGTGAGGCCCGAATTAAAGCGATTACTTCATCAAGGTGATCCAACGCTTTGATCAATCCTTCAAGAATGTGTCCTTTTTTTTCAGCTTCATCCAATTCAAATTGAGTTCTGCGAACAATTACTTTGTGCCTGTGCTCCACAAAATACTTAATAAGGTCTTTCAGATTGAGAAGCATCGGACGACCATGAACAAGGGCAATATTATTGACACTAAAAGACGATTGCAGTGCAGTAAACTGATATAGTTTGTTGAGAATAACATTGGGAATTGCTTCCCTTTTTAATTCATAAACAATACGCAACCCATCTCTGTCCGATTCGTCGCGAATATCAGTAATCCCTTCTATTTTTTTATCATTAACAAGCTCTGCAGCTTTTTTGATCATTTCGGCCTTGTTAACCTGATAGGGTATCGATGTGACCACTATCCTGGATTTACCATTCTCCTCCTCTTCAATGGTCGCTTCACCGCGCATAACAATTCTGCCACGGCCTGTTTCATAAGCACTTTTGACTCCATCGTAACCATAGATGACACCACCAGTAGGAAAATCAGGTCCTTTGATCAATTTCATTAATTCAGGAATGGTAATGTCATAGTTTTCGATGTAAGCAATAACTCCGTCGACAATTTCCCCTAAATTGTGGGGTGGCATATTTGTAGCCATTCCAACAGCTATTCCTGATGCTCCGTTTACCAATAGATTCGGGATTTTAGCAGGCAGTACAGTGGGCTCTTCAAGAGAATCATCAAAGTTGTTCTGAAAATCAACCGTATTTTTATTGATATCAGCCAGCATTTCTTCGGCAATTTTTCTCAGCCTGGCCTCTGTATACCTCATTGCTGCAGGGCTATCGCCGTCCATCGATCCGAAATTCCCTTGCCCATCAACCAGCGGATAGCGCAACGACCAATCCTGTGCCATCCTGACCATTGCATCATATACCGACGTATCACCGTGAGGATGATATTTTCCAAGAACTTCCCCAACGATCCTGGCTGATTTTTTATAACTTCTGTTTGATAATACTCCCAAATCAAGCATTCCAAATAAAACCCTTCTGTGTACAGGTTTCAACCCGTCCCTTACATCCGGTAAAGCCCGCGACACAATTACCGACATCGAATAGTCGATATATGCCGATTTCATCTGGTTCTCAATATTGACTTTTATAATCCGTTCCCCACGCTGATCGTTTTCCATTTCTTATAATCTTCAATTACAAATATTTACGTATTTTTTAATAAGGTCTCAAAGATAGCAATTTTTTACCCAGTAACCTGCGTATTATACCTATTATTATTACTAACACAATCGTGTTAATAATTATTGAATCCTTAACCTTTTTTCCGTAATTTTGTATATACATTTGAAATGATGACACCTTGTCATTTAAATCATGAAATCTTTGGATAAGGTAAGGTTTTTGATAGAAAAACTAATGTCAAATAAAACTGTTTATATATTTATACAGTATACAGGGCAGAAATAATTCATTCAGGTATTCGTTACAAATAAAGCTAGGAGCGCTAATAAATATAATGGAAGCTAAATTTTCACAACGCGTAAAAGATGTATTAAGCTACAGCCGCGAAGAAGCAATCAGACTGGGCAACGATTACATAGGACTTGAGCATCTGCTGCTTGGGATCATTCGCGAAGGCGAGGGAATGGCAATTCAGATACTCACTTACTTTGGAGTTGATTTATCCAAAATAAGGAAAGAAATTGAGATTGCAATTGCAAACCCGGATACTCATAAATTGAAATCAACCGATAATATTCCTTTAATTAAACAGGCTGAAAGAGCTTTGAAAATTACCTATCTTGAAGCTAAATTGTTTAATAGTGAATTGATTGGAACAGAACATTTGTTGTTAGCAATTCTCAAAGACACTGACAACGTCGTCACCAAAGCATTTCATAATTACGGTGTTGATTATGATGCCGTTAAAGATGAACTGAAGGCAATTATATCGAATGCTGAAAGCGGATCAAAGCTAAGACCCAAAGATGAACTTCCGGGCGGAACAGCTGATGATGACCCTGATGAAGGAGGTCAGAGTTTCGGTGGAAACATTAAGAAGATATCCGATTCAAAATCCAAAACACCGGTTTTGGATAATTTTGGAAGAGACATTACAAAATATGCTGAAGAAGGAAGGCTGGATCCTATTGTTGGCAGGGAACGGGAGCTTGAAAGAATAGCTCAGATTCTGAGCCGGCGCAAGAAAAATAATCCCATTTTAATTGGTGAGCCCGGGGTTGGTAAATCTGCTATAGCTGAAGGATTGGCCTTACGTATTGTTCAAAGAAAAGTATCAAGAGCACTTTTTAATAAAAAAATCGTAACCCTTGATCTCGCTTCCCTTGTTGCTGGAACTAAATACCGTGGACAGTTTGAAGAGCGGATGAAAGCGGTTTTGAATGAACTGGAGAAAAACCCCGATATTATTCTTTTCATTGATGAAATTCATACCATTGTTGGAGCAGGTAATGCCTCGGGCTCTCTGGATGCATCCAATATGTTTAAACCAGCATTGGCACGTGGTGAAATTCAATGTATTGGCGCGACAACCCTTGACGAATACAGGCAATATATTGAAAAAGACGGCGCTCTTGAAAGGAGATTTCAGAAAGTTTTGGTTGATCCGACAAGCCCTGATGAAACGTACGAGATACTCAACAACATAAAGGAAAAATACGAAGATCATCATTTGGTTACATACTCTAAGGAGGCAATTAAAGCTTGTGTTGATCTTACAACAAGATACATAACCGACAGGTATTTACCAGATAAGGCCATCGATGCACTTGATGAGGCGGGCTCAAGGGTACATATAACAAATATTCATGTACCTGTTGAAATCATTGATATTGAAAATCGGATTGAAGAAACCCGAAACAATAAGACCCTTGCCATTAATAATCAGAAATTTGAAGAGGCAGCTCGATTCAGAGATATAGAAAGAAAATTGCAGGAAGATCTGGATAAAGAGAAGAAAAGATGGGACGAAGAATCTAAAATAAACAGAGAAATTGTTTCAGCCGATAATGTTGCTGAGGTTATTGCAATGATGACAGGTGTTCCTGTTCAGCGGATTGCACAGAACGAAAGCGATCGGCTTGTGAAAATGGAAGAAGATCTTGCATGTTCAGTGATTGGGCAGAATGAAGCCATTAAAAAGGTGGCAAAAGCTATTCGCAGGAATCGTGCAGGCCTTAAAGATCCTAACAAACCCATCGGAACATTTATTTTCCTTGGACCTACCGGAGTCGGAAAAACACACCTTGCTAAAGTACTGGCTAAGTATCTTTTCGATTCGGAAGATGCCCTCGTAAGAATCGATATGAGTGAATTTATGGAAAAATTCGCCGTATCAAGATTGGTCGGCGCTCCTCCGGGATACGTTGGTTATGAGGAAGGTGGTCAGCTTACGGAGAAAGTAAGAAGAAAACCCTACTCTATTGTTTTACTCGATGAAATCGAAAAAGCTCACCCGGATGTTTTTCATTTACTCCTGCAAGTATTGGATGATGGTGTACTTACTGATAGCTTTGGTAGAAAAGTAGATTTTAAAAATACGATTGTAATTATGACCTCCAATATTGGTTCAAGACAATTAAAGGATTTTGGCCAGGGCGTTGGATTTAGCACAGCTGCTAAAAAATCAGCAAAAGTAGATTTTGCAAAAGGTGTAATTGAAAGTGCTTTAAAAAAGGCTTTTGCCCCCGAATTCCTTAACCGGATCGACGATGTTGTTATCTTTGAACCCCTAGAACGTGAAGATATTCATAAGATCATCGACATTGAACTAAACTATTTATATAAAAGGATCAACGAGCTTGGATATGAAATCGAAGTTACTCCATCTGCCAAAGATTTCATTGTTGATAAAGGCTGGGATGAACAATACGGCGCACGTCCGTTAAAACGTGCTATTCAAAAGTATATTGAAGATTCCCTTGCGGAGGAAATCATAAGAACCAAACTGGGAGATGGCGACCTGATCAAGGTGGAATATTCAGAAGGTAAAGAGGAACTTACGATTGACATTGTAAAACCAAAAAAGGTAGTTGCAAAAACAAAATAACCTAACAGCCTGCCCTTAACGGCGGGCTTTTTTATTTTATCAGTTCGAGGAATTTAGCGTCACTGTTGTTGACAAACCTAATCAGGATGGAAAACCCATTCTCATAAAATAAGATCTCATTTTTATTTTTATCCTCTACAAAAAAGTGCGTAGCATGATTTTTCTCCTTTATACCGAATTTTTCAAGAATTTTATCCGCGATATTAATTGAATCATATGTGTTTAATTCGTCAATATGATACTCCCCCATGAAAAATTCATTATCTGTAAAAAAAAATATCTTGTTTAAACGAATCCCTGATTCTTCTGATGAATAACCAAATGCTTTCAATTCCATTCCTTTAATTATAAAGGCATTAAAGCAATCTGGAGTACCGAAGTCCTTGATTATTTCATTTATTTGGCAGTGAAACTTTCTGCCATCGAAAAGTAAATTCTTTTCCGAAGCAAAAATATTTACCTCATCTTTTTTAAACAGCGATAACCGGAGATACGGCAAAATGTCATCCTTAAAGCAATAGGGAAAAGGGCTCTTATTGGCAAATTTCTTAAACTGCTTTATATAAGCATAACTGTACTTTCCATACTTCACCTGGATAATATGCAACTTTAACTGTTTATAGTATATTACCGAAAGCAGTATACTAACAATTAATACGACCAGAAAAACCATAAATATTTACTCCTTCCAAAACCCGGTTTACAACACGATCAAATGTATCAATTATTTTTTAATTTTACCGCCCTAAAAAAATCAATAAATTATAATGGAAAAAGCACAATTAATAAAGGGCGGTGAATTTCTGATCAGGGAAACAGAAGCTGGTGATATTTTTATTCCTGAAGAATTTGAAGAAGAACAGCGTATGATCGAACAAACATGTGAGGATTTTCTCGAATCAGAAGTCTTCCCGGTACTCGATAAAATTGATGCACAACAGGAAGGGTTAATGCGAAGTTTAATAAAAAAAGCCGGTGACCTTGGTTTGCTTGGAATTTCGGTACCTGAAAAGTATGAAGGATTTGAGCAATCGTTCACCACTTCTATGCTCGCCAGCGCAGCGATGGGTTCAGGATATTCTTTTTCAGTAGCTTATTCGGCTCACACCGGTATCGGAACATTACCCATCGTATATTATGGAAACGAAGCCCAAAAGCAGAAATACCTGCCCAAACTTGCAACCGGTGATTGGGCCGCTGCATATTGTCTAACAGAGCCTAACGCAGGTTCTGATGCAAATGCCGGTAAATCAAAAGCTGTTCTTTCAGAGGATGGTAAGTTTTACATTTTGACCGGACAAAAAATGTGGATTACAAATGGCGGATTCGCCGATGTGTTTACAGTATTTGCTAAAATAGATAACGACCGTGTACACAGTGCTTTTATTGTTGAAAGTGCGTGGAATGGGATAGTTATTAATGCTGAAGAAAAGAAAATGGGGATTAAGGGTTCCTCGACAGTTCAGATATTTTTCAATGAAGTAAAAGTACCGGTTGAAAACCTGTTGGGTAAACGCGGTGAGGGATTCAGAATTGCTTTGAACATCCTTCATATGGGCAGGATAAAATTAGGCGGAACGGTTTTGGGTGCAGCGAAAAGAGCGATCAATCAGTCGGTAAATTATGCTAACGAGCGGAAACAGTTCGGTCAGTTTATCTCTGAATTCGGCGCCATTAAATTCAAGCTTGCTGAACAAGTTATCAGAACCTGGGTAACAGAATCAGCTGTTTACAGGGTAAGTAAAAATATTGATGACATGATCCAAATCCTTTTGGATGAAGGAATGGAAAAGCCAAAAGCAACCATTGAGGGGATTGCGGTTTATGCCATTGAAGCAGCATTACTGAAGGTTTTTGGTTCAGAATCTTTAAATTATGTTGTCGACGAAGCTGTTCAGATTTTCGGTGGTATGGGCTTTTCATCCGAAACGGATGTTGACCGGGCTTACCGCGATTCAAGGATTAACCGGATATTTGAAGGTACAAATGAGATCAATCGTCTGCTGGTTTCAGATACAACCATTAAAAAGGCGTTGAAAACCGGTTTCGATGTCGTAAGATATGCAAACTCTATTGTTAAAAATATTAATAATGAAGCAGAAGGTGTTGCCCCAATCGGAAATTATTTTGAGGAAAAACGTCATTATGTTAAGAATTTTAAAAAAACAGCACTTCTTCTTTTAGGAACTTTATCGGATAAGTTTCAACGCAATTTTCTTTCGGAACAGGAAATTCTTTTTAATATATCAGATGTGATTATGATGGTATATGGCGCCGAATCGGCATTACTGAGAGTGGAAAAACTGGAAAAAATAAACGGAACGAATGCGGTTGGTATTTATAAAGATATTCTCGATGTTTATATTTATGATTCAGCCTGTCATATTAATAAAATCTCAAACGATGCAATCAATTCGTTTGTTACCGGAGAAGAAAACAAGATAATGGCTGAACGTATTGAAATGTTTACAAAAGTTGCTCCTGTTAATGTTAAGGAAGCCCGCAGAAGAATCGCCAATAAACTGATTGAGGAAAACAAGTACAATTTTTGAAACTGGAAATAGTATATAATAAAAAGCCTGCTTTCGGTTGAAAACAGGCTTTTTTACTATCTGCTATTCCTTTAAAATACTTTTTGAGATCACAATCCGCTGAACCTGGTTTGTTCCCTCGTAAATCTGGCACAATTTGGCATCGCGCATCATTTTTTCCACTTCAAATTCCCAGGTATAACCGTCACCACCCATGGCCTGAACCGCATCAGTAGTCACTTCCATGCCAATATCAGAAGCATAAAGTTTCGACATTGCCGAAAGCTTATTTATTTTCTTTTTATCGAAGTCATAAGCCCAGGCAGCATACCATGTGATCAATCGGGCAGTTTCAATTTTTGTTGCCATATCGGCCAGCATAAAACCGATAGCCTGGTTCGAAGCAATGGGTTGGCCGAATTGCCGACGGTTTTTGGTCCATTCTTTTGCTTTTTCATAGGCCGCCCTTGCGTTGCCTAAACTAAGCGCTGCAACTCCTGTACGCGTTCTGTCGAATGTTTTCATAGCAATTATAAAACCATGCCCCTCCTCTCCTATCCTGTTATTTTCAGGAACTTCAACGTCAGTAAAAATAATTTCATTCTGAACTGAGGCTTTTTGACCCATTTTCTGAAGGCGTGGTTTAAATTCTACTCCGGGTGAATCGGACGGAACAAGAAAAGCAGTGAGGCTGCGCGATCCTTTTTCAGGATCGGTCTGGGCAAAAACAGTCATAAATGTTGAGACTTCCCCATTTGTGATAAACCGTTTATGGCCATTCAGAATATATTTATCTCCATGCTTAATAGCAGTCGACTTAATTCCCTGCACATCCGATCCGGCATTGGGTTCTGTTAGGCAATAGGCCGCAACCCCTTTAATTTCGTTAATCAAGCCAAAATATTTTTTCTTCTGATCATCAGTGGCTGCCAGGTAAAGCGGTGTCAGCGCCAGGGTATTTGCATCGATACAAATACCTATCCCAATGCAGCCGGCTCCCAGTTCCTCCGATGCTAAGGCTCCATCCAAAAGCGTGTGTTCGTGACCCCCGTAAATTTTTGGCATAGGACCATTCATAATTCCTTCATCATAGGCAGCTTTCACTACCGGCCATGGAAATTCAGCCAGGGCATCGTATTTAAGCCTGTTGGGAATAACCCACCGCTGCACGAAATCCTTATATTTTGCTATGATTTCCTCTTGTTCATTTGTCAATTGAAAACTTATCATATGTTGTTTTTTATAGTGTAATTTATTTATTGGAAAGCCCGACAAATTTAGAAAATTCAGTTGATCAGCCAAAGAAAATTAATCCACAGGAGGACAATCGTCACAATCGAGGCTACGGTTGTACATTCGCATAGCCCTTTGACTCATACCCATGCTTGAAAATCCGCCGTCGTGAAAAATATTTTGCATCGTTACTTTTTTTGAAAGATCCGAAAAAAGAACAATAGTGAAATTGGCGCATTCTTCGGCAGTTGCATTTCCAAGCGGCGACATTCGCTCTGTGAAATCCAGCAGTGCATCAATTCCTTTTACACCGCTACCTGCCGTTGTTAATGTCGGTGATTGTGAAATTGTATTAACTCTGATTCTTTTTTCCCGGCCATAAATGTAACCGAAACTTCTTGCAATGGATTCAAGAAGAGCTTTGGCATCTGCCATATCATTATAGCCGTAAAGCGTTCGCTGGGCTGCAATATAGGAAAGTGCAACGACACTCCCCCATTCGCTGATTGCATCGAATTTATAGCATGTTTGTAAAAGCTTATGGAAGGACAATGCAGAAATATCAAGTGTTTTCTGAAAGTAATCGTAACGGAGATCGCTGTAAACCCTTTTTTTTCTGACATTTAATGACATGCCAATGGAATGCAGAATAAAATCTACCTGTCCTCCCAATATCTCCATTGATTTTTTTATCAGATTTTCGAGGTCTTCCGGACTGGTAGCATCTGCTGGTATCACTTCTGCCTTGCATTTAACAGCAAGTTCATCCAACTCACCAAAGCGCAGTGCGGTTGGAGTATTCGTCAAAGTAAAAACAGCACCCTCCTCATATGCTTTTTCAGCAACCTTCCAGGCTATTGAACGATGATCGAGAGCTCCGAATATTATTCCTTTTTTCCCTTTTAAAAGATTATAAGTCATTTGTGGTTTCTTAATTTTTTAGTTTATGAAAACTGATCAATTAATTATTCATCCTTTCATTTTTCGAATAAATCATTTGAGCAAATGTTTTGCGGATTCAACAGATGAGGGAGTTATTTCCTGTCCACTCAACATCTTTGCAATTTCCAGGACACGCTCATCATTTTGCAAAAGCTGGATTTCAGTTTTTGTCGATTCATCTTCCACAACCTTGTAAACAAAATAATGACTATCTCCTTTGCCTGCTATTTGAGGTAAGTGCGTAATTGCCAGTACCTGCATGGAAGAGGACAGCTTTACCAGAATATTCCCTACCATATCAGCCACTGCTCCCGAAACCCCCATATCGATTTCATCAAAGATTACAGTCGGCAGAAGGTTTCTTTGTGATATAAGGGATTTAATAGCAAGCATCAACCGCGAAAACTCCCCTCCTGATGCAACCTTCGCAATTTCCTGAAGGTCTCCTCCCCTGTTTGCATTGAAAAGAAACTTTATAGTATCGATTCCGTCTTTTCCTGGATTATCCATCAATTTATGCAGGATTTGAAACCTGGCGTAGGGCATTCCCAAATGCACTAATGAACTCTCTATCTCTGAATTAATAGGTTGAAAAACTCCTTGTCTTTTCTCCGATATGGCATTGGCTTTTTCAGTGATTTCCAATTCCATTGAATGAACTTCCTTTTGAACAGCTTCAATCTGATGCTGCAAAGAAGCAATATCACTAAGCTTTTTAGAAAATTCACTTTTAATATTTAAAAGATCTTCAACTGTCTGGACACGATGTTTATTCTGCAGCTGATAGATAAGATCAAGCCTTTCATTGATCAGCCTTATCCGATCAGGGTCGTAGTTGATAACCGATTCAACTTTCCTGATTTCATTAACAATATCATTAAGCTCAATATAACTGCTATCGATCCGGTCTCCGATAGTCTTAATATCCTCACGATACTTTGATATTTGATTTAAACTGTTACGGACAGCAGAAATCCGGTCCAGAACATTGGAATCACTCCCATTAAGTATTTCAATGGCTGAATAAAGTGCTGATTTTATATCTTCAGCATGATTAAGAATGTCACGCTCCTGTTCCAGTTCAGGCTGTTCGCTGGGTTTTAAGTTCGATGCCTCGAGTTCATTTACCAGAAACTGAAAATAATCTTGTTCCGATTTGGATTTGATTTCTGCCTCAATCAATTGATCTAATTCATTTTTTAAGTGATAATAAAGCAGGAACCGTATTTTGTAATCTTTTACAATTTCAGAAATTCCACTGTAACTATCTACTACGGCAATCTGGAAGGAAGTATCGGATAATGTTACTGTGTTATTCTGCGAATGAATATCAATAAGCTTTTCTCCCAGTTCTTTTAAAACAGTAATTGTGACAGGTGTATCATTAATAAAAGCCCTTGATTTCCCGTTTATTCCTATTTCCCTTCTAATAGTTGAATGATCCTCATAGTCAAGATCATTTTCACCAAAAAAAGTCTGGAGGTTGTAATTTCCGATATGAAATACTCCTTCAACAATACACTTTCTCGATTTATCGAACAAAACCTGCGTATCAGCCCGGTTCCCGAGGATCAGGTTCAATGCACCCAATAAAATGGATTTACCGGCACCAGTTTCTCCGGTAATTACGGTTAGTCCGTCTTTAAAATCAATTTCGAGGTGCCTGATCAGGGCATAATTTTGTATTGATAAATGCGAAAGCATATTAAATTACAACTGTAGTTTTGTACGCAAAAGTAATAAAGAATTCAGACATATTCCTGTAAACTCAGCCGCGCCTGAATTAGTCAATTTCAGGTTATTTTGGTATTAAAATTATTATGCTGATTTATTTATCTGACCAATCAAGTATTCAACCCAAATTAATTCCGCTGTCCCATCTTAGAATACTTTGATGAATTAGCCGGATCAATCTGCTTCATAACAGTTTGTGCATCCTCTTTTTCTTTAGGATTACACTGACTAAAAATATTTACAATTTCGTCGGATTTTGCATTAAGCATCAGCTGCAGTGCAAATAATCCCGGTTGCTCATCCGATACTTTTTTAAGGTCATTCAGGCTTTGAAGTATGACACCCCGGCCCTCATCAGGTTTATCAGCCATTACGTCAAGTCCCTTGCGGTGATAATTGTACAGAAAGGTTCTAAGTCCAACATAATTTTTGTTGAGATAATTTTCTACAAGCCAGTAACGGTTTCGCTGGTTTTCATATGAATTCCAGCCTTTTTCGCCCGAATTCTGGGCTACATTTACAATAGCTTCCGCCTTTTGATAATAAGGAGTTCCTCCAAATTCAGAAAAAGAATCGAAATCCAGTCCAAGCACCATATATAGGTAATATGCCATTACAGAAGTGAGATTGGAGGTATATTGGCTTTCCTGGAAATCAAGTGGCTCAAATTCTACATAGTCAAATTCAAAATCCTTGTCAATATAGTTTATAAGCGCTGAATTATAGGCCGAGTTAAAAACAGGACGGCTTGCAACGATGTTAAGGGTGGCTTTGAAACGGTCCACTGAAGGCCGGTCGGTTATATTTATCAACATGTTGCACTCAATCCGTTCATTGATTTTGAATTCATAATTTGTCCATCGGCGGGAGTTAAGAAACTCGGTCAGGGCAGTTTGCATGGTTTCATAAACCTTTTTATCGGTTCCCTGTACCTGTTGCGTATTCACCTGGATATTGCAAAGAAACTCCTGTGCCTTGATACCTGCACTATTCAGCAGGAAAAAACAAACAATCAGCAGATGTTTTACAATCTGTTTCATAAGGCTTTTATTTATCTGATTTCGTTATTAATAAGCTAATTTTATCGGCTATGTCTTTTGCTACTTCACTTTTCAGCTTTACACCAAATTCTGTTATTTCCCCATTTTTTGTGAGTATCGAGATTTTGTTAGTTGCATAGCCAAATCCGGCACCCTCATCCTTCAGCGAATTTAAAACGATCAGATCAAGATTTTTATTTTCGAGTTTGGAACGTGCATTTTGAAACTCATTATCAGTTTCAAGAGCAAATCCAGCTAAAATCTGATTATCCTTTTTCCTTTTTCCAAGCTCTTTAAGAATGTCTGTGGTTTTTTTTAAACGCAAAGTTACCGTAGCGTCCTGTTTCTTAATTTTATTTGATTTCTTATGTTCAGGGGTATAATCTGCTACAGCTGCTGCCATTACGGCAATGTGGCATGTGTCAAATTTTTTTGAGCATTCATTGTACATCTCAGCAGCCGAGTTGACCTTTGTTAACTGAATATTTGGATGATTTATTTGTAAGGAAACCGGTCCTGATACAAGTTCCACATGCGCTCCCCGGTCAGCAAATTCATTCGCTAAAGCAAAGCCCATCATCCCGGTTGAGAAATTGCCAATAAACCGCACCGGATCGATGGATTCATAGGTAGGCCCAGCTGATATCAGAACATTAAGATTGGAAAATTCTTTTTTTTTTGAAAAAATTCTTTTAATGTGCGAAGTATGTTCTCAGGTTCCTGCATTCGTCCGGCACCATAAAGGCCACTTGCCAATTCACCATCATCAGGTGGAATAAGAATGTTCCCGAAAGATTGGAGCTTTTGTATGTTATCACTTGTAGAAGGGTGATGAAACATATCAACATCCATAGCAGGGGCAAAAAAAACAGGACATTTAGCTGCAAGATAGGTTGCCGTTAGAAGATTATCGGCAATTCCATTTGCCATTTTACCCATTGTTGTTGCTGTTGCCGGTGCTATCAGAAGCAAGTCCGGCCAGTTTCCCAGATCAACATGACTGTGCCAGGTTCCATCATCTTTGTCGTAAAATTCACAATAAACCGGATTTCCGGTTAGAGTCGATAAGGTCAAAGGGGTTACAAAATCTTTGGCAGTCCCGGTAAGTATCACTTTCACTTCCACTCCCTCTTTAACCATCAGCCTTATTAAAAATGGGATTTTATAAGCGGCAATACTTCCTGTGATACCAATAAGTATTTTTTTCCCTTTAAGCATGATAACTAAAATTCGTTATCCGTTTTTTTCAGGGGATTTCTGTAATAGATTTTATCGTGTGCAAATTCCCACACTGAGATCAGAGTAGATTTAGGCAGTTTTTCGTAAAACCGTGCAATTTCAATCTGTTCCCTGTTTTCAAATATTTCTTCGAGATTATCCTGGGTTGTAGCGAATTCCTGGATTTTCTGACCCAGTTCTTCTTTCATTTCTATTGATATCTGGTTCGCTCGTTTTGACAGGATGGCGACGGTTTCATATATATTTCCCGTAGGTGCGTCAAAATCACGGACACGTCTTGTAACCGCTGTGGTTTCTGTTTTAATTTTCTTATAATCCATATTTATTTTAATTTATTTTTTCTCCTTGTAAATCTTTCATTGCATGATCGTACATATATTTCACGTCATGATTATATTTACTATCCGGATAAAGGGTAATGAATTCCTGGTAGACATCAACCGCTTCCTGGTATCTTTCTTTCCGTTTCGATTTCACACTCTTTGAAGCGAAATAATAATATGCTTTAATCGAATAAAACATTGCGTCTTCTTTGTATTTTGTATCCGGGTAATCTTTCAAAAGGCTTTCAAATGAAGTAACAGCAGCTTTGTATTTCTCCATTTTAAGATAAAGCCTGGCGATTTCAAAATCTTTAAGCTGTAACTTTTCCCTTAGTTCATCAATCAGTTCGTTACTTTGCTTCACCCTTTCGCTGTGCGGGTAAGTGTTTATAAAAACCTGCAATTCCTGAATCGCCTGTTTGGTGTTTGTTTGATCCAATTCATAAGGCGGTGAATCTAAGTATTTACAATAGGCGGCCATAAAAGCACATTCTTCCGCTTTGTCACTTCTTGGAAATGTTTTTGCAAAACGATCGAAATAATAGCTTCCCATTACATATTCCTTCTGGTTGTAGTAAGCGTAGGCATATTTATAAGATATGTTTTCAGCCTGATCAGTACCTCTGAAAAAAGGCATTACCTGATCAAAAAGATTCAAAGCCCGATAATAATCCTGATTATCATAATATTCGAGCGCCTTGTCATACTTGTATTGAAAATCCTGACTCTTTTGTATCTTTGAGTACTTGCTGCACGATAGCAAAGTAATTGAGATAAAAGCAATTGCAGGATATTTAATACGTTTTAGAAACATGGGCGCAAAATTACAGTAATTTAATGAAATTTAAAAACGTAATTTACAGGCAATTATTTTTTGTTGAAATTAATTGGGAACTAAACTTGGTAATGAATCGAATTAATTATAGTTTTGCGCGTTTTATTATTGGATAACAATGCTTTAACAAGTATTACAACACATTACGAAATGGATATTTTTGATAAAATTGATAAAAGTTCCGGCCCTTTGGGACAGTATATGCAACAAGCCCATGGTTATTATATGTTTCCCAAGCTTGAAGGCCCCATTGGCAACAGGATGGTTTTTATGGGTAAAGAAAGGCTGGTTTGGAGCCTGAATAATTACCTGGGTCTGGCAAATCATCCGGAGGTAATGAAAACGGATGCAGAAGCAGCAGCTAAATGGGGTCTCGCCTATCCGATGGGAGCACGAATGATGTCAGGTCAAACCGTTTACCACGAGGAACTGGAAAATAAACTAGCTGCCTTTGTAAAAAAAGATGCTGCATACTTGCTGAATTACGGTTACCAGGGAATGGTTTCAATAATTGATACGCTTGTCGACAGACGCGATGTAATTGTTTATGATTCGGAAGCTCATGCCTGCATCATTGATGGAATGCGCCTGCATTTTGGTAAACGCTTTGTTTACCCGCATAATAATGTTGGAAACCTGGAAAGAGAATTGAACCGGGCCACCAAGATCACAGAGCAAACAGGTGGTGGTATTTTGGTTATTACAGAAGGCGTTTATGGTATGGCTGGAGATCTTGGTAAACTTAAAGAAATTACAGATTTAAAAAATAAATTCAATTTCAGGCTTTTGGTTGACGATGCCCATGGATTCGGAACAATGGGTAAAACCGGTGCAGGAACAGGAGAACATTTGGGTGTTCAGGATAAAATTGATCTGTACTTTGGTACTTTTGCTAAAGCAATGGCCGGGATTGGAGGTTTTGTTGCCGGAGATAAGAAAGTTATCAATTTTCTGATGTATAATATGCGTTCTCAAATCTATGCCAAATCCCTTCCGATGGCCATGGTAGTTGGAGCATTAAAACGCCTTGAAATATTGCAATCACAACCCATACACAAGGAAAAGCTTTGGGAAATTGTGAATGCCTTGCAATCAGGATTGAAACAAAAAGGATTCAATCTTGGAAATACCGAATCGCCTGTAACTCCTGTATTTTTTAAGGGGGGTGTACCTGAAGCAACCCACGTTACAAAAGATCTCAGGGAAAATCACAACGTTTTCTGTTCTATTGTTACCTATCCTGTGGTTCCAAAGGGAGTTATTATGCTTCGGCTTATTCCCACTGCCGTGCATACTCCAGATGACGTTGATTACACAATAAATGCTTTCAGCGTCGTTAAAAAGAATCTTGAGGAAGGCAAATACTCTGACAGTTTTGCTCATATGGTTGTAGATTAATGTTTAACTAAATAACATGGAACCCGGAAGACTATCATTCCGGGTTTTTTATTGAATATCCCACTTCATGATTTTTCTATAAATTACCTACATTTGTTGACATATTTAAGCCTGAATGAAAGAAAGTACGCGAAGAAAATTGTTGGGTAAAAGATTTTACCCTGTTTACAGGCGAATGAGATTTCTGTCGTACAAGAAAAAAATTCAAAAACACCAGCAGGAAGTTAAAAAAAATGAAATTTTACTTTCCCGGATCGAAGAAAAAAAGAAAAAAAAGAAAAATAAAAAATCACTGCGTTATAAAATCTATCGTATTTTCAGAATAACCAGGTTTGTTTATAAAAAAAGTAAAATAACGAGGAAGGATCGCAAAAGAAGATTAATTGAGAAGAAAAATTCACGACAGACTCGAAAAAATTGCAGTTAAAACAAGGATTAAGGAAAAATCTCTTCAGGATAAGCTGGCTGAAAGAGAATTGAGGTTATCTCTTAAAAAAGAAAAAATTGAGCTCAAACATGAACTCAGAAAAGTCAGGAAGCAGCACATAAAGGCCAATTTCAAAGCCCTTATGTATGAAATAAGAACATTTAATCGCCAGTCTCTTCGAAGGTGGCTGAATAAGTTAATTGCCATCGGGGAAAACAGAGATAAAAATCATAACTTCTTTATAATATCTGTAAATTCTTTTTCCATCTATATTTTATCCTATCTTTTAATCTATTTTCTGGGTCAATTAATAACCATCCTTGTTTCAATAAGCTTTGATTACAAGACTATCTTTTATTATTATAAAATTTATTACAATATCGATAGCTTTGACTGGACCGCTGATGCTGTTAAAATTCTATTCAGCATTTTACCCTTAACCGGTTTGTTGCTGGGTATCATTATGATTATTTTATATAGTATTAAGCGAAACGACATCCGGCTTTACAAACTTTTCTTTCTATGGGGTTTTATTCATGGTATGATTTCCTTTTTCGGTGGGCTGTTGCTGGGAACCCTATTAAACAAGGACTTTGGATGGGTAATAGCCTATCTTTATTACCGGGATACAGGAAAAATGATATTCTCAATCTTTTCTATCTTCTCTCTTGTTGTAATCGGTGTGGTTATTGCAAAATCTTTCCTTATTTCAGGAAATACGTATTTCAATTCTATCGGTGATCACAACAGGAAATTCTTTCTGATGAGTCAGATTGTTATTCCATCCATTTTAGGTTCGTTTGTATTGGCATTTCTAAAAATACCGAATGATTTATATTACAGTTCTATCGATGAAATCCTTTACGAACTTTTAAAACTTGGTACTTTTCTTATTGTAATTATACCACTAATGATATCCTTTGGCAGATTTAATGAAATATATTTTGATGAAGAACCCCGTAAAATCAAGCTCAACTGGATTTTTCTATTGTGTGCAGCCGTTTTGATAGCAGCTTTCAGATTCGGATTAAGTTCAGGCATACATTTCGGCGGATAATTATTTCAGTGAGCGGGTTGCCAGAAATTCTACCGGTGCAAATTCATCAGTAAATATTGAGACATTTGTATTCAATGAATCGGAATAAAGATGTCCCAGATAGTTGTTAAGTTGTTCGTTTTGACTTGTAAAATCTGGTTTAATATCTGATTTGAGACCTACCAGTAAAAAATTCTGGTATAGATCCTTTTCTGCCACCGTCGGGTGGGGATACTGAACAGCAAACAAATAAACCTGTGGAAAGACTTTTTTATAGGTGGCTATCTCTGACCTAAAAAATAAACTATTCTCCTCATCGAGTGAAGAAATGATGTTGGCATAAACAGCACCATTATCATTGAGGACGGTATAGATTTTTTGCAGCGCCTCTAATGTTGTGAGCTGGTAAGGAATGGTTAAAAGGGATTTGTAAGCATCCATAAAAACCGCATCATATTTTTTTGTGCATTTATTTAGGTAGGTCCTTCCATCCTCATGAATTATTGTCAGGTGTTTATTATCCTGAAGGTCGAAATATTTTCGGGCGAGCCTTGTTAGCCCGGGATCGATTTCAACTACATCGATGTTAGCATTCGGATATCTTCGCAAATAATCTTTTGGAAATGCATACCCTGAACCTCCAATCATCAGCGAACTCTTAAAGCCCGGATTAAAAAATTCAATCAACCGGTAATATTTCAATACTTCAAAAACAAGGTCGTCATCTTTATCGGTAAACATCGCTGAGCTTTGCTCATTATTAACACGCAGAATTTTAACCGGTCTGCCTGTTGCTTTATCCGTTGAATTGTAAATTAGCACGCGGTTGTATTGCGTATCGGCATCGATATATTTCGGTGAAGAAGTATTTGACCTGAACCAGAAAAATATAATAATTACGGTACTTAGCAATACGACAACTCCCGGAACCACCTTCTTATTCACAAAAAAAGAATAAACGGAAATTAAAATCAGAAAAACAGAAATCGTAAAAAGTACGTTCTTAAAGCCAAATGCTGGTATTAAAACAAAGCCGGCAAGGAAAGTTCCGATTATGCTTCCAATAGTGGACAAGGCATATAAATTACCGACTGTTATGCCGGAAGTTCTTAAATTGCTGATCTTTAATTTCACACTATAGGGTAATATCATACCTAAAAAAATACTGGCAGGTCCGAACAGAATAATTGCAGAAACGATCGTCATCAGTTTAAGGCCAGGAATGTATTTCACAACTCTGTCAAGTATGTATGTATTGCCCGTAATGGTCAGAAACATGAAGAATCCTGCCGAAAATATAACCCAGGCAAGAAATGTAAAATCCGATCTTCGCACGGAAAAAATCCCACCAAGCCAATAACCAATGCTGAGGCTTCCCATGATAATTCCGATCAGACTGGTCCAGATAAATATTGATGCGCCAAAATAAGGACCTAAAATACGCGATCCTGAGAGCTCAAATACCATGGTCAAAGCTCCTGATATAAAAATGATTGCCTCAAGAAAAAACTTATTCATCCGCATGTTAGCCTCTCACATAACAATTAATTTAAACACGTAATTCCTTTCAAAAGCGGATACCTGGACCAGATAGATTCCTTTTGATAAATCTATAGAATGAATAGGAAAGCGATTAAGATATGGATTAAAATCATATTCTGTTGAATTGATGCAGGCACCGTTTAACCGTATAAGCTGAACCGTGCATTTTATAGCATCCTTACCGGAATAGGTAAGCATATATTCATTTGTTTTCTGTTCAGCAACCAAATGAAATAATTCAAAACCTGTATTTTCCTGTATCGATGAACCATTATAAACCAACGAGACGTCTAGCTCGGTGGTTTTCCGGTTAAGAGTCAGTATATTCTGAAATGTTTTTGCTTCATGACCTGAAGCAAAAAAAGTTACATCCCAGTTTCCTTCATAAATGGGTCTGAAATAAGCTCCACTTGTTGCATTTGTTGAAATCCATGAATTGTTATTGTCATGGTTTTCGATCGTAATGGTTGCTTCCAGTGGGTTTCCTGAAGCGCTATCTGTAACGATACCCGTTATTCCGAAAAGAGCCTGTTCCATATAATTCAGAAATGAACGGTAATTATACTCCCAGTAGTTTGGAAATTCACTGGCAGGCAGTAGTTTTGTATACGACAATTCAACCGTAACTTCACGACAATGGTGAAAATAATTCATATAATCCTGTCTTCCTCCTGTAATTGTATACCATGCGTATCCATTCGTAATACCATCATTGAATTCGTTAAAATAACCGGCAGGTGAATATGCATGGACGGTGTCTGCCCATTCCCTCCCTACATATTGCCACCAATCGTCATCGGCATTTAATTGTGACCATGTATCCCACGGATAATTAAAAACTTCGGATCCACCATGAAAATTTGCCGACATCACAAACGATACGCTATCTGCCATAGCCATAAATTCCTGGGTTTCCTTCTGCCACTCATTTCCGTCAGGATGCTGACCGTCATCCGGATCGGGGTAATTGCGGTTCAGATCGATGCCGTTTGCATTAAACCGGGTAGCTCCGTAGATTGTACTATTACCGCCTGCATAAGTCCCGTCAGGATTGGCTAACGGGTTGATCCAAATCTCAAGATTATCCACCAATGTAGTGACTTTCTGATCCGTTCCATAATTTGACAACAAGTAATCAATTAAATGCAGCATCAATATATAGCCTGTTGTTTCATCACCATGAATTGAGGAAGTGTAAAGAAACCGCGCTTTAGATTCCTGCATATTCACATTATTCGAAATTTTGGCAACCAGCAGTTGTCTGCCATCAATGGATGTTCCGATACTGAAAACATCGCATAACCCAGGATATGCCTGTTCAAACTGGTACATTAAATCCACATAGGCTTCATACGTGGGATAAAAATCCCAGTCCTTAGTCCCAGAAAGCTCAATTTTATCTTTCATTAACGGTTGGATAAGCGTTCCGGGATGAGGTAAAAGCTGATAGGAAATATTCAACGAAAGAAATTTACTGAACATCTTTTTGTTCGCATAAGCATAAACCCAATTTTTACTGGTTTTATGATCAATCGAAATTATCGAACTAAGTTGTGTATCTATATGACCTGTTTTGTTTTCGAAGCGGAAATAAATTTCTTTTTTACCCTGAAATATGCTGTCAACATCAACCTGGCTAAACGTGGTATGTGATAGAAAAATACACGTTACAACAGATATTATTGTTTTAATGACCCTCATTTAAATCTTCCTATGAATAGCGCAAAGGTACGATTTATCAGAAATTGAATCTTGTTGAAGCCAATGAATTAATCGTCAATAATGGTATATCAGGATTTACTTGTATCCGGCACTGATAAACCTTTTTACCTGGAAATCTGAATCTTTTTTGTGAATAAACCACTGAGCGTATTTATTTTCAGAAAATAAATTCCTACAGGTAACCGGGCAACATCCACAGTGATTTTCTCAGAATTGCCCGCAACGAAAACCACTGCTGAACCGATAAGGTTTATCACAGAAACAGACTTTATCTTTTCTGCTGAAGACACTGTAAAAAGAGTTGATGAAGGGTTCGGAAATACGACCAATCCATCATCCCTGTGTGAACTAATTCCGGTAAGCGGATTCACTGTAATATAGTTATCTTTTACCAGGGTGTTGTTTCCTGCAGAGTTGGTTACGACCAATGCTACAGAATAGGTACCCGGGCTGTTATAGGTGACCGATGGGTTTTGTTCCGATGAGTTTGCAGGTGTACCGCCATCAAATAACCACTGCCATGATTCCGGATTGTTAACTGACAAATCTGTAAATTGTACGGAACCTCCTTCTGTGATTGTAGTTGAATCAGCTATAAAATCAGCAACCGGGGGTAGAACAACTCCTTCACAGCTTATATTTGCTGACCAGCCAGATTTAGTAACTGAGACATCCGAATGAAATACAAAAGTTAATGCGCCGGTCGAGTTTGTCGCTGTAATTGTTCCTGGCGAATTCATCCCGCAATACGTTCCGATCAATGTTCCGGAACTATTATCAGCATCGTAAATTTTCAACCAGTCGTAATCACAATTGGTTTCATCCTCAATATTAAATGAAGTGAACTGACAGATGATCTTTGCTCCAGTTTGTCCGGGAAGAAATGTCATCGTATAATCTTCGTTGTTCGTGTAATTTCCGGATGAACCTCCTGAATCATAAAAAACCCCATTGCAGGTGGTAACCGTCGTATTCTGCATGATGAAATCAACACTCACTGTGATGTAATTTTCTTTTACAATCGTTTGTGAATTTGTACCGTTTGAAACCGTAAGGGTCACATCATATGATCCAGCCTCTGTATAGTTGATATTTGAGGGATTTTGCAGGGTTGAGGTAGCTGGTGTGCCGCCTTCGAATGTCCATTCCCACGATACCGGATTTCCAAAAGTGAGATCGGTGAAATTTACAGAAGACCCCACAGGAATTGAAGTTGTATTTGCAGTAAAGTCTGCGATCATATCTCCTCCGGTAAGCTGAACATCGAGTACCGTGAGCTGATGGTTTACAACCTGGACATTTTGAAAGGTCTGAGGATAATAGCCATATGCTGAAAACGTGACATCATAGGTTCCTGCGTAAACCGGACGAAAATATTTTCCGGTTGATTCCCTTGAAAATACCATCGAGCTGTCCATATCGTGATTTTCAATATAAACCTCTGCCATTATAGGGTTTCCGGTACTTGCATCCGTAACCGTACCACTGATCCCGTACAACGTTTCTTTCATGTAGTTCAGCAAGGAACGGTAGTTATAGTTCCAGAAGGTTGGTAATTGGCTGGCGGGGGGCGTTTTTGTATTTGATAGTTCGAGGGTAAACTCCCGGTCCTGATGAAAATAGGTCATATAATCCTGTCTGCCTCCGGTTATCGTATACCAGGCATATCCGTTTGTTACACCATTGTCAAAATCGTTCAAGTATCCGCTTGGTGCATTTGCATGAACTGTATCGGCATATTCACGGCACACATAGTACCACCATGAATCATCAGCATGAAGGTTACTCCATGTATCCCAGGGATAATTACAAACTTCTGCACCACCATGGGTATTGCAGGATAGAGAAAAATGATTTGCTTCTGCCAGAGCCATGAAAGCAACTGTTTCAGGTTGCCAGACTTCTCCATCCGGATGAGGACCGGCAGCAGGATCCGGATAATTCCGGTTCATATCAACTCCATTGGCATTATAACGTGTGGCACCGTAAACCGTATTATTTCCTCCGGCATAGGTTCCGTCAGGGTTAGAAGCAGGGTTGATCCAAATGTCGAGATTATTTACAAGGTTCGTCACATCAGCGTTTGTCCCGTAATTGCTGAGCAAGTAATCGATCAGATGGAGAAGTAAAATATAGCCTGTGGTTTCATCACCGTGGATCGTACCTGTATACATAAATTGAGGTTCGCCTTCCTCCTGTCCGACATTGTCAGAAATCCTTGCAAAAAGTAATTCCCGTCCATCAGTTGTTTGTCCAATGCTGAATACCTGGCAAAGGTCCGGATAATCGGTCTGAAACTGATACATCATATCAACATAAGCAGTGTAAGTCGGATAAAAATCCCAGTCAGAAATACTTTTAAGGTCCACCGAGTTCTTCATCACCGGGATATTTTCCATACTTGGCGGTGTCAAAGGAATATAGGTATAACCCATGTCCAGAAATTTTCCGAATTCCTTTTTATTGGCATATGCAAATACTTCGTTTCCTTTGATATTGTCGATCGAAATGGTATGAGAAATTAAGTTTATGTCCTTTGGGCTTTTCAATTCAAATTTAAAATAAAGCTCAATTCTGTCTTTAAACAGTTTTGAAATCGCATCTTCCCTACCCTGTCCATAAACCTGAAATACAAAACCTGCCATCAAAAGAAAGCAGACAACTGTTGAAAATCTCTTAACCATCATTTTATAAATTTAAAATCTGCAAATATATTATTTAAGTCCCTCATTTGACATATCGTTACAGTAAAAGGTTGCTTTATTTTTTATCAATTTATAAAAAGAAGCAAGCAAATGATATGAATGTCAAAGCTTTTTGTAAAACCTTATTCATTCACCGCTGTACCGCGAATTATCTACCTGGTTTAATTTATACAGTTTTTCACAGGTAAGGTTTGACCGGCTTAAAACAATATCTCAAGGATTAGTATTTTCGAGTTTCGTAAACAGGCATCTCCTGTAATTCATTTTTTGCATTAGTTTGTCGCTACTTTTTACTCTTAATAAAAACAATTTCTAAATAGGTCATTTTACATAATTATGTCAAAAACAGAGTAGAGAAGGAATCTTAATAAAGTATAACATTAGCAAAAAACTAACTTAAAAATACCAGAAAGATTAGGGTTCAATTTTGAATATCTCAGTTTTTCCCTTTCAGTACAAGCAAGTAATGAAGTACCTGTTCGATCAATGCTTCCATTGTTAAAGGCTGTTTCATATCGAGCAATATATCAAGGTATAGTTCAGCAAATGGATTGTGTTTCCCGACTTTTAACCTGGATTTTGACAGCCCGGAAATGTATCTGAGAACATAGTTATCTTCAAGAGTCAGGTCGATGAGAATATCAAACTCGGTGTTGATAAATTCCTTGATGTAATCATTTTTCGGGGCACCGTACCAATTCAGTTCCTTTTTATTAAAATAATAACCTGCATTAGCAGCAATACAATAATTCGGAATGGATTTCCGGTTGATAAACCCAATGGCCATTACCTGGCGTTGACGGGTGGTTAGCTCCTTAACAAGTGCTTTAACGGTATTGAACGCTGCCTCATTGGTGACAAAGTAAACGATTCCAATTGATTTCGCCTCTGCGAGATTAATGAGCTTTTTATTCCGTTTAAGATTGTGGGATTTCCTTTTAAACAAATAGGAAGCAACTGAATTTCTTATCGACAAAGTTATATTAGCCATTGCACACAAAAAGTCATCAAAAATAATGAATTCTATGCATCAACCAACCATCTGGGGATTTTCATTCTTATTCATTATTTATCAGGCAGGAACCAATTTTTCCGATAAACATCCTGTGATAATCCTTGTTCGGGTAGTTTCTGTTGAGCAGTCTGGTTGAAAAATTAGCGGGGTTGATATCGTGGTGATAGATTTTACTGCATTCGATCACAAGTTTAGCTTGTTTAAAATATACTGAACCAGGATTTGTTGAAACCGGCAGCAATCCTGTTTCTTTAACTTTATCCACATCCTTTCCAGAGTGTGAACCACAGTAGGACAGAATGTCTTTATATTTATGATCAAAAAAACTCAGGGTATAATTTGGGTTTATTTCCGCATAATGAAACGTATAGCGTGTGGGCCTTATAAAAATAAAGCTGACAGGAAAGTTCCACAGGATGCCCACACCACCCCAGGAGGCCGTCATCGTATTAAAATCATCGATTGTGCCAAAGGTAATTAGCATCCATTGCTTGCCGATAAGTTGAAAGATGTTTTCAGTGATCTTATCATATTTTATTTGTGTAAACATTTAGGTCTTGAGATTAAAAGCCAACATCGTTGCCATTAGTTTGTACTAGTTCCAATAAAATGGGTCTATTAAAATTCCCTTATCTAGTATTAAACTCTTTTTAAATCAAATTGTTAATTAGTTTTACTTTTTTAATTCGAAATGATCTAAGCAGGATAATCCATGAAGAGAAATAACTTAGTGAAAATGAGTGTTTTCATATTCCCATTAGGCTTGTTTGAAATCGCACGAATGAAGGGAGGGATTTTGTGAAAACTATTCTTGAAATTAAATACCTAAGACCTAAAATTTATGATTTGATCCACTAAACAAAATTTATTGAATAAAACGACCGCATTAACAACAAATCCTGCTCACATTCTTCATATGGTAATAATAAATTCACTTACTTTGAATAAATTTTCTGGTATATGGCCAAACGCCCGGTAAAAAAGGTACCACGTTTCTTTGGGATGAGGATATATCTGTCTTCAACGATTTTGTACTATTGGCTTGTTTTACCGTTTTTACTGATCCTTTCCATTAAATATGCTCCATCACTACGTGAAAAAGGATTATTTAAGCCTGGACTGGAAAAAAGGATAACAGACTCTCTGGCTCTGCTGACGGATACACTTGTCAACGAAAAGCTTGCTCAGTACGAAGAAAAACTGAATATTGACTCGTTGATTACAAATGGTCCTGCTGCAATTCAACATCCTGGGGATACAACTCACAATTTCAACCTTACAATAAGCCCGCAAACCGGTGTCAGGTTAAATGAAGAGAATACAAACACCGAACCTGATAGTTCACAGATCGCAAAGTCCTTTTATATTTTATTTAACCTTTTACTGATCAGTTTTTTTCTCGGGTTTTTATTTAACCTTCCTTTTAAACGGTATTTTTCCAGAAAACGAAAAGGAAAGGAAATTTCACCCAAGCTTTTTAATTTCTGTAAGCGGTTTTTGCTAAAATCGCCTTTGATCAATGCAGGAATTCTGGGACTCTCTTTTCTCGCTGTACATATATTTATGCTCGTCCGGCTTTTTTCAAATGGGGCGTTTAAATTAGAGATTGAAAAAAGTTTGTATTCCCACCTTTTTTTTATTTCGCTTACTGCTTCGATACTTTCATTGCTATTCGTTTACTTCTGGGAAAAACACAGGGTTCATATCAAATATATAGAGCATCTGTTTGATAAGGAAGAACTGCGAAAAAGAATATTTAATCTGAAAGTCGGTAAGATCCGCAACAGAATGATCATTTCCTCTGCGATGACCACCCTTCTCCCCCTTACTATTGTTATCCTTTACCTGTTTTTAAGCATTACGCATCTGAATGATCTCAAAATGACAAATTATACTGAAGAGCAAAAAAATATATTGTTTGGAGATTTTCTTATGTTCAGGGATATGTTTATGGGAGCATCTACTGATTTCTCCATCCCCGGGTGGCTGTTTTACATCAATGTCATCAACAGCTTTTTCATGTTTATAGGCATTTATAGTAGTATATTTATAGCTTTTGTATATATTGTTTTTTTGGTAAAATGGACCACACAGGACATTGTTTATCCGGTAAAGGAATTATTGCTAAATATGAAGGAAACTGGTAGAGGAGAGCTTAATAATTATGGAATTGTGCGGACAAACGACGAAATTGGTGAGCTTACCGAAGGGTATAATGAAATGGCCAGGCAACTGGGTGATTATATCAACAATATTTCAAAAATGAATGAAGCTTATTCACGTTTTGTACCCCGGCAGTTTCTTGATTTTCTTGGTAAAAAAAGCTATGTAGACATTAAGCTTGGTGACCAGGTACAAAAAGAAATGACGGTTATGTTCAGCGATATCAGGTCATTTACTGAAATGTCTGAACAAATGACGCCCAAAGAAAACTTTGATTTCATCAATTATTACCTTGGCTACATGGAACCTGTGATCAGCAACAACAACGGGTTTATCGACAAATACATAGGCGACTCCATTATGGCTTTGTTTGCCGTTAATGCTGAAGATGCAATCAATGCTGCTATTGAAATGAGGATAAAGCTTTCACAGTTTAACCAGGTAATGGAACAGTTTGGCAAACCGATGGTTAGAAGTGGTATCGGGATTCACAGCGGAAGCCTGATGCTGGGAGTAGTTGGAGGGGAAGGACGCATGGACGGCACTGTAATATCCGATGCAGTGAACCTGGCATCAAGGCTCGAAAGACTTACCAAACTTTATGGAAGTTCAATTGTTATAAGTCAGGATACATTGGTAAAATTGAATAACCCAACCCAATATCATTACAGGTTTCTCGATATTGTAAAAGTAAAAGGTAAAAGTGAGGCGGTTTATATATTTGAAATTATTGATGGTGACTCTGATGATGTTAAACAATTGAAATTGAAAACAAGGGAATCATTTGCTGAAGGAATTAATTTTTACAAATCAAGAAAATTCGAAGAAGCGCTGAATGCTTTTACTTATGTTAATAAAGTTAACAGCCACGACCAAACAGCACAACTTTATATCGAACGATGCAACAATTTTCTAAAATTTGGTGTACCAGAAGACTGGGACGGCATTCAAACAATTACATGGAATTAAAATATAATTAACGGAATAAACGATACATAATATTTATTGTATGGATTTTGAAGGAGTTAAGGCGATTGTACTAAAAAAACTAAATGAAGAGCTCAGCGTCAATCTTTATTACCATTGCCCTGAACATACCATCGATGTGCTTGAATCGGTTGAGCGGTTTGCGCAAATGGAAGGCGTTAACGGGCATGACTTGATATTGCTGAAAACAGGTGCATTATTTCATGACCTGGGCTTTATTGAAACGTATGATGGTCACGAAAAAGTCTCCATAAAACTTGCTAACCAAATTCTGCCTGATTTTGGCTATTCATTGGAGGATATTAAAAAAATTGAAGGGATTATTCTTTCTACCGAGCTTCCGCAAAATCCGAATACACATCTTGAAAAGATCATGGCCGACGCCGATCTCGATTATATCGGGCGGGATGATTTATTTTTAATTGGCCAAAGATTGCAGTACGAATGGAAACTCATTGGTAAAATATCAACGCTTAGAGACTGGCATATAAAACAGCTTGCCTTTCTCAGGAACCATGTTTTTTTTACTCAATCGGCCAGAAAACTCAGGGATGAAAAAAAGGCGGAAAACATAAGAGAACTCGAACGGTTATTATGCTTAAAAAAATAGTCTGTGTATTAGACGTACTGTTAAAATATTTCTAATTTTGCAATGACGACAACTTCAGTAAAAAATTATAAATCAACAAATACAATATGAAAAACATTATTTTAGTTCCAACCGATTTTTCAGAGGTATGTGAAAATGCGATGAACCAGGCTATTGATGCGGCCAAATACCTGAAGTATGAAGTGGTCCTGTTGCATGTAATTGATAAAAATACCCGCGCTCAATTGAAAAAAGACAATTTAGGTGTTGATTCAATTGAAAAAAATCTGGCCGGTATTGTTGATAAAATTAAGAAAGATCATGGCATTCAAGCCAGGTATATTGCAAAGGAAGGAGATATTTTTGTAACCATTGGATTGGTTGCACAGGATATCGGTGCAAATCTTCTTTATTTGGGCACACATGGCAAAGTGGGATTGCAAAAACTTACCGGCAGCTTTGCCATCAAGGTTGTGACAAGTTCACCTGTGCCGGTTGTGGTGGTTCAGAAAAGGCCTTTTGCCGAAGGATACAAAAAAATTGTTCTACCAATTACAAGTGATGCCGGACCGTGGGAAAAAACAACATGGGCCAGTTTCATTGCAAAAAACTTTGACGCTGAGGTGCTTATTCTCCAACTTGATAATGCAGGACTGGATGACTCTGTGGGGATTATAGCCAACCATTTAGAAAAAGACGGCATTAAACATCTTGTAATTAAAACACGGGGAAGTAATTTCTCGAAACAAGTGATTGATTATGCAACCGCAAATCTTTGTGATTTAATTATGATCATGACCAATCCGAATAAGAGTTTTACAAAGTTTATACTGGGCAGTTATGATGAAGAAATGATTTTCAATCCTTCCCAGATTCCGGTTATGTGTATTAATCCAAGAAAATACAATTGGGAGAAAATTTTTTAAAGCAAAAAATAAATGACCCTTACATAAAACCGGGATTTTCCCGGTTTTTTTTGTTGAGAGATGGTTTGCAATGATTCAGGAATATCATTTAAATTTAGGGTCAACTGAAAAGGTGATTCTGTGAATAAAACATTTATCGGAAAACGTATAGCATCCCTATTGTTTTTGATGGTTTTGTCAAGCCAAACCATGTTTCATCAACTATTTTCACAAACAGTCGAAAACGAATTTTCCAATGAAAATATCATAACCATAATGCACAAGGTTAATGATTATCAAACTGAACGTTCGTGGAAAAATATCGATCGCAACTGGAAAAGAAGCACATTTTATACAGGTATCATGGCTTTTTATGAAGCGACCGGCGACTCTGTGCTGTTGTGGCAGGCAGTAAACTGGTCAAAAAAACATGCCTGGCGCATCGGAACGGAATGGTATTATCCTGCTAATAGACTAACATGCGTTCAGGTTTATCTCGAAATTTATTTTCAACTTCATGAGCATTATATGATCAGTCAAGGAAAAGAATTTATGGATTCCCGGGTAATGAAAACTGAACTTGCATACAAACAGGGATGGGATTACATTGATGCACTTTATGTAGGCCCACCAGCTTATGCCATGATGAGTAAAGCGACAAATGATAAGAAATATATTGATTATATGAACAGGATGTTCTGGGAACTTGCAGATTGGCTTTATGAACCGGAGGACAGCCTTTTTTACAGGGATATAAAAGCGAAAACAAAAGAAACGAGCAAAAGTGGAAACAAAGTAATTTGGTCAAGGGGGAACGGATGGGTCATGGCAAGTTTGCCCCGAATATTAACTTATCTTCCTCAAAATAATTCAAAATACCCGCATTATCTGACGCTTTTCCGGAATATGGCTGCATCGCTAGCACACCGGCAGGGAGATGACGGAATGTGGCGGACAAACCTTGATGATTATGAAGATTATCCAAATCCCGAATCTAGTGGAACTGCATTTTTTACCTATGCAATGACCTGGGGAATAAATGAAGAAATTCTTGATCCGGAAATCTACAAACCGGTAGTTTTAAAGGCATGGAAAGCATTATACAGTGCTGTAGATGAAAATGGTAAAGTATGTTATGGTCAGCCGGAAGCCCGTGGTCCCGGAAATGTGAGTAAAGAAGATTCAGATGAATTTGTATCGGGTGCTTTTCTTCTTGCCGGAAGTGAGATTTTGAAACTCCGGCAGCATAGAGATGATTAACCTTAAATAAAGACTCCGGAGTAAATGATCGCTCCGGAGTTTCAACTTTTTTTTCTATTTGCACTTAATTGACAACAGGCAAATAGGAATAATTCTCTGAATAGTACAACATCTGTGCTGCATAGTCATCCGGATATTCAACCTGAATATTTGAAATTTTGCCATCTTTTTCCTCGACGTCGAATACAGGATTGATAAAGCCGCCATAAGGAGCGATATTCAGTTTTTTGAACCGTTCAAGCACTTCTTTATGAAGTTCAGGATCTACAACAACGCCATACGTCTCAACCAGTTTTTTCCCGGCCTCATAATCTCCTTCCGATTTGATCCGCTGAATTTCTGCCAACAGGTTACCGAACAATTCCCTTAATTTTTGGTAATCATTTATTTTTATATACGTCTTACCGTCTTTTTTAAATTGTTCAATTACATTTTCAGGCTGTCCTTTTTCATAACACCATTTTGCGATCAATTGGCGGTTACGCATATGGGCTTCTTCAATATTTTTTCCGGGTTCAATTCGTGTTAGTTGTGTCATCAGCCCATTACGGATATAACTATTGTACTCTGCCTTTGCAGCATCGAGTGTAGGCATAATCCCCAGTTCAACCATTTTGGGGTCCATCATATAATAAAGTGCAAACAAGTCAGCACGGGCTTCTTCTAACGTTGAAGAGTAATTCTTCAATGCTTCGGAGCTTGTTCCCGGCAATAGTTGTCCAGAAGCATGTCCGAGGCACTCATGCAAGTCGGTATGAAGATTTCCAGCCATAAATCCATATTTTTTAGCAAGATCGATTTCTTCCTGAGAGGCACAGAATTCCTCCAAAAAACCATTACCTAATGCTGCCTGATCGTACGCATAGGTAATATTTTCCATGGTAACGGACTTTGATCCATATTCTTTCCTGATCCAGTCGGCATTTGGAAGATTAATTCCAATGGGTGTCGAAGGATAGCAATCTCCTCCCAATTGAGCCACAGTAATTACTTTGGCCGTAACACCTTTCACTTCTTTTTTCTTAAATCTTGGATCAACAGGTGAATGATCCTCAAACCACTGGGCATTGGAACTGATGATCTCAGCGCGTTTTGTTGCTTTCAAATCCTTGAAATCAACGACAGACTCCCATGTAGCCTTTATTCCCAGAGGATCGGTATAGGTTTCGGTAAATCCGTTAACGAAATCCACCATAGGTAATATATCCTGGGCCCAAAGGATGTTGTATTCATCGTATGTTTTCAGATCACCGGTTTCGTATTCTTCGATCAGCGTTTCAATCACTTTTTTCTGCTGATCATTTTCAGTGACTTCGGTAGCCTTTTTGAGCCAGTAAACTATTTTTTCGATAGCCGCCGAATAGAGACCTCCAACTTTATATACCTCCTCCTCAAGTTTTCCATTCACTTTGACCAGCTTTGAATTTATTCCATACGAAAGCGGTTCCTTATCATTCGGCTTTTTCATGGCATTGTAATAATCTTCAGCTTCCTTTTCTGTTACACCCTCATAAAAATTACAGGCCGAAGCTTTCACTAAATCCATGGACGGATCGAGACTTACCTTTTTCGGCGCAACAGTGGGGTCAAAAAGTATAGAAATAAGTTCAGGAAGAAGTTCATTTATGGTTTCGCCCTCTTTTAACGGGAATTTCGAATTCGGTGAATTATTAACTAGTTCAGTAAAATATTCGGGAGAAAACCCGGGGACAAATTTATCTGACGAATAATGATGGTGAATGCCATTCGAAAACCATACTCTCTTCAGGTAAACGACAAAATTTTTGAAATCGTCGGTATTCCTGTCACCTTTGTAATTTTTATAGATTTCTTCCAGCGTTTTACGAACCAGCAGATTGTATTTATAATTCTGATCGTATATAATATCTCTTCCGCAAAGTGCCGCCTGGCTGAGATAGTAGATCAGTTCTTTCTGCCTCAGCGAAAGGGTATCAAATCCAGGAACCTGATATCGCATAATTTTAAGATCGGCAAACTGCTCGACCAGGTATTTAAACTTCTCATTTTTCGTGCTCTGATCGGCAGTTGATTTGCTTTGATCAACCCCGTTACATGCTACTATTAAAACTGTCATCGTTACTGCGATTAATTTAAACTGATTTTTCATTTTTATTAATATTTATTAAGACTTTGTTTTTCAGAAAGGGTATTACCGGGGTAGAATTTAATGAAACGGCAAAATCGAGGGAAGCTCCTTCACCAAGCTTTTCGAGCCGCTGAAAATGTTTGCTTTTTTTAATAAAAGTGCTGAAATTATTTTTATGCATTTCCCATAATTCAAATGATGCAGTTGCTGCATCATTCTGAATGTAAAAATTTTTAGCAAACAAAAGTTCAGTCAACAAACCAGCAAAAAGGGTATCTTCGAGACTAAATGAATTTTCCCAGCCAGCGCATAAAATCGTTACATTTTTATTTTGTTGATTAAGCCATTCAGTGAGAACCCCGATATTTGTAAACGCACCCAGCACAAGATATTCAGCCTGTCCGGCGATTTCAATAGCTTGTGTTCCATTGGTTGTTGTATATACAAGCGTTTTACCTTTCAAACCGGCATTCATTAATTCCTTTGGGGAATTTCCATAATCAGCAAAATCCAGTTTAATACCCCCTCTTTCACCAGCTAAAAGAAATCCTTTCGATTTATATTCCCTTGCATCTTCCAAATCTGTAACCGGGATTATTTTTTCTGCACCTGCTGCGAAGGCGACACAAATAGAAGTCGTTGCTCTCAGGATATCAACTACCACAACCACATTGTTATTTTTTATCGTCCGAAATCCAAATTCTCCAGGCGTTAAACATACTTCTATGGTTGGATTGCTAATCACTATATCATTAATATTCTAAGCGGATTCAGGGCTTTATAATACCTAAAGAAATCAAGGTTACATGCATTGTATCTTTAAATCGAAATTTGCAACATAAAAGAACCTTTGTTGTTAACCCTGTTTAATTTTTATTCCTTGTAGAAAGGAATTTTAACAATTTTCGCTTTTAAAAGTTTTTCCCGTATCCGGATAAATATTTCGGTGCCCAGTTTCGAAAATTCATCTTTCACATACCCCATCCCAATTGCTTTATTTAGCGAGGGTGACATCGTACCTGAAGTGACTTCGCCAATGACATTGCCACTGCTATCACAAATTTCATAATGCTGACGCGGAATTCCACGGTCGATCATTTCAAACCCCTTCAGCCTCTTTGATACACCCTGCTCCTTTTGTTTCAGAAGGTATGCTTTATCGATGAAATTCTTTGTATCTGTGAATTTAGTTATCCAGCCCAATCCTGCTTCAATTGGTGAGGTTGAATCATTAATATCGTTTCCATAAAGGCAAAAACCCATTTCCAGTCTTAATGTGTCACGTGCTCCCAGTCCGATCGGTTTTATTCCGAATTCCTCACCCGCTTTAAAGACGGCCTCCCAGATTTGCGGCGCAACTTCATTCGGTATATAAATTTCACAACCGCCTGCGCCCGTATAACCGGTAGTTGATAAAAGAATATCCGGTATCCCGGCAAAGGTGAGTTTTTTAAAGGTGTAGTATTCCATGTTTTCGATAGGTTCATTGGTAAGCTTCTGCATAGCTTTCAGAGCCAATGGTCCCTGGACGGCTAGCTGGCTGATTTCATCCGAAACATTAACGAGCTCCTCTCCTATTGTTAAACCGAATTCTTTTGCTCTCGCCACCATCCAGTTCCAATCTTTATCTATATTGGCTGCATTGATGACAAGTAAATAAGTTTGTGCATCCATTCTGTAAACCAGAAGATCATCCACAATCCCTCCTTTTCCATTCGGAAAACAGGAATATTGTACTTTGCCATCGTAAAGAACTGATGCATCATTTGAGGTGATCCATTGAACAAAATCAAGTGCCTTTTCTCCTTTTACGTAAACTTCTCCCATATGTGAGACGTCGAAAACGCCAACACTGCCTCGAACGTTCAGGTGCTCTTTTACTAAACCTTCGTATTGCACCGGCATATAATATCCGGCAAACTCTACCATTTTCGCCCCAAGGGCTTCATGGAACTTTGTAAATGCGGTATGTTTCATTGTTAAGTTGTTAAAAAAATCTCTCATTCAATTAAGGCTTCCCGGATTAATAATTTACAATTTCTCAGCTTTTCCAGTACGAACCTTCACGAACTTCAGTGTACAATCATTCACCAGGTGAGGAATTTGTAACCGAGGCAAATGTATAAAAAATAGATCGATACGATCATCAATAATATTTCTAAATTAGTGTAAATTTGCCAATTAAATTAGTATCTCATGTTTATTTTGCGACAAAATATGCCGCGCTGGCTTATTTTTATTCTTGACATTCTGATAGTCCTTACGGCATTACTGCTCGCGTACATGGTGAGATTTAATTTTCATGTACCAGAATCAGAAATCCGGTTGTGGCCCCAGGTATTTTCAACTGTTATAGGGATCAGAGCTTTGAGCTTTGCGCTGTCAAAGACTTACGCAGGAATTATCCGATATACGAGCACAGAGGATGCAGTAAGAATTTTTCTTGTGGTTTTTTTAGGCAGCGTGGTTTTTTCAGGCATCAACCTTATTTCCTATTATTTTATCAATGAAAAATTTTTGATCCCGTTTTCGATCATTGTCATTGAATTCATGACAGTCGTTCTTCTGATGATCACCTTCAGAATTATCGTAAAAATTGCTTATCTCGAACTGATCAATCCTGCTGGTAACAAATCGAAAGTCATCATTTTTGGAGCCGGAGAAGCCGGACTGATCACTAAAAGTGCGTTGGAAAGAGATCCCGAAACAAAATACAAAGTCGTTGCATTTATTGACGACGACAAAAGTAAATGGGGAAAAATGCTTGAAGGAGTTGTCATCAGTGGGTTCGACAAACTTAGCGGATTGCTAAAAGAAGGAGAAATCGACATACTCGTCATTGCCTCACAAAAGCTTAAGCCTGAGAAAAAGCAGGATATTGTGGATGTTTGTCTTGCTTACAACACTAAAATTTTTACCGTTCCTCCTGTTTCCAGCTGGATAAACGGGGAGTTGAGCTTTAAGCAAATTAAAAATATTCGTATCGAAGATTTGCTCGAACGGGATGAAATCAAGCTTGATGAGGAAGGTATTCGTAATGAGCTTCGTGGTAAAACCATCATGATTACAGGTGCTTCCGGATCGATTGGCAGTGAACTTGTCCGACAGATTTTAAGTTACGAACCTGCGAAAGTTATCCTCATCGACCAGGCTGAAAGCGGTCTGTTCGACCTTGAAGTTGAACTGAAGGATAAGTATGCGTCCGAATCGTTTGAAATAGCAGTTGCAGACATTTGTAATGAGAACAGGATGAATGAGATTTTCCGCAACATGAAACCTGAACTGGTGTATCATGCAGCAGCTTACAAGCATGTTCCGTTGATGGAAAATAATCCTGTCGAAGCAGTTTATACCAATGTTAAAGGAACTAAAATCATTGCTGATCTGGCTGTTAAATATGGAGTACAGAAATTTATAATGATTTCGACCGATAAAGCAGTTAACCCGACAAATGTGATGGGGGCATCAAAACGGATAGCAGAAATGTACATACAATCTGTAAATCAAAATGAAGGCACGCGATTTATCACCACTCGGTTTGGAAATGTACTCGGATCAAATGGTTCGGCAGTAACCTTGTTCAGAAAACAAATCGAAAAAGGAGGGCCGATTACAATTACCCATCCTGACATCATTCGCTATTTTATGACGATACCAGAAGCCTGTCAGCTTGTTCTCGAAGCCGGAATGATGGGTAATGGCGGTGAAATTTTTCTTTTCGATATGGGAAACCCAATTAAGATTGTCGATCTTGCAAAAAAAATGATCCGGTTATCAGGGCTGGAATACGACAAAGACATTCAGCTAAAATTTACCGGATTACGACCCGGAGAAAAATTGTATGAGGAATTATTGAATAATGCTGAAAATACCCTTCCCACTCACCATCCACAAATTCTCATCGGCAAAGTGAAGCCCTATGATAATGATGTAATTGATCACGAAATTGAAGAATTGATTGAGCTCGTTGCAAAGCAGGACAATTATTCAATCGTTAAAAAAATGAAAGAAATTGTTCCTGAATATAAAAGCCAGAATTCGATTTACGAAAAACTAGATAAATAAGGAGCAATGGGGGTACTCGCTTTAATTTACCCCTATTCACTTAACAATATTAATTTTTAGCCCTGATACTGCATCCTATTGCTTTTGTGAAATCCGGATTGGGATTTTCTCCTGCCAATAACGATTCTACAGCATTATCCGCATATTTCTCAGTGACTTCCGTGGGCTTTGCGTAATTGTTATCGATTGCTCCTATGTATTTAACTACCAATCCTTTGTTTCCCTTTTGCAAAATAAATACATGCGGTGTTCGCAAAGCGCCATATTGGGGATAAATTTTCTGTCCTTCATCAAATAAATAAGGAAATGTAAACCCTTTTTCCTTTGCCCGAACCTGCATATTTTCATATGAGTCTTCAGGTAATTCTTCCGTATCATTTGGATTGATGGCAATTACAGGATAACCTTTGTCCTTAAACTTTTTATCCAGTGCGATAATCCTGTCCTCGTAGGCTTTAGCATAGGGACAATGATTGCAGGTAAAAATGACAATAAAGCCTTTCGCTTCTTTATAATCGGCTAACGAAACCATCTTCCCATCAACATTTTTGAGATGAAAATCCGTAGCAATATCGCCTACTTTATAGCCTTGTGCATTCGTTGCCGAAAAAGCGATCATTGATAAAAACACTAAAAATATAGATTTCATGGTAGTTACATTTTTGATTCGACAATTGATTTTAATTCATCATATGTTAATGGGGCCTCATGAAACTCACGGGAAGTCCCTTTATAAACCAATGTTGCCGGAATTCCACCTGACCAAAGTGTGTTCACTTTGTCAATCCAGACGTTTGAATTGATATCTGTAAGATGGATCACCTCTGATTTGATGTTATTATTTTTTATAAAGGGTAACAGCAGTTCATCATGTTTATCAGGAAAATCAAGATTTACAAGAATAACCTTGACTTTTTTATCCTTGAAATCTCTATTGAATTTTTCAAAGCCCGGAATTTCTTTCACGCAAGGTTTGCACCAGGTTGCCCAGAAATTTATTACATACACTGTATCGTTATTCCTGTGCAGGTAAGGATCAAGCTGTTTGAAACTCATCATCGGCACCTCCTGTTCTTTTGGTGAAGTGCATGAAATTCCAAACCCAACAATTATTATCAGTAATACATATTTGATCATTATTTCCCTACTAAATGAGTTTTCTACTTCTATTAACAATAGTGAGTATTGGAATGTTTCGAGAGAAATGATTAAAAAAAGTTAAAAATAAGGGAAAGAATATCTGCAGGTTTCTCACCATTTATAACGGTGTAATCTGGTGTCAAAGGAATGGGGACGCCATATTTCAGATAGGAGTTCCAGATATGATCGATATACCAATCCGGTTCTTCACCCCATCGAAGGTCCAGTTTTTTTCGCTGAATAAATGTGTTATGGCCAATTTCAATGAAAATTTTCCGATCATACAGTGCATTGATCCGGTTATCATAAAAGGCGAACAGTCCTTCAGCTATAACAATATCTGCCTCACCGGATTCCTTGTAAATAGAATTTTTGAATTCAATAAAATTAATGGTGTCAGGAGTTTCCCAGTCAATGTGTCCCTGAATAGTTGGAAGATGAGGAACAGGATAAATAAAGTCATCCTGGCACAAAATTGTTACCTTTTTGCTTTTCAGGTGATCTTTGATTTTTTTCGCAAGTCCTGATTTTCCTGAATTGCTTACACCACCAATTCCTATGATCATTATAAGCTTTTTATAAATTTAATAGTAGCTTGTAACAATGCATTCGTAATCGACTTAAATTTGGATGGGTACTGGCAGATAGTTGGTTTGCATCATCGGATAATATGCTTTTTATCCATAAGAAAAGAAAATATTTCCTGATGGATATGAAAAGCAATCGTTTGGTAGCGTTGTCACAAAAAGATAGAATAGCTGGTAGTTGGATAAGACTTGATGAATTGAACATAGCCACTGAAACACCTGTAATGGTTTATTTGAAGGATTTGCAAATCCCGGTTCTTCTTTGTAAACAAGTCTTTACAAACAAGGATAAAAGTACGGAAGAAATGTATTTAGTGACAAACAATTTAGATTTGTCTTCCAACGATTTCACAATGTTCTATAAAAAAAGATGGAGCATTGAAGAATATCATAAGAGCATTAAGCAGAATGCAGCAGCTGAAAAGTCTCCAACACGGACTGAAAGAACACAACAGAACCATTTGTTTGCTTCAATTTTCGCTTATGTTAAACTAGAGGAATTAAAACTGTGCAAAAAAATGAACCATTTTGCTTTAAAATCTAAACTGTACATTGCAGCTATCAAAGCTGCTTCAAAATTAATAAGATGAATCCAAAATTGAAAAATAAATTATTTTTTACCGATAAACCTGATAACCGAAGCCTCCCCATTATGGAATAATCCTTCATTCAGAATCACTTTTTCAGAAGACACCCAGATATTTTTCATATCCCTGAAATCCGACTGGAGCTCATCTTCTGAAAAAAGCATTGTCAGATCCTTCGGGCCACCTGAATTAAAATGTATCTGTTCTTTCGAAAATCCTTCAAGAATCAATGATCCTCCGGGTTTTAAGAACCGGATTAATTTACGATGGTAGCCTTCTCTTTTATTCGGTGGAAAATGGACAAAAATAAGAACGATAAGGTCAAATTCATTTTTCGCGAATTCAATATCGTCAAAGGAAGATACTCTATAATCAATCATAACATTTCTGTCTGAGGCTAATTGCAGAGCCTTTTTCCTTGCTTCATTGCTCCCGTCGAATGCAACTACATGAAACCCTTTTTCTGCAGCATATACCGCATTTCTTCCTTCACCTTCAGCTGGAAACAGAATATTACCTGATTTGAAATTTTTCAATTGTTCGGCATAAAACCTGTTCGGTTCTGTACCATAAGCAAATTGAATTGCTGCATATCGGCTGTTCCAAAAATCAAAATTCATCGGGAATTATTTTAAAAGAATTATTCAACAGCGAAGTCATATTCTTGTTCAACCCGGCAAACCCTGACTTTATAATATTTATACCAGACTTCCCTTCCTTTTTTTTGAGCCAGCATATGTTCCGAATTTTTTTTCCATTGTTTCAGTGAATCTAAATCCGACCAGTACGATACCGATATTCCGATCGTTTCCCGTGCTGACTCAAAACCAATAAATCCCGGTTGCTTCGCAGCAAGCTTATTCATTTTTTCATTCATCTGTGCATACCCTTCGTCGGCTTCGGTTCTTTCCGAAGTGAATATTACCGCGTAATACGGTTTATCGAATTCAGTAAGTAGCATATTATAAATTTGATTAAACGTTAACAATACAAAAGTGGTGATTTCAATTCATTTAATTTCCGCTTCTTTTGCAATCAATTACGACAAAAGGAACAGTGAGTTCAAGCTGTCCCCGGATGGAAGAAATATCGTTCAATTCTTTTTCAATTTCACGAAATACATCATCCCTCATATTTTCAGGTATAATTTCTTTCCAGCTATCAAGAAAAGCCAGACGGATTAAAAAATGGTTAAACATTGCGGTTCCATCTGTAAAATTTAACTTAAAAGTATCCTCTGTCAGGTTTTTGATCTCAAACCCTGCATTTTCAATTAAAGAAAGTAACTCAGGCAGAGGCTTTCGTTTTATATAAATATGACGGTGTATTTTCTCAATATCAACATTCATATTCCGCTTAAGCAGAACATTTTCAAAAACAGTATAAAATTCAATCATGGTTTTGTTGAGATTGACTGTCGCAACGAACTGAGCTCCGGGTTTGCTTATCCTTGAACATTCTGATAATGTCTTGGTCAAATCGTTCACATTATTGATCCCGTTGTTGCTAACGATCAGATCAATGCTATTGTTGGGTAAAGGAATTGCTTCTGCCACACCTTCAATGATCTCGACATTAGAAATTTGATATAATGAAATTTTCTTTCTGATCCTGTCTATGGCTTCTTTCCAAGGATCAATTCCATAAACTTTACAGGATTCACCCAAACGCATCGCGATTTCAAGAACCGGAAAACCCAAGCCGGAGCCTATATCCAGTACCGTGATATTTTTCCTGATTTTGATGGCATCCAGCAGTTTTAGACCGAATGGTGCCGACCATAAAGGTAATTCATCAATAACTGATATAAAATCAGGTTGGGTTAAGTCGAATAAGTCTTTGCCGGTGGGATTCATTAAATAATTTATTTACTGTTAATATGCCTGATTATGCGGGGAACAATTACAAAAATATTAAAAATTATGCGATATGGAGTTTGAAATAATTGCAAAATATCACAGTTTCAAAAACAAGCGAAATGTATTCGTGAATCCCAGATTCTCTGTCTCCGTTTGGGCCAGGTAAAGAAAGCCTTATTTCAACTCAATAAAGCAAGTGATTTATGGAATTGATTTTAAAATTGAATTCCAGAGTCCTGTCTAAGGTTAATGGAATTAAAAAGGCAGTAAAAAATACTGCCTTTAAATGAATTTCATGTATCAGGAAATTTTAGCGCATATATTTAAATTTTTTCCCGATATATTTTGCCTGATTACCTAATTGTTCTTCGATTCTGAGCAATTGATTGTATTTGGCAATACGGTCGGTGCGGCTTGCAGATCCTGTTTTTATCAGGCCGGTGTTTAAAGCTACTGCAAGGTCTGCAATTGTGGTATCTTCTGTTTCACCTGAACGGTGGCTTATAACTGCAGTATATGAATTGCGGTATGCAAGATTTACCGCATCAATGGTTTCTGTAAGTGTACCAATCTGGTTCAACTTGATAAGAATGGAATTGGCAACACCCATGTCAATCCCTTTTTGCAAACGTTCCGTGTTCGTGACGAAAATATCATCTCCAACCAGCATTATTTTCTTACCCATTTTATCTGTCATCAGTTTCCAACCGTCCCAGTCATCTTCAGCCATGCCATCCTCAAGCGAATAAATCGGATACTTTTTAACCCAATCGTTCCAATAATCTACCATTTGTGAAGGAGTCAGTTTATCCCCTGTTGATTTTTTAAGGTGATACACATTTTCTTTGGGAAGGTAATATTCTGAAGCAGCCGGATCAAGTGCTATACAAACATCTTCACCCGGTTTATAACCGGCTTTTTCAATCGCCTGGAGCACAACTTTAATTGCTTCCTCATTCGATTTCAGATTTGGAGCAAAACCACCTTCGTCTCCAACATTTGTCGAATAACCCTGCTTTTTCAGTACGGCTTTCAGGTTGTGAAAAACTTCTGAACCCATCCGCAGTGCCTCACTGAAGGATTCAGCGCCGACAGGCATGATCATGAATTCCTGGAAATCGATGCTGTTATCTGCATGTGAGCCGCCATTTAAAATGTTCATCATGGGTATAGGAAGGGTATTCGCATTGACTCCGCCAATGTACCTGAATAATGCCTGATCGCTCTCGAGAGCCGCAGCCCTTGCCACAGCCAATGAAACTCCAAGTATAGCGTTGGCACCGAGTTTACCTTTATTAGGAGTGCCGTCAATTTCGATCATCCGGGCATCAATCTCATTTTGTTCAGACGTAAAATATCCTTTCAACTCGTCGTTAAGAATGGTATTTACATTGTGAACTGCTTTCAGAACACTTTTACCCATGTAAACTTTTTTATCACCATCCCTTAATTCTACCGCTTCATGTATTCCGGTAGAAGCTCCTGAAGGGATAGCAGCGCGTGAAACAGTTCCCGCATCTGTCATCAGGTCAACCTCAATGGTAGGATTGCCACGTGAATCCAGAATCTGTCTGGCATGTATGCTTAATATTGTACTCATAGTTTTAGTTTTTTAATTGTGATATTGACTGCGAAAATACAAAAAAGGATAAAGTCAGAAACCTTATCCTTTTTTAATTATATTTTGAATTTTATCGAATAGCAGTTAATAAGGTATCTTGTTATTCCTTATTTTCTTCGGCTTCTGGTTCTGCTGTAGCATCTTCACTTGACGTAACATCTTCTACTGAAGTATCCGCCTCGGCTGAAATCTCCTCAACTGTTTCTGCAATCGGTTCAGGTGTTTCAACTTTTTCTACAGTATCTTCCTTAACTTCCTGAGGTTTTGATTTCGGTTCATCACCCGTTACTTTTTTCGAAACTTTTCTTCGCCGGGTAGTTTTTGCCTTCTTCGAATCTTTGCCGCCGAGTAAATTTTCATTGAAATCCACAAGCTCCATCATACACATTTCAGCATTATCACCTAAACGTGCACCCGTTTTAATGATCCGCGTATAGCCTCCGGGCCGGTCAGCAACCTTCACAGAAACTTCCCTGAACAATTCGGTAACTGCTTCCTTATTTTGTAAATAACTGAAAACAATTCTACGTGAATGGGTAGTATCTTCCTTCGACTTTGTGATCAACGGTTCAACATAAATCCGTAAAGCCTTTGCTTTGGCAAGGGTTGTATTGATTCGTTTATGCATAATCAGCGAAGCAGCCATATTCGATAGCATGGCTTTGCGGTGTGAGCTAGTCCTCGATAAATGATTGATTTTCTTCCTGTGTCTCATCTCAATTATTCCTTATCTAATTTGTACTTTGCGATATTCATACCAAATTCAAGTCCCTTGGTTTTGACAAGTTCTTCCAACTCGGTGAGTGATTTTTTACCAAAATTCCTGAATTTCAACAGGTCGTTTTTGTTGAATTGAACCAGATCTCCAAGGGTTTCGACATCCGCAGCCTTCAAACAATTAAGTGCCCTTACTGATAAATCCAAATCAACAAGTTTCGTTTTAAGAAGCTGCCGTGTATGAAGCGAACTTTCATCAAATTCGTCAGTAACGGTTTTTTCTTCTGAGTCGAGCGTAATTTTTTCATCCGAAAAGAGCATAAAATGATGTATCAAAATTTTAGCTGCCTCCTTCAATGCTTCCTTCGGGTGAATTGAACCATCGGTTTCTATTTCGAGAATCAGTTTCTCATAGTCGGTTTTTTGTTCAACCCTGAAATTCTCAATATCGAATTTTACATTTTTAATCGGTGTATGGATTGAATCCATAAATATAGTTCCGATGTTCGCATTCAAATTTTTATTTTCTTCTGCCGGAACATATCCCCTGCCCTTTTCAATATTCAGTTCGATGGAGATTTTTACATTCGGTTCCATATGACAAATAATCTCATCGGGATTAAGTACCTGGAATACCGAAAGAAATTTATTGATATCACCTGCTTTGAAGACTTCCTGATCGCCGATAACAATGTGAACTTTTTCATTGTTTTCAGTTCCGATTTGTCTTCTGAAACGGATCTTTTTTAAGTTCAAAACGATTTCCGTAACATCTTCAACAATGCCTTTTATTGTTGAAAATTCCTGCTCAACACCTTCAATTTTTATGGAGGTAATTGCATATCCCTCGAGGGACGATAATAAAATTCTTCTCAGGGCATTGCCAATGGTAATACCAAACCCTGGTTCAAGCGGACGAAATTCAAATATACCTTTGAATTCATCAGCTTCTATCATGATGACTTTATCAGGTTTTTGAAATGTTAAAACTGCCATTATTAGTTGTGTTTAAGTAATAATTTGGTTAACTGATTTATTTCTTATTTAGAATACAACTCAACAATAAGCTGTTCCTTAATATTTTCAGGGATATCCTCCCTTTCGGGGTAGTTAAGGAATTTTCCTGACATTGTACTGTCATTCCATTCGAGCCAGGAGAAATTTGTAGGCCGTGAAGCCAGCGAATCCGTTATTGCAATAAGCGATTTCGATTTTTCCCTGACAGCCACCACATCTCCGGGTTTTATTGAAAACGAGGGGATATTGATAACTTTATCGTTAACGGTAATATGACGATGCGACACCAGTTGTCTGGCGCCTGGTCGTGAAGGAGAAATTCCAAGTCTGTAAACCACATTGTCTAACCGGGCTTCAATAAGCTGAAGCAATATAACGCCAGTAACTCCCTTTTTGTGGGATGCTTTTATAAACGTGTTTTTAAACTGGCGCTCAAGGATACCATAGGTATACTTGGCTTTTTGTTTTTCCTGCAACTGAACACCATACTCTGATTGTTTTCTCCTGCGTTTTGAAGCTCCATGCTGCCCTGGCGGAAAATTTTTCCTGTCGAAATATTTATCAGGACCATAAATTGCTTCCTTGAATTTTCTGGCTATTTTTGTTTTCGGACCAATGTATCTTGCCATTTTATAAAATAATTTTAAATTTTAACGTGCAATTCAATTTAAACTCTTCTTCTTTTAGGTGGCCTGCAACCATTGTGAGGAAGCGGGGTTACGTCGTTAATCTCAGTTACTTCAACTCCTGCCGAATGAATCGTACGAATTGCAGATTCTCGTCCTGAACCCGGTCCTTTTACAAAAACTTTTACTTTTCGTAAACCCTGGTCATAGGCAACTTTTGTGCAATCTTCGGCAGCCATCTGAGCAGCATACGGGGTATTTTTCTTTGAACCCCTGAATCCCATTTTTCCTGCAGATGCCCATGAAATGACATGACCTGAATTGTTTGTCAACGTGATGATAATATTGTTGAATGATGCATTGATATATGCTTTTCCCGTAGGCTCAACTTTAACAACCCTTTTCTTTGATGCTCTGGTTTTTTTAGCCATATAATATTATTTTTTCCTGCTTTATTTTATTCGTTACTATACATTAACCCTTAGTTGCCTTCTTTTTATTGGCAACAGTTTTTTTCCTTCCTTTACGAGTTCGTGCATTGTTTTTAGTACTTTGACCTCTTGTCGGTAACCCGGTTCTGTGTCTTATTCCTCTGTAAGTACCGATGTCCATCAACCGCTTGATATTCATCTGGACTTCCGAACGCAATTCACCTTCAATTTTAAAATTACCAGAGATGACATTTCTGATTGTGTTTTGTTCATCATCTGTCCAATCCTGAACTTTTTTATTTACATCAACTCCGGCATTATCAAGAATCTTTTGAGCATTCGCTTTGCCAATTCCGAAAATGTAAGTTAAAGCAATTATCCCTCTTTTGTTTTTTGGTATGTCGATACCTGCTATACGAGCCATATAATTTTATTTTCAGTTACTATTTTCTGTTCAATATTCATTGAATTGCAATAAGAAATATCATCTTAAACAATTACCCTTGTCTTTGTTTGTATTTTGGATTTTTTTTGTTAATCACATACAAACGACCATTCCGGCGAACTATCTTACATTCCGGTGTTCTCTTCTTTATTGATGCCCTTACTTTCATTTTATTTTCGTTTTTATTTGTATCTGAATGATATCCTGCCTTTTGTCAAATCATACGGCGACATTTCAAGTCTCACTTTATCACCCGGAAGTATTTTAATATAATGCATCCGCATTTTACCTGAAATATGAGCCGTAATGATATGCCCGTTTTCAAGCTCAACCCGAAACATTGCATTTCCCAATGATTCGATTACTGTTCCATCTTGTTCTATTGAGGCTTGTTTTGCCATAATTAACCGGACACTTTATATCTTTTTCTCGAATTATAAATCAATTATTATTAAGCACTTCTTCGATAAAATCAAATGTTGATAAAATCTCTGCTTCATTTTTTTGCACTACCACGGTATGTTCAAAATGTGCAGAAGGAGAATTGTCAGCCGTCCGAATTGTCCACCCATCACGTTCCTGTATCACTCTTTTTCCGCCAAGGTTTATCATCGGTTCAATTGCAATCACCATTCCTTCACTTAATTTAGGTCCGGTTCCTCTTTTACCGAAATTGGGAACTTCAGGCTTTTCGTGCAAATTTCTCCCCAACCCATGGCCCACCAAATCTCTTACAACTGAATAACCAAATTCTTCAACATAATTCTGAATGGTACTTCCAATATCCCCTACCCGATTACCAGCTGCCGCCATTTTTATCCCAAGATAAAGCGAAGCTTTTGTTCTTTCCATAAGCTGAAGAACATTTTCTTTCACATCTCCAATTGCAAAAGTATACGCCGAATCACCATAGAAACCATTTTTTAAGGTTCCGCAATCAACCGAAACAATATCCCCGTCTTTCAACTCCCTTTCCGACGGAAAACCATGAACGACCTGTTCATTAATTGAAATACACAAGGTAAATGGGAATCCGTTATATCCTTTAAATCCGGGGACTGCTCCATTATCCCTGATATACTCTTCTGCCAACTTATCCAGAGCAATTGTTTTCACTCCGGGCTTAAGGTGTTTGGCCACTTCTGCCAGGGTTTTGCCAACAAGCAAAGAACTTTCTTTTATTAACTCAATTTCTTCTGTCGTCTTGATATATATCATAACAAGTAGAACCGATATTCAATTTTACCCAGTCATACTGAATGATGACCTTCCTTTAATCCTGCCTGATTTTGTCAGTCCATCGTAATGCCGCATTAACAAATGGCTTTCTATCTGCTGCAACGTGTCAAGCACAACGCCGACAAGAATCAACAGGGAAGTTCCTCCATAAAAGGCGGCGAACTGACTACTCACCCCGAACAACCTCACAAGTGCCGGCATAATAGCAACAAATCCAAGGAATATAGATCCGGGTAATGTAATCCGTGACATGACATTATCAATAAACTCAGAAGTCTTTCTTCCCGGTTTCACACCCGGAATAAATCCGCCGTTCTTTTTCATATCATCAGCCATTTGGCTTGGGTTAATCGTAATGGCTGTATAGAAATAGGTAAAGGCAATGATCATCATGAAGAAGGTGAAGTTGTACCAAAACCCATTGATATTGGCAAATGCATTCACAAACTTCGACATACTTTCTGAGGCTGTAAATCCCGCTAATGTAATTGGCAAAAACATAATGGCCTGAGCGAAAATGATCGGCATAACTCCGGCAGCATTTACCTTGAGTGGAATGTATTGCCTAACACCTCCGTACTGCTTGTTACCGACAATTCTTTTTGCATATTGCACAGGTATTTTACGGGTTCCCTGAACAAGTAAAATAGTGATGAGAATCACCAATACCAATACCACAATTTCGACAACGAAAAATACAAGTCCGCCGCCTTTTTGTTCCATTCTAGCTGCAAATTCACCTACCAGGGCAAAAGGCAATCTGGCAATAATTCCTATCATGATAATCAGAGAAATACCGTTGCCGATACCTTTATCGGTTATTTTTTCACCGAGCCACATAATAAACAATGAACCTGCCGTAAGTATTACAATAGAAGACATCCCGAAAAACGAGAATATGGAATGTGAAACTGTTCCCGGATCAAACGGATAAATGCCTTCAGGCGGTAATTGTCTTACAAGGTTTGCGATATACGCTGGAGACTGGAAAATCAAAATAACAACGGTCAGATACCGTGTAATCTGGTTTATTTTCCTTCTGCCGCTCTCCCCTTCTTTCTGTAATTTCTGGAAATAAGGTATTGCCATACCTAAAAGCTGCACAACAATAGAAGCCGAAATATACGGCATAATCCCCAGAGCAAAAATACTGGCATTTGAAAAAGCACCCCCTGAAAACATATTTAACAAACCGAGCAATCCTGCCTTTCCCTGATTCTGAAGGTTACCCAGTTGATGCGGGTCAACACCCGGCAAAACAACATAAGCACCCAGACGGTAAATCAGGATGATTCCCAGTGTATAAAGAATCCTGTTTCTAAGGTCCTCAATCTTGAAAATATTTCGTATTGTTTCAATTAATTTTTTCATCTAAAATTAAATTTTAGTTGCGGTGCCACCATTTGATTCAATTGCTTTTATTGCCGTTTTCGAAAAAGCATGCGCTGTAACTTCGAGCTTTGCTTTTAATTCGCCACGTCCTAAAATTTTGATCAAATCGTTTTTGTTAGCTAACCCTTTTTCAATTAATGTTTCAAGGCTTACGGAAGTAACACTATTTTCATCAGACAGTTTTTGCAGGGTATCTATATTAATGCCCCTGTATTCAACCCGGTTGATATTTTTAAATCCGAATTTTGGAACACGGCGATGCAAAGGCATCTGGCCTCCTTCAAAACCTGGTTTGCTTTTGTATCCCGATCTTGATTTTGCTCCTTTATGTCCCCTTGTTGAGGTGCCGCCATGACCCGATCCCTGTCCTCTGCCTATTCTTTTCCTGTTCTTTGTTGAACCTTTTGCCGGTTTAAGATTGCTTAAATCCATTGTTATCTTATGTTATATAATTAAACTTCCTCAATTGTGAGTAAATGCCTTACTTTATCAATCATTCCCAGTATCTGGGGAGTTGGCTCGACTTCGCGTACCTGCTGCATTTTTTTTAGTCCTAGGGCTATCAATGTCCTCTTTTGACTTCCTTCTCTGCCGATCCCACTTCTAACCTGTTTGATTCTAAGTTTTTTCATATCTGTTGTTCTGCTTTTATCCGGTTAACCATTAAAGACTGAATTCAAATCCACACCCCTGAGCTGTGCTATCGTATAGGGATCCCTCATTTGGATCAGTGCATTTATGGTAGCTTTCACAACGCTATGCGGATTGGATGATCCTTTTGATTTTGCCAATACGTCCTTAACGCCTACACTTTCGAGTACAGCACGCATTGCACCACCCGCAATAACGCCGGTTCCAGGTGCTGCCGGTTTAAGGAATACTCTTGCCCCACTGTACTTGCCATTCTGTTCATGCGGCAATGTACCATTAAGGATTGGTACTTTTATCAGGTTTTTCTTGGCATCATCAATGCCTTTGGCAATAGCTGAAGTTACTTCTTTTGCTTTACCAAGTCCATACCCCACAACTCCCTGCTCATTACCTACAACCACAATTGCAGAAAAACTGAATGTTCTTCCACCTTTGGTTACCTTCGTAACACGCTGAATGCTGACCAGTCTGTCTTTGAACTCTATTTCGCTTGATTTAACCCGTTTAATATTGATATTTGACATAGTTGTTAAAATTTAAGTCCTCCTTCTCTGGCAGCTTCAGCTAATGCTTTTACCCTACCGTGATATAAATAACCATTCCGATCAAAAGTAACTGTTCCGATGCCAGCTTCTTTAGCTTTTTCGGCAATTGCAGTACCAACTTTTTTTGCTTTTTCAATATTGGTTGATTTTGCAGCAGCTATTTCTTCAACTGCAGAAGAAGCCGATAATAATGTTTGACCTGCTTTATCATCAATCAATTGAACATAAATTTGCTTGTTACTTCTGAACACAGTCATGCGAGGTCTTTCGGAGGTACCGGTCACAATTTTCCGGATCCTCATTTTAATCCTGTTCCTTCTGAACTGTTTTCTGTTTTTTGTTGACATTCTTACAAAATTTTATGCATTATTTTATTTTTCGGCTGCAGCTTTTCCTGCTTTCTTCCTGATTACTTCTCCTCTATAGAGTATTCCTTTTCCTTTATAAGGTTCAGGTGGACGCAATGACCTGATTTTCGAAGCCACCTGACCAAGCAATTGCTTATTGGCAGATTTCATCGTAATCGTTGGGTTTTTACCTCTTTCTGTGAGCGACTCAACATTTATTTCGGCGGGCAATTCAAAAACGATATTATGCGAATAACCAAGCGCTAATTCCAATACCTGTCCTTTTGCTTCTACCTTATAGCCTACACCAACCAATTCCTGAATTACAGTAAATCCTTCTGAAACTCCTTTTATCATATTTGATATCAAAGCCCTGTATAAACCATGTTTTGATTTGTGTTCCTTCGATTCTGTTTCTCTGGCAAGCAACACTTTTCCGCTATCAACCTTAATGGTGATACCCGGATCAATTTTCTGATGTAACTCACCAAGTTTTCCTTTAACAATGATCAGATTATCCTGTGATAAATCAATCTGGACACCGTCCGGAATTGTGATGGGTAATTTTCCTATTCGTGACATAATTGCTAAGTCTTCAAATTAACTAATATAACATAAAACCTCGCCGCCAATTTTCATTTTCCTGGCGTCTTTATCCGTCATCAGTCCCTGTGATGTAGACAGAATTGCTACACCGAGGCCATTTAAAACACGCGGTAAATTTTCTGCATCTACATATTTTCTTAACCCGGGCTTACTTACCCTGGTAAGACTGTTAATCGCAGATAATTTTGTAACCGGATGATATTTCAATGCAATTTTAATAATGCCGGGTCTTGTACTATCTTCAAACTTAAAATTCAGAATATAGCCTTTATCAAAAAGAATTTTAGTCATTTCTTTTTTAATGTTTGAGGCAGGTATTTCGACCACCCGGTGATTTGCCATAACTGCATTCCGAATCCGTGTAAGAAAATCTGCAATTGGATCTGTATTCATCTCTCTATCTTTAATTATTTATTACCAACTTGCTTTTTTAACTCCTGGGATTAGTCCCTTTAATGCCATTTCCCGGAAATTAATACGGGAAATCCCGAACTGGCGCATATATCCCTTTGGCCTTCCGCTCAAATTACACCTGTTATGCATTCTTACTTTGGCGGAGTCACGGGGAAGTTTTTGCAAACCAATATAATCACCTGCAGCTTTCAATGCTTCTCTTTTTGCGGCATAGCGTTCGACCATCTTATGTCTTTTCAGTTCCCGCGCTTTCATTGATTCTTTAGCCATAGATCTTATTTATTTTGATTTTTAAATGGTAAACCAAATTCTGTAACAATGCCATACATTCCCTATCCGTTCTTGCTGTAGTCACAAAAGTAATATCCATACCGTTTATGGTATTAATTTTATCAATGTCGATTTCAGGGAAAATAATCTGCTCAGTTACACCAAATGTGTAATTTCCTCTTCCATCAAAACCTTTATCATTAATCCCTTTAAAATCGCGGATACGGGGGATAGCAACCGATATCAGCCTGTCAAGAAATTCGTACATTTTATCTCCGCGAAGCGTTACCCTGACTCCAACAGGCATTCCTTTTCTTAGTTTGAAATTTGAAATGTCTTTTTTCGAGCGCGTTGAAACTGCACGTTGTCCGGTAATCATCGTCATTTCTTCGATACCGGTATCAATTTGTTTTTTATCTGTGATAGCTGTGCCCAATCCTTGATTTAAACTAATTTTACTCAGTCTGGGAACCTGCATGATGGTTTTATAACCAAATTGCTCTTGCAAAGCAGGGGCTATTTCTTTTCTGTATTTGGCAATTAACCTTGGCTTGTATTCCATTACTTGATTACCTCCCCGGTTTTTTTAGAATATCGAACTATTTTATTTGTCTTCTCGTCTAGCTTCTTTCCTATTCTGGTAGCATTTCCAGCACTATCAATAATTTTCAGGTTCGAAATGTGGATCGGAGCTTCTTTTTTAATGATGCCTCCCTTTGGGTTCGTCGCATTGGGTTTAGTGTTTTTTGAAACCATGTTTACACCTTCAACAATGACTCTGTATTTATCCACATCAACGACAAGGACCTTTCCCTGCTGACCTTTGGAGTCACCGGCAATGACTTTCACATTGTCCCCTTTTTTTATATTTAATTTCTTTGGCATGATTTATCAATTTAGAGCACTTCGGGTGCCAGTGATACAATCTTCATGTATTGTTTTTCTCTGAGTTCCCTGGCAACAGGGCCAAAAATCCGGGTTCCGATCATTTCGCCTGCATTGTTAAGCAGAACAACTGCATTATCGTCGAACCGGATGTATGATCCATCCTGCCTTCTGTTCTCTTTGCTTGTCCTAACAATAACAGCCTTTGATACAGTACCTTTTTTTATATTTCCGGAGGGTAATGCATTTTTTACGGTTACAACAATTTTGTCACCAATTGTGGCATACCTTTTCTTGGTACCACCAAGTACCCTGATGCAAAGAACTTCTTTTGCACCGCTGTTGTCGGCTACCGCCAATCTTGATTCCTGTTGTATCATGGTTATTTTGCCCTTTCAATAATTTCAACTAATCTCCAGCACTTATTTTTACTCAATGGCCGGGTTTCCATAATGCGCACAGTATCCCCAACGTGGCATTCATTTTTTTCATCATGTGCCATAAATTTGGTAGTTCTTTTAAGAAACTTACCATACATGGGATGCTTAACTTTACGTTCGACCACAACAGCGATGGACTTATTCATTTTATTGCTGACAACAAGGCCTACCCTCTCTTTTCTTAATTTCCTTGTTTCCATTAATTAATTTCGCTTTTATATTGTTTTTCAAGCTCTCTCTTTCTCAATTCAGTTTTAATCCGCGCAATAGTTTTGCGATACGCTTTTATTTTGTTCGGATTTTCCAATGGAGACACTGCATGATTAAGCCTTAGCTTCACCAACTGCTTAGATTCTTCCTCAAGACGCTCTATAAGCTCAGGGGTCGAAAGTTCTTTAATTACTTCTTGTTCCATTTTAATTATATTGTTTCTTCAATGTAATCTCTTCTGACTACAAATTTTGTTTTTACAGGTAATTTCTGTGCAGCAAGCCTAAGTGCTTCTTTTGCTACAACCAGCGAAACACCTTCTGCTTCAAATAATATCCGTCCCGGACTCACAGGGGCCACAAACCCTTCGGGTGCTCCTTTACCTTTTCCCATTCGCACTTCAGCCGGCTTTTTGGTGATGGGCTTATCGGGGAATATCCTGATCCAAATTTGTCCTTCTCGTTTCATATGCCTGGTCACGGCCTGACGGGCAGCTTCAATTTGCCTTCCTGTTATCCACGACTCCTCAAGGGTTTTAATTCCAAATGAACCAAAAGCAAGCTGGTTGCCTCTCATGGAATTACCTTTCATTTTTCCCTTTTGCTGTTTCCTGAATTTTGTTTTCTTTGGTTGTAACATTATCTATACAATTGTAATGATTCCACCTAATTATTATCTTCTTCTCCGTTTTGGCTTCTGAGCTCCCTGCATGCCACCTTGCTGAGGTTTTTTACTGTCCTGTGTAAAACTCGCTGTCAGGTCCTGCTTGCCATATAATTCACCTTTACAGATCCAAACTTTAACACCAATTATACCATATGAAGTGCGTGCTTCAATCATTGCATAATCAATATCTGCACGTAACGTATGCAATGGAATACGGCCTTCCTTGTAAAGCTCAGCTCTGGCCATTTCAGCGCCACCGAGTCTACCTGAAATAAGAACTTTAATTCCTTCCGCACCAATTCGCATTGTAGATGCTATAGCTGTTTTTATTGCCCTGCGGTATGATACTCTTCCTTCTATCTGTCGTGCAATAGCATTTCCTACAATTACGGCATCCAGTTCCGGACGTTTTATTTCAGAAATGTTGATTTGAATTTCTTTTTTTGTAAGCTTCTTGAGTTCTTCCTTCAGCTTGTCTACTTCCTGCCCACCTTTACCAATAATAATTCCCGGGCGTGCAGTAAAAATTGTAACGGTTACAAGTTTCAATGTCCGTTCGATAAGAATCTTGGATATTCCGGCTTTCGATAACCTGGCATTGAGGTACTTTCTGATCTGATCATCTTCAAGTATCTTTTGCTCATAATTTCTGCCGCCATACCAGTTGGAATCCCAACCACGGATGATTCCTAATCTAAGGCCTATCGGATTTGTTTTTTGTCCCATTAATACGTATTTATTTTATGCTTTAATTCCTTTTTCAATAGTTACATTATCAACGATCAACGTTACGTGGTTCGACCGTTTGCGGACGCGGAAAGCTCTTCCCTGGGGAGCAGTCTGAATACGTTTCAGCATCCTTCCGCCATCCACGGAAATTTCTTTAACATGCAGATGTGCATCCTCTATCCGAACACCTTCATTTTTCGCTTGCCAGTTGGCAATCGCCGTAAGTAATAATTTATGTAATCTGGCAGAAGCTTCCAGCGGTGAATGTTTCATAATATGCAATGCCTTTTCAACTTCTATACCTCTAATCAGCCCAGCAGCCAACCTCATTTTCCTGGGCGAAGTCGGGCAATTGTTGAGTTTTGCAAAGGCAATTTTTTTCTTTGCCTTTTTTAAATCTTCCGCACTTTGTCGTTTTCTGGCTCCCATTTTCTCAAATATTTAAACTTTTCTATTATTACTTTTTGCCTTTATCCTTATTTCCGGCATGTCCTCTGAAAATCCGTGTGGGAGCAAACTCTCCCAGTTTATGGCCTACCATGTTTTCAGTAATGTACACCGGAATAAATTTATTTCCGTTATGAACAGCAATCGTTTGTCCGACAAAATCCGGAGAAATCATTGATGCTCTGGACCAGGTTTTAATTACACTTTTTCTCTTTTGCTCGAGATTCTGCAACACCTTTTTTTCCAGTTTATAATGGATATATGGTCCTTTTTTTAGCGATCGGCTCATACTTTTAATGTATTATTTTTTTCTTCTTTCTATGATATATTTATCAGATGCTTTTTTCTTGCTGCGGGTTTTATATCCCTTTGCAGGCATACCTTTACGTGATCGCGGATGACCACCTGATGCACGACCTTCACCGCCACCCATAGGATGATCAACCGGATTCATAACAACACCCCTGGTCCTGGGCCGACGACCCAGCCATCTGCTTCGACCGGCTTTACCGGAAACCTCCAGACTATGATCTGTATTTGATACCATACCAATGGTTGCCCTGCATGATTGAAGTATCATTCTTGTTTCACCCGAAGGAAGTTTCAGAACTGCAAATTTTCCATCGCGTGACATAAGTTGAGCATAGGATCCTGCACTTCTTGCCATTTTGGCTCCCTGGCCCGGACGCAATTCCACATTGTGAATAATAGTACCAAACGGAATTTCACTTAGGTATAATGTATTTCCAACATCAGGGGATATCCCTTTTCCTGATAAAACTTTTTGGCCGACTTTCAATCCATTGGGTGCAATGATGTAACGTTTTTCACCATCCGTATACGTCAGGAGTGCTATACGAGCAGTCCTGTTGGGATCATACTCAATAGTTTTAACTGTGGCCGGAATGCCTTCTTTATCCCTTTTGAAATCAATAATTCTAAACTTTTGTTTATGACCACCACCTACATATCGAATGGTCATTCTACCTTCGTTATTTCTACCGCCTGACTTTTTCATAGGTGCCAGTAAACTCTTTTCAGGTTTATTGGTAGTAACTTCATCAAACGCACTAATTAGCTTAAAGCGTTGACCAGATGTTGTCGGTTTGAATTTTTTTAAAGCCATTTATCTTAAATATTGCTGTAAAAATCAATTGTTTCCCCTTCGGCTAATGTAACGATAGCCTTTTTATACGCATTGGTTCTTCCGGTAATTGCCCCGGCCTTTGTGAACCTGGATTTCTTCTTTCCGGAATAATTCATCGTATTGACAGTATCCACATCTACTCCGTATAGTTCTTTCACTGCTTTTTTAATCTGCAGTTTATTTGCTTTTTTATGAACTATAAAACCATAGCGATTCATTTTTTCGCCTACTGCTGTCATTTTCTCTGTAATTACCGGCTTAATAATGATATTCATTGTGTCGCTATTAATTATGATTTAACTGTATGAATTTTTTCGATTTCCTGAAGTGAGCTTTCGGCAATTAAAATGCTGTTCGCATTTAAAACATCATAGGTATGAATATCGGATGCACTGACGATCTTCGTTTTCTGCAGGTTTCTTGAGGACAAGTAAAGATTTTTTTCTGTTCCTTTAAGAACCAATAAAACCTTCTTATTCTGTAATTCAAAATTTTTAAGGATTTCAACAAACTTTTTAGTCTGAGGTACATCGAAACTAAAATCTTCAATAACGATGATGCTGTTTTCTTTGGCTTTATAAGTTAAGGCAGATTTCCGGGCCAGTTTTTTAACTTTTTTATTCAGCTTAAAGCCATAGTCTCGGGGTTCCGGACCGAATATTCTTCCGCCTCCTTTAAACAATGGATTTTTGATATCCCCGAAACGGGCCGTGCCTGTTCCTTTTTGCCTTTTAATCTTTTTTGTACTGCCTGTAACCTCGCCTCTTTCCTTCGATTTGTGAGTTCCCTGGCGATGGTTAGCCATATATTGCTTAACATCAAGGTATATGGCATGGTCATTCGGCTCAATACCAAAAATATTGTCATCCAGCTTAACTTTTTTAGCTGTTTTCTGACCACTTGTGTTATAAACTTCTAACTCCATCTTTCAAGTATTACATATGAACCATTAGAACCTGGAACAGATCCTTTAACAAGAATAATGTTTTTTTCAGGAATTATTTTCATCACTTTAAGGTTGATCATTTTCACCCTTCCATCTCCCATATGTCCGGCCATTCGCATTCCTTTAAAAACTCTGGACGGCCAAGAAGAAGCACCAATTGAACCGGGAGCACGAAGCCTGTTGTGTTGACCATGAGTTGAATCTCCAACACCAGCAAAGTTATGGCGACGAACCACACCCTGAAACCCTTTACCTTTTGTCGTACCAACAACATCGATGAATTCGCCTTCGATAAACACATCGACACCCAAAATATCACCAAACTTCTTTTGATGACCTTCTTCAAAACGGGTAAATTCCGCAATAACTTTTTTCGGGGCAACCCCTGCTTTTGCGAAATGTCCTTTTAATGCTTTGGTTGTATGTTTATCCTTTTTGTCATCATAAGCAATCTGTATGGCTTCATAGCCATCTGTCGCTTTGGTTTTGACTTGCGTAACAATGCATGGACCCGCAGTAATAACAGTACATGGAATATTTTTCCCGTCTGCATCAAAAATGCTGGTCATGCCTACTTTTTTTCCGATAATACCTGACATTTGACTATCTCTTTTATTAGTTCTTTATCCTACTGTCTTCCTGATTATTTATACTTTTATCTCCACTTCCACCCCGCTTGGCAATTCCAGTTTCATTAAAGCGTCAATAGTTTTTGTTGTGGAACTATAAATATCAAGCAGTCTTTTGTAAGAGCATAACTGGAATTGCTCCCTTGATTTTTTGTTAACAAAGGTAGACCTGTTAACAGTGTAAATTTTCTTATTTGTTGGAAGTGGTATAGGACCGCTAACAACCGCTCCCGTTGTTTTTACTGTTTTTACGATCTTTTCGGCAGATTTATCTACCAGATTATGATCGTATGATTTAAGTTTAATTCTTATTCTTTGACTCACGTTACATAAATTTATATTAAACAGTAACCAAATATCCTTTTATTTTATAAATAACATTTTCCTGAACTTCCTTTGGTGCTGCGGCATAATTTGAAAATTCAAGACTTGATGTCGCCCGGCCCGAAGTGATTGTCCGCAAAGTTGTAACATAGCCAAACATTTCTGCTAAGGGTACTTTTGCCTTCACAATCTGATATCTTACTTTCGATTCGACATTTTCCACATGACCTCTGCGTTTATTCAAATCGCTTGTAATATCACCCAGATAAATATCCGGTGTAACAACCTCAAGTTTCATGATTGGTTCTAATACCACCGGTTTTGCTTTTTTACAGGCTTCTCTGAATGCTTTGTTTGCAACAATTTCAAATGCAAGCTGGTCGCTATCTACCGTATGGTATGAACCACCAAGAAGTCTAACTTTCAGATTTTCCATAGGAAATCCAAGCAAAACACCATTGGACATGGCAGCCTTAAATCCCTTTTCGATGGAAGGTATAAATTCCTTAGGAATGATACCTCCTTTTGTATCATTAATAAACTGCAGCCCTTTTATATTGGTATCTGCTGGTCCTACTTCAACAGTGATTTCTGCAAATTTCCCTCTGCCTCCGCTTTGTTTTTTATAAACTTCAGTATGAGTTACCACTGCAGAAAGCGCTTCTTTATAAGCAACGGTAGGATTACCGTGATTGCACTCAATTTTAAATTCTCTTGAAAGCCTGTCGAGGATCACATCCAAATGAAGCTCTCCCATTCCACTAATAATGGTCTGTCCGGTATCTTCATCAATAATAACTGTGAAGGTCGGATCTTCTTCCGCCATTTTCCTTAGCGCATTGGTGAGTTTGTCAAAATCGTCCTGTGTTTTAGGTTCGACAGCCATTTTTATCACCGGTTCGGGAAAAGTCATTGATTCCAATACAACAGGATGCTGAGGGGAACAAAGCGTATCACCTGTGCGAATCTCTTTAAATCCAACGGCTGCTCCAATATCGCCTGCTTCAATAAGTTTGAGAGGCTTTTGTTTATTGGCATGCATTTGCAACAGTCGCATAATCCGTTCTTTCTTATTTGTATTGGAGTTGAGAATAACTTCTCCAGCTTCCAGTTTACCGGAATAAACTCTGAAAAACGCTATTCGGCCAACAAAAGGATCCGTTGCAATTTTAAATGCGAGGGCAGCAAAGGGTTCATTAGCATCCGCATGTTTTACAACCTCTTTTTCAGTGAACGGATTAATACCCACAATGGCTTTGACATCAGTAGGATCAGGGAGGTAAGAAACAATGGCATTCAATAAAAGCTGAACGCCTTTATTTTTAAAGGATGAACCGCACAACACAGGTGTCGCACGCATTTCAAGAGTAGCTTTTCGCAACGAATCGATAATGTCTTTTTCGGTAATTGATCCCGGATTTGCTATGTATTTTGAAAATAATTCTTCATTTTCTTCGGCAGCTCCTTCAATCAATGCTTTTCTGTATTCAGTAACCTGCTCCTGTAATTCTTCAGGAATCGGAACCTCGAAGTATTCCTTTCCAAGTGATTCAGCATTCCATTTATACGCTTTGTTAGCAACCAGGTCGATGATACCGTCGAAATCGTCTTCCGAACCAATTGGGATTTGAACAGGAATAGGGTTCGCACCAAGTTTATCTTTCATTTCAGCAATTACCCTGAAAAAATCAGCTCCGGCTCGATCCATTTTATTCACATAACAAATACGCGGTACATGATATTTATCGGCCTGTTTCCAGACTGTTTCCGACTGGGGTTCAACGCCACCAACAGCACAAAAAATTGCAATGGAACCATCAAGAACTCTTAGTGACCTTTCAACTTCAACTGTAAAATCAACGTGACCTGGGGTATCTATAATATTAATTCTGTATTCTTCATTCTGATAGTTCCAGAAAACAGTGGTAGCTGCTGAAGTAATTGTAATCCCGCGTTCCTGCTCCTGCACCATCCAATCCATTGTGGCAGTGCCGTCGTGTACTTCACCAATACGGTAATTGATGCCGGTATAGTACAATATACGCTCCGTCGTCGTGGTTTTTCCCGCGTCGATATGCGCCATAATGCCGATGTTACGAATATGTGTTAACCGATCTGACATTTTTCTGTACTATACTATATAATTATAATCTTATTTATTAATTAAAACCTGAAATGAGAGAAAGCTTTATTGGCTTCTGCCATTCGGTGCGTATCTTCTTTTTTCTTAAATGCACTGCCCTCTTCTTTGTATGCCGCCATTATTTCACCCGCCAGTTTTTGTGCCATCGATTTTTCGTGGCGTTTCCGTGCAAAACCAATCAGGTTTTTCATACCAATTGACATTTTTCTTCCCGGCCTGATTTCCGAAGGGATCTGAAATGTAGCTCCACCAATCCTTCTGCTTCTTACTTCAACATTGGGTGTGACATTAGTTAATGCTTTTTTCCAGACTTCCAGTCCGTCTTCTTCCATTTTTTCGTTCACAATGTCCATAGCTTCATAAAAAATAGCATAAGAGTTATTTTTCTTTCCGCTGTACATGAGATTATTCACGAACTTAGTCACCAACGTATCGTTAAACTTTGGATCAGGAAGAATAATTCTTTTTTTCGGTCTCGCTTTTCTCATTTTATTTTGAGCTTAAATGCAATAAATCAATTACTTTTTCTTTGGTTGTTTTGTACCGTATTTTGACCTTCTCTGTGTTCTGCCTTCCACTCCTGAAGTATCCAGAGCACCTCTGATAATGTGATACCTTACACCCGGCAGGTCCTTGACTCTTCCACCACGGATTAAAACAATAGAGTGTTCCTGCAAGTTATGACCTTCACCCGGTATATAAGCATTTACCTCCTTACCATTTGTCAGTCTAACCCTGGCAACCTTTCTCATAGCAGAGTTTGGTTTTTTTGGTGTTGTCGTATAAACCCTTACACACACACCTCTTCTCTGTGGACAAGAATCCAGTGCGGGAGATTTACTTTTACTTGTAAGTTTCTGTCTACCTTTTTTAACTAATTGCTGTATCGTAGGCATATCAAGCTGTTTATTAAATATTTTATCATTAAATCCCTTAAAACGGGAGCGCAAAAGTATAAATTATTTTATTACAAAATACTTATCACTTCTAAATAATTAACATTAAATTGTTAATTAAGATTTTAAAAATATGAAACCTGGAAATACAACAAAGGTGAGATAATCAAGACGCGCTTGTAAATGTACTTAAATTTAATGGTTTACCATTATAAATTACAAGCCGGAACCTTTAGTTGTCTTAATTTGTCAGGTTTCCTTATTTCTATTAAATAAAATTACAGAACGTATACTAAAGCGGGTGCAAAAGTACAATTTATTTTAACAAATCAAATTTTTTATAAAAATAATTTTTTTATAGGCTCGGATGTGACTTTATTGCACGTATACCCTGTATTCCCAGGGATTAAAATCCATTTTTGAGTTTTTCTTAAATTTCATTTTTGCTCTGGAAAATAGTTCCGTATAACTACCGGTGTATTCATCCCCCTTTAAATTGAAAGAAACGGGTTTATCAGTAAGATTTGTAATTACAAATATTTTATTCTCACCTAACTCACGCGTAAAAGCCAATACCGATTTTTTAGCTGTTGAAGGAAGGATTTTTAAACTTCCTCCATAATTCCCATTCCAGAGTGCCGGATTATTTGTTTTCAATTTATTTAATACAGTATAAAATTCAATCCAGGGCGATTCCGGATCCCAGTGTATCGTATCTTTTTCGAAAAAAGCCAATCGTTTGTTAAGACCGGTTTCCTGCCCGCTATAAGTCAGTGGCATTCCGGGAAGGGTATAAATAAGTACTGCAAACGTTTTAACACCATTCCCCAGTCTTTCAAACTCTGTTCCGTTCCATGTGTTCTCATCGTGATTAGTGATAAAATTCATTCTATAGGCATTGGCAGGATACAGCGTATCCTGCTTTTCAAAATAACTTTTAATCGTATCAGGATTCATTGTTCCTTTCGCAATGCTATTCATTATATGATGGAGTTCCCAGGCGTACGTCATATCAAATGCACGAATTTGCAAATCGGGCTGCTCAGCTTCTGCAAGCATAAAAACCGGTTTCACTTTATCCAATTCAATTCTTGCAGTGTCCCAAAAATCAGTTGGTACCATTCCCGCAACATCACAACGATAACCATCAATATCCGTCTCCTTTACCCAAAACTTCAAAACATCAACCATATAATTCCTGAGTTCTTTGTTATCATAATTTAAGTCTGCCACATCCCACCAATCAGTTTCATTAGGGCTGATAGGATAGGTCATCCCGAGTTTTTCGAGATCCTTATAATAGTCAGGGTGTTCATCCATCCATTCTTTTTTCCAGGGGTAATTTCCCTTTTCAATTCGGGTATAAAAATCAGGATGCGTTTTTACCCATTCATTATCCCAAGAAGTGTGATTAACAGCAATATCCAGAATAACATACATTCCCAGTTTATGTATTTCATTAACCAGTGATTTAAATTCATCAAGCGTACCAAATTCAGGATTGACCGAATAATAATCTTTTGTGGAGTAATAGCTGCCTAAGATTTTATTCCGCTGAGCCGTATCCTTAATTTCTTCTGCTATAACTGTCTGGGATGCTTTCCGGTGTAATTCTCCAATCGGAAAGATTGGCATCAGCCACAAAATATTCACATCCATTTTCTTCAATCGGGTCAAATGCTGCTCAAATGCTTTAAATGTCCCTTCCGCTGTGTACTGCCGGATATTTACTTCATAAATATTAACGTTTTTGCTCCATTCGGGATGGACGACAAAACTTTGCGGACGGGCAACTGATTTGACTTTTTTTTCATTTTTACAGGAAACAACAATCAAAACACTTGCTACTGATACAACTAATATTATAATATATAATAGGTTGTTGGAAATTTGGGAAAATGACTTCATAAGTATAAGTTTATTGCAACAAAGTTAAATAAGATTTTCGAGTGTACTCACATTCAATCCCGTAAAATCAGGAATTACAAGGTCCACATCTTTTAACTCATTCATTTTAAGAGTGGTTGTTAACCCGATGACCTTCATCCCAGCAGATCGTGCGGATTTAATACCGGGATTTGAATCTTCAAAAACAATGCATTTGGACGGCTGAGCGCCCAGGGTTTTTGCTGTTTCCAGGTAAATCTCCGGATCCGGCTTCCCATGTTTTACTGAAGCAGCGTCGAGTATAATTTGAAAATATCCTTTCAGTCCTGTATTTGATAACACAAACTCCACATTTTCGCCTGGAGATGAAGTAGCAAGTGCAATAGGTACCCGATCATGTTTCAATTTGGCTAAAAAATCAGGCAAGCCCCTGACAGGTTCAATATGAGATTTATAAATCGTGCGGTATATTTGTTCCTTTTCCGTCGCGTAAATCGCAATTTCATTTTCAGAAAGTTCTCTTCCAAAAAAAACACGAAGGTGGTCATGGTTAGTCCCCCCAAATACCTTAGTTCTGAAGTCATCCCCAAAACGGAGGTTGTATTTTTGACAAAACAACTCCCAGGCTTTTTGATGATAATAAAAGTTATTTACAACTACGCCATCCATGTCAAAAATGACGCTTAATTTATTTGTCATGTCAATTTCCATAAAGACTGTAAAATTAAATAATCTCTATATTTGCTCCCCTAATTAAGATCATGAAGCGGATTTATCTCGAAATAATTGTATTTGTGTCAGGAGCAGTGGTTATGGCTTTTGAAATCATTGGTTCCAGGATGCTAGGCCCTTATGTCGGCACTTCTATTTTTGTTTGGACAAGCATTATCGGGGTATTATTATTCAGCCTTAGCATTGGCTACCGTTTTGGCGGTTGGATTGCCGACCGGAAACCTCGTGCTGATTTGCTTTCTTTTATCATTTTCTTTGCAGGGCTATCCATGATCCTTTCAGCATCAATAAAAGATTGGGTTCTGACATGGTTTTTAAACTCAATAAGTAATATAAAGTTGGTTTGTGTATTCTCATCGTTACTATTGCTGGCTTTACCATCCGTTTTACTTGGAATGGTTTCACCTTTTGCAGCCCGGTTAAAAATGAATTCGCTTGCTACTAGCGGAGCTACTGTTGGCAACCTGTATGCCATTTCCACAATCGGCAGTATACTGGGTGTTTTTCTTGCAGGATTTTACCTGATTCCGACTTTTAAAACAACGGATATTCTTTTTATTCTTTCGATAACTTTAATTGCCACATCATTGTTTCTAAACGGAGTTCACAGGTTTTATCTGGTCAAACATCAAAACACATGAAAAATTTATTTCTAAAAATACTTGCGGTCTCTTTCGTGATTTTCGGGTACGGATGCACACCTTTACATGAAAATCATCGTGTCACGATTGCAATTTCAAAAGCAGTACCTGATTCTAACTATATAAACTATTTTAAATGGCTTAGATTTGGAGATTCCACGGTTATTTACAAGGACATGTATCATTTAAGCTATGATTCAGCTTTGCTTGTTTTAAAGAATTGTGACGGATTATTATTAACCGGAGGAACGGATGTCTATCCGGGTAGGTTTGGGAAAGAAAAAGATACTTCCCGTTGCTGGGAACCGGATTTTAAAAGAGACAGCTTAGAATTTCTTCTGATGCACGAGGCATTGCGATCAGAAATGCCAATTATGGGTATTTGCAGAGGTCTCCAGGTAATGAATGTTTATTTTGGCGGGAGCTTAATCATTGATATTCCCGACCGACTTCGACACACTGGTAAAACATCAGATGGAAGATTACACCAAATGTTTCCATGATGTCCGGATTGAAAAAGGTTCACTGTTATATGAAATCAGTAAAGTAACTGAAGGGATCACAAATTGCAATCATCATCAGGGTATCGATGTGCTTGCGGATACCCTTGAAGGTATTGCCTATACAAATGATGGATTGATTGAAGCCATCGACTATAAAGACCGGGGGAATAAGACCTTCTTGCTCGGTGTGCAATGGCATCCGGAAAGACTGGATTATTCAAACCCGCTTTCAGGACTCATAGCAAAAAGATTTCTTCAGGAAGCAGCAGAATATGCTAAAAAAAGTCAACCGATGAAAAATATTTCCTTTCTCTTATCTTCAGTGCTTATCCTATTATCAGGATGCAATAACATACCCAATTCAAAAGAAGTTAAAAAGAATCAGCCAATGAATATTTCAAAAGAAAAGTTCGGACAGATCGATGATAAAGAAGTAAATCTTTACACCCTGACAAACAGTAACGGTATGATCGTAAAAATAACAAATTACGGCGGGATTGTTACTTCTCTGATCGTACCCGATAAAAATGGAAAATTCGATGATGTTGTTCTTGGTTACGACAGTCTTGCGGGTTATCTTAAGGACACGCCTTATTTTGGTGCCATTGTAGGGAGGTATGCAAACCGAATTGCAAATGGTGCCTTTTCGTTAGACGGGAAAAATTATACACTTGCTGTTAATAATGGTCCGAATCATTTGCATGGAGGAATCAAAGGATTTGATAAAGTAATTTGGGATGCAGAGGAAAATAAGAATGACAATGAAGTTGGTCTTAAACTTCACTATTTATCGAGGGACGGTGAAGAAGGGTATCCTGGTAATCTGAATGTGACAGTGGTTTATTCACTTACAAATGATAATGAATTAAAAATTGTGTATTCAGCCGAAACCGATAAACCGACTCCTGTTAATTTAAGCCATCATAGTTATTTCAATCTTGCCGGAACATCCGGTCGAGATATACTGTCTCAGGTTTTATTTATTGATGCCGACAAATATACAGTCGTAGATTCCACATTAATTCCCACAGGGGAATTAAGAAGTGTTGACGGTCCCATGGATTTCAGGAAACCGATGCCTGTGGGAAGCAGAATTGACCAGGTTCCTGGTGGCTACGACCATAATTATGTACTGAATAATCAAGGGACTTTGTCCAAAGTTGCTATGTTATCCGACTCGGTTTCAGGAAGGACAATGGAAGTATACACCGACCAACCCGGACTTCAGTTTTATTCGGGAAATTTTCTGGATGGAACAATCACGGGAAAACAACGGAATAAAGTACGCACAACATTTTGGTCTTTGCCTGGAGGCACAGCATTTCCCTGATTCGCCCAACCATCCTGAATTTCCGAATACGATTTTAAAGCCTGGTGAGGAATATAAGCAAATGACAGTTTACAAGTTTGGGGTGAAGTAAATCTAACCTAACAGGTTTTTTCCAACCTGTTAGGTTCACAAAAGGACCTGTTAGGTTATATCTGTCAGATATTTTTCACTGCCCGGCTTCCGCTTGTTTTCTTCATGAAATTCGATAAAGCTTTTAATATCGCCAAAATATTCCATGCCTATATCCCGTCTTATCCTTGTTTTACCTTTAGAGAGATAGGCATTATAGGATGAATATTTCCAGGATTTATGATCTTGAGTCAATCCGTGATGAACAGGGTTTCTGTGAATGTAGTTGACGATAGAAATGAAATAGGATTCCTCCTCTACAAGATTCTTTTTATAAGGCAATATAAAAAGTTTTCCCTTTCGGTTATACCTTAGATTATAAGTTTTGGTATAGCTATTGAAAAAGTTACTGAAAGCTTGATTTATCCTGTCTTCAATAGATTCGACATAAACAATTTTCAGGTTTGTGAGGATCGCTTCCTGATCAAGCACCCTGATAAATAAATGAAAATGATTGGGTATTAAACAATATGAAATCAGGTCAGCTACAGGGAGAATAAATCTTTCAATTTTATTAAGAAAATAGATATAATCTGTTTGATCAATAAAAAGCACTTCATTGCCTACTGCCCTGTTAAATATATGATAATGCTTTTCAGGTTCAAGAACTACGTTTTTATGGATTGGGCTGGGCATATATTAGATTTTTTCTTCATGCAAACCTAACAGGTCAGAAAAGACCTGTTAGGTTAGTATTTTTCAGGTACAAAGGTCTGTTCTGTAATGGGTGGGCGCAAATAGCCTTTTTTCTTTTTGCGCTCCGGGAGTTTAATTGCTTCAGGTTCCGGATATCTATAAGGAATCATTGATAACAGATGAGAAATGCAATTCAGCCTCGATCGTTTCTTATCATCGGCTTCTACTACAAACCAGGGCGATTGTTTGGTATCGGTATATGAAAACATCTCGTCTTTAGCTTTGGAATATTCTGTCCATTTTTCATAAGATTTTAAATCGACTTCGCTGAATTTCCATCGTTTGACCGGATCATTTATACGTGCTTTGAATCTTTTTTCCTGTTCTTTATCGCTGACTGAAAACCAGTATTTGATTAAAACAATTCCCGAGCGGATCAGCATTTGTTCAAATTCAGGACATGACCGGAGGAATTCCCAGTATTCTTCATCTGTACAAAACTCCATGACCCGCTCCACGACAGCCCGGTTGTACCAGCTTCGGTCGAATAATACCATTTCGCCAGCTGCCGGAAGATGCGAAATATAGCGCTGGAAATACCATTGTGTACTTTCCCTTGAAGTAGGAATTCCAAGAGCAGCAATCCGGCAAATTCTTGGGTTCAGCTTTTCGGTGATTCGTTTTATTGCTCCACCTTTACCTGCGGCATCTCTTCCTTCAAATACAACAACCACTTTTAATCCCTGTTCCCTGATCCATTCCTGTAATTTAACCAACTCGATCTGGAGTTTTGATATCTCTTTTTCATAAGCTTTATTACTAAGCTCCTTTTTCCTTTTTGCTGGTTTGTGTTCTTCCATTCAATGTTAGTTTATTTGCTATAAATCAGGATTTATCATCCTTCGATTTTCATAATCCCACTTCCCGTTTCAGCTTCATAAAAATCTGCAATTAATCCCGTCCTGATTTTATAATTTTCAGCCACACGATTTTTAAAACTGTCAATACTATTTTTATGAACAAGGCTTACGGTACAGCCGCCAAATCCCGCACCTGTCATTCGTGAGCCCAGAACATCATCAACTTTTGCAGCTTCTTCCACCAGAATATCAAGTTCACTGCAACTCACCTCATAATCGTTTTTTAAGGATTCATGCGATTCGTACATCAGATTTCCAAGTTTTACAAGATCACCGGCTTTCAACACTTTTACAGCTTCTGTTACCCGCTGGTTTTCAGAAATAACATGGTGGGCCCGTTTCCTGATAACCGGATTGAATATCAAATGTTCATACCTTTCTAAAATCTTCCAAACTCAAACCGGATAAGTTTTTGATGTTGACCGATTTATTCAGGGATTCAACTGCTTGTTCGCATTCACTTCTTCTTTCATTGTATTTCGAATCAGCGAGTTCCCTTCGTTTATTTGTATTGGTTATGATCAGTTTATAGTCACCCAAAATAAGTGGCACTTTTTCATAATCAAGCGTATCGCAATTTAAAAAAACCGCATGATCCTTTTCTCCCATTGCTACCGCAAACTGATCCATGATGCCGCATTTCATACCCACAAATTCATTTTCGGCATGTTGCGATAATTTAATCAAATCAATCTTTTTTAATCCTGAATCCAAAAAGTAATTCAAAGCAAATGCAGTTACCAGTTCAATGGAAGCAGATGAAGATAATCCGGCACCATTTGGAATATTTCCTGAGTAAAGTAATTCAAGTCCGGGGACTTCGAGTCCTTTGTAGCTGAAATTCCTTAATTATTCCGAGCGGATAGTTCATCCATTCATTTCCGACCCGGCTAACGTCATCTTTGATACAAACCTCAGCAGTTCTTACAAAATTTAATGACCTGAACTTAATTACCTGTTTGTTAATCTTTCTGGCCAGTAAAAAGGTTCCATATTGCAGGCTGCATGGTAAAACATAACCACCATTATAATCGGTATGTTCGCCAATCAGATTTACACGTCCGGGTGCAAAAAATACAGAAACCGGTTCATTTCCATCCCCATAAGTTTGTGCAAATGTTTTTCCTGAGTTCATTGACTTCCATAATAATGCTGATTTAATATGTGTAAAAGCAGACTAACCCATCATTCCTGCAATTGATCCGCCATCGACACTGATAGTTTGACCCGTAATATAGCCTGATAATTGGTGAAAGCAGCCAGGCTCCCAATGCACCAAATTCATCCGGATTACCAATCCTGCCTACTTTTGTTTCCGCCATGTATTTCTGTTTTGCCTCAGCAATTGTAATGTTTTCGATCTGGCTTCTTTTAATATACAAGCGTTCCACAGCAGGTGTTTCGTGAAATCCCGGAGCCAGTACATTTAACGTAATTCCGTTTTTCCCAACTTCCTGCGACAATGTCTTTACAAATCCCACAACGGCCAAACGCATCGAATTGCTTAAGACAAGATTCCTGACAGGCTGTTTAACTGCTGAACTCTCGATATAAAGTATTCTTCCATAGTTTTGCTTCAAAAATTTCGGTAGCAGTTTTTGTGTCAGATCGATTTTCCACCTTACCAGGCTACGATAAGCTTCATCCCAGTCAGATAATTCAGTTTCAATAAATGCTTTTGCAGGTGGTCCACCTGAATTTAGAAGCAGTCCTTCAATTCGGCGTTCTCCAATAGAATCGCAAAGTTTTTGAATGGTTTCAGGCTGTGTGATATCTCCCTGAAAAACCTCGACAGAACTTTCATAGCCGGTAGCTGATTCTTCAAGCTTTTCTTTATTTCTTGCTACTGCAATGATTTTGGCACCATCCTTTAAAAGTGCAGTGGCAACGCCTTTTCCAAGACCGCTACTGGCTCCGATTACGACAAATAATTTATTTTCAATTCCAAGATCCATAACGCTTTAAAATTTAAAAATCATTTATACCTGATGATGATATCCGTTGCTCCATATCCAAATTGTTTCATCGAAGCATCGCGGTATTCAATATTGGGATAGTCTTTTAAAATTTCTTTGATAGTTGTTTTTAATACCCCTGTGCCTACTCCATGAATAAAGGTTACTTTAGAAAAATGATTTGCAATAGCGCTCTCAATGCATTTTGTAAAATAATTTACCTGAATTCTCAATTTCTCTGTATTTTCAAGTGAATCCTCATCTTCGACCAATTCGGATAGGTGCAGGTCAACAACTGCCTCTGTAGGACCAGTCCTGTGTTTATCAATAATGTGCTCAGGTTCGATGTCTACTGATTTCACGATTAAATTATCTTGAGCTTCATCCTTTGACATAGCCTCATTTTTATATAAAGTTACAGAAGCAGACATAGGCAACAGTGAAACAAGAATTGCTTTGCCATTGAGAATTCCAGATTCTTTATAACTCCCTTCCTGATAAAAGCGGGATCCTTGTACCCTGAATTGTGAATTGCCGGGATTCAATATTATGCGATCCCTGTCTTTATGATACATTACCTGGATGAAGCCATTTTCCCATTTTCCTACATCGTCCCTTTCAAGAGTTTCGAGCAGCACCATGGATTCAGCATTGATTGATCCGTAATCAAATCCGCTATATTTTCCCCTTTCGCTTTCAAGAAAGATATTATAAAGAATATCATATTCCGTTTGGTTGACCAGATAAACATCAAGCATTCCTGTAATAAGCCATTTCTGGTCGTGAGGGAGAAAAGCAAAATAAATGCCGTCGGCAAGCACTCCTTTTGCAGGCTGTTTCAACAAAGGAACATTCCGTGTATCACTTTCATACTCAGAAGCCATTGGAGTCTCTATTTTTACCTGATAGTCCTCATGAAACATATGTTTTGGAGAATCAAAGTGATCTTCTGTTTCTACTTTGATAATTTCACTGGTGAGGTGAGGGATTTCAAAACCCTCTTCGATTGCAATATTGACTAAGCTTGAACTGATTATTTTGCTTACAACCCCTCCCCCCTTTTCATTCAGGAATTTTACCTTATCACCCACCTTAAATTTCATTGTATCAATTTTCAGCAAAAGTAAAAAATCTAATCGGTGAAAATCAGAATAATTACAACAATGCTGGTTTTCAACAGTGATACATAAGCGCAATCATGGATTAGAACAGAACAGAAATAATCCATTGCTTATAAATAGTTTGAAATTAATAAGAATTTCATTTGCGTTGCATCGTAAGTAACCGCTTTTATAAATCAAACGTATTATTTTGTTCGGGTAATTGAATAATTAATATAATTTTGATTGTTAAACGAAGATAATCTTATTTCCTATGCTGAATATACGATTAGCTGAACCCACGGATTACAAGGCAATCTATAATATATACAAGCCTTTTGTTGAAAACACTTCTGTTTCCTTCGAAACAGAAGTACCCCCGCTCAGTGAATTTTCGCTCAGAATAAACCAGATATTGGTACAGTATCCGTGGCTTGTAGCTGAGCATGATGGTGTCGTCATCGGATATGCTTATGCCTGTAAACATCGGCAAAGGGCGGCTTATCGCTGGTCGGTCGAAACTTCAGTTTATATAAAACATAATCATGAAAGAAGAGGAATAGCTACCGGCTTGTACACAGCTTTGTTCGAAATTCTTACACTTCAGGGGTATAAAACAGCTTTGGCAGGAATTACCCTTCCTAATGAACCGAGTGTAAACTTTCATCAGTCATTCGGATTTTCAATTGTCGGTGTTTATGATCACATCGGTTATAAATCGGATCAATGGCATTCGGTAAGCTGGTGGCAACGAGCCATCACCAATTACGACGGTTTGCCAAAAAAGCTGTTTCCAATGAAGGAAATTAATGGAACGTCTCCTTACCGGGCAGCACTTAATCTGGGGATTGACAAATGTAAAAACTCGGATTGAGAAGCAAACCTCATTTTCTAAAGACCAGAAATAACAGCATATTTATCAAATATTTAATTAAAACTACCTGGAAATAGCTTTCGTCATTTGTTCCTTCTCAGTTCGGATTTTATGCTAAATCATGGTACTGACTTTTTTACAAATCAACTTCAAAAAACCAGTTTGCTATCTAACCAGTCGTGAAAAAGTAATTGATATTTACAAATCTGTTTATGAATTCTGATTTTTTGTAAATTTGTAAACCGTTTTCGATGTGTTTCATTAATCGCCATTAATATTTAATCATGAACAAAGAAAAAGCAACGATAGAAACTACCGGGACTATCAAGAAAAAGGAGACATTAGCAAGTATTGAGGAGGCTTTTAGTGCAAAGGCTCTTGTTATAGAAAGCAAATTTCCCTACCCTGGATATTATCAACCGTCCATTCCCGATGTTATGGAGCTTAACCCTGACAGTGTCTATCTTATTACCAGGGGCAATATTGATGATGTGAAGTTGATGAGAATTAACCAGGAAGTGAAAAAAGGTTACACGAAACATTTCGATGCTGCTTCAGGGAGAATAACTGTTTATAATGAAATGCGATCATGCATTCGCCTTAAATTCCTGAAAAATTATACGGATATACCTGAACTGGTTGAGCGATTCAGAGATCATGATATACAATTTCTGAAATACAGGCAAATTTCGGACTATACCGGATTGATCGATGTTAAAAAATATTTTGTGCTGGAAACAATTGAACCAGGCATTTACAGGGACGTGGAGGTTCCTGAAATGAGCTATATTCAGATTCCGGGGTTTCTCAACTGGGAAAACTTTGAACGGATTACACTCGACATGAAACATAACCTGGAAGACAACAAATTCGATGCTGCTGTCGGAACGATATACCGAAAAAACTGCATTATCGACATTGTCAGAATCTATGATAAAAAGTTTTCGCTGGATAAGTTGTATACGATCAGAGAAAAATACAAGCAAGCATTAAAAAAACTTGAAACGCTTTAATTGGTAGAAAAGCTTACGGTTAACGCAAGCTTTTTTTATTTTTGCATTCCATAATTTATTCAATCAACTTTTCATGATAAAACAAGTTGTAAATGAAATTTCGTTGTGGCTGAGCCGGCAGGGCATGTCTGAGCATCTTACCGACTCGATTGCAGCATTGCTGTTGTTTGTCATTTTTAGCATCCTGGCCTGGCTCACTTATTTCATCGCACGTAAAGTGTTGTTGACCATCATTATCCGGGCTACCCGGAAAACGGAAACCAAGTGGGACGACGTTCTGCTCGAAAAAAAATTTTTCGGATACCTGTCAAATCTGATCCCTGCCTATATTCTTTACCTGCTTGCACCTCTGGTTTTTGAAAACTATGCCAGAACTGCCTCGATGCTTCAAACCATACTTTCGATCAGTATGGTGGTTTTGGTTATAATGGCGATCAATGCTTTTTTAAATGCCGCTGCGATCATTTACCAGGATTTTTCCGTTGCCAAATCAAAGCCCATCAAAGGCTATGTGCAAATCATAAAGATCTTTGTTGTTTTCATTGGTACCATTGTGGTTCTTGCCAATTTGTTTGGGAAAAATCCCCTGGGTCTTATCGGCGGACTTGGTGCCTTCAGTGCTGTTCTTTTGCTGGTCTTTAAAGATCCGATCATGGGTTTTGTCGGAGGCATTCAACTTTCAGTGAATAAAATGCTTGCTCCGGGCGACTGGATTTCGATGCCTAAGTACGATGCCGACGGAACAGTAATTGATATTGCACTCACAACCGTTAAAGTGCAGAACTGGGATAAGACGATCTCTACCATTCCTACCTATTCGCTTATTTCGGAATCGTTCAAAAACTGGAAGGGAATGGAAGAATCAGGTGGCAGGAGAATAAAGCGTTCGATAAACATTGATATGAAAAGTGTTAAATTCTGTACCCCCCAGATGCTAACAAAGTTCAGCAAAATTCAATTTGTGAGCGACTATGTGGAGAGTAAACAGAAAGAACTTGAAGCTTATAATGAAAAGTGGAATATCGATAATTCCATACTTGTAAACGGGCGCAGGCAGACTAACCTGGGCGTATTCAGGGCTTACCTGGCCGCCTATCTTCAAAACCACCCTGATGTGCACAATGAAATGACGTTTTTAGTAAGGCAGTTGCAACCCTCCGAAAAAGGGATACCCATTGAGATTTATGTCTTCAGTAAGATCAGGGAATGGGCAAAGTACGAAGATCTGCAGTCAGATATTTTTGACCATGTCCTGGCTGTTATCCCCGAATTTGATCTGAGGATATTCCAGTACCGGACAGGTGAAGAGAATTAATTCGGGACCTGGGTTTTTAGATACGATTTATCCGCATCTGGTATTGAATACATATTGAAGATTTCAGATGATGAAACAATTACATGATAAAAAGGTGAGTTTTTAATTCAGATTAAGGCATGATCATTTTTTTACGCAAAATTGTTTTACTACTTTTTTCCGTCTATATTCTGCTTGTTTCAGCTTACGGGCAGGAAAACTGGAGCATGCGGCAAGATAAAAATGGCATAAAAGTTTTTTCAAGGGCCACTGAAAAAGCCGGCTTTGATGAATTCAGGGCAACGATGCAATTAAACCAATCCATTCATTCATTTTTAGCTGTTTTATTGGATGTTGAAAATCTTGATAAGTGGGCATATAATGTGAAAAATGCGCACTTGCTCAAAGTGATGGGTGATAGTGTTCAAATCTATTATTCAGAAGTTTCAATGCCGTTTCCATTTACTAACCGCGATGGCATTTACATGAACAGGTTTACCTGGAAAAATGACAGTAGTTTACTACTCATTGATATTGAAATTCTTCCGGATTATATGGGGAAGAAAGAAAAATATGTTCGTATTCCTTATGGAAAGGGATTTTGGCGAGTGAAAGTACGAGATGACAAACAACTTGATATTACTTTCCAGATGCAGGTAGATCCGGGAGGTAACATTCCGTCGTGGTTAGCCAATATGTTTATAACGACAACCCCAACTTACACACTTACTAAACTAAGAGAGATCATTGTAAATGAAAAATACCAAAATCAAAAATTTGACTGGCTGGAGTAACCCATTAATGTAAACAATCGTTATTTATGGTTTCAATTTTTCAACACTGAAATCCTCGTCAGTTAAGCCCTGGTCGAATTTCACATCCTTCATAAGAATCTCTGTTGAATGATTCTGCTTTAAATTGGTCATAAGAACTTCTGCTGCATACCAATATTGGCCTGACTTTTTGTATTTATATATGGCCGTTTTGAAATGATTTTCATTTTTATCGTAGTAATCCATTTCTTCGGGATAATAGTATTTTTTATTCATGTATAAAATTATTTTGGAGTACTTCGACTTATCCGATTTCGGCTTCAATTCAAGGATATATGCCGTATCAGAAGCAGAAGGCAATAATGTAGGGTCGTATCGCTCACTGTAAGTCTTGCTATCCATATCTTCGTAAGAGAAATCAGTTCCAGTAAATGACTGACTTTTGGCAAGCAATGATATCTTTTTTGGTTTCCCGAAAGCAGGCATATAAAGCCACATGACATCATCAGGCAGTGAAAGAGTGGCGATTCCAGCCTGGTTTTCAGGTTTCGTATACCGGTACAATTTTTTGTCTTTTCCTTTCTGCATCATGATGGCTTCCCGAACTTTCTCCTTTTCCGATTTGTTGGTTATTATAATTTCAATTATTCCCTGCTTGTCTTTTGGCGCCGATATCAGGTTATCCATGTTTTGAAGAAGGGTAACTGCATTTTGAGCGATTGAGTTTGCGGGGGCAAAAGTTATAAAAAACAAAAGGATGAAAATAATCTGATATTTTTTCATTATAGTTTATTATAAAGATTATTGTTTTTTTTTCGATGAACAAGAATAAGGATTACTGGTAAAAGTGTCATTGCTCCAAGACTGGATCCAATCATGCTTAGTGTTATCAGGAAACCGAAATATTGCAAAGGCACCATTTCAGAAAATACCAGGATGAGGAACCCGGCCGATACGGAAATAACGTTTATAATGATTGCTTTACCACTTATCATGATCGTTTCTTCAAGTGCTTTTTTTGCATCGCCTGTTGATTTAAAGATCTGATTAAAATGTGAGATAATGTGGATGGAATAATCTATTCCAATGCCTAATGCAACACTCGCTACCAAAACGGTGGCAATATTCAGTGGAATAGAGGCAATCCCCATTACACCAAACAATATGATGATGGCTGCAATTATCGGAATGGCTGCATAAATGCCACTTGAAAAAGAGCGTAATATCAGCCCAACAATAATTACAACAAATAATACGGCTAATGATATACTCACTAACTGACTGTTTAGCAGGCTTCTGTCCATTGTTATATCAACAAACGGCATACCTGTAATTTTTATTTGACAATTCTCTGTGGAATTTGCCTGAATAAATTTGTTCATGTACTCGGCAAATTTTTTCTTGGCATTATTGTCAGGTGATTTAAATTTCGAAATGATAATTCCCTCTTCTAAGTTTTCACTTACGAGCCTTGACATGATCTCGTTGCCATCGAGCAAAAACCAAAGCTGTTCAATTTTTTCAGGTTCATCTGGAATTCCCTCATTGCCCGACATTGCAAAATTTATTTCTGCAATGAGGTCTGCAACCGATTGCGTTGTATAAATATCCGGGCTCTTTACCATATATTTCTCTGTTGCCAGCATTGTTTTTAATACTTCAGGACTTTGCATGTTACCTTTAAACAACACAAAAATCGGTTTGCTGCCTCCGAATTTATCAACCATTATGTTCTCCGCTTCGCGGGTAGGATTTCCCTTTTTAAAATAGTCCTTTATATCAACACTTCGTTTGATCAAAAAAATACCTGCGATGCTTATTAAAATGAGAACACCCCATGTAGTAAGTACATATTTTGGATGTTTAAATAACAGAATATTTAAAGATGCCAGTGTCTTTTCCGATACGTACGATTTTTTGACTCTAAGGGAAATCTGTTTTTTATTTCTTTGAGCCGGATTAAATAAGACAAGTAAAGATGGTATAAAAAAAACAGACAGCAGGCAGGCAAATAAAGTTCCCAAAGCTGTGAATATCCCGAAATCCACAATCATTTCAAGGTAGGAACCAAAGATAAAAGAGATGAACCCGATCATGGTCGTTATCGCTGATAACATCACCGGTATCATTACATACTCAAGTGCGATGCCGATTGCTTTCCTCCGGTTTGTTTCCTCAATCTGATTGACCCGAACTAAAACATGGATTGTATAAGCGGTTCCTACTGCCAACAAAATGATCGGAATATTATTTGAGATCATCGACATTTGAAAACCCAAAAGCGACATGATCCCCAGGCTCCAGATGATGGCAATGATGGCTGTTAATAATGGATAAACAACCCCACTAAATGATTTGAAGCTCAAAAACAAGATAATGGCTATAAGTAAAAATGCAAAAGGCAGCAGTTTTACTAAATCTCTTTTCATTAAATCCGAAATATAAGTTACCAGCATGGGTGATCCGATATAATAAAGCTTACCAGAGGTTGCAAGTGATTTGGTTTTATTGATTACTGTTTTTGCAACAGTCTGAACATCGGCATTCTCATCCAATGTAAATATAATCAGTGTTGATGTCCCGTCTTCAGAAACAATAGAACCTTTGTACATTTTGTTGGACAATACACTTTTCTTCAGGCTATCCAATTCATCCGAAGTAGAGGGTAAATTATTTTCATCCACAAGCTTTCCTATTTCAAAGCCTTCTTCATCTGTTTTAATATTAATAATATTGGTCAGGCTTGTAACCGACAAAATACCATCGATCGCTCCTAACGTATCAGTTATTGCTCTAACATCCTCGAGAACTTTAGTCTGATAAACGTTATCCGTTTTAAGGATGACAATACCCATATTATTGCCCCCAAATTTTTTCCCGATTTCCTTTAGTAAAACAGCATTAGGATCAGTATCAGGTAAGGAGCTGAGGATATCCGCATTGATATGGAGGTTCTTTAATTGAAATCCAAGAAACAGTGTTAACAGCAGCAACTACTGAAATAATTAACCAATTATAAGCAAGTATTTTTTTTACGAACTTTTCCCAATATGCTGACCCATTTAAAATTTTCAACTTATAACTTCCCGGAAATAATTTTGTAAATGAATTTGCTAAATTACAGGATTTATTTTTTTAGTCACAAATGTAGCCTAAAAACAATGATATTCGTGCCGTTGTTTAAGAGCATATACCAGACAAGGGATCAAATTTTAAAGCGATGCGGCAATGAAATGCAATCATTTCTTATCCTGCTATTGTGAGGATATTCCCGTTTTCAGCAACTGAATATTTCTTAAGCGGTGCCGGAGGAGGGCCTCCAACAACGTTCCCATTGATGTCGTATATACCTCCGTGGCATGGACAAACAAAATCATACCCGCTTTTATTGTAGGCAACAGTGCACCCTGCGTGTGTACAAGTTTGCGCAATGGCAGTAAAAGAACTTCCTGTATTTACAACGATAACTCCATGTGAAGAAACTGATCCCCCGGTGTTATTTAATGCTGCATTCGAGGAAAGTGAAAGATCAAGGGTGAAATTTACGGTAGGTCCCTGGGGTGTGGTGGATGTTTTATCCTTTGCACAGCTCTCGAGGAACGCTGCCGGTCCGGCGATGGTTAACCCGCATATTACACCTGATGATACTAAGAATTTTCTTCTGTCCATGGTGATATGTTTTGGGCTTATGAACGGCAGTTTTTAATGTGTTATTATGTGTCCTTTGGGAAAAAGACAGGACAATGAAGCTTTTAAGGATTTTTAACGTGTTTTAGTTTGGATGATCGGATGAGTTATTTACCTGAACCTAAAATTTTTCAATTTCTTGCTTTATCTTGCCGTATTCGGCAAGTAACAACTCAACCACAAAGATGACCGAGTTTAAAAACTGGCGAGATGTGATAATAATAATAATTTCAATTAGGTCAATATCGGGGTATTCCTTTTATACCTTGCGTGGTTCGGCATAAGCAGTTAATTTAATTCAATGATTCTGGGTTCAATAAAGATAAAAATAATTTGCATATATTCAGCTATATTTTTCCTTATAGCATCAGATTAATTCCTTACAAATAACAGCCAAATGGTCATGGAAAAAATAAGCCCCGGCATAGCCAGTGCGTTATTTGTTAACAGTTATTTACAATCAAGACTTTATACTCAAGACGATGGACATCTTTATTATTTCTTCCCCGTTCCCACCTTTGTCACTGAATTCTTTTCGTAAACATAGACGTATTTACCATCTTTGGTCATGTCGGTGCGGGCGCCTTTTCTGGCTTTGTATTCTTTATAAGCACACGTGTTCAGATCAAAAGCAGCCATATCAGCTTTATACGGTTTTCAGGATTACCAGATCATCGATACGATCCAACAGTTCTGCAGTTTTATAATCGCCTTTGCAGATGAGGTCGCCATTGTAGGACTTAAAGGTTGAAATGCTCTTTTCACCAACAACAACGATAACATCATCCTTGTAGGTTAAAATGAGTGAAGCCTGACCTACACCACCATTCGAAACCGGAACTTCATATTTTTCGGTACCGGTTTTTATATCCATCGAGTACAAAGCTTTACCGCTGCTGACGATAAACTAGTCACCCAGCATAATGGTTTGTGATGCTCTTTTTAAAGCGCTCAGATTCCCATGCCAGTGAACGTGTTGGTATTGAAAGATTGTATATTAAAAGGTTTTTACTTCGGGGTACTTCTGTCTCTATTCGGAATAGGTATAATCACGCTTTTGTGGTAAGTTCTGTAGTATTGTATTTCGATAGTTTTTGATTTGTATTAATATTTGTGTTAATTATATATATTTTGGGTATTATTTTGTTTTTTTTATTTTTTTTGATGTTTATAGAAGTTTTTTGGTATGTATGTTATATTTTTTGATATATTGATTTTTTTTATTGGTTATGTTTAGTATATAAATGTTATTTTATTGTGATTGGTTTGGTAATAGTTTTGTATATTTGATAGAATGGTATTAGAAGGTATGAGTGTTATTTTGTTAGGGATAATATAGATAGTTGTATATTATAAGTTTGTATTGGTGTTGTAATTATAAATTTGTATTTTATTGATATGAAGATATATTTTATGTTTTGTAAATTTAGGTTATAAAGAAATTTTTGTGTTTAAATTTTATGTTTAGTTTTGTTGATGTAAGTATTTTTTTAATAATATTTTTATTTTGTATATTGATTTTAAGTTTATTTGATTTTTATATATTGGAATATAAGGTTGTGATATTATTAGGAATAATATTTATTATTATTATGTTTTTGTAGTTTTTATTGTATATATATTTATGTACAACACTTTTAATTTTATCAGTGGTTCAGAGTTCTTCACTAGTTTTTGCTTTAACGAAAACAAGTTGTGTTTTCAAGGGAAATAATAAAACTTTCTTCTTCAGGAATATAGCGAACCACATCTTGTGTTACATTCTGGTATTTGTCGGTTGTCTATACAGTAAATTACTTTTTTCCAGGTCTTATGGTATGGGTTATCTGGTCTTTTCTGAACTTGCGGTCGAATAAAAATACGGTATTTCTTTCTCAGAAGGGAATCAGTTCATCGATCTTTTTGAGTTTTGGAGCCAGTTCTTTAAATGCTTTCGTCCAAATCGGCTTACCGTCTGAATTATTGAAAACGGTCATCTCTTTATCAGAGGCCGCAAAACTATAGCCACGATCTTCCAATCCCGTTCCACTGTAATCAATTTTATGGTCAAGTTTCGATTCCCACACTATGGGCATATCCTCCTGAGCAAAGGCGGAAATGTACCCCATAATGATGATAAAAGGCAGTACAAATTTTTTCATTGTGATAGTTTTAAATTGTTAAACATTCCATTTTATGTATATCCTGTTGTTAAATTTATGATAACAATACTAAAATAGTAATTTTCGGTTTTGCGTTCAGTATTTTATTTTTCTTGTTCAGTTAAATTTAAAAATGTACCGAAACTTATATAATTTGCCTTTTGGCATTTTAAAATTGAATTTGAAATTTTTAATTTTATCCTTTAACATGTTTTGCTGGCTAATCGTACCTCCATTATTTCCTACAACAAATACGGAAGAAACTTCACCCTTCTCGCGTATGGTTATATCGAACACATACTCCCCTTTCAATCCTTTTTCCAGTTGAAATAGGTACAGGCTGCCTTCAGGAGATTGCATGGCACTGTCAAGTTCTTTGGTGGCCGTTTCGATGATCAATGCTTTCGATTCAAGGAACACTTTTTTCTGTGCACTTACTGAAACTGAAATAAACACTACTGATAATAAAATTGCAATTCTCATAACTATTCATGGTTTGAGTCAATCTTCCACAAAACCAGCCGATTTCCCATGGTAACCAAAACAGATTTGTTATCGGGCAAAAACACAAAGGATGCACGACTGTCAGCCATTATAAAATCTCCATCATTTTTTTCGTACAACCGGTATGAAAGTTCAAACCGATAGAGCATTTTACCTGTTTCAAAATCATAGATATGCAATTCGATAAACTTGTTGCTTTGAGATATTAATCCAAAGAATTTTCCATCATTACTAAGTTTAAAATCCGGTTCATATGCTGCAAGGGAAATAAAGCCTTTGCGCAGCGGTTGCCCCGATTCCGCATCAATGATATTGATATAGGTTTGCCTGTTGTTTCCGTTTTGTACTTTTAAATGCGGGATATTCATGCAAAAAAGTGTTTTGCCGTCAGAAGAATAGTCAAGCCTGTAAATAATATCATAAAACTCATCAATTGTTACTTCTTTTTCAAAATTCTCCGTATTGAAAATACTTATCTGCTGTTTGTATTTCAATGTGGTTTTCAATGCATCCTTGTTCTTTTTCAATGACGGATTGTTTTTAAAGAACATCAGCCTCCGGTCTGTGTGAAACAGCAATATGTTTGCCGTCGGGGCTAATTGCAAGGCCATTTGTAGATCTGTTTACTGTAAACGATTTGTCCATTTTCCCGGATTCAATATCCCAGAAAGATACTTCACCATTGGTCAGGGTAATAAAATATTTTTCATCGGTAGATAAAGCAGCAGCGTGAATATTTTCAAATCTTTTTATTACATTACCCGAACTTGCATCAATTACCTGATAATTAACTTTCTTGTCTTTATTGGGTGCCCAGTCAATATAATGCAACTGCTGAAGAACCAGATATTTTCCTCCTGAAGAATAAATGAGCGATGATCCTGCAAACCAGTCACCAACCATAAATTGATTTACAACTTTCCTTTTCGTCCAATCGTAAATTATCAATGGATTACTTTGTACACTACTGATAGCTACAGTATTCTGATCGGAAGACAAAGCTATTCCCACAAGCATATTGTTGTCATTGTCAACACTAAAACGCTCGTATTCAGTATTGATTCCCTGTGCATTCAACAGGTTACTACCGGTTATAAAACAACCCGTAATCAGTAATGATATTGCCAACTTAATAGTTAGGATCATTTTCGGCAATTTGTACTAAAAAACAATATAATTGGTTTCGTCCGACACGAATATTGTTTTATAAAAACTTAAACAAACCTCCCACGAATAATGTTTACCAACTTGCCAATCTTACGGAATTTTAGTTGGAATGATGACAAATTGAATTTTCAATTCGGACCGGGATCATTAAATTTAAGTAAGTGAATCCAGTAATTATCGTTAATATAACTGAGCCAGGCTACCTATATTAAGTTTACCATTGACAAGGGTTTTGTCATTTCTTTTAACGGAATAAAAATAGATACCCAGAGTCAGATCCTTGGTTCTGATCTTTATTCTCACTTCGTCGGAATATAGTTTTATCCTCGATTTTCTAATACTAATATTTTTCCCATAGCGATCATACAGCTCTATCCCAAGATCTTCTTTATTTTTTACGAGCACATTGTAGACAAAAATTTGTGTTACCGTAGTCCGGTTTTTCGGAACAGCCATCGTGTAAGGAGGATCAATGAGGTTCGGATCACCGGATTTCAAATCAGAATAGGAAACATTATTTTCATCAAATAAATGAATTATTGTACCATTCTGACCGACAAAATATCCATTTTGATTATTGGTGAACCAAACACTCATCAGAAAATTATTGGTAGGTGGTGTTAAATACATGTATGATTCTCCAAGGTCGATTGTTTTTATTACCTGAGCAACCCCATCCACAAGAGACGTAAAATAACCCGAATATCGGTCAATAAAATATGAACCTGAATAAAGTTCCTGGTGGTTGTAATAATTTTTATGCTGATCCTGTTTAAAATTTTTGATTTTATAATCACTGATATATAGATAGCTTTGTCCCCTTCCAGAATTCACAATGACATATGCATCATGCGTAGTCATATAATTAACAGAAATGACTTCGTTGCTATAGTTCCATTCATCATTTGGAGTTTGGGGTGAAATATTGGTAAATGAATTACCCCCATCTGAAGTTTTGCAAACAAAGGGATGCTTGCCGGTTTTATAATTGAAGCCATATCCTCCGATCAAACCTTCTTTATCATTCAGAAATGATAAATTCATCAGATAAAGGTCGTCGCAATCAACCCCAGGAGTATAATTGCTTTTCATATTATTACAGTTTTCATTTATTAGTTTACAACTCCAGGTAGTCCCTTTGTCTGATGTTTTTACGAAAACCCCACCGTCAATACTATGGCCGATAATGAATCCCGTGGTTTTATTAATAAAAGTTATAGCGGTCAGGTCTGCTTGAACAGGTATTTGAATTTTATCCCATGAAATACCACCATTCAATGTTTTTTCAAGAACTCCATTTTCACCAATTATAAAACCGGTATCAGGATTAATAAAATTTACGCCGAGCAAACGTTCTTTTGTTTCAGTTTCTAATTTTTCCCAATGTCTTCCTCCATCAGAAGTCATTACCAGGGTGCCACTGTCACCAACAGCATAGCCATTTTTTGCATCTAAAAAATAAACAGCATTTAAATCATTATTGGTACCCGATTGCATTAGATCAAACTGTCCAAGCGACATTTCATTAAATAGCAAGAGGCTTATTAAAATTGAGGTGAGGTGCTTGTAAATATTTTGCATATATTTTTGATCTAATTGTTATTGCAATTAATCAAATTGTCAATATCAATACCAATTCAATGAAACTCATAATCTAATAATAATCTGTATGCCAAGAGGGTTTTGATTTATTGATTAATGAATTGATTCTGTGGTTATAACAGTGGAATTATCACTGTATTTAAACCACCAAGAAGTTAATAGAATAAATTTTACCCCAATTTCAAAATATCTATTGTTTTCCCATATTGAACCGTTAACTCCCATAAAAAGATGAATTCCCATAATAACGTTTCCTCCTTAATATAACAAATTAGAAAAGATTTACACCTTTCAATAATCACCTAAAAGGAAGTTTCTGTGATGCTGATCATTCGGAGGAATTGATCAAATGGTCTGAACAGTTGGCTATAGTTCTAAAAAACATAAGGTCGTCAAAAAACTGAGAGTAAAGTTGTCATTAAAATTAATCGCGTTTTATTACTTTTGTGATCCTAGTTGCATAATTTTAATAAGATCGACGCAAATGCAAAAGAATTCGTATTTTGATAATGTTTTTTGTTTTCATTTTGCAATCAGCACTTTATTGTCAGAATGTAAGTAACAACCTTCAATCCGACTATAACGACTCGATTGACAATTACCGGAAAGGCAGAAATATAGAGCTTCTGTATTCAACACCTACCCCACTTACACAGGAACAATTGAAAACATTTAAAGGGCTTAACTATTTTCAGCCTGATATACACTACAAAGTAACGGCAACCCTAATAAAAGCAGAAAATCCCGAAACAGTAATATTGAAAACTTCTACAGATCGTACCCCTGAGTATATCAAATACGGCTATGTAGCGTTTAAGATTGACACATTAAACCTGAAACTCTCTGTTTATCAAAGTAAGAAATTACTTGGTGTAATAAAGGAGGACAATTCCCTCTTCATCCCTTTTCAGGATGCTACTAGCGGTTCCGAATCATATGGAGGAGGCCGTTATGTTGACTGTGAAATCCCCGAAAGCGGAAATATAATTACCATCGATTTCAACAAAGCATATAATCCTTATTGCGCATATAACCACAAATATTCCTGTGTCATCCCTCCGGAAGAAAACCGACTTTCAGTAAGAATAGAGGCTGGAGAAAAAAAATTTGAAGAGTGATTATCCTGCAGGTATTTACTGCTATATCAATCTCATTTTTACTTTAACTATCAACATTTGCTGTCTATTTCGGAAAATATCACCAGTGCACTTTACTGCGGAGGACTGTGATTCTTTCAGTAGGAACTTAATAGTATCCAACGAACCGTCGCATGGGGCCGGCTGAAGGTTCAAAATATGAGCGATCAGCGGATAAATATTCACATTTTCAAAAACAGGCGCTTCGTAATTTTCCTTAAAATCAGGTCCGTTCGCATAAAAAATTGTCAGCATATCCCTGTTATTGTTGTCATACCCATGAGCGCCTTTGTCGAGCGGTTTATCACCTTTCCTCACCAGGCTCCAACTGCTATCGGCAACTACTACAATATCCAGTGTCCGCGGATTTTTACCATAATGCAATCGTTCGGGAACTTCTGCTGATTTCCATGCAGAAATGTGAGGTGCTTTAACAAGCGATCGCATAATTTTATCAATCTGACCTTCCTTTGCCTTAATCAGGTAATTCGGATTATGCCCCTCAACAATGTCAACCAGGTCCATATTAATTACATCATCAAGAACTACTTTGCGTTCATCTGAAATATTAGACATTCCGTGGTCGGATGTGACAATAAAATCTATTTTATCTGCAAAGGGAAGATTTTCAAGTTCCCCTAAAATAGCTCCTACATAAAAATCGAGCTGAACGATCATGGATTTCAATTCTTCACTGTCAGGTCCTTCTTTATGACCTGTGTGATCGGGTTCATTAAAATAAAGCAAAAGCAAATGAGGTCTCGCTGACTCAGGTTTGTTCAGCCAGGCCATAACCGTGTCGATCTGTTGCTTAAATGTAATGGAAGGGTCATATTTTTTCCAGTAAGAAGGCCTGATTCCTTCAATCGCTGCTTCAGAACCCACCCAAAAAAAGCATGCCGATTTCAATTTTTGCTTTTCAGCGGTCACCCAAATGGGCTCGCCACCGTAAAAACTGCTGTCTTCAACGGCTGTTCTGTCGCCTATTGAAAAATGCTTATGCGTTACTGGATCATAAAATGAATTCTGAACGATACCATGATGATCCGGATAAAGACCTGTAGCGATCGTGTAATGGTTGGGAAAAGTGATCGTCGGAAATGAGGGTCTCATTGCTTCTGCCTTTACTCCCATTCTGGCTATTCTATCAAGATTGGGTGTTGGTACATTGGTGTTATAATCCCAGCGAAATCCATCCATAGAAAGCATTACAACATAACGGTCGGATGCATTATCTGCCTTTTTTTTCGTAAAACTGCAAGCTGAAAGGAAGATAATTAAAATTAGTATATGAAGCGTTTTTTTAAGCATCGTTGAATTTTTTTTGCAAAAATAGGAAAGGACGGTTTAATATGTTCTTGTTTAATAAAAATATTGGATGAAAAAATCCACTCATATTTGCTTAATTCTGACAAAACATTTGAATCTTTGAAAACAATTACCCAACTATTATGTTAAATATTTGTTAAAATCAAAGTTGCCATGAGAAGATACATGCATCACAATTTAACAGTAGAATTGTCTTCAACTTAAAAAATATCAAATTACATTAAATCATTTAGTCACATGAGGGTAAAAATTATTTCAGTAATGATATTGCTGTCTGCTTTTACTATAACAGTTGATGCACAGCAATCATCGCCACAGCAAAAGGCCACGCTGGTCACCAAAGCTACATACATGATCAAAATACCATCCATTGCATCGCAAATGGCTGCTGGGACATTCAAAGAAGCTGAAAATGAAGCAAAGGAATTCAATCCAAAACACAGGGATGCAAATAAAGCGGTTCCCGGCAAAGGATTACCCAAAGGAGGTGACCCATTATGGCAGTTGCAGACTAAGGCAAGTAAAATCAAGGGTAAAGAACCCATTCTGACATTTCAGGCTGCTTCCGCCAGTGCAACTCCCACCGATCCAACCGGGGCAGTTGGTCCGAACCATTTTGTAAATGGATGGAACTCTTCGTTCAGAGTATGGGACAAAGAAGGAAATCCACTTATACCGGCTGCTTCTCTTTCCACCATCTTTCCGGGCCAAACACTTGGGGATCCCATCGTCATGTACGACCAGATTGCTGATCGCTTCATCATTACTGAACTATCAAATGGCAACGGATTCCTCTTTGCCATCAGCCAGGGATCCGATCCTGTAAACAGCGGGTGGTACACCTATTTTTTCCCGACCAATTCATTTCCTGATTACCCGAAATTTTCCCTTTGGTCTGATGGATACTATATAACGGCCAACAAGAATTCCGGTTCAGCAGGATTCAGCCAGGTGGTATTTGCAATCGAACGTGACCAAATACTGCTTGGTAATCCCAATGCGCAAATGGTTGGGTTCCCCTTACCCGGCATCGTCACAAGCGGGTTTTACAGTCCGCTTGGATTTAATGTAACCGGAAATACCATGCCTCCTGCTGGAAATGCACCCATCGTTTACATGCAGGATGATGTCTGGAGCGGTGTATCAATTGATCATCTGAAAGTATGGACAATAAATGTGGATTGGGATACACCCAGTAATTCCACGATCTCGGATCCGCAGGTCATCAATACGGCTCCTTTCGATGGGTTGTTCGACGGTGGTTCGTTTTCAAATCTTCCACAGCCTTCGGGACAGGATATCGATGCACTGCAGGCTACCATCATGTACATGGCACAATATCGCAGATTTGATGATCATAATTCCGTTGTTTTCAATTTTGTGGTCGATCTGGATGGAAATGATAACCACGCCGGTATCCGTTGGTACGAATTACGCCAGACAAATGATGGTGATCCATGGTCGATTTACCAGGAAGGCACTTACTCACAACCCGACGGACACAGCGCATCCTCAGGTGCGATGTGCATGGATGCCTATGGAAATATTGCTCTTTCCTATACCATTGTAAGTTCAACCCATTATCCTTCATTACGCTATACAGGAAGGTATGCAACTGATCCGCTAAATGTTATGACACTTGCGGAAGAAAGCTTTGCTGAAGGAACGGTATCGGATCCCTCAAGTCGTTACGGAGATTATGCACAGATGACGATCGATCCAACAGATGATCTTACGTTTTGGACAATAGGAGAATATTTTAATGGAGGCCCGAGGAAAAATGAGGTTGCCGTGTTTAAGCTGGCTCCCGAATTATCGAGCGACGTTGGGATTACAAGCATTGATGATCCGAACAATGGTGCACTGACGAATGCTGAACCGGTAACCGTAACCATCCGGAATTATGGTATTGATACCCAGGTTTCTATTCCAGTCAGTTACCAGATCGATGATGGGCCTGTTGTGAATGAAACTTTTACCGGATCGCTGGCTGGCAATGAAGATGTCCAGTATACATTCGCAACACCGGGTGATTTTTCGGTAGCAGGAGCAACATATCTCATCAAAACTTCTACCGGCCTCGGATCTGATCTGAACATAGCAAATGATACGCTTTCAAAACAAGTGACTCATTTGTATTCTGACGACCTGGGAATGAATGCCATTCTTACACCGGTTTCAGGAACCTATTTATCATCAAATGAAGTTGTAACCGTGACCATTGAAAATTTCGGTGCTGCGCCACAATCCGATTTCAACGTGACGTTTATCGTTGATGGCGGTACACCTGTAACCGAAATGGTCAGCGGGACTATTGGGATGGAATCGACTATGGATTACACATTCACAACCGGTGCGGATTTATCGGCTATTGGATACCATGAACTAAAAGCAACCACTTCACTGACTGGTGAAATGAATTTCACCAATGATACGGTCACAACGACCATTATCAACAGTTTATGCCAGCCCGAATTGATCTGTGATCAGGGTGTAGGCATTTTTGCCTTTCAGCTTGGAACGATTAACAATAATACAGGCTGCGATCCAAACGGATACGGTAATTATACAAACATGTCAACCGATCTGGCCATCGGTGCAATCCACGATCTGATTATCACTACAGGTTATGGCGATGTTCATGTGAAGGTTTGGATTGACCTGAATGATAATTTTTCGTTTGAAGATGATGAAGTGATTGTAAATGATTATATAATTGCTCCCGGACAAACCGCCGGAACCTATACGGAAACAATCCCTTTCCCGATCATCAGCGTTTCAAATCCCGGAGAGCATCTGCTCAGGGCCAAGACAAACTATCAGGCTGAAGTACCTTCTGATCCATGTGCTTCTACTACATTTGGGGAAACCGAAGATTATATGGTCAATCTAACTACCAGCACAGGCATCGATCTTAATTCTGCAGAACCAAACGAACTTGTATTGATCAACACCGGAAATAATCAGTTTAAGCTGAGTTATATCGCGGAACATACCACAGAAACTATGGTTGTATCGGTGCATAATATTCAGGGACAGACAGTCATTCAAAACCTTGTCCCGAATGTGAACGGTACCTACCTTTATGATTTTGATATGTCATACGCCACAAAAGGTGTTTACCTGATCCGGCTGGGAACTGAGAAATTCGGAAAAGTAAAACGCTTCCTTGTGCAATAAACGAGGATTTATTTACGCTAAAATTACAAACAGGAAGCAGGCTGCTCTTTTCGGGGCAGCCTGTTTTAATGATACCCTGCTTTAAAGGCAGATTTTCCAAATCGTAGAAATGGAAAATTATTTCCTATTGCCAAATTATCCGTTCTAGTGTCTCTCCTTTAACCATAACACGCTATCGATTGCAATCGCCCAGTTATCAATATGTTAAATATATGTTAAACATTAGATATTAACAGCAATTTACCTCTACTTTTGTGAATAATTAATTAATTCACCAACTAAATCTTAAAACTCATGAAAATGTATCTCCGTTATTTTGCCGTTATTGTGTTCTTTTCATTGGTCATGACAACAGCTATGTCAGCGCAGGAAAGACCAAAATTTCTTACTGTTACCACCATTCACTGGAATGAGGGCTATAAAAATTTCAACATGGATGAGTGGAAGGCCATGGAAAAAAAGTATTTCGATAATGTGACTATGAAAAATGAGTTTATCAATAACACATTGGTACTTCTGCATTATTTTACAGCCGATAATTCAGAAATTAAACTTGTTACAGGTTACAAGTCATGGGAAGACATTGAAAAGGCCGAACAACGTTCTGATGAACTTGAAAAAGCAGCCTGGCCCAATGAGCAAGAGCGTAAAGATTTCTTAAAAAAACGTTCGGCTTATTACGGACCATCACATTCCGATGAAATCTATTCCACCCTTGATGGTGCAAAGGTTTTGACAGAGAAATCACCTGACCCGCTTATTTATTATATCAGAGTCAGTCACACAGCCTGGCCCGAAAATGGAACTACTGAAGAAATCCAGGGTCTGGCGAAAGAATTCAATGAAAATGTGACTTACAAAAACAAATATTTTAAGGCTTATTATCCATCGAGGCATGCCTGGGGTTCTGATGGCAGAGATTTGATAGAAGCCTTTGTTGTCGGCTCATTGGGTGATCTGGAAAGCGGACTTAAAGAAAACCAGGATCTGATCAAAGCCCACTGGCCGGATGAAACCAAACGGAAAGCATTTTTTGCTAAAATGAATGGATACAATGACGGATGGCATGGAGATTTCATTTATCACAATGTACCTGAGCTAACGAAATAAATATAGGGAAAATTGATTGTTTTTTTTGACACAGCTTTCGGGCTGTGTTTTTTTTGCCTGTTTACTTCTGCACCTGAAAAACAAGCTTTTTTGTAACTGTCATTATTTACGGGTTTTGAAAAAAGTGAACTACCGGCGCAACGATTTCCTTAAATTTTTCATCTTTTAAAAAAATCGAATGCGAAGCCTATAGCTCATCTTTACAAATCCACATAGTTTGTAATTTAAAAATTGATCAGTTATGAAAACTTCTGTTATTGCATTTCTCATTGCTTTTATTGGCATTAGCCATTTTTCGTTCAGTCAGAATTCCGTCCTGTCTGAGGGCAATTGGTACAAAATGGCCGTTGATCAAACCGGTATTTACCGTATTGGTTATAATGACCTCGTAAACTGGGGGATTGATCCGTCCTTAATCAATCCAAAAAACATACGGATATTCGGAAACGTAAATGGTATGCTGCCCGAAGAAAACTCAGCATTCCGTTATGATGACCTGCAGGAAAATGCGATATTTGTCTTTGGCGAAGAAGATGAAACCTTCGATCCCGGAGATTACATCCTGTTTTACGGCGAAGGTCCAACGGTATGGAAACTGAATGAAGCAACAGGCCATTTTGAACATCAGGTTAATATTTATTCAGATGTTACCTGTTACTTTCTTACGGCAGGATCTGTACAGGGTAAAAGAATTGAAATTATCAGTGGGCCTGCCGGAGATCCAACCCAAACCATTACCAGTTTTAACTCCTATTTTGCACACGAAAACGAAGATCACAACCTGATCCGCTCAGGAAAAGCCTGGTATGGAGAAGTATTTACGGATACGACTCCCCTGCTTTTTGATCTGAGCTTTGACGGATTAATGACCAGCCAGCCTTTGTTTTTGCGATCAGCATTTGCAAACAGGATCTTTGAAAATACGACGATGGATATTTCCATCAATGGTAATCCGATTTCATCTGTTACCCTCTCATCCATCCCGTTCATTAGCTCAAATTATGCACGGAAGAAAACCGACACGGTTTCATTTTTAGCCACAAACCCTGAATTTTCGCTGGGTTATACTTTCAATCAGGCTACTGATAGTACTATGGCATGGCTTGATTATTTCGAAGTGAATTATATGCATGAGCTTAATCTAAACAGCACAGAGATGAATTTCCGGAATACCGCATCGGTTGGAAACGGGAACATATCGTTATTCAGCATCTCGAATGCTGACGCAACAACACATGTTTGGAATGTCATCGATCCGCTGAATGTGAATGAAGCCGAAGGAAATTTAACATCGGATCAATATGAAATCAAAATTGCAACCGACAGCCTGATCGAATTTATTGCTTTTAAAGGCACGGATTTCCCGGCACCAGAATTTACAGGAATGGTCCCCAACCAAAACCTTCATGGAATCGCTGGTGTGGATTACGTTATTGTTACAACAGAAGACTTTGAGGGGCAGGCACAGCAACTTGCTGAATTCCACCAAAATGAAGATGGACTTTCCGCAGCCGTCGTTCTCACAGGTCAAATCTACAATGAGTTTTCATCAGGTATTCAGGATGTGACAGCCATCCGGGATTTTCTGAGACACATGTACAAACAATCGGAAGGCCAGTATCCCAGATATGTATTGTTGTTCGGAGATGCTTCATACGACTATAAAGACAGGATTACTGGAAATACGAATTTTGTTCCGTCATTAGAGACAGTGGAATCGTTAAACATCGTGAATTCAGCTGTCTGGGATGATTTTTTTACATGGATGGACACAGATGAAGGTTTAACCGGCACTGCCTATTTTGCCCTTGGCAGAATCCCAATTAAATCATCTGAAGAAGCCCAGAATGCTGTTGCCAAAATCATAAATTATGCGAACAATTCAGACTTTGGAAACTGGAAGAACGAAGTCATGTTTGCTGCCGATGATGAGGACGGAAATCTTCACCTCAATCAGGCCGACAGTCTGGCTTCAATACTGTCAGCAAATTTTGGCGAACTGAACATTCTTAAAAACTATTTTGATTTTTTCGAACTGATTGAAACGCCAGACGGACCCCGTTACCCTGAAGCAACTGAATACCTGGATAACAGTATTGAAAATGGCCTTTTACTATTAAATTATACGGGCCATGGCGGCACTCAGGGATGGGCACATGAGCAAGTGCTAACATTGGATGATATTCAGTCATGGCAGGACCTCGACCAACTACCGTTTATTTATGTTGCGACAGCCGATTTTTTAAGGTTTGACGATCCTGAATCGATTGCCGGTGGTGAAGTCGCAGTGTTAAAGGATGATGGAGGATGTATCGGAATTTTCGGAGCGACCCGGCCTTCATTCAGCCTGTCGAACTTTATGCTTAATATTCGTTTTATGGAATACCTTACAAGCGAAGATTTCAATACAAATAAACGGTTCGGTGACTTTTATAACTTCCTTAAACAGAACACGGGATACCAAATCACAACCTATTCCTCAGTCCTTCTCGGCGATCCTGCTCTCAAACTCACATTTCCTGACAATCATGTGGAAACAACAACGATCAATGGGAATACGCTTCCGATGCCTCCAGATACACTTAATCCGGGTGAAGAACTGACTGTAGAAGGAATGATTACAGATCAGCAGGGGAACACCATAAATAATTTTAATGGCACTTTGATTGTCACTGTTTATGAGCGTCCGTATATTCGTCAAACGCTTGGAAATACAAGCCTGTCTTACGTAACCGATGTGGTTTTGCAGGACAGTATCATGCTTCAGTTGCAGTCTGAAGTTGTAAACGGACAGTTTGAATTTATTTTCACACTTCCTGTGGAAATCAGCCAGGATTTTGGAAAAATCAAGCTGAGTTATTATGCATTTGGTGGAAATGAAGATGCATCAGGCTATTATTCCGATCTCACTGTAGGTGGAAACCCGATCGGAATTGCGAAACTCACTTCGGATAATGGTTTCGTCGTTTATCCAACGATCACAGAAGGCAAATTAACATTATTGAATAATGGAAATGTGGTTTTAAAACAGGTTCAAATTACAGATTTATCGGGTAAAAAACTGTACATCCATGATTTCAACGGTAACGAAATCAACAAGAAAACAGAACTGGATGTTTCTTTATTTCCGTCCGGATTTTACCTCCTGCATATTTATACTTATAATGGTTGCGGGGATTTTAAGTTCATTAAAAAATAATCAACTTTTATTCATCCGATGACTCCAAGTCATCGGATGAATTTTACTTAGAAATAATTTCCAAAACTTCACCAATTTTATTCTCTATCGAAAGATTTCCATCAATCCAATTGATTTCATACCCCTCCCTTTCCATTTTCCTGAACCAGGTCATTTGCCGTTTGGCAAATTGGTGAATAGCTGTGTTTAGAAGCCTGAACAGTTCTTCGTAGGAGATTTCTCTTTCGATATACTGCGTGATGAATTTGTATTCGAGGCCGTAAAATTTGAGCTGTTCCGGTTCCAGGCCTTTTTTCAGCAATGCACTAACTTCTTCGATCATTCCGCTTTCGAGTCGCCGTTTCAACCGCTCCGTGATTCGTTCACGGATAATATCCCGTTCAAAGTGAACGCCAAAAAGAATTGGATTAAATTTGGGGAATGCGGTATCGGTCTCAGGATGTTCCCTGTAATAAGTCTGTATTTCAATGGCTCTTACAAGTCGCTTGTGATCTGACGTATCGGTAATGTTATGAAGACTTTTAAAAGAATTCAGTAGTTCAACAAGTTCTGGATGTGTCTTCTTATCAAGTTCTGATCTTAATTCAGGATTTTCAGGAACACGGAATAGTTTGTAACCATTTAGCACTGCTTCAATGTAAAGACCTGTACCGCCGCACAAAATAGGTGTTTTCCCCCTTGAAATAATATCAGCGTAAGCTTTCAGGAAATCTTTCTGAAATTCATATACATTGTATTCATAGCCCGGTTCAGCAATATCGACAAGGTGATATGGGATTTTCTGTTTTTCTACGATGTAATCGTCATAGTCTTTGCCGGTTCCAATATCCATTCCGCGGTATACCTGCCGTGAGTCCGCACTGATAATCTCACCGTTTAGTTTGTAAGCAAGATGAGCAGCAAAGGAAGTTTTTCCGGTAGCCGTAGGACCGGTAACGACAATGAGCTTCGATTTAAAATTTGAGATCAAGCTTTTACGATGTATGATGTAAAAAAATAAAAATTTATCCTTTAAAAGTAAACAAAACTATAAAATCGGGCTACTGAAAAATGCATCAAACGATCATTCCCTCTGTGGCTCTCAGTGTCTTCGCTGTGTTTCTCTGTGCAATAGCATTTACGGGAGATTCAGGATAGTACTGCAAGTTGCAATAAATAAGATAGTATTTGTTTAATTGACCTTCAAAGAACGCTTGTATTCCTCTTTTTGAAATCCTTCTTCTATTTCAGCAAGCATATTTCTTACCGAATCCAGATTACTAATTTTACTTTCCGTAAATGATAAATACCTGATATCAAACGATAGTTGCTCTAACTTATCTGAATAAAACAGCTTAAGCCACCGGATCAGATTTTCCTCATCATGCTGATGGTTATGAGCATTTCTTGCTTTCAGAAACTGCAGGATTCTCAGCGCATCTATCTTATGATGGCAGGCTTTTACAAATTGCTTTTCAGTCCTGAAGTTTTCCCTGAGCGGTTGCCAGATATTCTTTTCCCGGAATTTCTCATGTATAAACGCATCCATCGGAGTAGAAGTATCCTCTTTAAATAAAGCAGGAAAAAGATCAACTGTACGTTTCACTTCGTTAAAATATTCAAACGGATAAATTGGATAGCTTTTCCAGTCGCCGGTTGCGCCCTTGATCATAGCAGGGCCCGTTCCGAAGAAAACCCTGTCGGAATAGCGGGCGGCCGGATAAACCTTTTCGCTGTTCCAGGTTAAAACTTCGCCGTATTTTCTAAGCTTTTGCACAAAATAAAAATCTTCTCCGCTTTTATGCGGTGTCATTCCTCCGACCGACCTGTAGGATTTCACAGGTAAAGCGATGGCAGAACCGATTGCTGTGAACTTGTATGGGTTTGCAATTCGCCATAAGTTGATGGCATAGTAACGCATGTAGATTTCATAATGAAGGATCGCCCTGTCTTTCTCCTCATCTCCGGTAAGCCTGTGATAGTATGGGACAGATAAAGCAACTGCCTGTTGGTTTATTGTAAAATTTTCGAGGATCGACTCAAAATATTCAGGGTTAAACCGTGTATCTGCATCCAGACTTATAAGAATATCATTATCATTTGCTTGCGCGGCAACCCGGTCCATGGTCACTTTACGGGCCCAGCCAACACCAAAATCCTTGCCCTTCCAGCCCTTACCTTTACTACTCCGGTCGATGATTTCGAGATCAATGTCATTTATATTTTGAAGGAATTTCAGGGTTTTGTGGTTATTCTCACAGATCAACTTTTTTTCAGGGTTATCCCACCAGTCATCGGGTTGGTTTATGCAAATCACCAGCCGGAAATCGTTGATGGTCTGACTTCTGAGGCAACTGATAAATTCCGGAATCATATCCATTTCGTCCATTGCCGGCACTGCAATAAATAATAACGGTGACGGGGTTTTCATACCTGCACTTTTTTGGCCGCGTAAAATTAAGGGAAATAATTTCCGGTTCGTTCCTAACATTTCCGTTATCTTTGCGGCTTGATAAACGTTCTGAGTTCTGAACGGCCACGAAGATGAATGATAGCAATAATCTGCATTAAAAATAAAATTACAGTTTCAATTCATGGATAGGAATACAATTTCAGGGTTGGTTATTATTTTCGTTATCCTGATCGGTTACAGTATCTGGATGACGCCTTCGCAGAAGGAAAAAGAGGCAATACAACATCAGCAGGATTCGATTGCAAAGGTGCGGCATGCCCAGGATTCGATTGCTGTCTTCAAATTTAAAGAACAAAAACTGCAGGATTCCCTTGCGGCACTGAATATACCTTTGGCGGTCAAAGGCAATGATACATTAGCTGTATTAAAGACCAATCAGGATAAGCTGGGTGTTTTTGCCAACTCTTCAATCGGGAACGATGAAATTTATTACCTCGAAAGTGACCTGATGAAGCTGGGGATTGCTGCAAAAGGTGGAAAAATCGTTTCGGTTCAGCTCAAAGATTTTGTGACCTGGGATTCGCTTCCTTTAATTCTTTTCGATCCCGATAAAGCGCAATTCGGGCTTACTTTTTTTGCAGGCAACCGGATTATTAATACCGATGATCTTTATTTTCAGCCGCTGGTCAAGGACGGTGAAAATGTAAATGATGTTGTGGTCAGCAAAACAGGTACAGGAACTGTATCGATGCGGTTGTACATTAATGGTGAAGGAACCGGGTTCGATAAAGACGCGTATATCGAATATCTGTACACACTGAAAGGTGATGATTACATGATGGATTTCGACATCAATTTTGTCGGAATGAATAAGTACATCGATCAGGGGACCAATTTTATCGATTTGAAATGGAAGAATGACCTGCAACAGATCGAACGGACTGTTGACCGATATAACGGCCCCACCATTTATTATAAATTTTATCAGGATGATGTTGAATACCTTTCCGAAACAAAGGATGCTTCGGAGGAATTAACGACCCGTATTAAGTGGGTGTCACAAAAGCATAAATTTTTCAGCTCAACACTCATCGCCAAAGATTTTTTCCTGAATGCCAAAGTCAAAGTACTGACCGAAAAAGATCAAAAGCCTCCTTACCTGAGGACCATGGAAGCTGATCTGGGATTGCCCTATAATATTTCAGGAAATACAAACATTCCATTGTCATTTTACTTTGGTCCGAACAAATACAGGACACTCCGGCATTACAAACTTGGCCTGGAGCATCAGATTCCGCTGGGCTGGAGCTTTTTCCTCATGCAGTGGATCAATCGATATGCCGTTATACCTGTATTCAATTTTCTGGAAGGATTTGGCTGGAATTACGGGATCATTATTCTGATATTGACCATTTTGCTGAAAATTGTCCTTTTCCCGATCGCCTATAAATCTTATGTTTCATCGGCAAAGATGAGGGTTTTGAAACCGGATATTGAGGAGGTGACCAAGAAATTCACAAAGAAGGAAGATGCGATGAAGAAACAGCAGGCCACCATGGAATTATACCGAAAAGCTGGTGTAAATCCGATGGCAGGCTGTATCCCGATGTTGCTTCAGTTCCCTATTCTTATTGCATTGTTCCGGTTTTTTCCTGCCGCCTTCGAACTTCGGCAGCAGTCGTTTCTTTGGGCAACCGACCTTTCAAGTTATGACTCGATCCTGAATTTGCCCTTCAATATTCCTTTTTATGGCTCGCATGTTAGCCTCTTTACGCTATTGATGACCGTTTCGACGATCATGTACACCAAAATCAACAACGACCTGATGGGATCAACCCAGCAAATGCCGGGCATGAAGACCATGATGTACATTATGCCAATCATGTTTTTAGGTATATTCAACAATTATGCATCGGGTTTGAGTTACTATTATTTTCTGGCCAACGTGCTTACCTTTGCACAGATGTGGGTCATCCGTAAATTTATCGATGAAGATAAGATCAGGATGAAAATCGAAGAAAACAAAAAACGTCCGTCAAAAAAGAAATCAGGCTGGCAAAAACGCCTTGAAGATGCTGCAAAAGCAAGAGGATATAAACCGCCGAAAAAATAAATTTGTTTCAGGTTTCGGATTCAAGGTTCAACGTTAACAGAACCTGAAATCTTGAACCTTGAACCTTGAACATTGAACACTGAACCTTGAACTTCAAAATCACATCTGAATTTCGCCCTACCGGGGATCAGCCCGAAGCCATACGCCAATTAGTTGAAGGATTACAACGGGGCGATGATCACCAGGTACTGCTGGGTGTTACTGGTTCAGGAAAAACCTTTACCATTGCCAATGTGATACAGGAAATTCAGCGTCCAACCCTCGTGCTGAGTCATAATAAAACACTCGCGGCCCAGCTTTACGGCGAATTTAAACAGTTTTTCCCAGAAAATAAGGTCGAATATTTTGTATCGTATTATGATTATTACCAGCCGGAGGCCTACCTGCCGGTTTCAAATGTTTATATCGAAAAAGATCTTTCGATCAACGAAGAAATTGAAAAACTGCGGCTCAGTGCAACTTCTTCCCTGTTATCCTCACGGAGGGACGTCATTGTGGTTTCATCAGTTTCCTGTATCTACGGTATTGGGAATCCTGAAGATTTCACAAATAATGTTGTCACAATAAAACAGGGTGATGTCATACCGAGGAATAATTTTCTTCAGTCACTTGTGAACAGCCTTTACTCCCGGAATGAAATTGAGTTTACACGTGGGAAATTCAGGGTAAAGGGAGATACGGTTGATATTTTTCCGGCTTATGCCGATATCGCCTTCCGGGTAATTTTCTGGGGTGATGAGATAGAATCTATCGAGTCGTTTGAGCCAGTTAACGGGCATAAGATCGAAAGTTTCGAATCGTTGAATATTTACCCTGCAAATATTTTTGTAACTTCTCATGAAAAGATGAAAGCCGTACTGCATGACATTCAATCGGATATGTTCAGGCAGGTTCAGTATTTTAAAGAAAATGAAAAGCATCTTGAAGCCAAACGGCTGGAAGACAGGGTTACTTACGATATCGAGATGATGCGGGAACTGGGTTATTGTTCGGGGATTGAGAATTATTCCCGCTATTTCGACGGACGGCAGCCGGGAACAAGACCTTTCTGCCTGATCGATTATTTTCCCGATGATTTCCTGCTTGTGATCGATGAAAGCCATGTGACTATTCCACAGGTCAGGGCGATGTACGGTGGCGACCGCTCGCGGAAGCAAAACCTCGTTGAATACGGTTTCCGGTTGCCAGCCGCTATGGACAACCGTCCACTCAAATTTCCGGAATTTGAAGCCATGGCAAACCAGGTGATTTATGTGAGTGCAACACCCTCAGAATACGAGCTACAGAAATCAGAAGGTGTAGTCGTGGAGCAGTTGATCCGGCCTACCGGCTTGCTTGATCCTGTTATCGAAGTAAGGCCAAGCCTCAACCAGATCGATGATCTGCTGGATGAGATCGATAAACGGAAACAGGTTAATGAGAGAACACTGGTGACAACACTTACAAAAAGGATGGCTGAGGAATTGACTAAATACCTGGTAAAACTCGACATCAATTGCCGTTACATCCATTCTGAAGTAGATACCCTTGATCGTGTGGAAATTTTGCGTGGATTGAGGCTTGGAGATTTTGATGTTCTTGTGGGAGTGAACCTTTTGCGCGAAGGACTTGACCTTCCTGAAGTGTCTCTTGTTGCCATACTGGATGCGGACAAGGAAGGCTTTCTGCGTTCAGAAAAATCCCTTACCCAGACAGCAGGACGGGCTGCACGAAACCTGAATGCACGTGTTATCTTTTATGCCGATAAAATGACCGATTCGATGAGGAAAACGATCGAAGAAACCTCACGCCGGCGTGAGAAGCAGTTGAGGTATAATGTGGAACATGGCATCACGCCCAGGCAGATCATTAAATCCATTGAGTCGATACTTGGCCAAACTACTGTAATGGACACAAAAACTGCTGAACAAAAAGCTTACATCGAAAAAGAAGGTATTGATATTGCTGCTGATCCCTTGCTCCAGTATATGAATAAGGATCAAATTGAAAAGGCCATTGCCAAGCTTGAACGGCAGATGAAAGCAGCCGTAAAGGAACTGGATTTCATCGAAGCTGCCCGATACAGGGATGAGATTTTTGCATTGAGAGAGCGGATTACAGACAAATCGAAATGATCCTTAGCATAAGTCGTAGATCAGACCAAACAACAACATTCTGGTCAGGAGGAACTACCACCCAGCTCGCTATTTATCCTGAAAATGCAAATTATAAAGAAAAGAATTTTCTATTCAGGATCAGCACCGCAAAAGTGGATTCAGAGCAATCCGTTTTTACAAATTTACCCGGAGTTGCCCGAATTATCATGATTCTTGACGGAATTTTAAAGATTGAGCATCCGGGCAGATATTCCAAAACCCTGAAAAAATTTGAAACCGATTCGTTTTTGGGTGATTGGGAAACTATAAGTTATGGAAGTGCCGTGGATTTCAACCTGATGACAACAGGAAATGTCCATGGCAAATTGTATGGTAAGTCAATGAAAAGAAATGAATCCATCAAATTATCAACTTTTTCTTTACCGGTGATTGTTGGGCTTTATGCGTTTAAAGGTGATCTGTTATTCAATTTTAATACAGATATTATAAACCTCACCGAAGGAGATTTTATTTTAATCCATTCTGACAAAGCATTGAGACCAATAGAGATCAAAGCTATTGATGACGCAGAGTTGGCAATTGCAGAAATTCAATTACAACCTGAAAAACGATAAATTTTCTATTGTGATTTTCAAACCTGGCTTCCACGCCATTTCCCTGATTTGAGGTAAAAGAAGGAAAGCGATCCGAGGAGAAAGGAATAAATGCATTCGGCAGCCCAAACGACGGAAATACTTGCATGAGCGATCATGACAGTGTAATAGCAATACGAGAGATAAAGCATCAAAACCAGCACCTCGATTAAAAATGATATCTGCGTTTTACCGGTCCCTGAAACAGCTGAAAACAGGATAAAGGCTGCAGAAAGCATCAGTGCCGCCACATTGATCACACGAACCACAGGCAATGCTTCTCCGATAAGCGTTGTGTCGTTTGTATAAATCATTACAGCCAGGTGAGGAAGGAAGGTCCCGATAATCACCATAAACCCGACACCTGCCAGGCAAAGCATCACCACTTTATATACAAGCTGCATGACTTCTTCCTGCCTTTTGCTGCCGATCAGAAAGCTGACAAGTGTGTTCACGGCAGAAGCAAGTCCCCACATCGGGATCATCATAAGCATATAAAAGCTACGGATGATGTTGGAAATGGCAAGTTGCCGCTCACCCATTTTTTCGACCAACAGAAAAAATACAAGCCAGGAAGCCAGCGAAAGAAAATTCTGAAGCATCATGGGCAGCGAAATCCTGATAATCTGAACATAGAGTTTTAAATCGAATTTTTTAAAATGAAACAGGTGATATTTCGCGGTCGAAAACCTGAATCGTGTGAAATAGATAAAAAATGAAGTAGCTATAAATTCTGCAATAACTGAAGAAAGTCCGGCTCCGGAAATACCCATTTCAGGAAAGCCAAAATGACCAAAAATGAGACAATAATCAAGAAATGCATTGACTATCGCCATCAGAAAGGTGGAATAGGTAATTACGCGCGTATTTGCGACACCCACATAAAAAGCACGGAAAAGAACATTCGCAAAGGCGAAAAAAATTCCAAAAGAGCGAAAGTTAATATAAGCAATTGTAGCATCAACTATTTCCCGCGACTCAAGAACATTTCGAAGAATAGCACCCGAAAAGAATTTCATCAGGCTGAACATAACAATCGCTAAAGGAAAAAGAAAATAAATACCATGATCAATGGTTCGCCCAATCTCGGTATATTTTGTTTCTCCATTTCGCCTGGCAACTATGATCTGTAATCCAATTCCAAATCCCCATGCCAGCATTACAATCACGAAGTAATAGATACCACCGACTGCCGCAGCTCCCAGTTCAACTTCTCCTACCCTACCCAGAAAAGCCGTATTTGTGACGCTTAAAATATTCTGAGCAACACTTCCGAGTATAATCGGGTATGCAATCCGAATGATTTCGCTGTATTTAATAGTAGTCCGAAAAATCAAAATGCTAAAAATTTGGAAAGAACAAAAGTAGAACTTAGATAGTTAAAATTTTACGGGAGTAAACTTTTTTTTCGTAACTTTGTTATCTAATTGCGAACAATTCTTATTTAGGATTATTTATACATGGGAATCGAAAACATACGAAATGAATTAATTGAAAAGGGTTTAAAAGTGACTCCTCAGCGGTTATCGGTTTTAGAAGCACTGAAAAATCTTAAGAATCATCCAACCGCAGATCAGATCATCGAATATGTCAAAAAAAGTCATCCGAACATTGCGACCGGAACGATTTATAAAATTCTCGACACGTTTGTCGATCAGGGAATTACCCACAAAGTAAAAACAGGAAGAGATGTTATGCGTTATGACGCTGTACTCGAAAATCATCACCATTTATATAGTTCTGATTCTGACAGGATTGAAGATTATTTTGATGAAGATTTAAGTGAAATGATCGATGATTATTTTCGGAAAAAAAATATTCCGGGATTTGAAATTGAAGATATTAAATTACAGATAAAAGGAAAATTCAAATAACTAACCATTAAAAATAATTATTATGGCAAAAAAAAATAAAAAATTAACAACAGCCTCCGGCATACCCTATGTCGAAAATGAAAACAGTATGACTGTCGGAGCACAGGGTCCGATTTTATTACAGGACTTTGTCCTTCACGAGAAAATGGCTCACTTCAACCGTGAACGTATTCCCGAACGGATCGTTCATGCTAAAGGAACAGGGGCTTTTGGAAAATTTAAAGTTACCCATAACATTACAAAATACACCAGGGCTAAGCTTTTCAGCAAGATGGGTAATGAATGTCGGGTCTTTGCAAGGTTTTCAACCGTAGGTGGTGAAAAAGGAAGTGCAGATACAGAAAGAGACCCGAGAGGATTTGCAGTAAAATTTTATACTGAAGATGGAAACTGGGATTTAGTTGGAAACAATACTCCGGTATTTTTTATTAAAGATCCAAAAAAGTTCAGCGATTTCATTCACACCCAAAAACGTGACCCGAAAACGAATCTGAAAAGCCCGACCATGATGTGGGATTACTGGAGTCTGAATCCGGAAAGCCTTCATCAGGTTATGATCCTTTTCAGCGACCGGGGTACACCTTACGGTTATCGGCATACGAATGGCTATGGTAGTCATACCTTTTCGATGATCAATACAAAAAATGAACGGGTTTGGGTGAAATTCCATTTCAAAACAATGCAGGGTATAAAAAACTTTTCCGGACCCGAAGCGGATGCTATGAAATCTAAAGATATGGATTTTGCACAGCGCGACCTTATACAGGCCATTGAGAAGAAAGAATATCCAAAATGGGCTTTCAAGATACAGGTTATGACCGAAGCTCAGGCAAAAAAATTCAAATGGAACCCGTTCGATCTTACAAAAGTATGGTCGCATAAGGAATATCCGTTAATTGATGTAGGAACCATGGAACTGAATGAAATCCCTACCAATTATTTCAGGGATGTGGAGCAATCGGCATTTGCACCAGCTCATGTTGTTGATGGCATCGGTTATTCGTACGATAAAATGTTACAAGGCAGGCTGCTCTCCTATCCTGACGCTCACCGTTACCGTCTGGGTGCCAATTATGAACAAATTCCTGTGAACCGCCCGATAACTGAAGTGCATAATTATGAAAGGGATGGAGCGATGCGTGTAGATAGCAATGGTGACGATATGCCCAATTATTCTCCAAACAGCTTTGATGATATCGATGCACGATAAAAGCTATAAAGCGCCTGCTCAAAAACTGGATTCAAATGTAGCTGACTGGTTCGACAGGAACGAGAACGACGATGATCATTTTACGCAACCCGGTTTGCTGTTCAGAAAAGTGATGACCGCAAAAGAGAAGGAAAACACCATCAGCAATATTGTTGGAGGAATGAGTGGGATCACAGGTAAGAAACGGGATGAAATTATCCTTCGCCAGTTGGGCCATTTCTATAAGGCTGATAAGGAATTGGCATTGAAAGTAGCTAAAGGACTTGGCGTAAATTTTAAACCATAAATAAAAAACAGTAACAAAATGAAAGAAAAAAGTATTGAACTATTAAACAAAGCAATTGGAGATGAACTGGCAGCGGTTCATCAATACATGTATTTTCATTTTCATTGCGATGATCAGGGTTATGATTTGCTGGCAGGGTTGTTCAAAAAAACTGCAATAGATGAGATGTTGCATATTGAGTTACTCTCCGAACGCATTCTTTTCCTGAAGGGTGATCCCGAAATTAAGGCTGCTGTGGATGTGAAGAAAATTCACAAAGTAAAGGAAATGCTAATGCTGGCGAGAAAAATGGAAGAAGAAAGTGCTCGTGATTACAATCTTTGGGCAAATGAATGTGCAAAGAATGCGGATTCCGTATCAAAAAAGATATTCGAAGCACTGGTTGAAGATGAAGAGCGTCATTTTGATCAGTACGACAAAGAGATGGAGAATATGGAAAATTTTGGCGACAATTATTTGGCACTCCAGTCAATTGAGCGAAGTAAAACCATTTCAACACGGACAAGACCACCGAATAATTAACTTTTAGATCAGTGGGCCCGTGATTTCAGAAACGATAGTGAACTGAAATTACAAAGTCGAATTGATCCCGATAATGCAGTGTATCGGAATATCTGGGTTTTATTCTCCGCTGCTTGCAGCGAATAGATTAAAAAAAAAATTCATATAATTACCTCACCGCTCTGCGGCGAGGTAATTCATTTTAAAAAAATGGAACCTTTACAAGTACAAGCGCTATCAATGCACTTGCGAAAAAGCACCGGAATTTAAGGCGATAGCAACACAGGGCGACATCAATTTCCCGTCCGACTACAAGGGTCGTTGGGTAATTCTATTCAGCCATCCGGCTGACTTTACTCCTGTATGTACTTCGGAGTTTATGACGTTTGCGAGCATGGAAGATCAGTTTGCCAAAGCCAATTGCAAGCTGGTGGGACTTTCTGTTGATGGTCTTTACAGCCACATTGCATGGCTCAGAACAATTAAGGACAAGATTGAATTCAAGGGGATGAAAAATGTGGAAGTGAAGTTCCCGTTGATCGAAGACATTACCATGAATGTAGCAAAAAAATATGGCATGATGATGCCTGGAGAAAGCAGCACCAAAGCAGTGCGTGCCGTATTTTTTATTGATCCCGCAGGGATTATCCGCACCATTATTTATTACCCTCTGAGTCTGGGTCGTAATTTTGATGAACTCTACAGGGTTGTGTTAGCTTTGCAGGCAGCTGATGCCTTTTCCATTGCTACTCCCGCCGATTGGCGTCCAGGTGATGATGGGATTGTTCCAACTGCTGGTTCATGTGGCACTACAAAGGACCACATGGAAGGTAAAGAAGACATGAAATGTTACGACTGGTTCTTCTGTACTAAAAATTTGGATAAGGAAAAATTATTAAGTACAATCCTGAAAAAATAATTGCTGATTCCTGTTTCTCAAATAGCCGCTGGAATATCTTCATTCCTGCGGCTATTTATTTATAAGCAAGTCCATTCTTCATAAGAATTCAAAAAATTGTTATTTAATTAACATTAGAATCAATGAAACCAATAATAGATTTTATATTTGCAACCGAAAATTAGGGTTAATAATTCAAGAAGCGAATTTTCAATGTCAAAAAACTTATATATCGCACCGGCAGAAGCTGAATCAGGAAAATCACTGATTGTAACAGGTATTATGAATATCCTGTCGAGGCATATCAAGCGTCTCGGATTTTTCAGACCCATTGTACGCATTGAAAAGCAAAAAGACCATGATATTGAGCTGGTGTCAAAACTGTATAACCTACCTCACGATCATAACGCAATGTATGGCATTACGAGCAATGAAGCGCTTGATTTTATCCAGGCAGGAAATATGGATGATCTGTTTTCAGGAATTCTGAACAAATACAAAAAACTCGAGGCTGATTGTGATTTCATCGTCTGCGAAGGCACCGATTTTACCGGATCGATGAAGCCATTCGAATTCGATTTCAATGCACAGATGGCCAATAACCTGGGAGCTCCTGTATTGATGGTGGTAAACGGAAACGGTAAAAGCGTTATCGATATAGCCGATACCATTCAACTCATGAGAGGGGTTTTGATGAAGGAAAAATGCACGTTTATGGGAATTTTCGTGAATCGTGCAAAAAATACGGATACAGCAGCAATAAGGGAAGTACTCGATAAATTCAAAACGGAAGATGAGATCAATTTTGTAATCCCCGAATTAAGCCTGCTTCAAAATCTCACGATCAGGCATATCAGCAAAGCCCTTAAAGCAGAATGGATTTACGGCGAAGATGCAGTGCTTGATTACGATGTTACCGATTTTAAAGTGGGAGCCATGAGCATCGAAAATATCCTGAAGAATACAGAAAATGGTTCCCTCGTGATCACTTCAGGCGACCGTACAGATATCCTGATCGGATTGTTTTTGACACTGCTTTCCGATAACTTTCCGAAGATCGCTGGTATTATTCTGACATGCGGGTACAAACCGAATGATGACCTGATGAAACTCATTAACGGATTAAAGAAACTCCCGGTTGCGATGTTCAGTGTTGTAACGGATACCTTTACGACAGCCATGAATATTAAAGATATTAAGCCTGTTCTTTCCGCTGACAACGAACGTCGTATGGCTGTGGCGCTGGGCCATTTCGAAACGTATGTAGATCCGCTGATTCTTAGGGACAAAATCGTAATTACACCTGCCGGGGTCGTTACACCCATTATGTTTGAATACCAATTGTACGAAAGAGCGCGTTTGAAACGTAAACACATTGTTCTGCCCGAAGGCGATGAAGAACGTATCCTTCGTGCTGCTGAAATTTTGACTCGGCGCGATGCTGTTGCGATCACCTTATTAGGAAATGAGGCTGATATCCTCAAAAAAGCTGACAATCTTCATTTAAAACTTACCGGAGTAAACATCATTGATCCGTTCGATAATGACCTGATCAATGACTACAGCTCCACGTATTACCGGCTCAGGAAACATAAAGGAATAACACGGGAACAGGCTCATGAGATCATGATTGATGTGAGCTACCTTGGAACCATGATGGTTTATAAAGGACATGCCGACGGGATGGTTTCGGGTTCAACACATACAACCCAGCACACCATACGCCCTGCGTTTGAATTTATTAAAACCAAACCCGGCTTCTCCATCGTTTCCAGCTCTTTTCTGATGTGCTTTGAAGACAGGGTGCTGGTTTACGGCGACTGCGCCTTTAATCCAAACCCGAATGCGGAAGAATTAGCCGATATTGCGATCAGTTCGGCAGAAACAGCCAAATCTTTTGATATAGAACCTCTTGTTGCCATGCTATCCTATTCAACCGGGGCATCCGGCAAAGGAGAGGATGTGGAAAAAGTAAGAAAAGCAACGGAAATAGCGCGCAACCGAAGGCCGGATCTTAAAATTGAGGGACCTATCCAGTACGATGCGGCCATAGATGCTACCGTTGCCCGGCAAAAAATGCCGAACAGTGAAGTGGCAGGTAAGGCTACTGTCTTTATATTCCCTGATTTGAACACCGGCAACAATACCTATAAAGCCGTACAGCGTGCTTCGGGCGCTGTAGCTGTCGGACCGGTTTCACAAGGACTGAACAAGCCTGTCAATGACCTTAAGCCGGGGTTGTACGGTTAAGGATATTGTGAATACAGTGCTGATCACGGCGATACAGGCACAGATGGGGTAATAGTCAGCAATCCGTATTCCACCCTGTGCGGTTCAGGCATCAATTGTCCTGATACCTCCTTTTAGTTTTTTGCCAAACAATAGAGATTTAATATATTTGCAGGAAATGTCGCAAATAAATCCAATCTTATGAAAAAAATTGCTTACCTTGTTACCGCTTTCATACTAACCGGAAGTGCAGCCGGTCAAAATTTTCCCCCTCCGGCATACTTCGATGGTAATATTTCCAATGATTCCGTTTGTCTGAGCTGGCAGCCTCCCGAATCCAAAGCGCTTTCGGGTTATCATATTTATTATTGCGGATATTCGTTCGGATTGAAACTTCCGGCAGGCACCACCACCAACACGCATTTTACCGTGCCCATCCCGCCTTTTCCGAATTTAATGAGCTGGGGTGTTTCGGCTTATTATTCCGATCCGGAAGGGGAATCGGATACGCTATGGTGTTATTTCATTATTCCAGGAGTAGTGGAATTACCCGCATTATTTGATTTCGATGAATGGCCATTCGAGGGAGAACTGGCAGCAACGGTACTGGCCGGAGCCGATAACTGGGAACGCTGCGATACTGCCGCCTATTCCCAGGGACATTCCGCTGCTTTTATTTCAGCAGCCGCAAATTCCGTTGCATGGCTGATCATTTCAACGGTCAATCCGGCTTCGGCTGCAAAATCCGGTTCTGAGTTTTATGTGCAAAATACCTGAAAAAAACGGACATTCCGATACACTGAAACTGTTTTACAGCGAGCTGGGTAACTGGCCGCAGTTATCCGTTCCGGTTTATTCTGTCAACGATTGGCAATTTTACTCTTTTTCCCTGTCCGCTTTGCCGCCGAACTTTAATTTTGCGTTCGAAGCTACATCGGGCGCAGGCGGAGGGGTGTTTCTGGACGACATCAAACTGTACGATGATCTTGTTTCGATTCAGGTTCAAAATGCCTGCGTGCCTGAACCTTTAATTTATCAGAACCGGGCATCCTCCAAGCTTACGGCTGAATTCATAACAAAAGAGTTAACGCAAACCGAGATTAAACTCATTTCAGTCGAAGGCAGGATCATTCAATCGGCCTACTTCTCCTTCTTATATCCAGGAAATCATTCGGTTACCCTCGATATATCGGATGTAAAAACCGGTATCTATATATTGTCAATGGTTCAAAACGACCATTTGTTTACAAGGAAGATATTCGTATACTAAAACCGGTTTGGCTGGTTAAGAATAATAATTTCCAAAACTCCCGATGGCTAAAAGAATGATAATGTGAAAATTTGAGGAGTTGAAAATTTGAAAACGAGTTAATTAAATTAATTATGTTAATTGGGAAAGCTAAAAGAATCTTTTTTCATTTAATCATTCCTATTTCTCACAAAGACACCACGAAGCCTAGAAAAATGACACAGGCAGTTTTAACTCCCACTCAGTGTAGTCAGGAGACAATGCCGAGTAAAGGGATTATAAGTAAAAAGAAAAATTAGAGGAACAAATCAATAAATTCCAGATGGAATTAACAGGAAAGATCATCATTGTGACCTTTTGATTAATCCTTCCGTTCGGGTTTTTCTTTCCGCATCGAATCTCCGATTTTCTCGATAAAGCTCTTTCCTCCAATGGCCGTTACAACAATTGAGATAGCGCCAATCGTAATAAATATAGTAGCAAATCCGATGATCACAATTTCACGGGCCACATCCAGTTCAACGAGCGCAATAGCCGAAAAGAAAAGCAACAGAACAACCCTCACAAACCTTGAAATCAATGATGCCCTGGGGACATCCTCCCTGTATAATGATTTCATCATGGAAGTCTGAGCCCATAATGACAGCAGCCAGCCCAACCCGAATATCAGAACTGCGATGATGACTTTCGGTAAAAACAAAATTCCTTTGCTCAGAAGATCAGAAAGCATCGTCAGTTTCCAGGCGATTAAGGCATTATCAAGAAAAAGTAAAAATACCAGCACATAACCGATATTACCGATAAAATTAAATATGCCGAAACGCACATCAGCCTTTGCAAAATCAGCTTCCCATCGTGATCTCTTTACAAAGCGGTCGATGCGGATAAGAATGGCTAACTGTACCAGCAATCGCTTGATGAACCATCCGGCCAGCCATCCCAGCAACAGTAAAATTAATCCTGCAAGCAGATTGGGCAGGTATCCAAGAATGCTATCCGCTAAACCAAAAAACTGTTTCCCAATTGTTGTTTCCATTTTATGTCTCCTTTAATTTTTTTTGATTTTTGAAAAGTGAAATAAAAAACGATTCCCTCTCCTCGTATTCCTCCATCCAGAGAACAGGGCAATCAACCTGTTTTGTAATTTCCATCACAAGTGATTTGGTGAACAGCAATTCAAGAAAATCGCCGGTTTTACCGCCCATAACCAGCAGGTCGTTTCCTACTGCTAATTTCAGAAGCCCGTGCAGAATATCCGCATCGACAATGGTGACAATATTTGCAGACAGGTTGTTACCACTTAACAATTTATTTATTTCGTCCACTTTATTCTGCTGATCAGGAATGGTCATTTCGGGGCTGAATACTACAGCAATATTGATTTCCGCATTGAAATATTCGATGAATGAAGGAGCTATTTCCGTAGCAAGCTGTGTATGGATGTCGCCGCTAAATGGAATCAATATTTTTTTGACACCACCTGATTTGATTTCACCATGCAGGATGGCGAGTTCAGTGGTAGCTTTTTGCAATACAGAATCAACAACAGAAGAAAAGAACCGCTCGAAAAAAGTGGAGTTTTTCTTACGATCAGTCAAAATAAGGTTACAGTCCTCCTCTTCTGCAGTTCCTAAAATACTCTTTGATATGCGGTGTGAAATCTTAATGATCGATTTTGCTTCAATCCTATTTTCCTCCGCATAATCCAGCGCCTTTTGAAGCAACTCATTTGATTGGATGGTTTCCTGCATCCCCGATTTCAACTTTTCTCCTTCCTTCAGTTCAATGATGTAGAGAAATATAATTTTGGCATTGTGCTTTCTGGCAATTGCAAAAGCAATCTGCGAAATGCTATTTATGTTGCTTTCGTCCGACAGGTAAACCAGCAGGCTATACTCTTTCTTCAAAATCTGACCGATTGTACGTACTTTCCGTATGTGTTCGATTTCGCGTTTAGATGCATAGAATTTAAATGCAAATAATCCCAATCCGATCCATACAACTGTAATTACCCAGGCTATTGGACTGTAGTTAAACATAAAAACTGCAAGGAATAATTTTGTTATAACTCCAATAATAGGTATCCAGGGGAAAAGGGGGGTTATGAAGCCTCTGTCAAGATCGGGTCGTTTTTTTCGCAGTGTAATCACAGCTATATTAACCTGTAGGAATAATAACAAGAACATGATGTCTGCTGCGCAGGCAACATCCTGAATCGGAAGAGAAATAGCCATAATGGCAACGATTATTACCGAAAACAGAATCGACCAGTGTGGCGTAAAATTTTTACTGTGTACTTTTCCAAAAAATGACGGGAAATTTTTATCACGCCCCATTGCATAAGCGACACGAGAAGATGAATATATCGTAGCATTTAATGCTGACATTGTTGAAATTATTCCTCCAAACAAAAGCAGAATTCCGCCGCCGATAAAAAATGTTCTCGCGACTTCTACAAGAGCAATTTCTTTATGAGAGGCAAGGTAATCCCAGGGGGTTAAATTTCCGGGTGACACAGCTCCAATAGCTACAAAGCCTACCAGGATGTATATCGGAACTACAATAATTAATGAAAGAAATACTGCTCTGGGTATATTCTTTTTAGGATTTTTTATTTCTTCTGAACATTGAGAAATTACTTCGTATCCTTCGAAAGCGATAAATGTTAATCCCATGGCACTAAGAACACCACCAAATCCATGCGGCATAAATGGAGTAAAGGCACTTGCCCAGTCGGGCTTATTAATAATAACATTTAAACCAAAAGCTATGAAAACAAGAAGAATGGTAACTTTTGAAAGAGTGACAAGGTTTCCCACTTTGCCGGTTTCAGAAGCGCCCCGGAAATTAATATATGCAAATAATACTGCAGCGCCAAGTGCTAAAATTTTGTCAGGTGCGAAATAACCCCAGCTTACCATATGAATTCCTAACTCATTAAATACTTCTGCGAAATATGCACCGAAACCAAGTGAGTATACGCTGCAAGCAACGGCATGGGCAAACCAGCTCATCCAGCCGGCCAGGAATCCGTTCCATTTTGGCAATCCCTCCTTTACCCATAAATATCCTCCACCCGCATCATGAAAGCATGAACCAAGTTCAGCGTATGCCATAGCAGTAAAAAGGGTAACTACTCCATTTAAAACGAAGCCAAGAATTAAGGCAGGTCCGGCAACTCCGGCAGCCATCCCGATAAGAACAAAAATTCCAGCGCCAATCATGGCTCCAACACCTATCAGTGTGACGTCCAATAAACTCATTTCGCGGGCGAGCCTTACTTCGGTATCATATATTTTCACGCTTTCTTATTTTTATAATGTTATCCGGCTTTATTTAAATTGTGGTGCTAAATTATGAACGCCTTTAACTGAACTGTCTGATTACTACACTATGCCTTATGATTTCTGAGTTCCCGCCTTCGACCGGCAGGCTTGTAATATTGTTGTTTGATTGTGTTTATGCCTCTTGCCACTTAGACACTGAAGCATAAAGAATCGCGAAGTACTTTTTCAGCTTTTAAATACTATCCGTTTTTGATTGTAATTATCAAATATATTACAAATATACAATTTCCGATTAATCTGTTTTATCTCAATGCAGATATTTGCAAAATTTGACGGATTGAAGCCCATTCAGCGGGGTAAAAACAATGGGACAAACAGACAGAACGGATTGTAACGCGGTGCAATCTTCATTTATACTGTTCATAGGGCATTGAAGGTGAATAAATAGTAGTTTTTGGTGTCTCGAAAGGTATTGAAACTGCCACGATAGCATCTTTAACTCGTTCGATAGAGGTTTCCCGTGTTTCAAAAGGGAATAAAATGTTTGCAAGCAAAGACGCGGAGATGCGCTAAGAGACGCAAAGGATTCCGGAATTGAAATTATCCGGATGTATCCTAAAGCATTAATGTTAGTTTCAAGTGGATATAATGAGTAAATCTGAAGATTATTACCCCACCCGGCTTAGTCAGGAGTCTATGCCGACGTTGGGAACATTTTGTTTGGCTGAATCAGTATTGTCGAAGCCGTAAACTACAGGGTATTGTAAAAGCTGTGTTAGTGAAACTGCTATGCATGACATATACCGGTTTGAAGGATGGTCATTCGCGTCTGTCAGCGTTTCATCTGCATCTGTCGCTGCCTCATTGACATATGGCGGGATATCATTTGCTTCTGGCAATCCCTCATTGACATATGGCGGGATATCATTTGCATCTGGCGCTGCCTCATTGACATGTGGCGGCATATCATAAGGATCTGTAGCAGCATCATAGGCATCTGTCTCCGAATCATTGACAGGTGTCAGTGTATCATTTGCATCTGACGACGTATCACGGGCATCCGGCACGAATTCGAGGGAAAGGGGTGACTGTTTTTTAATGATGGAATTTGAAAATAGATGAATGATGGGGCAAGAATAATATTATAAATGATTGGCACAAGCGGATGGTTGAGCCATTTTTGGGGGAGGTAATGAGTAAATCTGAAGATTTTGACCTCAACCGGCTTAGTCGGGAGACTATGCCGAGGTTGGGGATTGAAAATGCCGCAATTGCATCTTTAACTCGTTCGATAGAGGTTTCCTGTGTTTCAAAAGGGAATAAAAAGTTTTCACGCAAAGGCGCGGAGGTGCGCTAAGAGACGCAAAGGATTCCGGAATTGAAATTATCCGGATGAATCCTAATGCATTAAAGTTAGCGTCAAGTGGATGTAATGAGTAAATCTGAAAGTTTTGACCTCAACCGGTTTAGGCGGGAGACTATGCCGAGTTAAGAAAGCTTACATTCCAACTCCTTGTCCTTCACATAAAGATTTAAACAAGTTAGAAGTTGTTCAATTGGTCAAATGATGACAGTGAGGCCACGAGCAGGATGCACGCGCCAACAAAGGGTTGTTCTTACGCCTTTCCTTGTAAATCCTTGTTAATACTGATTTTTCGTATCATTGACATTTTACTTTTTTTTGCCTTTTCTGTCAGTTTGTGTGTCAATGTTTATTATTCTTTAAAAATATCGGTTATTTTTTTTATAACAATTTTCTCAGCGTTGGCTTGTAAACTCTATGACAAAGATTTGGTTGAAGAGTTGGCTTGAGGGGCTTTGATAATGTGCTTGCAAATTGAGAGATTAAATTATATTGTTTAATAAAATTGTAAATGTGCTTCCAATACCTAATTCGCTGTCAACTGAAATACGCCCACCTTGCGCTTCAATAAATTCCTTGCTTATTGCTAATCCAAGTCCTGTTCCTTCCTCTTTTGTGCCCGGAACTCTAAAGTAACGGTCAAATATTTTATCTTTATAACGCAAGTCAATGCCCTTACCGCTATCTTTAACAGAGACCATTTGTTGTTTCTCGTGATTTGAAATTAAAATGACTATTTTGGAATTCTCCTTGGAGTAGCGAATGGCATTTGAAATTAAATTTGTCAAAACCCAGGCTGTTTTTTCTTTATCAGCGAAAACTTTCGGTAAATTATCGGGGCATTTAAAATCAAAAGAAATTCCTTTTTGTTCTGCTAATGGTTTATTTGTATTTATGGCGTATTGTAAAATTTCTTTAAAATTAGAAGGCATAATGTTTAATTGAATATTTCCAGTTTCAATCTGAGTAATATTAAGCAATTCAGAAACAATTTTCAGAAGTCTGTCAGTATCTTCCTCGCTGCTATTAATTAAACCTTGTTGCTCATCGTTAAGCATTCCCGTTTTTTCATTTTTGAGTAATTGCAAACTGAATTTAATTGCAGAAATTGGTGTTTTTAACTCATGGGAGACTGTTGCAATAAAATTTGTTTTTGCCAAATCAAGCTCCATATACTTAGTTACATTTTTCATTATTACCACATAACCCATCAAATGCTTTTTTATATCATTTTGAGGGTTTAATGATATTTCTTGAATTTCCTTTTCAAAATATATGTCTTTTCCTTGCATGTAAGTATGTATTCTTGAATTTGGGTCGTTATCTGACAAAACAGTTTTTTTGCTTGAACCATCAATAATAATTTGATTGATTAAATAATTTCCAGAAGCAATCTCAAGAATATTTGACCCAATTAATTCACGATAGTTCAAGCCAGAAACTTTTAAAAACTCATCGTTAACTAAATTAACCTTCATAGCTTTATCAAAACCAATAATTGGGTAATGTGTTTTATTAATAAGTGTTTCGGTTATCTTCTTTTCAGTGAGCAATTTTGCAATATTGCTATTATTATACTCTTCCAGTTTATTGGCCATCGTGTTAAACGAAACAGCCAATTCGCCAAGTTCACTATGCCCCTCGAAATTCACTCGTTGAGAGTAATCATTAGCTGCAATTTGTTTGATGCTTATAATTAATTCTTTAATAGGATTGGAAATATTTCCGGGCAGTTTAAGGAAAAGAATGAGTGCAATAATGAAACAAAATAAACTTAACGTACTAATTAAAAAAATTGAATTTTGGGCAGTTATATCTGCAATAGTATTTTTTAATTCAATCGCATTTAAATTGATGTTCATTATTTCAAACAGGCATGATTGTATATTAGCCAAAGCAGCCCCATCGGATGTATTTTTTTTTAATCGATAAAAATTTTCAGATAGTTTTTCGGTTAGTTCTCTTTCTCCGGTTTCAGTAATATTTGACTTTTGTTTTAGAAGATATTTTTCAAACGTTTTTAATGCCTCTCTGTTTTCATCAATTTCCGATAATGCTTTCAACATGTTTTGCGTATAGCCAATTGTTTCTTTGTTGTCTTTAATTATATTTTCTGAAGCAGATGACAATGAATTGATTTGCCTGATACTAAGAAAAGCTAAAAAAATAATTAACGTAAACAATAAACCAATACCCAGATTTAGTTTTGTCTTGATTCTCATATCGATATAAATAAGTCCCTTCGTACAAAGATACTTTTTTAAACTGCACTGAAGACAGGAGCTATATCAAACTACTTTAGGATTCGTTCCGAAAAGTATCGTTCTGAATAATACAAGAATCGGAATAACCTCTAACCTCCCGGCCCACATTTGAAATATATAGGTAATTTCGAGAAAAGGGGACATTCCCGGATTTGTAATTCCACACGATAAACCAACAGTGCCTTGAGCTGATGCCGATTCAAACAATGCATCTTTTAAAGTAAATCCCGGAATCATCGTATAGTATGTTATTACGGTTCCAATAATTAAAAAAATCAAATAAATAAAAATAAAAGTTGCAACGTTTGCGAGTTCTTTGTTCATTTCATCGGGCAACAATCGCTTCTCGTTAAATTTGACGACTTTTATTGAATTATCCGAGTAAAAATAACCGTTTATATGCCAAAATAATCCTTTAAAAAGAAGTAATACTCTGATTATCTTAACACCTCCTACTGTTGCACCAGCCGCACCACCAACAATCATCCCTGCTATAACTGTAAATAACACAGAGGAACTATCCCATAAGTGAATATCTGAAGTTTGCCAGCCTGTTGTGGTTAAAGCACTAACAAATTGAAATATTCCAATACGAAAGGGCTCTGACATTACACCCGCCTTCAATAGCATTAAAGAAAGTATAATGCTGCCCAAAATACATAAAAGAATTATTGACCTTGTTTGCAGATTTTTCCAAAACAGACTGATTTGTTTATCGTGAAAAACTTTAAAGTAAAACGGTAAAGACAATGCTCCCAAAATCATTGGCAATAAGTATAACATATCCATTGCTTTTGAATGGTAACTTGCTATGCTGCTTTCCAATGTACTAAATCCACCGGTTGACTGGCCTGAAATAGCATGATTAATTGAATCAAAAATATTTTTGGTTATACTGTATTCCGGTAAAATCAAATATGTTCCAATTACAAGATAGATAAAACTAAAAAGTGTAATTCCAATGTATATTTTCCAAATGGAACGAGCCGTTTGTATTATAGTAGGTCGTAAGCGTTCGCCAGTCGATTCAGCACCATATAACAGAAAAGCAACTTTTCCGCTCGAATGACCTAATAAGGCCAAAGTAAGAACTATAAAACCTGCCCCTCCCAATAATTGTGTAAATGATCGATAAAATATCAAGCCTTTACCAATAGTGGGCACGTGAACTGCCATGCTTAATCCTGTGGTTGTGAAACCACTCATGCTTTCAAAAATTGCATTTAAAGGGTTTTTAAAGAAAAAAATACTCGATGGATAATCCGCTCCTGTGGGAACAAATTGTTGAGCCACTTCTATTGGCGTAATATAAGCAATGATGATAAATGGCAAAGCACCCATTACGGCAATAAAAAACCAACCCATTGCTGCAATAATTAATGCATGGCGATTTAAAGGCTCAGAAGTTGTCTTTATTTTTTTATAAAGTAAAAATCCAATTATAATACATACCAGGGAGGAAATAAAAAAGCCGAATGCAGAATAATACTCGGAATAAATGATTGACATTAATAATGGAAAGACCATTGCATAACCCAAAATAATTTGCAAACCTCCAATTTGGCTGAATATCATTTTGAAAGTATCAAGCTTTTTATGCTGTATCAAATTCATTCTATTTTAACAGATTTTGTTCGATTGTCAATAATATCATGATAATTAAAAGATCATAAACTTAAATGCAATAATACAATGGTCAATTTTAATGTACGGGAAAAAACCCTTTCGTTCGTTATACTCCAATGGAATCAATTCGCCACATAGAGGACACCACGTAGCGAAATATGAAATATTGTCCGTGTCGGTGCTCAAACTTCTAATTGACGCTGAAAATTCTGCATTCATTAAGAATCAGTCTTAAATGTTTAACAGCTTGTAAAAACAGCAAAATTAGGGAAAAACACGTTATCTTATTGATGGGAGGTAAGGCGTTCATCTTGTTGATTATGAGTTTGTATTTTGAAACCGAGCAAAGAATTTTTATATCAAGGAAGAACAATTACTAAAGGATTAATGCAAAACCAGAGTCGAAATATAAAAAGGATCTGTGAAAATACAGGGGTTGGTTACCCTCAAATACAACATTTTATTACCCGGTCGAATTAGGATAAGCGTGCTTTAATCAATGAGCCAGCAGCGGAAGTAAGCAATGTTTTACTTGAAAGAACATTTACAGTTTCATCATTGATGAACGAGGATGGGTAAAAAAGAGCGACCAGAAAATCGTTTTAGGATGGCAATATTTCAGCAAGGGAGACTTTAGCTTTGTTTATTGGATATCCATTCTGGTCAGAGAATTTGCATAAACCGAACCAAACTGATTCCTTTTGAGCGTAAAAGTTCCATGGAACCGAGCCGTAAAAGGATCAAGGCTTCAACTGAAGCCATGAGTGTATTTCAAAACCTGCAAACACTAAAAAGTTATGATTGACAAACTTATCAGTGTGCGCTATACAACAAAGGGAATACTAAATGGAGAATACCATTTTATGCATATATTTAAATGGAATAATAGCGCAAACCAAATCGAGTAACGAATGCCGATGGTACGCAAAACAAAATTCGGGAAGAAAAAGCTTGATATAAACTATTCATTTATTAATGCCACCCTTGAACAATATACGCCGGAAACATTGGAATATATGCAGGCATCGAGGTTTTTGCTGAACATCGCATCAAGGAAATATAACAAATACCGGGTAAAGGTGTGTATTATTTGAAAAAAGATGTAACTTCTTTAATGCTTTGTGGCAATGAAAATACAAATACCTTGTCATAAGCCTTTAGTTCAAAATTACCAAGTGTAATATAACCTCTGTCATTTCTGATTACACCACTTATTATTGCATTTTCAGGGAAATTGAGTTCTTTAATCGGCTTATTAATTATTTTGGAATTCTTTTTTAATGTAAATTCCTGAATTTCGGCATCAATTCCATAGAGTAAAGTGAGTACCCTGCCTTTAAGTATATGGCGAAATATAAAATTCGCCGCTGCCATTTTTTTATTTATTAAGGTATCGACCCCCATTTTTTGTGAATAGTCAAACAAGCCAATATTCTCAACCAAGGCAATGGTTTTATTTACACCAAATTCTTTGGCCATTAAGCACGAAACAATGTTTGTTTCAGCGTTTCCGGTAACAGAAATAACAGCATCATATTTTCTTATTTCTTCTTCTTCGAGTAAACTGACATCTGCACCATCTCCACATACAAACTGAACATTGGGAATTTGTTTTGCCAAATAATTACATCTTTCAAGGTTTTTTTCAATCAATTTAATATGATAATACTTGCTAAGACTTAATGCAATGTATTTCCCGGTTTTGCTGCCACCAATAACTAAAATGTTTTTAATTTGAAAGGGTTTCTTTCCTGCGTATTCAAGTACTTTATCCTTGCCTTCATCTGATGCTACAAAATATAGTAAATCCTCTTTCAATAATTGCAGTTCGCCTTTTGGAATAAGGGTTTTGCCATTGCGCAATATGGCTACAATCATAAAAGAATGGTTTGATAACAAGTGTGCCGACTCTACAATTGTTTTATTAACAATTGGTGTATCCTCCTCAAGACGCAATCCCAACATATACAAATCTTTTTTATAAAGATTAAATATTTCTGTCAGTGCGGGAGATTTTAGTAAGTATTTTACTTCGCGTGCAGCAAGGGATTCCGGTGAAATTAATTCGTCAATGCCTAAGTCATGTAAGTCAAGGATACTTTTGTCGACCAAATATTCCATATTGTTGATCCGGGCAATAGTAAGCTTGGCACCAAGTTTTTTCCCTATTAAACAGGTAGTAATATTTACAGATTCATCAGAAGTTACGGCTATTAAAAGGTCAGCATGTTCAACGCCTGCATCTTTCAGTACTTTGTAACTTGTGGAATCTCCTAAGACTGTTGCAATCCCTAATTTCTTTTCAACAACAGAAAGTTTCTCATTCTGTGTGTCAATCAAGGTAATGTCCTGATACTCCTTTTCCAACAATTTTGTAAGATAAAACCCTACTTCGCCATCGCCCGCTATAATAATTTTCATTATCCTTTCTCTTATCTATTCTAGTTTTCCAAGATTGTTTTTATATAGACAGTTCGCAGAGATTCCGGCATTAAACTAAGATTTTCTTTTAAATTTTGAGGATTCTCATCAAAAGCAAGAACATAAAAAAATTCATTCTCGATTGCATTTCTTTCAAACAATGAACCTTTTGCGTATAATAAATTAATTATTTTAAAAGGTTCACTTTTGTTCTCAGAATCATCCTTTATTAAACTTTTCGTATAGTTTGCAAAATGGTTGAGTGTATCATAGTCGGAATTTAATACTGCTTTTTTGACATCAGTAAAGGCTCCCGGAAACCATTGATAAAGTGTTTTTTGAATTCTTGATTCCATAATCCGAAATTTTAATAATACGATTATGGTAATATAATTCCAATTTTAAATCCAAAAATCAATACCTATCATTAAGTAGTTGGCATACAGTGACATAATTGAATTATTTTTTATTCCTGGAACAACAAATCCTTTCAGAATGAAAGGGTTTGCATTAGCGATATGAAAGGGAGAGCCTTAATTTATATTGTATTCTGATAATTTTCTATAAAGAGTGGTGATGGCAATTCCAAGCAATTCAGCGGTTTTGGTTTTATTGCCATTGGTATAGTTTAACACTTTTTGGATATGAAGTTTTTCGATATTTGCCAATTCAAAAGAAGAAACTGCTTTGTTTTGAGAAAAGGAAACGGCATCGTGCTTTATTTCAACAGGTAGCAAATCAGCAGTAAGTCTTGTGTCCTCCGCCAAAATAACACACCTTTCAATCACATTTCTCAGTTCTCGAATATTCCCTTTCCATTGATATTGCTTTAGAGCATTGATGCAGTCTTCAGAGATTCCGTCAATTTTCTTATTGGCTTTTGCTGAAAATAATTGTAAAAAATGATCTGCAAAAAGCTCAATATCAACAACTCGTTCGCGTAAGGCTGGTAAATTTATTTGAAAAGCAGAAATCCTGTAAAATAAATCGTCTCTAAAACCTCCTGCTTCCAGTTCTTTTTGTAAATCACGGTTTGTAGCGGCTATAATGCGAACATCTGTTTTTGTGGGTTTACTTTCGCCAACTTTAAAAAACTCCCCTGTTTCAATTATTCTAAGCAGTTTTGCTTGCAGGTCTGATGCTAATTCTCCAATTTCATCAAGGAAAATAGTGCCATTGTTGGCTTCCGTAAAAAGTCCATTATGGTCCTTAATTGCTCCGCTAAATGCACCCGCTTTGTGTCCGAAAAATGCACTTTCTATAAGCTCCTTGCTAAATGCAGAGCAGTTAATCGCAACAAAATTTTTATTTCTGCGATTGCTGGCCTGATGAATAGCTTGTGCAAATACTTCTTTTCCGGTTCCGGTTTCGCCGGTTAGTAAAACAGTTGTGTCACTTTCAGCAACTTTCTTTGCCAGTACAATCGATTTTTTTATTTGTATTGATTTACCAATAATGTTCTCAAAAGAATATTTGTCACCCAGTTGTTTTTCCAACCGACGAACACGTTTTGCCAGTTCAACTTTTTCAACAGCTCTTAAAAGTAAAGGAATGATTTTGTTATTGTCATCCCCTTTTGTAATATAATCAAAAGCTCCGTTTTTAATAGCCTGAACACCATCCGGAATATTCCCATAGGCAGTAAGCAGAATTATCTCGGTAAAAGGATATTTGATTTTTAACTCTTTTGATAATTCCACACCATTACCATCCGGTAGTTTAACATCGCATAATATTACATCTATTTCGTTCTGCTCCATTTTTTTTGAAGCAGACTTACAGTCTTCTGCCTGGTAAACTTCAAAGCCCTCATAGCTAATGATTTTTGTCAATAAATTTCTTAGCTTTTCTTCGTCATCAATGATTAAAATTTTTTTCAATATACCATAAGATTAATAAATACAAATTTAGAGATAATTCGTGAGGCGGTATAAATGACTCATTTGATTTTGCAAAAACAAATGAATTAATGTTGAAGTCTAAATCAAATGTGCCATTGTTGGTCGGTAATTGTTTGCCTGCTCGCGGATGCTTACAAATGTGTATGCTATACGCAGTTTAATGTTACCGTAAAAGTACTGCCTGCCCCGAAATCGCTTTCAACATTTATTTGACCACCCTGGGCTTCGATAAATTCTTTGCTAATGGCAAGGCCAAGCCCTATCCCTTCCTTTTTTGAACCGGGAGCGCGGAAATAACGGTCGAATATTTTGCTTTTATATTCAGGGGCGATACCCTGTCCGGTATCTTTTACAGAAAATTTAATGAATTTACCGATATTTTCTATCGATAAAAAGATTTTGGAATTATCATAAGAGTAACGGATTGCATTTGAAATCAGATTAACCAGTACCCATGCGGTTTTTTCACTGTCGGCAAGTACTTTAGGCAACCCAGTGGAGGATTCGATTTCAAACGACACTTTTTTTTGTTCAGCCTGCACTTTATTGGCCTTGATTGCGTAATTCAAAATATCTTCCGGGTTGGCAGGCATCATATTTAATTGAATTTTACCGCTTTCAACCTGTGTCATGTTCAGCAATTCGCCTGTAATTTTTAAAAGACTGTCGGAGTCATCTTTAATACTGGCTATTAAATTTCTTTGTTCTTCGGTCAATGGCCCGGTTTGGCTATTCTCCAATAACTGGAGGCTCATTTTCATGGATGATATCGGTGTTTTAAATTCGTGGGAGACGGTTGCTATAAAGTTGGTTTTAGCAAAATCGAGTTCCTTATAGGCAGTTACATTTCTCAGTAGAATCACATGGCTGATTAATTTTTTATCCTGAGTACGCTGGGGTTCCAGTGTAATGTTTAAAATTTCCTTTTCAAAATAACTTTCTTTACCGTCGGCAAAAATTTTTAACGGTTCTTTCTTGTTTTTTTGTTTGGCTCCGAAAATCTCTTGAAGCAGTTCCCGCATCAAATCGTTGGTCAGCGCAAGTTCTTCGGCGTTTTTACCAATGAGATGCCCCTTACCCAAACCCGTAATTTTCCGGGCTTCATCGTTTGCAAAAATGATTAACCTGTTTTCGTCTAAACCGATGACCGGTTCATTCATCTTTTCTATCAAAGCCTCCATTCTTTTTATTGCCATCATCAGCCGGACGATGTTACTGTTATGGTATTCCTCCAGTTCCTGTGCCATTAAGTTAAATGACTTTGCCAGTTCGCCAAATTCATTGTGCGCTTCAATCCGAACCCTTTGCGAGTAATTCCTTGCAGCTATCTGCTGAATACTTTCGGTCAGTTCTTTGAGTGGATTGGCAATATTCCCCGGGAGTCGCACCAGTAAAATAAAAGAAATAATAAAACAGAAGATTGCAGTAGCAACTATCCAAAGAACCGCATTCTTTGCTTTTTTGTGCGCGATTGCACTTTTTTCCTGAATAGCAGACATATTGAGGTGCATAATCCGATTCAAATCATTTCTTATTTCAATGGGGGCGAGCGAATCCGATGGATTATGCATTAACTTTCCGAAATGTGCTGCAAGGCTATCCGTAAGTTCAGATTCACCGATTTCAGTAATGTTATTTCGTTGCTTTTTGAGGTTATCTTTAAAAACTTCAATTACTTTTTCGTCCTCCTGTATCTTGTCCATCGCTTTTAACATGTCCCTTGCATATTCCAGCGTTCTGTAATTGTCAACCAGGATATTTTCAGTGGCTTTTGACAGGGAATTGATTTTTAAAATTCCCAGTACACTCAGTATGGTAATCATTCCGAAAAGCGAGCCAAGACCTAAAATCAGTTTTGTTTTAATCTTCATTTATGAAAGTATTGCAATGTCAATTTTATTTGAAGTGAGCTTATTCATCAAGTCGTTAAAAATATTCGTTGCCAAAATCAGTTTCAACAGGTTAATACGCGGCCTGCCAATACACACCGTTGTTACCTCGCGCTCAACAGCCTGTTCGATGATGGTTTTGGCCACGCTATTACTGTTTACCTTGATAATTTCGGCGCCCATTTCAGTGGCCAGTTTAAAATTGTTTATCAGGTGCCTTTGTCTAACAAGAGCAATTTTATCAGGATTTTCTTTGGGTGTTTGAACATACAAAACGTACCATTTGCAATTATAAAAATTAGCAAGGCGTGCTGTTTTACGAATGACCGTTTTGGCTGTTTTTTCATTCGTGCTAATGCATGCCAGAAATCGTTCATGGTGCTGTGGAATACTTTTCGGGATTTCTCTTTCTACTTTCCGCTCAACCTGAGAGGCTACTTCTTTCAACGCCAGTTGCCTCAATTGCAATAAATTATCCGCCTTAAAATAATGATTCAATGCAGTTTCTATCTTGTCCTTCGTATAAATTTTGCCCTCCTTGAGGCGTATAATTAGTTCATCGGCAGGGAAGTCAATATTCACGACTTCATCGGCCAGGCTCAGCACTTTGTCAGGGATACGTTCCCTGGTTTCTATACCAGTTATAATTTTGATTTCCTCATTCAACCCTTCAATGTGCTGTATGTTTATGGCACTAATCACATTAATACCTGCCGAAATAACATCAAGGACATCCTGCCAGCGTTTTTCGTTTTTACTTCCGGGAATGTTCGTATGAGCCAATTCATCAATAATCACCACCTCAGGTCTTAAGTTTAGTATGGCCTGCAAATCCATTTCTTCCAATTCCCTGCTTTTGTAAAAAATTTTTCTCCGGGGGATTACGGGAAGACCAGGAACCAGATTTTCAACATCTTCACGTCCATGGGTTTCAATGTATCCAAGTTTTACATCAATACCATTGCGAAGTAAAATATGTGCTTCCTGCAACATACGGTACGTTTTACCGACACCGGCACTCATGCCGATGTAGATTTTAAACTTACCCCGCCTTGATTTTTTTATCAGCTCGAGAAAATGCTGAACATTTTGTTCTTTTTCAATCATCTAAAAGATTTTAAACAAAATTAAAATAATTTTACCCGACTCTAAAGTGATTGGGAGGCATCTTAAAATATACTTTAAATTGAAAATCCGGCAACGATGAAGAATTGCTCAGCTTGAGGATTCCAGATAACTGAGCCGGTGACCGGAATTGAAAAATGATCATTGATTTTTAATTCTTTTGAGGTGCTTACTCCAATATTTACCAACCCAAATTCGTCACCCCGTCCCGGATCCTCTATGGTCAACCAACCATTGCCAGCACCGGCAAATAAACCAAAATATTTGAAGTTGTATTTCAATTCAACATAAATGTCACCGCCTGCCGAACCTGCACCTCCGGCCTGGTTAAGTACGTAATTGGCTGCCATTGACAATTTTCTTAGTGAATAACCTATATTAATTTCATAGGCATGGGAACCTGTAGTATCTGAAAAATCTGTATAGCTAAGGCCGGGGTAATAATAATCGGTGATGCCACAACTCAATCCAAAATTAAAGCTATACGATGCATAGAGGTCAGCCTCGTTATATGTTCCTGCAAAATCCTGAGAGGCCCAGGCTCCAATTTTAAATCCTTGATGTTCCCATGATACCGATGGCTGAAACGAAGGCCCTGAAAATAAAGTTCCACGCCAAACATAGCTGCTGTATATATCAATGTTTACGGAAAACGGAGAAGTTGTATCATTTTCCTGTGCTTTTAATTCCTGACAAGGGAAAAGAATTCCCATGAGTACTACTGAGAGTATTATCAGTTTGTAATATACCTTATTCATCGCTTAATTATTTGAGATGTTGTCCAAATCGAGATTTAACTTTAATACATTTATCCTTTCTGCACCGAATAAGCCCAATAAGGGTTTTTCGGTATTTTTTTGAATGAGTTGTAACAGGGTATTTTCTGAAAGCCCACTGATTTTTGCAATCCGTTTAACCTGAACTTTGGCGGCCTGTACCGAGATATCCGGGTCTAATCCGCTGCCGCTTGCGGTCACCAGGTCGGCTGGGATTTCTGCATTTTCAATTCCCGGATTGTGAACCATGAAAGTATCAATGCGTGCCTGGACTTGGGCAAGGTATTCCGGATTTGACGGACCTTTATTACTACCGCCTGAGCCAGCGGCGTTGTAATCGACTGCCGATGGCCTTGACCAGAAATATTTATCCTGGGTAAAAGACTGCCCTACATTTATATAATAGGTCTTCCCATCCTGATTGATTGTTAATCCTTTTCCTTTGTTGGGGGCCAGTTGGGCAATCCCAAGGATAATAAGCGTGTAAATGCCCATGAAGAAAACCATGCTTACAAGGGTTAGTCTTATTGCTGGTATTATATTCTTTTTCATTTCTATACGTTTTAAATGAGTGTCGAAACTAACATGTCAATCAGTTTTATCCCGATGAAGGGAACAATAATTCCACCCAGGCCATAAATAAATAAGTTCCTGCGAAGCAGTGCGCTTGCTCCAATGGGTTTGTACGCAACGCCTTTCAAGGCTAACGGAATAAGCAGCGGGATAATAATTGCATTGAAAATAACTGCCGACAGGATAGCGCTTGAAGGGCTGGCCAGGTGCATAATATTCAACCCTTGCAGTGCCGGAATTGCTGTGATAAATAAGGCCGGTATAATGGCAAAATATTTAGCCACATCGTTTGCAATACTGAAAGTAGTTAGCGCTCCCCTGGTCATCAGCAATTGTTTGCCGATTTCCACAATTTCAATCAATTTGGTAGGGTCGTTGTCCAGGTCGACCATATTGCCCGCTTCCTTTGCGGCTTGTGTACCGCTGTTCATCGCAACCCCCACGTCAGCCTGAGCCAGGGCAGGGGCATCGTTTGTGCCGTCACCCATCATGGCAACCAGCCTTCCTTTTGACTGTTCTTTTTTAATATATTCCATTTTATCTTCAGGTTTGGCTTCGGCAATATAATCATCCACGCCGGCTTTTTCAGCAATATATTTTGCCGTAAGCGGATTGTCGCCAGTTACCATTACCGTTTTCACCCCCATTTTCCTTAATCGGTCGAAACGTTCGCGAATACCGGTTTTTATGATATCCTGTAACTCAATTACCCCCAGTACTTCGTTATTTTCTATTACCACGAGTGGAGTTCCTCCATTCGATGAAATTTTTGTTACGATCTCATCAAGTTCGTGAGGTATTTCTTTTCCGGCATTTTCCACAAGGCTTTTAATGGCATCGTAAGCGCCTTTTCTGATACTGGTATTCCCAAATTCAACTCCTGAACAACGTGTTTGTGCGGTAAACCGGATAAATCTGGGATTATCAAGTTTAATACTTTTCGGGTCAATTTCTGACAATTCAACAATCGATTTACCCTCGGGCGTTTCATCAGCCATTGAACTGAGAGCGGCCTGTTGGATCAAATGCTCCTTTTCAACACCATTTACCGAATAAAACTGTGTGGCTTTCCGGTTACCAATGGTAATCGTACCGGTTTTATCCAGGAGTAAAACATCAATGTCTCCTGCAGTTTCAACAGCCTTACCCGACTTAGTAATCACTTTTGCCCGCAATGCCCTGTCCATACCTGCAATGCCAATTGCCGAAAGCAAACCTCCAATGGTTGTCGGAATAAGACATACAAACAATGCGATGAAAGCCGAAATGGTTATTGTGGTATTGGCATAATCGGCAAAGGGCTTTAAAGTAACCGTCACGATGATAAAAACAAGGGTGAACCCAGCCAGCAAAATGGTCAATGCAATTTCATTGGGCGTTTTTTGCCGGGAAGCCCCTTCCACCAGGGCAATCATTTTATCCAAAAAACTTTCGCCGGGTTGCGCAGTAACTTCTACCTTTATTTTATCTGACAATACTTTTGTCCCACCCGTTACCGAGCTTTTGTCTCCACCGGCTTCACGTATTACTGGGGCACTCTCGCCAGTGATGGCGCTTTCGTCTATGGTAGCCAACCCTTCAATGATTTCACCATCGGTTGGAATGATATCTCCTGTTTCACAAACAAAAACATCACCTTTCTTAAGTTGGGAGGATGAAATTGTCTCACCATTTTCCAGCTTTGCGGGGGTTTCTTCCCTTGTTTTCCGCAGGCTGTTGGCCTGGGCTTTCCCTCTTGCTTCAGCTATTGCTTCAGCAAAATTTGCAAACAGTAAGGTGATCAGAAGGAGAAAGAAAACGGTCAGGTTGTAACCGAAACTTCCCTGCGAATTGTTACCGCTTAGCGTGAGCAGGGATACTACCAGCATCACAATAGTTCCGATTTCAACCGTAAACATTACCGGATTATGTAACATCTTCCGGGGGTCGAGTTTTACAAAAGATTGCACGAAGGCTTCCCGAACCAGTTCTTTTTGAAACAAAGATGTATTTTGTGATTTCATTGTTATAGATGTTAGATGTGAAATGTTAAATGTGAAATGTTGGATGATTTCAATACTTTTGAGAAAAGAAAAAGTATGAAGCCACATAAAAAATTAAATGCATGGATGAAAAGCTTTGAATTTGTAAAAGATATATATTCAATTACGAATTCCTTTCCATCTGAAGAACGATTCGGATTAATATCACAAATGAGACGTGCTGCTGTCTCCATTCCAGTTAATATTGCTGAGGGTGCAGCAAGAAAAGGTTCAAAAGAGTTTATCCGCTTTTTGCACATTTCACTCGGTTCAATGACCGAATTAGATACTCTTTTACTGCTAAGCTCTGAATTACTATATATTTCAAAGGTTGAATCTGATTTGCTGATTAAGAAATTAGATGTCATTGGTAAATTAATTTATGGTTTAATTAAAAAACTTGAAAAAGAGTGAGGTGTAAAATGGTAACTGAATTGACATCTCACATCTAACATTTTACTTTTCACTTCAGTGTGAAATATTCTGCAAGCTGACCAAGCGTCAGTGCAGGGAAAAATGACAAGGCCACAAGAATGAATATCACTGCAAATATCATCAGCCCAAAAGTACCTGTGTCGGTTTTTAACGTTCCTGCACTTTCGGGAATGTATTTTTTGGCTGCCAGGATGCCTGCAATTGCTACCGGGCCTATGATAGGCAGATACCTTGCCAGCAGCATGACCAAACCGGTGGCCACATTCCAGAACATGGTATTGTCACCCAGCCCTTCGAAACCGCTGCCATTATTTGCCGAAGACGAGCTGAACTCATAAAGCATTTCGCTGAACCCGTGATATCCCGGATTGTTGAGCCAGGCGGCATACTCTGCAGGATTACCCACATACAGATAGCTGGCCAGGGCCGTTCCAGTAAGTATCAACAGCGGGTGCAGCAGGAAAACAATTACGGCAATTTTCACCTCCTTAGCTTCGATTTTTTTGCCCAGAAATTCAGGTGTGCGGCCTACCATGAGCCCTGAAATGAAAACCGCAAGAATAATAAAGATGTAAAAATTTAAAAATCCCACGCCTACCCCGCCATAAAAACTATTGACCATCATGCCCAGCAAAGCTGCCATTCCTGTTAAGGGGGTCATACTATCGTGCATGGCATTTACCGATCCATTGCTGGTACAGGTTGTATTGACTGCCCAATAGGCCGATGCAGCCGGGCCAAACCGAACTTCTTTGCCCTCCATGCTACCCATGTTTTGTTGAATACCCATATGGGCAATAGCAGGGTTTCCATGCATCTCACTACGAATTGAAGGAATAACCAACATAAGAAAACCAGCAGTCATAACCCCGTAAATTACCCAGGCCAGCTTTTTCCTGCGGGTTACGAACCCGAAGGCAAAAATCATGGCTATGGGTATTAAAAAGATACTTACGGTTTCAACAATATTGGTAAGATAATTTGGGTTTTCCATCGGGTTGGCCGAATTCGGGCCATAAAATCCGCCGCCATTTGTCCCCAGTTGTTTGATTATGACAAATGAGGCCACCGGGCCACGGCTGATATGTTGCGTAGCACCTTCGAGCGTGGTGGTGGTTGCCTTTCCTTTAAAAGTCATTGGAGAACCGTTAAAAACCAGGATGGTAGCGCCTGCAATTGCAAGCGGAAACAATATCCGGGTACAACTTCTCACAAAAAAGCTGTAAAAGTTACCTAATTCTTCAGTGGTTCTTTCCTTCATGGCCACAAATACTACAGCGCAAATGGCAATTCCAGTTCCGGCACTGATAAACTGCCAAAGCATCAGAATCAATTGCCCTAAGTACGAAAGACTGGTTTCGCCTGAATAATGCTGAAGGTTGGTATTGGTGACAAAACTCACAGAGGTATTAAAAGCAAGGTCAGGGCTCATTGACGGATTTCCGTCAGGATTGAGAGGCAACCAGTTCATGTTCATTAACGTGAACATGGAAAGAAAAAACCAAACCAGGTTAATGGTTAACAAAGCCAGCAGGTGCTCTTTCCAGTTCATATCCCTTTCGGGATTTATACCGCCAAGTTTATAGAACAGGTTATCGACAGGGTTAAAAATTTTGTCGAACCAGGTATTCTGATACGTAAAGACCTTGCCAATATATCTGCCGAGTGGTATGGCTATTGCAACCACCAGGACATACATTAAGACTACACCAAATATTTCTGTATTCATTTTTATCTAAATTGAGAAGATATTAAGCAACAGGGGAATGAGCCACACTAAAAATAAGCCGATTAGTATATAGAATAAGAGCCTCATCATTTCCCAGAAATTTAATCTGTCCCTGTGCATTGATTTAAATTTTTTCAGGTTTAAGCAGTACATAGATTAAATAGCCGAATACTGCGATTGCGATAATGAATAGTATTGTCATAGCATTTAATTTATAATATGGTTTTTAAATTTTTTCAAAAAAATCAATCGATTTAAATAATAGCGCGAAGACCAAAACTCCTGCTGCAATGAGAATAAATGTTGTCATAGTTTTTAATTTTTAATTTCGGTTAAGACATGCCAATTCCTGTTCCATTTAATTGGATATTTTGATATCTGCCTATAAATCAATAGTATTTGGAATTTGTCCTAATATTAAGGCATTACAAACCTTATCGTTTTGAAAGGGAATGGCTTAGCATTTTGAAAGTAGAAAAAAGTCCGGGATGAGCAGGATGGGGAATGGTTGAAGTTTTCGGTGCAATTGCGATTGCAGGACAGATAAAGGACTTTAAAAATCAATGACACCAAGCTGGTCAGCAGGGTGGTATGATTTTGACAATTGTTGTCTTGCCTGCAACGTTTGAGCTGAGCAGCGCGAAAATACTTCCGTGTTCCACTTCAAATCCACACCTTTCAGAACATCAAGTTACCTGAAGGATTTTTTCAGTCCTTTCACCTGGATTGCTTTATTTTGCATTTTTATTTCCTCCTTTATGATGTTAACAAAGTGATACCTGTTAAATCAGCTTTCCCTTGTTTCAGGAATTCGTAGGTCATCCGGTCCGCTTTACAATCGATAAACCGAATTCGTTTCAAATTCTTGTTGTTTTTAAAGAAGGTGTTAATAAGCATCGCATTCTGGAATGTCACCCTGGTAAATGCACAGTTTTCAAAATAGCAGTCCTCCAATGTACCGCTGAAAATTAAATCGACAATGTGGGTATCAATGAAAGAGGTGCGGTTCCACACAGCATCTGCAATTGTATTTTTCTCTAAGCCACCGGATTTAATCACCACTCCGCTGAAGCCACCATCTTTAACCACCATTCCCGTAAAATCGGCACCGGTGAAATCGCAACTGTTGATATTGCTTTTTAAAAATTCAGTTCCTGTAAAATCGGCGTTGGTGAAATCGCAACGGTCGATATTGCTTCCTGAAAATTCAGTTTCTTTCAGTGAACACTCCTTAAATATATTGTTACCTAAGTTGGAATTTTGAATGTGACTGTTGCTGATGTCGGAACCCGAGAAATCACAGCGATCAACATTATTGCTTTTTAGAAGCAGTCCCGACAAATCGGAACCGATAAATTTGCACCGCTGCATGTTGGAGGAGCTGAATTTTTCATGCAGATTTTTCAACCCGGAAAAGTCAGCGCCCTCCCAGTTCCCGCGTGACATATCCCAGCTAAGCTTTTTCTCTGCCTTGCCGGCAGGCAGGTTCTGCTTTCCGGATGGCAATTCAGCCGGTTGCTGAACCAAGGCCTCAACGTGTGAAATTTCAGTAGCTTCAGATTGAATGCTTTCTGAAAAGTAATTAAGGTCAACACCCAGGATTTCCGCCAGACGATTAAAAGTAACGATGTCCGGCATTGATTCTCCCCGCTCCCACTTTCCAACTGCCTGTGAACTGATGAATAGAAGCTTAGCAAGCTCAGCTTGAGAAATATTTATTTTTTTTCGTGCTTCGGCAATTTTATTGCCAATAATCTTAGTGTTTAACATTGTCTTTTTATTTTATCGTTACAAATTCTAATTTTATTTTGTCGACGCTGCAAAGATACCCGGAGTCATCCCCAGAATCAAAAAAAATACAGATACTTATAGTTGTAATTACGCTATTTATCGTTGTTATTCAACAACTGAAAGTAGGATTTGTCGGGATTTACAGGTTAATGCTTTTTTGTGAGTAGAAAACATGGGATATAAAGTACTAAGATAATATTAAGTGTGCCATCCTCTTTATATGCAACACTCTTTTTTTCTGTTCCCATTTTTAGGTCCGCCTCGTAAATAGTTCCGATTTTTGAAGTTTCAGTTTTGTCTGCCTCTGCAATTGTCCATCCTGGATACTTTGATTTGATTGCTTCTGCAACAGCTTTTGGCAGGTTAGCAGCATTTATTTCATTTACTGTTTCAAGCCAGGTTCCGTCTTCAGCAAAATTTGCAGAGATGGTGCTGCCTTCAAAGGTAAATTCTGCAACCCACACTGTTGCAACCTCGTTGCCCCAACTAACTTTTGTTGCGGCGAGAAACTTTTTTTCAAATGAAGTTTTAACTCGCCATGGGTGGTGTGCCTGCATATAAGCAACTGCAAATCAGTGCAGCATTTATAACCATTAAAAATATTTTTTCATTTTGTTGTTTTTTAATGTTGTGAATGAATTTACATAACAGTATAAAGTTGAGCAGGTTTTGGAAGATAGGTGTTGCATAATTATTGAAAAATGTCACATGATTCCCACATTGTTAAGTTCGTTTTATGTCTGCCGGTTAATGTTCACACTAGCACCAAAACATTGCTGATAACATCCCGGCTGGTAAGTGCAGTTCCGGATCGGATTTGCCTTATGTGGGTGCCATCCGGGTTGTTCGAAAGAGATACCATGCGCTTCCTATTGGTATTAATCCTCTTCGAAAAACATGGAACCTGGCCGAGGTTGGTTTAAGTTTCACGCAAAGGCGCAAAGATGCGCTAAGAGACGCAAAGGATTTCGGTGTTGAAATCATTCGGATGAATTTTAATGCTTAAAAGTTAGCGTCAAGTGGATGTAATGAGTAAATCTGAAGATTTTGACCTCAACCGGCTTAGTCAGGAGACTATGCCGAGGTTGGGAACATTTTGTTTGGCTGAATCAGTATTATCGAAGCCGTAAACTACAGGGTATTGTAAAATCTGTGTTAGTGAAACTGCTTTGCATGACATATACCGGTTTGAAGGATGGTCATTCGCGTCTGTCAGCGTTTCATCTGCATCTGGCGCTGCCTCATTGACATGTGGCGGGGTATCATTTGCATCTGCCGGCGCCTCATTGACAGGTGGAGGCATATCATAAGGATCTGTCACCGTATCATAGGTATCTGACTTCGTATCATTGACAGGTGATAGTGTGTCATTTGCATCTGACGACGTATCACGGGCATCCGGCACGAATTCGAGGGAAAGGGTTGACTGTTTTTTAATGATGGAATTTGAAAATAGATTAAAAATCGGGTTCAAGGTACAGGTGTCGGGGTGAATTGGTGAGCCGGAAAAATTGATATTATGTTGACTTTTGAAATGGTAATGTGATGATTTGATGATGTGATGATGTGATGATGTGATGATGAGAATAATTTGAAAATGAGCGAATTTGAACATGAAGGAATTAAAAATGAATAAGCCACGAATCCACGAATGCTTTAAAGTACAATGAGTGAATGAAAAAGATTGAATTAACAAAACCAGTTTGAACAAAAAGATTAATTTCTGGTAGTAATAAGTCAAGGCATAAATTTAAACTTCGTGAAAAATAAGTACGTACCCAGGTTCCAAAACCGGCTTATAGTATCTGCATCAGGAATAAGGATTAGCAGAACGATTGCCATTCAATACAATCCTGCTCCGGAGAGAATGACAAGCCCTGAGTAAAACCTGTGGTAACCGAAAATAAAATGATTATGACGAAACATGACATTCCTGCATTAATACTTATTGACATTCAAAAAGGATTTGATGATATCGCCTATTGGGGTAGTCACAGAAATAATCCTGAAGCCGAAAATAACGCCGCTAAACTTCTGAATTTCTGGAGAGAGAAATACTTACCGGTTTTTCATGTCAAACATTGCTCAACAATACCCGGCTCAAGATTAGCGGAAGGAAATACCGGAAATGAATTCAAAAAAGTCGTGGAACCAAATGAAGGGGAACCCATCATCAAAAAGAATGTGAATAGTGCGTTTATTGGCACAAACTTAAAAGAACAGCTTGACAATGCCGGCATAAAAAACGTTGTAATTATTGGCCTGACAACTGACCATTGTGTTTCGACCACAACAAGGATGGCCGGAAATTATGGATATGACACCTATATCGTTTCGGACGCAACAGCAACCTTTGATAAAACAGGGGTCGACGGGCAAAAATATACTGCTGAAATCATTCACGAAATAGCATTAGCAAGTTTAAACAAAGAATTTGCAACAGTAGTTACCACAAGAGAATTAATCAGCATGCTTCGCTGACAATGAGTGCAGAGATGAGCTAAGACTCTCGAAGGTTTCGGAATTGAAATTATACGGATGAAACGCATTGATTTAAGGTTCGCGATAAGCGGAAGTATCAGACAAATCTGAAGATTATAACTTCACCCGGCTTAATCCGGAGACTATGGCAAGGCCGGGACATTTTGAAAATCTGCGAAGCAATCGGGAATGGTTGCTTCGCTTTTTATTTATACCTTCGTGATTCAAATCTGTTCATAATGAGTTATAGATTTTGGCCGGATCTGCGCTTTCGGGTTTATTTTAAAAAAAATTGAATATCCCTTGGCATTTATAAAAATCACAATACTTTTGTGAATTAATTAACAATAAAGCTACATAGATGAAACCTACGCATATCGAACACATTGGAATCGCCGTGAAAAGTCTTGATGAAGCCATTCCATTTTACGAAAAGGTACTCGGTTTGAAATGCTATTCCATCGAAGAAGTGAAGGACCAGAAAGTGAAAACGGCATTTTTTGTAGTAGGACAGACAAAGATTGAATTGCTGGAATCGACAGATTCCGAAGGTCCCCTCGGAAAATTTATTGAGAAGAAAGGAGAAGGCATCCATCATATTGCCTTTGCCTGTGAAAATGTTGGCGAAGCCCTGAACGATGCGAAAGAAAACGGTGTCCAACTGATTGACCAAACGCCCCGTAAAGGTGCCGAAGGATTGAACATTGGGTTCCTGCATCCAAAATCAACGTTTGGAGTGCTGATGGAGTTTTGCGGGAAATAATGAAGGGTTAACCGTTATCAGTTATTTGTTAAAGAAGTTGACAAATAACGATGAACGAATCAACTTTTAACAAATAACTTTAACAAATGAGCAACCAGGATAAAGTGAGCCAGTTGGTTAAACTTCGCGAGAAAGCAAGGCTGGGTGGCGGTGAGCAGCGGATCGAAGACCAGCACAAAAAGGGAAAATATACAGCCCGTGAACGGATTGAAATGATTCTCGATGAGGGAAGTTTTGAAGAGTTCGATATGTTTGTTACCCACCGCAGTCACGATTTTGGACTGGAAAACCAGCATTACCTATCGGACGGCGTGATCACCGGCCATGGAACCATCGATGGGCGTGTGGTTTACATTTTCTCCCAGGATTTTACAGTCTTCGGCGGATCGCTTTCCGAAACCTTTGCCCAGAAGGTCTGCAAGGTAATGGATCAAGCCATGAAAGTGGGAGCGCCTATCATCGGGATCAACGATAGCGGCGGGGCCCGCATCCAGGAAGGAGTAAAGAGCCTTGCCGGCTATGCAGAGATCTTCCAGCGCAATATTATGGCTTCCGGAGTCATTCCCCAAATATCCGCAATTTTAGGTCCCTGTGCGGGGGGTGCCGTATACTCCCCTGCCCTCACCGACGTGATCATTATGAGTGAAAAAACAAGTTACATGTTTGTGACCGGACCACGCGTCACCAAAACCGTGACGGGTGAGGATATTTCAACGGAAGACCTTGGAGGAGCAGATGTCCATACAGCCAAATCGGGAGTGGCTCATTTCAAAGCGGAGGATGAAGAGGAAGGATTTCTGTTGATCCGTAAAATCCTGGAATACCTGCCTCAGAATAACCTGGAGGATCCGCCGGTGATTGAGTGTAACGATCCTATCGACAGGAAAGATGAAAACCTTAATGAAGTGATCCCGGAAAATCCGAATCATCCCTACAACGTAAAAGATGTGATTTATTCCATCGTGGATAACGGGGAGTTTCTGGAGTTTCACCGCCATTATGCCAAAAATATTGTCATCGGATTTTCGCATTTCAACGGCATTCCATGCGGAATTGTCGCCAACCAGCCTAATTTCCTGTCCGGGGTCCTCGATATTAATTCTTCACGTAAAGCAGCTCGTTTTGTCAGGTTCTGCGATGCTTTCAATATTCCTATCGTGACCCTGGTAGATGTTCCGGGTTTTCTGCCGGGAAGTGCTCAGGAATACGGCGGCATCATTACCCATGGTGCCAAGCTGATGTTCGCCTACGGGGAGGCCACAGTTCCGAAAGTTACGATTACACTTCGAAAATCCTACGGTGGTGCCCATGATGTAATGGGATCGAAACACCTGCGCGGTGATATTAATTATGCATGGCCCACTGCTGAAATTGCCGTCATGGGCCCCAAAGGTGCCATTGAGGTATTGGAAGGAAAGAACATTGCCAAAATTGAAGATCTGAAAGAAAGGGCCAAATACCTGGCCGATAAAGAACAGGAATACCGGGAAAAATTTGCAAATCCTTACGAAGCTGCCCGATATGGTTACATCGATGATGTTATCGAACCACGCAATACCCGTTTCAGGATCATTCGTGCCCTCAGTACACTGGCAACAAAAAAAGATAAAAATCCGGTCAAAAAACACAGTAATATTCCACTCTAATCTGAATGATCATGATCGTAGAAATAACCTTTGATTTATCCTCCATTTCGGCCTTTGCCATTACCCTTTCGGTAGTGGGATATGTAACGGTATTCCTCGCTCTTGTCATTCTGTATTATGTTTACAACAATATACCGAAACTCATTAATCTGAAAATCCGGAATAAGCTCAGGAGGCAGGGGAAAATTTCGGAAGCGGAAAAAGACCTGGCTATGATTGGTGAGGTGAATGCCGCCATCAGTATGGCATTGTACCTCTACCTGAATGAACATGATGAAGAGAGTCACACGCTTACCATTAAAACCGTTCAGCGTTCTTACACACCCTGGAGTTCAAAAATTTACAATGCAAATGATTATTTTAAAATGAAGTAAGCCATGAAGAAATTCAAATTCACCATACAAGGCAATGACTACGAAGTGGAAGTCCTGAAATTTGAGGATAGGATTGCCCGGGTTGAGGTAAATGGAACCGGCTATGAAGTGGAGGTTCATCAGCAAATTATTCAGCCCAAGACACCAGTGCTTGTACGACAGGAAGTTCCGGCCCCAAGAAGAAGCGAAACCAAGATCAAGAAGACCATCGGTGCTATCCAGATCAAAGCGCCACTCCCCGGAAATATCATGCAGATTTTTGTCAGAACAGGTGACGATGTGAAGAAAGGGGAAAAGCTATTGATTTATGAAGCAATGAAAATGGAGAACAACATTCTGGCTGAAAAGGACGGAACGGTGACCGCCATCAAAGTGCAGCCCGGCGATAGTTTTCTCGAAGGCGATGTTTTAATTGAATTGTTATGAAGATTCCCATTCAAAAAGCCCTGACTGTATTTTTGATCATTGTCCTGCTAACCGCTCTTTCGGGCATGTTAAACCAGAATAATACGGTTTCAGGTCAGGAAGTCAAAAAAACAGAACAAGTTGATAATTCTGGTGTTTCCACAATTCCCGATTATCATACAACACCGCTGGAAGGCATAGAGCGGTTTTTCAGTTTTACGGGATTTGCCAATGCCACCTGGGGCCACCTTATTATGATCACAGTGGGACTTTTCTTTATTTTCCTGGCCATCAAATATGATTATGAACCATTGCTGCTAATCCCTATCGGGGTAGGCATCCTGATCGGAAACATTCCCTTTATGCTTAATGCCGGGTTGAAAATCGGCATTTATGAAGATGGTAGTGTCCTTAACTATTTGTATTACGGTGTAAGAAGCGGTATTTACCCGCCACTGATCTTTTTAGGAATCGGGGCGATGACCGACTTTTCGTCCCTTATTTCCAATCCAAAACTTATGTTGTTGGGAGCAGCCGCACAGCTTGGGATTTTTGCCACTTTCCTTGGCGCACTTACACTGGGATTTCATCCTGCTGAAGCCGGGGCTATCGGTATCATCGGTGGCGCCGATGGACCCACAGCAATTTTCCTTTCTTCCAAACTGGCTAACGGATTGAACATAATAGGGCATACACCGGCCGGCGACCCGATTTATGTGAAAAACCTCATCGGGCCCATTGCTATTGCAGCTTATTCATACATGGCCCTTGTCCCGGTGATCCAGCCTCCAATCATGCGGTTACTTACATCCAATAAAGAACGGTTGATACGGATGAAGCCGGCACGTTCGGTCACAAAACTGGAAAAGATTTTATTTCCTATTATCGGATTGCTTTTAACAACCTTCATATCTCCCAGTGCTTTGCCTTTGCTGGGGATGCTCTTTTTTGGTAATATTCTGAAAGAAAGCGGTGTCACAAGGCGATTGGCCGAGACCTCAAGGAATGCCCTCATCGATATTGTCACCATCATCCTCGGATTAACAGTAGGCGCTTCCACACAGGCCGATGTTTTCCTGACCAGTGAATCGATCCTGATATTTGTGCTGGGTGCCTTATCATTTATGGTAGCAACAGCCGGGGGTGTCATTTTTGCCAAAGTAATGAACCTTTTTCTTCCGGCTGATAACCGGATCAATCCGCTTGTGGGGGCTGCCGGTGTATCTGCCGTTCCTGACAGCGCCAGGGTTGTCCAAACCGAAGGATTAAAATACGATCCGTCCAACCATTTATTGATGCATGCTATGGCTCCCAATGTAGCTGGCGTAATCGGCTCAGCAGTTGCAGCAGGGATATTACTGAGTTTCCTGCTTTAGTCAATCCAAATTCTGTTCATTCAAGTCATTTTTTCTATCTTTACTTCCTAAATACATGTATCATGAACCAGTTCTATTTCAATAATGATTCAAATTAAAATTAAATGATAAAAATTCAACCCCGCACCGTCGAAGACCTGCTGGATCACAAATCGGTCGATATTCTGAGATTGAAATCGCTTTTAAAACCTCCAAAAACGGGAGTATCAGGAAGGAAAAAGTCAGGAAATGTTTTTTTAGCAAGATTTTAAATAATTAACGAAACTTTTTTTTTTCTGAAATGTTGAATAGGTACAATTAATGTTATTTTTGCATTTAATTAGAGAGAAAATTTAAACAAAAGTTAAATTTTTATAATAATTGAACCTAAAAATACGAGTCAATGATAAAAATTGATGAGATCAAAATAAAAGGATATAAAAATATCGAATCTGCTGAATTAAAACTTGGAAATTTTAATGTCATTATTGGTCCAAATAATTCTGGCAAATCAAATTTCATTCAGATAATCTCCTTTCTAAATTATGTAATTAATTCATCTTTAGATGATGTGGAAAAATCTTTTCTAAATGGATTTTTTTCATCAGTTTTTAAGAGAATAGCTCCAATTAATGAAGATTTTTTTACTGAGTCAAAAAAAATACCAATTAGTTTTGAATTGACGTATTCTAATTCAAGTACAGATAGAATATTTAAATATTTTTTGGAACTTGAAGGTAATACATCCATTTTCGATGTTGAATATAAAATAAAAAGTGAAAAACTTGATGTCAAGGAATCTAAAAAACCTGGGAAACTAATTAACGTATTTACAAGATTAGATGATTATGTAAAATATGGAATAGATTTTTCTAAGATGGATGTAATAAAAAGAGTTGGTCCATTTTTCAGTGTAATTAGGGTATTGAAGATTTTGCAAAATGTTAAAGAAGATTATAAAGATGCATTTGTTTCATTAAATGAGATAATTAGAACTCCAATTTTTTATTTCTCATATATAGAATTACTTAAAACAGATAAGGATCGAATTAATGCATTTAATGGCAGGATAGTTTCATTCGAACTGGAAGAAGAAATTATTAACTTAGAGGATGGTAATAAATGGGAAATTTTTAAAGAGGCAATTAAAAATATATTAAATATTGACAAAGCTATTATTTATAAATTTCCAGGTGATCCAAAAGAAAAAATACCTGAAACAAAACAACTTTATTTTAAACATCAAAATGTTTTCAAAAATCTCACTCAGTTTTCTGATGGAACTGTCATTCTTATTGCCTTTATTACCAAGCTACTATCCAGCAATAGTCAGCTTTTCTTAATTGAAGAACCCGAAAATTCAATTCATCCAAAGGCGTTGATCGATTTGATTTCATTTATTAAGAGTTTTTCTGAAAGTAAGCAATTCATTATTACCTCTCATTCTATACCCCTGATCAATAAAACCAAAATAGAAGAAATAATTGTAAGTACAATAAAGGAAAACGGTCTGTGCGAATTTTTTAATGTGTATGATAAAAAGGATTTAAGAAACAGATTGAAAAAGTCCAGAACTAGTTTTAGCGACGAGTTATTTTTTACAGCGGAGGATACAAAAGAATTCGAATAAATATGACCAACAGCAACCCGAATTCCCTTTTGATCTTATACGAAGGGGAAACCGAAGCCGAATTTTATAAGAAAATATTTGAAGAAAATATACCTGCACGAAGAATTCGCCGGAATTACGGAAACTTGAAGGGGAATTTTTCAATAAATAAAAAGGTACTTGATAAAATAAAGTCTTACCTGGAAAATACTCAATTCAAATCCTTTAAAAATATTCATGTTTTTATTGCTTACGACAGAGATGGACCCCGCGAAAAAGAAACGCAACTTGATATTGATTACATAAGAGAAAGTTTTATCCACAGAAATTCCCGGATTAAATCAGTTAATGAAATCATAGCAACGCAGGATTTAGAAAGCTGGTTTTTTCATGACATAGAAGGAATATATGCTTATCTAAGAGTGCCAAAAACAAAGAGAAATTATAAGGCTTTCAACAATGTTGAAGCAACCAATAACAGGATTTTATCTGAATTATTTCATCGCTATAATAAACATTATCAAAAAGGTAGAAGAGTAGAAGGATTTCTAAATCATTTAGATATTAATAAAATCTTTAAAAAGGTTATTGAGCTTCAAGATACTATAATTACTATAAAAAAATTGTGTTAATAATAATTATGTGGCAATTATTCCCCGCTGTTTCAACTCTTCCTGTCAGCCCATGAGTGCAAGCACAACTTGGAACATTTCAACAACTCACCAAACCTTTTAAATGCGCAGCATTACGAGCGCAGGCCCGAAAAAACGGCGAGCCGGCGATGGCCTTGTGTGTTGAAGCATCGTTTTTTCTTGATCTTTGGTTACTTTGTATCAAGACAAAGTAACATAAAAATTTTTCTGACTGTTTCACCCCCCAGGTTCGGCTGAGGCTCTGCCCCAGTCGCCCATATCCCTTAAGGCTTTTTCCTTCACCCGCTGTCATCAGTCCCAATTTCGCGTCAATTCGCGTCAATAATTCGCGTCAATTCGCGGTAAAATCAATCCACCCCCTGGCGGATTCACCAATTCAACAATTCACCCCCCCGCTGTTTCAACTCTTTCAGCATAAGTATTGCCTAAGCGCTACGTTGACCCATCATCCCTTAGGTTGGCCATATTTATATACGTGCACCAGTCAGGCTCAAACTAATTTGCTACTTTCAGGATATCTCCCATTCCAACGTTCTTTCCTTTCATTCCAAAGTTCTTTTCTTTCATTCCAACGCTCTTTCCTTTCATTCCAACGTTCTTTCCTTTCATTCCAACGTTCTTTCCTTTCATTCCAACGTTCTTTCCTTTCATTCCAACGTTCTTTCCTTTCATTCCAACGTTCTTTCCTTTCATTCCAACATTCTTTCCTTTCATTCCAACGTTCTTTCCTTTCATTCCAACACTCTTTCCTTTCATTCCAACATTCTTTCCTTCCACTCCAACACTCTTTACTCTCATTCCAACGTTCTTTTCTCACTTTCCAATCTTCTTTCCTCCAATTCCAACGTTCTTTCCCCCCATTCCAACACTTATTCCTCCCATTCCAACGCACTTTACCCTGTTCGGCTTAGGCTCTGCCTAAGTCGCATTTATCCTCGCCCGCTGTTTCTTCCTGTAAGCCCGTATGTACAAGCATGACTTAAAACATTCGCCACTATTCACTATACCTTTTAAATGCTTAGCATTAGTGTGCGCAGGCCCGAAAACCACCAAAAAAAAAATTTAGCGATTTCCCACTGGATTTCATTAAAAAATATTTTTGAAATTAAGTCCCGTTTTTATACTCATTGAAAAAAAAATTCTCTATTTTTGTATTTACCAGAATTTATGAACCATTCAGTATAGATTTTTATATTCATGAAACTTATTTCAAATAAAAAAGCTTTTATTACCTTTGAAACTGTTAATAGACGAAACGTGAATAATAATTCATGCGTTTCAGCATTGCTTAAAAATTAAACGAATTCACAGGATCTTAAAATCAATCTGCAGATATGGCCATCCAAAAAAATATTTCTAAAGGTAATAAGCCTAAAGAAACAAAGGTTTCAAAAACGTCCAAAACAAAAAAATCAACTGTAAAGGTGAAAACCTTTTTATCTGTTGTGGGTATTGGAGCTTCAGCAGGCGGTCTGGAAGCATTGGAAATTTTTTTTAAAAATTTACCTGCCAACACAGGTATGGCCTTCGTGGTAATTCAGCATCTCGACCCCGACCATAAGGGACTATCTGCCCGAATTGCTTCAGCGCGATACCCCGATGAAGGTTTTACTGGTAACCGATCGGTTAAAAATAAGGCCAAACACCGTATATGTAATTCCTCCCAATAAAAGCATGTCAGTTTTAAACCGGACACTCTATTTATTCAAGCCGGTCGAACTCCGCGGTCTGCGGCTTCCCATCGATTATTTCTTCCGCTCGCTCGCCGAAGATCAGCAGGAAAACAGCATTGGTATAATTCTATCCGGAATGGGTAGCGATGGCAGCTTAGGACTTAGGGCGATTAAAGAAAAAAACGGAATAGCGCTTGTACAGGACCCCGATACAGCAAAATTTGATGGCATGCCCCGAAGCGCCATTGCTGCAATATCTGCAGATATAATAGCTCCCGCCGGTGAGCTCCCGGCCAAATTGATCGAATTACTCAAATTCACACCCGATATTGTTCTCTCTAAAGAAATTGATGTTAAAGCCAAAAGCAATATCGAAAAAATCATCATCCTTCTGCGGGCAGCAAACGGGCCACGATTTTTCATTGTATAAAAAAAACACATTGTTTCGCCGTATCGAGAGGCGTATGAGTGTTCACCAAATCGATAAAATTGCCGGCTACGTTCGTTTTTTACAGGAAAATCCAAAAGAGCTCGAAATACTTTTCAAAGAGCTTTTAATTGGTGTAACCAGCTTTTTCCGCGACGAAGCGGTATGGAAAAAATTAAAAGAAAGCATTCTTCCCAATTTGTTAAATACCCTGCCCGACGGTCAAATAATGAGGGTATGGATTCCCGGATGTTCCACCGGAGAAGAAGCGTATTCATTTGCCATTGTTTTTAAAGAAATCATCGAAAAACAGATAATAAACAAGAATATTACCCTCCAGATATTTGCAACCGATCTCGACATCGATGCCATCGACCAGGCACGAAAAGGTATATTTACGTCAAACATTGCCGCCGATGTTTCAAAAGAACGCTTAAGCCAATTTTTTACTACCGAGGAAGGTGGTTTTCGGATAAGCAATGCCATTCGCGAAATGGTTGTTTTCGCAACCCAAAATGTAATCAAAGATCCGCCTTTTACAAAAGTGAATTTTATATCATGCCGAAACTTGCTCATTTATATGGAGACCGAACTGCAAAAAAAATTAATGAGTTTGTTTCTGTACAGCCTCAGTCCCGGAGGAATAATGTTACTTGGGAGTTCAGAAACAGTGGGTGCTCAAAGTCATGGGTTTAAATTGATGGATACAAAATACAAATTCTACCTTCGCACCGAAACTTCACTCCCGCCCGATCTGTTGGACCTCCCGGTTTATATATCCAATAAAAAGAAATACCCGGAAGAAATGATAAAACCTGTTATGTTTACCGAAAGTATTCAGTCACTTGCTGACCAGTTCCTGATACAGCACTTTGCTCCTGCCAGTGTGCTTGTCAATGAACATGGCGACATTATTTATATTACCGGCCGTACCGGCAAATACCTCGAACCTGCCGCAGGCAAAGCCAATATGAATATCTATTCAATGGCTCGTGAAGGCTTGCGCAACGAGCTGCATGGGGCTTTACATAAAGCCAAACTGAATTATGACCCGGTTATATTACCTCATATTAAGGTAGGAACAAATGGAGGGATTAATTGGGTAAATATTACGGTTCAGCAAATTGAAAAACCAAATGCTTTAAAAGGAATGATCATAATTGCGTTTGCTGATGTGGTAGCCATCAACGAACCTTTACCCGTTAAACTAAAATCAGGAAAACAAGCCCCCCATCCCAGGCTGCTGGAGTTGCAACTGGAACTGGAGCGACGCAATGAAGAATTGCAAAGCATGCGCGAAGAAATGCAAACATCGCAGGAGGAACTTAAGTCAACCAACGAGGAACTGCAATCCACCAACGAAGAGCTGCAATCGACAAACGAGGAACTCACAACCTCAAAGGAGGAGATGCAAAGCCTGAACGAAGAGCTTCAGACACTGAATATCGAACTTCAGAGTAAGATAAATGAATATGCCCGGTCCGATAACGACATGAAAAACCTTCTCAACAGCACCGACATTGCCACCTTGTTTCTCGACAAAGAGTTAAACATCCGCCGGTTTACCGACCAGTTGGTCAAACTGTTTAAACTAAGGCTGACAGATATTGGCAGGCCTTTTACTGATATTGCCAACGATCTGCAGTACCCCGAATTGGAAAATAATGCACGGCAGGTTTTAAAAACACTTGTTTATAAAGAAACAGCCATAAAAACAAATGCCGGAAAGTGGTTTAATATCCGCATTTTGCCTTACCGCACTGTCGACGACCGGATTGATGGGCTCGTATTAACATTTGTTGATATAAGTTTAGCCAAAGAGATGGAAGCTAAATTAAAAAAATGAAACTGCTCGATCCATGATATAAACGAAAAGACCCATGAAAAAACAAAACCCTGTCAGTTCAAATGCCAGCGAGCTTCGCCTGAAAGCCGAAAAACAGTTGAAAAAGCAACGGTCAAAATCAGCTTCAATTCATGTTGAAGCCGATAAACTGAAACTCATTCATGAACTGGAAGTGCACCAGATAGAACTGGAAATGCAGAACGAAGAACTTAGGCAGGCGATTGATAAAGCCGAACTTGCAGAGGAAAAATATTTGGAATTATTCGATTTTGCGCCTATCGGATATCTTACACTTTCAAAAAAAGGAGAAATTATTGAGCTGAATTTCAGCGCTGCCAACATGCTTGGCAAAGAACGTTCAAAATTGATCAACGGCATTTTTGAATTTTATATTTCCGTCGATACCCGGCATATTTATAATCAATTTATTGAAAAGGTGTTTAAAAGCAAGGTGAAAGAATCATGCGAGGTGATGCTTGTAATGCGGGGCCATATGCCAAAGTATTTGAATATTACAGGAATCGTTAGCAAAAATGGACGGCAATGCCTTATTATGTTACACGATATCACCATACGGAAACTTGCTGAAAAAGATTTACTGGTAGCCAAAGATAAAGCAGAAGAAAACGACCGGCTAAAATCAGTTTTTCTGGCCAACATAAGCCACGAGATACGCACGCCAATGAATGGCATCCTGGGATTTGCCAAACTTTTAAAACAAGCTGAGCTCACCTACGAAGAAAAGCTGCAGTTTATTAATATCATTGAAGAAAGCGGTTTCCGCTTGCTTAACATCGTCAACGACCTGGTCGATTTTTCGAAGATTGAATCGGGTCAAATGAATTTTTCGCATGCACCATCGAATATCAATGAACAAATTTATACCATTTATACCTTCTTCAAATATGAGGTCGAACGGAAAGGAATGCAGTTTTCCTTTAAAAATTCATTACCGGAAAATGAATCCATTATCATTACCGATCGGGAGAAAATTTATGCGATCCTTACCAATCTTGTTAAAAATGCGATTAAATTCAGCAATGAAGGAACAATAGAGTTTGGGTATGAAAAAAAAGATGATTATCTTGAATTCTTTGTGAGGGATACAGGCATTGGAATTGCTAAAGAAAAACACGAGGCGATTTTTAAACGGTTTGTTCAGGCAAATGATAGCCTCTCGCGCAATTTTGAAGGAGCTGGCTTAGGGCTGGCAATTACCAAGGCTTATGTTGAACTGCTCGGGGGAAACATATGGGTTGAGAGCGAGGTGGGAAAAGGCTCTGTATTTTACTTCACGATCCCTTACAATTCACAATTTGAAGAGGATGTAAATATTGAAAATGGTTATCCGGTTGAAGAGGTTCCTCTTAAGTTGTCAAAAGTTTTAGTTGTTGAAGACAACGAAGTATCCATTATGCTATTTACGCAACTGATTGGCAAATATTGTGACCAGATTTTAATTGCACGCAATGGCGTTGAAGCTGTTAAAGCCTGCAAACAAAATCCGGACATTGAAATCGTGCTTATGGATATCAGCATGCCAATAATGGATGGTTATGAAGCTACACGCCAAATCAGGAAATTTGATAAAGATATGGTCATTATTGCACAAACCGCTCATGCATTTGAAAACGAAAAGGAAAAAATACTTGCAGTTGGATGCAATGATTATATTTCAAAACCAATTGATGCTTACTTATTAAAGATGCTATTGAAGAAATATAAAAGTAATGGATCTGAATATGCAAAACAACCAGTAAGCAAAGGTTAGAAAAAACTGGTGCCGTTTGTAATCAGGAAGTAAAAAATGTCATAATAATTTTAATCCCTTAGCCGAAAAATTTCACAATTGCACCCTGAGTTATCAATGCGCGAATATTTCCATTAAATGTTTTTCAGGGTTTTTTAACCGTCAATCGTAATTGATTATTAAGTTTGCAGGCTGAACTTATGCAACAGTCATTATGGTTACACAACAAGAGGTACTGAATGCACAAGAGGCATGGGCAGATGCCATTGTGAAAATCGGAGAACTGAAAAATGATAAAATAAAATGTGAAAAAGCAACTGTGGATATGCTTAAGGGGCTTTACGCCTTTGAAAAGGGTAAGGTGCTCTTTAAACCGACCAAGGCCTCCGAAACCCAATTCAGAACTACCATGGAAGCCGCAAAATCATATTTCATCGGAGGAAATGTTCATTTTTTTGAGGATCGTGGCTTTGCATTGCAGCCCTGGACAAAAGTGCGTTTTGAAAATGCACACATGATCCTTGAAGAAAAACGGGCAATTGTGATGGGAAATTACTTTTTTACGGATGTTCAAGGCCATGATACAAAAGTTGAATTCACATTTGGATACGTGAAAAATAAAAACGGGGAATTAAAAATCGATGTTCACCATTCTTCCCTGCCTTTTGGAAGCCACTAAGCTATTGCGTAGGGAAAAATTCATTCGGTCAGGCTTTGTGGATTTATAAAATTCAATGAGTTTTTCGCTGATAAATCACATACGAATAAGGATAGGGATTTTTTTCATCCGGTTCCATGAAATCTTCTTTTGAAATGATCTCCCAATCTGCTTCTTTTAACACGGGGAAGAAGGTGTCGGCTTCAAATTCATGGTGAATCCGGGTTATGTAAAGCTTATCTGCATGTTCCAAAAACTGCCGGTATATTGATGCTCCTCCGATGATGAAATTTTCTTGGTCGGATTCCATTTTGGAAATGGCATCTTCAATGGAATAAGCCATTATGCATCCATCAATCTTTTCTCCTGGCACATCCGTCAGGATAATGTGAGTACGATTAGGAAGCGGTCTGTTTGGAAGTGAATAATAGGTTGTTTTTCCCATTACAATGGTATGTCCTGTAGTTAGCTTCTTAAACCGTTTCAAATCTTCGGAAAGATGGCAGAGAAGCTTATTGTCCTTGCCGATCGCATTGTTTTTGGCAACAGCAACGATGATTGATATTTTCATTGGTTGAATCGGTTTAGTTGGTTGAATTGGTTGAATCGGTTGAACCGGGTGAATCGGTTGAATTGGTTGAACCGGGTGAATCGGTTGAATCGGTTGAATCTGGTTGAACCGGGTGAATCGGTTGAATTGGTTGAATTGGTTGAATTGGTTGAAATGGTTACACAAAGGGACTTCGTCGAGGGAAGGGGGAACCAAATTAACGGATAATGGTAATAATTGAACATGTTATTCAGAATTAGAAATTTTTGAGTTAATATATTTAATATAAGCATTTAACATTTTTAAAAGGGAATTTAATTTTTCGATTATTAAATCGTGCTGTTGGATCTCTATCAAGTTTCGATTGTAAGCTTTCGTAAGGAATGTTTTTGTTTCATAAAGCGAACCCCTTGCAATATAACAAAACTGCCGATTTTCCTTATACGAAAACCTGCCATAACCTTCTGAAATATTTGCTGATATTGAATCCGTTGCTCTTATAAGTTGATATCCTATTGCATTTTTTGCAAAATTATCCCAGTTAGAAACTACATTCCAAAGTTCTTCCGCAATGTCCATACTCAACTTATAAATTTCAAGTTCTTCAATGTCCTGTCTTTTCATGATTTTTTTTGCTGTATGACTTTCCTGATTCAACAAGTTTACTAGAATTAACTGATTTAACCCTTTTCTCCATTATACAGAAATCTCCCCTTTAATATGAGGATGCGACTGATAATTGACAAGCTCAAAATCGTCGAAATTAAATCCAAAAATATCTTTAACCTCCGGATTGATCTTCATTGTTGGTAATGGGTAAGGCTTCCTTGACAATTGCAACTTGCACTGGTCGATATGGTTGAGGTAAATGTGAGCATCACCGAGGGTATGAACAAAGTCGCCGGGCTGCAAACCGGTAACCTGCGCAACCATCATTGTCAGCAATGCATAAGAAGCAATGTTGAAAGGAACGCCAAGGAAAATATCGCAGCTCCGCTGGTACATCTGACAGGACAATTTTCCATTGGCTGCATAAAACTGGAAAAAAGCATGACAGGGTGGTAAGGCTGCGCGGCCCGATGCAACATTTTCAGCAAATGTTTTACCTGACAAGGGAAGAACGCTGGGATTCCAGGCAGCTACCATCATTCTCCGGCTGTCGGGATTGGTTTTGATCAGTTTAATGACTTCAGAAATTTGATCGATGCCATCCTGATTCCAGTTGCGCCATTGTGCACCGTATATCGGACCCAAATCACCGTTTTCATCAGCCCATTCATTCCAAATCGTCACATTATTTTCCTGCAGGTATTTAATGTTGGTCTCACCTTTTAAAAACCACAAAAGCTCGTGAATGATTGACCGCAGGTGAAGTTTTTTGGTTGTCATTACCGGAAATCCCTCCGACAGATCAAACCGCATCTGGTAACCAAAAACACTGATGGTGCCGGTTCCGGTCCGGTCGTCCTTTCGAACACCCTTATCAAGCACATGCCGGAGCAGATCGAGATATTGCTGCATAATTATTTCTTTGCAATTTAATGCAAAATTAATCCAATAATTTTCGAACCATCCGAAAGTAACTTGTAATCTATTAAAATAATTCTGTGAGTTTTCAACAAAGCATGTAAATGCTCATGAAAAGAAAAGAAAATGGAATTTGGAACAGGCTAAAGGTTACTTTCTATGATCCTTCTTTTTCTCTGCGTTTAATTTCATCCCTTATTTTTGAAGCTTTCTCGTATTCTTCTTTATCGACAGCCTTTTGAAGCATTTCCTTAAGCTCATCCAATGTAGAATTGATAAACGTATTTTTAGCTGATTTTTTTGCTTTAACTTTTGGTTTTTCTCCCTGTTCATTTTGTTCATCAACCACAATTCCTGCTTCCGACATGATTTTTTCGATGGTATAAATAGGGCAATGAAATCTTAGTGCCAGAGCCACCGCATCCGAAGTACGTGCATCAATACGGTGCTCACCCTTATCATTCAGGCAAACCAGTACAGCGTGAAAAACACCTTCGATGAAATTATTAATGATTACTTCTTTAATGGCTATATAAAAGGTATCTGCAAAACTTTTAAACAAATCATGAGTAAGGGGCCTGGAGGGTTTCATTTTTTCCAGTTCAATGGCGATTGCCTGCGCTTCAAATCCCCCGATGATGATCGGTAATCTTCTTTTTCCACCAATTTCTCCAAGAATAAGAGCATATGCACCACTCTGCGACTGGCTGTATGACATCCCGATAATTTCCAGTTTAATTTTATCCATCCCTTGTTCGTGTCTTCCTTATTAAAACAAAAAGATAAAAGTATTAATTATTTCAAACACCCGAAAGGTTTTCACGATGAATTACCAAAAATTATTAACATCCTTTACAGGATAATATATTACAAACAGTTGAATTTATTGCATTTACATTGATAAACATAGTGTTAGTACGAAAGTATGTAAGTTATCATAATCCTTGACTATTTCAAAATACTTCTTATTTTAGCGCCTGATTTCCAAATTTAAACAATAAGATATGAAACGATTCTTGACTATTTTCGGGATATTGACTGTTCCGGTATTAACTTTTGCCAGCGAAGCAAACCTTGTCATTCCTGATGGAATGAAATCACAAACTATTCTGTATTGGGGATTCCTGATCACCTTTGCGGGATTTATGTTTGGATTGTTCCAATTTATGAAAGTAAAAAAAATAAGAGCTCATCAATCGATGCTGGATGTTGCTCATGTGATTTACGAAACCGGGAAGACATACCTCATTCAACAGGGAAAGTTTCTGGCAATTCTTTTTATTTTTATTGGTGCAGCCGTAGCATTTTATTTCGGTTATCTTTCCGAGGCTCATTTTGGAATTGGCGGTGTGCTGATGATTCTCGGATGGACCATAATCGGAATCTCCGGCTCATACAGTGTTGCATGGTTCGGGATCAGAATGAATACCCTTGCCAATGCAAGAATGGCATTTGCATCACTCGAAAGAAAACCCCTTAAATTGCTGAATATTCCGCTGACTGCCGGAATGAGCATTGGAGTGGTATTGATTTCACTTGAGCTCATCATGATGCTGATCATTTTAATGTTTGTACCCGGAGAATATGCCGGCGCCAGCTTTATTGGTTTTGCGATCGGTGAATCACTGGGAGCTTCTGCCCTCAGAATTGCAGGGGGTATCTTCACAAAAATTGCAGATATCGGTTCCGACCTGATGAAGGTAATCTTCAAAATTGGCGAAGACGATCCAAGGAATCCCGGAACCATTGCCGACTGTGTTGGTGACAATGCAGGTGACAGTGTTGGACCTACTGCAGATGGATTTGAAACCTACGGCGTTACAGGTGTTGCATTAATTTCATTTATCGTTCTCGCAGTCACAACCGCAGAATACCAGGTTCAATTATTAACATGGATATTCCTTATGCGTATCCTTATGATTGTGACTTCCATCGTTTCTTATTGGATAAACGGAGCAATTACAAATGCCCGGTATCGCAATGTTGACGACCTGGATTTTGAAAAACCGCTTACTTCACTTGTTTGGATCACATCCATACTTTCAATGGTGGTTACTTTTACACTCAGCTATTTAACCATTGGTTCGCTTCCGTATAATTTATGGATCACATTATCAGTTATCATAAGTGCGGGCACTTTAGGTGCGGCATTAATCCCCGAATTCACAAAATTATTTACAAGTCCCAAATCAACACATGTAAATGAAGTAGTCGAGGCTTCCAAAAAAGGTGGCGCTTCGCTAAATATTCTCTCCGGCCTTGTTGCAGGAAATTTTAGCGCATTCTGGATGGGAATGGTCTTTTTCATGCTTATGTTCATTGCTTATTTTGCAAGTACCTTCGGGCTGCATAACTTTATGATCTATCCTTCTATTTTTGCCTTTGGTCTTGTGGCTTTTGGTATGCTTGGTATGGGACCCGTTACAATTGCTGTCGACAGTTATGGTCCGGTAACTGATAATGCACAATCCATTTATGAACTTTCCTTAATTGAAGAAATTAAAGACGTTGATAAAGAAATTGAAAGAGATTTCGGGTTTAAGCCTGATTTTGAAAAATCAAAACACTACCTTGAAGTTAATGACGGAGCCGGCAATACCTTTAAAGCGACTGCAAAACCTGTGTTAATTGGTACAGCCGTTGTTGGAGCAACGACCATGATTTTTTCACTCATCTTGGTCATTAAAAAAACATTAGGTGTTGAACCCGAACAAATCCTGAACTTGCTTAACCCCTACTCTATTCTTGGATTTTTGCTTGGCGGATCGGTTATCTATTGGTTTACCGGCGCTTCTATACAGGCGGTATCTACAGGAGCAGCCAGAGCAGTTGAATTCATTAAGAAAAATATAAATCTTGACCCGAATGCACCCAAAAAAGCAGATGTAGAAATGTCAAAACAAGTGGTCCAGATTTGTACGGTATATGCACAAAAAGGAATGTGGAATATTTTCATTGCTATTTTCTCGTTTGCACTTGCCTTTGCATTTTTGTCTTCACCCAATACATCCAATGCTCCGGTTTCATTATTCGTCAGCTATCTGCTGTCAATCGCATTTTTTGGATTATTTCAGGCTATTTTTATGGCCAATGCAGGTGGTGCCTGGGACAATGCTAAAAAAGTGATTGAGGTTGATATGAAGGAAAAAGGAACCGAATTGCATGCCGCATCTGTTGTTGGCGATACCGTAGGAGATCCTTTCAAAGACACGTCATCTGTAGCACTCAATCCAATCATCAAGTTTACAACTTTATTTGGTTTGCTTGCAATGGAAATAGCACTTGCCGAACATTTCAGACCGATTGCTATTTATATTGGCTTCGCATTTTTAGCAATAGCATTATACTTCGTTTACAGGTCGTTCTACAAAATGAGAATTAATCAATAAAAATGATGATACAGTGTTTAAGCCCTGCCAATCGCAGGGCTTTTTTTATTTAAAATCGTTTCCCTTTTATCCTGATTATCTAAAAAAAATTCAATCAAGGAATAGAAAATTCTGCCACAATGTCCTGATTTTATACATGGCAGGTTATTTGTAAAACTTCGTCGTTTTGATACCTTTGCAAACGGAATTTTGAAAACCGTTAAACAATATGAAAAAACATAGCAGAACTAAGAAAGAGATGAAAATGAAGAATGAAAGTCAAAATCCTGAAAATGACGAATTATTAGAATCTGAGGATCCAAAGAATAAGGAAGTAAGGAATGAACAAGATAAAACTGTTCAGGAGCAGGATGCGGCGGAGGATGTTGTGCCTTCAGTACCTGAATTACAGGCGAAAATTGATGAGTTGAACGACAAATACCTGCGTCTTTATTCTGAATTCGATAATTACCGCAAACGGACGATTAAAGAAAAAATTGATCTCAGCAAATATGCATCGGAGCAAATAATTTTAGAATTACTGCCTGTTTTGGATGATTTTGAAAGAGCTATGGTGGCTGCCAGAGAGGATGAAAATTGTGAACATTTTAAAGAAGGTGTCAGTTTAATCTATAATAAATTTAAAAGCATTCTGGAGAAGAAAGGATTAAAGCCGATTGAATCGATCGGTGCTGAGTTTGATACTGACTTTCACGAGGCTGTTACATACATACCTTCCCCATCGGATGATTTAAAAGGAAAGGTAATTGATGAAATTACAAAAGGATATTTACTTCAGGATAAAGTGATCAGATATACAAAAGCAGTGATCGGTCAATAATTTTTCGAAGGGAAAAAGTTTTAAGACTAGCGAATTACATGTCAAAAAGAGATTATTACGAGGTATTGGGTGTTTCGAAAAGCGCTACGGACAGTGAAATAAAGAAAGCTTACCGCCAGATGGCTTTGAAATATCACCCGGACAAAAATCCGGATGACAAGCAAGCTGAGGAAAAGTTTAAAGAGGCGGCAGAAGCTTATGAAGTCCTCAGTAATGCTGAAAAAAGACAGCGGTACGACCATTATGGCCATGCGGGTGTTGGCGGAGCTTCAGGGGCAAACGGATACCACATGTCAATGGATGACATTTTCAGTCAGTTTGGCGATATTTTCGGAGGTGCATTTGGAGGATTCAGCGGGTTTGGAGGAACACGGCAGCAGCACAAGCGAGTAAACCGGGGCTCGAATTTGCGGGTAAAGGTTAAACTTACGCTTGAAGAAATTGCACATGGCGTTGAAAAAAAGATAAAAGTCAATAAATATGTGAGCTGCAGTACCTGTAATGGTTCGGGGTCAAAAGGTGGAACTTCTTTTAATACCTGTTCAACCTGTCATGGTACCGGTCATGTAACGCGCGTAACAAATACGTTTTTGGGTCAAATGCAAACGTCATCCACATGTCCCGCTTGTGGTGGTGAAGGTCAGGTTATTGTTAATAAATGTCCGGTTTGTGCCGGTGATGGCATTGTGAAAGGCGAAGAAGTGATCACAATGAAAATTCCTGCAGGTGTAGAAGACGGCATGCAGCTTTCGATGAGCGGTAAAGGAAACAACGGTGCAAGAAACGGCGTACCGGGAGATCTGATCATCCTGATCGAAGAACAGGAGAATGAATATTTTGAAAGAGATGGTAAGAACTTACTGTACGACGCTTTCATTAGTTTTACGGAAGCTTCACTCGGCGGGAATATTGATGTACCTACAATTGATGGAAAAGCACGGATAAAAATAACTCCGGGTACACAAGCTGGTAAAGTTTTAAGGCTAAAAGGGAAAGGACTGCCCTCGCTAAATTCATACGGAAACGGTGATTTACTGATCAACATCAATGTATGGACTCCGAAAAGCCTGACCAGGGAGGAACAGGAAATTTTGATAAAACTGGGAAAATCTCCAAATTTTATCCCGAACCCGACTGACAAGGATCGGAACTTTTTCGCACGTATGAAGGAGTATTTCGCGCATTAATAGATCAGTTATTGATAAACGAATTGATTGGGACTATTTCAACTATATGGATTCCAGATCTTATTTTGCATTTAACTATTGAACCATGAACGCTCTGTTTGAAGTCCAAAAAGTCAGCAAACGATTTGCCGATCATCTTGCGCTTCATGAAGTAAGCATGTCAGTTCCTGAGCATAGTATTTTCGGCTTACTCGGGCCCAATGGAGCAGGAAAGACCACGCTGATCCGGATCATCAACCAGATTACAGCGCCTGATACCGGAAGTTTGTTTTTCCGCGGACAAAAACTTCGTTCATCGGATATTTACCGTATCGGCTATTTGCCAGAAGAAAGAGGTCTTTATAAAAAAATGAAAGTCGGGGAACAAGCTCTGTACCTCGCACAACTCAAGGGACTTTCAAAATCAGACGCACGTACTAAGCTCAAATACTGGTTCGGGAAATTTGAAATATCGCCCTGGTGGAACAAAAAGGTAGAGGAGCTTTCAAAAGGTATGCAGCAGAAGGTTCAATTTGTTGTTACGGTTGTTCATGAACCGGAGCTTCTTATTTTCGACGAACCATTCAGCGGCTTTGATCCTATAAACGTGAACCTGCTTAAAGATGAAATTCTTGATTTCAAAAAGAAAGGCATCACTATAATTTTTTCGACACACAACATGGCTTCGGTAGAGGAACTGTGTGATAACATTGTATTGATTGACAAGGCAGAGAAAATCCTCGAAGGCAGTGTTAAAAAGATCAAGGAAGAAAATAAATCGAACCAGTTTGAAATCGTATATTCAGGTATAAAAAATAATTTACAATCTATAATAAGTAGTAATTATCAGGTTATTAATGAAACCGAAACCGATGAAAGCAGGATTGCCATTATTAAAATACTTAACGGTAAAACGCAGAATGATTTGCTGGCTGAACTACTTCCGACACTATTAATTCATTCGTTCAATGAGATTTTACCGACAATGAATGAGATTTTTATCTCAAAAGTTGAAAAAAATAAAGCAAAAGCCTAATGAATAAGATTTTTCTGATCATAAAGCGAGAATATATTACCCGGGTCAAAAAAAGATCTTTTATCATCATGACCATTCTCGGACCGCTGCTGATGGCTTGCTTGTTTATTGTACCGGTTTATGTAGTTCAGATGGAAGGTGAAACAAAAATCATTGGCGTGATTGACGAAACAGGAGTATTTGCCAATAAATTCGAGAATACAAATGACATGAAGTTCCTGGTGCTGAATACGGACCTTGAAACAACAAAAAATGAAATCGACAGCCTGAATTTATATGCATTGCTCTACATACCAAAAACCGAGCTGAGTGTTCCCCAATCGGCAAAGCTATATTCAACCAAACAGCCAAACATCATTGTAACAGGCTATATTAAAAATACGATGCGCAATGAAGTTGAGGCATTGAAGCTGGAGGCGTCAGGGATAGATCCTGATATCTTAAAGTCAATCAAAACGTCAATAAATCTCCTGACCATTAAACTTAACAAAGGAGGGAAAGAAGAAAGCAGTTCCACTGAATTAAGCATGGCCGTTGGTTTTATTGGCGGCATTCTCATTTACATTTTCATTTTTATGTATGGCGCACTTGTAATGAGGGGCGTTATCGAAGAAAAAACCAACCGTATTGTTGAGGTCATTATCTCATCGGTAAAGCCTTTTCAGTTAATGATGGGTAAAATTATCGGTGTAGCAATGGTCGGATTTACACAGTTCGCTTTGTGGGTAATCGCAACGCTTATCATTGTCAGTTCATTTTTATCATTTTTCTCATCCGATATTTCAAATTACAAATCCTCACAACTTAAACTACAAAATGAAACGGTTGCCACAGAAAAGCCTCAGGTTGAAAATGAAAGGTCATTCCTGAACGAAAGTCCACAGGAAGAAATTAGTAATGAGTCGGTGATCGCTATTTTTGATTCGATTCGATCCATCAATTTCGGCGTAATTATTTTTTCTTTTCTGTTTTACTTTATCGGTGGATATTTATTATACGGGGCTTTATTTGCAGCTATCGGATCAATTGTCGACAGTGAAACGGATACACAACAGTTTATGTTACCGCTCACCGTTCCCTTGATTTTATCCATTGTCCTTGCCCAGTTTATTATTTATAACCCGGATAGTCCTGCTGCTTTTTGGTTTTCAATCTTCCCATTGACGTCCCCGGTTATTATGATGATCCGCATTCCTTTCGGGGTTTCATTAACAGATTTGTATATTTCAATGGCCTTACTTGTTGCCGGATTTTTTGGAGCTACATGGCTCGCAGCAAAAATTTACAGGACAGGGATACTGATGTACGGAAAAAAAATCAGTTACAAAGAACTTTGGAAGTGGATAATTTACAGGAACTAACTGGCTAATTATTCCTTTCATTAACCATAAAGGTAATTTCCAGACCCAATACTTTTTGTTCAACCTATAGCGTAAATTGGCGCAAAAGCCAAGTAATATCAACGATAATTCATTGTTAAAAAATAATTTTTAATCAGCTATATATAATTGGTATTTCAATAATGTTATTCTATATTTGCACCCTCAAAAAATTAGCGTAATTAATATTAATTCAGACAGAAATGCAAAACAAAGGAGCTATTAAATTTTTTGCAATTTTATTCGCATTGGTTTGTTTATTTCAACTCTCATTTACCTTTATAACTGCGCGGGTTGAATCAAAAGCAAAGGCATATGCAGGAAGTGAAGCGGCAATAAAATTAGCAAAAGAACTTTCCAAGGGGAACGATTTAATGCAAAGCTATTACCTCGACTCAATTAAAAATGCACGGGACAATTATTACCTTGATTCAATGTCGAATGAGGTGGTTTACAACCTTCTTATCCGCAAATATACGTTCAAAGAATGTAAGGAACGTGAACTTAACCTTGGTCTTGACCTGAAAGGGGGTATGAATGTCACCATGGAAGTATCGGTAGGTGATATTATCAGGGGATTATCCGGTAACAGTCAAAACCCGGTTTTTCTTCAGGCGATGAAAATGGCCTATGAAAAAGAAAAAAACAGCCAGAAGGATTTTGTTACCCTTTTCGGCGAATCGATAAATGAAATTGATCCGAATTTCAGCCTTGCTTCTATTTTCCTTTATGAATTCAAAGACAAAGGAATTACAGCAAATTCTACCAATGCTGAGGTGCTGGCTGCCGTAAGAAAAGAAACTACAGGAGCCTTCGACCGTACCTTTAATATTCTTCGCACACGTATTGACAAATTCGGAGTTACCCAACCCAATGTTCAAAAAATAGCATCCTCCAATAGAATTCTGGTTGAATTACCGGGCGTTAAAGATCCTGAGCGCGTAAGGAAACTTTTACAGGGGACAGCCGCATTGGAGTTTTGGGAAACGTACCGGTTCAGTGAAATTTATCAGTACTTTGCAGAAGCAAATAGTAAGCTGGCAGCTATTCAAGCTGCGAAAGAAGGCACTGCAGACACAACTGTAAACAAGGCGACTGCTTCAGAAGAAAAAGGAAAAGAAAAAACTAAAACTGCCGCTGAAGAAAACGATACAACAAAAAACACCTTACTTGAGCAGCTTAAAAATGATACCACGCAACCAAGTGCAGAAAGTAAGAATGCCCAGGATTATATCAAGAAAAACCCTTTGTATGCTGTTCTGAATCCAGCTTACGAACAAAAACAGGGACAGTATTACCCCGGACAAAGTGCAGCCGTTGGCTTTGCTGCAATTAAAGATACATTAAAAGTGAACCGTTACCTTAGGGAAACGAAAAGTATTTTTCCGCGTGATTTGAAACTTGCCTGGACAAATGAGCCACGCGTGAAAGGTTCAGGAGTACTTGAGCTGATTGCATTAAAAGTGACAAACCGTGAAGGAAAGCCGGCTCTGGGCGGGGAACACGTTACAAATGCACGCCAGGATTACGATCAGAATGGCAGAGTGGAAGTCAGTATGTCAATGGATGCTGAAGGTGCGAAAATCTGGAAAAGACTTACAGGTGAAAATATAGGTAAACAGGTTGCTATTGTGCTTGATGGGTATGTTTATTCCTATCCGAATGTCAATTCTGAAATACCGAATGGACAGTCATCCATTACAGGTGGAAACATGTCGATTGAAGAAGCCCAGGACCTTGCCAATATTCTGAAAGCAGGTAAGCTTCCTGCACGTGCACGTATTGTTGAAGAAGCAGTTGTAGGACCTTCACTTGGTAAGGAAGCCATCAATGCAGGAATGTGGTCGTTTATCATAGCCTTTATCGTGGTTATGGTGTATATGGCTTTATATTACAGTCATAGCGGTTTGGTTGCAGACCTGGCCCTGATGTCTAACGTATTCTTTATTTTCGGCGTACTGGCGTCATTCGGCGCTGTTCTTACCCTACCCGGTATTGCTGGTATTGTTTTAACCCTTGGTATGGCCGTGGATGCGAACGTGATTATTTACGAGCGTATCAAAGAGGAAGTTCGAGCCGGGAAAGGAATCAGGCTGGCCGTAAACGATGGCTACAAAAATGCCTATTCCGCTATCATCGACGGGAACGTGACAACTTTACTTACTGCTGTAATCCTTTACATCTTCGGATCAGGACCGGTTCAGGGATTTGCTACTACACTTACCATCGGTATTATTTCTTCCCTGTTTACTGCTATCTTCATTTCCCGTATAATCTTTCTATGGATGCTGAACCGCAATATAGAAGTAAAGTTTGCAACTAAATTTACCATCAATGCTTTCAGCAAAGTAAATATTGATTTTATTGGTTTGAGGAAATATGGTTATATATTTTCAATAGCTGTTTTTGTTATCAGTCTTTTATCCATTTCTATCCGCGGGTTGAATTATGGAATTGATTTTTCCGGAGGAAGAACCTATGTTGTAAGGTTCGACAGGGATGTCAATACCAATGATATAAGGAATGCTCTAACAGCCTCTTTTATAAATGAAAAGGGGCAAAATGTTCCGCCTGAAGTCAAGACTTTCGGACCTAATAACCAGGTAAAGATCACTACCAAATTCATGATCGACAGTGATGCTCCCAATGTGGATTCGATTATACAGGCCAATCTTTTCAAAGGCCTAAAACCATTTTACAGGGATCAGGCTATTCAGTTCAGTGAATTCAGCACAGCAACTGAGGCCCAGGGAAAGCTTTTGGGTGTACTCAGTTCACAAAAAGTAGGACCTACTATAGCTGACGATATTCGTAATGCAGCATTTTTAGCTGTAACATTTGCGCTTATTGGTATTTTTATTTATATCGCAGTTCGTTTCCGGCGCTGGCAATTTGGTCTGGCGGGCGTCATTTCTCTTTTCCACGATACGATCATTACGATCGGTGTATTCTCACTTTTCTATAGTATACTGCCCTTTAGTATGGAGGTTGACCAGGCATTTATTGCTGCTATTTTGACGATTATCGGTTATTCGATCAATGATACGGTAATTATCTTTGACCGAATCCGTGAATATAGAATTGTTCATCCGAAAAGGGATTTGAAAACAAATATTAATGGTGCACTTAACAGCACCCTTGCGCGTACCATTAATACCAGCGGTACCACTCTGATGACAGTATTGATCATGTTTGTTTTTGGTGGTGAGATCATCAGGGGATTTATGTTTGCCCTGTTTGTTGGTATATTAATGGGAACTTATTCATCTGTATTTAATGCAACCCCGATTGTTTATGACCTTTTAAGCAGGCAGAAATCGAAAAATGAGGTTGTTGCAAAAAAATAATAATCGTTGCTTTGTTTGAAATAAAAAAAGTCTCCCGCTGAGGAGACTTTTTTTTACTTTTGTGTTGATTATATCGAAATGGGAAATATCCTTTTATTTTTGAATATGGGAGCTGGTGAAATAGCTGTAATTGTTTTGGCAATTTACCTTCTCTTCGGACCAAAAAAAATACCTGAATTTGCGCGCATGCTGGGAAAAGGACTCAATGAATTGCGCCGTGCAACCGATGAAATAAAACGGGAAATAAACAGGGAAGCCAATAATATAAAAAAAGATATTGATATTAACATCGATAATCCTTTTAATGAAAAGCCAAAAAATACCACTCCTGAAACTGCAACTGAACCACAAAAAGCGAAGGTGAATGTAAAAGAGGAAAAAAAGGAAGAAGAATTTAAATATCCGGAACAAAAACCACCGGAAGAAAAAGAACCCTCAGCCTGATTTTAGTATTTCTCTCATTTTTGTAATCTGATCAGGATTACCCATGACAAAGAGTTTTGATCCCTGAAATAACTTCGTATCGGGGGATGGATTTAAAATATACCTGCCATCAGGTGTTTTGAAGCCGACAATATTTGTTCCTGTAACCCTTCTGATACCAATTTCATTAATTGTTTTATTCAATGCTTGTTCAGGTAGCGAATCACATTCAATTTCCTCAAGTGTTGTAGGATCATCCCCATGGATAGAAACATGCTCCAGGAATTCAATGATATCGGGTCGTGCCACCAGGTTAGCCATGTGCGCCCCTCCCACCCTTTCAGGCATAACAACATTATCAACGCCGGCCATTCTAAGTTTGACTTCGGAACTTTCGTTTGAAGCGCGGCTTATGATAATCATATTTGGATTAAGGGCCCGGGCTGAAAGCACAACATACAAATTATCGGCATCGATCGGAAGGGTTGTAATGAGAGCTTTTGCTGTTTTGATATTGGCTTTTACCAATACTTCATCCAGAGTAGCATCTCCTTCGATATAAGAACCATTTTTATTCATGCTTTTAACCACGATATCGTGGTTTTGATCGATGATAACGAGGGGGTAATTGTATCCCAGCAATTCCCTTACAGCCTGCTGACCATTTCTGCCATACCCGCAAATGATGATATGATTTTGCATTTTTTTTATAGATTTTATTTTGTATCCTCCGAACAAATAACTGAGCTGTCCTTCGAAAAAATAAACCGACAGCGTCGTTAAGGCATATGCATAGGTTGTAAAACTGGAGACGATCAACAACATCGTAAATACTTTGCCTCCGGGGCTTAACTTATGAATTTCACCAAAACCAACCGTGGAAATGGTAATTACTGTCATATAAAGGGCATTCAGAAAGCCATCCCCTTCTATAAGCATATAACCTGTTACACCTGCTATCAAAATGGTGAATATAAGGCCTAACCCGATTAAAACTTTTGTGCGGCTTGTAAATCGTTCCATTTAACAATATTCTGAGGCAAAATTAATGAATTGTAATCAACAGCTTGAAATTAATGTTTTAACCATTTGAACATCGCATTGAAATCTGATCAACAAGTTAAACTTTATTGATCAGAACTCTTTAACAGGTTATTGCCGATTACACAATTCAGGCACTTTTTCCGGTTACAGTAATTTTCTTTAAGTTCAAGCAATGCCTGACTTGAAAATGCCGACCGGGTGCTCATACCCAGTTGCTGCCATTTGCTGATAATTGAATTCGTCTCTCCGGGCAATTGATCAAGCAGCTTCACCGAACGATCCATCATCACCTGGTTATTACGTTCTTTTCCGAAGAGAAACATAAACGGGATTACTGTATTGATGAGAATAAGATTGACAGCCGACTTACCAAGCGTTTTATTTCTGATTGCAGAAGTTTTGCCGAACCGGTAATGGGTCTTCCAATAGTCGCTTGCAGAAACATCGAACAATTGTACCAGTGAATGTATAGATTCTGTTTCAATGACTTTCGAAAAAAGATGAGACGAACGGTGGATCAGGGCTGCAAACTGCGAAAGCCTGATCGTTGGGAAGTTCGATGGACGCAGCCTCATAAACTGCCAAAGATGAGCGTCAATGGGATTCAGTGAAAATTTATTACAAAGAAATTCATATTCTTTTTTTAGTTTAAGCGGATATTCCTCTTTGAATTTTCCATTCAGCAGGCCTGCCTGGCCGAAAAGAAGTGCCTCAATCTGAAACAGGTTATCCTTGTGCTTAGCAAGGTAGGCCAGTGGCAACGAACCAGCCAGCAATTCGAAAGGCAATGCATTGACCCTGAACCCAAAATTACGGGCAATAAAAGTATAAAAAGCCGTCTCCCAATTGTTCCCGTTAAGGCTCAACTCCTTTTCAATAGCTTGTCCTTTATTTTCAAGGCGTTCAACAAGTATCCTGTCGAGCCAGCTGTTGAGGATAAAGCGGTCAACCTCATGAATATTGCCTTCACATGGGATCCAGTTGCGATTTGTCATGAAATCGTTGTAGCGCTCATAAAGCTGCTGATCAATTTTATCCTTCAGTTCGAGAGTTGGAATTACTTCCCCGTTTTCGCGCCTTATTTCAGCATCATTCCGATAAACCACATGGAGAATGACGTTGTCATACGCTTTATCCTTATGGTGATTATGATCGTACCATTCAGACGCGTTGACATGTATTTCCACATTACCAGCCCAGGTAGTTGTTCCGGTCAGAATTTGCGCGTTAAAAAAGTCGGGACCCGAATCGGTGTTGTGAAGTCCGGCATTTTTTACCATGCAATCCTCACCATTCACGAGCTTCATGGTCTTTCCCGTTAGCTTGTATTTCCAAATATAATGAAGAAATTCCTCCTTCATAACTCGAATTTGGAATAAAGATAACAAAAATGGATGAAATGAAGAATAAAGTTAAACGAATATTGGATAAATGGCAGGAAAATTAAAAGGAAGGGAGCGGATGAACAACCGCTCCGTCCTTTGACTTTTAAAAGGTGTATTTCAGATTCACTCCTCCAAAATAATTGATCTCATTGGGTGCGGCCAGGTAAGCATCCGGTAACTGGTTCAGAAATACCATATAATAGTACTGGGTACCTGTAATATTGTTGGCTCCGAAATAAGCATCGAGGCCAAAATGTCCGAATGTATGATGATAACCAATCTTTGCGTTGAGTAATGAGTAGCTCTTCGTCTGATTCAGCTCGTCGGAAGTAAAATACATAGCATCACGATAGTTGAAATTAATATTGCCGTAAAAACCAGGTCTTGAATCAATATCCCCACCAATGTTAAAAACAACAGGAGGAACGCCTGCCACTGCATTACCACTATAGTCAACCACGATAAGGCTGTCCATGTTATTCACATCCTTTCCTGTTTTCTGATATTCAAAATCTTCGTATCTAAAATAAGAATAGGTAAGGTTCAAAAAGGGTCGTACGCATGTTATAAATCCTGCAACTGATTGAATCGCAGTGTATTTTATGAGCAACTCAACTCCTTTATTGTTAAGGCTTCCTCCGTTTGTGATATAGGAATACAGGGTAGCAGTATTGGCTGGATTTGGAACGGCAACGGCAGTCATTTTATCCGAAAACTTTGCATCGAACAAGGCTAATGTATAGAACAAGCGGTTATCCATCAGGCTACCCTTGGTACCCAATTCGATCTGAGTACCTTTTTCCGGTTTCAGGCCGGTGTTCACTTCACCTGTAGTAGGAATGAAGAAATAGGAACTCACCGGCGCTTTATAGCCTGTTGAATACGAAACATAAACAGATGCCGATTTCCCTATTTTTTTATTGACCGCAATTGCAGGTGAAATCATATTGTCATATTTCGCTTTGAATTCTTTAGGGTAGGTACTATTCGGATAATTATACGTTGATGACCAGAGTCGGTCTGTAAGGCTCAGATCCATTGTGCTGTAACCAATACCGGCGGTAATACTGAAGTCTTGTGGCAACCCCAAAGTCCATTGTGTAAAGTAGGATGCTGTAAAGCTGACAGTCCCCTGTATGCTTCTCACGGGCCCGATAACATTATAGCCGCTGGGGTCAGTACTGTCAGTGATCATTTTGTAGCCATTGGTCAATGCTTCTGTCTTTTGTACTTCAATCCCTGCTAAACCACTTAGCTTTATGGATTCTGACAAGTTGAATTCAAGATCAAACGTAGAGCGTAATCCGTAACTTAACGGGTTTTTATCTGTCCAGCCTCCGGCTGAACTATTATCCATGTTTTGTGATGAACCGAAAAGTGTTGTCGTGTTCGTAACATTTGGGTTAAAAATGTAGGTGTAACCCAGGCCCGCCCTGAAAGATTTAACCGCTGAGTGTGCATTGTTTTTAATGTATGCGGGGTTTCCTGAATAATCCAATGACTCATATTGTTCGATGGTTAGCTCCCCGTTTCTTTCATCATAACTATTGCTGTAACCCATGTAGAGGTTCATGCTTTGTTTGTCATCAATATGGAAATCGCCCATGGCATTTGCGAAATCCTTATGAGCAGCAGTATGAGGCATAAAACCATCAAATTTCTGATGACCGTAATTTAACAGCAGCGAAGATGCTTTTCCTCCTATTGCTACATGGGTTGTGGAACGGAGTAATCCGTAACTTCCCAACATTAAGTCTTCGCCCACAGAAACTTTATCCTTCTCAGCTTTTTGAGTTTCCAAATTTATGACACCCGAAATTGCCAACCCGTAAAGAGTTCCTGATGGACCTTTGCTGACTTCAACATTAGCTACCGTGCTAAAATCGATATCATCCATCACGGTAATTCCTTCGGCATCTGTAATAAGAATTCCGTTAAGGTATACTTTCGATCCTTGACCGTCGAAATTACTGTTAACCCCATTGGTCCCTCTGACACCGTTACCATATCCTCTGATATTGAATTGCTGACCTGCCGAATTGGTTCTGCTTTCCATAAAAACCCCTGGAATATTTGTATTAATAGCATCCGCAAGATACAAGCCGGTACCCCTTTTCAGTTCGATTGGCTTCAGCCTGACAATGGAAAGCGGCTGTTCCAGGAGTGTTTTGTTAGGATTTGATGTGGCTGTAATTTCAATAGCATTGAGATTTGTTGCTTTTGGTATCAGGGCAATATTCAATTCTTCATTGCAGTTGTTCACTTTCAGTTTATAGGTTTCATATCCTACAAACGAAACAGTGATTTCCACAGGAGCAATGCAATCAACAATAAAAGCTCCGTTAATATCGGTAGTTGTTCCTCCAGAACCCTTGATCTGAATATTGGCTTCGGGAAGAGGGCTATTCGTGTAGGCATCGAATACCTTTCCTTTCAATTTCCCTGTTTGCCCAAAAATGCTGATAACGCAAAAAATGCTTATAGTGAGTATTATTATTTTTTTCATTTTAAATTTTGTGTTAAAGATTAGTAATTGCAATTTCCCAGGTATTTGAAACCATTCTTCCAGAAAGAATTTCCTGAAGCGCCAATTATAAAACTGCGCACAAGATAATTTCTCAATTAACAGTTATTTGCTTTCTGAAATCTATTCCGGAGACTTTGGTTCTCCTGGCATTTAAACCATAAGAAGATTAACTGAGAATTGCTTTTGGAGGGGGAGAACTAATTGCAAGAAAAGGAGATATGTATGTATTGGTCAATTCGCACCGCGTAAAACCTGATCGGGAAAGGAGGTTCGGGATAGAATTTTTTAAAGGATGATAATATAAATTTGTCAATAATTTTATAACGGCACTCAATGGCTTATTTGAATTTTTAGAGTGTTCCGAATTTTTCTTCAACTGGTCGTCCAGCTTTGAAAAGAGAAGTGTTTCCTGAGTATCAGTAAGACAATAATATTCTATGGTCGTTTCATTACTTATTATCTCTTTTACCACATCATACAATATACCTTCGTAAGAGAATTCTTTATCCTTTTTCCAGCACAATAAATGCTCATTATCAGCTGTAATGGTAATTTTAAACAATTTTCCTGTTGGAATACCCTGCTTTATTTGTTGCGTGATTTCGTGTCTGATCCGAATCTGCTGAATCTCTAATAAAAAGAAAATGCCCAATATATTAAAGGCAAAAGTTGTGGTCAATACAAGTGCGAAGATTCTTTTCATCGGTGCAAATATATATAAAAATAATTTTGTACATATATCACCCCAAAATTTTGATCATTTATTGATAAAAATTCATCAGAATCAGAATTACTTGATAATCTGGTTAAAATCCTTCAGGGCATGCAGAACTAAACGGTACCGGATCTGTTTGGAACAGGGAATTCTCTTTTAGCAAGAAGAAAGGTAAAACCTGAATAAATCTTATTGAGCCGGATTGAGATACTCCTGGTTTAATTCGTCATATACTGAAAATAGCTGCGTAGTTTCTCCCTTATTATTAAACAATCCACTTCTCCAGCCCAGTGGTTCCCAGATACAGGCACCTTTTCCCATGTTATCGGGCAGGCTAAAAACAATTTCATGCACCTCTTTTTTGAAATCGGAATATTCCACAACGTTTAAGGGTTTATTATAACGATTTGCCAAATCTTGTAAATTGTTGTTCAGATCATCCAGAGTTCCATGCCAGCGCGGATAATATGAGAGTCCAATAATATCGAATGTTACACCGCGGGCAATCATATTGTCCAGCCAAAACACGGCTTCCTGGTTCTGGCCTCCCAGTGCAAGGTGCATCATGACCGGCAAATTGGTATCTACAGATCTCATACCATCAACCCCTGCTTTCAATAAATCTGCCAATTGATCCGGTTGACCGATGTGACCTTCGGGCCAGAGAATGCCATGGTTAATTTCGTTCCCGATCTGCACCATTTCAGGCATAGTTCCCTGATTTTTGAAAGCAAGGAGAACTCTTGAAGTATAGGATTTCACTGAATCCTCCAAAGATTCAAAACTAATGCTGTCCCAGGCTAATGGTTTATACTGCTGCTGCGGATCGGCCCAGTAGTCACTGTAATGAAAATCAAGCAGCAGGCTCATCCCGGCATCTTTCACCCGTTTTGCCATTCCAAGTGTATAGCTGAGTCCGCAATACCCCTTGCCGGGGGAATAGCCCTTTTCATTTTCAGGATTGACAAAGATCCGGAGCCGGATCCAGTTAAATCCGTGTTCTTTCAGCAATTGGATCGCATCAATCGCATTACCATTCTCATAAAATTTCCGTCCCTGATCTTCTATCTGCGGAAGAAAGGAAATATCGGCTCCGATCATTCTGCTAATGGGCTTGTTGGTCGGAGGTAACTCTCCGGATTCAGGCTTCATCATCTTAAAATCAGCCGGAATGGTATGGATTTCATGAGATCCGGGCCATAGTTTTCCTGACCGTGCTTCTACTTTCACTTTATCTGGTTGTGTGCCTGCAATGAACATCAGATAACAGGTTCCGTTTACCAGTTTACAGGATACATAGTTGGCACCTGCAGTATCTGTCTTCAGGTTAAGTTCACTCCCATCCGTAGCAGCAAGTTTTCCATCGCCTTTAACGTAAACCCAAACCGAATCCGTTCTGGAGGTAATTTCACGGCTCAGGCTATCGGTTATGGCTATCCTTAGTTTCGTATTATCGGTTCCATTGGCAAGTAAAGTTGTGCTGTATGCCGTAAGCATGACTGAAATTGGTTTTCCTGTTTCTACCTGGCTGGCAGCAGCATATTCAGATTTTTGCTGTTGTGGTGGGCTACATTGAACCATTAGTGCAGCTCCACAAAGAAAAAAAAGTTTTGATGGTTTCATTATTAATAGAATTGACTTCAATATGTTCGATTTGCTCTTTCGTATTCAAAATTAACTTTATTTCAATTTGATTGACTGGCTATTTAATTATATTGCCCAAAGAATATGGTCTTTGCCTGTCCCAATTTCCATACACATGTCTTTCAAAGTTTGGTCTGCTGTTCGGATAAATACTACCCTACGATTTTGGCCGGGCACACACAATGATACAAAAGAAGCGATACATGATGAGATTTATGTAAGTATTCGCTTTCGCTTATACATACAAAGATATTTATTTTACACGGCAGAGCGGCGGGGAACTATCCCCTTAAGAGATTATAACCTCATGCAGCGAAGACAGGAGACTGCACGGGGCAGAGTATCGTCATCAAATTCAAATTTACCGGACTGGCAAAATTCAAACCCTTAGTGAGCCGCGGAATCCCCTTGCGGCATAGTAAGATTCTGCACCATTGTGATAAACGAAAACATGGTTGTAACGGCAATCGCAATAGAGAGCACCGCCGAGTTTTCTGATCTCAGAAGGTGTTTTCACCCAGCTCGATGTTTTCGTATCGAAATTTCCAAGTTTCTGCAACTCCCGGTATTGTTCTTCTGTTAAAATCGTGATGCCCATAGCAGTTGCCATATCCATAGCGGTATCTTTTGGTTTAAATTCTTTCCTTGACTCAAGCGCTTCATGGTCGTAACAAATACTTCTGCGGCCTTTAGGACTTTCTGCTGAACAATCATAAAAAATGTATTCGCCCGTATTTTTATCAATTCCTACTACATCCGGCTCACCGCCTGTTCTTTCCATTTCATTAAGCGACCACAGTTTTTCCCCCGCTGTAGCGGTGTCCAGCTTTGCTTGTAGTTTAGCCCATTCAAGACCTTTATGGCGGTTCATGTTTTTCTCAAAACGAGTTTTTAATGTGCTGATCAGTTCTTCACGTTGTGCTGATGACAACTCCTTTTTATTTCCCATTGTCGTATTGTGTTATTCTGATTTGTTACTTAATGTCAAACTTTTGAAAAACAACAAAAGATACAAGTACTTTGTTGCCCCGGCTTTAATAATAAATGTTTATTAATTTAGCATGTACAGTATAAATCGCCAGTTGAAGTTTCATGGATGTAGAAACTACTATTTTAGTAATTGAAGATTTGGGTGGCAAACTCAAATCAGCGGGGAGTTGCCAACTTGTTTCTTTTCACTTGTTTCTTTGTCCTTTAATCCATTATTTCGAAAAAGCTATTCCACTGAGTTACACAGAGAAAATTGCCGATTGGCTTTAAAGGTTTCTCGCAAAGCACGCTAAGGTTTCGCAAAAACGCAAAGTTTTTTTCTTTTTACTCAATGCTTTGTACTTTATGCTTGTTTCTTTTTACTTTTATCTTTTATCTTGTATCTTGTCCTTACGCTCTCGGATCCGCCTTCAGAGGCAGCTTCGCTAATTTCTCCACCGTCATGCTGGGAAACCCAAACTCTTCTGTGATTTCGCCAAGGATCAGGTAAATGCCTTTGCCTTTGAAGGGATAGTTCTTCAGTGAATTGGGGAAATGAACCGTATCGAAGAACTCGCCAGTGCTGTCGAGGAAGGTACCGAAATGCATCCAGTCCTTATGAACGGTTTTGACATACTTAATCGTAACGAGATTCCCAACCATCCTTATTTTTTTCCCCACAAACCGGATCATGTCTTTTGCCTGTATCTCGCCCCTGAATTCTGTGACAAGCATTTCGAACGGAGAGATTGTGACCGGGAAACCGATCAGTTCGATCTCATCATAAGCGCTTTCGAGCAACGTATATTCAAGCTTCGGCAGCGAGAATTTTTTCGGTGAAGTATAAAACAGCGAATCCGGCGACGAAGGTTTTCCTTTGTTGAGAAACATATGTGCTTCCCACAGAAGGGCAGCTTTTTCTTTTCCGGTGAACCCAAAAGCTCCGGCACGGATCAGGGTGACGATTTGTTCAATACCTGATGATACACGGCGGATGTAATCTTCGAGATCGAGAAAATCGCCGTTGCGCTGGCGTTCGGCCTGTATCTCCTGCCCTACCTTGTTTTCGAGGTTGGCAATGTGGATAAACCCGATGTAGATATCTTTACCGATGATCCGTGTAAGGTAGTTGCTGTGGTTCACGCAGGGCAGCTTGATATTTGCTCCCTGCCGCTTTGCTTCGTTAAAATAAACCCAGGTATAATAAAAACCCCCGAAATTATTGATGACCGCCGTCATGAATTCAAGCGGGAAATAGGCTTTCAGGAAAAGGCTCTGGAAACTCTCGACCGCATAGGATGCCGAATGTGCTTTCGAAAAGGAATAGCCGGCAAAGGAGTCGATCTGCCGCCAGACTTCTTTTGTTACCGTTTCGGAATAACCCTTCTCCTTACAATTGCTGAAAAACTTAGCGATGATCTTGTCGAGTTCCGTTCTTCCGCGGAATTTTCCGCTCATGGCCCTGCGCAGCACATCGGCATCAGCCAGGTCGAGGTCGGCAAAGTGGTGACAGATTTTCAGCACATCTTCCTGGTAAACCATCACTCCATAGGTTTCCGAAAGCTGTTCTTTCATCACCGGGTGCAGGTATTCAAATTTATCGGGATGATGAAAGCGGTGAATGTATTCGCGCATCATCCCCGATTTGGCTACACCCGGACGGATGATGGAACTGGCAGCCACCAGGCTCAGGTAATTGTCGCACTGCAGCTTTTTCAGCAAGCCACGCATGGCAGGGCTTTCGATGTAAAAACAACCAATGGTCTCCCCTTTTTTTAACTGGCTTTTAACCCGCGAATCCTTTTTGAATTTATCAACCTCATGCACATCCACATCAATGCCGCGGTTTTCGCGGATGATGACGGCTGCATCACGGATATGGCCGATACCACGCTGGCTCAGGATATCCAGCTTTTCGAAGCCAATGTCTTCGGCAACATACATATCCCACTGGGTTGTCGGGAAGCCTTTCGGCGGGAGGTCAAGGGCCGTGTAGCAGGTAATGGGTTCTTCGGAAATCAGGATACCTCCGGCATGGATGCTGCGGATATTGGGGAAATCGAGCACATCCTTCGAGATTTCATAAATCCGGCGGGTAATCGCATTCTTGTTCACTTCCATTTCGGGATTATCGACCAGTTCATCGATCTCTTTTTTTGGCAGACCATAAACTTTTCCCAGTTCCCTGAAAATTGATTTCCCTTTAAACGTTGATGTAGCTCCCAGCAAAGCCGTATGCTGATGCCCATAGCGTTTGAATATATAGTCCTGAACCTCTTCACGCTCGCGCCACGAATAATCGATATCGAAGTCAGGCGGACTGGTTCTTCTGGGATTGATAAAGCGTTCGAAATAAAGATCCAGGTCGATGGGATCGACATCCGTGATCTTCAGGCAAAAGGCAACCACACTGTTTGCCCCGCTACCGCGTCCTACATGATAAAAACCCCGCGACATCGAATAGCGGATGATGTCCCAGGTGATCAGGAAATAAGACGAAAAGCCGAGTTTAAAGATGATATCCAATTCCTTTTCGACACGCTCTTTGGCCGTTTTATTTTTATCACCATAGCGGTATATCATCCCATCGCGGGCAAGTTTGGTAAGCAGCTTCTGATCATCGGCTACATTGCCGGTAAATGTCTTTTTATTTTTATAGGATTTATAGTTGAAATCGATTTCACATTCATCGACAAACTTTTCTGTATTCCTAATGATCTGAGGATAATCGCGGTAAAAATCGAGCAGCTTATCCACCGGCATCATGATTTCCGATTCCTGCGCCAGCATGTCACCGTTTAAACGTGAGATAAGTATGTTGTTATCAATCGCCCGCAGATTCCTGTGAATGAAATATCCTTTTTTATCAGGAAAAGTTACCGGCTGCTGGATGACCAGCTTTGAAAGATCATCAGCATAATCTGATGTGAATAATTTCAGGACTTCATTAGGCCTGACTCCGATAAATTCATGCTCTTTAAGGGTTCTCACCTTTTTACGACTGAAAGGATAAGTGACGTAAACATTTTCGAAACCATTGGCATGAATGGGATACGGCAGTTTGTTCAGGTTGTGATGGGTTACAAACTCGTTTAGTTCACGCAATCCCTCATTATTTCTGGCAATTCCGGTGTATAAATATTCATTTCCATTCCTGAACTCAATCCCTCCCATCGGCTTAATATTTTGCTGTCGGCAAAGCCTTACAAAGTCGATCATCCCGCTGGTATTGTTGATGTCGGTAAGCGCCAGAGTTTTAATCTGGTTTTGCACAGCTACTTCAACCAGTTTATCAACCGGCATGGTTCCGTAGCGCAAACTGTAATATGAATGTGAATTTAAATACATCTTTATTTTGAAATAACCAAACGGGATGCGTAATCCGGATCCCCGAAATCTGAATCCTGAACTTTGAATCTGCCCTCTTTGTGTTGGGATGGACCTTGAACTTTGAACCTTGAACCTTGAACTTCTTTCTGTATTTCCTTCACTGCATGAATTCCGGCAGCTCTCCTTATTGCATTTACCCCAAACCGGTTCCTTATTTTATCCATTGCAAGATAAAGGCTGGTCATTTCAGGTGTATCCTCGAACATATTCAGTTGCTGCGAACCCTGAACCAACGAGCTGAACTTCACACCAACCAGCCTAATCAACATTCGCCGCGAATAAAGCTTATTGAACAGTTCGAGTGTAGTATTCAGTAAAATATGGTCGAACGACGTATACGGAATATGCTGCTGTAGTGTATGGGTATCAAAATTCGAATACCGGATTTTAACCGTCACGCAGGAAGTCAGCTTTTGCTCTTTGCGAAGCTGAAAAGCAATTTTTTCGACCATGCCGATCAGGATATTTTTCAAACCGGCAATATCGATGGTATCTCTGTCAAATGTCCGTTCGGTACCGATGGATTTGCGGTCGGAATATTGCTGAACCGGTGTCATATCGATGCCATTGGCTTTCTTCCAGATGATGATGCCATTCTTACCCATCACGCGTTCGATCATATCGACAGGAATTAATCGCAGGATACTGATGGTCGAAATCCCCATCGACCGCAATAACTGGTAAGTTTTGTTCCCGATCATAGGAATTTTTTTGATGGATAACGGGTCAAGGAATGGATTGACGCTTTGAAACGGAACCTGTAACAATCCATTGGGTTTGGCTTCGCCGGCAGCGATCTTCGAAACGGTTTTATTTACCGATATCCCGAACGAAACCGGAAGTCCTGTTTCTTTGATGATCTTTTGCCTCAGTTCCTGCGACCATTTTAAATTCCCAAAAAAACGGTCCATGCCTGTAATGTCCAGATAATGCTCATCGATGGAAGCTTTTTCATATACCGGAGTCTTTTCGGCGATGATCTCTGTTACCATTTTCGAATATTTGCTGTACTGATCCATGTCACCCCTGATCACAATGGCATGATCGCAAAGAATACGTGCCATTTTCATCGGCATCGCCGAATGCACGCCAAACTGCCGGGCTTCATAACTGCATGATGCCACCACTCCCCTGTCGGACATACCCCCGATGATGACGGGTTTACCGATCAAATCACGGTTTTGCAGCCGTTCGACCGATACGAAAAAGGTATCGAGGTCAAGGTGTACGATACAGCGATCGGCAATCAGCATAAAAAAAATTTAAAAAAAATACTTGACAATTAAAATATTCGTTTTATCTTTGATCATTATTTAATCATTAAAACGATTACAATATAATCATTGTTTTAATAGAGGAAAGAAAATTTAGAAATTTTGAAGGAATAAAAAAGGAATGATAAGAAATAACACGAAAAATCACACAAAAATGAACACATATAAAGATCTCGAAATCTACAAAATGGCCTTTAACCTCGCCATTAAAGTATACCGGATAAATGTGATCCTTCCCGATCACGTTTTGTTGAATCAGGGAAACAAGCTGAGAAGATCGACTATCGCCATCAAGGATTCAATTGCCGAAGGACTTGGCAATGTAAGTAAAGAAGACGACAGGATAAACCATCTGATCCAGGCAAAAGTATCTTGTGATGTAACGATCCTTCTTCTGACCCGGATTAAAAAAATATATTCTCATGATAAAGCGCTGAATGAAGTAATCAGAAGCTATATCAAACTGAAGAATAAAATCAATGATACCATTCAGGATTTAAGTTCATATGCGGGGATCATAGCCATTCCTTATCCTGAAAATCTTGTTCTTGAACCCGAAATTTAAACCTGTAGGATATGTATTTCAGTAGCAATATAAAATTCCTGAGAAAAAGACGCGGCCGTACACAGGATGAAGTCGCATTTTCACTAAATTTGATCCGGTCGACTCTGGGCGGCTATGAAAACAATGTAGCCAAGCCCGGTATTGATGTACTCCTGGCATTTTCCACTTACTTCAAAATAGCGGTTGATACGCTCATTAAAGTCGACCTGACAACTTTGCCTGAAAGCCAGCTTGTTCAACTGGAGCGGGGTTATGATGTGTATGTTAAAGGCAGTAATTTAAGAATATTAGCAACCACGGTTGACAGCGAGGATAATGAAAATGTAGAGCTGGTATCGGAAAAAGCCAAAGCCGGTTATACAAGCGGCTTTGCAGATCCGGAATACATTAAAGTTTTACCGACATTCAAGCTGCCGTTTCTGTCGAAAGAAAGGAAATACCGCACGTTTCAGATCAGCGGCGATTCAATGCTTCCCATACCGGACAAATCCTGGGTTACGGGAGAATACGTCGAAAACTGGCAGTACATCAAAGACGGACAGCCTTATATCGTTCTCACACTTGATGACGGGATTGTTTTTAAAGTTGTTGAAAACAAAATTGAGCAGGAAGGAAAACTTGTTTTACATTCGCTGAACACACTTTACGAACCGTATGAAATTCAAATCGCGGATGTAAAGGAAGTGTGGAAATTTGTCAATTATATCAGCTCCGAAATGCCGGAACGAAACATCGAAAAAGATGATCTGGTACAGGAAATCAAATCGCTTAGGCAGGAGGTGAAGGCGATACAGACGAAGTTGAGATATTATAAATATTATTGTACAATAAGTTGTCAATGTGTCCCCAAACTCAACGATTTTTGAAAAGTTAAAAGAAGTCAACTGGACGGATGAAAAGATCTGAAATATATTATCAAATATTTTAAGGCTTAGGTTTAGAAATACTGAAATTCGGACAAAATTTTAAACTGCTTAATAAATTATTTTATATTGATTTGTTTGCTGGTGAGGGTCTGATGATAATAATAAATCCATCGAAACGTTCCGGCAGAAATATTTACAAGCATTATAGCGAAACAGAATTTAATGCAAATTAATGAGCCTAGAATTTTTAATATTTATTATTTTGTGGATAAAGATGAAAATAAAACAAAAAGACTCAATGAAATAATATTAAAGAGTTTGCCTAATCAAAGAAAAAATACTAATGTTGTAAATGACGATTGCAACAAAAAAGTTAATCGAAATTTAGTTAAATTTTTTAAAAAGATCAGATAATAAAAATTACAAGGTGCTTGCTTTTATAGATCCATATCGGTATGCAAAGGGATTTCTTTAATTGATGCATTTCAGCTTTAAAGGATTCAGGGGTTACTGACTTATTTATGCTATTTGATTTTAATAGAGTACAAATGGCTATTGGAGTAATCTAAAGTTCAACATTAATAAAAGAGATTTTCGGTTTCCAATATTATAAGTTAATAAACATTTAAAAATTTAAAGGGGGTTGAAAAAGAAATAAATTATTTCTGAATTTCTAATATTTTTAAGGAAAAAGGTTAATATTCTATTAGTTTTAAAATTGAATTTGAAAAAAGAAATCAAACGAGTCATTATCTATTTTTCGTTTCTAAAGCAAAAATTGCTTATTCAAAGATGAAAGACATTCTTTCAAAATATTCTAACTATTCAATCGATAATATACCACTTTTTGCTGTAAACAATTTATATGTGCCAACGCTTTTTCCTGATTATAGCATTCAATTATTAAAAGAAGATACTTGTAAAATTAAGTTCAAAATTCAATAATAAGACAATTGATTTTATATTTGACCAACATAATATTGGGAAAAATTATATTAAAAAAAATTATAAAAATGCAATAATTGAATTAATTAGAGAAATGAAAGTAGAAACTTATAATAATAAAGGGAAAAAGACTGAATGTCCATCATATACAAGTAAGTAATATTTTATTAAAATGAATAAATCGAAAATAGAATGGACAGAAGTAACATGGAACCCCACAACCGGTTGTAATAAAATTTCAACCGGCTGTTTGTATTGTTATGCAGAAACAATGTCGCGCAGGTTAAAAGCGATGGGCATTGATAAATATAAAAATGGGTTTAGATTGACTCTTCATCCTGGAACTCTTTCCATCCCATATTCATGGAATAAACCAACACTTGTCTTTGTGGATTCGATGAGTGATCTTTTTCATTACAGTGTACCGGTAGAATTTGTTAAGCAGGTCTTTGAAGTAATGAATAACACACCGCAACATACTTACCAGGTTCTCACTAAGCGATCCGAAAGATTGGTACAACTTGCACCACTTCTAAACTGGACCGAAAACATCTGGATGGGCGTATCAGTCGAAAGTGAACACGTTTCTGGAAGAATCGCGCATTTAATCCAGACTCCGGCATTTATTAAGTTCCTGTCATGTGAACCGCTGATTGGTCCGCTTGAAACTTTATATCTCGACCAAATTGATTGGGTGATTGTCGGAGGAGAATCAGGTCCGAAAGCAAGGGAAATTAAAAAAGAATGGGTTGACAATATTCATGAGCAATGTAAAAATCATTCAGTACCGTTTTTCTTTAAGCAATGGGGGAAAAAACAGTTCAATGTCAATCCTTTTGATCCTACGCTGGATAAAAAAAATAAATTGTATGCAAAAGGCGGTTGTGAATTAAACGGAAGAATAATTCAGGAAATGCCTGCCAGATCATACAAAAATCAGATAGCAATTTAGTGAACCTGAACCATGAAACTTGTAACTAACTTTGAACTTTAAATTTTGAACTCCCCCCACTACTCTATCATCGACATTGAAACTACCGGTCTGAGCCCCAAGCGAGAAAAGATCACTGAAATAGCCATTTATGTTTTCGACGGGGAAAAGGTGGTGGATGAATTTACGACCCTCATCGATCCGGAAATTGAAATCCCCTACTATATCACGCAAATGACCGGGATCAATAATAAAATGGTTCAGGATGCTCCCAAATTTTATGAAGTTGCGAAACGAATCGTCGAAATGACGGAGGATACAACCTTTGTAGGTCATAATGTGAACTTCGATTATAATTTTGTGAGAAAAGAGTTCCGGGAATTAGGTTACGATTATCAGCGTAAAAAAATGTGTACGGCCAAACTGAGCCGGAAATTATTGCCCGGACGAAGATCATATTCTTTAGGCAAATTATGTGCTGAATTGGGTATTACCATTACAAACCGTCACCGGGCTTTCGGTGATGCACAGGCAACATTAAAGCTCTTTTCAATTTTACTTAAAGCTGAAAGTAACCTTCAGCAACTGACATTAAAAGGACTGAACACCAACCTCGACCGTGCCTTGATCGACAAGCTTCCAACAGAACCGGGAGTATACTATTTTTATGATGCTGATGGAAACATCATTTATATTGGCAAAAGCATTAACATCTATGAACGTATAATGTCGCACCTGACAAACAGTACCTCGAAAAAAGCCGTCGAATTGCGGAATGAGATCGCCGACATCGGTTACGAACTTACCGGTAATGAACTCATCGCTTTATTGCTCGAATCGAATGAGATAAAAAAGCATGTTCCGAAATACAACAGGGCTTTACGCAGAAGCGGTTTTCAGTGCGGGCTTTATTGACTACAAAGACGAAAACGGATATCTCCGGTTAAAGATTGATAAGAACAACCGGGAAGAGCTTCCGCTTACCACTTTCACTTCAGCGATGGCAGCAAAAAGTCATTTGTTCACACTTGCAGAAGCCTTTAACTTGTGCCAGAAGCTCTGCGGGTTGTTTGATACGAAGGGAGCTTGTTTTCATTACAATATCAAGCAATGCAATGGAGCCTGCATCGGCAAGGAAACCCCTGAAATATATAACCAGCGCGTTCTTCAGGCCATCGAGCCCTACCGGTTCGAACAGCAAAATTTTATGGTCATCGATAAAGGACGTTCGAATGGTGAAAAATCTGTCATTTGTGTTGAAAACGGAAAGTATCTCGGCCACGGTTATATTGATTTCGAATACAATGAGAATCTGTCTTCTGATGATTTAAAAAGCTGTATCCATCCTTTTCCCGACAACCGGGATGTGCAGCAAATATTACGAAGCTATTTGAAAAGGAACCGCGTCGAAAAAATATTGATCGGTTAACAAAAAGCAAATACCAATCAAAAAATCAGTTTTTATATGCGGAAATGAACCAATTTTCCAGCCTTGTTAATTTTACTTAAAAATTCTTAAAAAGTCATTCCTGTATTCATCAATTCAGCTGAATTTATCGTTAATTAAATGTTCAAATTTTAAACTTATGAAAGCGTTCAAACAAATCGATCTAAGCTTTGAAAAAAAGGTTGTTTTTGGTTATGCAGCTATTATTAGCTTTTTCAGCTTTTTTATAATACTGTCGCCTTTGTTTGCACAGGATGCAGACACAAGTCAAACCAATCCAAAGATTCACTGGGATGTAAAAAAACAGCTCGACAAAAACGGTAATATAACATCTTACGATTCCGTCTATAGCTGGGAATGGAATGGAAATAATCTTTCAGGTATGCAAATGGATTCACTGTTCAGGAATCTCGATCATCATTTCCAATTTTTTGGTGATCAGGGACATTTAGGCTTTAATCATTTTGAACCCCTGATGCCTCCAAATTCAGATTCAACAGGAACCGGCAGTCCTGACAGCGTCCAATTTAATCCTTTTGGATTTTCACCAGATTTTTTCAACTTTAATATGCCTGGTGATTCGCTGGGAATTTCTTTCTTCGATTTTAATGATTTGGGTAATTTCTTCAACAACACGCCGTTTGATTTTCCCGATCTCAATGGGGGACAACTCGCGCCGGTAAATCCAGGTGATAAATCGCTCGAACCTTACCGAAAAAGTCATGAGGATTTCATGAAACGATACAATGAATATTTGAAAGAACATCAAAAACTCATTAATAAGTACTTTGGCGAACCGGGCGATCAAAATAATAATGACACCATTCAGAATGCAAAACCCAATAAATATTTTCCGCAGGATAATGAAGAAATAAAATCCAAGTCAGGGAAAATATGAGTTTTATTATTAAAATCCATTTATATTCTTGCCCCTCTTAATCCCTTGCTTTTATAACAGGGGCAGGAATAGTTAATTCAAATCACTGAAACAATAAATTCATCCCTGTCATCTGAAATTCAATTCTCTTCGTATTTTAGCCGGAACTGATCTTTACAGAATTTTTTTTCTCATATCTATGCTATCCTGGTAGTTTGTCCGTTGTGATTTATTTGGTTTTTACAATTATCGTTAAAATCGGATTATTTATTTCGGGTTCCCCGAAATATAGTACTTTAGTTTTATCAAATTCAGACCAAGCGCATGGAAAGAGAAATACTCAGTACCAATCGTAAAGCTCTTCAAATCAACCTGGATGAACTAATTTATGGTGTTATTGCTGAAATAGGTGGAGGTCAGGAGGTAGCCCGTAATTTTTTTCTGGCCGGAGGTGCTTCCGGTACAGTGGCAAAAACAATCTCAGCTTACGATAAACGGTTCAGCGATCATTTATACAATGAAGATCAGGAAGGACGTCATGTTTCAGAAGAACGTCTTTTAAAAATGCTGGATACGGAGTACAACCAGATTGTTCAGTTGTTATCAAAAAAACGAGATCAAAAGTCCTGTTTTTTTGCATTTGCCAATACAGTAACTACGCTGAATTTCAAAAAAGACAATGAGGCTCATGGCTGGTTAGGAGTCCGGTTTCAACTTAAGCCCAATGCTGCCGCCAATGAGGTGATCATTCATGTACGGCTTCTTGAGGGCGATTCATTGCTGCAACAAAGAACACTTGGAGTGCTCGGAATTAACCTCATTTATGCATGCTATTTTCATTACGAATTTCCAAACACGTTTATCCAATCACTTATCGATAACCTTTCAACCGACCGTGTCGAAATAACGATGATCAGAATGGGCGGCCAGCAACTGGATTATGTGGATAACCGCTTGCTTGCAGTGCAGCTTGTAAAAAACGGAATGGCCAATGCCATCATGTTCGACCGGTATGGAAATGTTCAGGAACCGGCTGACATGCTGTATAAAAAAAATGTGCTGGCTTTCAGGGGATCATTCCGGCCGATTACTTACGTCGGGTTCGATATGCTAAAATGCAGTTACAGTATTTTCAAACGTGATGAAGATTATCAGCGTGATAATACACTCTCTCTTTGTGAGATGACAATTAATAACCTCATGGATGATGGCGAACTGCATGAGCGGGATTTTTTGGCCCGGGTAGACCTGCTGAACGGGATGGGGCAAAACGTAATGGTGTCTTCTTTCAGGGAATACTATAAACTCGTTACTTATTTCTCCAGGTTCAAAATACAAAAGCTTCGAATCGTTTTGGGAATACCGAACTTATTAAACATCCTTGACAAGAAATATTATACTTCCCTTAAAGGAGGAATACTGGAAGCCCTGGGTAAGCTTTTTCCGGAAAATATGAAAATGTATATCTATCCAACCATTTCTTCCGTTTCATTGGAAGATCACACGAAAGGTGATTTCTTAATTACCGGCGAAAATTTAACGATGCCTGAGGATATCAGGGATATTTACAATTACCTTAAAAAAAACAAGAGGATCATCGATATTAAAAATGCTAAGAAAGAAAAGCTTTATATAAACTCACGTAATGTGTTAAAAATGATTCAATCAGGGAAAAGTGGATGGGAGGAGATGGTACCGAAATATATCGAGGAACAAATTAAAGGCAAAAAATTATTCGGTTACAAAGAAAGCAAAGCTAAAGATTGATTTTTCATTATCTTCTTAACGTTAGCTATTACTATGAAAACATTGAATTCTGAATCAAATTAAAATGCCAACAATACCGTTAGCCGAGCAACTCAGACCAAAAACACTCGATGAATACATCGGACAGGAACATATTGCCGGTAAAAATGCCATACTTCGCCAGGCTATCGAAACCGGAAATATTCCATCGATGGTCTTCTGGGGACCTCCGGGAGTTGGGAAAACAACACTTGCATTCATTATTTCACAACAATTAAACAGGCCATTTTTTACCCTGAGTGCGATCAGTTCAGGTGTTAAGGATGTGAGGCAGGTCATTACTGATGCAACCGAAAGCTTATCAGGGGCTATTTTATTTATCGATGAAATCCACCGGTTTAATAAATCACAGCAGGATTCATTGCTGGGCGCTGTTGAAAAAGGGATTATTACACTTATTGGTGCCACAACGGAAAATCCTTCATTCGAAGTAATTTCCCCTCTGCTCTCGCGCTGTCAGGTTTATATTCTCAAGGAACTTTCAAAAGAGAACCTTCTCGAATTGCTTGAACGGGGAAGGCAATTTCTCGAAAATGCAAATCGCGTAAAAATTCTTATTCCGGAAAAAGAGGCTCTTCTCAGGGTTTCCGGAGGAGATGCCAGGAAATTGCTCAATGCACTTGAGCTTATCGTTGGTTCAGAGAATAAAAATCTAACTGAAATAGCCGTCACAAACGAAAAGGTCCAGAATGTCATTCAAAAAAATCTTGCCATTTATGATAAATCCGGCGAGATGCATTACGATATCATTTCAGCCTTTATTAAATCGCTCAGGGGAAGTGATCCGAACGGGGCTGTTTACTGGCTTGCCCGCATGGTGAATGCAGGAGAGGACCCGAAGTTCATTGCCCGCAGGATGCTTATTCTGGCATCTGAAGATATCGGAAATGCAAATCCAAATGCTTTGCTGCTGGCTCAAAGCTGTTTTGAAGCAGTAAATGTAATTGGCTATCCGGAATGCCGGATCATCCTGTCGCAAACCGCTGTTTACCTTGCTTCTTCACCCAAAAGCAACGCTTCATATATGGCTATTGAAAATGCAATGGGAGCAGTCAATCAAACCGGCGATCTTTCTGTTCCGCTTCCTATCCGAAATGCTCCTACGCGGTTGATGAAAGAAATTGGGTATAGTAAAGGATATAAGTATGCGCATGATTACGATAAAAACTTCATCGAACAGGAATTTTTACCCGATAAAATCACTGGAAAAAAATTTTACGAACCGGGTGACAATCCGCGTGAAAAGGAGATCAGGGCAAGGCTGAAAGCACTTTGGAAAAATAAATACAATTATTAAATCTTGAAAAATCTTGTTTACATCCTATTGCTCTTCCTGCTTGCTGCGAAATGCAATTCAGGTTCAACGAATATGGAAGGTCTGAAGTTGTCAGATTCCTATAATCAGTGTGAACCTGTCGAGCATGATTATGGGACCATGATAACTATTGGTGATCCGAACAATAAATTTATGATCCGTCTGCCATACAGCTGGGACATACAGGAAAGCTATTCCGATACACTTTACGGTCTGATTGCCTCAAACCGTGAGGAAGCCGGAGATGATCCGGCAAAACTGGTGCTTGTTTCTGTTACCGGCTATCAAACAAATGATTCGGTCCAGGAATATTTCCGAAAAGAGATCAGAAGTCTTAAAAAGGACAGAAAAATGAAACCCCTTGAAGGCGGTCCCATCAATTTTAACGGTCAGGATGCATATTGGGTATTGTTCGAAAGCAAGGAATCGGATCAGAAAATGATGAACATCGTTTTATACATACAATCCGTTGGAAGAAATGAAATTTACCTTTTGCAATCATCGGTTTATATGACTGATAATTATATGGATAGGTTATGTGACCTGAAGCAACTGGTTAATTCATTTGAACTCGAATAATCACAGAGTGAATTGTTTTGTAAATTGGTTAATTTTGCCTCTTATTGAATGATGACCATGATAGAAATACCTAAAATAAAACACACCGCATCGTCCAATTTTTTTCTGATCGCTGGACCATGTGTGGTCGAAGATGAACGCATGCCAATGGCCATTGCCGAAAAAATAAAGGCAATAACCGACAGGCTTGAAATTCCTTTTATTTTTAAGGCATCCTATAAAAAAGCGAACCGTTCACGACTGGATTCTTTTACCGGGATTGGCGATGAAAAGGGGCTGAAGATCATTAAGGAAGTGGGAAAACAGCTTGACATCCCTGTTCTTACAGATATTCATTCGGCGGAAGAAGCGACAATTGCCGGAAATTTTGTTGACATTATTCAGATTCCGGCATTTTTATGCCGCCAGACGGACATTCTGGTGGCAGCCGCTAAAACTGGTAGGGTTGTCAATATCAAAAAAGGCCAGTTCCTGTCACCTGCTGCAATGAAGTTTGCGATTGACAAAGTAAAAGAAAGTGGGAACAACAGGATTTTTCTGACCGAGAGAGGCACTACATTCGGTTACCAGGACCTTGTTGTAGATTACCGCGGGATTCCGGTCATGCAGAAACTAGGTGTGCCGGTTGTTCTGGATTGTACCCATTCGCTTCAGCAACCCAACCAGGATGGTGGTGTTACAGGTGGCAAACCGGAACTGATCGAAACGATAGCAAAAGCAGGAATTGCAGTAGGGTCGGACGGAATTTTTATCGAAACACATCCTGATCCCTCAACGGCAAAATCTGACGGAGCGAATATGCTTAGCTCGATCTCCTTGAAGAGCTACTGAAAAAATTAATCCGTATCCGAAAGGCAATCCAATGATTTTTTAATTTTGTCTACTTACCAATTATAAACTATGAATGCAACAAATGATGACAAAACAGTAGCCATAATCAGTTATATCACATTGTTTGGATGGATTATTGCCACCGTACTCCATAACAACAACAAAACAGAACTGGGAGCATTTCATATCCGACAGACTCTGGGTTTATACCTGACCGGAATTATTTTATGGTGGATCCCGTATTGGCTGGATTTTAAACATCGTGGTTTTTATTTTCTGGCTCATCGGATTGATCAATGCAATTCAGGGTGAGAAAAATCCGGTTCCGGTTGTGGTGATTTTATCAGAATATTTTCAGAAATAGGATAAAAATCCTGCTATTTTATTGAACGATCATATTTCTGATCTCCCCTGTTTGCAAATGAAACTGGACCGTCGTTACGAATGGGGGCAAGTAAGAAATCGTTCCATATTGTGCGATCGGGAAGATACCCTGCACCTTCAGGTCGTTATTGACATCAATGCTTAATTTTGCAGAAACCGGAATCCGGTAATAAAATCCACGGTCGCCTTTCGATGAACTTTCCCTTTTTTCTGAAATGGCAGAAAGTTGACCGATTTCACCTGATGGTTCTATCTTAACAGAAACCTTTTCTCCGCCCTGTGATCCTGGTTCTTTTATTCCACTGCGCTCCGAAAAAACAAATACAGGAATCTGACCGCTTTCATCTTTTGGATCTGGCAGTACGGTAAATGAATAATGAATGGTTTTTTCGATGGTAATACCCGTAAACAAAGAAAGGTATTCTTTTTCCATTTTCTGAAGTTCTGAAGCCATTAATGAAATGCTTGAACCATCGTAAGCAATTTCCTGGTAACCTGAAATCATGTTATACCGGCTTTCACGAATCTTGCCAATCATTTTAGCAGCCTCTACAGCTTTCTGTTCGTTACTTTTTTCAACCATTCGCCTGTCGAGGTATACTTTTTTTACGATTACGGTATCCACTACGACTTTGTGTATAATCGTATCTGTTTTTTCATACTGACTGGATTCAGCAAAGAACTCGAAAAGACTTGATTTGGCTTCATTCTGATCCACAGTTCTTGCAGCCAGATCCTTTACCTGCTGAGCAGTTACGGTGCCATTTAACCCTACGGCAAGCCCTGATTCATTCAATGAAAATAAGAGAGCCTGTCCTTTATCCAGGCTTTTATGATTAATCTCTGCAAAATAATAATGATCCGGGTCAGGTTCAGAAATGGTTCCAAGTTTCACTTCCGTAATGGCATATTCATTATAATCGGTAGTCGTAACATTTTCCAGATCGAGGTATTTTCCTGCATATTCGGCATACGGACCTGCGTAATGCTCCGTCTTTTTTACTTCCAAATCCACCTTGATCAGAGTCCGGGGAAGGGCATAAAATACACCTTGCTTGTTATTGATATTCAAATCCGTGGTCACCGGATGTACGCTGATTTGTGCAAAGCCAATTGAAACATAAAAAAACAAAACCGGGATCAGGACGGTGCCTTGGTAAAATGTATTGTTATTCTTCCACATAGCGTGTTTATGAATCAGATTATCACTTCAAAAGTACATTAAATTTTTAATGTTGGTTATTCACTTCATTGTTATTATTTCTATTTTTACGACCATTATGGAGGAAATGTTATCATGAAAAATCGTTATCTCTGTCCGCATTGCCGGTCAGAGCTAAATATCAGGGATTATATCATACTGTCCACAAAAACCGAAAGAGGTTTAAGAGGCGTTATGCTGATCAGCCCGGAACTGGGTAATTACACAATCATTCACGACGATAAATTCGATTACATCGAAGGCGAGCAGGTTGATTTCTTTTGCCCCGCCTGTTATGAAAATCTTGCTCTTCCGGAAATCAGTAACGAATTAGCCCATGTGCTCATGCTGGATGAAAGCAATGCGGAATACGACATTGTATTTTCAGCCATCGCCGGTAAAAAATGCACCTATAAAATTAAAGGCAAAAGGATTATTGAATCTTTTGGAAAGGATGCCGGGGATTATATTAATTATTGGGGGGAAGAGCCGAAATATTAAACAACTTTCGTTGTAAATTCCATAATAAATATTCATTCAATCATTTTGAGAAAAGCTTCCTCATCAATAATGGGAATTCCAAGTTCCTTTGCTTTTGCAAGTTTATTCGGGCCAATATTTTCTCCCGCTAACAGATAATCTGTTTTTTTTGATACGGCGGAAACAGGTTTTCCTCCATGCTCCTCTATTACCCTGTTAATATCTTCCCTCGAAAAATGAACAAGTTTCCCGCTCGCGATAATTGACAATCCTTCCAGTTTATTTGATTTCAGCACAAATTCATTCTTCAATTCAAACTGAACACCTTTCTCCCTTAAGCGGTCGATTATTGCACAATTTTTAGGCTGGTTAAAAAACCGGATAACCGATTCAGCAATTTTCTCACCTATTTCATCTACAAGGATTAATTCGTCAAAGGTTACTTTTTTCAATGCTTCGATGTTCCTGTAATGACTTGCCAGTTTTTTTGCCACTGTTTGTCCAACATAGCGAATTCCAAGTGCATACAGAACTTTATCAAAAGGTGTCTGCTTTGAAGCATCAATCCCTTTAAAATATTTTCAACCGTTTTCTCCTTGAAACTCAGTTTTTTTTCTTTTTTATCCCCGCTTGCTTCGATGATTTTTTCAAGTCCCAGTAAATCTTCATACCTTAAATAATAAAGATCGGATACATTGCTTATCAGATTGTTATCATAAAGCATTTCAACCTTCCCTTCTCCCAGACTGTCAATATTCATTGCATCACGGCTGATGAAATGCAGGATTTTCCCTTTTATTTGCGGCGGGCATTCTTCTTCATTTGGACAGTAATGTGATGCTTCTCCTTCTTTCCTGACGAGCGGTGTTCCGCACTCCGGACATGTATCGATGTAAGTGATCTTTTCAGCATCACTTTTCCGTAGGATAAGATCTACACCGACGATTTTCGGAATGATCTCTCCGCCTTTCTCTACATAAACCATATCCCCGATTCTGACATCAAGAGCATTGATAATATCCGCATTGTGAAGAGAAGCTCTTTTTACAATGGTTCCGGCTAATTGAACAGGTTCAAGGTTGGCAACAGGAGTGATCGCTCCGGTCCTTCCCACCTGATAACTAATTGAATTCAGCCGGGTTGATACGCGTTCTGCTTTGAATTTATAAGCAATGGCCCACCGTGGTGATTTGGCGGTCGATCCAAGCTCCTCCTGTTGCGCAAAATCATTTACCTTTACGACCACCCCATCGATATCGAATGACAAATCTTTCCTTCCTTTATCCCATTCATTAATAAATTCAAAAACTTCCTCCATGTTTTTACATATCGCAAGGTATTTCGGAACATTAAATCCCCATTCCTTTGCTTTGTTGAGGCTGGCGTAATGGGTCGAAAAAGGAAGGTTGTCTCCCAATACAAAATACAGAAAGCAATCCAGCGGCCGTTTTGCTACTTCAGCAGAATCCTGCATTTTGATGGTTCCCGAAGTAGCATTCCTCGGATTGGCAAAAGGATCATCGCCATTTTCAATCCGTTCGGCATTCATCTTTGCAAAACCGGCTTTGGGCATTAAAATCTCGCCCCGTATTACAAATTCCTTTGGGTAATCACCCTTGAGTCTTAATGGTATCGTACGAATGGTTTTTATATTGGTTGTCACATCATCACCCTGTGCGCCATCACCACGGGTAACAGCCTGAATGAGTAATCCCTCCCGATACAGCAAACTAATTGAAACACCGTCGTATTTCAGTTCGCACACATATTCAACCTTATTACCAATGATTTTTACGATCCGGTTTTCAAAATCCAATAGTTCCTGTTCAGAATAAGTATTTGCGAGAGACAGCATTGGAAATCGATGGGTTACTTGCTGAAAGTTTTTTGTTATATCCCCTCCCACCCGTTGTGTAGGTGAATCCGGTAAAGCAAATTCAGGGAATTCTTTTTCAAGCCTAATGAGTTCTTCCAGCAGCATATCAAACTCATAATCACTGATAACCGGTCTTGAAAGAATATAATACCTGCGATTATGGTCGTTGATGGTGTCGGTCAGTTCCTGTATCCTTTGTTTTGCCAGCTCTTTTTCCATAGTTTTGCTTAAGGCATCACATCCTTATTTTTATAGATGATGATTGTTTGATTTGCATTCAAGGGGTTCAGCCAGTACAATACTTTATCAAGAAATCCTGGTTTTATCGTCGTTTCATAGATGATATCGGGAAAATATTTTTTCATTTCCGCCACCCGTTCCGGTAATCTCTTCGTTTCAAAAAACAGAATGAATCGTGGTTGATTTTCCCGATCATTCAAAACATAAGGCGGAAGTTGGGATACCGGTTTTTCATTTGTCACATCATATTCCATAATCCACTGACCAAGATAAAACCTCGGACTCATGCGGGTATAATTCTCGTTCGAATCCTCGAGAATTATTGACTTTATGCCATCATATTTTGAAAGATATGTCATGGATTCCACACGCGCCTTTTTTGAATACATCGTTGAAACAGGGAGAAGGAGCAGAAGGTTCACGATCCAGAAAAATATCCATGAGCCGCTGATAAATTTTTTATTTCTGTTAAAAAATGTACTTTTCTTTAAAAAGTCATTCCAACCTATCATTCCCAGGATAATAATAAACGGGATAATTGGAAAAATGAACCTTTCCTGTTTGTTTGGATACATCGAATGAAACAGCAGAAATATGAACGAAGGCAGAAAAATGATCAGATGCTTTTTCCATTCTCTGAAAAAGCCAAAGAACAGGAAAATACTTACGGGTGGGATTAAAGCGCCCAGGATCAGCAGAATGTAATTATACCACGAACCGGTGATGTAAGTGGTTGCATTTGCCATATTATACCTGACGTATTCACCCAGTTCCATGAATGGTTTGCCCCACACAAAAAGGTCGATCCCTCCCTGTATGAGTACAGCCGAAAACAGAAAGCTGAAACCGAATCCGAGAGCTTCCTTCCAGCGAAGTTTCAGCAAAATCGCTAATCCAAGACCAAAAGCAAAAGTAATGGTCTGGAACCGCACGGAAAAAGCAAGTCCAATCATGAACCCAGATAATATGAACCAGCCCATCGATTTTTTATCGTACCAGTGTTCGACAATAAGCCACGTACTGTAAACAAGTAAAGGAATACAAACGACTTCCACCAGATTCCGCACGCTTAAAAAAGGCATAAACCAATAGAGTGCCAGTAATAATCCGGTAATACGAGCTGTTCGTTGATCAGAGACTTTCAGTGTTAGCTTATAACCAAACCAAACGGTCAAAAGCGAAAAAGCCCCGTGCAGCAAACGAATGATGAACATTTTTACCTGCGGGTCAAAGACTCCTAAGAATTTAAGTGACCAAAGGATCAGGTAATGAATTCCCACATAGAAAAAACTGTGTCCCGAAGGAACCGCATTGGTTTGACTGCCCGGCAGCCAGTTGTTATAGTCATATCCATCCACCCACGACTGAGCTGCTTCAATCACAAGAAAATGATCATCGTGCATGCCAAAGCCTTTTGAAAAAATTGCCGATATTAACCGGATAATAACAGCAAGCAACAGGATCAGCTTGATTGGATTATTTTCCCACAGGTCAGCAAGGCGTTTATTCATCGGATAGTCGTCATAATGATTTACAAATTTATAATTAATTAACTAACGAAAATTTTTATTTTAGACGTAACTTTGAATGGTCAATGAATCTGGAGAAGTTTAAGGAATCTTTTAATCAATTTTGCGTTCAGGATATGACGGATGTTTTTGTTATTCATACGGTAACCGATGATCTTTTTTTAAAAGCCAGAAAAGACTTGTTGAAATTGCTTCCATCTGAGGGTAACCAGGTTGTTGAACGGTATAAAAAATCAACTGACAGTCAGCGGTCGTTGTTGGGAGAAATGCTTGTTCGTAAAATAGCGGGTAAGTTGCTTTCCGTGTCACCTGATCAGCTTGAATTTTCAAAAACAGAAAAAGGAAAGCCGTTTATTGCTGGAAATAACGGCGTATACTTTAATGTTTCCCATTCAGGCGACTGGGTAGCAGTTGCCTTCGGACCCGGGGAAGTTGGGATTGATATCGAACGAATCCGGCAGGTGAACTACCGCATCGCCGAAAGATATTTTTCATCTGAAGAAAATACAGAACTTAACCGGTTAAATGAAATTGACAAATTGCATTATTTTTTCGAGCTTTGGACACTAAAGGAAAGTTATCTGAAACTGATCGGCAAAGGCCTTACAAAATCGCTTGGTTCCTTCACAATTTATGCATCGGATAGTGGGTATAGCATTAAAGATAAATCGGTGAGAACAAATCCCGTTTTTTTCAGGCAATATTCTGTTGAAGGAGGCTATAAACTCGCAGTATGTTCCCGCCAGAACAATTTTTCTGAAGCAGTTAAAATCCTTAATTTCGACGACTTACTAGCTAAATAAACCCATCTATGAAAATCCAATCAAAAAACGTTGCATTGGTTCTGTCAGGCGGAGGAGCAAGAGGAATGGCTCATATTGGTGTAATTGAGGAAATTCTGAAGAATGGGTATACAATTACATCAATTGCCGGGACTTCAATAGGCGCCATGATTGGTGGCGTTTATGTATCAGGTAAACTTCCCGAATTCAGTGATTGGATTACGAGTCTGCACAGATTGGATGTTGTAAGGCTTCTGGATTTTGCAATTGGCAAAAATGGATTCATCAAAGGCGAGAAAGTATTCAAGGAAATGAAAACATTCCTGAATGACGTGGATATCCGTGAACTTGAAATACCCTATGCTGCCGTAGCCACTGATATTAAAAATCACTGCGAATTCCCTTTTATTTCAGGCAATCTTGTTAAAGCCATCCGGGCATCTATAGCCATCCCGACGGTAATGAGACCTTTATATTATAAAGGACTGGAACTTGTTGACGGAGGTGTTTTAAACCCGCTTCCACTAAAATATATAGGACGAAATGACGGGGATTTCGTGATCGCAGTTGATCTGAATGCAGATATTCCTTTTAAACGACCTGCTCCTGTTCCTCAAATTGAAAACCACCACACGTCCTACCTGAAAGCAAAAGAATACATGAACCAGAAATGGTCGAAGTTTTTTGACAATGGAGAAGTCAAGCGCATGGGGTTTTTTGATCTGATCACACAATCCATCTTTGCCATGCAGATCAGGCTCACACAGACTGCCATTGAAACGTATAAACCGGATGTAGTGGTAAGTATATCAAAGGATGCGTGTGATCTGTTTGAGTTTCACAGGGCAACTGAATTGATTGAATTCGGCAGGAAACAATGCAGGGCGAGTTTATCAAATTAAACCCATACAAGTTATCACTTTAACGTTTCAAACCCATTTAAAATAAAACATTAGTATTTCAACAAAGATTTTGAGGAAACGTTTATTCGCCAACCACTAGAGGTTCTTTATATTTTATAACCGTTTTTTTCTTCCATTTTCCCGAAAGGTAATACAATATGGAAAGGATCATACCGGTGAACCAGCCGACGGGTGTTGACCACCAGATTCCGGTTTCCCCAAAATGTTGCGATAAAATCCATGCAACCGGTATGCGAATAAACCACAGGGCGAACAGCGTAATAAACATCGGTATTAGGGTATCCCCTGCTCCCCGCATTACACCTCCGAAAATAAACAGCGTCGAAAAAAGGATATAAAACGAACTGACGATCAGTAAATAATTTATCCCGATACCAATCACCACTTCATCCTGTGTAAAGGCGCTCATAAGAAATCGTGAGAAAAGAACAGCGACAATTGATATTGAAATGGATACGATTGAAGTGAGCTTTAAAGTAGCTATGAGGCCGGCCCGCACCCGTTCCACCTTGTTGGCTCCCAGGTTTTGTCCTACAAATGTGGAAAGCGCAGCGGCAAAGTTCATTGCGGGCAGATAGGCAAGTGAATCAATCCGCATGGTAATGGAATATGCAGCAATCACATTGGTTCCAAAAATGTTGACAATTCCTACTATTGCCATCATACCCAGCGAAACAAATGTCTGTTGTAGACCGGAGGGCAGACCGATGCGAAGACTTTGTCTGAAAATAGCCTTGTCAAACACCAGTTTGAAGACAGCTAACTTTACAATGGGATGTGTTTTGTTAAGATAAACTACCGCACTGATAAAAGCTCCTGCCTGTGAAATGACTGTAGCCACAGCCACTCCGGCAATTCCCCATTTAAAGACAACAACAAAAAGCAGGTCAAAAACAATGTTTGTGATCGTGGAAATAATCAGGAAATATAAAGGCGTCTTTGAATCCCCAAGTCCCCGAAGGATGGCTGATGTTGCATTAAACCCGAACATGAAAATGGTGCCTGATAAATAAATATTCAAATATAACCGGGCATAAGGCACAACTTCTTCGGGAAGCCTGATGAGCCTGAATATAGTACCGCTGAATGCGATACCGACAATGCTTATGGCAATGGAAGCAATGAAAATAACAATATACAATGTATCGATCGTACGCCGGACCTCTTCCAATTTTTTTGCACCGAAATATTGTGCGATAATAATTGTGGCACCCATGGCAAACCCAATCACCAGTGAGATGAGGGTAAAGATGATCGGAAACGACGCCCCTACTGCCGCCAGTGCTTCCTTGCCAATAAAATTACCGATGACGATACTGTCAACGATGTTGTACATTTGCTGAAATACATTGCCTAACAGCATCGGCATGGCAAATTGCCAAATCAGTTTGCTCTCTTTTCCGGTTGTAAGATCTTTCACTAAATTTTTAAATTACTGAATTGCTTCCATGTGGATATTGCTGTTTCTCCAAGGTATAAGACTGTCTCAAAAGATCTTTGTGGTTCTTAGTGATTTTCTTAGGGTACCTTTGTGGTTAAAATAAAAAACTGAACCACAAAGGATCACAAAGTTCACACAAAGTTGCACCAGGCTATATGAATGCCAATTATTAATTTATGAGATAACCTCAAAACAGAATTCCTTATGAGTATCATAGCAACAAAACTACCCATGTAAAGTTCACGTTTGTTGCCTGATTGATATGAACCACGGATTGTGAAAAACATTTTAAGCACAAAATTTGTTTAATGTTCAATGTTTATTGAATTTGCCTATTTTTGTTCAATTAATAATTTGAAAATCATGAATGGAATAAAGATTACACCCCGTTTTATCGTAGTAGCTGGTATTATCCTTTTTGGTGCTTTTATGCGATTAATCCCCCACTGGCCTAATTTCACCCCGATTGCAGCAATGGCTTTGTTTGGAGGAGCCTACTTTTCAAAAAGGTATCTTGCATTTATCATTCCTTTATCGGCCATGCTATTAAGTGATCTTATCCTTGGTTTTCATTCGACAATGATAGCCGTTTATCTGAGCTTTGCGCTTATGGTTGCTATTGGCATCCTGCTGAGCAACCGCGTGAAGATCGGATCGGTGTTGTTGGCGACAGCCGGATCATCGGTTTTGTTTTTCCTGATCACCAATTTTGCGGTTTGGGTTGGAAATCCATTCTATCCGCAAAACATGGCCGGTCTTGCCGAATGTTATGCTGCTGGCCTGCCATTCCTTAACAATGGCATTCTTGGCGATCTGTTTTATAATGCGGTCTTCTTTGGCGGATTTTACCTGGCTCAGCTCAGGTTTCCGGTTCTTGCCAGAATTTAACTCATTTCGGAAACAGAATCAGGAAAAAGGATTTTTCACAACAATCCGTTATCAATATTTCCTTACATTTGCTTTCAATAACTGATTAATTATTTTTAGCTATGTCAAATGGTGCACCTGCTGCAGTAATTATTGCTTCCCGTATCCGCAAATACATCCGTATCCTGAAAGAAAAAGGAGCCACTTCTCCCGAAAAAGCTATTGAATTGCATGAAATTGTAAACCGGAAAAATCTGATTTTTCGCAGGCTCGTCAGAAAAGAGGTTATTATCGAAAAATTCCCGGATAAATACTGGCTCAATTTAGAAAACCTCGAACAATACACGAAGACCAGAAGAAAAGTCGTCGGATTTACGTTGCTTTTTCTATTGCTTATCATTCTTATCATGGCTATTTTGGGCAAAGGAGGCTGATGTTAAAGAAATGAGAATAAAGGTTTTTCCTGCTTTATTTTCAACATAATTAAATTCCAAAATAAAAAAGAATGTAACTAATCAGTACTTTAAGTGCCTTAAGTTCTAAGTAATTAAAGTTTAAGAAAACATCCAAGTAGATTTTAAAACATTGAGATCATGTTTTATTTAACAATAAGTTTTTGAATAAGAAAAATTGTAACTAATCAGTGCCATGAAAATCAATAAGCAATAGACTTTTGAAAACCTTTAATACTTCTTTGTGTCACTTTGAGCTACTTAGAGGAACTTTGTGATATAGCTATTTCACAAAGATTCACAAAGAAGATACTGAGTTTCACGGAGAAATAAAAAAATAAATTTGTGTATAATACCGATTAGCTGCGAAAAGTTCAAAGATGAAATGGTTGGGATCACCTTCAAAATTCAGAGGCAGTTAACTTTAGTCATTTTAGTCACTCTAAACTTTAGTCACTTATTAGTAAATATGAATTTCAAACTTAATTCAATAACATCGTGAGATATACCGCTTTAAAATTTCTTTTCATTGCCATCCTGATAATTAGTCTCGTTTCCTGCCATTCACAAAAAAAAAGCGGGACGGCTGGTGATGCCGCTTTAGCTGATCAGGTAAAATCCGAATTCCTTCGTTCGTGGAATGCCTATAAAACTTATGCATGGGGTCATGATGTTCTGCTTCCCATTTCGAAAGGATATACTGACTGGTATCAGTTTTCCCTTCACATTTCGCCTATCGATGCCTACAGTACGATGAAAGTAATGGGATTGGACAAGGAAGCAAAAGAGGTTCAGAACTATGTGGTCGACAGCGTAAATTTCGATAAGGACATTTACGTGAAGACCTTTGAAGTGAATATCCGTATTCTCGGCGGATTACTCTCGATGTACCAGTTTACGATGGACCCGAAAGTGCTGGCTAAAGCGGAGGATTTTGGGCGAAGGATACTTCCGGCTTTTAATTCCCCAACAGGGATTCCTTATTACTGGGTGAACCTTGAAACCGGTGCCGTAAAAGGAGCCGAAGTAAATGTAGCTGAGGGCGGTTCCTACCTGCTAGAAATGGGTGTGTTAAGTGCTTTTACCGGCAATCCGGTTTATTATGAAAAGGCGAAGAATGCTGATAAAGCCATTTTTAACCGGGCATCACACATCGGTTTGATCGGGCAAGGGATCAACGTTGAAACCGGCGAATGGACGGATACTCGAAGCCACATCGGTTGCTGCATCGACAGTTACTACGAATACCTCTATAAAGCATGGCTTCTTTTTCATGATCCTGAAATAAAACAGATATGGGATCAGAGTATCACAGCCATCAATAAATACGTTGCAGATACTTCAGGGCAAATGCTTTGGTACGGACAGGCAGACATGATGACCGGTGAAAAAGTGAATCATGATGTTACACTCTACGATGCCTACTTCCCTGCCGTTCTTGTTTTGTCCGGAGATTTGAAAAGAGCGGAACGTTTGCAGCAATCCTGGAATTCATTATGGAACAAATACGGACTTGAGCCTTCGGAATATGATTACGAAAAGAATGAAATCGTGGATGGTTCTTACGACCTGAACCCGGAAATCATCGAGTCAGCCTGCTACCTGTATCAGTTTACCGGGAAAGAAGAATACCAGCAGATGGCAAAAAACTATTTTGCTGATATCCTCAAGTACTGCAAAACAGATATCGCCTTTACCTCTGTTAAAGATGTAAGGACTAAAGAGCAAAAGGATTATATGCCGACCTATTTCCTTGCCGAAACATTAAAATACCTCTACCTCATTTTCACTCCTGACCGCACCTACAATTTCAACGACTATGTTTTCAGCACCGAAGCGCATCCGTTTAAAAAGTCATTGTTTACGAACCTTCAGGTTTACAAGCCGGTTGATTAAAATTGTAAGCAGAACAATACAGGAAATAGCCAAAACTCTTTGTGTGACTTTGTGAAACCCTTTGAGACCCTTTGTGGTAAGCTTATTAATTACTCAAAAAGTGAATCATCCCTTTCAAGAAGGAGAATGGAATACTGCGGGACAATAAAATATTTTTCGCTTTCATAGATCACTTCAACAGCTCCTTTTTGCATAAAGATAGCCAGGTCGCCCTCTTTCGCCTGCAGCGGAATGTACTTGATTTTCTCATCCGATTTTTTCCAGGGTTCATCAGCATCATCAGCCGGCATTGGGATCGGGTAACCGGGTCCGACTTTGATCACATATCCCGACCTCACTTCCTCTTTTTCCTGGTAACCAGGAGGAAGCAGCAATCCGCCTTTTGTTTTCGAATTCGGTGCAGCCGGTTTAATCAATATCCGGTCGCCCACAACAATAAGATTTCTCAATTTATTTTTACCAATACTCTCCATTAGCATTGCTTCATTGCGGATTCAAAAATATTAAACTTATGGAATTAATTCGTCCCGATTTTTTTCTTTTTTTTGTGCTTTTATGAAAGCAAGCGCAATCAGGGCAATTCCAGCCAAAACATAACAGAAAGGCAACGCCTTCTTGCCCATTTGAAAAAAGTCGGCAGCAATAACAAACGATACGATTCCCTCTAGCACGAAAAACACACTGTCCATCCATGGAAATTTTATTTCGATCCGTGCATGAACAAGAGCCACCAACAGGAAAACAATACCCGCCAGGGCATAATATTTATAAACAGGGTCAGAAGTCTGATACCGATCAAATGCGTTTATAAGGATGATCAGTCCGGCCAGGATGTGGGCGAATTTTTTCCTTTTCTCCCTGTTTTTCCTTATTTTTTCTATCAATTTCAAATTCAAAGCCTCTGTTAAACCTTCCTTAATTTATTACTACAGGCAGCTTGCCTCCCGATTATTTTTATTTGGTCGTCTCCCGAATAAACAAAATTGACTCCCGAATGGCATTGCAAAAATTATAAAAACTTTCTGTTCGTTCCATTTCCCTGTTCCTTTTATATTTGAAGTTCCATACAAAAAACCCTGCCCTAACGTTTTCTGAAATTTCGATTTGCATGCCTTGTCCGCTTACACATTTATTCGTAACATTTTCAGGGTTTATTCCGCTCAGCGGTGATTCGGGTTTCTCAATATTGTTTGTTGAATTAAAATTATTCTCGCGTAATATTTTCGTTGTAATTTCAATCAGGTTGCGGTTCATCCCTCCAAGGTAAATGTCGGCTCCGATAATCCTCTCCATTGCATTTGTCATCCCATGAATTGAAATTGCATAGGTATGTTTCGAAAGCAGCTTTAATAATTTTGGCTCATCAAAATTTGTGGAAGTTATATGAAGCCTTTTACAATTACTGCCGGTACCGTTAAAAAGGTAATAGGAATAAGTTTTTCCGGCGATTTGTTTGCAAATCTCGGAAGTACCTTGTTCAATGCCGCCTGCATGTGGAGAGAAGATCAGGAAATCGCTTCCTCTTTTTTTACTTGTTATTGTAAATGAACCCCATGCTTCAGCATGTTTTAATTCATTGAAATTCTTATAAAGATCCTTCATAGGAAGCCTGACAGTTATTCAGACAAATGTAAAGATAAAATCTTCCATCGTCGAATTCATCAATAAAATGATGTTACCAAAAGATTTCCTTTTTACAAATTCTTTATTCGACAATTTAACAATTCAAAACCAATTCAACAATTTCCTCTTCGCCCTTTATTCTTCCATTTTCAAATTCCCTACACTTTCAAATTTTCAAATTTGCTTTTTGCCCTTTGTTCTTCCCCTCCCGTCAAACTCAATTAACTCAATCAACCCATTCAACCAATCTACAATTCAGCAATTCAGCTATTCAACAATTTCCTCTTCGCCCTTTGCTCTTCCATTTTCAAATTCCCTACACTTTCAAATTTTCAAATTTGCTTTTTGCCCTTTGTTCTTCCCCTCCCGTCAAACTCAATTAACTCAATCAACCCATTCAACCAATCTACAATTCAGCAATTCAACAATTTCCTCTTCGCCCTTTGCCCTTCCATTTTCAAATTCTCTACACATTCAAATTTTCAAATTTGCTCTTCGCCCTTTGCCCCAAATAGCCAACAGCCAAAAGAAAGGTTGGTTATCAGGAGGCCGCACGCTTTCGCACATGCCTGGCAGGAAGATTTGACCAATAGGTTGAAACTATATTGCCGGTGTGGGTACATCGCTCCAGGCTGTTTTCGAATCCACTCGTTTTATCGTTATGATTTCGCCTGTTTTCGTGTCGATATCAATAAAGCCAACAGGAATCCGTGTCGTATTAAATGCAAATAGTGCTTTCCCTGATATATGCTTATTGGAAGGGTTATTGACCTCCACAAAAACAACCCTCCTGTAGACGCAATTATTACAGTCCATTGTTTGATGATCAATTCCCAAAGGGCAATGATGCCGTCTTGCCATCGCCGGATCAACATTCATCATTTTAGCCATCTGTGCCGACGGTGACCGTCTTAAATGCTCGAACGGATGAAGAACCCAATCTGTTATAAGCCCGACGGTGTGATGTTGTTTGAAGAGATGGTGCTCTGCCCCGGTATTGGCGATCATGCCTTGCATAATATAATCCACAGGCATTTCATAACCAAGGTAATCATTGTCTTTGTTCAAAAATTCAATACTATCGGATTCTATGGCATTCAGAATTACCGGTACTTTTTCGCTGTCTTCCGGCATAATGGAAAGAAGTGTAACATTGTCTTTCATTTTAAGTTGCAGTGAATTGAGTGTGACAGCCCGGCACAAAAAACCTATACCAATGACGATAACCACTACAAAGATCAGTGCAAAATTATGTTTGCTATTCGATAAACTATCTGGTTCGTCGGCTGTAGATTTACTTTTCCCTATGTACGGGAAAAACATTCCCGTAGTACGCATATATTCCCTGTATGAATCGCCATACCGGGCTACCATACGCCGTTCTTCATCTTTAGCCAAAAAATAATACAGGATAAACATGATTGACAGCGTTGCAAGGACAAGAAAGCGCGGCCATAAAATAGCCATACCCACACCCCACATTCCGAGTGAAGTATATTGAGGATGACGGACAAAACGATAAATTCCACGGCTTGCTATTCCCCACTTAAATATTTTTCCCAAATACACCTGCAGGGCGCAGATAATAAAGGTAATGCATCCGAGAATAAACAAAACCGAACCGGCGATACGAATGATTTTAAGCAGCACGGTAGGTGGCAGAACCATATGTGGTAAAAAGAAATGCGTGAGCCACCGTGTCATTGCGTAAGCATCCAGCCAATGGAAGATCGGATTGAAGACGGAATAAAAGAAAAAAGCAAAAGGGCTTATCATGATCATCACTTCAAAAGCCATGATAAAAAATACGAGAATGCCTCCCTGGGCTGCAATATGCTTGCCCCATTCTTTTAAATTTATTGCTTTCATTGCCAGTTTCCTCCTTTTTTTGTTAAGCTGAACATCCTATAAAGCGGCAAATATCCGAATAATAAACCCTGTATGCAAATGGCCCCAACAAAAGCATTAATTTAGCCCCCATTAAACCAGTTAAACCAGTTAAACCAGTTAAACCAGTTAACCAATTCAACCAGTTAAACCAGTTAAACCAGTTAAACCAGTTCAACCAGTTCAACCAATTTAACCAATTTAACCAATTCAACCAGTTAAACCGATTCAACCAATTCAACCAGTTCAACCAGTTAAACCGATTCAACCAATTCAACCAGTTAAACCAGTTCAACCAATTCAACCAGTTCAACCAGTTAAACCAGTTAAACCAATTCAACCAGTTCAACCAGTTCAACCAATTCAACAATTCAACAATTTCCTAAAAGCCCCAGGTGATGCTTACGCACAAGGCCGGGCTGGAACACTTGAGGCAGCATTGGGTTTCATTGTTGTTAAATGTTTTTATTATTTTTCGAGAATGGTTTTCAAAGTCGACAAACTTACATCCATATCTTTCGGAAACCTTTTTTCAGCTATTGGAATCATTATATTCACAGGATATTTCAATGTACCGGCATTGCTCATGTATACTTTGGTTTGATTATCGGATAAAGATTCTGTCTCCATAATTACATTGGCAATGGTTGCCATTGGTCTTACAAAACGAATTTGAGTTTCAATTCTTTTCCCTTCAATGATGTTCATTATTTCCTTTTCTCCTTCACCCGCACTTTTATTTCCGTTCCAGGCTATAATGAAACCTACAGTTCCGTCTGTTCCTTTGTATTCCCATTTTCTATCGGGGTCAGCCTTTGCCCATTTGTTGAACTTATCCTGATTTTTAAGCAGTTTTAAATAGTCAAATACTTTTTGTAGAGGTGCATTGATGATAATTTCACGTTTTACATAATGTTCCTTCTTCATGAAAAGCGCCATGATTAACAGCAAGCCAATGATGCCTGCCAATACAAGTAGAATTATAAGTATTGTATTCATTTTATTGCTTTTTAAATTGTTAGTTTAATTTGAGATTGTAAGTTAATAATATGTCAGACACTTAAAGGTTATGCAATCTGGTCCTCGTTCCGAAAGCTCCCAATAGCTATCAGGACGTTTATAACGAGGACTGGTTTATTCCAGCATTTTCAATGCAA